>NZ_BAAGVH010000002.1:0-1191695 GCF_054780975.1 Tsukamurella serpentis
CAGGCCGCCTCATCGGTAGCCTGAAGCCGTCACGTCAACTGTCCGGGAAACCGGGTCAAGCTCCAGACGCCGGAGCGCCTCGCGGGTCTCTTCGTCAGTCGAGTACAGAACGGTGCCGGCCATGCCGCGAGTGAGCAGCACCTTGTAGGTGTTTCTGATCAGCAGGTCGAACCGAACGTCCGTGAGGTTCTTCTTGGACTTCAGACTGGGATCGCGGTTCTCATCGCGCTGCACGGTGAACCGTCCATCGCGCCAGACGATGTCCGGTCCGAGAATCACCCCGCTCCAGTCGTACTCGAACCCCTGCGCGGTGTAGACGCATCCGACCTGGCCGAAGCCGCCGGACTCCGTTGCCCAGAGTTGGGACGGGGGCACCTCACCCATGCGCCTGTCCGACTTGGAGTTCCAAGGACGAGCCCAGTCATCGATGGCGACATCCGGCACCAAGGTCCTGTCCGCAGTCGCATCGCTCCAGGGCCAGCAGTACCCCGCAGTCATCCGCGCCGAGTACCCTTTGTCACGCTGCTCCTCGAGCATTCGTTCCAGTTCCCAAGGGGTCTCGGCTAAGCGAACCTCGAAGCCGTCGTCTCCCGTCCACTGCCAAGGATCCCGTTCACCCAAGCCGACGAGGTCGAGCACCCACTCGACGTATCGCTCGCTCCCGCCGCACCGGAATTGGTCGTCGAGCGCGATATGAATGGTCTCCAGCCCCAGAGACGCCGCGTACGCCCGAATCTGACTCAGGGACCCGAGTTCCCCTGGTCGCACCACCTGATGCTCGTCGAGAAGGAACAGTGGCACCCGCGCCGCCGCTATCAATTCGTCGACCTGTGGACGGCCGGTGCGGTCAGCCGCTCGGGTGTACCGATTGGCCGACGTCTCACGAATGCGATGCGCCTCGTCCAGAATCAGAACATCGAGGCCGTTTCGATCAGCGGCGATGAACTGATTGAAGTACTTGAACATGGATCGCACTCGCGGCGACCGTGCGCCCGCAACCTGGCGAAGCGTCGTGGTGAAGGATCTCGACCCCGTCGCGTGCAGCACCGTCCTGCCTCGTCGCGCGAGATCTCCGAGCAGTGCGAGAGCGATTGCGCTCTTTCCACTGCCTGGTCCGCCGGTGACCACCACAACTCGTTTGGTGTCCGCCGAACGCGCCCGTTCCACGTCGTGCAATACGAGATCGACAGCCAGCCGTTGATTCCCCAGAAGGTGGAAGACCTGCCGTTCGCGTACCTCCTCCGCCGCCACTGACAACAATTGCTGCGACGGTGCTGCGGCCGAGTTCAGCAGTGCCTCCGCGGCGTATCCGGATGGCGCCCCCGGCGCCAGGCGAGTGCGCAGGAACTCCAGCATCGCCGTCACATCGGCTCCGGTGAACAACCTGCCTGTTCGTGAGGTGGGGAACTGCGCAAGGTCCGCGACAGAACCGGGGTCGGTTACATTGTGCAGGTATGCGAGGCCCGCCAGAGCATCGTCCTGCCCACGGAGCGTCCGCGCGAAGTCGCCGATGTACTCGCAATAACCGGCCACCTGCGCTACAGGATGCAACATCGGACCACCCAGGTGCGGAACCGTCACCATTGCGGGATCGCCCTCGAACATCCGTGCCGATGACCACTGTTTGAGCTCGACCACGACGTAGGACGGTGCACCTGTTGCAGGGTGCACACCGGCGAGAACGACGTCTGCGCGCCGGGATGAGAGTGGCAGCTTGTACTCGATGAGCATTTCGACATCACCGAGACCTCCGTGACGAAGGTCAGTGGCCAGTTGCGGGAGGCTATTGCTCCACGAGCGTTGCTCGGCGTCGCCCACTCGGATCCCGCGTTCGAACAACATGCGCTCCAGCAGTTTCTCCACGAGCGACTCCGAGGTGTACTCCTCGATCAGTCGATTCGCAGTGACCCGCAGCAATGTCACGCCAGATCCCCCTGGGCAGCACGAATAGTCGTGCGGAGGGGATCTGCCCTGGCGAGAGTTCCGTCGGACCGCTACCTGTGAGACTACCGCGAACCGATCGGCATCACGACGGCTCGCACCCCTATCGCCCAGCCGCTGATCAGCGTGCGATCGAAAAACTTGTCAGTGGCCGGTGCGAGGGTCTCTCCATCAGGTCCTGGGGAGGATGAAATGACCACACGCACAAGAATTCTGAACGGAACTAATAGTCATCGTTCTCCAGTGGCGCGCCGGTAGCGCACCGCAACCTGATCGACGGCACGGTCCGTCATTGCACGAGTGGCACTTCCCGCCACCCGTGGTTCCCGCATCCCAAGAAATGAGGATCCCCCATGTCAGAGCAGTCCTTCCCGCTGCAGCCCGGCCAACCCGGCCAGCCCGGGCACGGTCAGCCCTACTCGGCAGGCCCAGCGCCGTACGGCGCACCTCCCACGCCGCCGGCGAAGAAGAAGCGCAAGTGGCCGTGGATCGTGCTCGCAGTGATCGCCTTCCTGGTTGTGATCTCCGTTGCCACCGGAGGTGGCGACAAGCAGGACGAGACCGCCTCCGGCTCCACATCCGCCCCGGCCGCCGGTGCCGCCTCGAAGCCCGACCCCACGGCGGCCGGACTCAACTCCGCGGTCCGGGACGGGAAGTTCGAGTTCGTGGTCACCGGCTTCGAGGCGGGACTGACGAACGTCGGCGACAACCCGTACCTCGCGAAGAAGGCCCAGGGCCAGTTCGTGATCGTCTCGATGACGGTGAAGAACATCGGCACGAAGCCGCAGAGCTTCTCTCCCGGATCACAGAAGCTCAAGGACAGCCAGGGCCGCACGTTCGAGTCCGACTCGATGGCGCAGATCGCACTCGGCGACTCCGACGTTCCCGTGTGGGACAACATCAACCCCGGAAACACCGTAAACGTCAAGCTGGTCTTCGACATGCCCAAGGACGCCACTCCGGCAACCATCGAACTGCACGATTCGATGTTCTCGGGCGGATCCAAGGTCGCACTCAAGTAGTCCGACGAGTCGCTCCGGCCGCCGGCGGAACCGTCGGCGGCCGGAGCGACAGCCTACGACCGGCCCACTACGGACATCCGCCTGGGCGCACGGGACGTGCTCATGCGCAGATGGACTCCACAGATCTGGGCCCGCTCGGAATCGGTACATTCGATGACACAGGAGGAGGTACCGATGACCGATACCGTGCCCCAGGAGATCGCGGCACGCGTGGCCGCCGCAGCTGATGCGGTGCCGGTCGGGCGCGAGCACGCACAGATCGCCGCCCGCGACGCCTCCGCCTACCTGCAGAACCTGAACGCCGCCACGGTCGACGACGCGTACCGGCGGTACACCGCGAGCAACAATCCCGCCTACCTCGCACAGATCCAACAACCGCGCGCGCCGTGGGGCGTTCCGGCATGGGTATGGATCATCGGATCGATCGCCGTGTTCGCGATCGGCCACGCTGTCGACGCCGGCCTGATCTTCCTGCTGCTCGCCGCAGCCGCGGTCGCGGGTGTCCGTGCCTGGCAACTCAACCAGCACAAGACTCGACTCGCCGAACGCGAGCAGGCTCGCCTGGCCGCGAATCCGTGGCCCTTCCAAGCCGAATGCACTCCCGCCTGGAATCCGGACGCCGAACCCGGCCAGACCCGAGTCGAGACCCGCCTGGTGGGGCTGGCGGTCCTACTGACCGAGGAGATCCGCCGCTCCCCCGCCTGGAACAACCCGATCCTCGACCACCACCGGGTCCGCATCAACCTCGACGCCACCCTGCTCGACATCAGCCACCGGGCCCACCGCGTTTGGCGCATGCGCACCGAAACCCCTCGTCCATCCGGTGATTCGTCGGTCTCGCAGGCGCTCGCCCAACACGTCGACGAGTACGTCCGCGCCGCCCGCATGGCGGAGAACGCGCTGCGCGATCACGTCGCGGCGCTCGCCGAGTACCTGGGCGAGCTGCGCCCCGTCGAACGCCTTCTCAGCGACCTGCAGTCGCTCGACCGCACCAGCACCGGCGCACACCGCGAACTGCTCGATCAGCTCTATCGCGATGCCGTCGTGAACGAGGCCGACGCCATCCGGTTCCAACAGCACGCGGCCGAACTGCGCGACCTGCAGGCCAGCCTGGACGCGCAGTTCCACTTCCTCCGCGAACAAGTGGCCCGCACCAACCTGCTTCGCTGACTCCCCGATTCCGCCGCAACATGGTTACATCGGGCAATGAACAGTGCACAATCCACACCACCCTCCAAACCCGATACCCGCTTCTTCGGGCACCCCTGGCCCCTGATCAACCTGTTCGGTGTCGAGATGTGGGAGCGCTTCTCCTTCTACGGCATGCAGGCGATCCTCGCCTACTACCTGTACTACACCGCCTCCGAAGGCGGTCTCGGCTTCGACAAGACCACATCGCTCGGCATCGTCGGCGCCTACGGCGGCTTCGTCTACCTGTCCACCATCGCCGGCGCGTGGGTCTCCGACCGCCTCCTCGGCGCCGAGCGGACCCTGTTCTACTCCGCCTGCCTGGTGATGGCGGGCCACGTCGCGCTGGCACTCATCCCGGGCGCGGCCGGCGTCGCCATCGGCCTGGTACTGGTCGCGGTCGGTTCGGGTGGCGTCAAGGGCAACGCCACCAAGGTGGTCGGCGACCTCTACGCGGCCGGGGACACACGCCGCGACGCGGGCTTCTCACTGTTCTACATGGGCATCAACCTCGGCGCCTTCATCGGACCACTGCTCACCGGCTACCTGCAGACCACCCAGGGATTCCACTGGGGCTTCGGTCTCGCCGCGGTCGGCATGGGCCTGGGCCTGCTGCAGTACGCACTCACCCGCAAGATGCTCCCCCGGATCAGCCAGGAGGTGCCGAATCCGGCCTCCCGCAGCGAGATCCAGCGTGTCGCCATCGGCGCCGTGGTAGCGATCGCAGTGTTCGTCGGGCTGATCCTGCTGGGCGTGATCAGCGCGGCGAACCTGGTGGACGCGGTGATCGTCACCGTCATCGCACTGTCTGTGGCCTACTTCCTCTTCCTGCTCCGCAGTAGCCGGGTCGACGATGCCGAACGCAACGGTGTGAAGGCCTTCATCCCGCTGTTCTGCTCGCAGGTCGCGTTCTGGGCACTGTTCCAGCAGATGTTCACCTTCGTGGCCGTCTACGCCGACGAGCGGCTCGACCGCGGACTCGGCGGCTGGGAGTTCCCGGCGTCGTGGATCCAGTCCGTGGACCCGGTCTACATCCTGATCTTCGCGCCGATCTTCGCCGCGATGTGGACCAAACTGGGATCGCGGCAGCCGAGCTCACCGATCAAGTTCGCGATCGGCACCATGGGGATCGGCGTCGCCTTCCTCGCCTTCCTGCTGATGCCCGCCGGGAAGAACACCGCCCCCCTGCTGGGACTGCTCGGCATCATGCTGATCTTCGCGCTCGCCGAGCTGTGCATCTCCCCGGTCGGACTGAGCGTGTCCACCAAGCTCGCGCCACGCGCCTTCTCCACTCAGATGGTGGCCCTGAACTTCCTGTCGATCAGCCTCGGCACCGCGCTGGCCGGCCGGCTCGCCACGTTCTACGACCAGGACGACGAGGCGCCGTACTTCCTGGTGCTCGGCGGCACCGCGATCGTCATCGGGCTCATCGTCGTGGGCCTGACGCCGATGATCAAGCGGCTCGCACCGGGGGTCTGCGCGTAGAACCTGCGCGAATCCGGTCACGCCCGCCACCGGCGCGAGTAGCTTCGTCATCGAACGATCGAATCGATGCGAGGAGTCTCGGTGCCGGCGGACGAGTACGACTACATCGTGGTGGGAGCCGGCAGCGCCGGCGCGGTCGTGGCGGCCCGGCTGTCCGAAGACGCGGGCACCTCCGTACTACTGCTGGAAGCGGGCGGCGAGGCCAAGGCGGATGAGATCGACATCCCCTTGGCCTTCGCCGCCCTGTTCAAGACCAGATGGGACTGGAACTACACCACCGCGCCGCAGAAGCACCTCGACGACCGGCCCACCTACTGGCCGCGGATGAAGGCCCTCGGCGGCTGCTCGTCGATGAACGCGATGATCTACATCCGCGGCAATCGTGCTGATTTCGATGCCTGGGAGAACGATTACGGCGCCACCGGATGGTCCTACGAGCAGGTGCTCCCCTACTTCCGCAAAGCCGAACGCAATACCGGTATCACCGACCGGTTCCACGGCACCAGCGGCCCGCTCAACGTCGAGAACCGCGTCTACACGCACCCACTGGTCGATGCCTGGATCGACAGCGCCGTCAGCTCCGGCCTGCGCCGCAACCCGGACTTCAACGGCGCCACCCAGGACGGAGTCGGCCGCTACCAGGTGACCTGCCGCAGCGGACGACGATGGTCCACCGATAAGGCGTACATCGAACCCGCACGCTCGCGTCCCGGCCTCACGATCGCGACCGGCGCGATGGCCCGCCGGATCGAGTTCGACGGTGACCGCGCCCGCGGAGTGACCTTCGCCCAGAGCGGAACCGAACACACCGTCGGCGCGCGCCGCGAGGTGATCATCAGCGGGGGTGCGGTGAACTCTCCGCACCTGCTCATGCTGTCCGGAATCGGCCCGGCCGAGCATCTCGCCGAGTACGGGATCGATGTCCGGGTCGCATTACCGGGCGTGGGTGAGAACCTGCACGATCACCCGGTGGTGCCGGTCGTCTTCGATACGCACGGCGCCCCGGACCTGATGGAGGCGAAGTCGCTTCCGAACCTGTTGCGCTGGAAGTTGCGCGGAACCGGTCCACTGGCGTCGAACGGCGGTGAGGCGGGAGGTTTCTTCCGCTCCCGCGACGATCTCCCGCTGCCGGATCTGCAGTACCACGTCATGGGATCGGGTTTCTACGACAACATGCTGCACGAACCCACCCGGCGGGGATTCATCTGCGGTCCGACGTTGGTCGACGTCAAGAGCCGCGGCCGACTGCGGCTTCGGTCGAAGGACCCGAACTGGCATCCGCAGATCGATCCGAACTACTTCGGCGCCCCCGAGGATCTCGAGGCGCTGCTGGCCGGTGCCCGCGCCACCGTCGACATGTGCCGGCAGGGACCGCTCGCGCAGTACCTCGGTGCGCCCTGGCACCTGCCCGAGTCGCCGTCGGACGACGATCTGCTCGCCCTGATCCGCAGATTCGGTCAGACCCTCTACCACCCGGTGGGGACCTGCGCGATGGGGAGCGGTGAGGACGCCGTTGTGGATTCCGCACTGCGGGTCCGCGGCACGGAGGGGCTGCGCGTGGTGGACGCCTCCGTGATGCCGGTGATCACCCGCGGGAACACCAACGCACCGACCATCATGATCGCCGAGAAGGCGGCCGACGAGATCAGGAACGCAGCATGACCGAGCCCCGGACACAGACCTTCGACTCCCTCGACCCGCGCACCGGCGACGTCGTCGACACGTATCCGATCCACTCGCCCGAACACGTCCGTGCGGTGGTCGCCAGCGCCCGGGAACAGAGCGACTGGTGGCGCGACCTCGGCTTCGACGGTCGCAAGCAGGCCCTCACCACGTGGAAGGGCGTGATCACCCGGCGGATCAACCAGTTGGCGCAGATCGTGCACGACGAGACCGGCAAACCGCACGGGGACGCGCTGCTCGAGGCATCGCTGGGCATCGACCATCTCGCCTACGCGGCAGCGCACGCCAAGAAGGTGTTGGGCCCGCGCCGAGTCGGAGCGGGACTGCTGATGGTCAATCAGGCTGCGACGCTCCGCTATCACCCACTCGGAGTCGTCGGTGTGATCGGCCCCTGGAACTACCCGGTGTTCACGCCGATGGGATCGATCGCCTACGCGCTCGCGGCGGGCAACGCGGTCGTCTTCAAGCCCTCCGAATACACACCGGGGGTGGGTGTGTGGCTGGCCCGCACCTTCGAGGAGGCGGTGGGCCGACCGGTTCTGCAGACCGTGACCGGTCTCGGCGAGACCGGTGCAGCACTGTGCACCTCGGGCGCGGACAAGATCGCCTTCACCGGATCGACGAACACCGGCAAGAAGGTGATGGCCGCCTGCGCACAGACATTGACACCGGTGGTGATCGAGGCCGGCGGTAAGGACGCTTTTCTGGTCGACCACGACGCGGACCTGGACGCCGCCGCCGATGCCGCGGCCTGGGGCGCGTTCGCGAACGCCGGACAGACCTGCGTCGGGGTCGAACGCGTCTACGTGCACAAGGACGTCTACCAGCCGTTCGTCGACAAGCTCACCGCCAAGGCGCGGGAGATCACCGCGAACGACGCCGACGACTCGAAGATCGGGCCGATCACGATGCCCGGGCAGCTCCCGATCATCGCATCGCATATCGAGGACGCGCTGGCCCGCGGTGGCCGCGCACTGGTCGGGGGTTCCGGCGCGGTCGGCGAACGCTGGGTACAGCCGACGGTGCTGGTCGACGTCCCGGAGGATTCACTGGCGGTCACCGAGGAGACGTTCGGGCCGACGGTCACCGTCGCGCGGGTCGAATCCATGGACGAGGCGGTGGACCTGGCGAATGCGACCAGATTCGGTCTGGCCGCAACGGTCTTCTCCAAGGCCCGAGGGATGGAACTGGCGGACCGGATCCGCTCCGGTATGGCCGCGGTGAACGGGATCATCACCTTCGCCGGTGTCCCGAACCTCCCGTTCGGCGGGGTCGGTGAGTCGGGTTTCGGGCGGATCCACGGAGAGGACGGTCTGCGCGAGTTCAGCTACGCCAAGTCGATCGCGCGCAAGCGCTTCGATCCGCCGCTCAACCTCACCAGTTTCGGCCGGACGGCCGCCCAGGAGGGGATGTTCACCCAGCTGATGACCCTGCTGCACGGGCGTGCGGGCACGATCCCGAAGGCGAAGCGGCGACGCTGACGGTCAGCGGTGGTACTCGTCCGCGATCTCGCGGGCCCGTGCCAGCGACTGCACTGCGTACTCGCCGTCCCGGGCCTGGATCGCCCACACCGCGACGAACTCGTCCTGCGGCAGGTCGAGGTGCGCGAACTGGGCCCCCTCGGGGAAGGTGAATCCGCGCACGAGGTCCCAGCTGTAGGTGTTCTCGTTGATCAGGTTCCGCACGGTCACGCCGTCGGGGCCCAGCCGCAGCCGCGGCCGGGTGAACAGCAGTGCTCCGAAGGCCAGGATCATGCCGATCACGACCATGCCGATCTGGTCGGAGAGCCGGAACGCGATCCCGGAGTCACCTCCGGCCTTGAGCAGCCAGGCGACGATCGCATGACCGATCACCGTCACCACGGCGAGCGACCACGCGTACACCTTGATCTTGCGCGGGGTCACTTCGAGGACGGGCTTCGTGGTGGCGTCAGTCATCACCAGCCCATTCTACGGATACCCGGCGCCGGCCCTAGAGGGAGCGCAGCCGACGCAGCGTGAGTGCGGTGTCCAGAGCCGCCGAAGCCGCCTGTTCACCCTTGTCCTCCGCAGACCCCGGAAGTCCGGCGCGGTCCAGTGCCTCCGCCTCGGTATTGGTGGTGAGAACGCCGTTGCCCACCGGTACACCGGCGTCCAGCGACACCCGCAGCAGCCCCGCGGTCAGTGCATCACAGACGTACTCGAAGTGCGGGGTTCCGCCGCGGATCACCACTCCGAGCGCCACCACCGCATCGTGGTTCTTGGTGAGCTGCTGCGCCACCACCGGCAGTTCCACCGCGCCGGCCACGCGCTCGACGGTGACCTGCCGGACTCCGGCGGCTTCGGCGGTGCGTACCGCGCCCGCGAGCAGTGCCTCGCAGACGGTGTCGTGCCACCGCGAGGCGACGATCGCCAGCCGCAGGTCAGCGGCACCGGCCAGGTCGATGTCCGGTACTCCGGAGCCGCTCACGCGGTACCCCCCTGATCGAAGTGGTCGAGATCGCGCAGGTCATGCCCCATGCGGTCACGCTTGGTGCGCAGGTAGTGGATGTTCTCGGCGTTCGCACGCAGCGGCATCGCGACCCGCTCGGTGATCTGCAGGCCGTAGCCGTCCAGGCCGACCCGCTTGGCCGGATTGTTGGTCAGCAGGCGCATCGAGGTGACCCCGAGGTCCACCAGGATCTGCGCACCGAGCCCGTAATCGCGGGCATCGGCGGGCAGTCCGAGTTGCAGGTTCGCATCGACGGTGTCGGCACCCCCGTCCTGCAACTGGTAGGCCTGCAGCTTGTGCATCAGGCCGATGCCGCGCCCCTCGTGGCCGCGCATGTACAGCACCACCCCACGACCCTCCTGGGCCACCATCTCCATGGCGGCGTCCAACTGCGGACCGCAGTCGCAACGCAGCGACCCGAAGACGTCACCGGTGAGGCATTCACTGTGCACGCGCACCAGCACGTCGGCACCGTCGTCGGTGGTGATATCGCCCTTGACCAGTGCAACGTGCTCGACGTCGTCGTGGATGGAGGTGTAGCCGACGGCCTGGAAGTCACCGTAGCGAGTGGGGATCCGCGCCGAGGCGATCTTCACCACGTGCTTCTCGTGCTTGCGGCGCCAGGCGATCATGTCGGCGATGGAGATCATCGCCAACCCGTGATCGTCGGCGAAGACCCGCAGTTCATCGGACTTGGCCATCCCGCCCGGGTCCTTCTCGGAGACGATCTCGCAGATCACTCCGGCCGGGGCGAGTCCCGCCATGGTCGCGAGGTCGACGGCCGCTTCGGTGTGCCCGGGCCGGCGCAGCACGCCACCGTCCTTGGCCCGCAGCGGCACCACGTGCCCGGGGCGGGTGAAGTCGTGGGCCGTGGACTGCGGGTCGGCCAGCCCGCGCATCGTGGTGGCCCGATCGGCGGCTGAGATGCCGGTGCCCACGCCGGCCTTCGCGTCCACGGTCACGGTGTAGGCGGTGCCGTGCTTGTCCTGGTTGGTCGAGTACATCGGGGGCAGGCCGAGGCGGTCACAGGTGGCGCCGTCGAGCGGCACGCACAGGTAGCCCGAGGTGTAGCGGACCATGAAGGCGACCAGCTCAGGGGTGGCCTTCTCGGCGGCGAAGATCAGATCGCCCTCGTTCTCGCGGTCCTCGTCGTCGACCACGACGACGGCTTTACCGGCGGCGATGTCCTCGATCGCACGCTCAACGGTGTCGAACCTGGTCATGACTGATTCTCCTGGTCGGTGCCGGCCGGTGCGGCGAAGCCGGTGAGGCGTTCGACGTACTTCGCGACGATGTCCACTTCGAGGTTGACGACGGTGCCCGGCTCGGCGCCGCCGAGGGTGGTCAGTTCGAGGGTCGTGGGGATCAGGGAGACCTCGAACCAGTGCGCGTCGGCGTCTGCGCCGTCACCGCGACCGAGTGCGGAGACGGTGAGTGAGACACCGTCGATGGTGATCGAACCCTTCTCCACCACGTACCGGGCCAGGTTCGCCGGCAGCGCGAGCCGAACCGCGGTCCAGTGCTCGGAGGGGTGCAGGCTCAGCACCGATCCGGTGCCGTCGACGTGGCCCTGCACGATGTGACCGCCGAGGCGGGAGTTCACGGCGGCGGCACGTTCCAGGTTCACCCGGTCACCGGGGCCGAGTTTGCTCAGGGAGCTGCGACGCAGGGTTTCGGCCATCACGTCGGCGGTGAAGGCACCGTTGCCGACGTCGACGACGGTCAGGCACACTCCGTTGACGGCGATCGAGTCGCCGTGACCCGCGTCCGAGGTCACGAGTCGCCCCTCGATGGTGAATCTCGCCGCATCGGGGAGGTCGTCGCGGGCGGTGATCACGCCCAGCTCTTCGACGATGCCGGTGAACATGCGCCGCTCCTGACACTTCGGTCGCAGGGCGGCACGACGACGCGGGATACGCCCGCGTTGTTCTCTTCCATCCGGACTATGACCGTCGGCTCCGGGATCGCACCGGAATCTGCTGACCCCCGGCCTAGTGGTCCGGGGCGCTCGCGGGCTCGAACACCGGGATCGCCCGGAGTCCATCACCGCCGGTGGGGAATCGCACCCCGCCCTGAGAACTTCCACTTCCGAAGGTAGCACTCGTCGCGCGCGCCCCCAAGTGTTGGGCTCAGCGCGAGCGCAACAGAGTCAGCAGGACGTCGTCGCCGATCCGCTCCACGTCGGCCAGGTGCAGCCGGGTCGCGTCGGTGAGGGTGCCGACCCCGGGGATGGTCAGCGCGGGCAGTCCCGCGCCCAGCAGGACCGGGGCGATGTACGCCTGTACCCGGTCCACGAGATCTGCCGCGAGGAAGGCACCGATCACCTGAGATCCGCCCTCGACCTGTACGTTCACCGCTTCCCCTGCGGCGGCGAGGGCCTCGTTCGGGGAGTGCGAACGAACCACGCTCACCCGTCCGGGACCGCTGAGGACTCGGGCCGATGCGGAAAGCTCCCGCTCCCCCAGAACGATCCGGTGCGGCTGATGCGGGTAGATCGAGCCGTCCGGGCGCCGGGCGGTCAGCGCCGGATCGTCGGCGGCGACGGTGCCGGTTCCCACGATGATCGCGTCGAGCGCGGCGCGTTCGGCATGCGCCCGAGCCCGGGCGGCGGGACCGGTGATCCACTGACTGGTGCCGTCCGGGGCGGCGATCCGCCCGTCGACGGTGGCGGCGAGCTTCACCGTGACCATGGGTCTTCCGTGGCGCTGCCGGAACAGCCATTCGGTGAGCGGCCACGGCTCGAGGTCCAGGAATCGGACGTGCACTCCGGCCGCGTGCAGCGTTCCCGCTCCGCCGGCGGCGATCGGGTTCGGGTCCGCGGCGGCGTACACCACGCGGCTCACTCCTGCTGCGATCAGTGCCTGCGTGCAAGGCCCGGTGCGGCCGGTGTGATCGCACGGTTCCAGGGTGACGACCGCGGTCCCCCCTCGTGCCTGGGCGCCGGCCTGGGCGAGTGCGACGACTTCGGCGTGCGGGCCGCCCGCGCGTGCTGTGGCGCCACGACCGACGACAGTGCCGTCAGCGGCGAGGATCACCGCGCCGACCGGCGGATTCGGCGTGCTGATCCCGCGTGCGGCCGCCGATTCGGCGACCGCGATCTCCAGCGCGGCGTGCACCTCCACGGCGATGCTCAGGGACGCGGTACGGCAGCGGCCTGGGCGCGCAGGCGGCGTACCGCTTCGGCGGGGTCGGCGGCGTTGTAGACCGCCGACCCGGCCACGAAGCAGTCGACCCCCGCCGCCGCGGCAGCCTCGATGGTGTCGGCGTTGATCCCGCCGTCGATCTCGACCAGCAGGCGCAGTTCCCCCGAGTCGACGAGCCGCCGCGCCGCGCGGGCCTTCTCCAACACGTCGGCGATGAACGACTGGCCACCGAATCCGGGTTCGACGCTCATCACCAGCAGCGTGTCGAACTCCTTGAGGATCTCGGCGTAGGGCTCGAACGCGGTGCCGGGCTTGATCGCCAGGCCGGCCTTACCGCCGGCGGCCCGGATGTCCTTGGCCACGGAGACCGGATCGTCGGTGGCCTCGGCGTGGAAGGTCACGTTGTACGCCCCGGCCTCGGCGTACGGGGGCGCCCAGCGGCCGGGGTCGTCGATCATCAGGTGGCAGTCCAGCGGGATCGTGGTGGCTCCGAGCAGGCTCTGCACCACGGGCAGCCCCAGGGTGAGGTTGGGAACGAAGTGGTTGTCCATCACGTCCACGTGCACCCAGTCGGCGCCGTCCGGTCCCCCCACGGCGTCGATCTCCGCACCCAGCCGAGCGAAATCGGCGGACAGGATGGACGGCGCAATCATCGGCGAAGGCATACGCAGCATTGTATGTCCTACCCCACACCACGCCGACGCTCAGGCGGATTGAAGTCAACGAGTCACTTTAGTAACATCAGCATCATTAGTCACGCGAGTAACACTCGTGCCGTCAATCGTCGAGAGGCCGTCATGCGGATCGCACGAACCACCCTGACCACGGTCGTGGCCGTCGCCGCCGCTACCTTCCTGACCGCGGGACCCGCGCTCGCCGAGCCTGCAGCACCTGCTATTCCTGCGGCTCCGGCAGCCGGCGCGCCCCTGGTGTCCACCGCGAATGCGGTGCCGGCCGCAGCGCAGCCCGCACTCGCCGAGCTCGCCAAGAACCCGAACGTGCAGCAGATCATGGCCACCGGCCAATTGCCCACCACTGACGTCGCGACACTGGTGAAGATGTTCGGCAGCGACCCCAACGCCCAGAAGCTGCTCGCCGAACTGCTCGCGGGCCAGGCCGCAGCAGGAGCACCGGCCACCGACGCCAAGCCCGACGAGCCGCTGAAGTTCCCGGTGAGCGGCGCGATCAACGACGCCTTCACCAAGGACGGCGGCCAGAAGAAGTACGGCCAGCCGCTCGGCGTCGAGAAGGACATCGCCGGTGGCGCAAAGGCTCAGGAGTTCACCAACGGAACCATCTACTGGAATCCGAAGGTCAACGGCGGTAAGGCAGCCGGCGTGACCGGGGCGATCCGGGAGCTGTACCTCAAGGAGGGCGGTCCCACCGGAAAGCTCGGCTACCCGCTGATGAGCGAGCTCGGCGTCGGTGGCGGCACCCCCGGCTCGGTGGCCGGTGCCTACAACGACTTCCAGAACGGATCGATCGTCTGGTCTCCGGAGGCGGGCGCCCACCTGGTGACCGGCAAGATCAAGGACCAGTGGGTCAAGGGCGGCGGCGCCTTCGGCATGGGTTACCCGAAGGGCGATGCCAAGCCCGGCCCCGGCGGCGTGCTGACCCAGGAATTCACCAAGGGCGGCGTCCTCAAGGGCTGACGCCCCCACTCACCGCTTGCGCAGCGCCTGGAAGAACATGGCATCGGTGCCGTGCAGGTGCGGCCACAACTGCACGTGCGGCCCGTCGCCGAGCGGTAGATCGGTGGCAGGCATCAGATCACGGGTGTCGAGCCGTTCGAGCCCGGCGGCCGCCAGCAGTTCCCCATCACCGACGATGCCGATCGTCTCCGCCACATGCGGCGAACACGTCGCGTACATCACGACGCCACCCGATCGAGTGAGACCCGCTGCCGCCACGAGGAGTTCACGCTGCAGTGCGGTCAGGCCGTCGACGTCCGAGGGCTGCTTGCGCCACCGCGCCTCGGGCCGCCGGCGGAGCGCCCCGATACCCGAACACGGAGCGTCCACCAGCACCCGGTCGTAACCGGGCGCGAGACCGCTCTCACGGCCGTCGGCGACGTGCACGTCCACCGGAAGCCCCTTGGTCGCCTTGCGCACCAACTCGGCGCGGTGTTCCGCAGGTTCCACCGCATCGACCCGGGCACCGTCGATCTCGGCCAGCGAGCCCATCAATGCCGCCTTACCGCCCGGCCCGGCGCACAGGTCCAGCCAGCGGCCACCGTCGGCGCCCTCGACCGGCGCCACCGCGAGTGCCCGCGCCACGAGCTGACTGCCCTCGTCCTGAACGCCCGCCAGTCCGTCGCGAACCGGTTCCAGCGCACCGGGATCGCCGCCCGGTAGGTACACCGCGTAGGGCGAGATCCTCCCGGTCTCGCCGCCCACGATCAGCGCCAACTCGTCCGCGGAGATCTCCCCCGGTCGCGCCACCAGGTGCACGGGTGGGCGGGAATCGTCTTCGGCGAGCAATGCCTGCACCTGACCGATCGACCTGACACCGTTCGCCCGCAACGACTCCCAGAACGCTTCCGCGATCCACCGCGGATGCGCGTACTGCATCGCCAAGTGCCCCAGCAGATCATCGGAGGCCGCGGGGGCCACCCGGGAAACCCAGGTGTCCTCATCGTCCTTGGAGACCTTGCGCAACACCGCATTCGCGAACCCGGCGGCGCCCCGGCCCGAGCTCTCCTTCACTGCATCCACCGTCTCGGAGACCGCGGCGTGCGCGCCGACCCGAGTGCGCAGCAGCTGGTACACCCCCAGCCGCAGGGCGTCGAGCACCGGCCCGTCGATGTCGGAGACCGAACGACCGGAAGCGTTCTCGATCACTGCGTCGAGTAGCCCCTGGGCACGGCAGGTGCCGTAGGTCAGCTCGGTCGCGAATGCGGCGTCACGTCCCTTGAGCTTGCGCTCCCGCAGCAATCCGGGCAGCACCAGATTCGCGTAGGCGCCGCGCTGACGGACGGCTTCGAGGGTCTGCAGCGCTGCGCTGCGAGCGGGGTCGGTCACTGGTCAACTCCGATGATCGTGCCGGACTCGATGCGGGTGCCGCGCGCCCAATCGGCGGCGGGCATGGGCTTCTTGCCGGGCGGCTGCACGGTGCCCAGTCGCACCGCCGCGGTGGCGGTACCGATGTGCACCTCCCGCTTACCGACGCGCAGTTCCCCCGGCGCCAGCGGGCCACCCTCGGCGGCCTCCGGATCGATGACGACGGGCCCCAGTTTCAGGCGCGCCGGACCGAAGGGCACCCATGCACCGGGCGCATCGGTCATCGCACGGATGTGCCGGTCCACCGCCGCGGCGGGGCGGTCGAAACGCACCCGAGCAGCGTCGACGGTGACCTTCTGCGCATGCGAGACACCGTCTTCCGACTGCGGCTGGGCCTCCAGGGCGCCCGCCTCGAGACCGTCGATCGTCCGCACGAGCAACTGCGCGCCGTGCTCGGCGAGCCGGCCGAGCAGGGCGGTGGAGGTGTCGTCGGAACGGATCCTCTCGGTGAGTACACCGAACACCGGTCCTGTGTCGAGGCCCGCCTCGATCCGGAAGGTCGACGCCCCGGTCAGCTCATCACCGGCTTCCAGGGCGGCCTGCACCGGTGCCGCGCCGCGCCACGCGGGCAGTAACGAGAAGTGCAGGTTGACCCAGCCGTGCGGGGCCACGTCCAGGAACTCCGGCGGGATCATCGCGCCGTAGGCGACCACTGGACAGCAGTCGGGGGCCAGTTCGGCGATCTGCGCCTGGACCTGCGGGTCTCGTAAGGATGCGGGGGTGAGAACGTCGATGCCGGCCTCGTCGGCGACCCGGCCCACCGGCGAGCGGCGTACGCCACGGCCGCGACCGGAGCGCGCATCCGGTCGAGTGAGCACGCCCACCACCTCGTGCTCGGAGTCGAGCAGGGCCCGCAAGGCCGGGACGGCGGGCTCCGGGGTACCCGCGAACAACAGCCGCATCAGCTGCGACCGCCGTTGACGAGTGTCGCCGCCGGATCGGTGAACCAGGGTGAGCTGCGAATGATCTTCATCACGGCCTTGCGCTCATCGGGATCGAGCCTGCTCAGGTAGAGCACACCGTCGAGATGGTCGGTCTCGTGCTGGATGCAACGGGCCAGGATCTCGGTGGCCTCGACGGTGACCGGCGCACCCGTGACGTCCACGCCCTGTGCCACCACCTGCATGTGGCGGGTGCACATGCCGCGGACCTCGGGGATCGACAGGCACCCCTCGGCGGCGGTCTGCAACTCCTCGCCCACCGCACGCCAGACCGGGTTGACGATGTGCCCCTCCCGACCGCCACAGCCGTAGACGAACACCCGCTTGGAGACCCCGACCTGCGGCGCGGCCAGACCGGCACCGTCGTGGTGGTGCATCGTCTCGATCATGTCGTCGACCAGCCTGGCGAGATCGGCGTCGAAGACCGTCACCTCGTCCGCGGGGGTGCGCAGCACGGGATCGGGGTAGATGCGGATGGGAAGAACACTCATACCGCCATTATCCAGGCCCGATCAGATCCACGGACCGGCGCGTCACAGCGTGGCGCGGACCACAGTAGGAGTTCGGGGCAGGATTGCCTTAGAATTCGGACACACGCCATGGATACCGCCCCGCCGGGCGAGAGAGGGTCGACGTGCTCCACGCGCGCGCCCGGCGGCCGTTGATCGGTGTCGCCGTAGGACTGTCTGTGCTCATCAGCGCGGGCTGCACTGCCACCCCCCAGGGGATGCGCAGTGCCCCGTCGTCGTCGAGCGCGGCCCCCGCGCCCTCGTATCCCCCGGCGACAGAGGCCTCCATCGTCGGCAAGTTCCCGGTCACCGAGCCGCAGCGGATCCAGTACACGGTGCCGGACGGCCTTTCGGACCCGGAGCAGAACTTCGGCGAGTTGTACCTTCCGATGAACCCGGCGATCGAGCAGAACGCCTCCGGCGGCCCGCTCGGCACCCACCCGACGATGCCCACCCTCCCGGACAAGGTCCCCGTCGTGGTGCTGCTGCACGGCGGCGGCTGGCGCACTCCGTCGGCCGCGTCGTCGATGTCGGAGATGGCGCGTTCGTTGGTCTCGCACGGCGTCGCGGTGTGGAACGTCGAGTACCGGCGGATCGGCGCGGGCGGCGGTTATCCCACGACGCTCACCGACACCGCCGCGGCGATCGACTTCCTACAGGCGGTGAAGGCCCAGCATGCTCCGAACCTGGACCTGAGCAACGTGGTCGTGGCCGGACATTCCGCGGGCGGCCAGCTCGCGGTGTGGGCCTCGGCGCGGTCGATGCTCACCCCCGGCGCCATGGGCAGTGTGCCCGCCGTGACCCCGGCGGCGGTGGTCTCGATGGGTGGCGTTCTCGACATGCGTCGCGCAGTCGCCGACGGCAACGTGAACACCCGCCTTTTCCTCGGTCTGCCCGAGGAGTTCCCACAGCAGTTCGCGGTGGCGGATCCGATCCAGAACATCAACCCGAAGGTCCCGGTGACCTGCTTCAACGGCACCGCCGATCGCATCGTCCGGCCCGCCGGTTGCGAGGCCTTCATCGCCGCTCTCAGTTCCAAGGGGGGCCGCGGCGAAGTGGTCCTGCTGCCCGGCGCCGGCCACAACGTGTACCTGCCCTCGCAGTCCCAGAACCGCTACTGGCCGGTGGTCCAGAAGGCGATACTGCGCTACACCGACGAACTCCGCCAGCGCGGCGGGAAGTGATTCGGTCGTCCGATCGCTCAGCGAGCCGATCGGCGGATGCTATTGCCGGACTCCTGGCACATCCATCAGGATCAGGGCGAATAACCGAGCCCATTGCGCTTTGAGGTGTCAAACTGTCGGTCTTGGGTGCACCGACCGCGGCGCACGAAGTACACGTGGGGTAAACATGAACGACAGCTCTCAAGACAAGCTCTACGGCACTGTCCTGCAAACTGTGGGGGCTGTTGCCAATCTTCCGGTCGTTCGGGTCGACCGAGAGGCCTTTCTCCACAAACAGTTCAGTGGTTCGCCACACCTTCAAGTCATCCTCGAGCAGGGACCGCAGACCGTGTACACGGTCGATTCTCTACGCCGCAAAGCGCGGACTGTGGTGAAGGACAGCGCCGCGAAGACATCTCTGGCCTCCTTCGCCACGGGACTGCCTGGTAATCCCGCGATCATGGTTGCGGCGGGTAGCGCCGATGTCGCCCAGTACTTCGCGTTCGCAATTAACCTCTCGCAGAAGATCGCCTACCTCTTTGGCGAGGATGAACTGTTCGACGGCGGCGGAGCGGATCTCTCCGAGGCCGCACAGGTCAGGATCATCGCGTACCTGGGCGCCATGTTCGGCGCATCCGGCGCTGCGGCTCTGGTGTCGCAGACATCGAAGGTGGCCGGTGCGAACGTGGGTAAGAAGGTCGCCGCACAGGCATTGACGAAGACGGCGTGGTATCCGCTCGTCAAGAAGGTCGGTGCGCTGGTCGGCAAGCAGGTCACCAAAAAGACTGTGGAGAAGACCATCACCAAAGCCGTGCCTGTCGTGGGTGGAGTCATCTCCGGAGGCCTGACCTACGCGACATTCAGGCCGATGGGACACCGCCTCGCAGACGTACTCGCGAAGAATCTCGCTGGTGAGTTCGACGTTGATCTCGAAATGAACCCCGACTTCATCGCCACAACCAGCGACGTGGTTGAGGGCGAGTTCGAGTAGCTGCCGGTTCTCCAATCGACCGCACGTGTCTACCCGATGCGAAGCGGGTCGATCTGGATCCGCACCGGATCGCCTTCGCGGCGCAGGCTCCGTCCGACCTGGGCGAGGAACAACGATCTGGCCAGTGCCCGCCCGTCGCGCCGCGCGGCGCGGATGAGCAGGCGCTGCGGCGGCGGACCGTCGTCGGCTGCACCGGGAATGCGCACTCCGGGCGGTAGATCGACGGGGCCGAGGATCTCGGCACCGGCCGGGAGCTCCGCGGAGGATGCGACCGCGGTGATGTCGGCCTCGGCACCGTCGAGCGCCGCCATGTGCACCGCGGGCGGGAATCCCACCTCCGCACGCTCGGCGAGTTCGGTGGCGGCGAAACCGGCCGGATCCCACCGGATCAGCGCCTGCACGGCGGGAACAGAGGCATCGGTGCCGCAGACCACGGTGCCGTCAGCGGCCACCAGGGCGGCGGCGTTGAACCATCGGCGCACGGTCTCCTCGCCCGCCCGCAGGTCGGCCCGGCCCAGTAGCAGCCACCCGTCGAGCAGGAGGGCCGCGCCGTAGCCGCCCTCGACCACCGGTTCGGCACCGGGGGTGGCCACCACCAGGCGCTTCCCGCCCGCCACCTGAGCGAGGACCGCGTCGCCGCCTGAGACGGTGACCGCCGCACCCGGGAAGGCCCGGCCGAGTTCTTCCGCAGTCCGGGTGGCGCCCACGATCACCGCCCGCATGGCCGTACCGCCGCAGGCGGGGCACCGGTACCCGGTATCCGGCTGGGCGCACCACCGGCAGACCAGGCCACCACGAGCGGACTGCTCCAGCGGGCCGTGGCACCGCCGACACCGGGCCGCGGTACGGCAACGCTCGCAGGACAACGCGGGCGCGTACCCCCGGCGGGGCACCTGCACCAGGACCGGTCGGTCGGCATCCAGGGCGGTGCGGGCGGCGCTGAACGCGGCCGCGGGCAGCCGGGCCGAGCGGGCCAGTGGATCTCGGGCGAGAGCGGTATCGGAATCGGCCGTACCGAGGATGCGGGGCGAACGCGAGCGTACGAGTTCGCGTGGCGCGACGATCTGGGCCGCCCAGCCCGCGTCCACCAGCGCCTGGGACTCCGGAGTGCGGGCGTAGCCGCCGATCAGCAGAGCCGCGCCCTCCCGGTGCGCGCGCAGTGCCAGCACCTCCCGGGTGTGCGGATACGGGGCGCGGGGTTCCACCAGGGACTCGTCACCGTCGTCCCACAGTGCGACCAGACCGAGGTCCGGGAGGGGCGCGAAGGCCGCGCTGCGGGTTCCGATCACCACTTTGGCCCCGCCGAGCAGTGCCAGCAGCCAGCGCCGGTAGCGAGTGGACGGGCCCAGGCCCGCTGCCAGTACCGCGGGCGCGAGGTGCGCGCACGCCTCGGCGAGCCGATCCAGATCGGCCTGATCGGGGACGATCAGGAGGGCGGTCCGGCCGGCGGCGACCACACCCGCCGCCAGGTCCGCGATCCGGGCCGCCCAGTCCTCCCCTGGGAGGGCCTGCCAGATCGCGCGAGGCGCGCGTCCTGCGGCGGCCGCGGCCGCGAACTGTGCCCCGTGCGTGTATTCGCCCAGTGGGGCTTCCGTTGAGGATTCCGGACGCGCGGGTTCGACAGGGGGCTTGTCGAGCAGTGCCTTCTCGACCCGGGCGTGCCGCGGCGGAATCGCCAGACGGAGCACGTCCGCGCGAGTCCCGGCGTACCGCTCGGCGACCTCTGTCACCAGCGCCAGCACCGGCGGGGTGAGCACCGGCAATGGAGAGACCACCCGATCGAGGCCGGCCAGCCGGCCCTCGTGGTCACTGTGCGGGAGCCGCTGCACCAGGTAGCCGTCCACGAGCCGCCCGGAGAACCGCACCCGCACCCGAACGCCGGGTTGCGCGGCCGCGTCGAGATCCGGAGGCACCAGGTAGTCGAACTCCCGATCCAGGTGACTGACCTGCAGCATCGGCAGGACCCTGGCAATCGGTAGATCGACCGCACTCACCTCGGCGGGAACCGCTTCGTCAGAGGCCAACGGCGGAGCGCAGCGCGTCCACCCGGTTGGTCTGCTCCCAGGGGAGATCGATGTCGGTGCGCCCGAAGTGCCCGTACGCCGCAGTGGGCGCGTAGATCGGACGCAGCAGGTCCAGTTCGTTGATGATCGCCCGCGGACGCAGGTCGAAGACCTCGGTGATCGCCTGCTGGATCTTCACCGGGTCGATCTTCTCGGTGCCGAAGGTCTCCACGAACAGGCCGACCGGCGCAGCCTTGCCGATCGCATAGGCGACCTGCACCTCGACCCGCTCCGCCAGACCCGCGGCGACTGCGTTCTTGGCCACCCAGCGCATCGCGTACGCGGCGCTGCGGTCCACCTTCGACGGGTCCTTACCGGAGAAGGCGCCGCCGCCGTGACGCGCCATGCCGCCGTAGGTGTCGACGATGATCTTGCGGCCGGTCAATCCCGCATCGCCCATCGGACCGCCGAGTACGAACTTGCCGGTCGGGTTGACCAGCAGTCGCACGTCGGAGGCGTCCAGGCTGGGCAGGTTCAAATCGGTGATCACCGAGTTCAGCACGTGCTGGCGCAGGTCCGGGGTGAGCATGGCGTCGATGTCGATATCGGCGGCGTGCTGGCTGGAGATGACCACGGTGTCCAGCCGCACCGGCTGCTCACCGGCGTACTCGATGGTCACCTGGGTCTTGCCGTCCGGACGCAGGTACGGCAGCGTGCCGTTCTTGCGCACCTCGGTGAGCCGCCGGGAGAGACGGTGCGCCAGGGAGATGGGCAACGGCATGAGCTCCGGGGTGTCCGAGCAGGCGTAGCCGAACATCAGGCCCTGATCGCCCGCGCCCTGCGCGTCGATCTCATCGGCGCCACCGTCGACGCGGTGTTCGTAGGCGCGATCGACGCCCTGTGCGATCTCGGGGCTCTGCGCACCGATCGCGATGTTCACACCGCACGAGTTGCCGTCGAAGCCCTTGGCTGAGCTGTCGTAGCCGATCTCGAGGACCTTGTCGCGGACGATCTTGGGAATGTCGGCGTAGGCGGAGGTGGTGACCTCGCCGGCGACGTGCACCTGGCCGGTGGTGACCAGTGTCTCGACGGCGACGCGCGAGGTCGGATCCTCGGCGAGCAGGGCGTCGAGCACCGAGTCCGAGATCGCGTCACAGATCTTGTCCGGGTGCCCCTCGGTGACCGACTCGCTGGTGAACAGACGGTGGGCGGAATTGGCATACCCAGCAACCACGTTCGGACGTCCTCTCGACTTCTTTTGCGATTTCAGTGGAAACTACCCGGCGGCGAGCACCCGGACGACGGCAGCGTCCAGTATGCGCGCCGCCATGGCCGACTTCGAACCCAGCGGCAGCGCGGTCTCGTTGCCGTCCGCCCCCAGCAACCAGCCCGAGTTCTCGTCGACCTCGAACGCCCGACCGTCGCCGACCGCATTGAGGACCAGCAGGTCACACCCCTTGCGGCGGAGCTTGGCGCGTCCGTACTCCAGGACGGTGCCACCGGCGTCGCCGGTCTCGGCCGCGAATCCGACGATCACGGCGTCGCTGCGCAGACCGCCGTCGGCGCGGGCGGCGACCAGGCCGGCGAGTACATCCGGATTCTCGATCATGGTGATCGTCTCCAGCGCATCGCTGCGGCCGTCGGCGCCCTTCTTGAGCTTGGTGGCGGCCACGTCGGCGGGCCGGTAATCGGCCACCGCGGCGGCCATGATGATCAGGTCGGCATCCGCGGCGTGTTCGGCCATCGCGGCCTGCAGGTCCAGCGCGGAGGCGATGCGGACCACGCTCACCGCGGACGGGTCCGTCAGCCCGACGGTGTTGCCCGCCACCAGAGTGACATCGGCCCCGCGCTGGGCGGCGATCCGCGCCAGGGCGTAACCCTGCTTCCCGGAGCTGCGGTTGGTGAGGTACCGGACCGGATCCAGCGCCTCCTTGGTTCCACCTGCGGAGATCACCACCTTGCGCCCCTGGAGATCACGTTCGAGGGCGCCCGGGTGTTCCAGGAGCAGATCGGCCAGCAATCCGATCTCCTCGGGCTCGGGCAGCCGACCGGCTCCGGTGTCCCTACCGGTCAAACGCCCGGACGCGGGTTCGAGGACGACGGCGCCGCGCTCGCGCAAGGTCGCGACGTTCGCGCGGGTCGCGGGGTGCTCCCACATCTCGGTGTGCATGGCGGGCGCGAAGACCACCGGGCAGCGTGCGGTGAGCAGCGTCCCGGTGAGCAGGTCGTCGGCGCGGCCCTGCGCCGATCGCGCGAGCAGGTCCGCGGTCGCCGGCGCGATGACCACCAGGTCGGCGTTCTGCCCGAGCCGCACGTGCGGCACCTCGGGGATCGACTCGAAGACGCCCGTCTGCACGGAATGACCGGAGAGCGCCTCGAAGGTGGCGGCACCGACGAATCTGAGCGCCGATTCGGTGGGGATCACCCGCACCTCGTGCCCGCGCTCAGCGAAGTACCTGACCAGCGCGCACGCCTTGTAGGCGGCGATCCCTCCACCGACCCCGACGATGATCATGGGCGGTTAGTCACTCGCCCTCGGTGTGCTCCAGGAGATCCTCGTGGATCTCGCGCATCGCGATCGACAGCGGCTTCTCGTGCAGGCCCGGCTCGACCAGCGGGCCGACGTACTCGAGGATGCCGTCGGAGAGGCTGTTGTAGTAGTCGTTGATCTGGCGGGCACGCTTGGCCGCGTAGATCACGAGCGCGTACTTCGACGAGGTGCGGTCGAGCAGCTCGTCGATCGGCGGGTTGGTGATGCCGAGCGGCTGGTCGTACACGGCCTCGGTGGTGGTGGTGCTCACGCGTCTCCTACGTCACAGATCATCAAAGTTCGCTGGTCTCGCCCAGTCTACGCGCGTGGCGCGAGCGGGCCGACCAACAAGGATACCAACCGAGCCACTGCTCGGTCCAAGTCGTCGTTCACGACGACCACATCGTAGGAGTCACGGGTGGCCATTTCGGCCCGCGCCGTCTCCAATCGCCGGGCGATGACCTCGGCACTCTCGGTGCCCCGGCCGCGCAGCCGGCGCTCCAGCTCGTCCCAGGTGGGAGGTGAGAGGAACACGGTGACCGCCTCCGGCAGGGCGGCCTTGACGCTGGCGGCACCGGCGAGATCGACCTCGACCAGCACGGGACGGCCCTCGTCGAGCGCCTGGTACACCGGCTTCGCCGGAGTGCCCGAGCGTTGCAGGCCGCCATGGATCTCCGCCCATTCGAGCAGGTCGCCGTCGGCGATGAGACGATCGAAGCCCTGCTCGCCGACGAAATGGTAGTCCTGGCCGTCCACCTCACCGGGGCGCGGATCGCGCGTGGTAGCGGAGACCGAGAAGAACAGGTCGGGGACCTCCTGACGGAGGCGGCCGACCACCGATGACTTACCGACGGCGGAGGGGCCGACCAGTACAACCAGTCGGCCCCTCCGGCCCGCGGGAATTACTCCGGACACGTGTGTGTCAGGCGGAGAACTTCTCGAGCAGCGCCTTGCGCTGCCGGTCACCCAGGCCGCGGACGCGGCGAGTGGGAGCGATCTCCAGCTCGGTCATCAGCTCCTGAGCCTTGACCTTGCCCACCTTGGGCAGAGCCTCGAGCAGTGCCGAGACCTTCATCTTGCCGAGAACCTCATCGGTCTCCGCGTCCTTCAGCACCTGCTGCAGGGTGGTGCCACCGCTCTTGAGCCGGTTCTTCAGCTCGGCGCGTGCGCGACGAGCGGCAGCTGCCTTCTCCAAAGCAGCGGCGCGCTGCTCGTCGGTCAACTGGGGAAGGGCCACGATTCCTCCGTCTTCGATGTACTAGGTCCTGCCGCGAACTTGCGACTGGATCGACGGTACCCACGATTGACTACCGGTGGGAACCCCACCCCCCTCTCACCTGCGGTTTGGCCGTGCTGTACACCCCCGCCCAACGAACACCGCACAAATCGGCCATTCCGGTCACAGATCGTCGGAATAGCATTGGTGCGCAATGTGATTCATCATCCACACGAACCGTGTGGACCCGGACGCGCTGTGACGGGTGGAACTCATGTGACCTGCGAAAACGTCAAGATCGAAGTTCCGTCCCGGGCGTGTCGGGCCGCCACCGGAGCGCGTGCGAGTGCACCAGCGCGCCGCGGATCACGGCGACGAACGCACCCGCACCCGCCGGCCGGCCCGCGAGCCGCGGCGCATCACCGGCTCCACGACCCGCGCCGCGATCGGTCCGAGAACCGCCATGATCAACACGTAGGTGGTGACCAGAGCCGCCACCCGGCCGTCGACCGCACCCGCCGCTACCGCGAGGCCGACGATCACGATGGAGAACTCGCCCCGCGCGACCAGGGCCGCCCCCGCCCGCGCCCGTCCCATCCGGGCGATTCCGGCCCGCTCGGCCGCCCACCAACCGGTGACCAGCTTGGTCACGGTGGTGATCACCGCCAGCAGCACCGCCCAGCCGAGTACCGGCGGAATCGCCCGCGGATCGGTGTTCAGGCCGAAGACCACGAAGAACAGCGCCGCGAACAGATCCCGCAGGGGTTCGAGCAGTCGCACCGCCTGGTTCGCGATGGACCCGGAGATCGCGATACCGAGCAGGAACGCGCCGACCGCGGCGGAGACCTGCATCGCTGAAGCCAGACCGGCCACCAACAGTGCGGCGCCGATCAGTTTGAGCAGGAAGACCTCACGGTCCTCGTTGTAGATGATCGCCGACACCCGCTGTCCGAAGCGCAGCGCGGAGACCAGGACCACGCCCACCACCGTCAGCGCGATGATCACCGCTTGGATGTTGCCGATCAGGCCCAGGCCGGCGAGCACGGCGGTCAGGATCGGCAGGTACACCGCCATCGCCAGATCCTCGAAGACCAGCAGCGAGAGCACCACCGGTGTCTCCCGGTTCCCGAGCCGCCCCAGGTCGCTGAGCACCTTCGCCGCGATACCGGACGACGAGATGTAGGTGACCCCGGCGAGTACCAGCGCACCGGTCGGCCCCCAGCCCAGCACCAGCGCCACGATCACGCCGGGCGTGGCATTGAGTGCGATGTCGAGCAGTCCCGCCGACCAGGACTTGCGCATCCCCGCCACCAGTTCGGCGGCGGTGTACTCGAGCCCCAGCATGAGCAGCAGGAGGATCACGCCGATCTCCCCGGCGGTGGCACTGAACTCGCTCGCCTGGCCGAGCGGGATCACCCCGCCCACACCGAACGCGAGCCCGCCGATCAGGTACAGCGGGATCGGTGAGATCCCCACCTTGCGTGCCGCCCGGCCGAGGAAGCCGAGCACGAAGAAGATCGCACCCAGTTCGATGAGTGCGACGGTGCCCTCGCTGAGGTGCAGGTTCACCCGTTCGCCAGGATCTGCGCTGCGGTATCGAGTCCCGCGGCCGTACCCACGACCACCAGCAGATCTCCGGCGGTGAAGACGAACTCCGGTCCGGGTGAGGGGTGCACGCCGCCGGCGCGCATCACCGCGACGATCGAGGTCGTGGTGCGGGTGCGCATGCGGGTCTCCCCCAGCTCACGCCCGTCGTACGGGGAGCCCGCGCCGATCTGCAGTTGCCGAGTGTCGATCTGTTCCAGTTCGCGGTGCTCGCGGCGCAGCTGATCGACCAGTTGCGGTGCGCCGAGCAGATTCGCCAGCACCCCGGCCTCCTCACCGCTGAGGGGCACCTGAGCCGCACAGGCGTCCGGGTCGTCGAGTTCGGAGAGGAACAGCTCGACGGTGCCGTCGCGGTGGGCCACCACCCCGACCCGCCTTCCGGTACTGAGCTCGAAGTCCTTCCGTACTCCGATTCCGGGCAAAGGAGTCACATCGACGTTCACGCTGCCGACAATAGTCCGCCCGGTTCAGCCCAGGGCCCGCTCCACCTCATCGCGCACAGACAGGGCGGCATCGCGGATCGACGATGCCTGCGGACCTGCGGAAAGCACCTGCCGGGAGGAGTTGGGAAGCACCATCGCCCCGGGGCCGAAAACGGCTCGCAGGTCCGACGGTGACGCTCCCTGCGCGCCCAGTCCCGGTGCGAGTATCGGACCGGCCAGACCGGTGAGGTCGAGACCGTGGTCACGGGTGGCACCGACCACCAGTCCGACGGTGCCGGTACCGTCGGCGTTGTCCGAGCGGGCGGCGTCGACGATGCGTTGAGCGACACCGTCGGCCTGGACCTGCGCCCCCTCCGGATTCGAGGTGCGGGCCAGGACGAAGACGCCGCGGCCGGCGGAACGCGCAGCGTCCACGGCCGGCGCCAGGGAGCCGTACCCGAGATAGGGCGAGAGCGTCACCGCATCGGCTGCGAGCGGCGAATCCCCCATCCAGGCGCGGGCGTAGCCGGCCATGGTGGATCCGATGTCACCGCGCTTGGCGTCGGCGATCACCACCGCCCCGGCCGCACGGCAGGCCGCGATCACCTCCTCCAGCGCGAGCATCCCGGCGGCGCCGAACTGCTCGAAGAAGGCCACCTGCGGTTTGACGAAGCCGATCTCGCCGGCGAAGGCCTCCGCGCAGCGCAAGCCGAACTCGCGGACCCCGGCGGCATCGTCGGACAGCCCCCATGCGGCGAGCAGCGGCGGGTGCGGGTCGATGCCCACCACCAGCCGCCCCCGCGCGGCGACGGCGGCGGCGACGCGCCGTCCGAACGGCTCCACGAGGGTCACAGGTTCACCAGGGCCGCGTGCATGTCCTGCAGGCTCTTGACGCCGATGCCGCCGCGCAGGGCCGCTTCGATGCCCTGCACCGCCGCGGAGGCTCCCTGGACGGTGGTCACGCACGGTACCGAGGCCTGCACCGCTGCGGTGCGGATCTCGTAGCCGTCCACGCGCGGTCCGGTGTTGCCGTAGGGGGTGTTGATGATCAGCCCCACCTCGCCGTTCTTGATCTTCTCGACGATGGACTGCTCGCCCTCACCGATCGGATCGGAGTGCTTGAGGACGGTCTCGACCTGGACCCCGTTGCGGCGCAGCACGTCCGCGGTGCCGGCGGTGGCCAGGATGGTGAAACCGAGATCGGCGAGCCGCTTGACCGGGAAGATCAGGGCACGCTTGTCCTTGTTGGCGACCGAGACGAAGACGTTTCCGGTGGCCGGCAGCGAGCCGCTGATCGCGGTCTGCGACTTGGCGAAGGCGGTGCCGAAGTCGCGGTCGACGCCCATCACCTCACCGGTGGACTTCATCTCCGGGGAGAGCAGCGAGTCGACGCCGGTGCCGTCTGCGCGGCGGAACCGGTTGAACGGCAGCACAGCCTCCTTGACCGAGACCGGGGCGTCGATCGGCATCCGCGAGCCGTCGCCCTCACGCGGGAGGATCTGCTGCTCGCGCAGTTCTGCGATGCTCTGGCCGAGCATCACCCGCGCGCACGCCTTGGCCAGCTGCACGGCGGTGGCCTTCGAGACGAAGGGCACCGTCCGCGAGGCGCGGGGGTTCGCCTCCAGCACGTACAGCACATCGTCCTTGAGGGCGTACTGCACGTTCATCAGGCCGTGCACGCCGATTCCCCGGGCCAGCGCCTCGGTGGCCCGGCGGACGGCGTCGATATCGGCCGGACCGAGGGTGGTCGGGGGCAGCGAGCAGGCCGAGTCGCCGGAGTGGATTCCGGCCTCCTCGATGTGCTCCATGATGCCGCCGATGAACACCTCACCAGTGGCGTCGCAGAGTGCGTCCACGTCGATCTCCACCGCGTCCTCCAGGAAGCGGTCCACCAACACCGGCCGGTCCGGGGCGAGTTCGGTGGCGCGGGAGATGTAGTCGAGCAGCGACTGCTCGTCGTAGACGATCTCCATCCCGCGGCCGCCCAACACGTACGACGGGCGCACCAGCACCGGGTAGCCGATTCCGGCCGCCACCTCGCGGGCACCGTCGGCGGTGGTTGCGGTGCCGAACTTCGGGGCCGGTAGCCCGGCCTCGGTGAGCACACGACCGAACTCGCCGCGGTCCTCCGCGAGGTCGATCGCCTCAGGAGAGGTACCGACGATCGGCAGTCCGGCGGCCTTGAGCCGAGCGGCGAGTCCGAGCGGGGTCTGACCGCCCAATTGGACGATCACGCCGACCACGCCGGGGCCACCACTGCCGGAGCGCTCCTCCGAGTGGTAGACCTCGAGGACGTCCTCGAAGGTGAGCGGCTCGAAGTACAGCCGGTCCGCGGTGTCGTAGTCGGTGGAGACGGTCTCCGGGTTGCAGTTGACCATCACGGTCTCGTAGCCGGCCTCGCTGAGCGTGAGCGCGGCGTGCACACATGAGTAGTCGAATTCGATGCCCTGGCCGATGCGGTTGGGCCCGGAACCGAGGATGAGCACCTTGGGCCGCTCGGTCTGAGGCGCCACCTCACTGGTCGCCGCGGGATCGAGCTCGTAGCTGCTGTAGTGGTACGGCGTCCTGGCCTCGAACTCCGCGGCGCAGGTATCCACCGTCTTGTAGACGGGCCGGATGTCGTGCTCGTGCCGGTATGCGCGGATCTCGTCCTCGCCGACGCCGCGCAGTTCGGCGATCTGCAGGTCCGAAAGGCCGTTACTCTTGGCGGTGCGGACCAGTTCGGGCGTCAGGTCCGCGGTGCGCACCGAAAGAGCGAGATCGATGATCGCCTTGATCTCCTCCAGGAACCAGGGGTCGATCTTGGTGGACGCGAAGATCTGCTCGACCGTTGCGCCGAGCTCGAAGGCGCGACCGATCAGGTAGTAGCGGCCGTCCTTGGGGACCTTGATCCGTTCCAGCAGTTCATCGAGGGTCGCTCCGTCATCGAGCCCGCTCGCGGTGATCTCCGCGCTGCCGGCGGGGGCACCGGTGAAGAATCCGTGCCGCTTGGTCTCCAGCGAGCGCATCACCTTTCCGAAGGCCTCGGCGAAGCTGCGGCCCAGGCTCATCGCCTCGCCGACCGACTTCATGGTGGTGGTGAGCGTGTCATCGGCACCGGGGAACTTCTCGAAGGCGAACCGCGGGGCCTTGACCACCACGTAGTCGAGGGTCGGCTCGAAGCACGCCGGCGTCTCGCCGGTGATGTCGTTGAGGATCTCGTCGAGGGTGTAGCCCACGGCCAGCTTGGCGGCGATCTTCGCGATCGGGAAACCGGTGGCCTTACTGGCCAGCGCGGACGAGCGGGACACGCGCGGGTTCATCTCGATGGTGACCAGGCGGCCGTCGCGCGGGTCCTGGGCGAACTGGATGTTGCAGCCGCCGGTGTCCACACCGACCTCACGCAGAATCGCGATCGACTGGTCGCGCATGATCTGGTACTCGCGGTCGGTGAGCGTCATCGCCGGGGCGACGGTGACCGAGTCACCGGTGTGCACGCCCACCGGGTCGACGTTCTCGATCGAGCACACCACGACCACGTTGTCGCGGCCGTCGCGCATCAGCTCGAGCTCGTACTCCTTCCAGCCGAGGATGGACTCCTCGATGAGCACGTTCGCGGTCGGCGACGCGGCCAGCCCGGCGCCGGCGATGCGCACCAGATCGTCCTCGTCGTAGGCCATGCCCGAACCCAGGCCACCCATGGTGAACGAGGGGCGCACCACCACGGGGTAGCCCAGCTCGGCGACCGTCTCCCGACACTCGTCGAGGGTGTAGCAGACCTTGGAGCGGGCGGATTCGCCGCCGACCTTGGCGACGATGTCCTTGAACATCTGCCGGTCCTCGCCACGCTGGATGGCGTCGAAATCGGCACCGATCAGGCGGATCCCGTACTTGTCGAGGATGCCCTGCTCGTGCAGCCCCACCGCGGCGTTGAGCGCGGTCTGCCCGCCCAGCGTGGCGAGCACGGCGTCGATCGGGAAACCCTTGTCGCGTTCGGCGACGATCACCTTCTCGATGAACTCGGGGGTGATCGGTTCGATGTACGTGGCGTCGGCGAACTCGGGGTCGGTCATGATCGTGGCCGGGTTCGAGTTGACCAGCGAGACCCGCAGGCCCTCGGCACGCAGGACTCGGCAGGCCTGGGTACCGGAGTAGTCGAACTCGCAGGCCTGGCCGATCACGATCGGCCCGGAGCCGATCACCAGGACGTGCTGGATATCGCTGCGCCGAGGCATTACTTGTCTCCCGTGGTGCTCATGATGCTGGCGAAGTTGTCGAAGAGGTACGCGGCGTCGTGCGGGCCGGCCGCGGCCTCGGGGTGGTACTGGACGGAGAAGGCACGGCCGCTGATCAGCTCCACGCCTTCAACGACACCGTCGTTGGCACAGACGTGGCTGACCCGTCCGCGCCCGAAGGGGGTGTCGAACTCTGCGCCGCGCTCACCTTCCAGGGCGAAGCCGTGATTCTGCGCGGTGATCGAGATCCGCCCGGTGGAATCCTCCACCACGGGAATATTGATACCGCGGTGGCCGAACTTCATCTTGTAGGTCTCGAGCCCGAAGGCGCGGCCCAGCAACTGGTTGCCCAGGCAGATGCCGAACAGGGGCAGGCCGGCATCGAGCACTCCTCGGGTGAGTTCGACCTCGTGCTCGGCGGTCGCCGGATCACCGGGGCCGTTGGAGAGGAAGAAGCCGTCCGGATCGAACGATCGCACCTCATCGAGGGTGATGGTCGAGGGCACCACGTGCACCCGCATACCGCGCTCGGCGAACATCCGCGGGGTATTGGTCTTGATCCCCAGATCCACCGCGACCACGGTGAATCGGGGCTCGGTGCCCGCCGGTCCCGCCGGTTCGATGGTGTAGGACTCGGCGGTGGAGACCTCACTGACCAGGCTCAGGCCCTTCATCGACGGCTGTGCACGGACTCGGTCGAGCAGTTCGGCCTCCGGTGCCAGGGCGTCTCCGGAGAAGATGCCTGCGCGCATCGAGCCGTTGTCACGCAGCCGGCGCACCAGCGCGCGGGTGTCGATGCCGCCGATGCCGACGACGCCCTGGTCGGCCAGTTCACCTTCCAGGGTGCCCTTGGCCCGCCAGTTGCTCACCCGGCGGGTGGGATTGCGCACCGCATAACCGGCGACCCAGATCTTCCCGCTGTCACGCTCCGGCCCGCTCGCGCCGCTCCCGCGACTCTCCCCGTCCTCATGGTTCCAGCCGGTGTTGCCGATCTGGGGCGCGGTGGCCACCACGATCTGCCGGGCGTACGACGGGTCGGTGAGAGTCTCCTGGTAGCCGGTCATCGCGGTGCAGAAGACGGCCTCGCCGAGGGTCTGGCCGACTGCGCCGTATTCGGCTCCGCGGTGCACCGTGCCGTCCTCGAGGACCAGCAGTGCTTTGTTGTCGGCAGCCATCTAACTTTCCCTCACGTCCATCAGTTTTCGATACGTCGTCTTGTCGTCCGCACGGAAGCCCGTGTCGATGACGGTGCCGGTGGGCAGTTCCCAGCGCAGCACCAGCAGGCCGTCGCCGGGCATCACCTTCCCGGCGAGTTTGGAGGCGCGGCGCACCTCGATGATGCTGTCGTCGGCGATCCACATCGGGTTGCCGCGGCCGCGCTCGATCAGGTAACCACCGGTGTAGCGGCTGAGGTTCACGCTCGCGCGGTAACCCCAGTCCCCCACCGCGACCCGGTCCTGCCAGTGCGGTGCGACGGTGCTACCGATGTACACACCCGAGACCGGCCCGAACTCCAGTTCGCCGAGCGCCTGCGGGGTGGTGGGGATCTCGCCGACGGCTGCGGCCTGCCGCCGCCCGCGGCGGCGCCACCCGAGCGCCATGAGGGAGAACAGAACCACCAGGACGACCAGCACCAGCAGCAGAGTCGCCAGATCGCTGATACTCACGAGCGGTCCCCCGTTCCGGAGGCCGCGGCCACACCGTCTCGGGCGGTGACCCTGCCGCGGAGCACGGTGAGCACGGGCTTCGCCCGGAAGCTCAGATCCGCGAAGGGGGTGTTCCGCGAGCGGCTGGCCAGGTCGTCCGGCCGTACCGTCCAACCGTGATCCGGGTCGATCACCGTGAGGTTGGCCGGCTCTCCCACCTCGATCGGACGCCCCTGGTCGTCGAGCCGCGCGATCTGCGCCGGCTTCTCACTGAGGATGCGGGCGACGTCGCGCCAGGTCAGGTCACCGGGCTCGACCATCACCTGCGCGACGATCGCCAGCGCGGTCTCCAACCCGAGCATGCCCGGCCGCGCAGCGGCGAACTCGCAGCACTTGTCCTGCTCGGCGTGCGGCGCGTGGTCGGTGGCGACGCAGTCGATCACGCCGTCGCGCAACGCCGCCCGCAGCGCTACGACGTCCGAGCTCTCCCGCAACGGCGGGTTCACCCGGTTGACGGCGTCGTAGGTGGCCAGCCGGGAGTCGTCGAGTAGCAGATGGTGCGGGGTCACCTCGGCGGTGATGGCGATCCCCTGTGCCTTGGCCCAGGCGAGCAGTTCGACGGTGCCCGCGGTAGACGCGTGGCAGATGTGTACCCGGGCACCCGCGTCGCGGGCGAGCAGGGCATCGCGCGCGACGATCGCCTCCTCGGCGGCGCGCGGCCACCCGGTCAGTCCCAGGCGTGCCGCTGCCGGACCCTCGTGCGCGACGGCGCCCTCGGTCAGTCTCGGCTCCTCCGCGTGCTGCGCGATGACCACACCCAGCGATGCCGAGTACTCGAGCGCCCGCCGCATCAGCAGTGGGTCCGCTACGCAGACACCGTCGTCGGAGAAGATCCGCACACGCCCCGGCCGCGCGCCGTTCGGCCCGGCCACTCCGCTTCCGGCGCCGCCGGCCATCATGCCCATCTCGGCGAGCTTGGTGCCCTTGAGTCCGACGGTGACCGCGCCGACGGGGTGCACGTCCACCAGGCCGACCTCCTGACCGCGCCGGTACACGTGGTCGGTGACGACGGCGGAATCGGCGACCGGCGAGGTGTTGGCCATCGCGAAGACAGCGGTGTATCCACCGACCGCGGCGGCCGCGGAGCCGGTCTCGATGGTCTCGGTGTCCTCGCGTCCGGGCTCGCGCAGATGAGTGTGCAGGTCGACGAAGCCGGGCAGGAGGACCCCTCCCTTGCCGTCGACGACCTCGGCACCTTCGGGCCGGCCGAGATCCGCGCCGATCGCGACGATCTCACCGGCGTCGACCGCGACATCGATCGACTCACCCTCACCGTAGGGCCGAACGTTCTTCAGCAGCAGGCTCATTCGTCTCCTCCGTCTTTTGCCAGCAGATGGAAGAGCACCGCCATCCGTACATGCACTCCGTTGTTCACCTGCTGCAGCACCGCTGCCTGAGCGGAGTCCGCGACCGAGTACCCGATCTCCATACCGCGCAGCATCGGTCCCGGGTGCAGCACCACGGCGTGCTCGGGCAGCAGGGCGGCGCGCTGCGCGTTGAGCCCGTAGCGCACCGAGTACTCGCGCTCGCTGGGGAAGTAGCCGCCGTTCATCCGCTCGGCCTGCACGCGCAGCATCATCACCGCGTCGGCCCCCGGGAGCTCCGCTTCCAGGCTGTCCGCGATGGTGACCGGCCAGGTGTCGGCGCCCACCGGGAGCAGGGTGCGCGGCGCCACGAGCACGACCTCGGCGCCGAGTGTGGACAGCAACAGAGCATTGGAACGGGCGACCCGACTGTGCAGGACGTCACCGACGATCACCACGCGGCGCCCCTCGATGCCACCGAGCCGCTGTCGCAGGGTCAGCGCGTCGAGCAGGGCCTGGGTGGGGTGCTCGTGGGTGCCGTCACCAGCATTGATCACCACCGGCCCAAGGGCCGCTCCCGCGGGATTGGTCCATGCAGCGATCTGTTGCGCCGCACCGGATGCCGGGTGCCGCACGATCAGCGCGTCGGCGCCCGCGGCGTGCAGGGTCAGCGCGGTGTCCCGGAGGGACTCCCCTTTGGCCACCGAGCTCGACGAGGCGGAGACGTTGATCACGTCCGCACTCATCCACTTGCCGGCCACCTCGAACGAGACCCGGGTGCGGGTGGAGTTCTCGTAGAACACGGTCATGATGGTGCGTCCGCGCAGCGTCGGCAGCTTCTTGACCTCTCGGCCCAGCAGCGCCTGCTGCAGCCGGTCGGCTTCGTCGAGGACGGCCTCGGCGCGGTCGCGGTCGAGATCCGCTGCGGAGAGCAGATGCCGGCTCATTCGATCACCACGGCGTCTTCGCCGTCCTTCTCCTGCAGACGGACCTGCACGTCCTCGGCCCGGGAGGTGGGGATGTTCTTCCCCACGTAATCGGCGCGGATCGGCAACTGCCGGTGCCCACGGTCGACGAGCACGGCCAGTTGCACCGCAGCGGGGCGGCCGATATCGCGCAGCGAGTCCAGTGCGGCGCGAACCGTACGGCCGGAGAACAGGACGTCGTCGACGAGGATCACCAGGGCATCGTCGACGCCCTGGGGCGGAACGGTGGTGCGTTCGAGGGGACGGTGCGGCTTGTGCCGCAGATCGTCACGGTAGAGGGTGATGTCGAGGTGCCCCACGGGCACGTTCACCCCGGAGAACTCCTCGATGTCGGCGGCCAGCCGAGCGGCGAGAACAGCGCCGCGAGTGGGGATGCCGAACATAACGACTCGGGGCGGAGCCGGCTGGCCGGCGTCGTCCGAGCGGGCACTGTCTAAGGCCGTCTTCTCGATGATCTGATGCGCGATCCGTGCCACCGTACGAGTGACATCGGCCGCGGACATGAGTTCCCGAGCCACGTGACCTCCTTCTCCGCCTCTCCGGACGGCTCGCTCCGCCTCTCGGGACGGACTTAAAGGATGCCTTGATGCAAGACGCAGCATACCAGTACGTTCGGTTCATGGAATTGTCGACCAGACAGCGCGAGACGCTCTCTGCGATCGTGGATGCGTTCGCTCCGGGCGACGGCGTGGCGGTCCCGTCGGCGAGCTCGGTCAGCGCCGGTGAACTGGCCGTTTCCTATGCCGATCGCAGCCCCCGCGATAGCGACGGGATCTCGCTGTCGCAGTCGCTGTCACTGTTCGACAACCGGATCTTCGGCACCACCGTGCTGGGCACGCGCGGGCAGCGGTTCGCGGACCTGTCCGCAGCGGACCGGGAGAAGGTGCTCATCGACCTGTCCCGCTCCCGGTTCGTGCAGAAGCGGATGCTGTTCAAGCGGTTGCGCAACATCGCGTTGTTGTCGTACTACGCGGCCGGCGGTGCCGGCGGCGATCACGGCCCGGGGGCCGAGCTGATGTCGGCGATCGGCTACGTCAGCCCCGCGCCCCCGAAGAAACCACGGGCACGCACCATGCGGGCACTGCGTCCATTGACCCCTACCCGGTACCAGATCGACGCCACCACCGCCTGCGACGTGGTGGTGATCGGCTCCGGCGCGGGCGGCGCGGTCGCCGCCGCCGCGCTGGCCGAGGCCGGTCTGGACGTGCTGGTCCTCGAGCGGGGCGATTACCCCTCCCCGCTGGAGATCGGCGACACGGATTCGGAGAACCTGGACCAGCTGTACGCCCCGGGACCGTTCTGGAGCGAGAACGGCCAGTCGTACCTGATCACCGCGCGATGCCTGGGCGGCGGCACCACCGTCTCGCACGGCGGCTACTTCCGGCCCTCGGAGCAGGTCCGGGCCGATTGGGCGGACCGCGGCATCGACACCGGGCCCGAGTTCGACGCCGCCCTGGACGAGGTGTGGCGGCGCTCCGACGTCTCTATCGCCACTACCCCACTGTCCGTGCGGGACGAACTGCTGGAGAAGGGCTGCCGCGGCATCGGCCTGCCGGTGCAGCCGGTACCGATGCCGGAGGCCGGGGAGCCCGCGACCGCAGACGGTCGCTGGGGGTCGGCGAGCCGGGTCGCCGGGAAGCAGGACGCCGCACAGACCTGGCTGCGGGATGCGCACAAGCGCGGAGCCCGGATCGTGACCGGCGCCGAGGCCAGGAGCATCGAGATACAGGGCGGGCGGGCGCGGACCGTGACCGCCCGCACCTTCGGCGGCTCGTGGCTGACGGTGCGCTGCAGCGCGGTGGTGGTCGCTGCGGGCGGTTTCCAGACCCCGGCACTGCTGGCCCGCTCCGGGATCGGCGGTCCCCACGTGGGCAAGCACCTGCATCTGCACCCCACCGCATCCGCACTCGGGGTCTTCGGGGAGACGGTCAATCCGTGGGAGGGTTCGCCGTCGGCGTGCTTCAGCGACGCGCACGCCAACCTGGACGGCAACGGTTTCGGAACCCTTTACGAGACCATCCCGCTGACCCCGGCGCTGGCGGCGAGTTTCGTTCCGTGGCGCAATTCCACCGAGCACCTCAATGTGATGCGCCAACTGCCGCACCTGTCGGTGGTGCGAGTGGTGGTCCGCGATCGCAGTGCTGGCGAGCTGGCGATGGACGCCTCCGGCGAACCGTCGGTGCGGTACGAGCTGGCCGAGGCCGACCGCGCCCACCTGCGCACCGGGGTCGACACCGCGGTTCGGATCCTGGAATCCGCCGGGGCGCGCCGCATCTTCACCGGGCAGCAGCGCGGCGGTGACTACGTACCGGGCGAGCAGTCGCTGGAGCGGTTCCTGGAGCGCTCGCACGCGGCCGGATACGGCGTCGGCGAGATCGCCATCGGATCGACGGAGCCGATGAGCTCCGCCCGGATGGCCTCGTCGAACCGACGGGGCGTGGCCGATCCCGAGGGCGCCCTATGGGATGTACCGAACGTGGTGCTCGCCGATGCGTCGATGCTGCCCACCGCATGCGGTGTGCACCCGATCGGGACGGTCCAGGCCCTGGCATTGCGCAACGCGAGAGCGCTGGCCGCCCGGCTCGGGAAGTGAACTCTCCTACTCGGAGCGTTCGGCCGGTTGCGCCGCCGCGGCCGCTCGTACCTGCGGCGCCAGGGAGGCGACCTTGCCCAATACACCGTTGAGGTAGGTCGGTGATTCGTCGGTGGACAGTTCCTTGGCCAGCTCCACGGCCTCGTCCACCACGACCGCCGGCGGTACGTCGACGGCGTTGAACAGCTCCCACACCGCGATCCGCATGATCGCGCGGTCGACTGCGGGAAGTCGTTCCAGGGTCCAGCCGGTCAGGTGCGAGGAGATCACCGAATCGACCTGGTCCTGGTCGAGGCCGACGCCGGTGACCAGCGTGGCGGTGTACTCGGAGACCGGTGCTACGGCCGCATCGTCGGCAGCCAGACGGCGGCGCTCGTCGAGGAGACCGTCGAGATCGGTGACGCCGCGCGCCTCCGCCTCGAAGAGGAGATCGACGGCTCGCTTGCGCGCTCGGTGTCGAGCGCCCGACTTCTTCGGGCCCTTGGAGCGCGAATTCTCAAACTGCTCGGGCACTTAGGAGTTCACGCGCCCCAGGTAGCTGCCGTCACGGGTGTCGACCTTGAGCTTGTCGCCGGTGTTGATGAACAGCGGGACGTTGATCTCTGCGCCGGTCTCCAGGGTCGCGGGCTTGGTGCCGCCGGTGGAGCGATCGCCCTGCAGGCCCGGGTCGGTGTGCTTGACCACGAACTCCGCGGAGATCGGGAGTTCGACGAACAGCGCCTCTCCCTCGTGCATCGACACCTGGACCTGCATGTTCTCCAGCAGGAACTTGGCACCGTCGCCGACCTTGGCCTCGTCGAGGTTGATCTGGTCGTAGGTCTCGCCGTCCATGAAGACGTAGTCGGAGCCGTCGTGGTACAGGTAGCTGAAGTCACGGCGGTCGACGGTGGCGACCTCGACCTTGACGCCGGCGTTGAAGGTCTTGTCGACCGTCTTGCCGGAGACGACGTTCTTGAGCTTCGTGCGCACGAAGGCGGGACCCTTGCCCGGCTTCACGTGCTGGAACTCGATGATCTGCCAGAGCTGGCCCTCCTGGTTGAGGACCAGGCCGTTCTTGAAATCAGCAGTCGATGCCACGTTGTGTCGATTCTCCTAGAGTGCGATCAAGTCTTTGGTGGTGCGGGTCAGCAGTTCCGGTCCGCCGCCGCGGACCACGAGGGTGTCCTCGATGCGGACTCCACCGCGGCCCGGGAGGTACACACCCGGCTCCACGGTGACCACAGCACCGTCGGACAGTGTACCGCTGCCGAGTTTGCCCAGCGTCGGGGCTTCGTGGATCTGCACGCCCACTCCGTGCCCGAGGCCGTGCAGGAACTGCTCGCCGTAACCTGCGGCCTCGATCACCGACCGCGCAGCGGCATCCACTGCGCGAACGTCGGCGCCGGGAACCAGGGCCTCCCGGCCGGCGGTCTGTGCGGCCCGCACCAGGTCGTAGATCTCACGTTGCCACGCCGCGGGTTCGCCGAGCACGAAGGTGCGCGTCTCGTCTGCGTGATAGCCCTGGTAGAGGGCGCCGAAGTCGATCTTGACGAAGTCACCGGCGGCGAGGACGGCCTCGGTGGGCCGGTGGTGCGGGATCGCCGAGTTCGCTCCGGCGGCGACGATCGTCTCGAACGCGACCGCCTCCGCGCCGAACTCGTACATCAGGTTCTCCAGCCGCCGGGCGACCTGCCGTTCGGTGGAACCGGGCGTGATCGCCCCCTCCTCGACCAGGGCGGCGAGAGCCTGGTCACTGATCGCGCAGGCCCGGCGGAGCAGTTCGATCTCGCCCTGGTCCTTGACCTCACGCAGCCGCTCGACCAGGCGGGCGGTGGGTACGAACCGAGGGCCGTTCTCGCCCGCGAGGCGGCTGTGGTCGGCGTAGCTCAGCGCCGTCGCCTCGAAGCCGACGGCACCGACCCCCGCTTGCTCCGCCTCGGCGAGGAGCGCCTTCGCAACGTCCCGCTCGATGACGGCGCGCAGGTCACCGGACTGTTCGGCGACCTGGGTGAGGTACCGCCCATCGGTCGCGATCGCGTCACCACCGGGATCCGCACCGACCAGCAGCGCGGCATTGGAACCGGTGAATCCGGAGAGGTAGCGCACGTTGTCCAGGTCGGTGACCAGGAGCGCATCCAGCGCGGGCTCGTGACCCGCGAGCGCGGCTCGCAGGTTCTCACGGCGGCGGGCGTGATCGTCGATGGCGGCGGGCATACCCCTCAGGGTATCGCGCGAGCGAGCACGGTGACCTCGTCCGCGACCGAGAGAGTCCCCATCATCAGCGAGAACGGCTTGATCCCGAAGTCGGTCTGGGCGACGGAGACGACGGCGGCGAGGGTGCCGGACGGTTGATCCGGCTCGTGACGCAGCGCGAACTCGCACGGCCGCGCTCTCCCGCAGATGGTGAGTGTTCCGCGGACATCGAAGCCCCCATCGGCGGAGTCGACGGACGTGGAGTGGTACTCGATCAGAGGGAAGTCCTTGACCTTGAGCGAGCGATGCGCGTTGGCGGTGGCGACCGCGCGCTCGGGTGCGGAGAGTGGGGTGAGTCCGCCGTGCCCGGAGATCACCTGCAGTGACGAGGCCTCGACGGTGACGTCGATACGGGTCGGGCGACCGTCGTCGGTTCCGACGACCGTGCGCCACGTCGCGGGCGCGAGCACCAGACGGTGCCCGAGTCTCGCGGAGCGACCCGCGACGTCGGTGTGCACCTCGAGTACGCCGGAGTCCTGGTCGATGGTGGTCTCGCTCACGCACTCGACGGTACGCCGCCGGAGGGCTTGACGATCGGGACGACCGTGCCGCTCAGCGCTCGCGGACCTGCTCGGGACGTTCACGGTCGGCGTCGGTGACACCCTGCACGGAGACCACGCGGTGCTCGGTGATCTCCCGGAAGTCGCGACTGAACCACGCTCCGTCGATGTCGGCCTTCCACTTGGCGGGCGTCCCGACGTAGACGCCCGGCTTCATCTCGTCCCCCTCCCGGGGCGCGAGCAGGGTTCCGTGGGCGGCCAGCACCGAGTGCGCCGGCATCGCAGCCCCTTGGAGCAGAACGGTGTTGCTCGAGACGAGGGCGGACTCCCCCAGCTCGACGCGCCCCACCGTCTGCATCGCGGTGGTGAGGACCGGCTCATGGGTCTGCACCGTGACCCGGTTCCCACCGAGCGACGACAGCGCTCGCAGAACAACAGTTCCGGAGCAATCGATATAGCAACGACTTCCGATCCGCGCCCGGAATCCGAGGTAAAGGGTTCCGGACCGCGGGTCGATTCCCTGATAAATCGGATGCGCCGAAATCCAATTCCAGGAACCGATGTCCGTCTCGTCGTCGAGTTGCAACAACGACAACCCGCGGAAGACGTTTCCAACGGCGATGTACGCATCCCGCCCGATGATGACATCGCGAACACCGAACACCAGATTCGGCGCTATTCGGGCATCCGGATGCACGTTTCGGCCGAACCTTTTGAGAATGCGATTCTTCGTCCGCGACGCGGGGAGCAGCCAGCACAGTAGCTCTAGGTACCTCACGATGCGATCTCCTTCTTCATACCTAAGACACTGCGCGCCTGCTTGATTCGGCGCATCGATTCAATAAGACTGTAGCGGTTCACTCGAGCCGACAACGCCGGCCGTTCACAGCAGGGAGATTCGGCATGCCTCGCTCCAGCGGGACCCCGTCCACGAAAGCAATCGCCATCGTAGCGGTCGTATCCCTGGTGGCCAGCGCGGCCGCATTTCATTTCAGCCAGACGACGAGCCGACATTCGATCTCCACCGTCGCGTCCACGAATCTGCCTTTCGACATGCCCACCTCCGCGTCGGATCGCCGCGTGTTCGCTCATTACATGCCGAACTTCCCGATCTCGTACGACAATGTCGACGGCGCATCGGACTACTACGCCACCCAATTGATGACCCCGGGCGGCGAGAACGGGAAGCACGCGGCCTACGGCGGCTACCTCCGCGACCGCCCGGCTCCCCGTGCTCCACTTGCCGGTGACTGGAAGACCGCCGATCTGAACACCGATATCGCTCAGGCACGTTCGGCCGGCATCGACGGCTTCAGCGTCGACATCATCCTGCCGTCCACCCAATCGGACGTGCCCCTGAAACTCCAGGCGGCGGCAGCGGCGACCGGCAACGGGTTCAGCATCATGCCGATCGCCGACATGGCCGGCCCGCTCGGCGGTCTCAGCCCGGCGGCCTTCGTCGACGAGTTCGCCCGCTACCTGGTCTCGCCCGCCGTGACCAGACTCCCCGACGGCCGCCCGGTGCTGAGCGCCTTCCTCGCCGAACGCCAGAACGTCGCCTGGTGGACGACCGTTCTCACGCAGCTCGCCGGCAAGATCGGCAAACAGGTGGCGTTCGTGCCGATCCTGCTGGACGCCAACACCCACCTGGAGACGTTCGCCCCGATCAGCTACGGGCTCAGCGCCTGGGGCGGCGCCCGCAGCCCCGGTGCCGCGGACCCCGGATCGAGCGCACGCGGCACCCTGGTCGATCTGACCCGCCGTGCACACGCAGCGGGCCGGATCTGGATGGCTCCGATCTTCTTCCAGGACAACCGGCCCAGTCAGGGCCGCTTCGACGAGGCGGTCGGCTCGGCCGCACTGCGCAACACCTGGAAGATCGCCACCGATCAATCCGCGGAGTGGACGCAGATGATCACCTGGAACGACTACGCCGAGACCACGTCGTTCGCACCGTCGCTCAAACACCGGTGGGCCCTGCTCGATCTCAACGCCTACTTCCTCACCACGTTCAAGTGGGGTCCGCCGACGATCGTGCGCGACATGGTCTACGTGGTGCACCGGACCCAGTCGTTCGCGGCCCGGCCGGTCTATCCCACGCAACGGCTGATGTACCCGGGGCCGGGCAGTAACGCCCCCCAGGACACCATCGAGGTCGTGGCCTTCTCGACCGCGGCGGGATACGGTGCGGTGGCGGTCTCCGGCGCGATCACACCGTGCTCCATACCCGGCCGCGGTGTGACCACCTGCAACTTCCCGCTCGGTACCGGTGACATCGCCGCCGGGATCTTCCGGGACAATACGTGGGTCGCGGTGACCTTCTCCAGCAATCAGGTCACCTCGACGCCCTACGTCCAGGACGAGCAGTACGTCGTCGCGTCGAGCGGGCGCTGAGTACGACATCGGACTAGACGTAGACGCCCGCCGGGGTGGCGGTCTGCCGGCTACGGTTGACCACAGCGCCGACGATCGGCGTACCGGCCAGTTCCGCCTCGCGCGCCGCTTGCGCCAGGAGCGTGGCATTGGTCCGGCCGGCGACGGCCACGACCAGCACACCGTCGGCTTCCGCCACAGCCGAAGCGAACTCGGCGGACCCCAGATCGTCCGGTCCGGTGACCACCGACACCGTCGCATTCCTTTGCCGCAGTTGCGTATCCAGCAGTGTTGCGACCCCCTCGGCATCCGCGTCCGCGGGCACACCGACCACGAGCAGGGTGCCCTGCTCACGGACCCGCTCCCCGAGGTTGACCGCGATCCGTCCGACGGCGTCGGTCACCTCGTCGTCCACGTCGTCACCGGAGAGCGCTGCAGCGGGCGGAATCACGCCCAGCACCGGCGCCCCGACGGCGTTCTCCACCTGGCGACGCGAACGGACCCGGCGATCGCAGTACTCCAGGAGCCAGATCGCCAGCAACGAGAGCACCACCGCACCAGCGCCGGCCGCGCTCAACAGGACCCACAACTTCATCCCGGTGGTGGTCGCGTCACGCGCGTCCGCGGGTGAGACGAGGGTGGCCAACGGCGGCACGTCCGGGTTGTTCTGCACGTGCTCCATCTGCGCGACGTAGTCGGCGAACACCGCCGCGTAGCCGTTCGCCAGGTCCGCGGCGTGCTGGGCGTCCGGGTCGGTCACCGAGATGGTCAGCAGCACGGTGTCCTTGTTCGAGGTCGCGGTGGTCTTGGCGATCAGCTGACCGGGCGTCTCGCCCACCGCGAGCCGCTTGATCACCATCCGGGCGAGATCGGGACTGGTCACGAAGTCGCGGTAGGTCTGGATCCGCTGGCGCGAGAACAGATCACCCTGGTAGGCGCTGGCCGAGGTCTTCACATCGGGTGCACGCAGGAACATCGTCGCCGAAGCCTGCTTCTCGGGTGGGAAGAAACCCACCGTGAGGCCGACTGCGGTCGCGGCCAGCGCCAGCGCGAGAACGGGCACGTACCAGCGCCGCTTGAGCACGTTCCAACCGAGCTTGAGGTATTCCACAATCACTGTCCGTTCACAAGAGAGGTTTCGGGGATGAGTTCACTGACACCGGAATCCGGTGGTTCCGGGGCGATCACGGCGCCGACCGGTTCACGGCGGAGCAGGTCGAGATCCGCGAGCAGGTCCGCGAGCTCACTCGCCGAACCCTCCGGAGGTACCGCCAGCACGCACGAGCCGGCGCTGGTCGCCACACCGAGCGGGACCGCAGCGCCCTCGGCGGATCCGGCCGCGATGAGGACGACGTCCGCCGCTCGCGTCAGGTCCCCCAACGCCTCGGCGAGCCCCGAGGACCCGACGTACCCGGCGATCGCCTCGGGTGGCATTCCGAGTGCGAACCGTGTCACACCGGCGGTCCCCGCCATCGGCTCGCCGACGAGTGCCGGTTCTCCGTCCTCCGATCCGGTGGCCACCGATTCCGCACGCACCACGCCCACCTTCCGGCCGGTCGCCGCGACCGAAGCGGCCAGACGCTCCGCGGAATCCACCGCGTAACCGGCCGGCCCCGGAGCGATCACCGCGATCACCGGGGTGTCGTCGGTCGCATGGGCACCGCGCCGGGAGCGCTCACCGGTGTCCTTCCCGATCGCCAACAGCAGCCGCGCACGCGCCTCGTCGACACCGTGCCGGTCACCGAGGTCACCGAGTAGCGGCAGACCCCCGACCGTGTGCCCACCATCGACCCGTTCCACCCGGACCCTGCCCCTACGCACCGCGACGACGGCCGTCAGTGCGATCGCCGAGCCGAGAGCCGCTCCGCCGACGAGCATCACCAGCAGGTGCGGCGTGGTGGCCCGTGCAGGGGCCACCGCTCCCGTCACCAGAACCGGCTGGACCGGGGAGTTGGCGTTGGTGGTCGGCCGTTCGACCTCGCGGATCGCGTCCGCCAGACGACGCGCCACCGCGTTCGCGATATCGGCCGCCCGCTGCGGATCATCACTGACCGCACCCACGTCGAGCATCACCGAATCGGTGACCAGCCGGGTCGTCACCGACGAACGCAGGTCGGCGGCGCTGCCCGCACCCAGGTCCTTCGCCGCAGGGCCGAGAACCTTCGTCGACTCCGCGAGTTCGAGGTAGGAGGACATCCGCTGCTGGGTGAACTCGTCGCCGTAGGCGGTGGCGTTCGCTGCGGCCTGCTCGTCGCCGATGCCGGTCGAGTCGTTCCATTCCGGCGTCGCGATCATCACGCGCGCCGTCGCGCTGAAAGACGGTGGCCACAGTGCCGCGACCGCACCACCGCAGGCGCAGCCCACGACGAGTCCGAGCAACAGCCACCGCATGATCGAAGATCGCACCGAGCTCATCACTGGTCCCTCCTCACTGATTCGTCCTCACTGGTTCGTCCTCACTGCCCGAGCCTGAGCCCGAGTGCCTTCAACGCCGTCACCATCCGGTCCGCGTAGTACCGGTTCCCCTCGGCACCGGGGTGGATCTTGTCCCGCCACAGCAGCGGTTTCAGGTCGCGCCCACGGAACCAGCCCTCCGCGACCGGGTCGATCACGTACCCGCTGATGTCCTTGGACGCCGCGACGATCGCGTCCCGGATCCCCGGCTCGTTGGGCGGGATCAGATCGGTCACGTACGTCGGGACGACGGTGACCACCGCCGCCTTCGGGAAGGCGTCCCGGAGCGCCCGCAGGAACTGGTGGATCCTGGGCGCGACCGTCGTCGCCGGCAGACCGAGGTCGTTGCGGCCACCGTCGACGATGATCACGTCGGGGTGGAAGGACGCCTTGATCTGGTCGATGCGACTGATGAAGGGCGGCCGCATCGTATTCGGCGAGTACCCGCTGCCGCCGACGGCGTCGATCCGGCCGATCCAGCCCATGTCCTGCGCGACGAGTGTCCAGTACAGCGGGAACGACGGGTCGCCCGCGCCACCGACGAAACTGTCCCCGATCATCAGCATCGAAACCGGTCGGCCGATCTGATCGGAATCCGATGTGGCGGGCGTCGCGGACCCGGTGGTCCGCTGCCAGGCGAAGGTGATCGACACGGCGAGCACGATCACCGAGACCGCCACGATCATGACGTACAGCGCGGCGGCGCGGGACTTGCGGGCGCTCATGGCCGCCCCCTCTCCGGTAGCGGCTGCAGCGATCTGGGTATCAACCGTTCCGCGGGCGCCATTACCTGTTTTCGTGGCGGGTATCTCCGGACCGCCAAGTAGCACAGGTAGACCACCGTCAGATAGGACATCGCCTGCAGCAGTGAGCCGCGCAGCAGGATGAGCATGTAGAACGGCATCACGCAGCCGATGATCCCCGGCATGGGCAGCTGCCGAAGCTGCGCGTCGAGCTTGGTGTCCCAGCGGTACAGGGCGTACCCGACTACGAGGAAGACGCCGATCACGGCGATGATCCCACCGTTGAGGTAGGCCTCACACCACAGCGGCGCAGACAGATTCGTGAACCGGTAGCCGCGCTGGTTGGCGATCAGGATGCCGCTGTCGACCGGCTTGTCCGGCCAGAGTGCACGCGGGAAGAACCACAACAGCACCCCCAGGAACTGCCGTCCGACGCTGAGCCCGTCCCGCTCGACGATGGTGATCGCGTTATTCACCTGTGCGAACGAGTCGTAGTCCGCCGACAACAGCGAGTCGAGCGGGCCCTTCGACTTGAACTCTCCACTGGTGGAGTAGCGGAAGGCGTCGGCCAACGGGAACAGCAGCACCAGGGCGCAGACGAAGCCCAGCGCCACCACGCGGAACCGTGCCGATGTCGCGAACAGGCCCAAGGCGGCGAGTACTGCGAGGATCGCCGTGCCGGCGAGGTACCGCGCGTTCGAGATCGGGTTCAAGGTGTCGGCGAGCAGCAGCCCCGCGACCACCAGAAGCAGGCCCACCAGCCAGAGCCGTTTCCGGTCCGCCGGATCGCCGGTCGCCCGCATGATGCGCCACAGTCGCATCAGTGCCAGCACCGCGACCAGGATGGTCATTCCGACGGACGAGCGGATCAGCACACCACCGGCCCCGGAGCCCCACACCGCGACGTGGTTGTAGTAGGCGTCGTACCTCGTCATGGCGAACTGCGCGAACCCCACCGAGGACAGGTAGACCACGTTGTACGCGATCGCCACCAGCGACAGCGCCACCACCCGCCAGTACGACAGGTCACCGTAGACGCCCGCGGACGCGCCCCCGTCCGCCGGTGACGCGGCTCCCGCCCCCTCCGCGTGGCCGGCCCGGAGGGCTGCACGTTCGGTCGAGGGCCGTCTGCGCGCCAACGCGGCACCGACGAAGAAGGCGACGATCCCGATGAGAACCACCGCCGTGGCCCGGTTGTTGGCCGTCCAATCGGTGCGCAACACGGTGTCCGGGAACGAGTGCTGGCGCAGCTGCGCCATCGGTGCCAACCCCATGAAGACATAGGTGAAGACCCAGAAGGTCATCTCGAACAGCCGCCGCTCTCCCGCGCCCACGAGGAAGGCGAACCGCACGGACACCACCGTCGTGACCACCAGCGTGCCGAGCCAGTCCGGTTCCGACGGCGATGCGGTGGTCGAGATCAACAGTCCCGGGATGAGGACGGCCATGAGCACCAGGGTCCAGGTCCCGATCACCGTCTTCCACCCGGGTTCCGGAAGCACCCGGCGCCGGCGGCGGATACCCGACCGGCCCGGTATCCGGCCGGCCGCTGGGGACGCTTCGGAGGTGGCGAGCGCGGTGGACGTCGCCGGCCGGTCCGCGACCGACCGCGGGCGCCACGGCCGCAATGCGATCAGCGCGACCGCGACGATGATCGCGGTGGACACCGCGATCGCCACCGCGACCGCGAGCGCGGTGTGCAGCACGAACGCGGCGCCGGTGCACAGCGCCAAGGCCAGCGCCACGTGCGCCAGCTTCATGACGAGCAGATCCCGGCTCAGTTTCAGGGCGCGGAGCCACGTCGATATCGCGAACAGTAGTGCGCTGATCGCGTACTCCACCGCCATCACCGCGATCACCGGACGAGCAGGGAGGAACGTCTCGCCCAACAGCAGCCGGCCGATCGACGCCGGTAGCGCCGCCGCCACCAGGCCGAAGATCAGTGCACCCGCAGCGGAGACGACGGCGATCTTCAGCAGCAGCGACCAGGTGCGCTCGCCGGCGGCGCCCGATCGGCGCGCAGCCGGAATCACCACCAGCGGAATCGCGGCGGTGAGTACCGCGAACGGCGCGAGAACGGCTACGGCGCCACGTAGCGCCCCGGCCGAGGCGTTCCCGATCACCGCACCGCTGATCAGTAGGACCGCGAGAACACCGAGTTGTTCGAGACCGGCGTCGAGCCCGAACCGCACCCGGTGCCACAGATCCTCCCGACACCACTGCACGAGCCCCGCGATCCGCGGACGGATCCGAAGCCGAACCGCCATGCCGGCGGCGGCGACCAGGCCGAGCACAGCCCAGCCGGAGATCAGCACACCCTGGTCCAGCGAGGACGGCACGAACCAGGCGGTCACGAGCAGCGCCGCGGATCCGGCGAACCACAGACCGTCCCACGTCGCCGCGACCCGAGGCGCTCCCGAGCCGATCGCCACGTACCGCAGGCAGTCCTGCATCATCACGAACGGCGCGACCACGCCGAGCACGATCGCCTGCGGGTGTCCCCCGGCCACCGTCCACACCACGATGATCGCGCCCACCACGAGCCCGGCCCCGGCCGCCACCGACACCGCGAACCGTCCCTCCGCATGCACCCCGTCGGCGCCCCGGTCGGCGGCCAGCAACAGGGGTGTTCCCAGCGCGCCGCGCAACAGGCCGATTCCCGCGGCGAGGAAGGTGAACAGCAGTGATAGGAAACCGAAGTCGTCGACGCCGGTGACCACCGCGAGGGCGTACAGGATCAGCCCGTTGCTCAGGCTCGCGAACACCTGGTCCGCCGAGCCCGCGAGCGCGTTCTTCTTATCCACCGGCACTCGCCCAGACCTTGTCGAAGGCGCCACGGGTGTCGGCGGCCGCGTGGTTCGAGTACAACTCGAACGTTCCGAAGGAGCCGCGCCAGGTACTGATCCGGTCATCGGTGATGATGCGCTGGGAGCCGTCGGGCAGGGTGAGTTCGGCGGTGGAGCCGTCGAGCTTCACGCGCGCCTCGTACGACTGCTTGCCGTCCTCGCGCAGCTGCGTCTTGAAGGCTCCTGCGGCCAGGACCACCAACGGTGCGGTCGGATCGGTCGGCTGCACCGCGAAGTTCCAGTTGATCGCATTGATCACCAGGTGCACCGGAAGTGGCGTCACCGGTTGCGGAATCCGGTTCTCGACCTTCGATGAGACGATCAGGGCCACCGCTCCGGCGTTGCCCTTCGGAGCCGGGTCACCACCCTTCACCGGGGGAAGGAAGGTGAAGCGCGCACCGATCTCGGTGATCGGCCGCCGCAGGTCCGGGGTGCTCAGGTAGGCGGCGGCCGATTCCGCTGCGGTCGGCACGAACACGAGCCGTCCTCCCGCCACTCGCATACGGCTGCCCGGATCGGTGGGTGCGGCCGGTGAGACCATCGTCGGCAGGCCCGGTCCGAACTCCCCCGGTACCGCGCCGTCCGGTGTCTTGGCGAGGTCGAGCGAGACGGACAGCCCCGGCGGCGGGGTCCGGTCGCCGCGGGTGAATCCCCACCAGCATGCGGCGACCGCGGCGATCACCGCGATCACGATCGCGGCGATGATGCGAGTCCTGCTCATCCGGCCTCCTCCTGATACGTCGCGACGAGATCCGCGACGATGCCGTCCATTCCGTACTGCGCCTGTACCGCTGCGCGGCCGCGCCGGCCGCACGCGGCCGCCGCATCGGGATCGGCGAGCAGGTCGCCGATCGCGTCCGCCACCGTGCCGACGCCCACTTCGACCACCCGGCCGCAATCGGTCCGGCGCACGAAGTCCGCGAGGCCCCCGTCATCGGAGACCACGACGGGGGTACCCACGGACAGGGCCTCCACGATCGTCATGCCGAAGGGCTCGCGGACCGCCGGAGCCACGAAGACCGCGGCTCCGGCCATCCGGGCCGGGACCTGCTCGGGCGGTACCGGCGGTTCGCGCCGCAGACGGTCCTCGCCGAATCCCTCGGAGCGGGCCACCGAGACGAGGGCGTCCACCTCGGACTCGGCTCCCTCTTCGGGCCCGGCCACCCGGAATCGGGCCTGGACTCCCCGCCGCAGCAGCTCCAGTGCGGCTGCGGCGAAGACGCCGGCCCCCTTACGTGGATGCAGCCGCGCGAGGAAGAGCACCTCAGGGGGCAGCGGACGCACGGCGGTGTCCCGCTCATCGGCCAGGATCCCGTTGCGCAGCAGCCGCACTCGCGCGGATGTCGGACCGAGAACGGCACGCAGGTCGTCCGCCTCCCGCTGGTCCAGGCAGTAGGCGGCGCGGGCGTCGCCCACCACCGATCGTGTCCAGATCCGATCGATCGGGCCGAACGCCGGGTTCGACCCCGCGATGATCATGCCGTGGGTCTGCACCACGTACGGCACCCCCGCCCTGCGGACCGCGATGGCCGCGGGCATCGTGACCAGGTCACGAGCGAGGTGCACGTGCACCACGTCGAAACCGGACACCACGCCCCGCAGCCACCGGTTCAGTCCCCTGGCCCGCATCGCCGCGTAGCCGGGGATCGGGAGCACCCGATGCGCGGGGAACAGTCGTGCCGGTACCCCCGAGATCTCGGTCGGTGCGGTGTCGTAGCCGGTGGCCCCTGCGGCGAGCACGACCTCGTGGCCCGCGGCGCGTAACGCCCTGGCCTGGTTGATCGCCACCGACAGGGGCCCGCCGAAGGCCCCGTCCGGTGACACCAGTGTCACCACGGACAGGATCCGCAGTCGCCGTCCGGGCCCGGTCACGCGGGGGCCTCGATCCACGCCGTGACCTCGCGCAGCGCGCGTTCGATGCCCTCACGCACCCGCTCGGCCGGGAACCGGCCACCGTCGAAGGTGGCGGTCACGTTGAGTACTCCCCGGCCCTCGGTCACCGCGACCGCGATGTGCGCCGGGGTACCGGGGCCGACAGCCACCGCGTGCACCGCGGGTCGGTCGTCGTCGATCCAGTGGATCCTCCGCAGTGCCGGGGCCTGGGACAGGTCGGTGATGGTCAGGTGCGCCGGCCCCTCGGTGCGGGTGCGCGCCGCGGCCGCCGTGCGCCGAGGCAGCGCCTGCCGGATCCGGTGCACCGGGTACCGCACGACGAGTGAGGTGAGCAGGCGGGCGACGGCGCGGGCCGGTCGCACGGATGCGGTGAGCGCGCTTTCGAAGGTTCCCAGGCTGTCCGCCGGACGCAGCGGTACGTCGACGACGGCGAAGACGTTCGCCAGTGTTCCCTTTGCGCCGGGACCGGTCGCGCGACGCAGGTCGACCAGCATCTCCACCTCGTCGACGAGGTCGAAACCCGCTGCGACCAGGCCGCCGTGCAGGTGGAAGGAGATCACCGCCGCCCGGCTGAGCGGGGCGTCCCCCGACTTGCGGCGGGCGTCGAGACGGCCGAGCAGGTCGGCTCCGGAGCGCACGGTGACCACGGCGAGCGCGCCTTCCTGCGCCGCCGGTGCCGGGGCGGCACCTGCGGGAGTGTTCCGGCGCTGCACGATCCGGCGGCCGACGCGCTGCAGGTTCGCCAGGATCGCAGCGGTGAACTCCTCACGGTCCTCGGCGAGGGCCTGCCGAACCAGGGCCCGCATCGGGTCGGCCAGGCCGAGCTCGGGGCGCTCTCGGGTCCGGTCGTGGTCCGCCGCCCCGGAGACCGTGGAGATGATCGCGGCGTACAGGTTGCCGTCGCCCATCCCGTGGTCGTAGGCGAACGAGACGTACCCCTGCGCCGATCCCACCTCGACGGGCCGCGCGTGCGGACGGCTGATCAGATCCGCCAGCAGGTCCTCCAGCCCGGCCACGGTGATCCGGTCGGTCACCACGTAGGCGTCGTCGATCCGGCTGTCGTACTCCCAGATCCGGGAATCGGTCCGGGGACGCAGGCCGATGCGTGCCTGCGCCCCGAGTTCGTCGGCCAGCGCCTGCAGGCAGCTGTGCACCTCGTCGGGCGAGCCGCCCTGCACAGGGCCGATGATCGCGGCGCAGTAGTCGTGGGCGTTGAGGACGTCGAGCGGACCCACCCGAACGCCCTCCCGCGCCGCCGTCCACGGCACGCCCCGGCCGGCGCGCCGCGCGGCCCCCTCAACCACGGCCACGACCGATGGCGGCGAGGTCGGTGCACCAGTGCTCGTAGGCCGAGATCGCGGTGCTCTCGTCGAGCACCTCGGTGGCGTACCGCACACCCGCGGCGCCCATCCGGCGGCCACCGTCGGCATCGGCGGTGATCGCCAGTGCCGCGTCGCGCAGGGCGGACGGATCGGCGGGCGGGATCACCACACCGAAACCACCGGTGCGGATCTCGTGCGCCGATGCGCTGTCCGAGCGAGTGGCGGCGAGGACCGGGCGCGCGGCGGCCGCGTAGGTGGTCAGCTTGCTCGGTACCGCCATGTCACCGACCTCGGGCAGTTCGTTGACCAGGAGGACGTCGGCGGCGGCGACGGTGGCCACGAACTCCGGATCGGGCAACGGACGGACGAATTGCACCGCATCGACTCCGAGTGCCGCGCGCTCCAGGCTCTCGCGCTGGTTGCCGTCACCGAGCAGGACGAAGCGCAGGCGCCGGCCGTCGCTGCGACGGCCCGCCTCGACCACGTTGTCGAGACCCTGCTTGGCGCCCATGTTCCCGGCGTGCAGAACCACCGTCTCGTCATCCGGCCAACCCAGCTCCCGGCGGCGGGCCAACCGGTCGCCTTCGCCGATACCGGCGAAGGCAGCGACGTCCACGTGGGTCCAGTTCCGGATCACTCGAACCCGCTCCGGGGGCACCCCCATACCGGTCACCTGCTCGGCGAACTTGTCGTGGATCACCGCCACCGACGTCGCGCGCAGCAGCGTCCGGCGTTCGAGCCCCGCGACCAGCCCGGCGACGGGACCCGCCATCGCCCCCGTCTCGACCACCCCGAGGCCGTACAGATCCTGGACCAGCACACCGACCGGGATCCGGGCGGCGCGGGCCCGGGCCACCGTCGCGGCGGCGGACAACAGCGAAGGGCTCACCACGAGCACCACGTCCGGCCGTTCCCAGCGGGCGCCGAGGACCCGCGCCGCGAAGCCCGCCTCCATCCGGATCCGGCCACGGGTGCCGGTGCCGGGCTCGACGGCGAGCGGGTGTCGCACCACGGTGACCGGGCCGTCGTCCTCGACGACCCGCCCGCGTCCCCGGTACTCGGGCGCCACCTCCCACTGCGGGTAGTGCGGAAATCCGGTGTGCACCGTGACCCGGTGGCCGAGAGCCGCGAGTCCACGGGCGGTGCCGGCGGTGTAGGGAGCGATGCCGGTGGGTTCGGGCGCGTAGTTCACACCGACCACGGTGATCCTCATCGGACTCCCTTCACGATGGCTGCGGGTGCCACAACGGTCTCTCCGGGGGCCACGTCGGAGACCACCAGTGCGGTCGCACCGACCGTGGCGCCATCGCCGATCCGGACGCCGCGCAGCACGGTGGCCCGGGCGGCGACCCACACCGACGAGCCGATCTCGATCGGACCGTTGTCGAATTCGAACGTGGGACTGTCACGGTCGTGACTGCCGGTGCACAGCAGCACCTCCTGCGAGATGCAGGTGTCGGCGCCGATCACCACGGGTTCGATGTTGAGGATCCAGGCGCCCTCTCCGATCCAGCTGTTCGTACCGATGGTGAGCTTCCAGGGCCAGTGCACCTTGACGTCCTGCCGGATGAAGACACCGTCGGCGATCGAGGCCCCGAAGGCGCGCAGGATCCGCACCCGCAGCGATGCCGGGCACCACCAGCGCTGCACGATCGTCGTTGAGACCGCGAGCCACAGCGCCTGAACCGGCAGCGGACGGCCCTTGTCGTAGCCGGCTCCGGTGAAGCCCGCGAGATCGAACCGGTTCATTCGGCCCTCCTCCCACAATCGTTCGGGGCCGGACGGTCGGCGAAACGCTCGGCGATCCACTGCGCGAAGGCCGCGTCGGGCACGGTCTCGGCGTGCCCGACCCCGCGACGCACCACGTGCTGGACGGTGCCACCCAGCGCGCAGGCGCGCGCCACGGCGGTATCGGTCCATGCCGGCAGGATCACGTCGTCGTCGTCACCGTTGACCACCAGCAGCGGCGCCGTCAGTGGCGCCTGCGGCAGTGAATTGGCGCGCAGGAGGTCTCGATACTCGGTGGTGTCACCATCGGTGACCGGCTTGAAGTCCTGCGGACGGAGCTTGCCGAGCCCGGATCGGGCGGCGCCGTCGCATCCGAGGATCGCGGTGGACGTCGCGGCTCCGCTCAGCACCCGCGACGGATCGAAGCCGTACGCCCGCTGCAGGCCCGCCACGATCATCGCCGAGACCCCCGCCTGGTTCGCCGAGAGTGTGCCCTCCTGCGCGCGCACCGCGATCCCGCTGATATCGGCGGCGGGCGCCAGCGTCGCGGCGCCCAACAGCTTCAGGCCGGCACTGTAACTCGGGTCGTGCTCGGCGGCCGCCCAAGCGGCTTGCCCGCCTTGGGAGTTTCCGACGGCGACCCACCGGTTCGAGACCGACGGCGCGAGCCGGCGCAGTGCCCGCACGGCGTTGATCACATCGTGCGCCGCCGTCCGCGGTTCCAGGTACGGATGGGTCCCGGCCTGATCGTCGGGCCCGAGTCCGGTGTAATCGGTCAGGGCCACCGCGTAACCGGAGTCGAGCAGTTGGGTCACGGTGCTCGCGAAGCCGCGGAGATCCGCACTCGTCGAGGGGCCACAACCGCTCTGAATCCCGGTGGTGCCGTGAGCGAAACTGACCGCCGGCCAGCCCCCGCTCGGCGCAGCGCCGCGCGGCACGAAGAACGAACCGCTCACCACGGAGGGCTCGCCGGTGGTCCCGCTCCGGGATCGGTAGGTCGCCCGGACCGCGAGCGAGGACGCGGCCACCACACCGGCGTCGAGCGATCCGAAGTTCTGCCGCCCGGCGATCTCGCCGACCTGATCGGCGTCGCCGGTGGGGTGTGCGGGTGTCGACCGAGGCAGCGGCGGCAGGGGCCTGCGGGAATCGGACTGCGTGCCTTCGGCGAACGGCGAGCACGCCGTGACGGTGAGAGCAATGACGACGGCGCCGGCCGCCGCGGAGAGGACGCTCCGGCGGAATCCGGCCATCAGCTCCGCACCAGATCACGGTTCACGGAGTACCACGCGACCGTCTCGTCGATACCGCGACGCAACTTGATCGCGCTCGACCAGCCCAGATCCGCGAGCCTGCTCACGTCGAGCAGTTTGCGGGGCGTACCGTCGGGCTTGGAATCATCCCACTGCGTGACGCCGCCGTACCCGGACGAGTAGGCCACCATGGAGGCGATCTCGGCGATCGTGTGGTCCACCCCGGTACCCACGTTGACGTGTGAGGCCCCGTCGTAGTGTTCGAGCAGGTGCAGGCACGCCGAGGCCATGTCGTCGACGTGCAGCAGTTCGCGGCGGGGAGTACCGGTCCCCCAGTTCACCACCACGTCCGCGCCCTCGTCGACCGCCGCGCGGTAGCGCCGGATCAGTGCGGGCAACAGGTGACTGCCTTCGGGCGAGAAGTTGTCACCCGGGCCGTAGAGGTTGGTCGGCATCGCGGAGATCCACGGCAGGCCGTACTCGCGGCGCACCGCCTGCACACCGATGATGCCGGCGATCTTCGCGATGGCGTAGGCGTCGTTGGTCGCCTCGAGAGCGCCGGTCAACAGCGAATCCTCACGGATCGGTTGCTCGGCGAACTTCGGGTAGATGCACGACGACCCGAGGAACAGCAGTCGCGGCACCCCCGCCGCGAGTGCACCGTCCATCACGTTCGTCTGGATCCGCAGGTTGTCGGAGAGGAACTCCACGGGCTCTGCGTTGTTCGCCGCGATGCCACCGACCTTCGCCGCCGCGAGGACCACGATGTCCGGCTTGGCATCGGCGAGGAAGTCCATCGTGGCGGCACGGTCGCGCAGGTCCAACTCGGAACTGGGATATCCGGTGATGTTCGTGTGTCCGGCGGCGACCAGGGCCCGCACGATCGACGAACCGACCAGGCCGCGGTGCCCTGCGACGTAGACCAGCGCATCCTTGCGCAGCGGGCCGGCGACGAATTCGGCGCTCATGCGGTCGCCCCACTGAAGACGGGGCGGTCGACCCACTGCCGGCCGGCGCACTCGAGGGCCGCGATGTCGGCGTCGACCATGATCCGCGCCAGTTCCTGTGCGTGCACCTGCGCCTTCCAATCGAGCAGTTCGGCGGCGCGGGCGGCGTTGCCGATGAGCGCATCGACCTCGGTGGGACGCAGATAGCGCTCGTCGAACCGGACGTGCTCCTCCCAGTCCAGGCCGGCGTGGTCGAAGGCCGTGACAAGGAACTCCTTGACGGTGCACTGCACGCCCGTCGCCAGCACGAAGTCGTTCGGCTCGTCGACCTGCAGCATTCGCCACATGCCCTCAACGTATTCGGGGGCGTAGCCCCAATCCCGGATGGCGTCGAGATTGCCCATGTACAGGTGCTGCTCCAGACCAGCCTTGATCCGCGCGACCGAACGGGTGATCTTGCGGGTCACGAACGTCTCTCCGCGACGCGGGGACTCGTGGTTGAACAGGATCCCGTTCACCGCGAACATGTCGTAGGCCTCGCGGTAGTTGCGAGTCATCCAGTACGAGTACACCTTCGCCGCGCCGTACGGCGAGCGCGGGTAGAAGACGGTGTCCTCGTTCTGCGGCGGGGGCGTCGCGCCGAACATCTCCGACGTCGACGCCTGGTAGTAGCGGCAGTCCACTCCGGACATCCGAACCGCCTCGAGCAGCCGGGTGGTGCCGATACCGGTGGTGTCACCGGTGTGCTCGGGTTCGTCGAAACTCACCCGTACGTGCGACTGGGCGGCGAGGTTGTAGACCTCGTCCGGCGCGACGTCCGAGAGCAGGGTGACCAGCCGCGCCCCGTCGCTCAGATCGCCGTAGTGCAGGAACAGCTTCGCGCCCTCGTCGTGGGAGTCCTGGTAGAGGTGGTCGATCCGCGCGGTGTTGAACGTGGAGGCGCGACGGATGATTCCGTGTACCTCGTACCCCTTGGCGAGCAGCAGCTCGGCAAGGTACGAGCCGTCCTGGCCCGTGATCCCGGTGATCAGTGCCTTCTTGGTCATCAGGTGTCGTCCTTGCTGTGTCGGAGCGCGATGCTCGGTCGGAGATGGTTCGGAGTACTGGAGGCGGAGCGGCGTTTCAGTAGGCACCGTCGTGTTCCCGGACGGCCCGGAGTGTGCGCCAGAGGATGCGCAGGTCGGAGGGGAGCGACCAGTTCTCCACGTAGGACAGGTCCAGGTGGACGGTCTCGTCCCAGGACAGATTGCTGCGGCCGGATACCTGCCACAGACCGGTCATGCCCGGGCGCACCAGCATCCGCTTCGTGGTGATCGAGTCGTACGCGGCGACCTCCGACAACAACGGCGGCCGCGGACCGACCAGGCTCATGGTTCCGCCGAGTACGTTGAACAGCTGCGGCAGCTCGTCGATGCTGTAACGGCGCAGCACCTTGCCCACGCGGGTGACCCGCGGGTCGTCGCGGATCTTGAACAACACGCCGTTGCCCTCGTTCCGGTCGGCGAGTTCGTCCTGCATGCGATCTGCTCCGACCACCATCGTGCGGAACTTCCACATGGCGAACGGGGTGTCTCCCATACCCATCCGTTCGGCGCGGTAGAAGATCGGGCCACCGTCTGAGATCTTCAGGGCCACCGCCACCGCGATCAGGACCGGCAGGAACAGCACGAGCAGAACCGACCCGACGAGCAGGTCGAAGGAGCGCTTCATGGTCGCGGTGGCACGCAGGTATCGGGGCCGTTCGATGTGCAGCAGCGGCATGCCGGACTCGTACCTGTACGACAGTCGCGGACCGACCACGGCCAGCATCCCCGGCGCCACCATCAGATCGATCTGCAGCTCGTCCAGCTTCCAGGTCAGCTCACGCATCGTGGCGAGTTCGAGTGCATCGATCGTGGTCAGGGCGACGGCACACTCGCCCGAACCTGCGGTCGCGGCGAGCGCCGACTCCAGATCGGGGAACGCCGTCGGGAGGTCCCCGCCACCGGCCGGCCAGTGCTCGTCGTCGGTGATGACCACGCCGACGAAGGTGTAACCGTGATCGGGCAGCGCCCGGACCGAGGCGAGGAAGCGACGGACCGAGGAACCGGTGCCGAGAACCACCAGGGAGGTCCTGATGCGTCCGGAGCGGCGCTGGGCGGCGTCCCGTCGACGCCAGACGGTCCGGGCCAGCAGCAGGCCGGCGGTTCCCAGACCGAAGGCCAGAGCCCAGTAACCGCGGGCGAAGACGAAGTTGGTGAGCATGCCGACGATCGCCAACAGGCCGATCAGGCCGAGGCTGCCGGCGATGACGCTGTTGTACTCGGATTCCGTTGCGCCGATGACGCGTTCGTCATCAGCCTGCGCGACGTGCAGCGCGATCTTCCACAGCACGACGAGCACCACCGAGAAGATCGTCATCGGGACGGCGCTGTCCGGGAAGTCGACCCGGATGACGTCCCCGAAGCGCAGTGCGTGGGCCACCAGAACCGCCAGGACGATGACCACGGTATCGGTCAGCCGAACCCGGCGAGCGTGCTTCGCTCGGGCGGTCGACGCGCGCCGGAACTCCGCGGAATTGACACGCGAAGTACCGAGTTCATTGCCGACCAGGCGACGAAGGATGACCACCCAGCTCCCCCATTTCCCGAAGGACCGATTCGATAATTCGCGACGGAGTTGCCCACGTAAACCCATTCGCTGCCGAAACCATACAGCCCAGATCTCGCGAATTCCTAACTGCGATAGGGGAAGTCAGGCCTCACATGAGGATACAGAAATAAGCAAAAACGATACATGCATTGTTCACGTACTGGAGTACGGATTCATTCTATGAATTGCGTTCGCAATCTAAAACCCAACCCGCAGCCGATGATTAGTCCTGTTTGCCGCACCCGATACTGCAATAGCAACTATTCTTACAGTGAGAAAAACCCGAAAACCCGTTGCACGGCCACAAATCGCCGGGAGACCCGACGGACCCGCACGCTGCGGCGCACCGGTTGAAGTTGGCGAAGAACTGAATTACCGACTATCGTCCGAAATCGCCTAACCGGCACGAAACCTCCACCGCTCAGACCGGGGCGATCACGCCGGAATCGGCCGAAAACGCCGCACCGACGGTGCGGACGGGCCCCGTCCGGGGCACACCGGTGCCCGCCGCAGGTGCGGCGGGCACTGCAGCGCAATCACAACAAGACGGAACCGGTGGGCTCGATACCCTCCTTGGCGACCGCGGAGTACGCGGCGACCAGCAGCGACGGGTCCGGACCCTCCAGCCGGCCCGGGCGGGCCAGACCGTCGAGCACCACGAAACGGAGCACGCCGGCTCGGTTCTTCTTGTCCTTGCCCATGTACTCGAGCAACTGGCCGAAGGCGTCGGCGTCGTAGGAGGTGGGCAGGCCCACCGCTTCGAGCACGCTGCGATGCCGGTCGGCCGTGGCGTCGTCGAGACGTCCGGCGAGACGGCCGAGCTCCGCGGCGTAGATCAGGCCCACCGCCACCGCAGCGCCGTGGCGCCACCGGTAACGCTCGCGCCGTTCCACCGCGTGCGCCAGCGTGTGACCGTAATTGAGGATCTCCCGCAGCGAGGATTCCTTGAGATCCGCGGAGACCACTTTCGCCTTGACCTCGATCGAGCGTCGGACGAGCTCGGGCAGCACGTCACCGGCGGGGTCGAGCGCGGCCTGCGGATCGCGCTCGATGAGTTCCAGGATCACCGGATCGGCGATGAAACCGGTCTTGACGACCTCCGCCATACCCGCCACGATCTCGTTGCGCGGCACCGTCTCCAACGTCACCAGATCGACGATGACCGCCCGCGGCTCGTGGAACGAGCCGACCAGGTTCTTCCCCGCATCGGTATTGATGCCGGTCTTCCCGCCGACCGCGGCGTCGACCATGGCGAGCAGCGTGGTGGGGATGTGCACCACCGGGACTCCACGCATCCAGGTGGCGGCCACGAAGCCCGTGACATCGGTGGCGGCGCCGCCCCCGAGGCTGTAGATCACGTCCTGGCGGCTCAGCCCGATCCGGCCGAGCACCTCCCAGCAGAACCCGGCGACCTGCAGGTCCTTACCGGATTCGGCGTCCGGAAGCTCGACCCGGTGCGCATCGATCCCCTTCTCGGCCAACGCCCGGCGCAACACCTCGGCGGTTTCGGCCAGGGTGGGCTGATAGAAGATCGCGGCCTTGGCGGCATCGCCGGCCGCCGCAACGGTCTCGTCGAGCAGACCGCGACCGATCACCACGTCGTACGGGCTGGCCGCATGGACGCCGACCTTCACCGGGTTCTCGCTCATCTATTGCTCCGATCGATTCTTGGTGGACGTGCGCAGGACGGCGGGCAGTTTCGGCCATGGGCCGCGCCGCACGCGGCCGGGAGCGGTGTCCTTGAGACGGCGCTGAACCTGCCGGACCACCGACGACGGTGCACGTCCGACGGTCGAGACCCGGATCGTCGCGAGCTCGCGGTAGATCGGGGTGCGCTGAGCCATCAGGATGCGGTAGGCAGCGGCCGGGTCGTCGCCGCGCAACAACGGGCGCGAGGACCGGGCCGGCCCCACGGTGCGCCGGATCCCCTCGTCCGCGGTCAGTTCGAGGTAGACGACCTGGTGCCGGCGGAGCAGGCCCCGAGTGGTCTCCGACAGCACCGCCCCGCCACCGAGGGAGACGACACCACCGTGATGCGCGACCACATCGGCGACCACCCGCTCCTCGATGGAGCGGAAACCGGGCTCGCCCTCGCCGGCGAAGATCTGCGGGATGCTCCGTCCCTCCCGGCGGACGATCTCCTCGTCGACGTCCAGGAACTCCACCCGCAGTGCTTTGGCGAGCCGGCGGCCGATGGTGGTCTTGCCCGCTCCCGGCGGGCCGATCAGGATGGCGGCGGGCCGTACCTCACGCCCGGACGCGCCGGCCATCAGATCGCCTCGGGCGTCACCCGCTGCAACCGCGCCGCCACCTGCTCGGAGTACCGCTCGATATTGCTGCGGGTCTCGGCCAGACTGTCGCCGCCGAACTTCTCGAGCGCGGCCTGCGCGACAACCAGTGCCACCATCGCCTCAGCGACCACACCCGCGGCGGGCACCGCACAGACGTCACTGCGCTGGTGGATCGCCACCGCCTCGGTACCGGTCTGCATGTCGACGGTGCGCAGTGCCCGCGGGACGGTCGAGATCGGCTTCATCGCCGCACGTACGCGCAGCTGCTCACCGTTGGTCATGCCGCCCTCCACGCCGCCGGCGCGGTTGGTCGAGCGGAGCACCCCGCCGTGGTCCGGAAGCATCTCGTCGTGGGCCGCACTGCCACGCCGGCGGGCGGTCTCGAATCCGTCTCCGACCTCGACACCCTTGATCGCCTGAATTCCCATGAGCGCGCCGGCGAGCCGCGCGTCCAGCCGGCTCTCCCCCGAGGTCACCGAGCCGATACCCACCGGAAGTCCGGTGACCACGACCTCGACCACGCCACCGAGGGTGTCGCCGTCCTTCTTGGCCGCCTCGATCTCGGCGATCATGGACTGTTCGGCCGCGGCGTCGAACGCGCGTACCGGCGAGGCGTCGATCCGCTCCAGATCGCCGGCGCCGGGGGCCGCACCGACGTACGGCTCGGAAGCGCCGATGGAGATGACATGGCTGACCACCTCGGCACCGAAGGCCTGGCGCAGGAAGTTGCGGGCAACGGTGCCGGCGGCCACCCGGGCCGCGGTCTCCCGGGCGCTGGCGCGTTCGAGCACCGGCCGGGCATCGTCGAAGCCGTACTTGAGCATCCCGGCGTAGTCCGCATGACCGGGACGCGGACGGGTCAGCGGGGCGTTGCGCGCGGCCCCGTCGAGCACCGCCGGATCCACCGGATCGGCCGACATGACCTGCTCCCACTTGGGCCACTCGGTGTTGCCGATCTCGATCGCGACCGGACCGGCCATGGTGACTCCGTGCCGGACGCCACCGATGATCGTGACCTCGTCGGCCTCGAACTTCATCCGCGCACCCCGGCCGTAGCCGAGTCGGCGACGCGACAACTGGGCGGCGATGTCCTTCGACGTGACCTCGACGCCCGCGACCATGCCCTCGACGATGGCGACGAGAGCCGGGCCGTGCGATTCTCCTGCGGTGATCCAGCGCAACACGTGCTTCATCATCCCAGATCGACCCGCGCCACCATTAGTTCGGGTAGCCGAAATCTGAATGACCGAGTAGTGTGAACCGCATGACCAGCGCTACCTCATCTTCGACTTCAGTGCCGCGTGTTGCAGCGCAGCGGTGCACCGTCGACGTGTTCGGTGTGGCATGGCCGCGGTACAAGGCCGAAGCCCTCATTGCAGCGCTGACGGTGCTCCTGGTCGGGGTGGCGCTCACCCTGGCGACCGGCGCGGTCTCCTACGCGCCGGCCGTGCTGAGCGCCGCCGGAGCCGGCGTCGCAGTGTGGTGGATCGCCCGAGCCATCCACAACCGCGCCTGAGTCAGATCAGGCAGTTCGGGCCGAGCAGCGCCTTCAGATCACCCATCAACGACGAACTGGGGTTCACCCGCAGCGTGTCGGCGAGCTTGAGCGTGGTGCTCTGCCCTTCGCCGTCGCCGCTGACCAACTTGACGTGCACGTCCGAGACACCGGGATGTCGCTGGAGCACCTGCTTGAGCGCACTCACCTTGTCCTGGGTGCACACCCGGGTCTGCATGGTCAGTGCGAGCGGCTTCGCCACACCGATCTGCGAGAGATCGATCGGAGCGATGTCGTTGGCGATCAGGGTGACCTTGTCGTCACGGAAGTTCACCCGTGCCTTGATCAACACGACCGCGTCCTCGACCACCTCGGCGCCGTACGCCGCGTAGGCCTGCGGGAAGAAGAAGACCTCGATACCACCGGAGAGATCCTCGATCTGCGCGGACGCGTACGGGAGACCGTTCTTGTTGACCCGGCGGTTCACCGATTGCAGGATCCCGCCGACGGTGACCTGGGTCCCGTCCTTGACGTCGCCCTCCACGATCGCCGGGATGGCGGTGTCGGTCTGCGCACCGATCACGTGCTCGACGCCGTCGAGCGGGTGCGCCGAGACGTACAGGCCCAGCATCTCGCGCTCGAGAGCGAGCTTGTGCTTACCCTCCCATTCGTCATCGGGGACCTTGATGGTGAAGACGTCGTCGATGGGTTCGGCGGAGCCGTCCTCCTCCCCCATGGACCCGAACAGATCGAACTGGCCGACGGCCTCGGCCTTCTTGGTCGACAGCACCGACTCGATGGCGTCGGCGTGCACCAGGAGCAGACCCTTGCGGGGGTGATCGAGGGAATCGAAACCACCGGCCTTGATCAGCGACTCGGTGACCTTCTTCGAGCAGGCCGCCACCTCGATCTTGGCCAGGTAATCGGAGAAGGATGTGAAGTCGCCCTTCTCCTCGCGGGTACGGACGATCGACGCCACGACCGCCTCACCGACGTTGCGCACCGAGCCCATACCGAAGCGGATGTCCTCACCCACCGAGGTGAAGGCGTGGAAGGACTCGTTGACGTCCGGTGGGAGCACCGTGATGCCCAGCCGGCGGCAGTCTCCGAGGTAGATCGCGGCCTTGTCCTTGTCGTCACCGACGGAGGTGAGCAGCGCGGCCATGTACTCGGCCGGGTAGTTGGCCTTGAGGTACGCCGTCCAGTACGAGACCAGGCCGTACGCGGCGGCGTGCGACTTGTTGAACGCGTAACCGGCGAACGGGAGGACCGTCTCCCACAGGGCCGTGATCGCCGGCTGGGAGAAACCGTTGTCGAGCATTCCCTGCTGGAATCCGCCGTAGGCCTCGTCGAGGACCTCTTTCTTCTTCTTGCCCATCGCGCGGCGCAGGATGTCGGCCTGGCCCAGGCTGTACCCGGCGACCTTCTGCGCGATCTGCATGATCTGCTCCTGGAACACGATCAGACCGAAGGTGTCCGCGAGGATCTCCTGCAGCGGCTCCTCGAGCTCGGGATGGATCGGCTTGACCTGCTGCCGGCCGTTCTTCCGATCGGCGTAGTCGTTGTGCGCGTTCATTCCCATCGGGCCCGGCCGGTACAGCGCACCCACGGCGACGATGTCCTCGAAGGTGGTGGGCTGCATGCGCCGCAGCAGGTCTCGCATCGGGCCGCCGTCGAGCTGGAAGACGCCGAGCGTATTGCCCTTCTGGAGCAGTTGGTAGGTGGTCTCGTCATCGAGCGGGAGCTCGTCCATGTCGAGGTCGATGCCGCGGTTGTGCTTGATGTTCTCCAACGCGTCACCGATGACGGTGAGGTTGCGCAGGCCCAGGAAGTCCATCTTCAGCAGGCCGATGGCCTCGCAGGAGGGGTAGTCCCAGCCGGTGATGATCGCGCCGTCCTGTGCGCGCTTCCACACCGGAATCGCGTCGGTGAGCGGATCGCAGGACATGATCACCGCGCAGGCGTGCACACCGGCATTGCGGATCAGGCCCTCCAGGCCCAACGCCATGTCGTAGATCTTCTTGACGTCCGGATCGGTCTCGATCAGTTGCCGGACCTCGACGGCCTCCTTGAACCGCTCGTGTGCCGGATCGGTGATGCCCTTGACCGAGATGTCCTTGGCCATGATGGGCGGCGGCAGCGCCTTGGTGATCCGGTCCGCGATCGAGTAACCCGGCTGGCCGTAGAGCACACGGGCCGAGTCCTTGATCGCCGCTTTGGTCTTGATGGTGCCGAACGTGATGACCTGCGCCACTTTGTCCGAGCCCCACTTCTCCGAGGCATAGGTGATCATCTCGCCGCGGCGGCGGTCGTCGAAGTCGATATCGATATCGGGCATCGACACCCGCTCGGGGTTGAGGAACCGCTCGAACAGCAGTCCGTGCGGGATCGGGTCGATGTTGGTGATACCCAGCGCCCAGGCCACCAGCGACCCGGCCGCACTGCCGCGGCCCGGGCCGACCCGGATGCCGACCTCGTGCGCGTGTGCGATGAGATCGCCGACCACGAGGAAGTAGGCCGGGAAACCCATCTCGTTGATCACGGACAGCTCGTACACGGCGCGCTCGACGTAGTCGGCCGGCGGACCGTCCGGGAAACGGCGCTGGAGGCCGGCCATCACCTCGGACTCGAGGAACGACTCCTGCGTGTGGTTCTCCGGCACGGGGAACCGTGGCATCCGGTCCTTGTGCTCCCACACCTGCGCATAGGACTGGACCCGCTCACCGATCTCGACGGTGGAATCGCACGCGCCCGGGACCTGTGAGTCCCACAGCGCACGCATCTCGTCCGCGGACTTGAGGTAGTAGCCGTCGCCGTCGAACTTGAACCGGGTCGGATCCGACATCGTCTTGCCGGTCTGAATGCACAGCAGCGCACCGTGTGAATCGGCCTTGTCCTTGGTGACGTAGTGGCAATCGTTGGTGGCCAGCGGCTTGATCCCCAGCTTGCGGCCGATGTCCAGCAGTCCGTCGCGGACCCGCCGCTCGATATCGATGCCGTGGTCCATCAGCTCCAGATAGAAGTTCTCCCTACCGAAGATCTCCTGCCATTTCGCGGCCGCCTCCAGCGCCTCGCGCTCGTGCCCGAGCCGCAGCCGGGTCTGCACCTCGCCCGACGGGCAGCCGGTGGTGGCGATGATGCCCTCTGCGTGCTCGGCGATGATCTCCGCATCCATCCGGGACCACTTGCCCAACTGCCCCTCGATCGAGGCCAGCGAGCTGAGTGTGAACAGGTTGCGCAGACCGGTCGCGTTCTCGGCGACCATCGTCATGTGGGTGTACGCACCCGAACCGGAGACGTCGTCGCTCTTCTGCGAGGGATCGCCCCAGCGGACTCGCTTGGTGTTGAACCTCGACTCGGGCGCGATGTAGGCCTCGATCCCGATGATCGGCTTGATCTCGTACTTCACCGCGGTGTTGTAGAAGTCCGAGGCACCGAACATGTTGCCGTGGTCGGACATGCCCACAGCCGTCATCCCCAGACGCTTGGCCTCGGCGAACAGGGGATCGACCTTCGCCGCACCGTCGAGCATCGAGTACTCGGTGTGATTGTGCAGATGCACGAAGGAGCCGGCGGCGGACGTCACGGGCTACTCACCTCCGGGAGAGAATCTCATCGCTGTCATTAGGCAGTGTAGGCCGACGGTCCGACATCTTCGGCCCCGTCGTCACCCGAGTACGAACGCGATCACCAACACCAGCACCGCCAGTACCGCGACTCCCACCAGCACCAGAACGACCGGGGAAAGGCCACCACCGTCGGCGTCCGCGGAGGGGCGGCCCGGCGCCGACGGGGGCCGGGTGACGGCTCCGGAGGGGACAGCGCCGAACAGAGGCTGCGGCGGGTGCGGCCCGGCGAGCGGTGCCGGCGGAACCGGCCGGTTCGCCTGACCGCGGATCCCCGGGGCGACGGTGCGCTGCCCCGGCGCCGATCCCCGCGCCGGACCCGGGCCGGGTCCGGGAATCGGACCGGACGGCCGGTGTCGCATCGGCGGCGGTCCCGGGGGCGCCGGAGGGGGCATCTGCGCGTGCTGGGGACGATGCGCCGGAGCCGGTACCGCCGCGCCCACGGGCGCCGTCATCGCAGCTCGCAGGGCGCTCGCGAACTCCTTGCAGGTGGCGTACCGCTGGTTCGGGGTCTTCGCCAGCCCGCGGGCGACCACCACGTCGACCGCAGCGGGCACTCCCGTCCGGATCTGCGAGATCCGCGGCGGTGGGGCGTTGAAGTGCGCATCTATCACCGCATCGGTACTGGACCCGGTGTACGGGACCTTCCCGGTGATCAGGTGGAAGAACGTCGCGGCCAGCGAGTACTGGTCCGAGCGCGGGTCGAGGTCCTCCCCGCACAGCTGCTCAGGCGAGGCGTAGGCGAGCGTGGCGAGCACGGTGCCGACGGCGGTGAGAGCCGAGACGTCGTCACCGCCCTTGGCGACGCCGAAGTCGGTGAGCACGACCCGGCGGTCACCGTCGTCGTCGCCGTCGTCCGTCGCGGAGACCAGGATGTTGGCCGGCTTGATGTCGCGGTGCAGCAGCCCGGCCTTGTGCGCCCGGTCCAGGCCCCGGGCGATCTGCCCGATGACGTGAACCGCGAACGCCGGGTCGAGACCGTTGGGATTGCGTTTGAGCAGTACCGAGCAATCGTCACCGGCCACGTAGTGCATGGCGATCCACAGCCGGTCCCCCTCGGCGCCGCGGTTGTAGATGGTCACCACATTGGGGTGATCGAGCCGCGCCGCCAACTCGGCCTCCCGCAGGAACCGGCGCCGGAAACCGTCGTCTCCGGCGTAACCGGTGCTCAGCACCTTCAGAGCGTCGTAACGAGGCAGTTCCGGGTGCTTGGCGAGGTAGACCGAACCCATGCCGCCGGCACCGAGGCGCCGCTCGATCCGGTAGCCACCGACCATCGTCCCGGGTGCGAGTTCGTCACTCATTGCCGTCGCTTCTGCCCCATATCGTCGAATCGAGTCCGACCCAGCCTAACGCCCGCAGCCCCAGGTACCGGCGACGACGAGCGATGCGCACGGACCGCGGTCAGATCTCCACCCCCTCGAACTGGGCCCGGTACAGCTGCGCGTAATGCCCGCCGGATGCGAGCAACCGATCGTGCGATCCCTGCTCGACGATCCGACCCCGGTCCATCACCACGATCACATCCGCATCGCGAATCGTCGAGAGCCGGTGCGCGATCACGAAACTCGTGCGATCGGCACGGAGCGCGGACATCGCCCGCTGCAGCAACAGTTCGGTACGGGTGTCGACCGAACTGGTGGCCTCGTCGAGGATCAGGATCGCGGGTTCGGCGAGGAACGCCCGCGCGATGGTGATCAGCTGCCGCTCCCCCGCCGACACGCTGCCGGATTCGTCGTCGAGGACGGTGTCGTAGCCGTCCGGCAGGGAGTGCACGAACCGGTCCACGAAGGCGGCCTCAGCGGCGGCGTGGACCTCGTCCTCGGTCGCGTCGAGCCGGCCGTAGCGGATGTTGTCGTAGATGGTGCCCTCGAACAGCCAGGTGTCCTGCAGCACCATGCCCATCCGGCGACGCAGGTCCGCGCGCTGCACCCGCGCGATGTCCACCCCGTCGATGGTGATCCGGCCGCCGGAGAGCTCGTAGAACCGCATGACGAGGTTGACCAGGGTGGTCTTACCGGCGCCGGTGTGCCCGACCACGGCGACGGTGCGCCCGGGCTCGGCGATCAGGTTCAGGCCCTCGATCAGCGGTTCCCCGGGCCGGTAACCGAAACTCACGTCCTCGAAGGCGACGCGGCCCGCGGTCGGGTCCGGCAGCGCCGCGGGTAGGTCCGGGACCTGTTCCTCCGCGTCGAGAACGGCGAAGATCCGCTCCGCGGAGGCGACGCCGGACTGCAGCATGTTGACCATCGACGCGATCTGGGTGACCGGCTGGGTGAACTGCCGCGAGTACTGGATGAAGGCGATCACATCGCCGAGACTCATCGCGCCGGCGGTCACTCGCAGGCCGCCCACCACGCACACCGCGATGTACTGCAGATTCCCCACGAACATGCTGATCGGCATCACCAGCCCGGACAGGAACTGGGCCTGACGGCTCGCGGTCATCAGCGCATCGTTCTCGGTGGCGAACCGTTCCCGGAGGGCGTCACCGCGACCGTAGACGGTCACCAGGTCGTGCCCGGTGAACGCTTCCTCGACCTGCGCGTTGAGCGCACCGGTGGACTTCCATTGAGCGACGAAGTGCTTCTGACTGCGGTTCATGATCTGGCCCGCGAGGATGACGATCAGGGGGATCACGATCACCGCGACGGCGGTGAGGAGGGGCGAGACCACCAGCATCATGATCAGGACACCGATCACGGTGAGCAGCGAGACCATCAGCTGGCCGAGTGCCTGGGTCAGGGACTGGCCGAGATTGTCGATGTCGTTGGTCACGCGGGAGAGCAGTTCACCGCGGGGTTGTCCATCGAAGTAGCTCAGCGGCAACCGGTGGAGCTTGCCCTCCACCTCGCGGCGCAGGCGGTACATCACCTTCTGGACCGCCCCGTTGAGCAGGTACCCCTGCAGGTACTGCAACGCGGCACTGGCGACGAACAAGACGATGACCCAGGTCAGGATGGTGCCGACCCGTCCGAAGTCGATCCCCGGACCGTGCTGGATCTGGGATCGGAATCCGTCGTAGACCGCGTCCACGGCGCGGCCGATCACCCGGGGCGCGATCACCGCGGCGGTGACCGAGCCGATGGACAACAGCACCGCCACCGTCACCGTCAGCCGCTGGACCCGAAGCAGGCCCAGGAGTCTGCCCAGGGACGGCCAGAACGTCATCGCCTTCTGGTTGGGCGCCCCTGCGTTGGCGGCCGCGGCGGCACGCGCTCCCGGCCCGGTCACGCGACGGCCCCCGCCGCGCCCTGACTGCGCGCGATCTCCTGATACGTCGGACAGTCGGCGAGGAGTTCGGAATGGGTTCCCTGGCCGACCACCGCCCCGTCCTCGAGCACCAGGATCTGATCCGCTCCGGCGATCGTGGAGATGCGTTGCCCCACGATGAAGACGGTCGACTCACGGGTGTACGGCGCCAGCGCGGAGCGCAGAGCGGCATCGGTCTGTAGGTCGAGCGCCGAGAAGCTGTCGTCGAACAGGTAGATCGCGGGCCTGGCGACCAGCGCGCGGGCGATCGCGAGTCGCTGACGCTGGCCACCGGAGACGTTGGTGCCGCCCTGAGCGATCGGCGCGTCGAGGCCGCCCAGATCGGCGACGAAATCCGCCGCCTGGGCGATCCGCAACGCCTCGTGCAGGTGTTCGTCGGTGGCGTCCGGGTCTCCGAAGCGGAGGTTGTCGGCGACGGTACCGCTGAACAGGTAAGCCCGCTGCGGGACCAGCCCGACGTGGCCCCACAGCGCGTCCGAGTTCAGTTCACGCACGTCCACGCCGTCGTAGCGGATCCGCCCACCGGTGGCGTCGAACAGCCTCGCCAGCAGATTGATCAGGGTGGTCTTGCCGGAGCCGGTGGAACCGATGATCGCGATCGTCTCCCCCGGCCCGGCGGTGAGATTCACTTCGCGCAGTACCGGTTGCTCCGCGCCCGGATAGCACATGCTGACCCGGTCGAGTTCGACCGCGCCGGTGATCGCCGGGAGCGGATTCGGACGCTCCGGCGGTTGGACGGTGGACGCGGTGGTGAGGACGTCGGAGATGCGGTCGGCGGCGACCGACGCTCGCGGAACCATCATCACCATGAACGTCGCCATCATCACCGCCATGAGGATCTGCATCATGTACTGCATGTAGGCGGTGACCGAGCCGATCTGCGCGGAACCGTCGGCGATCAGGTGCGCACCGAACCACCAGACCGCAACGGTCGAGAGGTTGAGCACCAGCATCACCCAGGGGAACATGATGGCCATCAACCGCATCACCCGGACGGATGCGTCAGTGAGTTCGGTGTTGACGCCGTCGAAGCGCTCCCGCTCGACGGGCTCGCGGACGAAGGCACGGACCACTCGCACTCCGGTGAGTTGTTCGCGCAGCACCCGGTTCACCGCGTCGAGCCGGGACTGGACGGTGCGGAATCCGGGGATCATCTTCGCGATGACCACACCCAGCACCGCCCCGAGGACGGGGACTGCGACCACCATCAGCCAAGCCAGGCCCGCCTCCTCGCGGATCGCCATGAAGACGCCACCGACCGCCATGAACGGCGCCTGGATCATCATCGACAGTGACATCAGGACCAATAGCTGCACCTGTTGCACGTCGTTGGTGGTGCGGGTGATCAGCGAGGCGGCGCCGAAGTGCGAGACCTCCCGGCCGGAGAACCGGCTGACGGTGTCGAACAGTGACCGCCGGGTGTCACGCCCGAAAGCGGCGGCACTGCCCGCGGCGAAGTACGTGGCACCGGCGGCTGCTGCGACCTGGACCAGGGTGATCGCCAGCATGACCGCGCCCATCCGGGCGATGTAGCCGGTGTCTCCGGGAGTGACGCCCTGGTCGATGATCTTGGCGTTGACGCTCGGTAGCACCAGGTTGGCGATCACGCTGATCAATTGGAACAGGGCGACGGCGATCAGCCAGGGTCTATAGGGGCGAAGGTGGGCGGCGATCAGTCGCAGGAGGTTCACGGGGCTGTTCCCTCTCGACGTGCGGGCGGGCTGGACGGGGCGGCTGGGGCGGCGATGCCGTCGAGCAGGACGTCGACGATGCGGTGCGGCGGTAGGACCTGCCCCTGGCTGATCCGGGGGTGACTACCGGAGAAGGTGAGAAGACGCAGCAGATGAGCGGCTTCCTCGGGCGGGACGCGGAGCTGGTCGGCATCACGGCCGATCACCGATCGCAGGCGGTCGACCAGAGCAGGCGCTCCGGCCTCGGCACGCCGGCGGGCGTCCGGGTCATTGGGCGGGGCGAGCAGACCGAGCGCCCCCATCAGGCCGAAGATCCGGTTCAGCCGCGCCTGCATCAGTTCGGCGCACCGGTAGAGCCGCTGCCGCAGCGGCAGGTGCGGATCGATGGTGCCGATCGCATCGAGCAGCTCGTCCAGGGCGAAGCAGTCGCGCATCACTGCGTCGAGCAGCGCATCCTTGGAGTCGAAGACGCGGAAGATGGTTCCCTCGGCGACACCCGCTGCGGCGGCGATCTGTTTGGTCGTGGGGACCGTGCCGTGGGCGAGCAGCGCATCGCGGGTGGCGGCGATCAGCGCCGCACGGCGCTCCTCGGGAGGTAGGTGCGGCGCGCGGGGCCGGTATTCGTCAGCCGCGGGCACGGGGCCGACAGTACAGTTGTGAGTGCCCACTCACAACTGTATTTCTCAGTCGGCGAAACCCTGTCCGATCTGCGCGGATTGAGCCTTTGGCCGGAGACTCAGGTCGTCACGACGGACAGGATCACCCGACTCGACCCGGTCGGCCCAGCCTGGATACTCATTTCGACCTGGACACCTCTCGGGCTGGCGTGGACGACGACGACGTTGCGACATCGTTCAATGCTCCCCTGCTTGACGAGCGAAGCCAGGTACTCGGCCCAGCCGAACTCGATGACAACCTCTCCTGGCACTGCGGAGCCCGCACCCGAGAACCGAACCGGGTTCGACAGATCGGAACAATCCGGGGCGTACTCCCGCTGTACACGTGTTCCAAGGCCATCGACGAACCGATCGACGTCCGAGGATCGCGCATCGAAGGTCGCGGAGACAGAAGGGTCGAGGAACGCCGAGAGGTAACTCCCCGCGACCAGAGTCATCTGCTCCGGTAAGGGGACTCCGGTCCACGCCTCGGTCATACTCCGCACCTCTTGAAGGTCGGCTGCGCGCATCGTCGGCTGTTCCTGAATGCACGCCGTGGTGCCGAACAGGACTGACGCCAACAGCACGGTTCCGATGCCACGCCGCACTCCCGAAGTCATGTGTTCACGATAGCCAGGCGAGACTTTACGAAGTCGGGACCGGGCGGTCGTCCGGCCCGGGCTCGACGGCGACCTCATGGGACGGGAACAGCGGCGAGAGACCGAAGCGGGAGCCGTCGTGCGGGAGGACCTGCACCGCCCGCACGCCGGGCCGTCCCGCCACCGCTCGCAGCGCCTCGCCCTCGCCTCGAACGACCACTCCGACCACGGCCGGCACCCCCGCTCGCAGGCGCGAGGCCGTCACCCGGGCGATCGCCTCGCCTCGCGGCCCGGGTGCCACGAGCCCGGCAGCAGCGAGCGCCGCCAACTCACCGGCCGCTGCCACGCCCGCGGCGCTCTGCCCGGGAGCGACGGTCACCGTCGGTGTCGCGACCCCGTCGATCGGCACCCGCAGAAGCACTCGACCTATCCGGTCCAGGGATCCGAGCCGATCCCACACCTGCGCAGGCGTCCACTCCTGCTCGGCTGAGACCAGCGCCCACCGGTATTCACCGGAGGGCGCCCCGGCCAACGATCGACGCGCCTGATCGAGGTACTCGCCGACCGGCTCACCGGACTGCGGGCCGAGCCTGTCGTCGGAGGGTCGCACCGTCTTCGCCGGGGTGGCCGATCCGAGCCAGTACGCGAGCGTCAGCGCCGCTACCACCAGCGCCGCCCAGCCGGCGAGGGTGCGGCTCACTGATCCCGCAGGACGTCCAGAGCGTGCTGCAGGTCGTCGGGGTAGGGCGAGGTGAACTCCACGTACTCCCCCTTCGTGGGATGCGTGAAGCCCAGGGTACGGGCGTGCAGCCACTGACGGTCCAGGCCGAGCCTCTTGCCCAGCACCGGATCGGAACCGTAGGTCTGATCCCCGCAGCAGGGGTGGTGCAGCGCCGCGAAATGCACCCGGATCTGGTGCGTGCGACCGGTCTCGAGATGCACATCCAGCAGTGTCGCCGCCTGGAACGCCTCGATCGTGTCGTAGTGCGTGATGGACGGCTTACCGTCCTTGGTGACCGCGAACTTCCAATCGGAACTGCGATGCCGGCCGATCGGGGCGTCGATGGTGCCGGACATCGGGTCCGGATGGCCCTGCACCAGTGCGTGGTACCGCTTGTCGACGGTGCGCTGCTTGAACGCTCGCTTGAGCACGGTGTACGCCCGCTCGGAGACCGCGACCGCCATGACCCCGGAGGTGCCGACGTCCAATCGGTGCACGATCCCCTGCCGCTCGGGTGCACCGGACGTGGAGATCCGGAAACCGGCTGCCGCCAGGCCGCCGATCACCGTCGGCCCGGTCCAGCCGACCGAGGCGTGCGCGGCGACACCGACCGGCTTGTCCACCACGACGATGTCATCGTCGGAGTAGATGATGTTCATACCCGGCACCGGCTCGGCCACGATCTCCAGGGGCCGCTCGGGCTCGGGCAGGGTCACGTCCAGCAGAGCACCGGCCCGCAGCTTGTCGGACTTGCCCACCGCGACACCGTCGAGCGTCACCGAGCCCTCCCCCGCGAGATCGGAGACGACGGTGCGGGACAGCCCGAGCAGACGTGCCACCCCGGCGTCGACCCGTAGCCCGTCGAGCCCGTCGGGAACGGGCATGGTGCGTGATTCACGCATCGGTGGCCTCCTTGTCGGCACCCGCCGTATCGGAGGACGCCGCCTTCTTCTGCCCGAATCCCTCGTACGGATCCTTGCCGAACAGGGTCAGCCCGACGAGCAGTACCGCGGCCACGCTGATCGCACAGTCGGCGGTGTTGAAGACCGGGAACCAGTCCCCGATCGAGAGGAAGTCCACGACGTGCCCCCGGAAGACCCCGGGCGTCCGGAAGATGCGGTCGGCCAGGTTGCCCAGCGCGCCGCCGAGCACCAGCCCGAGACCGATCGCCCACGGGACGGACGTCAGCCGCGATCCCATCCGCACGATCCACGCGACCACAAGTAGGGCGATCACGGTGAGCACCCAGGTGTAGCCGGTGGCCATGGAGAACGCGGCACCCGGGTTCTTGACGAAGATCAGGCTGAACGGGCCCAGGACGGGGATCTTCTCGCCGTAGGTCATGGTGTTGACCGCGGTCGTCTTCGCGGCGAGGTCGATCCCGAGCACCACGACCGCGACCGCCGCCAACAGGATACGAGGGTTCCGATACCAGTTCGGCCGGGCGGTCACGGGAGAATCCATGGTCTCCATCATCCACTACGGTGGCACTGTGCATGGCAGGCGGTTGCAGCTGGTTCCGGCCCTCGTGGCGTTCGGTCTCGTCGCATCGGGGTGCGGCGACGGTGACGGAGCCTCCGCGCCGTCGGGCTCCTCGGCCGCGACGGGGTCGGCGAACCGCTCCGTGACCGCTCCACCGCCGACCGCCGGGTGCGCGCAACAGGCTCCGGAGCCGGCCGACGGCGCGGTCACCGTCGACGTGCCGCAGGCGACGGTCACACTGGACTCCCCCGGGGCGGGGCCGCGACGGACCCTGGCACTGCGCCCCACCGCGATCGGCGAATACAGCCTGTTCACCAACAGCCTGCAGGTCTCGCAGGTGACCGGCGAGCAGCCCTCGGGCGGCAACCGGGACGTCACGCTCGCTTTCACGGCGCAGCCGACGTGCGCCGATCCACTGGATGTGGTTCTCTACTTCCGCGCTCCCACGTCGACCGACGCCACCATGACGAAGGCGCTCGAACCCGAGGCCGGCACCGTCGGACGGGTGCGGCTGGCGCCGACCGGTGAAGTGCGCTCGTTCCGGATCGCCGCGCCGCAGGGCATCTCGTCCGAGGCGCAGTCCACATTCGAGCAGGCCCTGTTGCAGACCTTCCTGCGACTGGTCCCGATGCCCGCAGAGCCGGTGGCGATCGGCGCGAAATGGTCGGTCACCCGCAACATCCGCGCCGACAGTACGTTGACGCAGACCATGCAGGTCACCCTGGCGGGCTCCCTGGACGCACCGCAATTGCAGGCGAACGTGGACGAGTCGCCCGACGACTCGGTGTTCCGTGTGCCGGGCAGCGAGCAGCAACTCACGATCGAGAGTTTCACCTCCGCCGGGCGCGGCACCCTCGACATGGATCCGGCGCTGGCCTTCGGCCAGGGCGGTGTGCAGCTCGAAGGCGGCCGAACGCTGATCGGCGACGACGCCGCGAAGAAGCTCACCCAGCGCACGGGCAGCGTCTACAAGTTCGGTCCGAAACAGTCCTGACCCCGACGGCCGGCACTCTGCGGCCCGGCGACGTGCCTCACGGGCAGGAGGGTGAACTGCGGCCGACCTGCGTGATCATCTGACAGGCGTAGGAACGTTGCAGCTTCCACCGGTCACCGTCGAAGACCAGCGTGGCGTAGGCGAGCTGGTTGGTGCCGTCCATCAGCACCGAGAACTGCGCCTTGGCGAGCCCCGGCTGTTCCAGCACCGGAGTGCCGATGTGCCAGCTGACCTTCGGATTGTCCTGGCGGAGCTTGACCAGTTCGCCGAACAGCGGCGCATCGGCGGGACCGGCGCCCTGCACCAGCATGATCTTGTCGTCGAGCGGGACGTTCGGACTCACAGCGCGGATCAGCATCTCCTCGAGCTGCTGCGCCGACGGCGCCCGGTCCGCACTGGTCGATGGGGCCTCGGTGACCTGCGCCGTGGACGGAGCGTTGGTGCGCACCCCGGAGTCGTCCGCACCGCAGCCGGTGGCCAGGAGCGCTACGAAGGCGACGAGCGGCACCACTCGTGCGGGTGCGGGCATTGCGTCACCTCCATCCGTCCTCTCAACATGTCGACTCCACTATGCCAAACGACAGTCCACCCGGCCGGTTGCCGCACGGGGCGTGCGATGCTGCATCCATGCCTGAAGTGATCGTGCTCGCCACGGGCGGCACCATCGCCAGCCGCCACGACGAGTCCGGGGCCGCCGTCGCCTCGGACACCGGGAGCGAGCTGGTCGAATCCGCCGGATCTGTTGCAGGAGTGACGGTGACGGTGCAGGACGTGGTCTCCGCCGACTCGTCCGCACTGACCCTGGAACAGCTCGATGCGATCCGGGACGCGGTGGGCTGTGCGTTGCGGTCCCCCGACGTCGCGGGTGTGGTCGTGACACACGGCACAGACACCATGGAGGAGACCTCCCTGTTAGTGGACCTCTCGCACGCCGATCCGCGGCCGGTGGTGTTCACCGGCGCGCAGCACCCGGCGGATTCGCCGGACGCCGACGGGCCGGTGAATCTCGCCGCGGCGATCGCCGCCGCCGCCGATCCGGTGCACCGCGGCCTGGGGGTGCTGGTGTCGTTCGCCGGGACCGTACAGACGGTACGCGGGCTCACGAAGGTCTCCACCAGCGCTCAACAGCCGTTCTCCGGGGGGCTGCCGGTGAACGAACTCGGCGGGACCGCACCGCACAGACTGATGGGGAAACCGGTTCCGGTCTCCGGGGTGCGGGTGGACATCGTCGCCTCGTATCCAGGGGCCGACGGTGCCCTGCTCGACGCCGCGGTCGCGGCCGGCGCCCGGGGAATCGTGCTCATGGGTACCGGTAGCGGCAACACCACCGCGGCCATGGCCGACGCGGTCCGACGAGCGCTGACCGCAGGAGTGATCGTGGTGATCTCGAGCCGGATCCCAGCCGGGCCGGTGGATGCGGCCTACGGCGGCGGCAGCGGAGCGGCGGACCTGGTGGCCGCCGGCGCCGTGCTCTCGCGACGGCTGCGGCCCGGCCAGGCGCGGATCGTTCTGCTCGCCTTGCTCGCGGCCGGGGTGGACCGTCGCTGGATCGCCGCCTACCTGGGGAGATGACCGGCTGCGGTCTCAGTCGTCGTCGAACCGCAGGTGTTCGGGCGGCCAGTCCAGGGAGTCGAGCGGGTCGGCTTCACGGAGGTCCGGATCGTCGGCGCGGAAACTCCGCATCCGTCCCGGGCCGCTGGTGCGGGTCTCGAAACGCACGCTGAGTACGCCGTGTCCGGCGCCCTGGACCCAACCGTGCCCGAACTCCGGATGCCGCACATCCATGCCCGGCCGCCACGGCGCGCCAGCCTCCACGTCCCCGAGACCGCCCGCCTGTCCGGTATCACCTGCACCGCCGGTGTCCGCACCGGCTTCCGGACCGGCGTCCGTGACACCGGAATCCCCGGACACCCGCGTGGGCTCCTCCCCGAACAGGGTGAACTGCTCGATCCCGCTCAGACCCGAGAAACCCACCCCCACCAGGCGCAAAGCTCCGATCTCCATCGGATCGAGAGCGAGCCGCTGCGCGGTCGCGGTGAGCGTCGCAGCGTCGGTCGTCGCGGACGGCAGGGTCGCCGAGCGGGTGAGGACCGACATGTCCGAGCGCTTGAGTTTCAGGACGACGGTGCGCGCGCCGCGCCCGTCCCGGCGCAACCGCCGCAGCGCGTGCTCGGCACTGCGGTCGATCTCCCGCCGCAACGCCGCCATCGTGGTCACGTCGGTCTCCAGCGTGTGCTCGGCGCTGATCGACTTCGCCCCGGTCCGCGTCTCGATCGGGCGGTTGTCCTCACCCCGCGCCAACCGGTGCAGCGCCGGCCCCACGGTGGCCCCCAGCACCGAGACCACCTCCACCTCGCTCATCGCCGCGAACTGCCCGATGGTCTCGATGCCCAAGCGCGACAAACGCTCCCCCGCCACCGGACCGATCCCCCACAGTCGGCGCACCGGCAGCGGATGCAGCAGGGCCTGCTGCTGTGCCGGCGGGATGACGTGCACCCCGTCCGGCTTGGCCAGCGCGGAGGCGATCTTCGCCGCCTGTTTGCCCGCTCCGGCCCCGACCGAGGCCACCAGCCCCGTTTCCGCCCGGATCCGAGCCCGCAGCCGCTGGGCGAAGGCCACCACCTCATCGGTGGGCGCCCCGGCCAGTTCGACCGGCTCGCCGAAGGCCTCATCGAAGGACAGCGTCTCGACCACCGGGATCAACTCCCGCACGGCACCGAAGACCCGCCGGCTGACGGTGCCGTACAGCGCGCCGCGGGGCGGCAGCACCACCGCGGCGGCACCGACCAGGCGCCGGGCCTGGTGCATCGGCATCGCCGAACGTGCCCCGTAGGCCCGAGCCTCGTACGAGGCACCCGCCACCACGCCACGCCCACCGAGGCCTCCGACGAGCACCGGACGGCCCCGCAGGGTGGGCCGGGTCAGCTGTTCGCAGGACGCGAAGAAGGCGTCCATGTCGAAGTGCAGCACCCAGCGGTGACTGCGGTCGTCAGCCACCGTCAGACCACGAATCGCACCATCAGCCGAAGCACCGGCACCGGTCAGGCCCGGGCGAGTCGAGCGCGGGCACCGTCGCCGATGTCCACGGTGTCCGCTGCCGCAGGATCGAGCGACGCGAACTCCAGCGAGGTCGCCAGCACCTCACCCGCGATCAGGTCCCGGTGCTGCTGCGCGGCGGGCTGATCGCTCTCCGGGACGTCGAGCACCAGCGCGATCCGGTCGCTCACGTCCAAGCCCGCCGTGCGCCTCGCTTCCTGCAGTTCACGGATGCGGTCCTTGGCCCAGCCCTCGGCCTCCAACTCGGCGTCGACCGTCAGATCCAGGACCACCAGACCGGCACCGTCGGGCAGTTCGGCCGTCGAATCCGGCGCGGCCGCCACCAGCTTGCGGCTGAACTCACCGTCCTGCAGCTCGATGCCGGCTGCGCTCACCACACCGTCGGCCACCGTGTAGTCACCGGCCTTGACCGCCTTGATCACGGTCTGCACGTCCTTACCCAGGCGCGGGCCCGCGGCGCGGGCGTTCACAGCGATCTCGACCCGGCCGTACTGATCGGCGTCGGGCGAGACCTGCACGTCGCGGACGTTCACCTCGTCGGCGATGATCGACACGAACGGCGCGAGCTTCGCCGCGCCCGGCCCGGCGACGGTGAGCGTGTGCAACGGCAGGCGCACCCGCAGCTTGTTCGCCTTCCGCACCGACGACGCCACCGAGCACACGTCCCGGACCTCGTCCATCGCCGCGACCAGCTCCGGATCGGCGGGCAGTTCACCCTCGCCGGGCCAATCGGTGAGGTGCACCGACTCGCCTCCGGTCAGTCCGCGCCACATGGCCTCGGTGGCCATCGGGAGCAACGGTGCAGCCAGCCGGCAGGTGGTCTCGAGCACCGTGTACAGGGTGTCGAAGGCGGCGTCGTTCTCCGGCTCGCCCTGGCCGCCCCAGAACCGGGCCCGTGACCGTCGCACGTACCAGTTGGTGAGCGCGTCCACGAACAGCCTCAGCTCCTCGCAGGCATCGGCGATGCTGCAGGTGTCCAGCGCCGCCGTCATCGCGTCCCGGGTCTGCGCCAGCTTCGCCAGGATGTACCGGTCCAGCACGTCCGTGGAATCGGTGCGCCGGGTAGCCGGGCGATCCGCGTAGAGCTGCAGGAAGCTGTAGGCGTTCCACAGCGGCAGCAGCGTCTGCCGGACACCGTCGCGGATGCCCTGCTCGGTGACCACCAGGTTGCCACCGCGCAGGATCGGCGAGGCCATCAGGAACCAGCGCATCGCGTCCGAGCCGTCGCGGTTGAAGACCTCGTTGACGTCCGGGTAGTTCCGCTTGGACTTCGACATCTTCAGGCCGTCGTGACCGAGCACGATGCCGTGCGCGGCGACCGTGCGGAAGGCGGCACTGTCGAACAGTGCCGTGGCCAGCACGTGCAGGTTGTAGAACCAGCCCTTGGTCTGCCCGTTGTACTCGACGATGAAGTCACCCGGGAAGTGGGTGTCGAACCACTCGCGGTTCTCGAACGGGTAGTGGACCTGCGCGAACGGCATCGATCCCGATTCGAACCAGCAGTCCAGGACCTCCGGCACCCGGCGCATGACGGCCTTGCCGCTCGGATCGTCCGGGTTGGGCCGGGTCAGCTCGTCGATGTACGGGCGGTGCAGGTTGGTCGGACGCACGCCGAAGTCGCGCTCCAGTTCGTCCAGCGAGCCGTAGACGTCCACCCGCGGGAACTCCGGATCGTCGGAGACCCACACCGGGATCGGCGCGCCCCAGTACCGGTTGCGGCTGATGTTCCAGTCCCGTGCGCCCTCGACCCACTTGCCGAACTGACCGTCACGGATGTGCGCCGGGTTCCAGGTGATGTCCTGGTTGAGTTCCAGCATGCGCGGGATGATCTTGGTGACCTCGACGAACCACGACGGCACCGCCATGTAGATCAGCGGCTGACCGCTGCGCCAGGAGTGCGGATAGCTGTGCTCGATGGTCTCGTGCCGCAGCAACCGGCCCTTGGCCTTGAGGTCCTTGGCGATCACCGGGTTCGCATCGAATACCTGGAGACCCTCGTAGTCCGGCACCGCGGAGGTGAACCGGCCGGCCGGATCCAGCGGCTGGACCACCTCGATGCCGTACTTGCCCGAGGCGAGCTCCATATCCTCCTCACCGAACGCCGGAGCCAGGTGCACCACACCGGTACCCGAATCGGTGGTCACGTAATCCGCCAACAGCACCACGTGCGCCTTCGGATGACCGGCGAAGAAGTCGAAGGGCGGCTCGTACGCCGCGAACTCCAGTTCGCTGCCCTTGTAGGTTCCCCGGACCTCGGGCTCCGCACCCAGCTCCCGCGCGTACTGGCCCAACCGCGCCTGCGCCAGCAGGTAGTGCCGGCCCTCCGCGGGCGCGCCCTGCGCCCCCACCACGTGCACGTAGTCGACGTCCGGGTGCACGGCGATCGCCAGGTTCGACGGCAGGGTCCACGGCGTGGTGGTCCAGATCAGTGCCTCGACACCGTCGAGCGCCTCCAGTGCCGTGCCCGCCGTGCGCAGCGGCATACCGACGGTGACCGCCGGGTCCTGCCGCATCTTGTAGGCGTCGTCGAGCTTGCTCTCCTGGTTCGACAACGGCGTCTGCTCGTACCAGGAGTACGGCAGCACCCGGTAGCCCTGGTAGATCAGGCCCTTCTCGTAGAGGGTCTTGAACGCCCACATGACCGATTCCATGAAGTCCAGGTCGAGCGTCTTGTAGTCGCCCACGAAATCGACCCACCGGGCCTGCCGGGTGACGTACTGCCGCCATTCCTCGGTGTAACGCAGCACGGAACTGCGGCAGTAGTCGTTGAACTTCTCAACGCCCATGGTTTCGATCTCGGACTTGTCCTTGATCCCCAGTTGGCGTTCGGCCTCGAGTTCGGCGGGCAGTCCGTGAGTGTCCCAACCGAACCGCCGGTCGACCTTCTTTCCGCGCATCGTCTGGTACCGCGGGACCAGGTCCTTGACGTAGCCGGTGAGCAGGTGACCGTAGTGCGGCAATCCGTTCGCGAACGGAGGGCCGTCGTAGAAGACGAACTCCTCCGCCTGCGAACGGTTGTCGATGCTCTTGCGGAAGGTGTCGTTGTCCGCCCAATACGCCAGGACCCGTTCCTCGAGATCCGGGAACGAGGGTGTCCCGGTGCGCGCCGGGCTCTGCGGGTCGCGGGTCATGTCGACCCGGGGGTACGGGCGGTTGCTGCTCACGGGAACTCCTCGTGCCGTCGGAAACCAGCACGGGGACGATCACCGGCGCTGCGCCGGATCCCGCGGTACCACCCCGCTTGCGCCGCGAACGGCGCCTCTTTCGAACTCGGCTGTGACGGGCCGTCCCGTCCGGTTCTACTGGGGCCGTCGGCCCGTTCTTCCGGATGCTCCCCGGTGATGGCCGGATCGTCGCAGTGCTGTCTCGATGATAGCGGCTGTCGGCGCGCTATTTCTTGTCGGGATCCTCAGGGGCGGTCCACTGACTGCCCCACGCCCGGTCGACCTCGATCTGCGGGATCTGGTCGGTCATGTCCGGGTCGTACTCACCCGGTGCGAACAGTCCGCGGGTGGAGTCGTCGTCGGTGTCCGCGGGGGTCTCGTGATCCCAGCCGGACTCCCCGCCGAGCGGTCCGCGGGCGAACTGCGTGGTGGGCCGGGCGTCGTCGTCGGGGGCGTCGTGACGCCCGAACTCCTCGTGCCCGACGGTGCCGGCCTCACGGGCGGCATCGTCGAGCTCCGCTGCGGCACCGGAGGCCGGGGCGGCGCCGGCGGCGGAAGCCCCGGCGGCAGCCCCCACCGAGCCTCCCGCTACCGCGGCGGCGGGGCCCGCCCCGCGGTCGGCGGCGGCAGCAGCCCCGGATTCGGTGTCCTGGTCGGAACCGTCGGTACCGGGGCTCCAACTCCCCTCGCCATCGGATTCGTCACGCTCGGCGCGCCGATAGGTCAGCACGTCACCGAGCAGGAGCACCACACCCACGACCGAGACCACCACACAGGCGATGGCGAGCCACAGATTCCCAGTGATCAGGGCGACGATCAGCAGGATGAACCCGATGACCGTCGCCCCCAGAGCGGCTAGCAGCATGTCTATGCCTCGCCTCTACCGGTTGATGACCTACTTGAACTGCTTATTGCCACCCGGCGCATTGCCGGGATCGTTGAAGTCGCCACCACGGCCGTGATCGACCGGAGCCGCGCTGCGCAGCGACTGCAGCTCCTCGAGCTGGCCCTCGAGGTACGTCTTCAGGCGCGTGCGGTACTCGCGCTCGTACGTCTTGAGCTGCTCGATCCGACCCTCCAGCACCGTGCGCTGCTGGTTGATCGTGGTCATGATCTCGGTGTGCTTCTGCTCGGCCTCGGCCTGCAGCGAATCGGAGCGCTCCTGCGCCTGGCGCAGCTGGTTCTCCGACCGGGTCTGGGCGTCCGCGAGCAGCGCATCGGAGCGCTGGCGGGCGTCGGCGACCATAGCCTCGGACTTCTGGCGGGCGTCGGTGACCATCGCCTCCGACTGCGCGCGGGCGTCCGAGACCAGCTTCTCGGCCTCGGACCGGGAGTTGTTGGTCAGGCGATCGGCGGTCTCCTGTGCGAGGCCGAGCACCTTGGCCGCGCGAACCTGCGCCTCCTCGGTAGCGGCCTGTGCCGCGCCGGTGTCCGCGGCAGCGAGCGGCGCGCTCTGCGCGGTCGCCTTGCTCGGAGCGCTCGGCGCACTCTGCGCGCCGGCCGACGATGCGGCGAAGGCGACGGTGCTGTCGGCCGACGGCTGCGAGCCACCGGCACGGGCCTCCCCGAGCTCACGCTCGAGCTCGGCATTGCGCTGCTGCAGATCATTGTTCTCGTCGATCAGCCGAGCGAGCTCGGTCTCAACCAGATCGAGGAACTGATCCACCTCATCCTCGTTGTAGCCGCGCTTACCGATCGGCGGCTTGCTGAACGCGACGTTCCGCACGTCGGCGGGTGTCAGCTTCATAGGTCGTTTCCCCTCAATTCGGCTGCTCGACAAATCTCAAGTCACTCGGGCCAACACTGTAACTGGTGCACATCCTGTCACACCAGACCCGTTTGTTCCGCATCACCCGGCAATCACGCGAGAAATGTCCGATTATCTGCTACTGACCGGACACGTCACGCGGATGCGAGATCTGCTGCGATCTGCTGGCCGATTACCACCAACAGGAACAACACGATGAATGCCAGATCGAGACGAATGGACCCGATCGTCGGTGAAGGCAGGACCTTTCGGAGCGCCTTGATCGGTGGATCGGTGACGGTGTAGACCGCCTCCAGCAGCACCGCGACGATGCCGCTGGGCATCCAGTCCCGGGCGAAGACCTTCACCCAGTCCACCACCAGGCGGACGATCAACAGGAACCAGAAGACCGATAGGAGTATGTAGACGACCAGCCAGAATGCTTGCACGGTTTCCAGTCTGCCCGAAGCGTCAGCGGTTGTAGAAGCCGGTCTCGGCGATGCGCGCGCGATCCTCGGCGGTGACGTCCACATCCGAGGTCGAGAGCATGAAGACCTTGGTGGTGATCCGGTCGAAGGAGCCGTGCAGGGCGAAGGTCAGGCCGGCCGCGAAGTCCACCAGGCGCTTGGCGTCGGCGTTGTCCATCTCGGTCAGGTCCATGATCACCGGGATGCCGTCGCGGAACCGCTCACCGATCGTGCGCGCCTCCTCGTAGGAGGTGGGACGCAGGGTGGTGATGCGGGACATCGGGTTCTCCTGGCTCAGCACGTCGGCGCGGGTGTCCATCGCCAGAGCGCCACGGGTCGACGGGGCGCCCGAGCGCGAGCTGTCGCGCAGCGGCTCGAGCCGGGGCAGCCGGGACTCGGCGGCACGCGCGCTCTCGCGGTACCCGCGGTCGTATCCGTCGTCGTAGCCGCGCGGTGCGCCGTAGGCGTCGTCGTAGGACGGTGCGTACTCGAAATCGTCCGCCCGGCGGCCGTCATAGGCGTAACCGCGCTCACCGCGGTAGTCCGAGCGGTAGTCGTCGAAGTCGTCGTCGAGGCTGCGACGACCTCGGGGCTGCGGCGCGCCCTCGTCGACGTAGCGGTCGTCGTACGCGTCCAGCGGAACCATGCCGAAGTACGCCTTGACCTTGTGCAGAGTGCTCATCTTTGCCCTTCCTCGGCGCCTGCATGGGCTGGTGTGACGGTTGTGACTGTCGTTATGGAAGTGAGATTAGTGCGCTGCGGCCGGGAATCGTGACTCCGACACGCGGGCGCGGCGAACCGAAATCACATGAATGTCATTTCCGCGGGCGGTCGCCATTTCCGGCATCGCTTTCCTCGATCCAGATCACCGATGCGAGCCGACCGGTGGGTGCACCACGACGATGCGAGAACAGCGTCGGATCGGAGATGGTGCACCGCGGATCCTGAGCGACCGCAGCCACTCCGAGGCTCTGCAACTGGCGCCGGATTCCGGCCCGTAGATCGAGTCCGTCGGTGCCCTGAGCGGTGCGGCAGCGACTGCCCGGCAGGTGCTGCTCGACATCGGCGGCCATCGCCGCGGGCACCTCGTACTCGGCGCCGCTCGCGGCCGGCCCGAGGAAGGCCCCGATCCGCTGCGGCTGCGCGCCCAGTTCGGCCATCACGCCGAGTACCGCGGGAACGATGCCGATCCGGGCCCCGACGCGCCCGGCGTGCACCGCCGCGATGACACCGGCCTCGTCGTCGGAGAGCAGGATCGGCACGCAGTCCGCGGTGAGCACGGCGAGCGCGAGTCCGGGCGTGGCGGTGACGATCGCGTCGGTGGCCTCGACCGGCTCCGAGCGCGGACCGTCGACGACGGTGACGGTGCGGCTGTGGATCTGTTCCATCCACACCACGTGCCCCGGCGCCACGCCGATCTCGCGCTCCAGGCGAAGGCGGTTGGCGGCCACCGCCGCGGGATCGTCACCGACGTGATCGCCCAGGTTGAAACTCTCGTACGGCGCCTTCGAGACACCGCCCGCACGGGTGGTGCTCACTCGCCGGATACGCCGGGCGGCCACGGATTCGGTTGCCGGTTCAGTCATGGTTCGAGCCTACCGAGGACGCCCCCGGCGAACCGGGGGCGAACGTCGAGCAGCGGTCGTCAGCGACGGTTCTGCAGGAACGACGGGACGTCGAGATCGAAATCGTCCTCGGAGCGGGACTCGCGCACCGTCGACCGGGCCGGGAACGGGTCGTTCGTGCGCGGCGGGCGGGAGTCGAAGGGGTTGCCCCGCTGCGGCTCCTCCGGCTCCACGGCGACCGGCTCGGCGGCGGCGTGCTGGCCGCCGATCCGGGTGACCGGACGGCGTGCGGGGGCGCCACCGTCGAAGCCCGCGGCGATCACGGTGATCCGGACCTCGTCACCGAGGTTGTCGTCGATCACGGTGCCGAAGATGATGTTGGCGTCCTCGTGCGAAGCGCCCTGCACCAGCGAGGCGGCCTCGTTGATCTCGAACAGTCCGAGATCACTGCCACCGGCGATGGACATGAGCACCCCGTGCGCGCCCTCCATCGAGGTCTCCAGCAGCGGCGAGTTCACCGCCGCCTCGGCGGCCTTGAGCGCCCGGCCCTCCCCGCGCGAGCTGCCGATCCCCATCAGGGCGCTGCCCGCACCGGACATGACGCTCTTGACGTCCGCGAAGTCGACGTTGATCAGGCCCGGAGTGGTGATCAGGTCGGTGATGCCCTGGACGCCGTTGAGCAGCACCTCATCGGCGCTCTTGAACGCGTCCAGCGCCGAGACGCTGACGTCGCCGAGCTGCAGCAGGCGGTCGTTCGGGATCACGATCAGGGTGTCGCAGGACTCGCGAAGCGAGGTGATGCCCTGCTCGGCCTGCTTGCCGCGGCGGGCACCCTCGAAGGTGAAGGGGCGGGTCACCACGCCCACGGTGAGTGCACCGAGCTTGCGGGCGATGCTGGCCACCACGGGCGCCCCGCCGGTACCGGTGCCGCCGCCCTCACCGGCGGTGACGAAGACCATATCGGCACCCTTGAGCAGTTCTTCGATCTCGTCCTTGGCGTCCTCGGCGGCCTTGCGGCCCACCTCGGGATCGGCGCCGGCCCCCAGACCGCGGGTCGAGTCGCGGCCCACGTCGAGTTTGACATCGGCATCGCTCATGATCAGCGCCTGAGCGTCGGTGTTGATGGCGATGAACTCGACGCCCTTGAGGCCCTGCTCGATCATCCGGTTGACGGCGTTGACGCCGCCACCGCCGATGCCGACGACCTTGATTACGGCGAGGTAGTTGTGCGCGGCGGTCATGTTTCGCCTTCTCCCCTGGGATTGAAGTCTTGCCCTGGAACAACCCTAAACCTCAACAAAAGGCTTAAAGTTATGTCAAGTAGTTGGTCTGAAACCAAGGTAGAGGCAGCTGCGCCGTGTTGCCCGCAACCGCACGGGCGTGTCGGGAAAAACCCGGGCCGACCGGACTACCGAGTGGTCGGCACGTCCGGGTTGATCACCGTGAACTCCCTACCCGGCCGGGTCAGGACCATCCGCAGGGCGGCCGCCTTGGCCTCCGTGCGGGCATCGTCACCCCAGTGGACGACACGCTTGTCGCGCAGGACGAAGCGCACGTTCGCCGGCGAGTTCGCCCCGATCTCGACGACCTGTCCGCGCAGGTCGGGAGGCAGCGCCCCGAGCACACCGATCGCCGCCCGGGTCGAGGGGTCATCGGCCTTCGGATCGTCGATCGTGAGCCGGGGGGTGAGGATCGGCGGCTCCGCCGCCTTGATGAAGGGCACGCCCTTCGCGTCCACCAGCACGATGGCGCCGGGCCGTCCGGCGTAGGCCACCACTTCCCGCTCGGTGACCGTGACCACGAGGGTCGACGGGTACTTGACGGTGACGGTCGCGCTGCCGATCCACGGGCTGACCGCGGTCACCCGGGACGCGTACTCGGCGCGCTGCCCGGCGGTGATCTGCAACAGCGGCCGACCCTTGAGCGGCTCGACGGTCCTGGCCACCTGATCGGCGGGAGCGTTGGTGGCCCCGCTCACCGAGACCTCCCGCGCGGAGAGCAGCGGGGAGAAGTACGCGGCGGCCCCCAGCGCCCCCGCGACCACGATCGCGAACAAGATCAGCAGCAATCGCCGGTAGCCCGGCACCCGCCTCCGCGTCGCGGGAGCACTCACGCGCCCGCCCCGATGGCGCGCTCGGCGAGCGCCGCCAGGATCGACGGAGCGTGCATGGTCACATCGCCGGCACCCATGGTGATCACCACGTCACCCGGGCGGGCCAGATCGGAGACCACACCGGCCACCTCGGCCTGATTCGGCACGTACGTCACCTCGGAGGTGACCTTCTCGGCGATCCGCGCCCCGGTCACACCGGGCAGCGGGTCCTCGCGGGCACCGTAGACGTCGAGCACCACGACCCGGTCCGCCAGGCTCAGCGCCTCGGCGAACTCGGCCGCGAACTGCTCGGTGCGCGAGTACAGGTGCGGCTGGAAGGCGACCACCACCGCACCCGGCACCGGCTGCTTGGCGACCATCTCGGCCGCAGCGGTGAGCACTGCCCGCACCTCGGTGGGGTGGTGGGCGTAGTCGTCGTAGACCCGGACACCGTCCTCGGTGCCGCGCAACTGGAACCGGCGGTGCACTCCGCCGAAGCCCTCGATGCCCTCGATCACCTTGGGCGTGAGGTAGCCCATGCTCACCACCGCGATGGTGGCGGCGATCGCGTTGAGCGCCATGTGCTTGCCCGGGACCGACAGCAGCAACGCCCGCTCACTCACGGTCCGGTTCTCGTCGGAGAAACGCACGGTGACCATGCCGCCCTCGGCGCGCGGCTGGTAGTCCAGCATCTGCGCGATCATCGTCACGTCCGGAGCCAGCTCGCGATGGGTGCCCTCGCCGTAGCCGAGTACCCGCACACCCCGGGCCCGCAGTGCGGCGTGGGTGCGCTGCGCCAACGCAGCCGAGCCGGGATCGTCGAGACACACCACCAGCGTGCCGCCCGGGCGGATCCGCTCGGTGAAGGCGTCGAAGACGGCCACGTACTTGTCCTCGGTGCCGAAGAAGTCCAGGTGGTCGGCTTCGACGTTGGTCACCACCACCACGTCCGGGGAGTACTGCAGCAGCGAGCCGTCGGACTCGTCCGCCTCGGCGACGAAGACGTCGCCGGTGCCGTGGAAGGCGTTGGTACCCGACTCGTTGAGCTCACCGCCGACCGCGAACGACGGATTGGCACCGCAGTGCTGCAGGCCCACCACCGCCATCGAGGTGGTCGAGGTCTTGCCGTGGGTACCGCTCACCAGCAGAGTCCGGTGGTCGGCCATGAAATCGGCGAGCACCTCGGGCCGCAGGATCACCGGGATCCCCCGGCGCTGCGCCTCCACCAGTTCCGGGTTGTCCTTCGGGATCGCCGCGTGGGTGGTGACCACCACCGTGGGACCGCCGGGCAGCAGGTCCAGAGCCTGTGCGCTGTGTCCGATCTGCACCTGGGCGCCGCGCGCGCGCAGCGCGATCACACTGCGCGACTCCTTGGCATCGGAGCCGGACACCTGGCCCCCGCGGGCCAGCAGGATCCGGGCGATCCCGGACATGCCGGCCCCGCCGATCCCCACCATGTGCACGCGTTGCAGCCGATCGGGCAGCTCGCTGGTCATTTCCGTCTCCCCTGCGCCAGTGCGATCGCCGCGGCGGCGACGGTGCCGGCCGCGTCGCGATGGCCGGTACCGGCCGCAGCGGCCCCCATTCGGGTGAGCCTACCGGCGTCCCCGGCGAGGGGGATCACCGTCTCACGGACCGTCTCGGGGGTGAAGTCACCGTCGGAGATCAGCAGTCCCCCGCCGGCCGCGACCACCGGCTCGGCGTTGAGCGACTGTTCCCCGTTGCCGTGCGGGAGCGGCACGTAGACCGCGGGCAGACCCACCGCGGCGACCTCGGCCACCGTCATCGCACCCGAACGGCACACGGCGAGGTCGGCGGCCGCGTAGGCCAGGTCCATACGGGTCAGGTAGGGCACCGCGACGTAACCGGGAACGTCGACGGTGACCTGGTTCTTCGGGCCGTAGGCGTGCAGCACGCCGATCCCCGCGGCGGCGAGGTCACCGGCCGCGCCGGTGACCGCGTCATTGAGCCGGACCGCCCCCTGACTGCCGCCGAAGACCAGCACCACCGGGCCGTCCGCCGGCAAGCCGAAATGGGCACGGGCCTGCGCCCGCAGGCCCGCCCGATCCAGACCGGTGATCGAGGCGCGCACCGGCATACCGACCACCTGTGCACTGACGCCCGACCCCGGGACCGCGGCGTAGACCTCGGTGGCGAGCCGGGCACCGACCTTGTTGGCGACACCGGCACTGGCATTGGCCTCGTGGATCACGATCGGGATCCGTAGGGTGCGCGCGGCGAGGTAGGCCGGCAGTGCCACGTAGCCGCCGAAGCCGACCACCACATCGGCCTGCGCCTCACGGAGCACCGCGCGAGTGCGGCGCACCGCACCGGCCAGGGTGAACGGCAGCGCGGCCAGGTCCTTACCGGGCTTGCGGGGCAACGGGACCGGCGGAATCATCTCCAGCCGGTATCCGCGGTCGGGCACGAGCCTGCCCTCCAGGCCCTTGGGGGTGCCGAGGGCGGTGATCCGGGCGTCGGGTGCCTGTTCGCGCACCGCGTCCGCCACCGCCAGCGCGGGTTCGATGTGTCCGGCCGTACCGCCGCCGGCGACGACCACCGATACCGCTCGTGAAGAACTCACCACGCCCGTCTGCCCTTTTCCTGTCCTCGGTACTGTCCGGCGCGTTCCCCGCGCCAAGGCTCGGCCGTGCGGCCGTGCGGCCGACGCCGTGGCGCCGTCTCACCGTACGGCTGTCGATCGTACGACGACGGGGCGCTCGGCCGCGATGGTCCACGCCGCACGGGGACGGCGCGCGAGTCCCGCATCGCCGGACCGCGGGGCGCACGCACCGGGGCCGCGGGGCGCGGCGGGATGTACGGCAGGGGCTTGGGCAGGCGCAGCAACCGGCCGGTGCGGCCGTCGCGACCACCGGCCAGGGCGGCGATGGCCTCCGGCTCGTGGCGTGCGGCGTTGGCGAGCAGCCCCATCATGAACAGAACCAGGATCACCGAGTTCCCGCCCGCGGAGAGCAGCGGCAACTGAATACCCGTGACCGGCAGCAGGCCGACGACGTAGCCCATGTTGATGATGGCCTGCAACGCGATCAGGGTGGTGATGGTCGCGGCCATCAGGCGCAGGAACGGATCGGCGACCCGGCCCGCGATCCGCATGCCCACCCAGGTGAGCGCCGCGAACATCACGATCACCAGGCCGGCGCCGAGATATCCCAGTTCCTCACCGATGATCGCGAAGATGAAGTCGTTGTGAGCATTGGGCAGATAGCTCCACTTGGCGGTGGAGTTGCCCAGCCCCACGCCGAACAGCCCACCGTCGGCGAGCGAGTACCGGGCCTGGTTGGACTGGTAGTTCGCACCCAGAGCATCGTCGGTGCGACCGAGCCAGGCGGCGACTCGGGCCGACCGGTAGCCCTCGGCGAGGGCCAGGAAGACGCCCGCAACCGCGACCGCGGCGGCCAACGAGACGATCACCTTCGAGGACAGACCCGCGTAGAACAGCAGCATCGCGCCGATCGCCGCGATGATCATCGCGGTCGACTGGTTCGGCTCGGCCACGATCAGGGCGGCCATCAGGAAGACCACCGGCCCCAGCGGCAGCAGCAGTTCCTTGAGGTTGCGCCGGCGCCCGCGGTCCGCCAGCAGGTGCGCGCCCCACACGATCAGTGCCACCTTGGCGATCTCGGAGGGCTGCAGGGTGAATCCGCCCACGTCGATCCAGCGCCGGGCGCCGCCGACCTTCGAGCCGACGCCCGGGATGAGCACCGCGATCAGCAGCGCGAGGGAGATCAGGACGCCGCCGAGTGCGGTGCGGCGCAGGAGAGCGGGGCGCAGGTGCAGTGCGAAGACGAACGCGATCACGCCGAGCGAGACGTAGATCAGCTGGCTGATGAACTTGCTGTACGGGGAGCCGGTGGCACTGATGTCCTCGACCGACGAGGCCGAGAGCACCATCACCAGGCCCATCACCGTCAGGACCGCGGTCAGCCCCAGGACCAGGTGGAACGACGCGAGCGGCCGGCGCAGGGCGGTGACGACGGTGACTGCGGCGTCACGGACCGCGAAGGCGCCGGTGCGGGCGGCGGCCGCACCGGTCCGGGCGGCCGAGCCGCCGGCCGCCTGCGGCTGGGCGTCGAACTCGGTGCTCTCCGGGGCGCTGACCGCTGTGTCCCGGCTCACGACGCGGTCCCGAGCGCCCGGGCGGCGGCGGCGAAGGCGTCGCCGCGATGGCCGTAGGAGGTGAACATGTCGAGCGAGGCCGCCGCCGGAGCCAGCAGTACCACCGGTGCGTCCCCGGGAGCGGCGGCGGCCAGTCGCTCGGCTTCGCCGACGGCCGCCGTCATCACCGCATCAGCATCGCCGAACACATCGACACCGGCAGCAACAGACGTCCCTACAGAACGGCTTGCATCATTAGTCACAGGAGGCACAGCACTATCGTCGCCCGAAGTCACTCGAACCACGGGTACATCCGGTGCGTGTCGCGCCATTGCCGCCGCGATCAGCCCCGCATCCACGCCGAGGAGCACCGCGCCGGCCAGCCGCGGCGCCACCCGCTCGATCAGCGGTGCGATGTCGGCGCCCTTGAGCTGACCACCGGCGACCCACACCACCCGCGGGTGCGCCTCGATCGAGTTCAGCGCCGCATGCGGGTTCGTCGCCTTGGAATCGTCGATGAAGGTGATCCCGCGGACCTGCGCCACCGGCTCGGCCCGGTGCGCCCCGACCCGGAACGCCGCGAGCGCGGCACCCGCCTGCTGCGCACTCACCCCCACGGTCTCCGCCAGCGCGGTCGCGGCCAGCGCGTCGCAGACACCGGCCGGCCCGGGCGGAGAGACCCGCCCGGCCGGGAGGATCTCGGCACCGTCGCCGTCGACCAGGACGCCGTCGTGAACCCCGTACTGCCCACCCGCCGGCTCACCGGTGGTGAAGCCGACGGTGTCCGCCGCGCCGCGCAGCCCACCGGCCACCGGATCGTCGAGACCGATCACCGCGAGCTCACCGGACAGCGCGCGGGCCTTGTCGGCGGTGTAGGCCGCCATCGATCCGTGCCAGTCCAGGTGGTCCTCGGCGACGTTGAGGACCACACCGGCGCGCGGCCGCACCGACGGCGCCCAGTGCAGCTGGAACGACGACAGTTCCACCGCCAGCACCCGCGGGTCCACCGGATCGGCGATCGCATCGATCACCGGACGGCCGATGTTCCCGCAGGCCGCCGCGCGGACTCCGGCGTGCAGCAGGATCGCTTCGAGCATCTGCGTGGTGGTGGTCTTACCGTTCGTGCCGGTCACCACCAGCCAGTCCCGGGGGGCTCCGAAGGCGCCCGCCCGATCGATCCGCCAGGCCAGCTCGACATCACCGATCACGTCGATCCCGGCGTCGAGGGCGGCGGTGACGACCGGGGCGGTGGGCCGGAACCCCGGCGCCACGACCACCATCTGGTAGCGGCTCAGCTGCTCCGGGCCGGTCAGCTCGTCGAGATCGACGACCGTGATCCCGGGTACCTGCTCGGCCACCGCGGCCCGGGCCGCGGGTTTGCCGTCGGCGACGGTGACGGTGGCCCCGAGGCGCAGCAGCGCGCGGGCCACTGCGGGCCCGGTGACGCCGCCGCCGGCGACCAGGACATCGGAGCCGGGGCCGGGCAGCGTCATCTACCCGACCGCCGCGCCGGAGCCGAGGAACTCGGCGTAGAACAGCACCAGGCCCAGCCCGCCGGCGATCGCGGTGAGCAACCAGAACCTGATGATCACCGTGGTCTCGGCCCAGCCGGACAGTTCGAAATGATGGTGGAAGGGCGCCATCCGGAACACCCGCCGCCCGGTGGAACGGAAGACCGCGATCTGGGTGACCACCGAGACCATCTCGGCGACGAACAGCGCACCCAGCACGATCGCCAGCAGCTCTGTGCGAGTGGTGATGGACAGGCCGGCCAGCAGGCCGCCGAGCATCAGGGAGCCGGTATCGCCCATGAAGATCTTCGCCGGTGCCGCGTTCCACCAGAGGAAGCCCAGGCAGGCACCTCCGCCGGCGACCGCGATCAGCGCCAGGTCCAGCGGATCCCGTACGTCGTAGCAGCCGGCCACCGGCTTGGTGGCGCAGGCGTAGCGGTACTGCCAGAAGGTGATCAGCACGTAACTGCCCAGGACCATCGCCATCGAGCCGGCCGCCAGGCCGTCCAGGCCGTCGGTGAAGTTCACCGCGTTCGACCAGGCGGCCACCACGAACCAGCAGAACAACACGAAGACGATGCCGCCCATGGTGATGGCGTTGATGTCGCGGGTGTAACTGAGGTGATCGCTGGCCGGGCGGACCCCGGAGTCGTTCGGGAACTGCAGCACCAGGACGCCGAAGATCAGCGCGGCCACCGTCTGGCCGACCGTCTTCGCGGTCTTGTTCAGGCCCAGGTTGCGCTGTTTGCGCACCTTGATGAAGTCGTCGAGGAAACCGACCAGGCTCAGCGAGGTGGCCAGGCCCAGCACCAGCAGTCCCGAGGCGGTCGGTCCGGGGCCGGAGGTCAGACCGATCAGGTGCGCGCCGAGGTAACCGGCCCACAGCGCGACCACGATCGCGACACCGCCCATGGACGGGGTGCCGCGCTTCTTCTGGTGGCTCTGCGGCCCCTCGATGCGGATCTCCTGGCCGAAGCCCTGCCGGGAGAAGACCCGGATCAACACGGGCGTGAGCAGGATCGCCACGGCCAGCGAAATGCCGCCCGCGAACAGGATCTGGATCACTTCGGTGACTCCCCGCTCTCATTGTCGATGAAGACGTCGTCGGCCGCACCGATGCGCTCGGCGACCTCCCACATCTTCTCGGACTTCGACGCCTTGACCAAAACCAGGTCACCGGGACGCAGTTCGGCGCGCAGGAGCGCAGCCGCCTCGGCGCGGGTGTCGACCCGTACCGCCTCACTGCCCCACGAGCCTTCCATCACCGCGCCCTGCCACAGGGCGTGCACCGCACGCGAGGTTCCGACGCAGACCGTGGAGGTGATGTCGAGCCGCACCAGGAACCGCCCGAGACGGTCGTGTTCGAGGATCGACTCGTCACCGAGCTCGCCCATCTCACCGAGCACCGCGAAGGTCCGGCGGCGCTGCCGGCCGGGCAGGCGCACCCCGTCGGCGTCGTGCTCGGCCATCAGCACCAGGCTGCGCAGTGCCGCCCGTACCGCGTCCGGATTCGCGTTGTAGGTGTCGTTGACCACGGTGACACCGCCGTCGGTGGTGAAGACGTCCATCCGGCGCGGCGACGCCGCCCGCGCACCGGAGAGCGCCGCCGCGACCTGCGCGAGACCGGCGCCGCATTCGAGACCGACGGCCGCCGCGGCGAGCGCGTTGTGCACCTGGTGCTCGCCGTGCACCTGCAGCTCCACCGGGGCGCTCTCACCGCGGGCGTGCAGAGTGAACCGGGCCCGGGCGTGCGCATCGACGGTGATGCCCGAGGCGGTCACCGCCCCCTCGGTGCCGGCGGCCGGACCGTCGCCGGCGCCGTACCTGACCACCCGTGCCGCGGTGCGCCCGGCCATACCGGCGACCGCGGAGTCATCGGCGTTGAGGATCGCGACGCCTCCCTGTTCGGCGGAGGGCAGCGCTTCGACCAGCTCGCCCTTGGCGCTGGCGATGGCCTCGCGGGAACCGAACTCACCCAGGTGCGCGGTACCGACGTTCAATTCCACGCCGATCCGCGGCGGCGCGACCCGGGCCAGAGCGGCGACGTGTCCGACGCCGCGCGCCGACATCTCCAGCACCAGGAACCGGGTCGATCCGCTGGCCCGCAGGGCGGTCCACGGGTGCCCGATCTCGTTGTTGAAGGAGCCGGGCGGGGCAACGGTCTCACCGAGCGGCCGGAGGACCGCGGCGATCAGGTCCTTCGTCGAGGTCTTACCGGCCGAGCCGGTCACCCCGACCACGGTCATGCCCTCCGCTGCGAGGGTGCGGGTGCAGTACGCGGCGAGCTTCCCCAGGGCCGCGAGCACGGCCGCCCCCGCACCGTCGGTGTCGTTCTCCAGCGCCATGACACGGTTGTCGGTCACCCCGGAGACCGGCACCACGATCGCCGGCACGCCGACCGGGCGGGCCCCGAGCACCGCGACGGCGCCGCGGTCCACCGCGGCGCGGGCGTACTCGTGACCGTCGACCCTCGCACCCGGCAGCGCCAGGAACAGCCCTCCCGGACCGACCTCACGGGAATCGAATTCGACGGTGCCGGTCACCACCGCCTCCGGGTCCGGCACGTCGTGCAGGGTGCCGCCGACGATCTCGGCGACCTGTGCCAGGGTCAGTTCGATCATGCGCCCGCCTCCCGGACCCGGGCGTCGAGCGCCGCGGCGACCTCGTCGCGGTCGTCGAAGGGATGCTTGACGCCGTTGATCTCCTGACCGGCCTCGTGGCCTTTGCCCGCGACCAGCACCACGTCCCCGGTGCGGGCCCATTCGACGGCCTCGGCGATCGCGGACCGGCGATCGCCCACCTCCCGGATCTCACCACCGGCGGGTACCGCGCGGGCACCGGCGAGCACGGCGGCCCGGATCGCCGCCGGATCCTCGGTGCGCGGATTGTCGTCGGTGACGATCACCAGCTCCGCGGCGCGGGCAGCGGCCTCCCCCATCAGCGGGCGCTTGCCGCGGTCACGGTCGCCGCCGGCACCCACCACCACGGCGATCCGTCCGGCGGTCTGCCCGCGCAGGGTCGCGATGACGGCGTCGAGCGCGGCGGGCTTGTGCGCGTAATCGACCACGGCGAGGAAGTCCTGGCCACGGTCGATCCGCTGCACTCGCCCGGGGACGGCGACGGCGGCGATGCCGCGGGCGGCGTCCGAGAGCGGTACCCCGGCCTGGTGCGCGATCACCAGGGCGAGGGCGGCATTGGCCACGTTGTAGGCCCCGGGGAGCCCCACCACCGCGGAGAAGGTCTGGCCGTCCGGTCCGGCGAGGGTGAACCGCTGGGTGCCGTCGGCGTGCGCGGCCACCTCACCGGCGGTCCAGTCGGCGGGCCCGGTGGTGGCGACGGTGACCAGCGGCAGGCCGGCGCCGCGGCGCAGGTCGGCCATCCGTCTGCCCCACTCGTCGTCGATGCAGACGACCGCCTGTTCGCAGGCCCGGTGCCCGACGAAGAGCATCGCCTTGGCGGCGAAGTAGTCCTCCATCGTGGGGTGGTAGTCCAGGTGGTCCTGGCTGAGGTTGGTGAACGCCCCGACCGCGAACCGGGTTCCACCGGCCCGGTTCTGCGCCAGCGCGTGCGAGCTGACCTCCATCACCGCGGCGTTCACGCCGCGCTCGACCATGGACGCGAACAGGCCCTGCAGCGCGGTGCCCTCGGGGGTGGTCAGCGAGGTGGGGACGTCGGCGCCGGCGATACGGGTGCCGACGGTGCCGATCAGCCCGGTGGTCCTCCCGGCCGCGCCGAGCGCGGATTCGACCAGGAAACTGGTGGTGGTCTTGCCCGAGGTACCGGTGATACCGATCAGGGTCATCTGCTCCGACGGTGCCCGGTAGACGACCGCGGCGACGGGTCCGCCGGCGGTGCGCGGATCGTCGTGCAGCAGCACCGGTACGTCCAGGCCCGCCTCGGCGAGCAGGGCCGCGCCCGCGGTATCGGTGAGCACGGCGACCGCACCGGCGGCGACCGCATCGCCGGCGTACTTCGCACCGTGCGTCACGGTGCCGGGGACCGCGCAGAACAGGTCACCCGGGCGGGCGTCCTGCGCGCGCACGGTCGCCCCGGTGAGCCGGACCTGATCGCGCCCGGCTTCGGCGTCTCGGCCATCGTGACCGCTGTTCCCGGCCGGCGCCAGGGTGACGCCCGGTACCTGCGCCAACACCTCCGCGACCGTGGCTCCGCGCGGATGGGCAGGACGGGTCAGAGTCGATTCGAGCACCGGTGAATCCTACCCGCCGACGATCTACTTCCCGGCCACGAGCGTCAGGGGCTTCGCGGGCGGAGACAGCGGGATGCCGTACTTCTGCAGCATGAACGCGGCGATGTCGTGGAACAGCGGCGCGGCGGACTGCCCACCGGTCCCGTCGGAGCTGCGCCCCGGTGCGTCCATCATGAGCCCGATCACGAACCGCGGATCGTCGGTGGGTGCGACACCGGCGAAGGTGATGTTGTACAGCGAGTTCGAGTAGGCGTGCGTCACCGGGTCGACCTGCTGCGCGGTGCCCGTCTTACCACTGATCTGGTAGCCCTCGACCGAGCCGTTGGCGCCGGTGCCCTGCTGCACGCCGGTGGGATCGCGCTGCAGCGCGGCACGGAACATCTCGCGCACGGTGCGCGCGGTCTCCGGACTCATCACCCGGACCGGCTCGGCGGACGGTGCCGGGTTGGCGGCACCGTCGACCTGCTTGATGATCCGCGGCGGGATCCGGACCCCGTCGTTGGCGATCGCCTGGTACATGCCGGCCATCTGCAGCAGGGTCATCGACATTCCCTGGCCGATCGGCAGGTTGGCGAAGGTGCCGCCGGACCACTGGTTGCGGGCGGGGACCTCTCCCCCGGACTCGCCGGGCAGGCCCACGCCGGTCGCCTGGCCCAGGCCGAAACGGCTGACGTAATCGGCGAAGGCGTCCTCCCCGATCCGCTGAGCGAGCATCAGGGTGCCGACGTTCGAGGACTTACCGAAGATGCCGGTGGTGGTGTACGGCTCGGTGCCGTGCGCCCAGGCGTCCTTGACCGTGACGCCCGACATGCGGATCTGGCCGGGAACCTGAAGCACCTCGTCGGGGCGGGTCTTTCCGTTGTCGATCGCGGCGACCGCGGTGATCAGCTTGTTCACCGAGCCCGGCTCGAACGGTGTACTCACCGGCAGGTTGCCGGTACGCGCCGATCCGGGGTTCTTGGAGACCCCGAGTGCGGGATTGAAGGTGTTGTCCGCAGCCATCGCCATCACCTGGCCGGTCCTGGCGTCGAGCACCACCGCCTGGACGTTCTTGGCGCCCGACTTCTGCTTGGCGACCGAGACCGCCTGCTGCACGAAGAACTGGACGTCGTTGTCGAGGGTCAGTTCCACCCGGGCACCGTTCACCGCGGGATGCACCTCACGGGTACTGCCCGGGATGACGGCGCTGTCGGAGCCGCGATCGTAGGTCTGCGAACCGTCGGTGCCGGCCAGGATCGAGTCCAGCGAGGACTCCAGCCCGATCAGGCCGCGGCCGTCCCAGCCGGTGGTTCCGACGATGTTGGCGCCCAGCGAGCCACCCGGGTAGTTCCGGATGGACTGGCGCTCGGCACCGACCTCGGAGAACTCGTCGGTGATCGCGGAGGCCTTGGCCGGATCGACGCCGCGGGCGAGGTAGACGAAGCTGTCCTCGCTGCGCAGTTGTTCGAGCAGCTTCTTCTCGTCCACCGCATCGCCGAGCACCGAGACCGTCTTCTTGGCGATCGCCTGCAGCCGGTCGTCGACCGGGACGGGTTCGGCCTTCTCACCCTGGTTCTTGGCCTTGACGTCCTTGTCGTACTGCTCCTGGAGCGTCTTGCGCACCGCCTTGGGCTGGAAGGTCAGCGATTTGGCCTCCATGGTGAAGGCGATCGGCTGGCCGTCCCGGTCGGTGATGGCGCCCCGAACTGCCGGCAGTACCTCCTTGACCTGGCGCTGGCTCGCAGCCTTCGCCGAGAGTGACGGCGCCTGGATGAACTGGACCACGCCGAGCCACACCGCGATCACGGCCAGCACGACGACGATCACCACCCCGCCGATACGGCTGCGCCGGGCGAAAGTGGTGGGCACGTCGGGAACGCGTCCCCCCTTGACCCGGTCGCGGGCGGACTGGTGCCCGGGTTTGGTGCCACCGCGCGGAACCGGGGTGCGGACGGTGCCGCGGGGCGCGGGCCGCGATCCGGTTCGCGGTCGCTGGGTACGGGTCATCGGGGCGTCACCTGGGCCGGCGCCTGCGGGGCCGGGGCGGTGCGGGACGGCTGGGCGGGACCCTGGCCGGCCGGCTGAGCGGGAACCGGAGCGCCCGCGACGGGAGCCTGTGCGGCGGCGGGAGCGGGAGCCTGGACCCGTTCCGGGACCGGAGCCGGTTGGGCCTGGGCACCCGCGGCGGGAGCGGGAGCCGGCTGAACCGGAGCGGGCGCGGGCGCCGGCGGGTTCGCGACGGACGGGGTGCCGGGGTTCATGGTGACCAATTGTTCCCCGCCCGACGGCGCGGTCCCGGGATTCCCGGCGACCGGCGTGCCGGAACCGTCGGACGTGGCGCCACTGCGATCGGCCGACGGTGCCGGCGGGTTCAGGGCGGGCAGCGGGGCGCCGGTGGCGGGGGCGGGCTTGCCGACGACGGCGACCTTGCCGCCCGGCTGGCCCACCAGCACCGGCAGCGAACCGGCGGGCACCATACCGAGTTCGGCGGCACGCTCGGCGAGTCCCGGTGCGCTGGCACCGGACTTCACATCGCGCTCGAGGGCGGCCTTCTTCTCGGCCAGCGACTTGTTCACCGCCTCCCGGCTGCTGAGCGCATACGAGTTCTCGGCGCTACCGGTGGTCAGCCACAACGTCAGCACCAGACCGGCACCGATCAGGGCGATCAGGGCGAGCACGAAGGGCACCCGGCGCGCGAGGGCCCGCGGCTGCGGGAGCCGCGCGATGAGAGAGGTGTTCGCGGCGCCGTCGCGGTGGCGGCGCAGCGCCCGCTCGGCGGGGGTCTCGCGGAGCGTGCCTCCGGCCTCCAGCACGGCGCGCTGCTGGTCGAGGCGCTTCTGGCGGCGGTCCAGAGCCCGCTGCGCGGAGCTCGAGCGCGGCCGGGAGGTGTCGCGGTCGTCACGGCGCGCGGGTGCGCGCCGGGTCCGGGTGTCCGGGGCCGACGGCGCCTGGGTGGCGTTCGGTGCGGTCATCGCGCGCTCCTTGTGCTGGTGCTGGTGGTGTCGAGTCGGCGGGCCGCCCGCATCCGGACCGGGGCGGCTCGCTGGTTCTGGGCGATCTCCTCATCGGTGGCGCGTTCCGCGCCCCGGGTGAGCAGTTCGAAGGTGGCGCCGGTGCCGGGCAGTTCCACCGGCAGGCCGGCCGGGCTGCTGGATCGGGTGCGTTCGGCGAGCGCGGCCTTGACGATGCGGTCCTCGAGCGACTGGTAGCTCAGGAAGACCACCCGACCGCCCGGTGCCAGCGCATCGAGGGCCTGGGGCACCGCTGCCTCGAGTGAGGCCAATTCCGCGTTGACCTCGATGCGCAGCGCCTGGAAGGTGCGCTTGGCCGGGTGCCCGCCGGTGCGCCGGGCGGGCGCCGGGATGGTGGCGTAGAGCAACTCCACCAGTCGTCCACTGGTGGTGAAGGGCTCCTTCTCGCGCTCCTTGAGCACCGCGGAGGCGATCTTTCCGGCGAAGCGCTCATCGCCGTAGCGCTGCAGGATCCGCGCCAGATCGCCGTGCGAGTAGGTGTTGAGCACGTCCGCTGCGGTGAGCGGGTCGTCGGAGTTCATCCGCATGTCCAGCGGAGCGTCCACCGCGTAGGCGAAACCGCGGTCCGCGCGGTCGAGCTGCATGGACGAGACACCGAGGTCGAACAGGATCGCTGCGGCGCCGGGCCCTCCGCCGGCGGCCAGTCCGAGGTCCTCGAGAGCGTCTGCGAGCCCGTCGTAGCGGGTGTGGACGGCGGTGAAGCGATCACCGAAGCGGGCCAGCCGCGCGCCGGCGATGGCGTGCGCGTCGTGATCGCGGTCCAGGCCCACGACCCGGATCCGCGGGAAGCTCTCGAGCATCAGCTCCGAGTGACCGCCGGCGCCGAGAGTGGCGTCGACGTAGACCGCACCGTCGTGATCGAGGGCCGGAGCGAGCAGTTCACGCACCCGGTCGGCCAGTACCGGCACATGGCCGTGATCGCCGTCGGACGGACCGCGATGCCGGGGGTCGGACATGGCTCCTCCAGAGCACGTGCGTGGCGATGGTGTTGACGGTGGTCGTGCTGGGCGGATGGAACGGGGTCCCCGCCCGACTCGTACCTGGCGTTGGGGAAGTACGTCAGGGCCGATTCGGGCGCAGGCCTCGGTCCACCTCGTCCGCGCCGCGAGTGGTCCGGCGGCGGTTAGAAGATCGCCTTGAGCGATTCGGACTGCGGCTGCGCGTAGTCGTCTTCGTGCTGTGCCTGGTAGGCGTCCCATGCCTCCGCGTCCCAGATCTCCAGGAACCTCCGAGATCCGACGACCACGCATTCCTTGGTCAGTCCGGCGTAGCGGCGATGATCCGCGGAGAGCGAGATCCGTCCCTGCGAGTCCGGGCGCTGGTCATCGGAGCTGGCGAAGAAGTTGCGGTAGAAGGCGCGGCCGGCGGGGTCCGTCCATTCGATGGCATCGGCCTTCTCGGCGATGCGCTCGAACTCCGCCTTGGGGTACACCGTGAGGCTTCGATCCTGTCCTTTCGTGATCGTCAGCCCTCCCGCCAGTTCCTCGCGGTACTTGGCGGGGAGGGTGAGCCGTCCCTTGTCATCGAGCTTCGGCGTGTAGGTACCCGTGAACATCACGGCAACCTCCCGCCTCCCTCGATGGGGTTGTCACTGGATCGAGACTTCAGACTAGCGCGTCTTTCTCCAGTGCGCCCCACATTACCCCACTGTTCTCCACTTTCAACCACTGCGATCGGCGATTCGCGGAGACTTCTCCGAGTTTCCGCAGGTTATCGCGGTGGCACGAAGTGGGGGGCGACACTCCCGGCGGGCGTGGCGAGTTGGTCACACCTGCCCGGCGCGACCTGTCAGACGGGAGTGAAGTGATGTTTGCGACGAAAGTGATCCAGCGCGAGCCAACCGTGGGGGGAAGTGGGGAGATCCGGTGGGTGATCGTGGGGCGCAACTCGTGCGGGCACGAAAAAGCCGCCGACCAGGTGGTCGGCGGCTTTTGGCGATGGTCAGCGAATCAGGGGAACCGGCGGCGGAAGCGCTCCTCCATGCGGACGACGAACGACTGCCCCGGGGCCTTCGCGGTCTTCACACCGCGCCCCTTGCGGGCGGGTTCGCGTACCGAACCGTCGTCGGCGACGGCGCCGCGCGGCCCCTTCGCCGCCGGCCCGGACCACAGGGCGTAGATCACCGAGCCGAACATGAGGAGGAATCCGGCGATCCCCACGATCACCGTGTACTCGACCCTGCCCAACAGCATTCCGACTATCAGCAGCATCAAGCCCACCGCGAAACCTATCGCGGCGATCACGCGACGCTTACCCGTCGCGCCACCGAACCGGCCTCCGCGTACGTTCGACGCGAACTTCGGATCCTCGGCGTAGAGCGCGCTCTCGATCTGGTCGAGCATGCGCTGTTCGTGCTCGGAGAGTGGCACGTCCCCTCCTTCAGCACTCGTGGGGTCCAACTCCTGCCTTCATGATACGAGCCTTCCGACCTGACGACCACCATCCGCCGAACAATCGACGACCACGATCGGAATTCACGCCGCTCGGGACAGGTCCGACTCGATCGCATTGAGGAAGATCTGTACTCGTGAGTGCAGTTCCGAGACCTCGACCGCACTCACCGAACGCGCCGTGGTCTCCAGAGCGGCGACCACGCCGGAGACGACCGTGAAGTAGTCGACCCACTCGGCGTACCCGGGTGCCGCCTTCGCCAGACGCAGCCAGGCGTTGCGCGTGGGACGCCGCACACCCGTCTCCCGCTCGGCGAGCAGCGCCGCCGCTCCGCGCAGCGCGGCGTGGTAGATCTCGCGGTACTGATCAGCCGGGGCCGGCGAGCCGCCCGCGCGAGCGAGGAACTGGTCCGCACGATCGAGGATCCGGGCGGCGCCCGACTCCCCCACCCGCCGGCCCGACGCGACGCGACCGACCCGTGTTCTCGATTCGATCATCGGTGCCCCTTCCTCCTGCGTTCCCGGCTTTCACACCTGCCACCCGTTGTGTATCCGACGGGACTGACACGTAACGCTTCCCTCGCTTCGCACCAGTCCCGCCGGCGGCCCCGGACCGGCGGACGACGATCCGACACCAGAACCCGGGTCAGAACATGCGCGCCAATCACACGGCCGGTGATCGAACAATCATTCGATCACTTCTAATATAGCGTGAGCCACCGACACGTCAAGGGGAGCAATCGCATGCCTGCAGTAGCCGCGCCGCGGATCCACCCCCTCTCCCCGCAGGACGCGACGCTGTGGCTGCCCGCGGCCCTGCAGATCTACGTCGCGGCCATGCAGTACCCCGCGGGCACCGAATCGCACCGGATGCCGATGTGGCGCGAGCATCTGGCCCGCGACGGTTACACCGCCTTCGGCGCGGTGCAGGCCCTCCCCGACCCGGACGGTCGACTGCACGACCACCTCGTCGGTATCGCCTACGGTTACCGCGGCGCCGCGGATCAGTGGTGGAACCGGCAGGTGCGGATCGGCCTCGGCCGCCGCGGCCTCGACCAGTACCGGATCGAGGAGATCGCCGGCTCCTACTTCGAGCTCAGCGAACTGCACGTGCACCCGTCCGCGCAGGGCCACGGCACCGGCAGGGCGATGCTGGAGGCACTGCTGCACGAGCGGCCCGAACCTCGCGTACTGCTATCCACCCCGGAGGTCCCGGACGAGGACAACCGTGCCTGGAAGTTGTATCGCCGTACCGGTTTCTACGACGTACTGCGCGGTTTCCGGTTCTCGGGTGATCCACGCCCGTTCGCCGTCCTCGGCCGGGAACTACCGCTATGACGCTCGACGTGGCCGTGGTCGGCTCGGGCCACAACGCCCTGGTCGGCGCCGCCTACCTGGCCGCGCAGGGCCGCTCGGTCGCGGTCTTCGAGTCGGACCGGGTTCCGGGCGGGGCGGTCAGCACCGTCGAGCGGTTCCCCGGGTACCGGGTCGACCGCGGATCGTCGGCGCACCTGATGTTCCGGCACACCGGTATCGCCGAAGAACTCGATCTGGCCGCGCACGGACTGCGCTACCTCGACTGCGATCCGTGGGCGTTCGCGCCCACCCCGCCGGGTTCGACGGCCCCGCCGATCGTCTTCCGTCACGATCTCGACGCCACCGCCGATTCGATCGCTGCGGCCTGCGGCCGGACCGACGCTGCGGCGTACCGCAGATTCGTCGCGGACTGGACGCCGCGCGCGAAGGCCACCATGAACGCCTTCGGCTCCTCCCCCGGCGCTGCCCGGCTGGGCCGGGCGTTCTGGCCGGCCAAAGGCCGCGCCGGCATCGCCGGACTCTCACGCACCTACCTCGCCTCCGGCGACACCCTGCTCGACGAGTACTTCGACGACGAACGCCTGAAAGCGGCGCTGGCCTGGTTCGGCGCGCAGTCCGGGCCGGCGATGAGCGAACCGGGAACCGCACCGATGGTCGGTTTCGCGGCACTCATGCACACCCTCGGCCCGGGCCGGGCGGTCGGCGGCAGCGGCGCCCTCACCACAGCTCTGATCAGCAGGATCACCGCCGACGGCGGCACCGTCGAGACCGGCGCCCCGGTCACCGCGCTGCGCCGGCGCGGCCGGTCCTGGGAGGTCACCGTCGGCGCCGGCGACGGCGGCACCCGGACCGTGGCGGCGCGGACCGTGCTCGCCGGCTGTCACGTGCTCACCACTCTCGACCTGCTCGAACGCGGCGGCTACCGCCACACCCGCCTGCCGGAGTGGCGCCGGCGGATCCAGGTCGGGCCGGGCGTGGGCATGGTGCTACGGCTCGGTGGCACCGCACCACCCGACTTCGACGGCGTCCCGCTCGCCGACCAGGCCGGGCTGGGACTGCTCACCGCCGATCGCGGGCACCTCGCCCGTGCCCGGGGTGACATGCTGGCCGGTGACGCGCCCCGGCGTCCGGTGGTCCTGGCGATGACCTTCTCCGGACTGGACCCCACCATCGCGCCACCCGGCCGGCACACCACCACACTGTGGGCGCAGTGGTACCCGTACCGGCTCGCCGGGCGCTGCTGGACCGGGGCGGCCGAGGCCGAGGCCGACCGGATCCTGGCGGAGTTGCAGCAATGGGCACCGGGCTACGCGGACACCGTCGAACACCGGTACGTGCAGACCCCGGCGAACCTGGAGAGCGAACTGGGCCTGCTCGGCGGGAACGTCATGCACGTGGAGATGGCGCTGCAAAACATGCTGCTGTTCCGGCCCCTCCCCGAGCTCGCCGGGGCGCGGATCCCGGGCGCCGGCGGGCTGGCGCTCGCCGGTGCGTCGATGCACCCCGGTGGGGGCGTCAACGGATCCAGCGGCCGGATCGCGGCGCGGCTGCTCGCCCGTGACCTGAGACACCTGGCACGATGGCGCACGTGACTCTCCGAAGGATGCTCGCGGTACTGACCGTGCTGGTGCTGGCGCTGGCCCCTGCGGCGTGCGCGAGCCCGGGCCCCGGCGACCGGATGTCCGGCAAGATCGTGGCCGCTCAGACCCCCGCTTCCGATCCCAAGGGCCCGCAGATCGCCGCACCCGGTGAGCTGAGCGGTCTCGCCGAGGTCCGGGCCTACGATTCGAACGGCAAGGTCGGCACCCAGATGGTCTTCCAGACCATCACCTTCGGCCAGTTCAACCAGCTCGGCGAGGTGGTCTCGCAAGCCTTCGACACCTCGGCCGCGTCGATCAAGATGCGCGTGCAGCGCACCGGCGGCACCGTGATCCTCTCCGGCACCGCCGACCTGTCCTCGCTGGCACCGAACGCCGCGGTGATCGTGGTCTCGCTGCAGTTCCCCGGTCCGGTGACGGCCACCAACGGCCAGCAGGAGAGCAACGACCTGGTCACCTGGACGTTGAACTCCGGGACCTCCGCGGCGCTGACCGCCGAGGCGGACTACGCGGACCCGTCGATCGCCTCGTTCACCCGCTGGGCGTGGATCACGGTGCTGGTCTCGTTCCTCACCGCCGGGATCGTGGGCGCCCTCGCCTACCTGCGCCGCGATCGCAGCCCCAAGCCCGGCCAGGAGAACGCCGAACCGGAGTCACTGGTGGAACTGCCGCAGTGGTTGCGGCAGAAACTGGGCCGCTGACGCCGGAGCACCGGGCGGTACGGATCAGACCGAAGCCGGCAGCATCGACAGGTTCTCCAGGACCTCGGAGGTGGCCCTGGCGAAGTTGAGCGTGCAGAAGTGCAACGCCGGTGCGCCCTCGGCGATCAGCCGCTCACTCATCCGGGTGGCGATCTCGATGCCGACGGCGCGCACCGCGGCGCGATCCTCCTCGGCACCGTCACCGGCCGCTGCGGCCAGTTCGGCGCGCATCGCGTCCGGGATCGTGGCGTTCGACAACTCGGCCATCCGCGAGACCGACTTGAGCGAGGTGATCGGCATGATGCCCGGGATCAGCGGCTTGGCACCCTGCTCCGCGTCGAAGGCCACGACCGCATCGCGCAGTCGCAGGTAGTCGTCGACGTCGAAGAACATCTGGGTGATCGAGTAATCGGCGCCGGCCCGCAACTTGTTGGCGAAGTACCGCACGTCGGTGTCCAGATCCGGCGAGCGGTGGTGGCCCTCCGGGAAGGCAGCCACGCCCACGTGGAAGTCGCCCAGCTCCCGCACCAGTTCCACCACCTCGCTGGCGTACTTGAGCCCCTGCGGGTGACGCACCCACTTGCCCATCGGATCGCCGGGCGGGTCTCCGCGCAGGACCAGCACGTTGCGCACGTCACCGTCGGCGTACGCGCCCATCAGCGCGCGCAACTCGGTGATGCTGTGGTCGACGGCGGTCAGATGCGCGACCGGCAGCAGTGTGGTGGTCTCGGCGATCTCGCCGGTGACCCGGACGGTGCGGTCACGGGTCGAGCCCCCGGCACCGTAGGTCATCGAGACGAACGCCGGGTCCATCCGCTCGAAGGTCCGCACGGCACGCCACAGCCGGGCCTCGCCGGCCTCGTCGCGCGGGGGCATGAACTCGACCGAGAACGGCATTCGGCCGCTCGCGCGTACGGCGTCGAGACGGTCGAGTACGGTCCGGCTTTGGTCGGTCACGGTTCCCAGAATAGATTTCCAGGTATGACGCTGCCGGTCGCCCCGCCTCAGACCACCCTGGCCGATATCGCGTCCGCGGTGGCCCCCGAGCTCGAGTCCTTCCTCGAAGAGCGTCGTGAGCTGGTCGAACCGGTGGGCGCGGTGTTCTCGGAGGCGACCGCCGCACTGGAGCGCTTCGTTTTGCGCGGCGGTAAGCGAATCCGCCCGGCGTTCGCCTGGACGGGGTGGCTGGCCGGCGGCGGCGCCTGCGACGGCGACACCGCCCGGGCCGCACTGCGCGCGTGTTCCTCACTCGAGTTCGTCCAGGCCTGCGCACTGATCCACGACGACATCATCGACGCCTCGCTGACCCGCCGGGGCCGGCCGACCACACACCGTGAGTTCGCCCGGATGCACGCCGAACGCAGCTGGTCGGGATCACCCGATCGGTTCGGCGAGGCGACCGCGATCCTGCTCGGCGACCTGGCACTGGCCTGGGCCGATGACATGTTCCTCGGCGCCGGCCTGGAGCCGGAGCGGTACCTGCGGGCGGCACGCGCCTGGGCGGCGATGCGCACCGAGGTGCTCGGCGGCCAATTGCTCGACATCGTCGGCGAGGCCTCCCGGGACGAGTCCGCGGCCGCAGCCGAGCAGGTGGTGCGGTTCAAGACCGCCGGTTACACCGTGGAGCGCCCCTTGCACGTGGGTGCTGCTCTGGCCGGGGCGTCCACCGAGACCGTGGCGGCCCTGCGTGCGATCGGGGTGGACCTGGGCATCGCCTTCCAGCTGCGCGACGACCTGCTCGGTGCGTTCGGCGACCCACGGATCACCGGTAAGCCCTCCGGCGACGATCTGCGCTCGGGAAAGCACACACCGATGCTGGCGCACGCCCTGGCATCGGGCGGTGAGGCCGCGCACGAGCTGCGCGGGCTGGTCGGCACCGATCTCGACGACGCCGGCGTCGAGCGAGCGCGGGCGGCACTGCGGGCCACCGGGGCACCGTCGGCGATGCAGGCGCGGGTGGAGGACCTGACGCTGCGGGCCACCTCCGCGATCGAGCGCGCCCCGATCACCGACGACGCCCGTCCGGTGCTGGCCCGGCTGGCGGAAGCGCTGGTGAACCGCTCCGCCTGACCCCCATTAGGCAACGCTATCCACATATGAGTAAGGTTCCCTTTACCTGACGGCCTTTACGTGGGCCTTACGGTGCTTTTGCCGTTGTTTGCCACGGCAGACCCGAGAGAAGGAGACCAACTTCGATGTCCGCCCGTTCCCGCCGCACCGTCCCGCTCACGGCCGCACTGCTCGCCGCGAGCCTCGTCTTCGCCGGATGCTCGACCACCGATTCGGCCGAGCAGGCCGCCGGTGAGAAGATCACCGTCACCACCAACACCGGTCAGGTGCAGGTGCCGAAGAACCCGAAGCGCGTGGTGGTGCTCGACAACACCAACGCGGAGACGGTCAAGGCGCTCGGCGTGACCCCGGTGGCCATCCCCAAGCCGATCTTCGCCAAGAGCGCGCTCGGCGATTGGATCGGCGATCCCGAGATCAAGGACGCCGGATCGCACACCGAGCCCAAGCTCGACGTGATCGAGGACCTCAAGCCGGACCTGATCATCGGCGGCTACCGGTTCGCCAAGTCCGAGGGCGACCTCAAGAAGATCGCCGAGAAGACCGGCGCCGCCTACATCGACATCTCGGCCGGCGACGCCGCCCCCCAGGGCCGGGTGGAGACGATGCGCGAGTCCACCACCACTCTGGGCCGGATCTTCGGCAAGGACGAGCAGGCGAAGAAGATCGTCGACGACTTCGACTCCAGCCTCAACGCCGCCAAGGAGCACGCCACCGGACAGAGCGTCTTCCTCGCGATCGTCAACGGCGGCAAGATCGACAACGGGGCCAAGCGGATGCAACCGTTCGTCGCCCCGCTCAACCTCAAGGACGTCTTCGCCGGTAAGGCCGGTGACCACCACCAGAACTCGGGACTGACACCGGAGGCGATCGCCCAGGCGAACCCGCAGTGGGTGATCGTGATGGACCGCGACGCCGCGGTCCCGCCGCGGGACGGCGGCAAGCCGATGACCGCCGCCGAGACCTTCCGCGCCCAGCAGGCCTTCGCCGGCGTCGAGTTCGCGCAGCGCGACCGCATCTACTACTTGGACAACGACTACTACCTTCGGGAGGGCATCCAGGACTTCGGCGAGAACTACGCCAAGCTCGCGCAGGCGTTCACCGCCAAGAAGTGACGGCGACCCTCGTCGCGGCAGCGCCGAAGGCGGGTACCACCGGAACCCGCCTTCGGCGCATCGCACTGCCGCTGCTCGCCCTGGCCTGTGCGGCACTGCTGCTCGGCTCCCTGATGACCGGCGAGTACCACATCACGGTCGCCGGCCTGTTCGCCGGCGATGAGCAGATGTGGCGGATGTTCTTCATCTCACGGGTCCCCCGGACGGCGGCGCTGGTCTTCGCCGGACTGGCGATGAGTTTCTCCGGGGTGATCATGCAGCGACTGACCCAGAACCGGTTCGTCGAACCCACCACCGCGGGTACCGCCGAGTGGGCGGGACTGGGCGTACTGCTGTGCCTGCTGTACCTACCCGGCGCCGGCCCCCTGGTGAAGATGACGGTGGCCACCGCCACCGCGCTCGCCGGCACTCTGGTCTTCCTGGCCTTCATCGCTCGGATCCGGGCCCGACGGTCGGCGGTCGTCCCGCTGGTCGGGCTGATGCTCGCCGCAGTGGTGGGCGCGGTCACCACCTACCTGGCGGTCGGCGCGAATCTGCTGCAGGCGGTGGTCAGTTGGCGCTCAGGAGGATTCGCGCACATCGTACGAGGCTTCTACGAGCCGCTGTGGGCGGTCGCGGTCATCGCGGTGGCCACCTACCTGCTGGCGAACTACTTCACCGTCGCCGGTCTCGGACGCGATGTGGCCACCAGCCTCGGCCTGCGGTACGGGCTCACCGTGAGCCTCGGAGTGGGCATGGTCGCGGTGGCGTCCGGGGTGACCGCGGTGGTGGTGGGATTCATCCCGTTCCTGGGGCTGGTGGTGCCGAACATCATCAGCGCCCTGCGCGGCGACGACGTCCGCGGAGCACTGCCGTGGGTGGCGGTACTGGCCACCTCCCTGATCGTGGGCTGCGATCTGGTCGGACGGATCATGGTGCGGCCGATGGAGATTCCGGTATCGGTGATCATGGGCGTGGTCGGCGCGTCCGCTTTCGTGGCGCTGGTGCTCTCGAGGGGTAGTCGTGTCGCTCTCTGAACCGGTATCCGCACCGTCGGTGCGTGTCTCGACCGGCCGAGTGGGATGGCGGGCCCGGCTCGCCATCGCGGCGGCCCTGGCCGCCGCGTCGCTCGCGCTGTACCTGCTGATCCGCACCGGCTCCGACGAGGTGCTGCGCTGGGACTTCCGGTTCGGCCTGTCGTTCGAACGCCGAGCGCGCACCGCGGCGGCCATCCTGATCGCGGCGTTCTGCGGCGCGGTGGCGACGGTGCTCTTCCACACCGTCACCGACAACCGGATCCTGACACCGTCGATCATCGGACTGGACGCGCTGTACGTGCTGATCCAGACGGTGGGCGTGTTCCTGGTGGGTGGGCGGTTCGTGGAGAACGCCGATTCGATCCCACAGTTCCTGGTCCAGACCACCGCAATGGTGCTCTTCGCCGCCGCGCTCTACGGCTGGCTGTTCTCCGGACGGTTCGCCAGCCTGTTCCTGCTGCTGCTCGCCGGTGTCGTTCTGGGACTGGCCTTCCGGGCACTGGCGGAGTTCCTGCAGAGGTTGCTCTCCCCCACCGAGTTCGATGCGCTCTCGCTCAAACTGTTCGGCCGGCTCAGCGCTGTGAACGCCGATCTGCTGCCGATCGCCGCACTCACCTGCCTGGTGATCGGGACGATCGTGTGGCGGCGCCGGCGGGTTCTGGACGTGCTGCTCCTGGGACGCGATCCGGCGATCGCCCTGGGCCTTCGGCACCGGCGTGAGCTCACCGGGGCGCTGGTGATGATCGCGGTGCTGGTCTCGATCAGCACCGCCCTGGTCGGGCCGATGATGTTCTTCGGCTTCATCATCGCCACCCTGGCCTATCAGCTGGCCGGCGACTGGCGGCACCGCGCCACCGTGCCGATGGCCTTCCTGATCGGCGTGATCATGCTCAGCGCCGGGCAGTTCGTGATGCACAACGTCTTCTACGCCAACGGGATGCTCACCGTGATCATCGAATTCGCGGGTGGAGTCCTGTTCCTGGCCATGCTGTTCCGACGAAGGGGAGCCCTGTGACCACCACCGCGATCGAGTTCGTCGAGCTGACCAAGTCGTACGCGCAGACCGTCGTTCTCGGCCCGGTGTCGGGTGAGTTCACCCGCGGCGGCGTCACCGCTCTGGTCGGGCCGAACGGCGCGGGCAAATCCACGCTGCTGACCATCCTGGGCCGGCTGCTCGCACCCGACTCGGGCGCCGCGCTGCTCGACGGCCGCGATGTACGGACGATGAAGCCGACGGAGCTGGCGCGCAAGCTGGCGGTGCTGCGGCAGGAGAACGGCGTCAACGCCCGCCTGACGGTCCGTGATCTGGTCGCCTTCGGCCGGTTCCCGCACAGCCGCGGGCGGATGACCGATCAGGACGTGGCGCACGTGGACCGGGCGCTGGAGTTCCTGGGCCTGACGGAGCTGTCCGAGCGGTATCTCGACGAGCTCTCCGGCGGACAGCGCCAGCGCGCGTACGTGGCGATGACCCTCGCCCAGGACACCGAGGTGATTCTGCTGGACGAGCCGCTGAACAATCTGGACATGCGGCACCAGGTCTCGATGATGGGACGGTTGCGTCGCGCGGCCGACGAGCTGGGCACCACGATCATCCTGGTGGTGCACGACCTGAACTTCGCCGCGGCCTACGCCGACCGGATCGTCGCCCTGAAGAACGGTGCGATCGTGGCGTCCGGCACGCCCTCGGAGATCATGTCCGCGCAGTTGCTCACCGACATCTTCCAGACCCCGGTGGTGGTGCACCAGCTCGACGCCGGACCGGTGGCGGTGTACGCCGGACTCGACCGCACCTGACCGGCGCATAGACTGGCGGGGATGTCCGGATCACCTCTGCCCGCCCTGCGCGGCTACACCGATTTCCTGCGGTCGGCACCTCGCTCACCGCAGGCCCGAGCGGCACTTCTGGGGCTGCTCGGCGCTGCGCTGACCACCACGGGCAGCTTCGGCGCCGGCGCGGTCCGGGTGCACGACACCACTCTCGAATTCACCCACCTGTCGTGGTTGCGATTCGGGCACGGGCTGGTGATCAGTTCCGTGCTGTTCTGGACCGGAATCGCGCTGCTGATGATCGCCTGGATCCGGCTCGGCCGGGATGCGCTGGCCGGCACGCTGCCCGCCCGGCAGGTGGCGGGCACCGTCGCCCTGTGGATCGCACCACTGCTGGTGGCGGTTCCGCTGTACTCCCGGGACGCGTACTCGTACCTCGCCCAGGGCGCGCTGCTGCGGGACGGCCTCGACCCGTACGTCGACGGCCCGGTGATGAACCCGAACGGCCTGCTCGACGACGTCAGCGGCATCTGGACCACCACCACCGCGCCCTACGGTCCACTGTTCGTGCTGCTGGCGAAGTGGGTCACGCAGTTGTGCGGTGACAACGTGCTGCTGGGCACCATCGCGCTGCGGCTGGTGATGTTGCCCGGGATCGCCGCCTCGGTGTGGGGCGTGGCGAGGCTGGCGCGGCACTTCGGCGCGCGCCCCGCGGTCTCCCTGTGGTTCGCGGTGCTCAATCCGCTGGTGATCGTGCACCTGGTCGGTGGTGTGCACAACGAGGCCCTGATGGTGGGCCTGATGGTGACCGGTATCGCGCTGGTGCTCGACCGGCGGCATCTGCTCGGGGTCGCGGTGATCGTGACCGGGGTGGCGATCAAGGGCACCGCGGCGATCGCCCTGCCCTTCGTGGTGTGGATCTGGTACCACCATCGGCGCGCCGCCGCGCCCGGGGAGTCGGCGCCGCGGGCGTACGCGATCGTGCTGGCCGCGGCGCTGGCCACGTTCGGCGCACTGTTCGCCGTGTTCTCCCTGATCGCGGGTGTCGGCCTGGGCTGGACCACGGCGCTGGCCGGATCGATCAAGATCATCAACTACATCACCCTGCCGACCGCCCTGGCGCAGGTCACGGCGTTCTTGGCCGCCCCGTTCACCGATCTGCACCTGGCACCGGTGCTGATCGTGACCCGCGCCCTCGGGGTGATCGCCCTGGCGGTCACGCTGGTAGTGCTGTGGTGGCGACTGCGACAGGACGAGCGCCGCAATGTGTTGGGCATCCTGCTGGGGCTGCTCGCGGTATGCGTGCTCTCCCCCGCCTCGCTGCCCTGGTACTACACCTGGCCGCTGGCGGTGGCCGGCGCGTTCACCTGGTCGCGGCGCACTCTGGCGATCATCGCCGGGCTGTCGGTGTGGCTGATGGTGGTGTTCATGCCCACCGGTTCGATCGGCCTGTACTCACTGTGGAACGTAGCGCTCGCGGTGGCGCTGGGCGCTCTGGCCGGGTGGTCACTGCTGCGGCCGGATCCGCTGGGCATGCGGCCGCGGCTCGGCCTCGAACCCGCGACACGCTGACCGGCGCCGCCCCGGGAGACCGGCCGGGGGCTCACAGGGCCCACAGACGGGTCGTCAGAAGGCCATCGACTGGGCGCGCCGGACGACCTCGCGGGCCGAATCGGTGTGCAGCAGCTCCGCCGGGGCCGCGCCGAGGTCGTCGAGCGGCTCGAACATCCAGCGCATGATCTCGTCGTCGCGGAAACCACCGTCGTGCAGCACACTGAACAACCCGGTCAGGTGCTTGGCGATGGAGAAGCGCCCGTCGACCTCTCCGAAGAACAGGCGCGGGATGTGCAGGTCGCCACCGCGGCGCACCGCGATCAGCTGGCGGTCGCGCAGGAACTGGAGCACCTTCGACTGCGACACGCCCAGGCCCTTGGCGACCGTGGCGGTGTTGTACGTGGAGGTGCCTTCGGGCAGCAGATCGTCGCTGACGAACGGGACGGAACTCACCGCAACAGCCTAGCGAGCCGCACCCGACCCTTCGATTCGGACCTTCCCACCGCCGGGTCGCTAGGCTGAACTGTCGACACCGACTGCCATCGAGAGGACGTGAAGAAGGTGAACATCCCCCGCGACCGCCTGATCGGTGCCCGCATCGAGGGCCGCTACCGCATCGATGCGGTCATCGCGCGTGGCGGCATGTCCACCGTCTACATGGGGCTTGACCTGCGACTGGACCGGCCGATCGCGATCAAGGTGATGGACCCGAAGTACGCGGCCGATGCGCAGTTCGTCTCCCGGTTCGAGTTCGAGGCGCGCGCGGTCGCCAAGCTCAAGGATCCCGGTCTGGTGGCCGTCTACGACCAGGGCGTCGACGGTGACCTCGCCTTCCTGGTGATGGAGCTGGTCACCGGCGGCACCCTGCGGGAGTTGCTCGGCGAGCGCGGCCCGATGCCGCCGCACGCGGTCGCCGCGGTGATGGGGCCGGTGCTCTCGGCGCTCGGCACCGCGCACCGCGCCGGTCTGGTGCACCGCGACGTCAAACCCGAGAACGTGCTCATCTCCGACGCCGGTGAGGTCAAGGTCGCCGATTTCGGCCTGGTGCGCGCGATCGCCGCCGCGTCGGTGACCAGTTCGTCCGTGATCCTGGGCACAGCCGCGTACCTGTCTCCGGAGCAGGTCGAATCCGGCAACGCCGACGCCCGTTCGGACGTCTACTCCAGCGGCGTACTGGTCTACGAGCTGCTCACCGGGCAGGTCCCGTTCACCGGCGATACCGCGATCTCGCTGGCCTACCAGCGACTGCACAACGACGTCCCCGCACCCAGCACGAAGATCGCCGGGGTACCCCCGGAGTTCGACGAGTTCGTCGCCCGCGCCACCGACCGGGATCCGTCGCGCCGGTACGCCGACGGCTTCGCCATGGCGCAGGCGCTCACCGAGATCGCCGACGATCTGGATCTGCCGCCGTTCACCGTGCCGGCGCCGGATTCGAGCGCCGAACAGCGGGCCGCGGCGGCGATGTACGACGCCCGGCAGGGACGGCCGCTGATCCCGGCTGCCGCCGAGCCGACCTCCGCCCTCGGCTCGGGCGCACCGGTTCCCCCGTTCCCGCCCGCCGGGACCCCCGGACCGCCGACCGCCGCACTGCCGCCGAATCCGGTGCAGCACACCCGCGCGGAGACCATGCACCAGCCACTGCCCGAGGAGGCGGCTCATCCGCAGCGGATCGGACCGGCCCGCACCGGGAGGACCCGGTCGTGGATCGTGGTCGCATTGATCGCGCTGGTGGCGCTGCTGCTGGGGTTCGGCGGCTGGTGGCTGGCGTCGGGGCAGTACACGACCGTCCCGTCGGTCACCGGGCTGGACCGCATCGCCGCCGAGCGCACCATCAAGGACGCCGGGCTCGACGTGACACTGGACGGCAGGTTCAGCAACGACATCACCGAGAACACCGTCACCGGTATCGAACCGGCGGCGGGCAGCCGGATCAGCCGGTTCGGCACCGTCACCGTGCAGTTCTCCCGCGGCCGGCCGATCGTGCCGCAGTTCACCGCGGGCGACAGTCCGGAGAGGGTCGATCAACTGCTGCGCGACAACGGGCTGGTCCCCAAACGCGGACCGGCACAGTTCAGCCGCGACATCGCCCAGGGCGGCGTGGTCGGCCTGTCACCGACGCCGGGTACCCGGGTGGCCCTCGGATCGACGGTGACGGTGGTCGCCTCGGCCGGCAACGAGCCGGTGACCATCCCCGACGTGCGTGGCCGCAGTACCGATGAGGCGACTGCCATCCTGCGGTCGGCGGGTCTGTCGGTCAAGGAGACCAAGCAGCAGTTCGACGCCTCGACCGAGGCGGGCAAGGTCTTCGGAACCGACCCGTCGGGACAGGTGAACAAGGGCGGCAGCGTGACGCTGCTGGTCTCGAACGCGCTGACGGTGCCGGACGTGACCGGCCGGACCGCGGCGGAGGCGCAGGACATGCTCGCGCGGGCCGGCCTACAGGCCGAGATCACCGGCGAGAGCGGTTCCGGCGCGGTGGTCACCTCCACCAGCCCGGCGGCGGGCGCACGGGTCACCCCGTCGAACAACCGGGTCACGGTGACCCTCGCGGCCCGGGTGACGGTGCCTTCGGTGACCGGGATGAACGTCGCTCAGGCCCGTTCGATCCTGCAGGACGCGGGCCTGCAGGTGAAGGTGAACGGCTTCTTCGCCTCGGACGGCTCCCAGGTGATCTGGCAGGACCCGAGCGGCGGTTCCCGGGTCAAGGCCGGTTCCACGGTGACCGTGACCGCCCTGCCCTAGTCCGGCCGTGCCCCGGCCGGAATCACCGGGACCGGGGCGGCGTTGACGTGCGTATGGACGTCGATGTGCTCCGCTACGTGGCTTTCGCCGACGGCCCGGAGGGTGGCAACCCCGCGGGCCTGGTCCTGGACGCCGCGCACCTGTCCGAGGAGCGGATGCTCCGGGTCGCCGGCGAGGTGGGGTATCCGGAGACCGCGTTCGTGATCGGGCAGCGGTCGCAGCCCGACGGGGTCCGTCGGGTGCGGGTGCGGTACTTCTCACCGTCGGCGGAGGTTCCGTTCTGCGGTCACGCCACCGTCGCACTGGCCTCGGCACTGGCCGAACGCGGCGGGACCGGAGACCTCGTCTTCGAGACCGCGTCCGGTGACGTCCTGGTCACCACCGGCCGCACCGGCCCCGGACCGATCCAGGTGGCGTTCACCAGTGTCGAACCCCGGGCCCGGAGCATCCCCGCCGATCGATGGTCGCACCTGCTCGGGCTGCTCGGGCTCACGGACGACGACATCGCCGACGGCTACCCACCACTGGAGGTCTTCGCCGGATCCTGGCACCCGATCCTGGTGCTCGCCGATCGCGAGCTGTTCCGCCAGTTCTCGTTCGCGCCCGCGCCGCTCGCAGAGCTGATGGGCGACGTCTGGACCGGGACGGTGACCGTTCTGCACCGGCGGTCCGAGCAGGAGTACGAGGCGCGCAACCTGTTCCCGGCGGGCCGGATCACCGAGGACCCCGCCACCGGCTCGGCGGCCGCGTCCACCGGGGCCTACCTGCGGGAGATCGGGAAGGTCCCCGAGGGCCGGCACGTCCGCATCGCCCAGGGCACTCGCGTCGGGCGGCCCAGCCGTCTGGAGGTGGACATCCCGCCGTCCGGCGGGATCACCGTCACCGGGACGGCCACCGAGATCAGCGGCGACTGATCCACCCGCAGAGGTGTCCGCTCAGCCCCGGAGCATCTCCGCGACCAGGAAGGCCAGTTCCAGCGACTGCTGGGTGTTCAGGCGCGGATCGCAGGCGGTCTCGTAGCGACCGGCGAGATCGGCATCGGAGATGTCCTGCGCGCCGCCGAGGCACTCGGTGACGTTCTCGCCGGTCAGCTCCACGTGCACGCCGCCGGGATGCGAGCCGATCGCGCGGTGCACCTCGAAGAACCCCTGCACCTCGTCGACGATGCGATCGAAGTGACGGGTCTTGTACCCGGTGGACGATTCGTGGGTGTTGCCGTGCATCGGATCGCACTGCCAGATCACCTTGTGGCCGGTGGCCTCGACCGCTTCCACGATCGGCGGCAGCGCGGAGCGGACGTTCGCATTGCCCATCCGGGAGATCAGCGTCAACCGGCCCGGCCTGTTGTGCGGGTCCAGTCGCCGGACGTACTCGACGGCCTGCTCGGGCGTGGTCGTCGGGCCGATCTTCACTCCGATCGGATTCTCGATCAGTTCCATCAGCGCGATGTGCGCACCGTCGAGCTGCCGGGTGCGCTCACCGATCCACAGGAAGTGCGCGGACAGGTCGTAGAGGACCTGCTGGGCCTGCGGGTCGTCCGGATCGTCCGCCAGCCGCAGCAGCCCGCGCTCGTAGTCGAGCACCAGGGCCTCATGGCTGGAGAAGATGGTGGCGGTCTTGAGGCCCTGGTCCTCGACCCCGCACGCCGCCATGAACCGCAGGCCACCGTCGATCTCGGAGGCCAACGCCTCGTACCGGGCGCCGGCGGGCGAGTTCGCGACGAACTCGCGGTTCCACTCGTGCACCTTGTGCAGGTCGGCCATCCCGGATCCGGTGACCGCGCGCACCAGGTTCATCGCCGCGGAGGCGTTCGCGTAGGCGCGGATCAGGCGCGACGGGTCGTGCTTGCGCACGGCCTCCTCCGGCGGGAATCCGTTGACCATGTCCCCGCGGTAGCTGGTCAGACCCAGGGCGTCGGTGTCCGACGAGCGCGGCTTGGCGTACTGGCCGGCGATCCTCGCCACCTTGACCACCGGCATCGACGCTCCATAGGTCAGCGCGACGGCCATCTGCAGCAGGGTGCGGATGTTCGCGGCGATGTGCGGCTCGGTGTTGTCGACGAAGGTCTCCGCGCAGTCACCGCCCTGCAACAGGAAGGCGCGGCCCTGTGCCACCTCCGCGAGCTGACTCTGCAGGGACTGGATCTCCGGGGGCACGGTGATCGGGGGCACCGACTCCAGGACGGTCCGCATGGCGTCCGCCTGCGGCCGGGGCCAGCTCGGCTGCTGCAGCGCGGGCTTGGCCAGCGCATCGTCGAGCCGCTCACGCAGATCGCCCGGAAGGTCGGGGAGCTTCGGGAGGGTATCGATGGGTACGTCGACGGTCCAGTTCACAGCCACGTGGGCAAGATTACGCGGGTTCGGTCATCGCATGATCGCCCGGTACTTGGCGAGGTTGTGCCGGGCGTCGGCGAGCGCATCGTGCGCGTCCGACGGTGCCGGCGGCAACGCGGGCCGTCCCCGCTCGTCCCACAGCTGCTTGAGTTCGCGGGTGAACCGCGGCATCGCCCGCGGCAGCGCCGTCATCGGACCCCACAGCTGGCACAGTGCGACGTGGTCGTACGCGGCCACCCACGCCCACAGTTCGATCTCCCCCGGGGCGGCGGAGAGGAACTCGAGCACCTCGTCGCGGATCGCGGCGCGGGACTTGTTGACCTTGCTGGCCGGCGGCGGGAGCTTGGGCAGCACGTTGGCCCGCACCCACGGTCCGGCACTGTCCGGGTCGAATTCGGTGGAGACGGCGTAGTACTCGCGCCCGTCCTCGCCGACGATGCCGATCGAGATCAGCTCGATGACCTTTCCGTCCTCAATGAATTCCAGGTCATAGAAGTACCGCATGGGGCACGACGCTACGCGGCGTCCACCGGGCGTTCATCGACCGGGACGACCACCCCGTCTTTGACGTCCTGTGCGTAGACGTCCACGTAGGGCTGCCCGGAGAGCTTCATCAGCTCGTACATCACCTCGTCGGTGATGGCGCGTTCGATGAACCGGTTACCGGACATCCCTTCGAACCGGGAGAAGTCCAGCGGCTCACCGATCCGCACCTGCACCCGGGTGGGCCGCGGCAGGGTGGACCCGGGCGGGTTGAACTTCTCGGTGTCGACCATGGCGACGGGGATGATCGGCACCCCGGTCTCCAGTGCCATCCGGGCCATGCCGGTCTTGCCCTTGTAGAGCCGCCCGTCCGGGCTACGGGTGCCCTCCGGGTAGAGGCCGAGGATCTGGCCCTCGTTGAGCGCTCCGACACCGGCATCGAGTGCGTCCTGGGCGGCGTTCGCGCTCCCCCGCACGATCGGGATGCAACCGACGGAGGAGAAGAACCACTTCTTGAAGCCGCCCTTGAGCCCCGTCCCGGTGAAGTACTCGCTCTTGGCGAGGAACTTGATCCGCCGCGGCACCATCAGCGGCAGGAAGAACGAGTCGATCACCGCCAGGTGATTACTGGCGATGATCGCGGGACCGTCCTTGGGCAGGTTCTCCAGACCGACCACACGGGGGCGGCCCAACAGCCGCAGCACCGGGCCGATCAGCACCCACTTGAAGACCATCCACCACATCTCGCCCAGCTCCCGATCCACCACACGACGTGTTGCAGCTCACTGTACCTTCGCCGCGAGCGCCTCGCGGGCCAGTGCCGCAGCGCCGAGCATTCCGGCGCGCTCACCGAGCTCCGTGGCCCTGATCCGAGCCTTACGCCGGTACTTCGCCCCGGTGAGCAGGCGCGCGTAGTGATCGCGGGCATCGTCGAGGAACAGCCGTGACGACGCCCCCACTCCCCCCGACAGCACGATCAGGTCCGGGTCGAAGACATCACTGACCATCGCCAGTCCCACCCCCAGCCAGCGGGCCAGATCCGCCACCGCCTCCTGGGCCACCGGATCGCCCGCCTCCGCGGCGGCGGCCACCTTGCGCCCGGTCAGCGAACCGGGATCGTCGGCCAGTTCACGGGCCAGGAGCACGCCCCGCGAGCCCTGCGGCCCCATCAGGTCGATCGCGGTCTCCACCAGCGCGGTACCGCTGCAGTAGCGCTCCCAGCACCCGGATTTGCCGCAGTCGCACGCCCGGCCGTCGGGAACCACCTGCAGGTGCCCCAGTTCCGGTGCCACCCCGAAGGCGCCGCGGTAGAGCCGCCCACCGATCAACAGGCCCGCACCGATCCCGGTCCCGAGCGCCACCACGCAGGTCACCTCGCTGCGTTTGGCGGCGCCGTGCACCCATTCGGCCCAGGCCGCTGCATTGGCGTCGTGCTCCATCACCACGGGCAGCCCCACCCGGGCCGACATCTCGGCGGGCACGGCTGCATCACGCCAGGGCAGGTGCGGTGCGAACGAGACGATCTCGCGGGACGGGTCGAGGAATCCCGCGACCGCCAGCCCGACCGCCCGGACCTCGTGCTCGACGCACAGTTCCTGCACCACCCGGTCCAGGCAGCGCTCCAGTGCGCGAGCGCTGCGCGGGGTCTGTGCTCGTGCGGTGTCGATGACGGTGCCGTGGTCGTCGATCACGCCCGCACGCACGGACGTTCCGCCGATGTCGATCCCGATGGTGAGCGTCATAGGCCGTCCTGCACCCCGTCCTGCACCCGGATGTCGATCCGCTCGTAGCCGGTGGCCTGCGAGCCGTCGGGCTGCTCCTGCCGCGGCACGTGCGGCGCCGGGGACCGCTGCCCGGTATCCGTCCGCCCCTGCTCGCCGACCGTGGCGAAGTAGTCGGCGGCCATCGCGGCGAAGGCCACCCTGGCGCTGCCGAGCAGTTCCTCGGCGAGCGCCAGCAGATCCGCCAGGAGTTCGTCGGCGAACTGCCCGAGGGATTTCGTGGCCTCGCTGGCGAAGGGTTCGAGGTGCCGGGCGACGGCCCCGTTGAGGGCGCACAACCGGCACGCACCCGGGACACCGTCCGGGTGCGCGGAATGCTCCGCGAGCCCTGCGGACAGCCACGGACGCGCGGTCTCGAACAGTCTGGTGGCAGCGGTGAGGAACTCCTCGGCGCTGTCACCAGCCGGGTCAGCCACGGGGCCAGACCTGAGGATCGGGGGCGAATGTCACGCGCAACTCCCCTTCCGTGTACGTTGCTCCGGCCACGACGCAGCGGCGCAACACCGACGGTAGCCGCATCCGGCGCCGGACACCGTGCGCATCGATGAGCAGATCCTCCTCGACCCGGCCCAGCCCGATCGTCGCGGCGTCCACCAGCGGCAGTTCCAACACCCATTCGTACCGCACGTCGAGGCCCTCACCGCCGATCGGACGCACCTGCGGTTCGGGGGTGGGTAGCGGCTCGGCATCGAGCAGCGCCCCGGCATCGACGTGCACCGCGCACGCCGCGCTGAGATCGGTGATCGGCTCGTCCGCCTCGTTCACTTCGAGCACCGGACGGCGCAGCACCGTCGACAGCTCCGCGAGGGCTTCGCGGGCGTCGTCCTGCGCGGCCACCCGCGCTCCGACCACCCGGACCGCGGGGTGCGGCAGATCGAGCGCGAACCGGTCGTCGAGCGCGAACACCCGGTTCAGCACCAGCGCGATCGGTCGCAGGCCCAGCACCTCCAGCGCGGCGAGTTCGCCACGGGCGCGGTCGGGCCGGCCGCCGTCGCCGGTGAGCAGGTAGACGATCTCCAGTGCGGAGCGGTCGGCGACGAATCCGGCGAGCTGATCGGCCAGTCCGGCGACCGGCTCGGCCAGCAGGAGCGCGGCGAGGGACCCGGTGACCGCGCCCGCGCCGGGGCCGGACAGCCGGACGTGCCGCGGCCAGACCCGTTCCAGGTACGCGGCCAGTGCGGCCGGCGCCGCCAACAGCGAGACCAGCCCGTCGAAGGCCGGACCGTCGATGACGACGGTGCGGTAGCGGCCGGACTGCGCGTGCCCGCGGATCGCGCGGAGCACGAGCACGTGCTCCGCGTCGGCGAGTCCGGTCAGTTCCGGCGGTTCGAGCGCGAACGGATCGAATCCCGCGGTGGCGCCCTTGACGGCACCGTTGCCCAGCCCGCGACCGGCTTTGACGGTGCTCGACAGCCCCTCCCACCACTGCGCGAGCAGTTCGACGGGGTTGAGGTGGACGTGGTCGAAACCGGCGGCTCCAGCGGCGAGCAGCGGGTCGACGACGCGGCCGATGGTGACCAGCAGGGTGGGACCGCCGGTGGCGGCGCGGGCCGCGAGCGCAGTGGCGACCGTCGTCCTCCCGCATCCCCCGGCTCCCGCGACCAGGAGCACCTTGGTCGCGGCGACAGTCGCGGCCATCAGGTGCCGGCCGCCGGCTCGCCCTCGACGTGGCGCTTGAGCTCCTTGAGCGCGGTATCGGTGATCGCCTTCTCCGCCTTGCGGCGCAGCATCCCCAGGATCGGGATCTGCAGCGTCACCTCCAGCGTGTAGGTGACGGTGGTCCCGCCGCCGTCGGCGGTGGGCGTCAGGTCGTACCGGCCGGCCTGAGTGCTCTGCAGGGTGCTGGCAGCCAGGTCCCAGGACACCGAGCGGCCACCCGGCTCCCAGGTGTACTCCAGTTCGTAGGTGTCGCGCAGGAATCCCTCCTCGAGCACGAACCGCACCCGCTTGGGCCGGCCGCTCTCGGTGGTCTCCTCGACGGTGACCTCCCGCGCCGCCGCGACCCACTCCGGATAGCGGTCGAAGTCCGAGATCGCCGCCATGATCCGCTCGGGCGGCGCGGCGATGACGATAGATTCGCGGGTGCGGTCGGTGTCAGACAAGGCCGGCCTCCCGCACCGCCGGGCCGCCCAGTACCCGGCCGTCCTCGGCCAGGAACTTCACATCGAACATCACGTCGTGGCCGCGGACCCGGCGCTCGCGCACATCGGCGACGATCTGCTCACCGGTCATCGGCCGCACCGGTTCGGCGTGCAGGAAGTAGTGCAGCAGGCTGCCGTCCAGGTGGGGCTCGATCCAAAACTCCGAAGTGCCAGTGAGGGCCCCGCCGACCTTCCACCGGATGCCCAGTTCGCCGCGGTCCTCGGTCACCGACAGGCGCAGGTCGGGGAACCAACCGCGCCACCGCTGCGCGCCCGCCATCGCAGCGGCCACGGCACTCGGGTGCGCGGCGACGAACGCGACGTCGGCCACTTGGATGGTGCTCACCCCACCAGCCTTACACATCCGGTGTCCCGGCGGACGGCGCCGGGTCGGTTCGGGCGCTCACCGGCGCGCGCGGCCACCGCCGTCGCGGATCCACGAGGACGGGAAACCTGATTCTTCACCGGTGTAAGGTTCCCCACATACCACCGATAACGACCCGGAGGATTCGTGCGCGAGATCAGTGTTCCCGCCAACTACACCGTCGATCCCGAGGCCTCCGCGGTCGATGTGGTCTTCGACGTCGCCCGCACCGCACCGGACAGCGTGCGGATCAAACGACTGGTCGACGGCGGCTGGGAGCCGGTGACCTCCGGCCGGTACGCGGAGGAGGTGCTCGGGGTCGCCAAGGGCCTGATCGCGCAGGGTGTGCGTCCGGGTGACCGAGTGGCCCTGATCTGCTCGACCCGGTACGAGTGGCCGCTGATCGATTTCGCGATCTGGGCGGTGGGCGCGGTGACGGTACCGGTCTACGAGACCAGTTCGTCCGGCCAGATCGACTGGATCCTGCAGGACTCCGAGGCGGTGCTGTTGGTGATCGAGGGTTCCAAGCAGGCCGCTGAGGTGGCCGAACTCACCGACCTGCACGCGGTCACCCGAGTACTGCGGATCGACCCCGCCGACGGTGAGCAGGGGGCCGTCGCGGTACTCACCGCCGAGGGCGAGACGGTCACCGAGGATCAGGTGCACGCCGCCCGCGCTGAGGTCTCCGCACAGGACCTGGCCACGCTGATCTACACCTCCGGGACCACCGGCCGGCCCAAGGGCTGCGAGTTGACCCACTCGAATCTGATGAGTGAGGCCGAGTCGATCCTCCACTCCCCCTTCGGGGAGGCGATCCGCGGCGGGTCGACGGTGATGTTCCTGCCGCTCGCGCACGTGCTGGCCCGCGCGGTGAATCTGGCCTGCTTCAAGGGCGGCACCCTGGTCGGCCACTTCAACGACACCCAGAACCTGGTGCCGCAGTTCTCGGTCTTCCGGCCGACGATCATCCTGTCGGTACCGCGGGTCTTCGAGAAGGTCTTCGCCTCGGCGCAGCAGAACGCCGTCGACGCGGGCAAGGGCAAGATCTTCGACGCCGCGGCGCAGACCGCGATCGAATACAGCGAGGCTCTCGACGCGGGCGGCCCGGGTCTGGTGCTGCGCGCCAAGCACGCGCTGTTCGACAAGCTGGTCTACGGCAAGCTCCGGGCGGCGCTCGGCGGCAACTGCAAGGTCGCGATCTCCGGCGGAGCACCGCTCGGAGCCCGGCTCGGCCACTTCTTCCGCGGCGTGGGGATCACGGTGATGGAGGGCTACGGCCTCACCGAGTCGACCGCGGCGATCACCGTCAACACCGAGGGGGCGCAGAAGATCGGCAGCGTCGGACGGCCGCTGGGCGGTCAGGCCGCGAAGATCGCCGAGGACGGCGAGATCCTGCTCAAGGGTTCGGTGGTCTTCCGCGGCTACTGGCGCAACGAGGAGGCCACCGCGGCGGCCCTGGAGGACGGCTGGTTCCACACCGGTGATCTCGGTTCGATCGACGAGGACGGCTTCCTGACGATCACCGGCCGGAAGAAGGAGCTGATCGTCACCGCGGGCGGCAAGAACGTCTCGCCCGCCGGGCTGGAGGACGCGCTGCGCAGCAATCCGTTGATCTCGCAGGCCATGGTGGTCGGCGACGCGCAACCGTTCATCGCGGCGCTGGTGACCATCGACCCGGAGGCCTTCCCGAAGTGGAAGGCGGCCAACGGCAAGCCCGAGTCCGCGACGGTCGCCGAGTTGCGGGACGATCCCGCTCTGGTCGCCGAGATCGACAAGGCGGTGGCCGCGGCGAACGACACCGTCTCCAAGGCCGAGGCGATCAAGAAGGTCCGGATCCTGCCCGAGGACTTCTCCGAGGAGACCGGCGAGATGACGCCCACCTTGAAGGTGAAGCGGAACGTGGTCTCGCAGAAGTACGCCGAGGACATCGCCGAGATCTACGCGCACTGACGACCGGCGACCCGGCAGGTACCGTTCAGAACGGGTTGAGCAGCGTCTGCAGGCGGTGCCCGAGCCGGCGCCAGTCGAAGTGCTCACCGACCAACTCGCGACCACGCGCTCCCATCGCCGCGGCCCGGTCCGGGTCGGCGAGCAGACCGGAGATCGCATCCGCGATGGCCGACACGTCCCGTCCGGGCACCACGTGGCCGGACTCGCCCTCCCACACGGTCTCGGGGGCGCCGCCGGAGTCACCGGCCACCACCGGTTTACCGCTCGCGGATGCCTCCAGGAAGACGATCCCCAGCCCCTCGACGTCGAGACCGGCGCCGCGGGTGCGGCAGGGCATGGCGAAGACATCGCCGAGGTTGTGGTGTGCGGCGAGCTCGTCGGCTCCGACCCCGCCGGTGAACACCACGTGGTCCTCGACCCCGACCCGGCGTACCAGCCGGTGCAGATCGTCGGCGTACGGTCCGCCGCCGACGATGACCAGTCGGGTGCCGGGCACCGTCGACCGGATCCTGGGTAGGGCGCGCACCAGCATGTCCTGGCCCTTGCGGGGTACCAGGCGGGACAGGCACAGCACCACCGGCTCGTCGTCACCGAGTCCGTAGCGCCGGCGGAGTTCGGTGCGGGCGGCGGCGTCGGGCTTGAAGACGTCGGTGTCCACGCCGGGAGGCAGGTGTTCGAGCGCCGCGCGGGGGCCGAAAGCGGCGGCGAACCGGCCGCGGGTGTACTTGCTGACGAAGGTCGTGACGTCGGTGGTGTCGCCGATCCGGCGCAGGCAGGCCCGCGACGGCGGGAGCATCGACCAGCCGACCTCGTGGCCGTGGGTCGAGGCGACGGTGCGCAGCGCCCCGGCTCGCAGAAGCGGCTCGCCGAGCAGTGCCAGTGGAGCTGCGGCACCGAACCACACGGTCTCGATGTCACGGTCGCGGACCAGTTCGCGCGCGCGGGTCAGTGCATCCGGGGTGGGCAACAGCAGAGTCGTGGGGTGCCGGACCACCTCGAAGGGCTGTGCGGCGTCGTACTCCTCGCTACCGCGCCACCGGGAGGCGTAGACGACGAGCTCGTCCGCGGGGAGTTGGCGTACGAAGGCCTGGAGGTAGGTCTGGATTCCGCCGGGGCGGGGTGGGAAGTCATTGGTGACCAGCAGCGTGCGCGGCATGGGTCAACCGTAGTGGCCGGTGCGGCCGTGCCCGGAGGGCCCCACTAGAACCGGACGGCCGAGTTGAACGGTCCGGCCTTGTCGATCGGCACCACCTGGACCGGGACGCCGAAGGTGGAGGCGTGCACCACCTTGCCGTCGCCGATGTACATGCCCACGTGGGTCGCCCCGGGGTAGTAGACGATGATGTCTCCGGGCTGCAGCTGGTCGCGGGAGACCGACTTTCCGCCGTTGAGCTGTGCCTGTGAGGTGCGCGGCAGCGATTTGCCGGACTGCTGGTAGGCCCACACCATCAGGCCCGAGCAGTCGAACTGGCCGGGGCCGGTGCCGCCCCAGGCGTAGGGCATGCCCACACGGGTCAGCGCCGCACGGACCGCGCCGAGCTCGGGGGTGCCGCCGGCCGGCACCTTGCTGGGATCGAACGGGGTCGGCGGGCCGATCAGCGATGCGCGCTGCGAACCGGAGAGCCGATCGTAGATCGCCTTGATCCGCACGATCTCCTGGGCCAGCCGCGACTTCTTCTCGCGCATATCGGCGGCCTTGCGGTCCGCGTCGTCCTTCGCGGTACCGGCGCTGGCGGCCGCGTCGTCGGCACGCTTGGCCGCCGCGGCGGCAGCGCTGCGCGACTTCTTGAAGGCATCGACGGTGGCCACGACGTCGCGGTTGATGAAGTCCAGCGTGGACATCTGGTCGAGCATCTGCTGCGGCGAATCACTGACCAGCAACGCGTAGGTGCGGTTGGTGCGCGACCCCTTGTAGTTCGCGCGCACCACGGCGTCGATCTGCGGCTGCATCGCGGCCTGACGGGCCTGCACCGCGCTGACCTCACCCTTGGCCGCCTTCAGGGTGGCATCGGCCGCACGCTTGGCCGCGGTGGCCTTGTCGGCCTCCTCCTGCGCCGCCTTGGCCGCCTCGTTCGTCCCGGAAGCCTTCTCCGACAATGCCTCGTACTGCTTGAGGGCCGCATCCGCGGTGTCCGGATCGGCTGACGCGCTCCCCGTGACGGTCAGGCCCGCGGCCATGACGAGAACGGTGGAGGCAGCGAAACCGCGCTGCACGAGGGTGCGGGGTCGGTGGATCGATGGCACGGGTCGAGACGGTCCTTCCAAAGCTGACGTCGTGCGGCTCGGGCGACCGCTCTACCGTCGGGCTTGCTGTTGCAACCCGACCAGGGTACGTCAGTAGCGACGAGCCGAGTAGACGGACATCTCCTTGAGCGGGCTCACCTTGACCGGGATGCCGTAGTTCAGCGAGTGGACGACCTTGCCGCCGCCGATGTACAGCGCGGCGTGGCTGCCACCGTTGTAGATCACGATGTCGCCCGGCTGCAGATCGCTGATCGGCACCGAACGGCCGCCACCGAGCTGCCCGTAGCTGTCACGCGGGACGGAGATGCCCGCCTGCTTCATCGACCAGTAGATCAGGCCGGAGCAGTCGAAGGCGTTGGGGCCGGCGGCGCCGTACGAGTACGGCAGGCCGGTACGCGAGAGCGCGGCCTGCACGGCCTTGGCCTTCGCGCCACCGGGCTGCGCACCGGCGACGGTGGCCGCACCCGGCTTCGGACCGGGCACTGCGGCGGTGAACACATCGGGCCGCGCGGCGGTGTTGCGGGTGGTGACCGGCTTGGCGCCGGGCTTGGCGTTCGGGGCCACCGCGGGCGCACCGTTCGGAGCGATCGGTGCGGGGTTGGCGTTGGGCGCGAACGGCGCGGGCGCCGGCGCGGGAGCGGGGGCGGCGAGTGCGGTCGCTGCCGGGGCCGCGAGGGTACCGATGGTCACTGCGCCGGCTGCGAGGGCTCCGCGAGCAGCGGTGGCACCCCGGCTGGGCTGCGGCTGAAGACGGTGTTTCGCCACGAGGAACTTCTCCTAAAGTCTCTTCCCGACCGCCGACCGAGTTAGCTGACGGGTTCGGGCGAGGAAGATGCCCTACGCGGAGGCTGTGACCTCCAGCGATTCACCCCGGTAACGCGAGTGGGTCCCCGGTGGAGCCTGCGGCTCCTTAGGCGGTGACCTCGGGAGACGGGACGGCTTTCGTCCTGGGCATCTCCGACAAGGTCTCGGAAAGATTACGAAATGGAAACGCGCCTGTCTAGCCGGACGCGCCGAGATCACACTCCACGTGAGCGTCACCACGTCTCATCCGGCCTGTTCGTAGCGGTCTCCCAGCACCCTGAGTCGGGGCAGCATTCCCGCGCTCGCAAAGGCCGCGACGGCCTCATCGAGACCGAGACCCGACCGCCGCCCACCCTCCTCGACGGCGTTGTGCGCGGCGGGTTCAGCTGCATCGAGTTCAGGTGCATCGGGTTCAGCGGGATCCGCCGGCGGGGCCAGCGAGGCCAGGGAGTCCAGGGAGTCCATGGAGGCGGGCACCGGTCCGGCGGCCACCACCACCGGGCCGAGCAGAAATCCCACTGCGCATCCGTCACAGGCGCGGGGCCGGCCGGGGCAGGTGGAGCAATCGACGTGCAGCGGCATGACCGCCTCCCTCTCAGATCTGGTTTCCGATCACGGTTCGTCGCCGACGCTAGGCGCCCCCTCCGACAAGTTCGTACATGCGTTCGCCGACAGCGCGGATCTGTCAGAGCCCCGGCCTAGGCTCGCCGCATGCAGTTGACCCTGGATCACACCGCCGCCACTGAAGGGGATCCTGACCTGCGGGACGTCACTTTCGTGGTGGTCGACCTGGAGACCACGGGCGGCTCCGCGAAGGCCGGTGACGCGATCACCGAGATCGGGGCCGTGAAGGTCCGTGGTGGCGAGGTTCTCGGTGAGTTCGCCACTCTGGTCGATCCGGGGTGCGGCATCTCGCCGCACATCACCCACCTCACCGGTATCACCACCGCGATGGTCACCGGCGCGCCGAGAATCGATTCCGTCCTGCCGGCGTTCCTGGAGTTCGCACACGGTGCGGTGCTGGTGGCGCACAACGCCCGATTCGACGTGGGTTTCCTCAAGGCGGCCGCGGCCGGCACCGGTACGCCGTGGCCGAAACCGCAGACCCTGTGCACGGTGCAGCTGGCCCGCCGAGTGCTCACCCGGGACGAGGCGCCGTCGGTCAAGCTCAGTGAGCTCGCGCGGCTGTTCCGCACCGAGACCACTCCGAACCACCGCGCGCTCGACGACGCCCGCGCCACCGTCGAGGTGCTGCACGGATTGATCGGACGGGTCGGCAATCTCGGGATCAGAACCCTCGGTGAGCTCCGGGGGCATCTGCCTTCGGTCACGCCGCAACAGCGGGCGAAACGTTCGCTGGCCGATCCGCTCCCCGAGCGGCCGGGGGTGTACCTGTTCCGGGGCCCGGGCGATGAGGTGCTGTACGTGGGCACCTCGGTCAACCTCAGGCGCCGGGTGCGCAACTACTTCACCTCCGGCGAGACCCGCGGGCGGATCAAGGAGATGGTGGGCCTGGCCGAGCGCGTCGACCACGTCGAGTGCGCGCACGCGCTCGAGGCGGCGGCGCGGGAGTTGCGGCTGATCGCCGCTCACACTCCCCCGTACAACCGCCGTTCGAAGTACCCGCGGCGCGGTTGGTGGATCTGCCTGACCGCCGAGGCCTTCCCCCGGCTGGCGGTCAAGCGGTCCGCCCCGCCGGGATCACCGTGCCTCGGCCCGGTCGGATCCCGCGCCGAGGCGGCGGAGCTGGCCGAGTTGCTCGCCGAGACCTGCTCGTTGCGCACCTGCACCACCCGGTTGCGGCCCGGTGCCGTGCACACCTGTCCGCCCGGCCCGGATGGCGCCCGTGCCCCCGGCGGCTGCCACGCCTGTACCGCTGCCCCCGAGACCGCGGCCGAGTACCGGGTTCGGGCGCTCCGGGCCGAGGACGCGCTCACGGGCCGTTCCCCGGAGGTCTTCACCGCTCTGGAGCGTCGCCTCGCCGCGCTGGCGGAACGGGAGTTCTTCGAATCCGCGGCCCGCCTCCGTGACCGCACCGCGCGTCTGGTCGATGTGGTCTCCCGCTCGCACGCACTGGTGGCCTTCGCCGACGTCCCGGAGCTGTCGATCGCGCACCCCGACGGCCACGGTGGCTGGGAGCTCTCGATCGTGCGGCACGGCCGGCTCGCCGCGGCCGGTCTCGCGCCACGCGGGGTGCATCCGATGCCGGTCTTCGATCGGCTGCGGGCCGGCGCCGAATCGGTCTACCAGCCGGAGTCCGGCGACATGTCCGCATCCGGTCCGGGCGGTGCGTTCGCCCCAGGACCCGGCGCCGCGCCGCACGTGCCGGACACCCTGTTCCCCACCGATGCACTGCACGGTGCCAGCCCCGAGGAGGCGCTACTCCTGCGCCGGTGGGCACTGCGGCCGGGCACCCGCATCGTCGACGTCCGCGGAATCTGGGCGGAGCCCCGCAGGGGCGCCGGTGCGTGGACGGCGTGGGCCGCGCGCGCCGCCGAGGCCGGCCGTGACGCCCGCTCTGCGACGGCGCATCCGCGCGCCTCCGGAAGGCAATACAGTGGGGAGGCCACGCACGCCGCGTGAGCCCAGCGCCAGATCGACCGGAAGGCCCCGCAGTGATCACCGCGATCGTCCTCATCAACGCCGACGTACACCGCATCCCCGAGACCGCCCAGGCCGTGGCGAACGTCGAGGGCGTGAGCGAGGTCTACTCGTGCGCCGGGGACATCGACCTGATCGCCAAGGTGCGGGTGCGTGAGCACGACGAGATCGCCGAGGTGGTCACCGAGAAGATCAACCGGATCGACGGTGTGGTCACCACGTCGACGCACATCGCCTTCCGCGAGTACGCCTCCGCGGATGTCGACGCGGGCTTCGACATCGGGAACTGAGGGCGCGGTTCGGGCGGGCCGGCCGGCGCGACGCGCGCCGGTCAGTAGCCGCTGTGGCTGACCTCGGCGGCCTCGACCTCGATACCGAAGTCGTCGGCCTGCTGCACGATCTTCTGCGCCCGGGCCAGGCGAGGAAGGTCCGAACCGTCGGTGATCTTGCCGCCGGACTTCTCGAAGGCCTCGATGAAGCCGTGGGCCCAGGAGACATCGGCATCGGTGGGGCTCAGCCCCGCGTTGATGATCCCGGCGTGCTCGTGCGTGAGGCAGAGCTTGCCGGACATCCCCATCTCCTTGGCGTGGGCGGTCCCGGTGGGCAGGTGCGCGATGTTGAGCGTCGGGCCGTCGATCGGTGCCGGTAGCCGCGCCGCCCGGGAGGCGATCACCAGCTGCGAGCGCGCGTAGACCAGGGCGATCGGATCGTCGCCGGCGGCGGTGTCACGTTTGAAGTCGCCGGTGCCGAAGGCGATCCGGAAGGTCGACGGTGCCGATGCGATCTGTGCGACGTTCTGCATACCGCGGGCGGTCTCGACCAGCGCGAGGATCCGGGTACCGTCGGGCAGGCGGTCGGCGGTGTCGTCGACGTGGCTCGCCGATTCGGACTTGGCCAGCATCACGCCCTCGAGTCCCGCGCAGGTCTTCAGCGCCGCGCAGTCCTCGCTCCAGAAGTCACTGGATGCGTCGTTGATCCGGACCCAGGCGCGGTGCCCGGTGGAGAGCCATTCGACGGTGTCCAGGCGCGCCTGCCGCTTGTCCTTGGCCGCGACCGCGTCCTCGACGTCGATGATGATCGCGTCCGCCTCGCTCTCCTGAGCGATGGCGAACAGCTCGGGCTGCGAGGCCGGGACGAGGAGCCAGGAACGGGCGATCTGAGGAGAGACGGTGCGCTTACTCACGCGCACAAGCGTAGGCCTCACGCCGTCAAAATTCCACCAAACGGAATGATCGCTGAAACTCGGTGGCCCGCGCCCGGCCCGGATGGGGACGCGACACCGTCAGGCGCCGGCGATCTCCTGGGACAATGCCACCCACCGGTCCAGCAGCGTCGCGGCGGCACCGGAATCGACGGCCTCGGCGACCCGTGGCAGGTACGCGGCCAGCGCCTCCTGCACCGACCGCCCGGGCTCGAGCCCCTCGTAGGCGGCGACCGCCCCCGCGGAGTTGAGCAGCACGGCATCACGCACCGGTCCGGTCTCCCCGGCGAGGAAGGCACGCGCGATCGCAGCGTTGACCGAGGCGTCACCGCCTCGCAGGTCCGCCATCGTCACTCGCGGAAGGCCGAGTTCGCGCGGATCCACCGATTCCACACCGACACCGTCGCCCTGCACCCGCCACACCGTCGAGGTGGACGTGGTGGTCAGCTCATCCAGGCCGTCGTCGCCGCGCACCACGATCACGTGGTCCCGGCCGCCGCGATCGGCGAAGGCCTGCGCCACCACCGGCGCCAGGTCGGCGAAGGCGCAGCCGATCAGGCCCGCGCTGGGCCGCCCCGGGTTGGTGAGCGGACCGAGCACGTTGAAGACCGTCGGGACACCGATCTCCTTGCGGGTGGCGCCGGCGAATCGCAGGCCGGAGTGGAACACCGACGCCAGACAGAAGCCGATCCCCAGTTCGGACGTGGTGCGGGCGACACCGGTGGCATCGAGTCCGATCGCCACCCCGAGAGCCTCCAGGCAGTCGGCGCCGCCGGATTTCGACGACGCCGCCCGGTTGCCGTGCTTGAGCACGGGCACCCCGGACGCAGCCACCACGATCGAGCTCATGGTGGAGATGTTCACCGAGTGCGAGCGGTCTCCACCGGTACCGACGATGTCGACGGCGCGGTCGTCGAAGGGGACCGCGGTGGTGAGCGCGAGCATCACGTCGGCCAGCGCCCGCACCTCGATCGGCGACGGGCCCTTCATCTTCATGGCCACACCGAACGCCGAGATCTGCGCCGAGGTGGCGCCGTCGCTCATGATCTCGGACATCGCCCACTGCGCCTGCTCCGCACTCAGGTCGCGCGATGAGGTGAGTTCGGTGAGAACCGTCGGCCAATCCATGAGCACAGCGTAGTGGGGGGTGGTTCGGTGGTTCATCCGGGAATCTGCAGCACCTGCCACGACAGGGCCCGCCCACCGTGCCGGGCGGTCACCCCGGCCATCCGGGAGCGCTCCTGCGAGACGTGCAACGCATCGACCGCCTGCACCCGGGCCACGGCGACGGTCGCAGCACCGGGCGACCGGTTCTCGGCCGGCGCCTCATCCGCGACGACGCGCTCGTAATTGTCCTGGGCGACGAGACGCAGCACCTCGTCGATGCGGTCGGGCGGCAGCTCCAGCACATGCCGCAGCACACTCTGAGCGGCCGGATCGAAGCCGGGCGAGGAGTCGAGGACGGCCGACGAAGCGGCGGTGTCGTCGTCCGACCGGGCCACGGGAACCAAATCGGGGTGCCCGGGCGTTAGACCTTCGACGGTGCGCTTCGACAACCGGTCCTTCAGCCGGCCCAGACGGGTCCGCTGCTCGGGCCGGCCGTTGAGGTCGTAGCGCACGGTTCCCCCGTCTGCGAGTGCGATCGGGGCGCTGAGGTGGCGTTTTTCCAGAGCGCACGGGAGGCAATTCGCCTGCCCGTGGAACTCGACGCGCCCAATCTGCGACCCGGGTAGTCATCCGATACTACGACCGGTCATACTTGCGAGGTGACTAGCGCCGCACCCACCTCAGCTACAGCCATCACTCAGCGCGTGCACTCACTCAACCGGCCCAACATGGTCAGCGTCGGGACCATCGTCTGGCTGTCGAGCGAGCTCATGTTCTTCGCCGGGCTCTTCGCCATGTACTTCGTGGCACGAGCCGGTGCTGGGGAGAACGGCTGGCCCCCCGCCGACACCAACATCAGCCTGGCCGCGGCCCTGCCGCCGACCATCGTGCTGATCGCCTCGTCGGTGACCTGCCAGCTCGGCGTCTTCGCCGCTGAGAAGGGCGACGTCTTCAAGTTCCGTGTCTGGTACTTCATCACCTTCGTGATGGGCGCCGCGTTCATCGCCGGCCAGATCTCCGAGTACGCGACGCTGATCAGCGAGGGCCTGACCCTCAGCTCCTCGGTCTACGGCTCGGTGTTCTACATGGCAACCGGCTTCCACGGCCTGCACGTGCTGGGCGGTCTGGTCGCCTTCATCTTCATCTTGGCCCGCAGCCGGGCCTCGAAGTTCACGCCCGCTCAGGCCACCTCGGCGATCGTCGTCAGCTACTACTGGCATTTCGTCGACGTGGTCTGGATCGGCCTGTTCGCCGTCATTTACATCATTCGCTAAAGACTTTCTTTCTCAGTCGCCATCACAGAGGGATAGCAGATGAGTTCAGCCAAGTTCGACCCCGCGGGCGGGGGAGGCGAGTCCGACGGTGCCGGGCCGGCTTCGGTCGCCGCGGCGCAGAAGGCCAGGAAGCGGCACAAGCTGCGTCGCAAGATGGTCAGCGCGGCCCTGCTGCTCGGTGGTCTGCTGGCCGCCGGTGGCGTGGCCACCGTCGCCAGCCCGACCCCGCAGGTCGCTGTCGCGGACAACTACGACTCGACGCAGGTCACCGAAGGTAAGCGCCTGTACGAGACCTCGTGCATCAGCTGCCACGGTGCGGCACTCGAGGGCGTCAAGGACCGCGGCCCGAGCCTGGTGGGCGTGGGCGACGCCGCCGTGTACTTCCAGGTGCACTCCGGCCGTATGCCGGCGACCGTGAACTCGGCGCAGATCGTGCGCAAGCCCGCCAAGTTCGATGCCAAGCAGATCGACGCCATGGGCGCGTACATCCAGTCCATCGGCGGCGGACCGTCGATCGTCTGGGAGTACAACCCGGACGGTTCGATCAAGCGCGATGAGAACGGCAACCGGGTCATCGCCCAGAAGTCGCTGCGCGGCACCAACCTGGGCGCCGGCGCCGAGCTGTTCCGGCTCAACTGCGCCTCGTGCCACAACTTCACCGGCCGTGGCGGCGCGCTGTCCGGCGGCAAGTTCGCACCGGTCCTGGACCCGGCGAACGAGCAGGAGATCTACGCGGCGATGCTGACCGGCCCGCAGAACATGCCCAAGTTCTCGGACCGCGCACTCTCGCCCGAGGAGAAGAAGAACATCATCGGCTTCATCAAGATGGCCGGTGAGACACAGTCCCCCGGCGGCTCTGCGCTCGGCGGTTTCGGTACCGCCTCCGAGGGAATGGTCATGTGGTTCACCGGCATGATCGCCGTCGTCGGTGCCGCGATGTGGGTTGGGAGCAGGAATTGACCGCGAAGCCGTTGAAGAACGTCCCCTCGGACGACGAACTGGACAACCTGTCCCACGACGAGCTGGTGAAGCTCGGTACCAACCTCGACGGTGTCGAGTTGGTCTACCGCGAGCCGCGCTGGCCCGTCCCCGGAACCCGTGCCGAGAAGCGCGCCGAGCGCACGGTGGCACTGTGGTTCGTCTTCGCCGGACTGTTCGCCCTGGGCCTGCTGGGTGTGTTCCTGTTCTGGCCGTGGAAGTACCAGGGCATCGACGATGCCAAGTACTGGTGGTACACCCTGTACACCCCGATGCTCGGCATCACCTTCGGTCTGTCGCTGCTGTGCGTCTTCGCCGGCACTGTGCAGTTCACCAAGAAGTTCATCCCGGAGGAGATCGCGGTCCAGCAGCGGCACGACGCCGGCGGCTCGGCCAAGATCGACAAGGTCACCACTGCGGCGCTGTTCAAGGACGCGCTGGAGACCTCGACCCTGCCGCGTCGCAAGATGCTGCTGGCGTCGGCGGGCTTCGGTGTCGGCGTTCTCGGCCTCGGTGCCGCGGCCGGCTTCCTGGGCGGACTGATCAAGAACCCGTGGGCCAAGCGTGAGGCATCTCCCCTGTGGCACACCGGTTGGTCCCCCTACTGGGATTCGCTGAAGAACGATTTCAGCGACGAGCTCAATCACGAGCCGGTGTTCCTGCGCAACGATGTCGGTGATCCGTACAAGGTGAAGCTGGTCAAGGCCGAGGATCTCGACGCCGGTGGCATGATGACGGTCTTCCCGTGGCGCGCCTCGGACGGCTTCGGTGAGACCGAGGAGTCCCGCAAGAAGCTGCTGCACGGCCTCAAGGGCATCCGTAACCCCGTCATGCTGATCCGTCTGCGCCCGGAGGACGGTGCACGTGCGATCAAGCGTCAGGGGCAGGAGAGCTTCAACTACGGCGACTACTGGGCCTACACCAAGGTCTGCAGCCACTTCGGTTGCCCGACCTCGCTGTACGAGCAGCAGACCAACCGGATCCTGTGCCCGTGCCACCAGTCGCAGTTCAACGCCCTCGAGTACGGCAAGCCGGTCTTCGGTCCGGCCGCGCGTGCTCTGGCGCAGCTGCCGCTGTCGGTGAACGAGCAGGGCTACATGGTCGCCAACGGCGACTTCATCGAACAGGTCGGACCGGCCTTCTGGGAGGCGACGCACTGATGACCACACTCGGAGAGCGCGTCGCGCATCAGGCCAACGAGGTCGATTCGCGCTACCACCTCGCGTCGGGCATCCGGCGTCAGATCAACAAGGTCTTCCCCACGCACTGGTCGTTCATGCTGGGCGAGATCGCGCTGTACAGCTTCGTGATCCTGCTGCTGTCGGGCGTGTACCTCACCCTGTTCTTCGATCCGTCGCTGGCCGAGATCCATTACGAGGGTGCCTACGAGCCCCTCAACGGTGTGACCATGTCCCGCGCCTACGCCACCACCCTGGACATCTCGTTCGAGGTGCGCGGTGGCCTGTTCGTCCGGCAGATCCACCACTGGGCCGCGCTGATGTTCGCCGCGTCGATCATCATCCACATGGCCCGTGTGTTCTTCACCGGCGCTTTCCGCCGCCCCCGTGAGGCCAACTGGCTGATCGGCTGCGCGCTGCTGGCGCTGGCGATGTTCGAGGGCTTCTTCGGCTACTCGATCCCGGACGACCTGCTCTCGGGCACCGGCGTTCGCGCCGCCATGTCGGGCATCGTGATCGGCCTGCCGATCATCGGTACCTGGATGCACTGGCTGATCTTCGGCGGTGACTTCCCGGGCGACATCTTCATCAGCCGCCTGTACGTGGCGCACGTGCTCCTGTTCCCCGGCATCATCCTGGCGCTGATCGCCGGCCACCTGGCCCTGGTCTGGTACCAGAAGCACACCCAGTTCGCCGGCCCGGGCCGCACCGAGGAGAACGTGGTGGGTGTGCGCATCCTCCCCGTCTTCGCGGTCAAGACCGGCGCCTACTTCGCCGCCACCTTCGGCATCCTCGCGGTGATGGCGGGCATCTTCACGATCAACCCGATCTGGAACCTCGGCCCGTACGACGCGGCGAAGGTCTCCGCGGGCGTGCAGCCCGACATCTACCTGATGTGGACCGACGGCCTGGCTCGTCTGTGGCCGGCCTGGGAGCTGTACTTCTGGGGCCACACGGTTCCGGGTGCGGCGTTCGTGGCGATCATCGTCGGTGTGATCTTCGGCCTGATGTTCGCGTACCCGTGGATCGAGAAGAAGCTCACCGGCGACGATGCGCACCACAACATCCTGCAGCGTCCGCGGGACGTGCCGGTGCGGACCGCGATCGGCGCCATGGCCCTGTCGTTCTACATCATCCTCACGCTCTCCTGCGTGAACGACATCATCGCGCTGAAGTTCCACATCTCGCTCAACGCGATGACCTGGATCGGCCGTATGGGCCTGGTCATCCTGCCTCCGGTGGCGTACTGGGTCACGTACCGCTTCTGCATCGGTCTGCAGCGCGCCGACCGGGCGGTGCTCGAGCACGGCATCGAGACGGGCATCATCGTCCGCCGCCCCAACGGTGAGTTCATCGAGCTGCACCAGCCGCTGGGCCCGGTCGACGAGCACGGTCACCCCGTGCCGCTGCCCTACGAGGGTGCTGTCGTCCCGACCAAGGCGAACCAGCTCGGTGCCGCCGGCCAGCCCGGTACCGGTTCGTTCCTGCGGGCCGATCCGGCCGACGAGCAGCGCGCGAACGCCGAGCGCGATCACGCGAACGAGCTCAAGGCCCTCGAGGCGATCAAGAAGGTCCAGGATCACGGCGGCAAGATCGACGTCGACTAGATCCTCGCACGACGCGCTGCGGCCCCTCCCCTACCCGGGGAGGGGCCGCAGTCGTCTCTGTGGCGGGAAGGCCGTTCAGGCCAGGCGCAGGCGCATCAGGTAGCTGCTCTGCCCCACCGGTGCGCCGGGCTCGCCGAGGCACACCTCGTGCCATCCGCCGTCGACACAGCGCAGTCCGCGCTCGCGCAGTTGCACGGCGAAGGCCTTCGCCGTCGGCGTGACCGCCGCCGACCAGCGCCCGTCCACCCGGGTCTGCAGGTACGACGATGCCCGCAGGTCCAGGCAGTGCACCCGGGAGAGGTTCTTCAGGCCCTTGGACACCTCGAGCTGTTCGAGGACGTCGCCGACCTCCGCCTCGTCGATCCAGTCCGGTCGCCGTAACAACAGGGTCCAGCGGGCGTCGGCGGTGGTGTGTGCGGTCAGGTCGCCGCGCAGGCGTTCGAGCGGCGGCACGGTGAAGTCGCTGCGGGTCTGCTCGTCCGCGCCCGGGGTACCGCGCCGGGCCAGGGCCTTGTTGCGCACCTTCACCCCGTAAGCGGCCGCGTAGAGGGCCTCAGCGGCCACGCGGAAGTCGTCGGAGGTGCGAGGGCTACCGACGGTGTCCACCGCCAGGTAGGCACGCTGGGGGGCTTCGATCACGCCGATGTGCCCGACCGTCCCGTACTCTCCCCCGCCGTAGGCCAGTGGTTCCGCGGCGGCGAAGTCGAACTTGGCCTTCGCGGCGACGGCCGGTGCGCCCCGGCCCCGCATCTCGTCGGCGCTGAGTTTGCGAACGGACAGCCCGGCTCGTGCCTGCGTCATGCCGTCATGCAATCAGGCCGGTGCAACGCCCCGGCGGCGCAGCGATGAACGATGCCGGAATAGCGGCGCCCGCCTCGGTGAACTCACCGGGCGGGCGCCGCTGGACGGATCTGTGCGGGTCAGTGCTTCTCGGGACCCTTGTGGTACTCGAAGACCAGGCCCCAGGCGGCCGCGACCACCAGGAAGCCGCCGAACGCCCACAGCCAGTACAGCTGCAGCGCCACGGCGATCGCCACCACCGCGACGGCGGCGGAGAGCAGGATCGGCCACCACGAGTGCGGGCTGAAGAAGCCCAGCTCACCGGCACCGTCGGAGACCTCGGCGTCCTCGTAGTCCTCGGGGCGGGTGTCCACTCGGTTGGAGACGAACCGGAAGTACGTACCGACGATCAGCGTCAGGCCGGCCGAGAGGAACATCGCGACCGAACCGACCCACTCGACGGCGCCGTAGCCGTAACCCGTGCCCCAGAAGTAGGTGACGACGGTGTAGATGACGCCGGCGAGGAAGAAGAACGCGGTGAGGAACTCGAAGAGTTTCGCTTCGACCTTCATGGATCAGTTCGCTCCTTCTGCGTTGACCGGCGACGCGGTGCGCCCGGTGCGGCGGGTGTCGAACGGGAAGGTGCTGGTGGACAGGCTCGACTCGCCGATCGCTTCCAGCGCCGCCGCGTTGTCCTTGCCGCTCTTGCGGGCCGCGATGTACTTCTTGAAGTTGTCCGGCGACACGGCGCGGATCTCGAAGTTCATCATCGAATGGTAGTCACCGCACATCTCGGCGCAACGGCCGACGAAGGCACCGGCGCGCTCGATCTCGCTGATCTGGAACTTGTTCTGCGAGTGGTTCTGCTCCGGGTTCGGCATCACGTCGCGCTTGAACGCGAACTGCGGAACGTAGAACGAGTGCACCACGTCGGCCGAGGCGAGGTCGAACTGGACGCGGGTGTCGGTGGGCAGCACCAGCACCGGGATCTCCGCGGACGAGCCCTGCACCTCGACGGTGCTGAACTTCAGGTAGTCGCGGATCTCCTGGAAGCGGCCGTGGTTCGGGCCGCGCTCGGGCTGCACGTGCACCTCACCCGACTCGGCCTTCTCCTTCGCGACCTCCTCGTTGAGCTTGGCGAGATCGGGCTGCTTGCCGTACGGGTTCTCCCGCTCCAGGCTGACCTTCTGGCCGTCGATGGTGACCTCGCGGTAGGCGAAGCGCCAGTTCCACTGGAAGGCGGTCACGTCGATGGTGACGCCCGGGTTGTCCTCGAGCTTCTCGACCTTGGTCTGCACGATCACGGTGAAGTAGAACAGCACCGCGATGATCAGGAACGGCACCGCCGTGTAGAGCAGCTCCAGCGGCACGTTGTACGCGGTCTGCCGGGGGAAGTCGGGCGAGTCGGCCTTGCGGCGGTGGAAGGTGATGGTCCAGAAGGTCAGACCCCACACCAGCACACCCATGATCAGGGCGGCCACCACGGACCAGCTCCAGAGCTCGGTCATCGAGCGGGCCTCGGGGGTCACTCCCTCGGGCCAGCCGAAACGCATCGCCTCGTCGGCGGAGCAGCCCGCCAGAGCGAACATGCCCACCACCAGGGAAGCGGCCAGAACCAGGCGCTTACGCCAGGACGCGGCCCCGCCGGGGGCGTTACTACCGGGTGCCAATGTTCGCGCCTTCCTGCTGAAACACGGTAAGTGCTCGGGGCCCGTTCCGGCGTGTGAGATTCCACTCGGGAACTCGGAGCCGGGGCTGTACGTTCCCCTTGTACTACGCAGCGTAGACCAACCGGACACCGACCACGATGCGGGGTCTGGATATGGCGCGTCGGTGCCCGCCGCTGTTTCGTTCCCCGCTGTCTGACCTGCGCCACTGCGGCGCCGCCCCACCGCTGCGGCATACTTGTTGATCGTGTGTGGCCTCCTGGGATTCCTGTCCGCCGACCAGCGCGCCGGCGATGTCGTCGATGCGGTGACCGCCGCCGGCCGGTGCATGCGGCACCGCGGTCCGGACGAGTTCGGTCGTTCCTGGCACGACGACGATCTGGCGTTGAGCTTCAACCGGCTGGCGTTCATCGACATCGAGCACGCCCATCAGCCGCTGCGCTGGGGCCCGCCGGAGAATCCCCAGCGGTACGCGCTGACCTTCAACGGCGAGATCTACAACTATCTGGAGCTGCGCGAACGCCTGGTGGAGGAGTTCGGCGTGCAGTTCCGCACCGAGGGCGACGGTGAGCCGATCGTCGCGGGCCTGCACCACTGGGGCGTGAGCGGGATCCTCGAGCGCCTGCGTGGCATGTTCGCCTTCGCCGTCTGGGACACCGAGCGGCGCGAGCTGACCCTGGCGCGCGATCCGTTCGGCATCAAGCCGCTGTACATCGCGACCGGCCCCCGGGGCACCGTCTTCTCCAGCGAGAAGAAGTCGGTGCTGGCACTCGCCGACGAGGCGGGCCTGCAGCCCGGCCTGGACGCACGGGCGGTGCAGCACTACACGGTGCTGCAGTACGTGCCCGAACCGGAAGCCCTGCACCTGGGCATCCGTCGCCTGGAGTCCGGCTGCTACGCCACCGTCACCCCCGGTGGCACCGTCGAGGGTGAGCGGTACTTCGAGCCACGGTTCCCGGTCAAGCCGGTCACCGGCGGACTCGAGTCGGCGGAGGCGAAGGCCCGCTACCGCGACATCGCCGACGCGCTGCGCGACTCGGTCAAGGTGCACATGCGCGCCGACGTCACCGTCGGCTCGTTCCTCTCGGGCGGCATCGACTCGACCGCGGTCGCAGCGCTGGCGATCGGGCACAACCCGGACCTCATCACCTTCACGACCGGTTTCGAGCGGGAGGGTTACAGCGAGATCGACGTGGCCGCGGAGTCGGCGGAGGCGATCGGCGCGCGGCACGTGGTCAAGGTGGTCTCCCCCGCGGAGTTCCGTGAGGCGATCCCGGCCATCGTCTGGTATCTCGACGATCCGGTGGCCGATCCCTCGCTGGTACCGCTGTACTACCTGGCCCGTGAGGCACGTAAGCACGTGAAGGTGGTGCTCTCCGGCGAGGGCGCCGACGAGCTCTTCGGCGGGTACACCATCTACAAGGAGCCGCTCTCGCTGGCACCCTTCGACCGGCTGCCGGCGTGGGCGCGCCGGACCGCGGGGCGGATCGGTGACCGGTTGCCCGAGGGGCGGCGCGGCAAGAGCCTGCTGCAGCGGGGCTCGCTGCCGCTGGAGCAGCGCTACTACGGCAACGCCCGCTCGTTCAGCGACGCCCAGTTGCGGTCGGTGCTCCCCGGCTTCCGGGAGGACTGGACGCACACCGATGTGACCGCCGATGTGTACGCCAAGACCCGCGGCTGGGGTCCGGTGGAGCGGATGCAGCACCTGGACCAGTTCACCTGGTTGCGGGGCGACATCCTGGTCAAGGCCGACAAGATGACGATGGCCAACTCGCTGGAGCTGCGGGTGCCGTTCCTGGACAAGGAGGTCTTCCGGGTCGCCGAGCAGTTGCCGGCCGATCTGAAGCTGGCGGGTGGCACCTCGAAGTACGCACTGCGCCGTGCGCTGGAGGAGATCATCCCGCCGCATGTGCTGCACCGGAAGAAGTTGGGCTTCCCGGTGCCGCTGCGGCACTGGCTGGCCGGGCCGGAGCTGTTCGAGTGGGCGCGCGAGATCATCGAGCAGTCGCAGACCGACGAGTGGATCGACCGGGCCGCTGTGTTGGCCATGCTCGACGAGCACCGGGCCAAGGCACCGGAGGGCTGGCCGGGTGGCACCGATCATTCCCGACGGATCTGGACGGTGCTGATGTTCATGGTCTGGCACGGGATCTTCGTCGAGAACCGGATCCGTCCGGTGATCGAGGAGCCGGTGTACCCGGTGCGGCTGTAGCTCAGCGCAGCACGACCAGCCACATCGCGGCGTAGTGACACAGCGCCGCGACCACTGTGGCGGCGTGGAAGAACTCGTGGTGCCCGAACACCTCGGGCCACGGGTTCGGCCAACGGGTCGCGTAGAGCACCGCTCCCCCGCTGTAGAGCAGGCCGCCCAGGGCGAGCAGGATCGCCGCGGGCCATCCGGCTCCGCGGACCAGATCCCCGGCGACCGCGACCACCACCCATCCGAGCGCGATGTAGATCGGCACGCCGAGCCGGCGCGGAGCGTGCGGCCACAGCAGTTTCAGCGCCACGCCTGCAAGGGCTCCGGTCCACACCACCGCGAGCACGACCGCGGCCACCACCGCCGGCAGGGCGAGCACCGCGATCGGTGTGTAGCTGCCGGCGATGAACCCGAAGATCATGCTGTGATCGGCGCGTTTCATCCAGATCCGCTGCTCGGGCGTCCACCGGCCGCGGTGATAGCCGGCGCTCACCGCGAAGACCCCGAACACGGTGACCGCGTACACCAGCAGTGCCGACCCGGCTGCCACCGAACGCAGGAATCCGGCGGCCACCAGCGGCAGCGCCAGCAGGACGGCTCCGACGGCGCCGAACTGGTGGATCACTCCGCGTAGTCGCGGTTTGAGCTCGGTCTCCGTCACATAACCTACGGTACCGTAGGTTAGCTCTCCAGGGCGGCCAGGATCTCCGCGGCGACATCGTCGCCGTAGGCGTCGGTGAGACGTTCGCGGGCATCGTCGGCGTCGTAGTCCCAGGCCTGCGGACCGACGGTCTCGAGCACTTTGACCGCGACGTAGGAGCCGAGCTGCGCCGAACGCTCGTACGACAGCTTGGCGTCCAGTCCGACCAGGAAACCGGCTCGGAAGGCGTCGCCCACACCGGTCGGGTCTACACGTCCGCGGTCGGGCACCACGTCCACATGGATCCACTGTTCGCGGTCGCCGCCGCTGAGCACGATCTCGGCGCCCTTCTCGGCGAGCGTGGTCACCCGGACCTGGACCATCTCGGTCAGGCGCTCGGCACTCATGCCGGTCTTCTGCTGCAACAGTCCCCACTCGTACTCGTTGGTGAACAGGAACTCCGCGCCTTCGACCAGCTCGCGCGCCTCCTCACCGTTGAGCCGGGCCAGTTGCTGCGACGGATCGGCGGCGAAGGCGATACCCGCTTCGCGGCACTGCGCGCTGTGCCGGAGCATCGCGGCGGGGTCGTTGGCGCCCACCACCACCAGGTCCAGGCCGCCGACGGTGGCCGCCACATCGGCGATCGCGATATCGCGGGATTCGGCCATCGCGCCGGAGTAGAACGAGGCGAGCTGCGCCATGTCCGAGTCGGTGGTGCACATGAAGCGGGCGGTGTGCGCGGTGGCGGAGACCCGGACCGCCCGGGTGTCCACGCCGGCGTCCTCGAGCCACGCGCGGTAGCCCTCGTCGAAGTCGGCTCCGACGGCGCCGACCAGGACCGGACGGCGGCCCAGCCGGGCCATTCCGAAGCAGATGTTCGCGCCGACCCCGCCGCGCTGCAGAACGAGCTCCTCCACCAGGAAACTCAGCGAGACGTGCGAGAGGTGCTCGGCGAGCAGTTGCTCGGAGAACTTCCCCTCGAATCGCATCAGATGATCGGTGGCGATGGAACCCGAAACGGCGATCGACACGACGAAACCCTCCCCTGTTCACGAGCGAATTGATCCGGTCAGCCTAAACCCTGGACGCAGAGGAGTGGTTTCGGACGCCGCACCGGCGTCGAACGCCGATCAGCCATGCAGGCGTCGGACGTCGATCAGTTGAAGGAGTCGCCGCAGGCGCAGGACCCGGTCGCATTCGGGTTGTCGATGGTGAAGCCCTGCTTCTCGATGGTGTCGACGAAGTCGATCTTGGCGCCGATCAGGAACGGCACGCTCATCCGGTCGACCGACAGGTTGACTCCGCCGAACTCCGAGACGACGTCGCCGTCGAGGGTGCGGTCGTCGAAGTACAGCTGGTAGCGCAAGCCGGCACAGCCGCCGGGCTGCACCTCGATGCGCAGGGACAGGTCGTCACGACCCTCCTGATCCAGCAGTGCCTTCGCCTTCGAAGCAGCGGCCTCCGTCAGGACCACACCGGTGGTCTCGCTCTCAGCAGTCGTCATTGGTTCTCCTCACACAGGCACATCGGTGTCTGTGTTCAACGGTACTCCTGCGGCACACATTCCCGAACCCAGCCGCGTGCCGTCCCGGCGACCGGCTCGCGACGTCCGGCGTTCGGCCCGTCACCCGCGTCACGGGGCACCGGCCGGGATCGAATAAGCTGGACGACGTGAAACTTCCCTGGCAGAAGGCCGACGATTCGACCTCCGCGGAGTCCGAGAGCGAGGAGACCACCGAGGTCGACGCTCCGGCCGCCAAGCCCGCGCAGACCCCGGGCAAGGGTCGCCCCACCCCGAGCCGTCGTGAGGCTCAGGGCCGCAAGCGGGGCCCGGTCGCACCGGCACCGACCACCCGCGCCGAGGCCCGGGCACGCCGCAAGGAGCTCAAGAACTCGATGAGCAAGGAGGAGCGCAAGGCGGCCGCCGCCGAGCGTCGCACTCTGGCCAACGAGCGCCGCGAGTTGATGATGCAGGGCGACGAGCGGTACCTGCCGATGCGGGACAAGGGCCCGGTGAAGGCCTACGTGCGGGATCTGGTCGATTCCAAGCGGCACGTGGCCACCATGTTCATCCCGATCGCGGTGGCGGTGATGGTGTTCATGTTCATCACGGTGAACAACCCGCAGCTGGCCGGGATCCCCATGCTGATCCTGATGGTGATGATCGCGGTGATGGCGGTCGAGGGCACCCTCACCGGTCGCCGGATCAACAACCGGGTCCGCGAGCGCTGGCCCGACACCACCGAGACCGGCTTCCGCCTTGGTTGGTACGCCTTCATGCGGACCACGCAGCTGCGCCGCATGCGGATCCCGCGCCCGCAGGTCAAGCCCGGCGACGCGGTCTAGCCCGTGGCGCTCACCCTGGTTCTCGGCGGTGTCCGGTCGGGCAAGTCGGCGCGTGCCGAGCGGCTGATCACCGAGTCCTCCGAGTCCTTCGGGTCGTTGGTGCGGTACGTGGCCACGGCACCGTCCCCCGGCGACGACGCCGAGCACGCGGCCCGGATCGCGGCACACCGCGATCGCCGTCCGGCGACCTGGACCACCGTCGAGACCCAGGATCTGCGCTCGCTGCTCGCCGAGGGTTCTGCGCCGACGCTGGTCGACGACCTGGGTGCCTGGCTCACGGCCCGGCTCGACGCCGCGGGCTGGCAATCCGGAGACGCCACCGCCGCCGATCTGGACGCACTGGTCGCGGCGGTCGCGGCGTACTCGGGTGAGTTGGTGATCGTCAGTCCCGAGGTCGGCTTGTCCGTGGTGCCGGCCACCCGAGCCGGACGGATCTTCCAGGACCTGCTGGGCGCACTCAACAGCCGGATCGCGGCGATCGCCGATCGGGTGGAGCTGGTCGTCGCGGGGATTCCGGTAGTGCTCGACGGTGCTGCTTCGGCCTCTCCGGCCGCTCCGGCCGCTTCCGGCACCCCGGCCACCGCACCGGTCACCCCCGCCGCGTCCGCGGTTGCGACCGTCCCGGCGGCGGTCACGGCGGCGCTGGCCCCCGTCGAACTGCCGCCCTTCGAGCCGGGCACCGATCCGCTGTCCTTCCCCCAGCTCACTCCGCCGGACCCGTTCGTCGGGCGCGAGGCGCGGGACCGGCACCTGGAGTTGACCAAACCGGCGGGCTCGCTGGGCCGGCTCGAGCAGCTCGGAGAGTGGATCTCCGCGTGCCAGGGCGTGTGTCCGCCGAAGCAGTTCGAGCGGGCCAGGATCGTGGTCTTCGCCGGCGATCACGGTGTGGCCGCCGGGGGCGTCTCGGCGTACCCGCCGGAGGTCACCGCGCAGATGGTGGCGAATTTCGCCGACGGCGGTGCGGCGATCAACGTACTCGCGCGCCAGGCCGGCGCGACGGTGCGCGTTGAAGACATCGCAGTGGCCGGGGACACCCGGGAGGAGTTGAGCCGGAACAAGATCCGGCGTTCCTCCGGTGACATCGCGGTCACCGACTCGATGTCCGACGAGCAGACCGTGGCGGCGATCGCGGCCGGCCGGCGGATCGCCGACGAGGAGGTCGATTCCGGTGCGGATCTACTGATCCTCGGCGATATGGGGATCGGCAACACCACCCCCGCGGCGGTGCTGGTGGGTGCGCTCACCGAGACCGAGCCGGTCCTGGTGATCGGACGCGGCACCGGCATCGACGACAACGCCTGGATGCGCAAGGCCTCGGCGATCCGCGACGCCATGTACCGCGCGCGCCCGCACACCGGTAATCCGAAGGCGCTGTTGCGCAGCGTCGCCGGCGCCGACCTCGCTGCCATGGCCGGATTCCTCGCGCAGGCCGCGGTGCGCCGCACACCGGTGATCCTCGACGGCGCGGTGGTCACCGCCGCGGCACTGGTGGCCAACGACCTGGCGCCCGGCGCGGCCGCCTGGTGGGTCGCCGGGCACCTTAGCCCGGAACCCTCGCACGCGCTCGCGCTGCGGCGTCTCGACCTCGAACCGCTGCTGGATCTGGGTCTGCGGCTCGGAGAGGGCAGCGGCGCCGCTCTGGCGCTACCGCTGGTGCGCTCGGCGGTCGCGACTCTCGGGGAGATGGCGACCTTCGCATCGGCCGGGGTCTCGCAGGTGTGAGGCCACTCGCCGCCGCGGTCGCGTGGATGACGGTGCTGCCGGTTCCCACCGGTCCGGCCCCGTTCACCCGGGCCGACGGTGCCCGCATCATCGCTCTGGTCCCGCTCACCGGTGCGATCGCGGGTACGGCGGTGGCCACGGTCGCGTGGCTGGCGCACGCCGGCGGACTGCCGGCGATGCTGGTGGGAGCACTGGCCATCGGCGCGGCCGCGCTGCTCACCCGGGGCATGCATCTGGACGGCTTCGCCGACTGCATCGACGGACTCGGCAGTTACGGCTCACCCGAGCGCGCTCGGGAGATCATGCGACAGGGAACGGTCGGACCGTTCGGCGCGGCGGCGCTGGTGCTGCTGTTGGTCTGTGAGGCCGCGGCGGTGGGTGCGCTGGCCGCGCGCGGGCAGTGGCTCGCCATCGCGGTCGCGGTGGGCGGTGCCCGGGTGGCCGCGGTGATCGGCTGCCGGCGGGGGTGGGCACCGTCGAACCCGACCGGCTTCGGATCGCTCACGGCCGGTACCCAGGCGGTTCCGGTGCAACTGGCCTGGTGCGTACTCGCCCTCGTGGCCGCGGCCCCGGCGGCGCCCGCGCCCTGGCAGGGACCGCTGGCGGTGGCGCTGGCGCTGGGGATCGCCGCGGTGACGATGCGGCACTGTGTGCGCCGGTTCGCCGGGATGAGTGGTGACGTGCTGGGTTTGGGGATCGAGATCGCCACGGCCGCCGCCCTCGTCGGCCTCTGCGTCGGCTGAGGAGCCCATTACGCCCGGCGGTTGACGGTGAGCACCAGCAGGAATATCCTGACAACATACGTTGTCGAGCGGTGAGGTGGACATGACGGCAACGGCGCCGATTCCCACCCGGCACCCGCAGAGCCCGCGCCCGGTGCCGCCCGGGATCAGGCTGGTCGCCCGGTTGCTCCTGCTGCGCGAGCCCACCGACGAGGAGTTCCGGCGGTTCGGTGAACACCTCACCGTGGGTGACGAGCCGATGGACTCCCTGGTGGAGTGGATCGACCAGGACAAGGCGGCGCGCAAGCCGCAGTTCGATCGCGCCCTCACCGATGGCATCGCGGCGGTGCCCGATGCTCCGGACGAGCTGCGCGCATTCTTCGAGAGCGTCGAGACGGTACCCGAGTGGGTGGACTGGGAACAGATCCTCCTGGGCGGCCGGCTGCTGCGCAGCGGCGGCGCCGACGGTTTCGCCGTGGCTCGCGACGTGTCCCTGCTGGGCGGCTACCTGTTCTCCGGCTTCAACCAGACGCTGCTGCGCACCGGAGCACTCGAGAAGGGATCGAACAAGCGCTTCGCGGAGACCTCGCAATGGGCGCTCGACGTCATCGCGCCCGACGGACTGCGCCCCGGGGGCGCGGGATACCGTTCCACCCTGCACGTGCGGTACATCCACGCGATGGTCCGCCGCCACGTGATGGCGATGCCCGACTGGGACTACCGGCGTTTCGGGCTGCCGATCAACCAGACCGATATGGCCGCCACCCTGGTGGGTGCTCTCATCGCCCCGGTCACCAGCGGCATCGGACTCGGGATGCTCGCCGCGCCGGACGAGTACCGGGCCGCCGCGCACCTCACCCGGTACGTGGGCACGCTCATGGGCGTACACGACGACTTCCTGCCGCGCGGCTTCCGCGACAGTCTGCGGATCCTGCTGCAGACCTCGCGCGCGCTCTCCACACCCGACGAGACCAGCCGTGCCCTCGCCCAGCCGATGGCCGACGATCCGCTGCACTGGGACTACACCCGTTTCGCCGGTGTGCGGCGCCGGATCGCGCGCTCACAGCACCTGTCGATCGCCACCGCGTTCCTGGGCCGTTCGGCGGTGCGGAAGCTGGGCCTGCCGGCCGTGCTCCCCTGGTACCCCGCACTCCGGATCCCGTGGCACCTGGTGGAATCCGCGTTCGATCAGCTACCGGGCGGCCGCGAGCGGGCCGCCGTGCGCGGCGACCGCAGCCAGGCGAAGTTCATGCGGATCCTCGGGGAGGACGCCACACTCGGCCACTCGGCCCACCACGTAACCGGGTAGCCGGCCTCCGAGTCAACCCAGGGTGTGCATCCAGCCGTGGGTGTCCGGCACGGTGCCGCGCTGGATACCGGTGAGCTTCTCGCGCAGCGCGAGGGTGATCGCACCCGGCTCGCCGTCGCCGATGAGGAAGTCCTCCTTCGCGCCCTGAACCCGGCCGACCGGAGTGATCACCGCGGCGGTACCGCAGGCGAAGACCTCGGTGATGGCTCCGGAGGCCACGCCCTCGGTGAGTTCGGTGACGGTGATCCGCCGCTCCTCGGTCGCCAGCCCGGCATCCCGGGCCAGCTGGAGCAGCGAATCGCGGGTCACGCCCGGCAGGAGCGAGCCGGTGAGCTCGGGGGTGACGATCGTCGCGTTCGAGCCGGAACCGAGGACGAAGAACAGGTTCATCCCGCCCATCTCCTCGATCGCCTCGTGGTCGATCGCGTCCAACCAGACCACCTGATCGCAGCCCTGCTGCGCCGCCTGGGCCTGAGCGACCAGCGAGGCCGCGTAATTCCCACCGCACTTGGCGAATCCGGTGCCGCCGGGCACCGCGCGCACGTACTCCCGGGAGAGCCACACCGACACCGGCTTGACCCCGCCGGCGAAGTAGGCACCGGCGGGCGAGGCGATCACCAGGAACCGGTAACTGTTGGCGGGCTTGACCCCCAGGGTCTGCTCGTCGGCGAAGATGAACGGCCGGAAGTACAGAGCCTCCTCGCCGCCCGCCGCGGGCACCCATTCGCCGTCCACAGCGACCAACTGCTCGAGCGCCTCGACGAAGACGTCCTCGGGCAGCGGCGGGATCGCCAGCCGCTCGGCCGAGCGCTGGAACCGGGCCGCGTTCGCCTCCGGCCGGAAGGTGGCGACGGTGCCGTCGGGCTGGCGGTAGGCCTTGAGTCCCTCGAAGATCTCCTGTGCGTAGTGCAGCACCGAGGCCGACGGCTGCAGGGTGATCGGCCCGTACGGGAGCACCTCGGCGTCGTGCCAGCCCGAGTCCTCGCTCCAGCGGAGCGAGACCATGTGGTCGGTGAAGTGCCTACCGAACCCCGGGTTCGCCAGGATCTCGGAGCGCTCAGCCGCAGAGCGTGGGTGGTCGTTGCGGGTGAGGGCGAAGGTCGTGCCAGTCGTCATGGGTAGAGATTCTACGACCCTCGGCGTGTGCTCCACGGCCGTACCAATCGGTAGGAACCCCGAGTATTCCCGGAGTCCACTGCCCGGCCACCCGTCGATCGGAGGCGCTACTTGGTGTTCGCCTCGACGAACGGCGGCAGGGTCACCTCGCACTCGATGGCACGGCCACGCACGTCGACGCTGACCGCGGTGCCCTTCTCCACGCCGGCACCGGAGTCGATCAGCGCCAGTGCGATACCCACCTTCAGCGTGGGGCTGAAGGTGCCCGAGGTGGTGGTACCGATCGGAGCACCGTCGGCGTCGAGCACCGTGAGGTCCGCACGGAGCACGCCCTTACCGGTGGCCTTGAGGCCCCAGAGCCGGCGGGCCGGTCCGTTCTCCTTCTCCGCGAGCAGAGCCTCGCGGCCGACGAACTCCGGCTTGCGCCAGCCCACCGCCCAGCCGGCCCTCGCCTGCACCGGGGTGATGTCGACGGTGAGCTCGTGCCCGTGCAGCGGGTAGCCCATCTCGGTGCGCAGGGTGTCGCGGGCACCGAGCCCGGCCGGCTGGCCGCCGCGGGAGGTGATCTCGGGCAGCAGCGCCCGGAAGACGGTCTCGGCGTCACCCCACGCGGGGATCAGTTCGTAGCCGTGCTCGCCGGTGTAGCCGGTGCGGCACACGCGCACGGCGACCGCGTCCGGGCCGGCGAGCACGGCGTCGGCGTAAGCCATGTACTCCATGTCCGTCGGCAGTCCCACGGCTTCGAGCACCTCCGCGGACTTGGGTCCCTGCACCGCGAGCACCGCGTAGTCGCGGTGCTGATCGGTCACCGTGACTCCTTCGGGAGCACGCTCGCGCAGATGCGCGACCACGGCGGCGGTGTTCGCGGCGTTCGGCACCAGGAACAGTTCGTCGTCGGAGACGTAGTAGACGATCAGGTCGTCGACGACACCGCCGGATTCGTTGGTGCACAGGGTGTATTGAGCCTTGCCGGGCCGGATCCTGCCGAGGTCGGCAGTGAGGACGCGGTTGACGAAGTCGGCGGCGCCCGGTCCGGCGACGGTGGCCTTGCCGAGGTGGCTGACGTCGAAGATGCCGACGGCCTCGCGGACCGCGGTGTGCTCGCCGACGGTGCCCGCGTACTTGACCGGCATCGACCAACCGCCGAACGGAGCGAAGGCCGCTCCCAGCTCGGTGTGCACGGAGTTCAGGGGGCCTTCGATCAGCGAGTCACTCATGTCCGGAACTCTAACCCAGCACGCACTCACGCCGGGCCGGCCGGGCACTCAGCCCAGCACCGCTCCCCCGCGGCGGCCCAGCAGCCGCATCCCCTGGTAGATCACGATCGCCGCCACCGACCCCAGGGCGATGCCGGTGAACACCACCTGGCCGAGCGACCAGGTGAAGTCGGCGATACCGATGATCAGCGGTACCGCGGCGGTGAGCTGGTTGATCGGCCGGCTGAAATCGACCCGGGCCTGCACCCAGATCCGCACGCCCAGAATGCCGACCAGTCCGTACAGCGCGGTGGTGACCCCGCCGAGGACGCCCGCGGGGATCGAGGCGATCACCGCACCCACCTTCGGGGAGAGGCCGAGCAGGATCGCCGAGATCCCGGCCACCCAGTAGGCGGCGGTGGAGTACACCCGGGTCGCTGCCATCACGCCGATGTTCTCCGCGTAGGTGGTGGTGGCGGAGCCGCCGCCGGCACCGGCGAGCACCGTGGCCAGTCCGTCCGCGGCGAGCGCCCGTCCCATCACCGGGTCGTAGTCGGTGCCGGTCATCTGTGCCACCGACCGCACGTGACCGACGTTCTCGGCCACCAGCACCAGCACCACCGGCAGGAACATCGGCAGCACCGCCCAGGAGAACGACGGTGCCTGCAGCTGAGGCAATCCGACCCACGCGGCCTCGGCGACCTTCGAGGTGTCCACTTCGCCGCGCACCGATGCGACCGCGTACCCGATCAGCACCGAGGTGAAGATCGCCAGCCGCCCCAGCATGCCCTTGAACAGTGCCAGCGAGGCGATCAGGCACACCAGCGTGATGGTGGCGGTCACGGCGGCCTTCTCGAAGTTCGCCTTCGCCGCCGGCGCCAGGTTCAGTCCGATCAGCGCGACGATGGCTCCGGTCACCACCGGCGGCATCAGCCGCTCGATCCAGGTGGTGCCGACCAGGTGCACGACTGCGCCGACCAGCATCAGCAGGGCGCCGACGGCGACGATGCCGCCCAGGGCGCTGCCGGTGCCCTGGGCGGCGGCGGCCGCGGTGATCGGGGCGATCACCGCGAAGCTGGATCCGAGGTAGCTGGGCAGCCGGTTGCCGGTGATGACGAGGAACAGCAGCGTCCCGATACCGGAGAACAGCAGCGTGGTGGCCGGCGGGAAGCCGGTGAGCACCGGAACCAGGAAGGTGGATCCGAACATGGCCACCACGTGCTGCACGCCGATGCCCAGCGTCTTGGGCCAGGTCAGCCGCTGCGCGGGTCCCACCACCTCGGTGCCGTCGACCTCAGTCCATCCGAAACGCGCAATCGCCATGCGGAGATCTTGGCAGGTGTGTTGCGGACCTACTCGGCCGCGTCGGTGGTCACCGGCCCGTCGGCCGTCCCAGCGCTCTGCGACGCGCCCTCCGAGCGGCCCTTCGATGCCGTAGCGGCGGTCTCCTCGACCGACGCCACCGGCGGAGCGGCCTGCTTCGCGGTCTCCTTCACCGTCTCCGTCACAGCCCCCGTCGAGGCCTCCGAAGCGGCCTCCGAGGCGGGGGCGGCGGTGCGGTCCGGGGTCGTCCGCGCCGGCTGCGCGGGCTGCGCCGTCTCCTTCGGCGCCGGTGTCGCCCGCACCTCCGATGAGGTCGCGGACGTCGCCTCCGACCCGGTAGCGGTCACGGATTCCGTCGCCGAGTCGGCCGCGGAATCGGCCCTGGAACCGCCCACCGCCGTGACGGACTCCGCCTCCGGCCGGTCCGCGACGGACCGCGCGGTACGGGCACGGCCCGCCGGCTCGGGCACGGACCCGTTACGGTCGACGTCGCCGGCCGCACTCCGCAGCACCGCGGAGGCGAGAGCCGCGCCCGCGGAGTCCGCGGCCACCGGATGCGGTCCCACTCCGCGGTCGAACAGGGAGCCCACCTTGGCGACCGCCTTCTCGACCGCCATGACCACCATCCGGTAGGTGGTGGTCACCGCGTCGTAGACGAAGTAGGTGACGCGTTCGAGCGGGGTGGCGTTGAGACGGTTGGGGTCGGCACCGGTACGAACGATGCTGCCGTCGAAGCCGGTCAGGACCGCGGTCCCGGTGACCGGGTTGTGGTCGGAGGCCGGGTCGGCGCCCAGGCCGGGCACGCGGACCCCGCCCATCTGCGCCGCACCGGAGGTGCCCACGTAGTCGAGCGTGTCGCGGTATCCGATCGGCCGCACCAGCGGGTTGAACGCGCTGTCGAAGGTGAACGGCAGCTTTCCCGGGTCGAACAGGTTGATCCCGGAGAGGGCTTTGATCTGCTCGAACTCACTGCGGCCCTGGGCATCACGCTTGTCCTGGCCGCGGAAGTACTCGACGTTGAAGTCGCCGCCGTAGATCACCGGCGCACCCGGAGCGACGAAGGTCTCCACGAAGGCCCGCAATTCCTGCGCTTGACGCCTCCGCAGTTCGTGCGTGCGGGCGGCGGCATCGTCGATGGTGTCGTCGGCCTGGGTATGGGTGGAGACCACCCAGAACTGCTCGCCGTCCTTGTCGATCCGGGCCAGCACGGCGCCCTTGTTGGCGAAGGCATCCGGGGCGAGGGAGCTGTAGTTGCGATACACGTACTGCTGGGTGTCCACGATCGGGTACTTGCTGACGATCGCCACGCCGCCGTTCACACTCCACGGGGCATCGCTGCAGGCGCCGTACACGCCGACGCAGCTGTCGGCCAGGCGCACCGTCTGGTACGGGTACTTCTCGCGCAGTTCCTCGAGGATCTTCTTGCCGTTGCTGCCGTTGACCTCACTGAGGGTGAGGATGTCGGCGTCGCTGCTCTTGAGCCGCTCCAGCGCAGCGGCTGCGCGGGCCTCGGGCCCGGCGCGGTCGCCGGCGAGGATGTTGAGCACGTCCGGTAGCTGGTAGAGGTTCCACGCCTCGACCTTCACCTGATTCCTCGGGAGGGCGGTCGCGGTGACCGCCTCCGGCTTGGGACCGGGGGCCGCCGCGGCGGCCGAACCGGATCCGGTGGGTGAGACCATGGCCATCGTCGCCGCCATCGCTGCGACCGCGACGGCGCCTGTCACTCGTGCTCGCATGCGCAGAGCATAGCGATCCGGGCGAAGCTCGGATATCACCTTCCCAGAACGGCATCCAGATAGTCGTTGGCGAACACCCGATCCGGATCCAGCACATCCCGCAGGGCCCGGAATTCACCGAACCTGGGATAGGCGGCGGCGAAGAAGTCGGCGGTGCGGGTGTGCATCTTCCCCCAGTGCGGTCGTCCGCCGTGATCGATCATGATCCGCTCGAACTCGGCGAAGTAATCACAGGGGGCGTCACGCACGTACTGGTGCGCGGCGATGTACCCGACCTCCCGGCCACTCGCGGTGGAGACCATCAAGTCGTCGGCGCGGGCGGTGCGAACCTCCACCGGGAAGGCCACGTCCCAGTCGGAGGCCGCGATCGCAGCCCGGACCTCACCGAAAGCCGCCATCGTGTTCTCCAGCGGCACAGCCCATTCGGTCTCCCGGAATCGGACCGACCGCTCGGTGGTGTAGACGTTGGTGGAGTAGTCGACCACGGTGCGCTCACCTGTCAACGAGGTGGCGAGGTCCACCATCCGCGCGGCCAGCGGGGGCGCGATCCGGTTCACCTCGCACATCGCCAGCAGCGCTCCGTTGCCGATCAGCCGGTCCTCGAAGAACCTGCGCGCACCACCGAGCGGCTTCCTCGGGTGATCGCCCGGGTGCCGGGTGGTGGTCTTGGTCAGTGTCACCTCGGTGCCGGGGAACCAGAAGAACTCGTAGTGGTCCTGTACCCGCACGGTGTCGCCGAACTCGTCGAGGGTCCGCGCCAGCGGCACCGGCCGCTCGACGAGTTCCAGAACGAACCGGTCCACGCACTGCAGCGTCACCTCCACCAGGACACCGAGCGCGCCGAGACCCAGTGCGAGGGCCTGCAACCGCGGGTCGTGCTCGTCGACGGTGAGCACCGCGCCGGTGCCCGTCACCACGGTCGCGCCGACCACCTGGGTGGCGATTCCGCCGAACCGCAGGCCGGTGCCGTGGGTGCCGGTGGAGACGGCTCCGGCGATGGTCTGGCGGTCGATGTCGCCGAGGTTCTCCATCGCCAGTCCGTAGGGTTCGAGGATGGCGGGCAGTTCGTGCAGCCGGGTTCCCGCACGCAGGGTGACCCGTTTGCGCTCGACGTCCACGGAGACCAGACCGCTCTGGTGGTCGGGGGCGAGCGCCACGTCGCGCGGCTGCGAGATCGCGGTGAACGAGTGTCCGGCACCGAGGGCCTTGACCGTGCCGCCGCGCTCCCGTGCCCGCTCGATGGTGCGCACCACGGCCTCGATCGACGCCGGCCGCGAGACGTACGACGGGAACGCGGACGCGGTGCGCCCCCAGTTCCGCCACTGCCCGGGCCGGCCGGTCAGTTCGTCCAGTCCGGGTATCCACTTGTTCACAGAAAGCACTTCCCCTCGCCACGGTAGGTGGGCACCGTGCACAGCACGGCACCGTCCTCCACGATCGCCAATTCTTCGACGTGCTCGGCCGGTTCACCGGCCTTGGTGTGCCGGAACCACACCCGGTCGCCCAGCAGGATCCGTCCGGTACGGGCGCCGCGCAGCGGTGTCTGCACCTCACCGGCACCCTCCCGGCCCAACAGTGAGAGCCCGGCCGGCCACACCGGCACCGGTGACCTGTCCGCCCCGGCGGGACCGGAGGCGATCCAGCCGCCACCGTGTACGGTCACCGTGTCCGGGCCGGGCCGCCGAACCACCGCGAGCCCGAATCCCACTGCGGGAGCGGGCCGGAAGTGCGAGTAACCGTCGAACAGATGCGGGCCGTACAGACCGCTCCCGGCCGCGATGTCGGTGATGTTCGGGTCCTGCGCATTACGTTCGAGCGACCCGGTGCCTCCACCGTTGACGAACTCCAGGTCGGCGATCCGCCGCAGGTCGGTGAGGATCTCGCTGCGCCGGGCCGACAACTCCTCCCAGGACGCGCGCTGCATGGTGCGCAGCAGCGTTCCGGCACCGGGCCGGTTGATGCTGAGGTCGCCGACTCCGGCGATCTGCGCGTCGTAGGTCATCACTCCGACGAGACGGAATCCCTTGCGCCCGGCCACCGTCGCCGCCAGGACCGCGGCCTCGGCACGCTCGCGCACCGGGGAGCGGCGCGCACCGATCACCCCCAGGCCGGGGGCGTGGAACGAGGCGTCGATGTCCAGGCACACCCGCAACTCGCAGCGCCGGCTCGGTGGGGCGGCCACGTCGATCAGGTCCAGTTGGGCCGGGTCGTCGATCATCAGGGTGACCCGGGCCGCGGCGGTCTCGTCGGCGGCGAGCGCCGCGATCGCGCCCAGATCGGCGCTCGGGTAGGCCACCAGGACGTCGGGGCAGCCGGTCCGGTCCGCGCCACGGTGGTCCGGACCGTCCGATGCCAGCCAGTGCGCCTCGGCCACGTCGTAGGCGAGCACACCCGCGTAGCCCGGGACCCGCAGCAGGGCGTCCAGCAGCGGGCGCGAACGCAGTGACTTCGAGGCCACCCGGATCGGCTTGCCGGCGGCACGGCGCAGCATGTCGGCGGTGTTGTGCCGGAGTGCGTCCAGATCGGCTGCCAGCACCGGGGCGTCGAGGCCGTTGGTGGCGGCGTCGATGGTTCCCCAGTATCCGGCGGGGTCGTTGTCCCACCTCCGATCGGCAGGGCTGTCCGGCGCACTCAGGTCCAGGTCGACGGTGTCGGAACCGTTCGTACTCATGGGCTCAGATGGTACGTGCGGATGGGGTGCGCGTACCGGGATGTGGCCGAAGATCCCCCCTCGGTCGGCCGCGCCACCGTCAACGGCCGGGTTCGTCCCGGGTGCGAGCGGTGCCGGGGCTGCGGCCGGTCCACTGTACGAAGGCCCGCCGGAAGTCCCGGACGTCGGCGAACCCGACCTCCGCGGCGACCGCGCGGACCGGGAGGTCGGTGTGCTGGAGCAGGTCCTCGGCCTGCTCCCGGCGGACGCGTGCGTGCAGTCGCCGGAAGGTCTCCCCCTGCTCGGCCAGCCGCCGGCGCAAGGTCCGCTCGGTGGTGCCGAGCTGGCGCGCCAGGCCCGCCATGGTCACCGTCCGGCGCAGGTCCGCGCGCAGCAGCTGCTCCACCGACCACCTGAAATCCACTTCCCGCTGATCCGGTGCCGACCCCGCGATCTTGCGGCACACCGCCAGCGCCGCGGCGTGCACCGCAGGCTCGCGGCGCGGCAGGCGGCGCCGGAGCAGCGACCGCGGGACGATCAGCGCCGAGCGGTCCGCTCCGAACCGCACCGGGCAGCCCAGTAGCGGTGCGTACTGGTCGGCGTACGACGGGGCCGGGTATGCCAGTTCCACCGCGACCGGGGCCACGTCCTCGTCGTGCAGCGCCGACCGCAGCAGGGTCACGCAGCTCAGCAACGCCTCCTCACAGAGGAAGGGCAGGATCTGCCGGTCATCGGTGCGGGGAGTCACCGTCAGAACGACCGTGTCCTCGCCGCTCACCAGACGGAAGTCGACGAGGCTCCCGGCGGCCGTCTGCAGGTGCAGTCCGGCGTCGATCGCGGAGGCCACGTCGTCCGCGGTCTGCATGGCCACACCCAGCATCCCGAACGACTGGAGCAGCGGGCGCCCACCCACTTCGAGCCCGATCGGCCGGTCCGGCATCGCCGTCACCACCTGCGCGATGAACGCGGTGGCGGCGGCGAACGCGACGGTGGCGTCGGAGCCGCGGGGCGGCACCAGTCCGGCGCGGGAAGCCCAGTCCGCAACCGGATATCCCTCGCGGCCGAGGGATTCGATCAGATGCGCGACGACGGACGCGGGCACCGGTGCGGAGGACACCTTCACACGGTAGCCACCTGTGTCCGTTCAGCGCCGCAGCCCTCGCCCGGGCGTACCATCCGCAGAAGACCGTTCCCGCCCGCCCACGAGAGGACACCCCTTTGAGCACCGCGTTCACCGGCCCCGAATTCACGTTGATCCCGGACACCTCGGCGGCGGTGGACGTCCTCGTCGTGGGTGTGTTCTCCGGTGACGACGCGATCACCGTCGACGCCGGTGTCCCGGACGGTGCGCGGGGGCCAGTGATCGACGCGCTGACCCTGGTCGGAGCCACCGGCAAGGCGGGCGAGGCGGTGCGCGTGCCGGCGCCGTCGCTCAGCGGCCTCGGTGCGGCGACGGTGCTGGGCGTGGGACTGGGCGCAGCGCCCGCCGACGGCCGCGTTCCGGCGGAGACGGTGCGCCGCGCCGCGGGTGTCGCGGCCCGGGCTCTGGACGGTGTCGCCGCCGCGGCCACCACGTTGTCCGAGGAAGACCTGGCTGCCACCGTGGAGGGCACGTTCCTCGGTGGGTACCGGTTCGCGGAGTTCCGCAACAGTTCCGCTCCGAAGCAGCCGCCGCTGGGATCGATGGCACTGCTCGCGCCCACGGCGAACGCGGGCACCGAAGCGCAGGCCCGGGACACCGTCGAGCAGGCGCGACTGACCGCCGCGGCGGTGGCGCTGGCCCGCGACCTGGTCAACACCCCGCCGAACGCGTTGTACCCGGCGGAGTTCGCCGAGCGGGCGCAGCGGATCGGTAGCGAGGCGGGGCTGCAGGTGGAGGTCTTCGACGAGCGGTACCTGGCCGAGAACGGTTACGGCGGGATCGTCGGGGTCGGGCAGGGCAGCTCCCGCCCGCCTCGGCTGGTGCGGCTCAAGCACGTCAGCGGGGTCGACGGCGCCAAGCACGTGGCCCTGGTGGGCAAGGGCATCACCTTCGACACCGGCGGCATCTCCATCAAGCCGGCGGCGGGCATGGAGAACATGACCTCGGACATGGGCGGCGCCGCCGCGGTGATCGCCACCGTGATCCTCGCGGCGCAACTGGGTCTTCCGGTGGACGTGACGGCGACCGTCCCGATGGCCGAGAACATGCCCTCGTCCACCGCGCAGCGCCCGGGTGATGTGATCACCCAGCTCGGCGGTACGACGGTCGAGGTGATCAACACCGACGCCGAGGGCCGGCTGATCCTGGCCGATGCCCTCGTGCGCGCCTGCCAGGACCGGCCGGACTACCTGATCGACACCGCCACCCTGACCGGAGCGCAGATGGTGGCGCTGGGCACCCGCACGCCGGGGGTCATGGGCACCGACGCCTTCCGTGACCGGGTGGCGGCGCTCTCGCAGGCGGCCGGCGAGAACGGCTGGGCGATGCCCTTCCCCGAGGAACTGCGCGCCGAGATCGACTCCCGGGTCGCGGACCTGGCGAACGTCGGCCCGCATCGCTGGGGCGGCATGCTCACCGCGGGTGTGTACCTCAAGGAGTTCGTCGCCGATGGCGTCCAGTGGGCGCACATCGACGTCGCCGGGCCCGCGTTCAACTCCGGCGCGCCGTGGGGCTACACCGGCAAGGGCGGCACGGGGGTACCGGTGCGCACCCTGCTGGCCGTGCTCCGCGACATCGCCGCGCAGGGCTGATCGCGGATCAGTGGGTTACCGGTCAGTAAGCCCCCAACCGCCGCGCACGGAACCGCGCTGAGGGTAGGGTTTCCACTAGGCGGAGGCCACCAGCCGATGCCCACATTCAGCTAGTACAGATCACAGCAGATGAACCAACACTGAGGAGTCAGAGGACATGGCCTTCTCCGTCCAGATGCCGGCGCTCGGCGAGAGCGTCACCGAGGGCACCGTCACGCGGTGGCTCAAGCAGGAGGGTGACACCGTCACGGCCGATGAGCCGCTGCTCGAGGTCTCGACCGACAAGGTCGACACCGAGATCCCCGCACCGGCATCGGGCGTGCTGCTGAAGATCCTGGCCCAGGAGGACGACGTCGTCGAGGTCGGCGGCGAGCTCGCCACGATCGGCGAGGCCGGTGAGTCCGCTCCCGCCGCCGATGCCCCGGCTCCCGCCGAGCAGGCCGCACCGGCGCAGTCCGCACCGGCCGAGCCGGCCGCACCCACGCAGTCCGCACCCGCCGAGCAGGCCGCTCCGGCAGCGCAGTCCGCTCCGGCGAGCACCGGCGGCGCCTCGGGCACCGATGTGACGATGCCCGAGCTCGGCGAGTCCGTCACCGAGGGCACCGTCACCCGCTGGCTCAAGAGCGTCGGCGACGAGATCGCCGTCGATGAGCCGCTGCTGGAGGTCTCCACCGACAAGGTCGACACCGAGATCCCGTCGCCGGTCGCCGGCACCCTGCTGGAGATCAAGGCGAACGAGGACGACGTGGTCGCGGTCGGCGGCGTGCTGGCCGTCGTCGGCTCCGGTGCGCCCGCCGCGGCGTCCGCTCCCACCCCGGAGCCCGAGCCGGCTGCCGAGGCCGAGGCCCCGAAGCCCGAGGCCGCGCCGGCTGCCGAGACCCCGAAGCCCGAGCCGGCACCTGCTGCCGCCGCTCCGAAGGCCGAGACCACCGAGCCCGCGCCGTCGGAGCCCGCCGCCGCTCCGACGTCGGAGTCGACGCCCTACGTCACTCCGCTGGTGCGCAAGCTGGCGACCGAGAACAACGTCGATCTGAACACCGTCAAGGGCACCGGTGTCGGCGGACGCATCCGCAAGCAGGACGTGCTCGCCGCCGCCGAGGCCGCGAAGGCCCCCGCCGCGGATTCCGCTCCCGCCGCCGCCGCTCCCGCGGCACCGTCCGCCCCGCAGACCGCACGCCCCGAGCTGGCGGCGCTGCGCGGCACCACCCAGAAGGTCAACCGGATCCGGCAGATCACGGCCAAGAAGACCCGCGAATCGCTGCAGGAGTCCGCGCAGCTCACGCAGGTCTTCGAGGTCGACTTCAGTAAGATCGTGGCACTGCGCACCCGGGCGAAGGCCGACTTCCAGGCCAGCGAGGGCGTCAACCTCACCTTCCTGCCGTTCATCGCGAAGGCCGTGATCGAGGCACTCAAGGTGCACCCGAACATCAACGCCTCGATCAACGAGGACGCCAAGGAGATCACCTACCACGGTGTGGTGAACCTGGGCATCGCGGTCGACACCCCGCAGGGTCTGCTCTCGCCGGTGATCAAGAACGCCGACGACCTCTCCCTGGCCGGCCTGGCCCGGGCGATCGCCGACCTCGCCGAGCGCACCCGGGGCAACGGCCTCAAGCCCGACGAGCTCTCCGGCGGCACCTTCACCATCACCAACATCGGTAGCGAGGGCGCCCTGTTCGACACCCCGATCCTGGTCCCGCCGCAAGCGGGCATGCTCGGCACCGGTGCGATCGTCAAGCGCCCGGTCGTGGTGACCGACGCTGCGGGCACCGAGTCGATCGGTATCCACCCGATGGCCTTCCTGCCGCTCACCTACGATCACCGCCTGATCGACGGTGCCGACGCGGGCCGCTTCCTCACCACGGTCAAGCACCGTCTCGAGGAGGGCGCGTTCGAGGCCGATCTGGGCCTGTAACGAGCGGCGCCCGAGCACATGGAACGACGGGTCGCGATCGCCGGATCGTCCGGGCTGATCGGCACTGCGGTGTCGAGAGCCCTGCGCCGGCGGGGCGACACCGTCGTTCCGCTCGTTCGGGACCGGTCCGACGGCCTGCACTGGTCGCCGAGACGCGGTGAGGTCCCCGATCTCACCGGCTTCGACGCTGTTCTCACGCTCGGCGGCGCCCCGATCGCCGATCACCGGTGGAGCGGCGCGGTCAAACAACAGTTGCGCGACTCGCGGATCGAACCCACCGCCGTGCTCGCCGGCGCCGCCGCCGGTAGCGGGGTACCCGTCTTCATCGGAGCGAGCGCGATCGGCTTCTACGGGGACGCGGGCGAGGCCGAGTGCCGGGACGGCGCCGACGGCTCCCCCGCCGGATCGGGCTTCCTCGCGGACCTGTGCGCCGAGTGGGAGGCCGCCGCCGATCCGGCCCGAGATGCCGGGGTCACCGTCGCGAACCTACGGTTCGGGCACGTCCTGTCCGCGGCCGGCGGAATGCTGCCGGTACTGCGCCGGATCTACCGGTTCGGCCTGGGCGGGCGGCTCGGGAGCGGCCACCAGTGGATGTCGTGGATCACCCGGGAGGACGCAGCACGTGCCGTGCTGCACGTCCTCGACGGCGCTCTGGCCGGCGAGATCAACGGGCCGGTCAACATCTGTTCCCCCACCCCGGTCCGGCAGCAGGCCTTCAGCGAGGCCCTGGGCCGCGAGGTGGGACGGCCCGCCCGCTGGATCGTGCCCCGGGTGGCGCTGCGCGCGGCGGTCGGCGAGATCGCCGACGAAGGCCTGCTCGCCTCCCAGCGAGCGGTTCCGCAGGCTCTCCGGGACAGCGGCTTCCGCTTCGCCCACACCTCCGTCACCACGGCTCTGTCCGTCGCGGCCACCGACGAGGCGTAGCGTCGAGACCATGCCCGCCCGTTCCGCCCGCGCCGACTCCACCCCGATCGTCGTCGAGGATCTCGGCACCGTCGACTACTCCGAGGCCTTCGACCTGCAGCACGAGCTGGCCGGCCGGCGCGCCGACGGCACCATCGAGGACCGTCTGCTGCTGCTGGAACATCCGCCCACGTTCACCGCGGGCAAGCGCACCGAACCACAGGACCGCCCCACCGACGGCAGCGCCGTCATCGACGTGGACCGAGGCGGCAAGATCACGTGGCACGGCCCCGGCCAGTTGGTCGGCTACCCGATCATCAAGCTCGGGTCCGCGATGGACGTCGTCGATTACGTGCGCCGGATCGAACAGGCCCTGATCGAGGTGTGCCGTGGGCTCGGCCTCACCGCGGGGCGGGTGGAGGGCCGCTCGGGGGTCTGGTTCCCCGCCGACGGTTCCCGCCCCGAACGCAAGGTCGCCGCGATCGGCATCCGAGTGGCCCGCGGGGTCACACTGCACGGTTTCGCACTCAACTGCGACAACACGCTCGGCGGTTTCGACGCGATCATCCCGTGCGGGATCCCCGACGCCGGGGTGACCACGCTCAGCGCCGAACTGGGACGGCCGGTCACCATCGGTGAGGTGCGGGAGGCCGTGGTGGACGCGATCACCCGCGCCATCGACGGGGAGCTCCCGGTGACCGACGAATCCCTGCCCGCCGCCGCGCACTGACCTCCGGCGCCGCCGCGTAGCATGGACGGGGTGAGTACCCCGGAGACCCCCCGAAAGCTACTCCGCCTCGAGGTCCGCAACGCGCAGACCCCGATCGAGCGCAAGCCGAACTGGATCCGCACGCGCGCGAAGATGGGCCCTGAATTCACCGAGCTCAAGGGCCTGGTCAAGCGTGAGGGCCTGCACACGGTGTGCGAGGAGGCGGGCTGCCCCAACATCTACGAGTGCTGGGAGGACCGCGAGGCGACGTTCCTGATCGGCGGTGAGCAGTGCACCCGCCGGTGCGACTTCTGCCAGATCGACACCGGTAAGCCCGCCGAACTCGACCGTGACGAGCCGCGCCGGGTGGCCGAGTCGGTCCAGGCGATGGGGCTGCGGTACTCCACCATCACCGGCGTCGCCCGCGACGACCTGCCCGACGAGGGAGTGTGGCTGTACGCCGAGACGGTGCGTCAGATCCACGCACTGAACCCGAACACCGGCGTGGAGAACCTGATCCCGGACTTCCACGCGAAACCCGATCTGCTGGCCGAGGTCTTCGAGTCGCGTCCCGAGGTGCTCGCGCACAACCTGGAGACGGTGCCGCGCATCTTCAAGCGGATCCGTCCGGCGTTCCGCTACGAGCGCTCACTCGATGTGATCCGGCAGGCCCGTGATTTCGGGCTGGTGACCAAATCGAACCTGATCCTCGGTATGGGCGAGACCCCCGAGGAGGTCGTCGAGGCCATGCGCGACCTGCATGAGGCCGGCTGCGACATCATCACCATCACCCAGTACCTGCGTCCGTCGCCGCGGCACCACCCGGTCGAGCGGTGGGTCAAGCCCGAGGAGTTCGTCGAGCACACCCGCGCCGCGGAGGAGATGGGCTTCGCCGGTGTGATGGCCGGCCCGTTGGTGCGCTCGTCGTACCGCGCCGGGAAGCTCTACGCCAAGGCGATGGCGCACCACGGCCGCCCGATCCCGGAGGCGATGGCGCACCTGACGGCGGAAGGTGACGCCGCCCAGGAGGCCACCTCGGTGCTGACCCGGATGGCCGCCGCCGCACGGTAGCCGCGATCGTCGACGAGACCGCAGATTAAGCTGGGAGACATGGCAAAGGACAAGGCAGCCGCAGACAAGCTCAAAGCGGCGAAGGCCGAGGCGAAGCGCAACCGCAGGGCCGCCTCGAAGGAACGTCGCAAGCAGATGTGGCAGGCCTTCCAGATGCAGCGCAAGGAGGACAAGGCGCTGCTGCCGATCATGATCGCGGTGTTCGCGGGCGTTCTCGCGCTCTCCGTGGTGATCGGCCTGTTCGTCGGCAGCTGGTGGATCTTCGCGCTGTTCGGCGTGGTGCTGGGTGCGCTGGTGGCGTTCATCGTGTTCACCCGTCGCCTCGAGCGCAGCGTGTACACCAAGAACGAGGGGCAGATCGGCGCCGCCGGTTGGGCACTGGACAACATGCGCGGCTCCTGGCGCGTCACCCAGGCGGTCGCCCGCACCACCAACGCCGATGCCGTGCACCGGGTGATCGGCCGGCCCGGGATCGTGTTGGTCGCCGAGGGCAACGAGGGACGCGTCCGCGGTCTGCTCGCGCAGGAGAAGAAGAAGACGGCGCGCGTGGTCGGCCAGACGCCGATCTACGAGTTCATGGTCGGCAACGACGAGGGCCAGGTGCCGCTGCGCAAGCTGCAACGCACCCTCAACAAGCTGCCCACGAACATCAACGGTAAGAAGATCGATGAGCTCGAGGGTCGCCTGGCCGCGCTGACCAGCCGGTCCGGCGGCGCTCAGATGCCCCGCGGCCCGCTGCCGCAAGGCGCCAAGATGCGCAGCGTGCAGCGCACCGTCCGGCGTAAGAGCGGCTCGAACTAGCCCGGCCGCCGGTTACCGGCTCCGCACCACGATCGTGCCGGTGGCCCGGTCCTGCATGCCGCGGCCGTCCACGTCCTGGATGAGCGGCGGCACCAGGAAGACGATCAGCGCACTGCGGCCCAGGGCCCGCAGTAGTCCCACCCGCATCGCCGGATCCTCGATCCGCGCCACCCGCAGGCCCGCGAAGTACTGGCCGGGCGTGAAACCGAACAGGGTCACGGCGAGGACGCCCACCACGAACCAGATTCCCAGTGCGGTGGTGTCGAATGCGGTCGGCTCACCGCCGAAGACCTTCGACGGTCCGGCGATGGCGAGGGCGATCAGCGCGGACGGCACCCAGTCCAGCATGAGTGCCAGGACCCGGCGCCCCGTCGGCGCGATCGACCCGACGCCCTCACGCGGCAGGCCCAGGCCCTGCCCGCGGTAGTCGCCGTGCGCCCCTTCGGGCAGCGCCGCCGATGCTCCGGAGAGCCATGATCCCGTTTCTCGACCCATGCCACCAAGAATACGTGGACGGCGGTGGGGCACCCCGGGGCCGTGCCGCGAGGGATGTGTAACACCGTTGAAACATTCCGTTAGTTCACGGGCAACACCGCGTCCATACCGTCAGTTCTCGTAACCTCGGTGATGGGCGCGAGTACAACCTCGCGGCCGGCGCCGGACGACGAAGGAGTCAGTAACAGGTGTTCACTACCAAAGAGGAACTGATCGAGTACCTCAAGACCGAGAACGTCGAGTACGTCGACATCCGCTTCTGCGATCTGCCGGGCACGATGCAGCACTTCTCGATCCCGGCGTCGGCGTTCGACGAGAGCGTCTTCGAGGAGGGCCTGGCCTTCGACGGTTCGTCGATCCGTGGCTTCCAGTCGATCGACGAGTCCGACATGATGCTGCTCCCCGACGTCACCACCGCGCGCATCGATCCGTTCCGCGCCGCGAAGACCATGAACGTCTCGTTCTTCGTGCACGATCCGTTCACCCGTGAGGCCTACAGCCGCGACCCGCGCAACATCGCGCGCAAGGCCGAGGAGTACCTGGCCAGCACCGGCATCGCCGACACCTGCTTCTTCGGCGCCGAGGCCGAGTTCTACATCTTCGACTCGATCAGCTACGACTCGACGATCAACGGCTCGTTCTACGAGATCGACTCGATCTCCGGTTCCTGGAACACCGGTCGCGCGGTCGAGGAGGACGGTTCGCCGAACCTCGGCTACAAGGTGCGCAACAAGGGTGGCTACTTCCCCGTCGCACCGTACGACCACTACGTGGACCTGCGCGACAAGATCTCCACCAACCTGCAGAGCGCCGGCTTCACGCTCGAGCGCGGCCACCACGAGGTCGGCACCGCCGGACAGGCCGAGATCAACTACAAGTTCGACACGCTGCTGCACGCGGCCGACGACGTACAGCTGTTCAAGTACATCGTCAAGAACACCGCGTGGCAGGAGGGCAAGTCGGTCACCTTCATGCCGAAGCCGCTGTTCGGTGACAACGGCTCGGGCATGCACGCCCACCAGTCGCTGTGGAAGGACGGCAAGCCGCTGTTCTACGACGAGGCCGGCTACGGTGGCCTGTCGGACCTGGCGCGGTACTACATCGGCGGCATCCTGCACCACGCCCCGTCGCTGCTGGCGTTCACCAACCCGACGATCAACTCGTACAAGCGCCTGGTGCCGGGCTACGAGGCTCCGATCAACCTGGTCTACAGCCAGCGCAACCGCAGTGCCTGCGTGCGCATCCCGATCACCGGCAACAACGCCAAGGCCAAGCGCATCGAGTTCCGGTGCCCCGACTCCTCGGGCAACCCGTACCTCGCCTTCGCGGCCATGATGATGGCCGGCCTGGACGGCATCAAGAACAAGATCGAGCCGCACGCTCCGGTCGACAAGGACCTCTACGAGCTGCCGCCCGAGGAGGCCAAGGGAATCCCGCAGGCCCCCACCTCGCTGGCCGCCGTGATCGACCGCCTGGAGGAGGACCACGAGTACCTCACCGCCGGCGGCGTGTTCACCGAGGACCTGATCGAGACCTGGATCGCCTACAAGCGTGAGAACGAGATCGCTCCGGTGAACCTCCGTCCGCACCCGTACGAGTTCCAGCTCTACTACGACGTGTGATCGACTGAGTTGCACCGGCTCGGCCCCGCACCTGCTCCAGGTGCGGGGCCGAGCCCGTTCCGGGGCCACCGCGACGCGCTATCGTCGGAGGGGAACAGGAGGCGAAGATGTTCGAGACCAAACTCAAGGGGAACGACGTCGTCGACCGTTCCGGCGCCGGTTCGGGCCCGGCACGTCCTCAGGTGAGCACCACGCTGCCCGACGGCGAGGTGCTCGTCATTCCCACCGCGGACATGAGCCGGCAGCACGACGCCAAGAACCTCGGCCGCAGTTCCGCCCGCCCGGATCCGTCGTAGCGCTGACCCACCACTGTATTCACCCGACGGAGCCCGGATCTTGCTGTGAACCGCCGACAACGCGGTAGGTTCGAGTCCATGCGTGTCTTCCGCTCGACCCTCGCCGTCGCCGCCGCCGTCCTCGCGGCGGGGGCGCTCACCGCCTGCAACGCGTCGGGGGCCTCCGCGGCCTGCCCGACGGGTGCGCCCGGCACGGCGAACTCCCCCGACTGGACCTACCAGGGCCAGACGGGGTCGATCGTGGTCACCGGCCCCACTGACGCGGCGTCCCCGCAGATCACCGTCGAGAAGCCCTTCTCGGTGGCGCAGACCCACGTCCAGGCGTTCAACCCGCCCGGCGAAGGTGCCGTGGTCGGCGAGACGGCGACGGTCTCGGTCTGCTACCTGGGCGTGAACGGGCGCTCCGGCGAGCGCTTCGACAGCACGTACGACCGCGGCAAGCCCGCTTCGTTCTCGCTGAACGGTGTGATCCCGGGCTTCAAGAAGGCGATCGCCGGGCAGAAGGTCGGCACGTCGGTGGGCGTGGCGATCGCGCCGGTGGACGGTTACGTCACCGGACAGCCCTCGGCCGGGATCCAGGCCGGTGACACGCTGATCTTCGCGATCAAGATCCTCTCCGTCTCGTAGCCCGCAGAACCGCGCATTCGCCGTTCGCCCCGATGCGCGGCGAACGGGCCCGCACCTCGTCGGTGCCGGCGCACTCGGCGCTCAGCCGACGACGGCCGCGAGCGCCAGATGGTCGGCGCCACGGATCTCGTGGGTGGACACCGACGAGGCGGACAGACCGCGCAGCAGGACGTGATCGATACCCACCAGCGGCGGGTACGCCTTGTCCGTGGGGTAGGTGGGCAGCCAGCCGGCTCCCGCGAGTTGGCCGGCGTCGCGGTACCCGCCGCTCAACAGGCGCCGGAACTGGACGTGATCGTAGGTGGCGTTGTAGTCACCCAGCGCGATCACCGGCCGGCCCTGCGGAACCCCCTGCAGCAGCGCCTCGATCCGCCGCAACTCCTGTTCCCAGATGTCGACGTCCAACGGCGGCAGCGGGTGCAGCGCGAACAGTTGCACCTCTCCCCTGCCGGGAACGCTGACCACGGCGCTGAGCCCCTCCAGCACGAACCCGGGCACCGCGGCGGTTCCCGAGAGCGGGAACCGGCTGTAGATCGCCGTTCCCGCGGCGCCGGGTTTCGCACGGACGAACTCGTACGGCAGATCGGCGGCGATGGTGGACTGCCGCACCTGCTGCGCGGCCTCCGGAGTGATCTCCTGCACCGCGAGCACGTCGATGCGGCTCTCCCGCACCAGCTTCGCCAGTTCCCCCGCATCACCTTCACCGATCTGCAGGTTCGAGGTGAGCACATTCAGGGTCGGCCCGGCGGGCGGTGCTTCGCCGCGCCACAACGGCGACTGCATCCAGAATCCGGCCGCGGCGACCACCACGACCAGGACCAGGCGCAGCAGCGCCCGCACGTACAGCAGGCACACCGCCGACAGCGCCAGTGCGGCCACCAGCAGCACCGGCACGAACGCGGCCGCGGCCACGGGAACGGCCTGCCCGCCGGGCCAGAAGTGCAGTGCCAGAACCAGTACCGCACCGAGCAGCGCCACGGTACCGAGGATGCTCACCACCGGGCGCACGAGGATCTTCACACCGGTCATTGTGCCCGGTGGTGCGTCATTCCCCCCAGAACACGCGGTCGACGACGGCCCGCGCCCGACGGGTGGTGCGCAGGTAGTCCTCCAGGTAGTCGAGGGCGCCGCCGCGCCAGCCCGCCACGTACGCCACATTCGAGAGCACCGCGCCCGGCCCCGGCAACTGATCGACGGGCTTGCCGCGCACCAGGAACAGGGCGTTGCGGGCGCGGGTGGCGGTCAGCCAGGCGTTACGCAGCAGCTCGACGTCGGCCTCGGGCAACAGCTCGTGAGACCCGATCGCGTCCAACGATTCCAAGGTCGAGGTATTGCGCAGCGCGGGAACCTCACTGGCGTAGCGCAACTGCTCGAGCTGCACGGTCCACTCCACATCGGAGAGTCCGCCACGGCCGAGTTTGGTGTGCGTGGCCGGGTCCGCGCCGCGCGGCAGCCGCTCGGAATCGACCCGGGCCTTGACTCTCCGCAGTTCCTTCACGGTGTCCGGCGATACGCCGCCCTCGGGGTAGCGGATCTCGTCCACCAGATGCAGGAACTCGACGGCGAGCGATTCGTCGCCGGCGACGTGGGTGGCCCGCAGCAGTGCCTGTACCTCCCACGGCTGTGCCCACTGCCGGTAGTAGGCGCGGTACGCGGCCAGGGTGCGCACCACGGGACCGTTACGGCCCTCGGGTCGCAGGCCCGTGTCCACCTCCAAGCCCGGATCCACCGACGGCGCCCCCAGCCGGGTGCGCACCGCATCGGCCACCTGGTTCGCCCAACGCACCGCATCCGTCTCGTCGAACCCGTCGTTCGGCTGGCAGACGAACAGCACGTCGGCGTCCGAGCCGTAACCGATCTCGTGTCCGCCGAGCCTGCCCATACCGATCACCGCGATCCTGGCCGGTACACCGGACGGATAGGCACTGGTGCTGGACTCCCGCTCGACCACCGAGGTCGCGACCTCCGAGACCAGCGCTGCATCGAGCGCCGCCGCCCACACCGAGGAGAGTGCCGCGCAGACCTGCGGCACCGTCATCATGCCGAGGATGTCCGCGGAGGCGACGCGGGCGATCTCGCTGCGGCGCATCGCCCGCGCCACCGCGATCGCTCGATCGCGGTGGTGGGCACGACTGACCGCGGCGAGCATTCCGTTGTACACCTCCTGCGGGGAGGTCTCGATCAGCTTGGGACCGGTGGCACCGTCGGAGAACAGCCGGATCACCTCCGGCGACCGCCCCAGCAGCTCAGCCACGAAGGTCGACGAACCGAGTACCGTCATCAGGCGCTGCGCGACGACCGATTCGTCGCGCAGGATCCGCAGGTACCAGTCGACATCGCCCAGGTCCTCGGAGAGCTTGCGGTAGTTCAGCAGTCCGGCATCCGGATTCGGGGTCTCGCTGAGCCATTCGAGCAGGGTCGGCAGCAGGATGGTCTGGATCCGGCCGCGCCGGGACGAGACTGCCATCGCTTTCAGGTGCGCCAGCGCATGTGTCGGTTCGCGGAAGCCCAGTGCTCCGAGCCGCGCCACGATCGCGTCGTCGGTCAGGCTCACGGCCCCGGCGTCGAGTCCGGCGATCGAATCGAGCAGCGGACGGTAGAAGAGCTTGGTGTGCAGCCTGCGTACGCGCGCGGACTGCCGCTTGAGCTCCGCGCGCAGCACCCCGGCCGCGTCGCGGTCACCGTCGGGCCGCATGTGTGCGGCGCGAGCCAGCCAGCGCCACGCCTCCTCGTGCTCGGGCGGCGGCAGCAGATGTGTGCGCTCCATCCGCCGCAGTTGCAGACGGTGCTCGAGCAGCCGCAGGAACTCGTACGAGGCGGTGAAGTTCGCACCGTCCTCACGTCCGACGTAACCGCCCTTGGTCAGCGCGACGAGGGTGTCGACGGTGCTGCGCTCACGCAGGCTCTCATCGGTGCGCCCGTGCACCAATTGCAGCAACTGGACCGCGAACTCGACGTCCCGGAGTCCGCCGCGTCCGAGTTTGAGTTCACGTTCACGCAGGTCGGGAGCGATGTTCTCCTCGACCCGGCGGCGCATCTCCTGCACGTCCTGCACGAAGTCCGCGCGCTCGCTGGCCTCCCACACCATCGGGCTCAGCGCCGATAGGTACTCCTGCCCGAGAGTGAGGTCACCGGTCTGCGGGCGGGCCTTGAGCAGCGCCTGGAACTCCCAGGTCTTGGCCCACCGCTTGTAGTACGCGACATGCGATTCCAAGGTGCGGGTCAGGCTGCCCGCCTTGCCCTCCGGACGCAGTGCGGCGTCGACGTCGAAGAACGCGGCGGAGCCGATCCGCATCATCTCCCCGGCCAGCCGGGCGCTGGGACCGTCCGCCGGTTCGGCCACGAAGATCACATCCACGTCGGAGACGTAGTTCAGTTCTCGGGCACCGCATTTGCCCATCGCGATCACCGCGAGCCGGCCCTGGGGTTCACTGTCCGGATACACGGTGGCCACGGCCACCGACAGAGCCGCGGTGAGAGCCGCATCGGCGAGGTCCGCCAGATGCGCTCCGACCTCCGGGAAGGGCAGGGTCGGCTCGTTCTCCACGAGTTCGGCGAGATCGCGTGCCGCGAGCACCATCACCAGGTCGCGGTATCCGTCACGGAGCTTCGCGATCGCCGCCCCGCCGGTGACGGCGGCACGGTAGAGCAGATCGTCGTCGCCGCGGCCGGGCACCTTCACCGAGCCGACGGTGGCCAGCATCGCGGCGATCAGCTCGTCACGGGTCTTCAGCGGTGCGGTGTCGGCCAGCAGCCGCCACGACGCCGGGTGGCTGATCAGGTGATCCCCCAGGGCGTCGGAGGCGCCGAGCATCCCGAAAAGCCGTCCCCGGAACGTGGTGTCGGTGCGGAGCAGGTGGTCGATCTCCGCCCAGTCACCCACTCCCGGGCCGGGTGCCGGATCGGGGGCATCGTCGAGTGCCTGCGCCGCGGCCTCGGTGACAGCCTCCCGCAACCGGATCAGCGCGCGCAGCGTCCAGTCGGGATCGGCGGCGCGTGAGAGCGCCCACAGCACGTCGGAGCTGTCGGTGTTCGCCCACCCGAGGCTCTGCAGTGCGGACTCCGCGGCGGGGTCGAGCAACCCCAGCCTGCCCGCACCGGGCCGGCGGACCTCGCGACTGGTCGGAGGCACCGTCGCCCGCCTACAGCGACAGGTAGCGGTCGAGCTCGAACGGGGTGACCACCGATCGGTAGTCGTTCCACTCGGACCACTTGTTGCGCAGGAAGTACTCGAAGACGTGCTCGCCCAGGGTCTCGGCCACCAGTTCGCTCTTCTCCATCAGCACCAGGGCGTCGTCCAGGCTGGTGGGCAGATCCCGGAAACCCATCGAGCGTCGCTCCCGGGCGGTCATCTGCCGGACGTCGTCCTCGGCGGCCTCCGGCAGCTCGTAGCCACCCTTGACACCGGCCAAGCCGGCGGCGCAGAGCACTGCGAAGGCCAGGTACGGGTTGCAGGCCGAATCGGGCGAGCGGACCTCGATGCGACGGCTGCTGGACTTGTTCGGCGTGTACAGCGGCACCCGGACCATGGCCGAGCGGTTCGCCGCGCCCCAGGTGGCCGCGGTGGGGGCCTCGTCGCCGGTCACCAGGCGCTTGTACGAGTTGACCCACTGGTTGGTGACGGCGGAGATCTCCGGCGCGTGATGCAGGATCCCGGCGATGAACGCCTTCCCGGTGGCAGAGAGCTGCAGTTCGTCGTCCGGGTCGTGGAAGGCGTTGGAATCGCCCTCGAACAGGCTCATGTGCGTGTGCATGCCCGAACCGGGGTGGTCGGTGAACGGCTTGGGCATGAACGAGGCGCGCACGCCCTCGGCCATCGCGACTTCCTTGACCAGGTAGCGGAAGGTCATCACGTTGTCGGCCATGGACAGCGCGTCGGCGTACCGCAGGTCGATCTCCTGCTGGCCCGGTCCGGCCTCGTGATGGCTGAACTCGACCGAGATGCCCATCGCCTCGAGCGCCTCGATCGCCGAGCGGCGGAAGTTGGGCGCCGACTCGTGCACCGCCTGGTCGAAGTAACCGCCGGTGTCGGCGGGCACGGGCCGGCCGTTCGCGGTGAGCTCCCGCTGGAGCAGGTAGAACTCGATCTCCGGGTGCACGTAGCAGGAGAACCCGAGGTCGGCGGCACGATTGAGCTGCCGTCGCAGCACGTGCCGGCTGTCGCCCCACGAGGGCGTCCCGTCCGGCATGGCGACGTCGCAGAACATGCGGACCGAGTGCATCTCCCCGTCACCACCGACCCACGGCAGCACCTGGAAGGTGGAGGGGTCGGGCTTGGCGACGGTGTCGGCCTCCGAGACGCGGGAGAACCCCTCGATCGAGCTGCCGTCGAAGCCGATGCCCTCGGCGAACGCACCCTCCAGCTCCGCCGGGGCGATCGCCACCGACTTGAGGAAACCCAGCACGTCGGTGAACCACAGCCGCACGAAGCGGATGTCCCGTTCCTCGATGGTGCGAAGCACGAACTCCTGCTGCCGGTCCATGCAGACGACCCTAAGCGAGAGGGTGTTAACGGCGTGTTACATATGCCCGAACCGGCGGCCGAACACCGTCAGGCGGTGCAGCGCAGGTCCGCGGCCGGCGGCTTCAGGTCGCGCAGATAGGCCGTGACCGCGTTGTCGACGCAGGCGTTGCCGTCCAGGGAGACGGTGTGCTGGCTGCCCTCGAAGGTGATCAGCGAGGCGCCGAGCTGCTTGGCCAGGTTCACCCCGTTCTGGTACGGCGTGGCCGGATCGTGGGTCGTGGAGATCACCACCAGTTCGGGCGCTCCGACCGCGTTGATCTGGTGCGGTTTGAGCGTGGGTGCGGCCGCCCAGTACGCGCACACGCCCTTGGCGGCGCGGCCGGTGCCACGGCCGTCGTCGAGGAAGGGCGCGGCCCTGCGGATCTCGGTGTCCAGCCGGGACACGTCCGCCGGGTCCGTGATCGCCGGACCGTCGACGCAGTTGATGGCGGTGTTCGCGTCCATCATCGGCGAGTAGCGGCCGGTCTCGTCTCGGCTGAGGTAGATGTCTGCGATCCGCTGCAGCAGGCTGCCGTCCCCGCGCTGCAGGGCGCTGAGACCGCGGCGCAGCGGATCCCACAGCTGCTGGGCGTACATCGCCTGGATGGTGGCCGTAGTCGCATCGTTGTAGCTCAACTGGCGCCCGCCCTGACCGCGCACGGTCCGGTCGATCAGCGGGCGCACCAGCTTCTGATAGTTCGCGGTGGCCTGCGCCGGATCAGGGCCCAGCGGGCAGTCCGGCCGGGAGGCGCAGTCCTTGGCGAAGTCGTTGAACACGGTCTGGAAGCCCGCCATCTGCTGGACGTTCGAGGCGATCGGATCCTGCGCCGGGTCCACGGCACCGTCGAGCACCATCGCCCGCACCTGCTCGGGGAACCGCTCGGCGTACACCGCGCCGATCAGGGTGCCGTAGCTGTACCCGATGTAGGTGAGTTTCCGGTCACCGAGCACCGCCCGCAGCACGTCCAGATCACGCACGGTGTCCACGGTCCCGACGTGTTCGAGGAACTTCTTGCCCATCTTCTCCGCGCACAGGTTCGCCTGGCTGCGGTTGAAGTCCTCCTGTTTGGCGATGCCCGCCGGGGAGTTGTCGAAGGCCAGGGTCGAGAGCCGGTTCTCGTCGCGCTGCCGATCGGAGAAGCACTTGACCGGCGGTGCGCTCGCGCCCACCCCGCGCGGATCCCAGCCGACCAGGTCGAAGGTCCTGGTGATCTCGAACTTGTCGGCCTCCATGGACTTGGCCGCGACCTGCTGCACTCCGGAGCCGCCCGGTCCGCCCGGATTCATCACCAGCGAGCCCTGCTTGGCGCCGGAGGCCTTCACCCGGGCGACCGCCAGTTGAGTCTCCCCCGCGCCCGGGTCGTTGTAGTCGATCGGCACCGTCAGGCGGGCGCATTCGAGCCGCTTGGGGTCGAACGCGGCCACTTCATCGGCCTTGGCCATCTCGGTGCACGATCCCCAGGCGAGCTTCTGCTCGTAGTACTTCTTCAGGCCCGGCACCGAGGTGGGCGGCGCACCGGGTCCGGCACTCGCCCCGGAGCCACCGGGACCGCCGTACACGGTGGAACTCTCCGCCGGTTCGGCGCTGCCACCGATCTGCACCGAGCACCCCACCAGCATCGTGGAGGTGAGCAGCGCGAGCACACCGAGGACGACTCCGCGTGAGGACTTCCGTGCCTTCATTGCACCGATCCTGCCACGCGGCGGCGATACCGCGAGGGACGCTAGGGTGATCCCATGACGCCTCTCCGTGTCGCGGCGTGCCAGATCAACCCCGTGGTCGGGGAGCTGGACGCCAACGTCAGCCGTATCACCGCCGCCGCCCGGGACGCCGCCCAACGCGGCGCGCAGGTCGCCGTGTTCGGCGAGATGGCCCTCACCGGCTACCCGGTGGAGGATCTGCTGCTGCGGCGCTCCTTCGCCGTCGACTCCCGCGAGGCCGTGCACGACCTGGCGAGATCGCTCGACGCCGCCGGCTGCGGTGACCTGATCGTGGTGGTCGGATTCCTCGACCGCGACCCCGACGCCCCCGAGACCAGCACGAACCCCACCGGCGGGGCCCGCAACGCGGCCGGTGTGCTGCACGGCGGAAAGCTGGTTGCCCGGTACGACAAGCACTTCCTGCCCAACTACGGCGTCTTCGACGAGAAGCGCTGGTTCACCCCGGGCGACCGGCTGGTGGTCCTCGACGTCGACGGGGTGCGCCTGGGCCTGGCGATCTGCGAGGACGTGTGGTGGCCCGACGGCCCCGTCGCCGGACTCGGCGAACTGGGTGTGGACGCGGTGCTGTGCCTGAACGCCAGCCCGTTCGAGGCGGACAAGCCCGAGCAGCGCCGCGAGGTGGTGGCGCAACGTGTCGCCGAGGCCGGGGCGCCGCTGATCTACGTGAACCTGGTGGGCGGACAGGACGAACTCGTCTTCGACGGTGACAGTTTCGTCTTCGACGGTGACACTCTCGTCTTCGACGGTGGCGGCGCACCCGCGACCGGCCCGCAGTTCATCGAGGCCACCCGGTTCGCAGAGATCCCCGCGCAGGGGCGTGCACAGGCGCGGAGCGTCGACGGCTGGGAGATCGAGACCGTGACGCTACCCGCCCGGCCGAACTCGCTCGCACCGCAGGCCGACGAGTGGCCGGTCCTCGATCGCACTGCGCAGGTCTGGGCCGCCCTGGTCACCGGCACCCGCGATTACGTGCACAAGGTGGGTGGGCGCACCGTCGCCCTGGGACTGTCCGGCGGAATCGATTCCGCGCTGGTTGCGGTGATCGCGGCGGACGCCGTCGGCCCGGACAACGTGTACTGCGTGTCGATGCCGTCCAAGTACAGTTCGGAGCACTCCCGCGATGACGCCGCCGACCTCGCTGCCCGCACCGGAGTGCACTACCGCAGCGAGCCGATCGAGAACATGGTGGCCACCTTCGTCGACCAGCTGCGATTGAGCGGGTTGGCCGAGGAGAACATCCAGGCCCGCTGCCGCGGTATGACCTTGATGTCGTTGTCGAACCTCGACGGTCACCTGGTGCTCGCGACCGGCAACAAGAGCGAACTGGCGGTGGGCTACTCCACCATCTACGGCGACGCGGTCGGCGCCTACGCCCCCATCCGGGACGTGGAGAAGACCCTGGTCTGGGAGCTGGCGCGGTGGCGCAATGCGATCGCCGCCGAGCGCGGTGAGACCCCACCGATCCCGGAATCCTCGATCACCAAGGAGCCCTCGGCCGAGTTGCGGCCGGGCCAGAAGGACAGCGATTCCCTGCCCGACTACGACGTCCTCGACGACATCCTGCGCCGGTACGTCGAACAGGACCAGGGCGTCGCGGAGATCGCCGAGCAGGGCGCCGACGGCGCCGGCTACGACCCGGAACTGATCCGCAAGGTGGCCCGGCTGGTGGACCGCGCCGAGTACAAGCGCCGCCAGTACCCGCTGGGCCCGAAGATCACGCCCCGGGCCTTCGGACGGGACCGGAGGATGCCGATCACCAATCGCTGGCACGACCCGGTCTGACCGGGAGGCTGCGACCACAGACTGCCCGGACCGGAGTCACCGGCTGGGACGGAGAAGAATACGGAGCCCGAACCATGAGCGAGACCCCCGTCTACGGAAGCGGATCCCAGCCGGAATCCGCGACCGGCACCCCCCGCAAGAAGGTGCGCACCCACCACCTGGCCGAGCTCAAGCAGCGCGGCGAGAAGTGGGCGATGCTCACCAGCTACGACTTCATGACGGCCTCGATCTTCGACGAGGCCCAGGTCACCGCTCTACTGGTCGGCGACAGCGCGGCGAACACCGTGTACGGGTTCGACTCGACACTGCCGATGGAGTTGGACGTGATGGCCGCGATGGTGGCCGCGGTGCGCCGCGGCACCCGGTACGCACTGGTGGTGGCCGATATGCCGTTCGGCAGCTACGAGGGCTCACCCGAGCAGGCCTTCGAATCGGCGGTGAAGCTGATGAAGGCCGGCGCCGAGGCGGTGAAGTTGGAGGGCGGCGAGCAGATGGCACCCACCATCGACTTCCTGCAGCGCCGCGGTATCCCGGTGATGGCCCACATCGGCTTCACCCCGCAGTCGGTGAACACCCTCGGCGGCAACCGGGTGCAGGGCCGCGACGATGAGGCCGCCGCCAGGGTTCGCGCCGACGCCAAGGCGGTGGACGCCGCGGGGGCCTTCGCGGTGGTCCTGGAGATGGTGCCCTCGACGGTCGCGGCGCAGGTCACCACAGAGATCTCGATCCCCACGATCGGGATCGGCGCTGGCAAGGACTGCGACGGCCAGGTGCTGGTCTGGCAGGACTTCGCCGGGTTGAACCGGGGCCGGGTGGCCCGGTTCGTCAAGCGGTACGCCGACGTCGGCGACGTACTGCTGCGCGGAGCCCAGCAGTACGTCGCGGAGGTCGCCTCGGGCGAGTTCCCGGGACCGGAGCACGGATTCTGATGCGCGAGTTCTACCCCCCGATCGAGCCCTACCGCGCCGAACTGCTGGACGTGGGCGACGGCCAGCTGCTGCACGTCGAGCAGAGCGGCGCTCCGGACGGCAAGCCCGTGGTGTTCATCCACGGCGGGCCGGGTGGCGGGACGTCCCCGGACTGCCGGCGCTTCTTCGACCCGGCTGCGTACCGCATCGTCGTCTTCGACCAGCGCGGCTGCGGCCAGTCCAAGCCGCACCTGGCGGACCCGCCGACCGGCGTCGGGGACGGTCTCGCGCAACGTCTGGCGGTGAACACCACCGGTCACCTGATCGCGGACATCGAACGGATCCGCCAGCACCTGGGCATCGACCGCTGGCAGGTCTTCGGCGGATCGTGGGGCTCGACGCTGGGCCTGGCGTACGCGCAGGCGCATCCGGAGCGGGTCACCGAGCTGGTGCTGCGCGGGATCTTCCTCCTGCGTCGCAGCGAACTCGACTGGTACTACAACGACGGTGCCTCGCACGTCTACCCGGACGACTGGGAGCACTACCTCGCCCCACTCGACCCGGCGGACCGGGAACCGTCGGCGGACAAGATCGCCGCCTACCACCGGCTGCTGCACTCGACCGACGAGGCGGTGGCACTGGCGGCGGCGAAGGCCTGGTCGAAATGGGAGCGCGGCACCAGTCACCTGATCAACTCGCCGGAAAAGGCGGCCGACGCCGACGATCCGCGGTTCGCGATCCCGTTCGCACAGATCGAGAACCACTACTTCATGAACGGTGGCTTCCTCGACGAGGGCCAACTGCTGCGCGATATCGCCGCGATCGAGCACCTCCCCGCGGTGATCGTGCAGGGCCGCTACGACGTGGTGTGCCCGGCACGCAGCGCCTGGGACCTGCATCGCGCGTGGCCGTCGGCGGAGCTGGTGATGGTGCCCGACGCCGGGCATTCCGCGTTCGAGCCGGGTATCCGCTCGGCACTGATCGAGGCGACCGACCGGTTCGCACGAGGGGACGGCTAGGCGATGGCTGAGCAGCGCGAGATCGAGACCAAGTACGAGGTGGACGCCGAGACCGCGACACCGCTGTTGACCGCCGCCGCCGGGGTGGACAGCACCTCCACCGACGAGATCTTCCATCTGACGGCGGTGTACTACGACACCGAGGCGCTGGATCTGGCGGCGAACCGGATCACCTTGCGCCGGCGTACCGGCGGTAAGGACGACGGCTGGCATCTCAAGTTGCCCGACGGTGCCGATCGTCGTGAGGTGACCGCGCCGCTGGAGGTGGACCCGTCGGAGTCCGCCGATGCGGTGGCCGATGTCCCGCAGGAACTGCGGGAGCGGGTTCTGGCCTTCGCCCGCGGCCGGGATCTGGCGCCGGTGGCGATCGTGGAGAACGAGCGTCACACCACCTACTGCCACGCGGTGGACGGTGAACTGCTGGGCGAGTTCGTCGACGATCACGTGCACTCGATATCGCTGCTGCCCGACGGCGCCGAGAAGTACTGGCGCGAGTGGGAGTTCGAGGTCCCGGACACCGCACTGGGGCGGCGTACCGCGGTCACCGTCGACGCACTGCTGCGTGCCGCCGGCGGCGGTCGCCCGGATGCCGCGTCGAAGCTGGCCCGGGCGATCGACGCCGAGGTGGCGCGGCCCACGATCGCGCTGCCGAAGAAGGCCGACCGGGCCGACGCCGGCCTGCTGCTGACCGCGGCACTGGGCGCGTACCGGGACAAGCTGCTGCGGGAGGATCCTCGAGTGCGCGCACGCGCCGAGGATTCGGTGCATCAGATGCGGATCGCCACCCGGCAGCTACGCAGTGTGCTCACCGAGTTCTCCGGGTTCTTCGACGGTCCCGCGCGTGCGGCGCTGAGCTCGGAGCTGAAACTACTGGCGTCGATTCTCGGCGGGGTCCGCGACGCCGAGGTGCTGGCGCAGCGGTTCGAGACCTTCGACGCCGACGGCGATCTCGGCGGCGCCGGTACGGTGCTGGCACAGCGCCAGCGCGACGTCGAAGCCCGCGGTTGGGACCGGGTTCGGGCCGCCCTCGAGTCCGATCGCTACTTCGTACTGCTGGACGCGGTCGATGCGTTCATCGCCGATCCTCCGCTGCGGGAGCGGGCCGATGCACCCGCCCGCAAGAGCCTGGCGCCGCTGCTGGACAAGCGGATCAGGTCGTTCGCTCGCAAGTCCGGCATCCTGCTCGCCGACCCGGCGTGCACCGACCAGGACGTGCACGCGATCCGCAAGCAGGCCAAGCGCCTGCGGTACGCCGCAGCGGTCATCGATCCCGTGGTGCGCGGCGACCTCCGGACCGAGGTGAAAGCGTTGTCGAAAGTGCAGTCCCGGCTCGGCGAGTTCCAGGACGCGACCATCGCGCGAGACGCGGTGGCCGAGCTCGCCGCCGAGACCACCGATCCGTCGATCGCGTTCCGGCTGGGCCGGATCGACGCGGTCGAGGAACTGCGCGCACGGCAGGCACGGGAGGGCCTGCCGCCGCTGTTGCGCAGACTGCGCTGATCAGCCGGGCTGCCCCGGATAGGAGAAGATGACCTTGCGGGCGTCGACGTCCGCGGTCTCCAACCGGACGGTCACGTGCGTGCCCTCGGGTGGACCGCCGGTGCAGGTGGCGATCACCGCCGGGTCGTCGAGGAGCACCTGATCCTCGCGCATCGCGACCGCGGTGAAATCGTCCCCCACCCGGTCGGCGAGGATCACCGCCTCGGTCAGGTCGATGCAGGCCCGATCGACCTTTCCGGCCAGGGTGTTGGTGCGCGCCATGATCTCAGCGGCGTCGTCGAGGGCGCCGCGTGCCCAGTCGGGTGGGACCCGGCCCGCGCAGGCGGCCAGGCACACCTCGGTGGCGTACCTGTCGGCGAGCCGCCGCAGCGGAGCGGTGACGTGCGCGTAGGGCGCGCCGACTCCGGCGTGCGCGTACTCGGCCGGCGGTCGGGGTGCGCCGACGGTGCCGAAGGCGGCGTAACCGGCACCGCGGAGCAGCCGGGTGGCATCGCTCATCACGGCGAGACCCTGCGGAGTACTCACATCCACGGCGGCCAGGAAGTCGGCCACGGAGACAGCCCCGTCCCAGTTCAACCCCAGCGAGGCGGCGGTACGGCGCAGGTCCGCCACGGCGTCGTCGGATGCGGGCGGCAGCGTGCGCAGCAGCCCCACGCCGGCGTCGAGCATGATCGTCGCCGCGCACATTCCGGTGAGCAGTGAGATCTGCGCGTTGTAGCCGTCGAAATCGGTGCGGGGTTCGATGCGCACCGTCCACCCGTCCGGGCCGGCGGCCGCCTCCTGTGCGGGCAGTCTGAGTTCGATGGCACCGTGAGCGCGTCCCCACTGCCTGCGCAGCTCCCCCACTGCGGGCAGCAGCGCGACGGCGGGATCGACCTCACCGGCGTCGAAGGCGGCCTGTACCGCGGCGTAGTCGAGCTGACGCCGGGACCGGACGATCGCGCGGCTGACGGTCGCCGAGGTGACCTCACCCGTGGCGTCGAGGCGGATCTCCCACAGCGCCGCCGCACGGTCCTGGCCGGGCAGCAGTGAGCCGACTCCTTCGGACAGCGACCGCGGATGCAGGGGCACCGAGCCGTCGGGAAGATAGATGGTCTGGCCCCGCCGACGGGTCTCGGCTTCGAGTGCCCCACCCGGCTCGACCAGAGCGCCGACGTCGGCGATGGCGTAGTGCACCAGGTAGCCGTCACCGTCCGCGGCGATGTGCAGGGCCTGGTCCAGGTCCTTGGCGCCGGGCGGGTCGATCGTCACGAATTCGATGTCACGCCGGTCCGCTCTGCCCTCGGCGCAGCGGTCCGTGGCGGCGTCGGCCTGCGCCTGGGCGTCGGCGGGGAACTCCTCGGCGAGCTCGAACTCGGTGCGTACCGCGGCGAAGTCGACGTCGCTCGACGGGACGGTGCCGCGCATGGGGATTCCGGCCATCGTGCTACCTGTCTTCCGGGAGGGCTTGGACACTCATCGCCACGGCGGTGCGATCGCCCGCTACCAGCCATGCGTACAGGATGTCGTTGTCGCGGTGGGCCAGGAGACGCGGTGCGTCCTCGAGTTGCAGGCCCGAGTTGTGTTCGACGATCCCGCGCAGCGGTAGGCGTTCACGCAGGTCCGGTTCGGTCGCGAGGGCCTCCTCCAGCGCGGACCAGTACACCGCGTTGTTCACATGGCCGATCACGTCGAGGTCGGCGGCCCGCAGGAGGAACGGGATCTCCACCGCGTCGGGGTGCGGCGCCGGGTCGAGCCACTGCTTCCAGCGCAGTACCCCGGGCTCCGCGGAGGCACCGAAGATGCTGAGGAAGGTATCGCTCAGCCTGGACGGGGTGAGGGTGTCGATGTTGAAGTTGATCCAGAAGGCCTCGGTCTGAACCCGGGTGCCCTTCCGGCCGTCGATGTCGACTCGAGCAGTGCACCAGCGTGAGCCCATTTTCGAGCCCCAGCGTTCCAGAGTGAGGATGTCGGGCTGCTCACCGCCTTCGAGCACGTCGATGACGGTGCGGCGCACCACCCAGTAGGGGTGCACATCCTCGTAGTCGACGTGTCGCAGGTGATCCTGGCCGGCGTCCTGCAGGTACCGGGCGACCCCGTCGAACTTCAGGCGCCGGTCCTGGCTGACCGCGTCACCGCGCACCGATCGCTCGGCGGTGAAGATCCCGCCGCCCGCCAGGAGCTCCGGGCGGCGAGCCGGGTCAGTGATACGCGGGGGAAGCGGTTCTCCGATCACGCCCGGAGTCTTCCACACGAGCCCGGTGCGTTGCTGATGACGAGCCTCAGTCGGTGGTGCGCTTGTTGAACGCCCGCAGCGCCAGCGGCCCGAACACCAGCGTGAGCACGATGGCCCACCCGATCGTGGCGGTCACCGGGTGTTGCAGCGACCACGGCGCATCGGCGCGCAGCGGCATGTCGTTGCCCCAGCTCACCCGCATCGCCTGAACCAGGGACGAGACCGGGTTCCATTCGGCGACGGCCCGTAGCCACGGCGCCATGCCCTCGGTCGGCACGAAGGCGTTCGACAGGAAGGTGATCGGGAACATGGTGGCGAACATGAAGCCGTTCACGGCTTCGACGGATTTGAGCCAGGAGCCCACCAGGATGCCGAACCAGATCATGGCGAAGCCGAAGACCAGGAGCACGACGAAGCCGAGCACCGCGTCGATCGGGTTGGTCCGGATACGCCAGCCGATGATCAGGCCGGTCAGTGCCATCACCACGATGCCGATCGACGAGTGCAGCAGACTCGCGATGCTCCGTCCGATCAGTACCGACGCCCGGCTGATCGGCAGTGCCCGGAACCTGTCGATGATGCCCTTGTCGAGGTCGGTGGTGATGCCGTTGGCCACGATGAACGAGGTGAAGACCATCGTCTGCCCGAGGATGCCGGGGAGCAGATACTCCCGGTAGGACACCCCGTTGGTGGGGATCGCGGCGCCGAACACGAACGCGAACAGCAGCGTGAACATGATCGGCTGGATGGTGACGTCCGAGAGCATCTCGGGCATCCGCTTGGTGTGGATGAGGCTGCGGCGAACCATGATCCAGGCCTGCGTCCACAGGCTGGTCTGGCGGGTGGTCACCTGGACCGATACGGGGGCTGCGGTGCTGGTCATGCGGAGATCTCCTCGGAGTCGGCCGTGGAATCGTGCTCGGCCTCGGTGCGGTGCCCGGTCAGGGAGAGGAAGACGTCGTCGAGGCTGGGCCGGGACAGGCCCAGATCGTCGACGGCGATACCGCTCGCCGCGAACGACGCGGCGACCCGGTTCAGGTCGGACAGGCCCCCGGCGGCCGTGGTGAGCCGGCGCGGACCCTCCTCCACGAACACCTCCCCGCCGACGTCCTCGAGCAGACGCTTCGCCTGCGGGATGTCGGCGGCGTCGGAGACCGTCAGCACCAGGCTGGCCGCACCCGCGCGTTCCTTGAGCTGCAGCGGGGTGCCGTGCGCGATCACCTCGCCCCGGTCGATGACGACGATGTCGTCGGCGAGCTGATCGGCCTCCTCCAGGTACTGGGTGGTCAGGAGGAGGGTGGTGCCACCGGCCACCAGGGACCGCAGGACGTCCCACAGTTCGGACCGCGATCGCGGATCGAGCCCGGTGGTGGGCTCGTCGAGGAAGAGCACCGGTGGTGCGGTGATCAGGCTGACGGCCAGGTCCAGCCGCCGGCGCATACCACCGGAGTAGGCCTTTACCTGCTTGTTCCCCGCTTCGGTGAGGGAGAACTGATCGAGCAGTTGCTCGATGCGTGGGCGCAGTTCGGCAGTGGGGATGCCGTACAGGCCGCCGATCATGCGCAGGTTCTCCCGTCCGGTGAGAACCTCGTCGACAGTGGCCGCCTGGCCGGTGAGCCCCATACTGCGCCGCACCTGTGCGGGCTGCTCGCGGACGTCGAATCCGTTGATCCGGGCCGTACCGGCCGACGGTGGCGAGAGCGTCGTCATCATCCGGACGCAGGTGGTCTTGCCCGCGCCATTCGGACCGAGCATGCCCAGGACCGACCCTCGGGGCACCTGGAAACTCACGTCGTTGACCGCGGTGAAGTCACCGAAGTGTTTCACCAGGCCGATTGCCTCGATCGCCCAATCACCGCTCTCACCGTGTGTCATAGGGCAACCCTAATGCGGCCCACTGACAAGTTTCTACGGCTTTCTCGCGTGCCCTTCCGCACGGCCGACCAGGTCACGGGTGAGATCGCCGGCCTCCGGGTTCACCAGGCACACCCAGCCGAGCCGCGCGTACAGCGGATGCGGGAGCACACGCCCGCCGGCCGCGTAATCCCACTCGCCTGCGCGGGCGGCGTGTTCGGCGGGCGGATAGCCGATCAGATCGGTGAAGGCCTCCTTGCCCACGTTCGCGTTCAACCGGAACGCGCCGGGCCGGTCGAGCCGGGAGGCCCGGTCGTCGGGATAGTCCTTGGTGACCACGGTCAGGTAGGGCACCACCGAGGCCACATCCCCATCGACGTGGTGGACGAAGGTGTCGCCCCAGGCGATCTCCGGGACCGGGGTGAGACCGTCGGCCGCAACAGCGCCCGGTTCGATCGTCTCGACCGTGGAGTCGGGCAGTTCACGCAGCAGAGCGATGACGGCTTCCAGGTGGTTCGGTGCGGACGCGGACACAGTGAGCACGGTACCCCGCGGTCGCACCGCCACCGCCGGCCACACCGCCACCTGCCCTCGACGGCGTTGAGGCGGACGAGCTGACGTGTAAGCCGGATCCTGTACCGCGCCGCATCACTGCGCCGCGGCGGCGACCATCCATCTGGACACACCGTTGCCGGGTGCCTCGAGCGGTCCACCCGCACGCTCGGGCGAGCAGCCCTCATGCACGTGCGCAGCGCCACCGTGCGGTGACGCCTTCGACCTTGCTCCGGGTGGGGTTTACCGAGCCGCGGCGGTCACCCGCCGCGCTGGTGCGCTCTTACCGCACCGTTTCACCCTTACCCGGGCCGGAGCCCGGGCGGTCTGTTCTCTGTGGCACTGTCCCGCGGGTCACCCCGGGTTGCCGTTAGCAACCACCCTGCCCTGCGGAGTCCGGACTTTCCTCGACCCGGGCGAGCTGATGTCCACCAGCCGTCCCCGACGCCGCGGCCGCCCGGTCAGCTCGTCCGCGCGGTACACGATACCCGCACCGGAGCGGCTCAGAGCCCGGCGGTGCGGTTCACCTGACGGACCGAGGTGCCGCCGTCGGGGTAGAAGTCGGCGACCGAGACCGAGGCCAGATCCAGGTGCAGCCGGTACAGCAACTGCGGGCCGGAGTCCAGGGCGATCCGCAATACCGTCTTGATCGGAGTGACGTGCGAGACCAGCAGCACCGTACGGCCGGCGCTCTCGCCCACGATCCGCTCCAGCAGCGCCGCTACCCGACCGTGCACCTCGTCGAAGCTCTCCCCACCCGGCGGAGCGACGGCCGTGTCACCGAGCCACTGCCGGTGCACCTGCTCATCGCGCTCGCGGGCCTCGCCGAAGGACAGCCCCTCCCAGGCACCGAAGTCCGTCTCGATCAGGCCGTCCTCGGTCTCGACGGTGAGCCCGCGGCCGGCCGTCACGATCTCCGCGGTCTGCAGCGCCCGATCCAGCGGCGAACTCAGCACGGTGTCGATGTGCACCCCCCGCAGCAGCTCCGCGGCCTGCCGGGCCTGCTCCCGCCCCAGATCGGTGAGCGAGGGGTTTCCCCGGCCGGAGTACAGCCGCCGCACCGACGCCGGAGTCTGGCCGTGCCGCAGCAGGATCAGTCTCGTCGGCTCGAACTGCGAGGTGATCCAGCCGCCGCGCTGCTGCGCCCCGGTCACAGCTCGGGCTTGGGCTGCGGCAGGCCGGACTCGTCGGTCCGGACCAGGATCGCACCGCACTCGTCGCAGTGCACCACCAGTTCGGCGGCGGCCCGGCCGACGGTGTCGAGGAAACCCCGGTCCAGTTCCAGCCGGCAGGCGCCGCACCGTCGGGCCTGGAGAAGTCCTGCGCCGGCACCGGAGCTCTTGCGGCACCGCTCGTAATCCGCGTACAGAGCCTCCGGCAACGCTCCGACCAGGCCCTCGCGGGTGGTGGCGGTGCGAGTGCGGGCCACCTCGATGTCCTTCAGCGACTCCTCACGACGACGCTGCGCGGAGTCGATCTCGTCGGTGGTGGCGTTGACGGTGGCCTCCGCGCGCTGTTGATCGAGCTCCACCGCCTCGCGGCGCTCCATCAGTTCGAGCTCCTCGTCCTCGAGCACCGACTGGCGCCGCTCGAGTCCGCGCAACTCGTGCTCGAGTTCGGTGAGCTGCTTGGCCGGGACACTCCCCGAGGCCATCAGTTCGCGGTCCTTCTGCTCCCGCAGCCGGGTCTGGTTGACCTCGTTCTCCAGCTTGCTGATATCGCGGTCGAGGTCTTCGAGCAGGATCGACACCCGCACCGACTCGTCCCGCTCAGTGGTGGCCCGCTGCTGCAGCTCCGCGATCTCGGCGTCCTCGGGCAGGTGGGTGGCCCGGTGGTCGAGACGTGCGATCTCCGAATCGACCTCGGCGAGGTCCAGCAGGGAGCGTTGGGCGGCCGGATCAGCGTTCATCTGCGCCACTCTACGCATCGGCTCCCGGGGTGGCGCGCACCGTGAACGGATCGGTGGGCCGGTCGTGGACGGTGACCTCCAGCAACGGCCACAGCAGTTCGGCGACGGCGGCGCACCAGGGGAACTCCGTACCCCAGTGTCCGGCGTCCACCACGGCGGGGCCACCGGCACGAAGATGCTCGTCGACCGGGTGATGGCGCAGGTCACCGGTGACGTAGGCATCCACGCCGCGCCGCGCCACCGCTGCGAGCAGGCTGTCCCCCGCTCCCCCGCAGACCGCGACGGTGCTGATCACCGAGTCCGGGTCGCCCGCGCTGCGGACCGCGACACCGAGCGCGGCCGCTACCTGCTCGGTGAACACGGCCAGGCTCACCGGCCCGGGCAGGGTCCCGACCCGGCCGAGTCCCCATTGACGGTCTCCACCGGCCAGTTCCACGATGTCGTAGGCGGGCTCCTCGTAGGGGTGCGCGTCTTTGAGCGCCTGCGTGACCCGGTCGCGGACGGCGCGTTCGGCGACCAGTTCCAGTCGGGTCTCGGCGTGCACGGTGAGTTCGCGGGCCGAGCCGATGGCCGGGTCGGCGTCGTCACCGGGACGGAACTGCCCGGTCCCACCGACCCGCCACGCGCACTCGGAGTACTCGCCGATCTCCCCGGCGCCGGCGTCGAACATCGCCGCGAGCACCTCATCGGCCTGGGCGGGCGGCACCATCACGCCCCACCGGTCCAGCCGGCGAGCGGCGTCGAGGTACTCGATCGGACCACTGACCTGCAATCCGAGCGCTGCGGCGAGAGCGTCGTTGACGCCGCCGCGGGCACGGTCGGCGTTGGTGTGCGCCGTGAACAGGGCGCAGCCGCCGCGCACCAGGCGGTGGATCAGCGCTCCCTTCGGGGTAGTCGCGGCGACGGTGTCCACACCCCGCAACAACAGCGGGTGGTGCGCGATGATCAGCTGAACCCCACCGGCCAGCGCCGCATCGACCACCGCTGTGGTGACGTCCACGCAGACCAGGACCTTCTCCACCTCGTCGGCGGGATCTCCGCAGACCAGTCCGACACTGTCCCATTCCTCCGCCAGTCGCGGCGGGTACGCCTGATCGAGCATCTCGATGACCTCAGCGAGCTTCATACCTGCAAGCGTATGCGGGCCCCCGCGCCGCGTCGGGCAAGATGGAGGGGTGAGTACACCGCTGCATGTCACGTTCGTGTGCACCGGCAACATCTGCCGGTCACCGATCGCCCGGATCGTCTTCGAGCGGGCGGTCGCCGACGCCGGACTGGCAGAGGCGGTGCGGGTGACCAGCGCCGGCACCGGGGGATGGCACCAGGGCGATGCCGCGGATCACCGCGCCCGCGAAGTTCTCGCCGAGGCGGGTTACCCCACCGACCACAGCGCCGCCGAGGTGACCGACGATCACCTGGCGGCCGACCTCGTGGTCGCACTGCACCGCTCGCACGTGCAACCGCTGCGCGGGCTCGGGGTGCCGGACGAGCGGCTGCGCCTGCTCCGCAGCTTCGACCCCGATGCCGACCACGAGAGCGTCGCCGACCCGTACTACGGCGACGTCGACGACTTCCGCGTGACCCTCGAACAGGTGCGGGCGTCGATGCCGGGGCTGATCGAATGGACGCGTGAGCACAGTGCCTAATTGGTTGAAGGTCGTCTTCCAGCCGCGCTGGATCGCCTTGGCGGTCGCCGCACTGGCGTTCACCGCGCTGTGCTGGTCGGTGCTGGCGCCGTGGCAGTTGGGGAAGAACTCCTCGACCAGTCACCGCAATCAGCAGATCGCCGATTCGGTGAACGCCGAGCCGATCCCGGCGGGCCGATTGCTCGGTGGCCGCACCGAGGTGCCCAAGGACGCCGAATGGCGCCGGGTGACCCTCACCGGGCAGTTCCTGGTCGATAAGCAGACGCTGGCGAGGCTGCGGAACCAGGACGGTCAACCGGCGTACGAGGTGCTGGTCCCGTTCGCCGCGGACGACGGAGCCACCTATCTGATCGACCGCGGCTTCGTCCGGACGCCGACCGGCGCGGTGGTGCCGGACTTCGCTCCGCCACCGTCGGGCACGGTGACGGTGCAGGCCCGCATCCGCGCCCCGGAGCAGACCGATCCCGCTCGTGGTCCGCGCACCGAGGGCGGATTCCTCCAGGTCTACGCGATCGATCCGGCGGCGATCGGACCGGCGCAGGGCATCGACTTCGCCCCCGGGTATCTCGATCTCAGTGAAGACCAGCCGGGCGTCCTGGACCCGGTGCCGCTCCCCATGCTCGACGCCGGACCGTACCTGTCGTACGGGCTGCAGTGGCTGACCTTCGGGATCATGGCCCCGCTGGCGATCGGCTACTTCGTGTGGTCGGAGGTGCGCCGGCGCCGTGAGGACAAGGCGGTCTTCGATGCCGGCACCGCCGGGCCGTCGTCCGCGGACGACGACGATCCGACGCCGGAGGTCAGCTCTGAGGCCGTCCGCGCCGCCCGGCTCGCCGACCGGTACGGACGCAAAGGAGAGTAGCGACCACCGCGCCGCACTCGACGACCAGCGACAATCGTGTCGCTCGCCGCAGATCGTGCGGCTGCGGCGCGGGTCCGTCGCCCAGAGTCGGGCGCATCTCGACGCCGTGGGGGTACTGCGTACGCCCGCCCAATTGCAGGCCCAGCGCGCCGGCGGCGGTGGCCTCCGCCACCCCGGCGTTGGGGCTCGGGTGCGAGCGTGCATCCCGGCGCCAGGCCCGCAGCGCCTGTGCGGGCTCGCCACCCACTGCGGGGGCCGCGACCACGGTGACCGCGCCGGCCAGGCGTGCCGGCACGTAATTGAGCACGTCGTCGAGGCGGGCCGAGGCCCAGCCGAAGTCGGCGTAGCGGTCGTTGCGGTAGCCGACCATCGCGTCCAGAGTGTTCGCGGCGCGATAGGCCAGCAGGCCCGGCAGACCGAGCGCCGCGCCCCAGAACAGGGGTGCTACCGCGGCGTCGGAGGTGTTCTCCGCGACCGATTCGGTGGCCGCTCGGGCCAGGCCCGCGGTATCGAGTACGGAGGGATCGCGGCCGCACAGGCTCGGGAGCAGGCTACGGGCGGCGTCGAGGTCGCCGCGTTCGAGATGCTCCCCCACTGCGCCGCCGGCTCGGCGCAGTCCGGCTCCGCCGACCACCACCCAGGTGCCGAGGGCGGTGCCGCCGGGGATGTTCCGTGCGGCGCAACCGAGTGCGGTGGCTCCGCCCACCAGGATCGCGGTGTAGATCGCGCCCCGCAGCTTCGACGGTGCGTACATCCGCTGCTCCAACCGCATCGCGATCGTGCCGAAACCCGCCACCGGGTGGTAGCGGCGCGGATCGCCGAAGACCTCGTCGGCGAGGACACCCAACGCGAGTTCAGTGCTCCGGTTCACGAGCGTCGACGATACTTCGGTCACTCACCCACCGATAGCGCGGCTCGGTGACCGGGATCTGATCAGCGAGATCGGTGCGCGCGGAGGGACTCGAACCCCCGACAACCGGTGTGTAAGACCGGGACTCTAACCAACTGAGCTACACGCGCTTGCCGGATGAGGCTAGCGCAGCGAGGGCGTGTTCCCAAAGCGACTGATCGCGCGGGACGCCCGGCTCGTTCATCTCGGCGAACCTGATCACACCGTCCCGGTCGATCACGAAGGTGCCCCGATTCGGGTAACCGTTCTTCTCGTTGAGAACGCCGTACTCGCGCGCCACGGCACCGTGCGGCCAGAAATCGGACACGATCGGGAATAGGTAGCCCTGGGTACCGGACCAGACCTTGTGCGTCGGCGGCGGTCCCACGGACACCGCGATCACGGCGGCGTCGTCGTTGTCGAACAGGTGCAGCGAATCCCGGATGCCGCCGAGTTCACTCTCGCAGGTGCCGGTGAAGGCCAGCGGGAAGAACACCAGCAACACGTTCTTGCGGCCGCGGAACGAGGCCAGTGAGACCGGCCGGTTGTTCTGGTCGCGCAGGGTGAAGTCGGGTGCGGTGTCGCCCACCTGCAGCGGCCCCGACGGCACCGATGCCGCCGGTGAGACCCCCGTCTCGGAGAACACCGTCGTCACCGCTTGGCCGCTCGACCGGACTTCGGCTGCACCAGGCGGGATCCGATCCAGGAGCCGAGGTTGGTCGAGGAGGTCTGCGTCAAGCCGGCGGTCGGGGCGGCCTCGGCGATCTCACTGGGTTGAACGTGCCCGGGCCGGCCGGTCTTGGGGCTGAGCACCCACACGTAGCCGTCGTCGGAGAGCGGGGTGATCACGTCCATGAGCGTGTCCACCAGGTCACCGTCGTCGTCGCGCCACCAGAGCACCACCACGTCGACCACCTCGTCGGTGTCCTCGTCGAGCATCTCCGCACCGGTGAGCTCTTCGATGGCCAGCCGCAGGTCATCGTCGGTGTCTTCGTCCCAGCCGATCTCCTGCACGATGTTTCCGGGCTGCAGGCCCATCTTCTGGGCGTGGGACCCATTCGTGGACACCGGTGGGAGCCTCCTTCTGCACGGACACCGGCGGATATCGCCGGTGCGCTCATTCGTGGTCGGTATCGAATCTACGGCACCGCCGACCTACAGCAGACCCGGTACCACGATCTCGCGCAAGTGCAGACGTGAATTCCACCACGCGGAATCCGACTGTCGAGTAACTTTCGAATGCGGCAGGATGGGACCTGCGACACACCGCAGACCCCGCAACACCCCGCAGAAGCGCTGCACCGCCTCCGCAATCCGTGAGGAGCACATGTGACCGACTCGAACGCCGCCACCCCGGCACCCGTTTCCGCAGAGGGCCCCGCCCCCGCGAAGGACCGCCCGGACCGCGTCCGTGTGATCCGTGAGGGCGTCGCCTCGTACCTGCCGGACATCGACCCGGACGAGACCGGCGAATGGCTCGAGTCGCTCGACGACCTGATCGCCACCCACGGCCCGGCCCGCGCCCGCTACCTGATGCTCCGGCTGCTCGAGCGCGCCAGCGAACAGCACGTCTCGATCCCGTCGCTGACCTCGACCGATTACGTCAACACGATCCCCACCGAGCTCGAGCCGTGGTTCCCCGGTGACGAGGAGATCGAGCGTCGATACCGCGCCTGGATCCGCTGGAACGCCGCCATCATGGTGCACCGTGCGCAGCGCCCCGGCGTCGGCGTCGGCGGTCACATCTCGACCTACGCCAGCTCGGCCGCGCTCTACGAGGTGGGCTTCAACCACTTCTTCCGCGGCAAGGAACACCCCGGCGGCGGCGACCAGATCTTCATCCAGGGCCACGCCTCCCCCGGCATCTACGCCCGCGCCTTCCTCGAGGGGCGTATCCCCGCCGAGCGGATGGACGGATTCCGGCAGGAGAAGTCCCACGAGGACAAGGGCAAGGGCCTACCCTCCTATCCGCACCCGCGACTGCTGTCGAACTTCTGGGAGTTCCCGACGGTGTCCATGGGCCTGGGCCCGATGAACGCCATCCAGCAGGCCCGGTTCAATCACTACCTCCACGACCGGGGCATCAAGGACACCTCCGACCAGCACGTCTGGGCCTTCCTCGGCGACGGCGAGATGGACGAGCCGGAATCGCGCGGCCAGATCCAGATCGCGGCCACCGAGGGCCTGGACAACCTCACCTTCGTGGTCAACTGCAACCTGCAGCGGCTCGACGGCCCGGTGCGCGGCAACGGCAAGATCATCCAGGAGCTCGAGTCCTTCTTCCGCGGTGCGGGCTGGAACGTGATCAAGGTGATCTGGGGCCGCGAGTGGGACGAGCTGCTGCACCGCGACCGTGACGGTGCGCTGGTGAACATCATGAACACCACACCCGACGGTGACTACCAGACCTTCAAGGCCAACGACGGCGCCTTCGTCCGTGAACACTTCTTCGGCCGCGATCCGCGGACCAAGGAACTGGTCAAGGACATGACCGATGCGCAGATCTGGGGTCTGCGGCGCGGCGGCCACGACTACCGCAAGGTGTATGCGGCCTACAAGTCCGCGATGGAGCACAAGGGCCAGCCCACGGTGATCCTCGCGCACACCATCAAGGGCTTCGGCCTGGGCCACAACTTCGAGGGCCGCAACGCCACGCACCAGATGAAGAAGCTCACCCTCGACGATCTCAAGCAGTTCCGGGACGAGCTGCGCATCCCCATCACCGACGAGGAACTCGAGAAGGACCCCTACCTCCCCCCGTACTACAACCCGGGACCGGAGTCCAAGGAGATCCAGTACATGCTCGACCGCCGCAAGCAGCTCGGCGGTTTCCTGCCCAGCCGGCGCACGCAGGCGCAGGCCTTGGTGACGCCGGGGATCGATGCGGTCGACATCATGCGCAAGGGATCGGGCAAGCAGCAGGTCGCGACCACCATGGCGGTGGTGCGCATCTTCAAGGAGCTGCTGCGCGATAAGGAGATCGGCCACCGGATCGTGCCGATCATCCCGGACGAGGCCCGCACCTTCGGCATGGACAGCTGGTTCCCGTCGCTGAAGATCTACAACCGGCTCGGTCAGACGTACACCTCGGTGGACGCGGAGATGATGCTCGCCTACAAGGAGAACCCGAAGGGCATCATCCTGCACGAGGGCATCAACGAGGCCGGCTCCACCGCGTCGTTCACCGCGGTCGGCACCTCGTACGCCACGCACGACGTCCCGATGATCCCGCTGTACATCTTCTACTCGATGTTTGGGTTCCAGCGCACGGGTGACGGCCTGTGGGCCGCCGCCGACCAGATGGCCCGCGGCTTCGTCCTCGGTGCCACCGCGGGCCGCACCACCCTGACCGGTGAGGGTCTGCAGCACGCCGACGGTCACAGCCATGTCCTGGCCTCGACCAACCCGGCGGTGGTCGCCTACGATCCGGCCTTCGGGTACGAGCTGGCGCACATCGTGATCGACGGACTGCGCCGGATGTACGGGCAGGACCCGGAGAACATCTACTACTACATCACCGTCTACAACGAGCCGATCCATCAGCCGGCCGAGCCCGCGGACCTGGACGTCGAATCCCTGCTCAAGGGCATGTACCTGTACCAGGGCGCCACCGTCGACACCGATAAGAAGGCGAACATCCTGGCATCGGGCGTCACCATGCCGGACGCACTGCGCGCGCAGCAGATGCTGGCCGACGACTGGGGCGTGGCGGCGTCGGTGTTCTCGGTGACCAGCTGGGTCGAGCTGTCCCGCGACGGCATCGAATCGGAGAAGGCGGCGCTGCGCGATCCCTCCGCTCCGGTGCGCACGCCGCACGTCACCAGAGTGCTGGAGAACACCGAGGGCCCGACGGTGGCCGCCTCGGACTTCATGCGCGGCACGCAGGATCTGATCCGGCAGTGGGTGCCCGGCACCTACGTCACGCTGGGCACCGACGGCTTCGGCTTCTCCGACACCCGCCCGGCGGCACGGCGCTTCTTCAACGTCGACGCGGAGTCGATCGTGGTGGGCGTGCTGCTCGGTCTGGCCCGCGACGGGGCTCTCGAATTCTCGGTCGCGGCCGAGGCCGCCGAGCGCTATCGGATCGACGACGTGCTCGCCGCCCCGAAGCAGGTTTCGGACCCCGGCGTAGCCTAGGACCCCATGATCGCCGATACGGGCTCGTTCCCCCTCCCCGGGAGGCAGGGGAAGGGAAGCTTCAACAGGAAGCGACCCGAGCCTCGTGAGGTGCTACCCGAAGCGATCCTGGCCAGGATCCGCCAGTATTCGGGGCGCGTGGCGACCGAGGCGGTCCGGTCCATGGAGGAGCAGCTGCCGTACTTCGCCGATCTGGAGGCCAGTCAGCGCTCGTCCATCCAGCTGGTCGTCCAGACGGCGGTGGTCAACTTCGCGGAGTGGATCGACCACGGCGGGGACGTCGCCTACACGGTGGCCGCCTTCCAGTCGGTCCCGCAGGACCTGGCCCGCCGGGTCACGCTGCTGCAGACCGTGGAGATGGTGCGGGTGGCGATGGAGTTCTTCGAGCGGTGGCTGCCGCTGCTGGCCCGTAACGAGGAGCAACTGATCGCCCTGACCGAGGCGGTGCTGCGGTACGGGCGGGAGATCGGCTTCGGCGCGGCGTCGATCTACGCCTCGGCCGCGGAGGCCCGCGGCGCGTGGGACTCGCGGATGGAGGCGCTGGTGGTCGACGCGGTGGTCCGCGGCGACACCGGCGCGAATCTGCTCTCCCGCGCGGCGGCACTGAACTGGGATCCGGTGGCCTCGGCCACCGTCATCGTCGGTAACCCGCCGCCGGATCAGAACGTCTCGGTGGCCGGATCGGTGCACGACACCGCTCGCGGGCACGGCCGGTCGGCGCTCGCCGTTGTGCAGGGCACCAAACTGGTGGTCATCGTCAGCGGTTCGGTCACCACCTCGGATCAGTTCGCGGAGGCGCTGATGCGTCATTTCGCCGACGGTCCGGTGGTGATCGGGCACACCACCGCGACCCTCGAGGAGGCGCACGCCTCCGCGGTCGAGGCGATCGCGGGGGTGAACGCCGTCGCGGGCTGGCCGGGCGCGCCCCGCCCGGTGCACAGCTGGGAGTTGCTGCCCGAGCGGGCGCTGATCGGCGACACCCACGCCGGCCGCACGCTCTACGAGCTCCTGGTCAAACCTCTGGAGGACGCCGGTTCGGCGTTGTCGGACACCCTCGACGCGTACCTCGATTCCGGTGGCGCGGTCGAGTCCTGCGCTCGTGAGCTGTTCGTCCACCCGAACACCGTGCGGTACCGCCTGAAGAAGATCGCGGAGATCACCGGGCGTGATCCGCAGGATCCCCGGGATGCCTTCGTACTGCGGGTGGCGGCGACGATCGGACGGCTCGCGGCGGCCAATCCGGAGCGTTTCACGCCCGCCGCGATGACCCGTATCTCCGATATCCCACTAACCTAGTTCCGTCACAAATAACACTCTGGTAACAGCCAGGCCTCACTGAGCAGCACTTTTGTGGAAACCCCACAAATTCGATGAGCCAGGTTCTCAGGGACCAACACCTTCTTTTCAGGTTCTGGCGGTGTTTCCTGGTAGACGTGATTGCACTGCTCGCACCCGGACAGGGTTCCCAGAAGCCCGGCATGCTGACCGCATGGCTCGATCAGCCTTCTGCCGTGGAGCGTCTCCGCGCGTGGTCCGAGATCGCCGATCTCGACCTGGTCCGCCTCGGCACCATCGCCGAGGCCGACGAGATCACCGACACCGCGGTGACGCAGCCCCTCGTGGTGGCCGCCGCACTGCTCGCCTTCGAGCAGATGGGCGCCCAGCCGTCGGACACCGTCGTGGCCGGGCACTCGGTCGGTGAACTGGCCGCCGCAGCGGTCGCCGGTGTCATCACCGCCGACGAGGCGGTCCGTCTGGCCGCGATCCGTGGCCGCGCCATGGCCGCCGCCTGCGCACTGGTCCCCACCTCGATGACCGCGGTGCTCGGCGGCGACGAGCAGGACGTGCTCGCGACCCTCGAGTCGTTCGACCTGATCCCGGCCAACATGAACGCCTCCGGGCAGATCGTCGCCGCGGGCGCCGTCGAGAACCTGCAGAAGCTCGCCGACAACGCTCCCGAGAAGGCGCGCCTGCGCCCGCTCGCGGTGGCCGGTGCCTTCCACACCGAGTTCATGGCACCTGCGCAGGAGGCCGTCGCCGCCGCCGCGCAGTCCATCACCCCGCGCGATCCGCAGCTGACTCTGCTGTCGAACCGGGACGGCAAGGCCGTGACCTCCGGCGAGGCCGCGCTGTCGCAGATCGTCGCGCAGGTCACCCGCCCGGTCCGGTGGGACCTGTGCACCGCCACCATGCGTGCAGCCGAGGTCTCGACCGTCGTCGAACTGCCGCCGGCCGGTGCCCTGGTGGGTATCGCCAAGCGCGAGCTCAAGGGTGTGCCGCAGGTCGCGGTGAAGACGCCGGCCGATCTGGCCGAGCTGCTCACCGCCGCGCGCTGAGCTGAAGTACCGTCGACGGTGCCGAACGGCATCGTCGCCCCCCGCGGCCGCACGGTCGCACTCATGGACTCCCGTCTCCGCGAAAACGCGGGTCGGGTCACACAAGGAAAGGGACCCACTGTGGCCACCAGCCAGGACGAAATCGTCGCCGCCATCGCCGAGATCATCGAAGAGGTCACCGGCATCGAGCCTTCCGAGGTCACCCTGGACAAGGCGTTCATCGATGACCTGGACATCGACTCGCTGTCGATGGTCGAGATCGCCGTGCAGCTCGAGGACAAGTACGGCGTGAAGGTGCCGGACGAGGACCTCGCGGGCCTGAAGACCGTCGGCGACGCCGTCGCGTACATCCAGAAGCTCGAGGCCGAGAACGCCGACCTCGCCGCAGAGCTCAAGGGCAAGTACGAGGCCGAGAAGAACAAGTAGATCGTGGCATCGCTGAGGAATTTCTCGACGCTCGGGGGCGATTTCCCCAGCGTCGTCGTCACAGCCGTAGAGCTGACCACGTCGATCGGTATCGATACCGACTCCACTTGGCGGGGCCTGCTGGACGGCAAGAGCGGCATCCGTCCGCTCCAGGGTGATTTCATCGGCGTGCAGATCCCCGACCTGCCGGTTCGTTTCGGCGGTCAGCTGTTGTCGGATCCGTCGGACGAGGTGCCTGAGCGCCCCGACCGCCAGTACGCCGGCGATATCAGCAAGCAGCACGTGTCGAAGCGGCGTATGTCCTACGTCGAGCAGGTCGCTCATGTGATGACCAAGCGACTGTGGGACAAGGCCGGCCGCCCCGATGTCGATCCGGACCGCCTCGCAGCGGTCGTCGGGACCGGTCTGGGCGGCGGCGAGACCATGGTGCAGGCGGTGGATGCGCTTCGCGACTCCGGTGTCCGCAAGGTCTCGCCCTTCGCTGTGCAGATGTCCATGCCGAACGGCGCCTGTGCCGTTTCGGCGTTGGAGATCGGTGCGCGTGCCGGTGCCATCGCACCGGTCTCGGCCTGCTCCACCGGCAACGAGGCCATCGCCCACGCCTGGCGCCAGATCGTGCTCGGCGACGCCGATATCGCGGTCTGCGGTGGTGTGGAGGGCCGGATCGATTCGCCGCCCATCGCGTCGTTCGCGATGATGCGAGCGCTCTCGACCCGCAACGACGATCCGCTGGCCGCTTCGCGCCCGTTCGACAAGGACCGCGATGGTTTCGTCTTCGGCGAGGCTCAGGCACTGATGATCATCGAGACCGAGGAACACGCGCTCGCGCGTGGTGCCAAGCCGATCGCCCGCCTGCTCGGCGCCGGCATCACCTCCGACGGCTACCACATGGTCTCCCCCGACGTGGAGGGCGGCGGCGCCGCGCGTGCGATGAAGCGCGCCATGGAGACCGCCGGCCTGCAGCGCTCGGACATCGATTTCATCAACGCCCACGCCACGGCGACCCCGATCGGCGACACCGCCGAGGCGAAGGCGATCAACGCCGTCGTCGGCACCGACGCCGCGATCTACGCGCCGAAGGGCGCGCTGGGCCACTCGATCGGAGCCGTGGGCGCCCTCGAAGCCGCGCTGACGGTGCTTTCGATCCGCGACGGGATCATCCCGCCGACTCTGAACCTGGACAACCAGGACCCGGAGATCGAGTTGGACGTGGTGCACGGCACCGCCCGTACCGGCGAGATCGGCTACGCGCTGAACAACTCGTTCGGGTTCGGTGGCCACAACGTGGCGCTGGCCTTCGGCAAGTACTGATCGTCTCTCACAGAGCCGGCCGTCGGGGATCCCCCCGGCGGCCGGTTTCTTTTCTCAACCAGGTCGTGGGTGGCACAGTCATCCGCTGTACTGCCCCGTCCCGGAGTCAGCCGACGGCCTGGGAGAGCCAGGTGACCTCGGCCCCCTGGCCGCCCATGCGGAAGGGTTCGAGCGCCTCGTCCCAGGCGGTACCCAGGAGCGAGTCGATGGCGGTCTGCATACCTTCGCCGCCCTGCTCGAGCATGATCGAGCGCAGCTGCGCCTCCCCGATCAGGGTGTCGCCGGACGCGCTCATGGTGCCGCGCCACAGCCCCAGACCGGGCGCGTAGCAGAACCGCTCACCGTCGACCCCTTCGGAGGGATCCTCGGTGACCTCGAACCGGACGGAGTTCCACTCCCTCAGGGTGTTCGCCATCCGCGCACCGCTGCCGACCGGGCCCACCCAGTCGACCACAGCGCGCTGTGTGCCGGGGACGGCCTCCTGCGCGGACCACTTGAGGGTGGCCCGGGCGTCGAGGGTCCTCGACAGTGCCCACTCCACATGCGGGCACAGCGCAGCAGGTGCGGCGTGAATCCACACGACTCCCGTCGTCACCTCTGCAAACTGACTCAGCTGCTGCATGGTTGCCACCTTCTTCGTTTCGACGAGGACGTCTTCCCCAAGCCACCTGTCGAAACCGTGCGGAGCTACCAGCCGCTGCTTATCACATCGATGTAGTTATGAAGCCATTGTGCACCATGATGCGCGTGTTGCGCCAGTTACACACCTTGAAGTTCCTGAGAAATCAACCGGTCGTTGAACTGCGACCACAGCGGTTTCGCCCACGGCCCGAACGCCCGGTCCGTCAACACCACCGCGGCCAACTGCAGGTCCGGGTCGTACCACAGGTACGTGCCGGCCTGTCCGAAGTGGCCGACGGTACGCGGTGAGTTCCGTTCCCCGGTCCAGTGCGTCCGCTTGTCGCCCTTCACCTCGAATCCGAGCCCCCAGGTGTTGTTCGCGAACTTCCCATAGCCGGGCACGAACCCGGGCAGCCCGGAGAAGTGGACGGCCCGGGCTTCGTCGACGGTTCCCGGGTCCAACAGTGTCGGTGCTGCGACCTCGGCCGCGAAGCGGGCCAGGTCGGCCACCGTCGACCGAGCGCCGTGGCCGGCGGGCCCGGCGAGCTCGGTACCGCTCATGCCGAGCGGTTCGAGGACCCCCTCACGGAGGTAGTCCGCGAAGGCGATCCCGGACTCCCGATGCACCAGATCGGCCAGCAGTTCGTAGCCGTAGGAGCTGTACACCCGTTGGTCACCCGGTGGCGCCTGCACCTGCGCCGAGTCGAAGGCCAGGCCGGATGCATGCGAGAGCAGGTGTTCGACGGTGCTTCCCGCCGGTCCGGCTGGATCACGCAGCTCGACGACCCCCTCCTCGACCGCGACGAGCACCGCGTAGGCGACGAGAAGTTTGGTGACAGAGGCTAATTCGAAGGTCCGGTCGATGTCACCGTAGGTGTCGACGGTGCCTGCGGCATCGGTCCGCAGCAGCGCTGCGGCCACGTTGTCGACGGGCCATTCGGACAGTTCCGCGAGGCTCATCGCCGGTCCTTTCGATCAGTGCGCCCACCCTATCGCGGGGCCCGCGGGAATCGGACGCGCTCCACGCAGTGCATCGGATTCAGCACCCCTTTGATCCGTTCTTCGGAATTGCAGAATCCGCCGGTTTCGGGCGTCGGGGACTCTACGCTCGCGGGTGGGCGCGCGATGGTCGCGTCTGCATCCGTCCGGAAGGAAACGACGTCCATGACTGCGAAGCATCGCAAGGCATCGAAGCTGGCCGCTCAGCGCGCAGCGATCGCCGCGAGTGCGATCAGCGCCACCGCCGGCATCGGGATGATGGGCGCACCGGCTCAGGCCGCGACCACCGCGCCCGATTACAGCCGGGCGATCGCCGACTACTCGCACGCTCTCGACAACCTGCTCAACGCAGCGAACAACGTCAACGGCAGCGCCGCCTCGTACTGGGGACCGATCGCCTCGGGATCCGGCGGCCTGCTCCCCACCTTCGGTTCCACATACACCAAAGCCGACGCGACCAAGATCGCCGATCTGCCGAAGATCCTGAACAACCTGGGCACTTTCGCCCTGCCGACCGGTGTTCCCGGCGTTGTCCCGGACATCATCCTGCCCGGCGGAGGCAAGGTCACCATCCCGCTGCCCACCACACTGCCCGGCGGCAAGCTGCTGGTTGACGCCGGCGCCGGCCTGCAGAAGCTGTTGGACACCCCCGTCATCGGCGATGTCCTCAAGGCGCTCCCGGCCGGCAGCGATGTGATCAAGGGACTGGAGATCACGCAGTCCAAGTACTCAGGGTTCTACGATTTCGCGTTCCTCGGGATCAACGGCCAGACGGTGTTCACCAACACCTTCGCCAAGACTCCGAGCGGCCTGACGCTGGTGGTTCCGGGTATCGGGCTCAACGTCCCGCTGGTCCCGGAGGGCACGCTCCCGTCGGGCACGCTGTGGGTGCCGCAGGGCAACGGCACCTACAACTTCCCTTTGGGCGGTCAATTGGGCTGGTGGGGGGCGATGCCCACCGGCGCACTGAAGCTGCCGGGCTGGCTCGGCGGTTCCGATACCGTGATCGCGGCCCCTATCTACGCCGCGGGCGCCGCGCTGCCGCTGAACGCGGCGAAGGTCGGTGTGATCGGCGGAAGCGTGCTGCTCCCCACGAAGAACGGGGTGTACTCGCCGATCGGCGCCACTGTCACCAATCTCAGTACCTTCCTGCCGTTCGGGCTGACCAACCTCAACGTGACCACGGGCAACTACATCGGTACCAACGGGATCAACCTCAACAACGGCCAGAACCTCTCGTTGCTGCAGAACCCGCTCGGGATTCCGCTGCCGCTGATCTACGGCCTGGGCGGCGTCAACTTCGGGGTGAACGGCGCAGGTCTGACCTCGCCGTCTCTGTTCGGAATCAAACTGTTCAGTGACAACCTGCTGCAGGTGGGCAAGCAGGCGGGACCGGATTCACCGGCCGGGCTGATCCCGCCCGCGCTGCTCCCCACCGATCCGATCAGCAAGATCATCACCGGAATCACCAGCCCGCTCGGGGTCAGCTCGGTGAGCCAGTTCCTGGGTGTTGACACCGTGGTCAAGCCGGTGATGACGGCCTTCGGTCCGGTCTGGGCGACTCTCGTCACGCCGGTGCTCAAGCCGCTCTCGGATCTGGCCACCGAGCAGTACGGGCCGTTCGTCAATCGGTCCGCGTCGTCGATTCTGGACCTGTCGAAGACGCTCTCGGAGCGCTCCGAGGCACTGCCGGTCGAGCCTGCCACCTCCGGGGCCACCACCGGCACCGGGGCGCGGGCCGCCGCACCGTCGGGCCCCGCGCCGCTGAACCTCCTGGCCTCGGCCGCCGACCGCGACAAGCCCGGAAACGAGCCGGCCGCGACCGTCACCACGTCGGAACCCCGGCACGCGGCGGGCACCCCGGGCACCGAGCCCGCTCCCGACCTGTTCGCGCGGCTGGCCGCGCCGACGGTGCCCAGTGGCACAGGAACCGGCGTGAGCGCGTCCTCGGCCGGCGGATCGGGAGGGTCCTCGGCCGACGCGGACTCCACGCCCGGTGTCGAGCGCGAGTCCACGCCGGATCCGAAGGTGGAGTCGGCTCCCGAGACCGCAGCCGAACCGAAGACCGAGACCGCTCCCGACAAGCCTTCGGCCTCCGCTGCGACGGCTGCCACTGAGGAGAAGCCGAGCACGAGCGATTCGGCCACGGCCTCCGCGGGCGGCACCGATTCGGACGCCGCATAGCCCGTTCACGAGCCACACAAAAAGAAGCCCCGGGCCATCTGGCCTGGGGCTTCTTGGCTCCCCCAACTGGACTCGAACCAGTAACCCTTCGATTAACAGTCGAATGCTCTGCCAATTGAGCTATGGGGGATTGACCGAGAAGAAACTCTAGCGCATACGCGCTCGGGGAGACCAATCAGCAGGTCAGCGGACCTGCTGAAGGTCTCCCCGAGTGCGGCGACTCAGTTGGCGGCAGCTGCGCAGATGCCGTCCTTGACCTGCTTCGGCGTGCAGGACGCACCGGCCTCGACGCCGGCGGACAGGCTCGCCCCCGCCTTGACGGCCGACTGCTGCCGCGCCGACGCCGCCGGAGTCTCCTCGACGGGCTTCTCGGGCGTCGCGGACTGGGCGGGCTTCTCGGACTTGGCGGGCTTCTCGCGCTTCTTCTCCGTCTCAGCCGGAGTCTGCTTCGGCGCGGTGGTGGTCGTGGTGGTCACCGCACCACGGGCGTTAACGGAGGCCGATGCTGCGCCACCGACACCGTTCCCGTCGACGTTCCCGCCTGCGTTGCCACCGACGTTGCCACCGGCGCCGGCATTGCCGCCGTTGACCCCGGCGCTGCCGTTGACGCCTGCACCCGCACCGGCGCCGGCCTCGCCGGCCTTGCCGCTGACGGCCACACTGGCACCGGCCTCGGCCTTCGCCGAGATCCGGCTGGCGTTGTCCGAATCCGCCTTGGCCACGGACGCCTCGACGTTGGTGCCGATCGCCTCGTTCAGCGAAGCGACGGTTCCGGCCTGGATCGTCGCGCCCTTGAGTGCGGCGGCGGTCGGAACGGTCACGTTGGCGTCGAGGTTCACGTTGCCGGCGATCTTCGCGCCCGGAAGCGCCAGGATCGGCGTCACCTTGGCGCTGGTCGGCAGCGGCTCCAGCACCACGCCCGGAGCGACCGGCGCGGTCACGGTGGTCGTGGTCGTGGTGGTGCTCGTGTAGGTGTAGACCGGCGCCACGATCAGAGCCTGGTCATGGACCGCCACCACCCGGCCGGGCGTCACGGCCCACACTGGGTAGTAGATGTCGCGGTGGCGCGGGTTGACGTGCCGGTACGGGTTGTCACCGAGGTTCAGGCCGATCGAGACCGAGATGATCGGCTGCGGCTTGGGCTGGGTCCAGTTCTTCGGGTACACCCAGAACACGGGGACGTCGACCTTGAACTCGGCGGAGAACCACGGCTTCGGGTACTCCGGGCGCTGCCACGGACGGGGCTGGCCGGGCTGCCACGGCTTCACACCGAGCTGGCGGCCGTACAGCGTCCAGCAGGTCTGCGTCTGGACCTCGATGCCGGCGCGGTAGTTGTTCCAGGTGCCCGTCTCGCAGATCTGCTGGTAGACGGCGATCTCCTGCGGGGTGTACCGCCACGGCTTGTAGCCGGACGGGCGCACCATCGGCGCAGGCGGCGCGGGCTGCGGCGCGGGACGAAGCCCCGGAATCGCGGGGGCCGGCGGGTAGTAGACGGTGATGTTGTTCGTCGTGGACGTGATCGTGCCCTGCGGCAGACCCGAGTTGGCGACGGCCTGGGCGGCAACGGCGTTACCGACCATCGTCACGCCCTGCGGCGGCGCGGAGACACCGTCGGTCTGGAAGGCGCCGGGGTTGGCCGTGAACTGATCTCCGGTGACCGGCGAGAAGGCGACGGGGCTCTCCCCCTCGGTCGACTTGCCACAGCCGGCAAGCAGGCCTGCGGCCGCCACAACGGCGAACGACGCGGCCCCGATCTTCTTCGTGTTCATACGGTTTCCATCCTTGCGTGAAGAAACGGGGCGTGCGCTCCCGCTGGACTGGTGAAGGACTCAAGTCACACTCTGTATCCGGACCACGGCGTCATTCGTTACACCGATCCCGGACGAATCTGTCGGTCACCTCAGCGGCCCACGCGGCGCGACCGGGTTCAACCTGCTGCGCGGCCCCTGCGCACTGCGCAGACGTAGACGTCCAACTCGGCCGCGGAATCGAGAATCGTCTTGATCAGGCGCCAGGTCTTGTTCCCCGCCCGGCGTCCCGCCGGTGGGCGGATCCCCAGGGTGAAACCGCCGCTGCGCACGTCGTAGTGGTCGAGCACTCGAACCCCCTTGTTCGATATGGTGACGTACCTCACACACTATGTCCGGTTCGCGGTGCGCGGAAGGGATTGCCGCACGACGCGCCGGGTACTATCAGCGCGCTGCGGGCAGCTACCCCGCACCGGGGGCAGTAGCTCAGTCGGTTAGAGCCGCGGACTCATAATCCGCTGGTCGTGGGTTCGAGCCCCACCTGCCCCACTACGTCCGCCCCACCGATCCACCGAGCCCACGGTGACATGCATAATGTCTCCCGTGACGCAGCAGCTGGATCCGAGTTCCCCTTCGACTGGCGCCGACGGCCACCGCGGCGCGTACGAGAGCCACCGCGACGAATGGGTCGCGCGTGAGGAGCAGGCCGAGCGCCTGATCCCCATGATCGGCCGCCTGTACCGCCAGCACGGGGTGGTGTCGTCGATCCACGGTCACCGTTTGATCAACCTCTCCACGTCCGCGGTGATCTCGGCCCATGAGCGCGCCGAGGAGCTCGGCCACCAGGCCCTGACGCTCTCGCAGACGGAGAAGGTGCTGCGCGGCCTGCTCGCCATCGAGCCCGAGCCCGCTTCGATCGACATCGCCCGCCTGGCGATGCTGGCCACCGACCTCGACACCGACGAGGCCGTGCAGGCACTGCTGCGCGAGGAGATCGCCAAACGCAACGTGCCCGCCTCGAACGGCGGCGGCGGCGCCGACGTCGTGCTCTACGGCTTCGGCCGCATCGGCCGTCTCCTGGCCCGCATCCTGATCAGCCACGCCGGCAACGGTCACGGCCTGCGCCTGCGCGCCATCGTCGTGCGCCGCAGCGTCAAGAACGATCTGGAGAAGCGCGCCAGCCTGCTCGCTCGCGACTCGGTGCACGGCCCGTTCGCCGGCTCGGTCTCCATCGACGCCGACAACGACGTAATCATCGCCAACGGCACCCGCATCCAGGTCATCTACTCGGACGACCCGTCCACCATCGACTACACCGCGTACGGCATCTCCGACGCGTTGATCGTCGACAACACAGGTAAGTGGCGCGACGAGGACGGCCTCGGCCAGCACCTCAAGAGCAAGGGCGCCTCGCGGGTACTGCTCACCGCGCCCGGCAAAGCGCCGCTGAAGAACATCGTGCACGGGATCAACGACAACACCATCACCGACGAGGACACCATCCTCTCGGCGGCGTCGTGCACCACCAACGCGATCACCCCGGTGCTCGCCGCCCTGAACGAGGCCTACGGCATTCAGCGTGGCCACGTCGAGACCGTGCACTCGTTCACCAACGATCAGAACCTGATCGACAATCTGCACAAGGGTGATCGTCGTGGTCGCTCGGCGGTGTTGAACATGGTGATCACCGAGACCGGTGCCGCCAAGGCCGTCTCGAAGGCACTGCCCGAACTCGAGGGCAAGCTCACCGGTTCGTCCATCCGCGTTCCCACCCCGGACGTCTCGCTGGCGATTCTCAACATCACCCTGGAGAAGCCCACCACCAAGGACGAGGTCAACGACTACCTCCGCCGCGCCTCGCTGCACTCGAAGCTGCGCCAGCAGATCGACTACATCGAATCGCCCGAGGTGGTGTCGACCGACTTCGTCGGCTCGCACCGCGCCGGCATCGTGGACGGTCTCGCCACCATCGCCGACGGCAAGGACCTCGTGCTCTACGTCTGGTACGACAACGAGTACGGCTACTCCTGCCAGGTGGTCCGGGTACTCGAGCGCATGTCCGGTGTGCACCCCGTGGTGATCCCGGCTCGCGCCGACGTCCGCGGCCAGGCCTAAGACACAGCGAACCGCCCCGGTGCGAGCACACGCTCGCACCGGGGCGGTCGTGGTATCAGCGGGTCAACCCTCGCTCGGCCAGTAGTGGTTGTCCGGGACGGCGCGGGAGCCGAAGATCGCCTGGCCGACCCGCACACAGGTGGCCCCCTCCTCGACCGCGATCTCGTAGTCACCGGACATACCCATCGACAGCTCCGCGACCTCGGGCCAGGTCTCGCGTACCCGATCACGGACATCCCGCAGAACGGTGAAGCACCGTCGGACCCGGGCCTGATCTGAGGAGAACTCCGCGAGCGTCATCAGACCCCGCACCCGCAGGGCCGTGAACGCAGGGAGCTGCTGGAGCAGCGCGGGCACGTCGGCGGGCGGCAGACCGTACTTCTGCTCCTCGTCGGACGTGTTCACCTGCACATACACATCGAGACCGCGCCCGAGGCCCTGGAGCCGGCGATCGAGAGCCTCGGCCACCCGGAGACTGTCGAGGGCCTGGAACTCGCCAGCGACGGCGGCCACATCCTTGGCCTTGTTGGTCTGCAGATGCCCGATCACCGCCCAGGTGACGTCCAGATCGGACATCTCGGCGCTCTTGCGCTTGGCCTCCTGCACCTTGTTCTCGGCCAACTCACGGCATCCGGCTGCGACGGCGGCGCGCAGCCGTTCCTGCGGCACCGTCTTACTGACCGGGAGCAGTCGCACGTCCGACGGTGACCGTCCCACCCGGGTGGCCGCCGCGTCGATCCGGCGCAGCACCTCTGCGATGTTCTGCTCGAACTCCTCGACCGTGTGCGCGGCTGCGTACGAACTCATACTCCGAGCCTATCGGCCGACCGCCACGGCGTGGCCCGCACCCGTGGCCGGTACAGTGGCCTCATGATCCGACTGGTTATCGCCGCTGGTGCCGGCTACGTGCTGGGCACCAAGGCCGGACGCCGCCGGTACGAGCAGATCAATCGCACTGCGAAGGCCATCGCCAGCAGCCCCGCGACGAAGAAGGCCGTGGAAGTCGGTCGTCGTAAGCTCGCCGAGCAGCTCAATCCCGATCCGAAGATGCGCACGATGCGCGAGATCGACGCGCAGACGGTGATCTATTCGCCGAAGACGGATCTGGACTGATCCGCCCGCATCAGAACGCGACGTCGCCCACGGCCATCTTGAGCAGGCTCTGCCGGTAACTCTCCAGCGCCACCAGATCACCGAACAGGCGGTTGTAGTCACCGTCGGTGTTCGGTGACATGCGGCGGAGTTTCGACTTCAGATCGGCCACCTGCCCGCCGACCCACACCTCCTGCAGACGCGCCATCACCGATTCGACGTACCGCGGCGACGGATCCCCCGCCACCTGCATCGGTTCCACCGCGAGTTCGGTGACCAGATGTTCGAGCGCCGGTCCGTCGACGTGCCGGACCACGGTATCGACCCACTCCGGGCCGCCCATACCCGCAGCGATTCCACCGGCCTGTTCGATCGCGAGCCGCACCGCGCGGTACGCGGGATCGGTGAACATGTCCTCCGAGAGTGCGTCGAAGACCATCCCGGCGAGCGCCGGCACCTGCAGCGCACTCTTGAGCACCTCCCGCTGCACCCAGAGCACGGGATCGTTGGGGTCGGGACGCTGCGGACCGGCCGGGCGAGCGCCGAGGTTCTGTCCCGGGCTCTGCGCCGCCGGGGCTGACGCTGCTGACTCGCGCCGCGGAGCCGACGATGCCGGCGCCCCCGGACCGGGCCGTCCCTGGCCGCGCCGGATGCGCGCCGACTCCTCCCGCACCCGGCGCAGGACCTGTGTCACATCGTCCCAGCCGACCCAGCCCGCGAGTTGGCGTGCGTACTCGTCCCGCAGCGCCATGTCCTTGATCCGGGCGACCACCGGGACGGAGCGGCGCAGTGCGTGTACCCGCCCCTCCGCGGTGTCCAGATCGAACTCGGTGATCAGCGTCTTGACCGCGAACTCGAACATGGGCACCCGCTGCGCGATGAGGTCGCGCACCGCCTCGTCGCCCTGGCGCTGCCGCAGTTCGCACGGGTCCATGCCGTCCGGCGCCACGGCCACGAAGGTCTGCCCGGCGATCTTCTGGTCACCGTCGAAGGCCTTCATCGCCGCCGCGCGGCCGGCCTCGTCGCCGTCGAAGGTGTAGATCACCTCACCGCGGAAGTAGCTGTCGTCCATCATCAGCCGGCGCACCAGCGCCACGTGCTCCTCGCCGAACGCGGTGCCGCAGGAGGCGACCGCCGTCTCCACCCCGGCGGCGTGCATCGACATCACATCGGTGTAGCCCTCGACCACCACCACCTGGTGCCCCTTGGCGATGTGCTTCTTGGCGTGATCGAGTCCGAACAGCACCTGGGACTTCTTGTAGAGCATCGTCTCGGGCGTGTTCATGTACTTGCCGAGGTTGTCGTCGTCGAACAGCTTGCGGGCACCGAATCCGATGACGTCGCCGCCGAGGTTGCGGATCGGCCACAGCAGGCGCCGGTGGAACCGGTCGATCGGGCCGCGCTGCCCCTGCTTGGACAGCCCGGCCGCTTCCAATTCCTTGACCTCGAAGCCCTGGCGCAGCAGCGCCTTGGTCATGGTGTCCCAGCCCGACGGGGCGTAGCCGCAGCCGTAGAACTGCGCATCGGCCTCGGTGAAGTCGCGGTCGGTGAGGTACTTGCGGGCGATCTCCGCCTCCGGTGAGCGCAACTGCTCGGCGTAGAACTTCTGGGCGGCGGCGTTCGCGGCGACCAGCCGCATACGGGTGCCGCGATCCTGCTTCGGGCCGGGCGCACCACCCTCGTAACTGATCTGGATGCCCACCTTGTCGGCGAGTTGCTCGACGGCCTCCACGAACGGCACGTGCTCGATCTTCTGCAGGAAGGAGATGACGTCGCCGCCCTCCCCGCAGCCGAAGCAGTGGTAGAAGCCCTGGGTGGGGCGCACGTGGAAACTCGGAGTCTTCTCGTCGTGGAAAGGGCACAGGCCCTTCATCGATCCCACCCCTGCGGGACGCAGCGCCACGTACTCGCCGACCACGTCCTCGATGCGCGCGCGGTCGCGGATCGCCGCGATGTCACGCTCCGGGATTCTGCCGACCACGGGTTCGAGTGTAGCCGCGCTAGACCGCGCCGCCGGGACCTGCCAGCACCACCTGGTCGAGCCGTTCCAGCCGGGTCTCGGTCATGGACGCGATCTGATCCACCACCACCCGCAGCCGCTCCGCATCCGACTCGGCGGCCAGGTAGGCCGGGCTGTAGAGCGGGTCGATGTGTGACGGTGAGGCACCCATCAGGAAGTCCGCGACCCGCAGGATCCGGTCGCGCTGCCCCTGCTGGATCGCCAGGTGCATCTGGTTCGAATAGATGTACTGCAGCGCCATGGTCTTGAGCAGCACCACTTCCGCGAGCACCGAGCGCGGCACCTCCACATCGGCCTGGTACCGGCACACCGGCTCGCTCCCGGTCGCCGCACGGGTGGCGTCGATCGCCGCGGAGGCGAAGCGGCCCACGAGCTCACTGGTCATCCGTTTCAGTGCCACCGACGTGGTGAGGCCACCGTCGTACCGTGCGGCCTCGGAGACCACCTCGAACGAGGCCAGGCGCGCACCCGCCTCCTCCAGCTCGGCCGCTTCCACACCGCGGAAGCTGCTGGCGCCGAAGCCGGACAGACTGCGCACCTCGTCCCGCGAGGCCAGTGCCCGCAGGTCCAACCGGCCCGAGAGCACCCCGTCCTCGACGTCGTGCACCGAGTAGGCGACGTCGTCGGACCAGTCCATGATCTGCGATTCCAGGCACTGACGGCGCCCGTGCGGTCCGTTCTCGCCACCCCGCATCCACTCCAGCACGTGGGCGTCGTCGGCGTAGACCCCGAACTTGCCGCCGGGCTCGCGGCGCAGCCACGGGTATTTGGTGGCGGCGTCCAGCGCCGCGCGGGTGAGGTTCAGTCCCACCGAACGGTCTTCGGCGTCGAGCACCTTCGGTTCCAGCCGGGTCAGTATCCGCAGGTTCTGGGCGTTGCCCTCGAAACCGCCGATCTTCGCGGCGACCTGGTCGAGGGCCCGCTCACCGTTGTGACCGTAGGGCGGGTGTCCGATGTCGTGAGCGAGGCCGGCCAGGTCCACCAGATCCGGATCGCAGCCGATCCCCAGGGCGATGCCCCGCCCGATCTGGCTGACCTCCAGCGAGTGGGTGAGCCTGGTACGCGGGGTGTCCCCCTCACGCGGGCCCACCACCTGCGTCTTGTCCGCCAGCCGGCGCAGCGCCGCACTGTGCAGAACGCGCGCGCGGTCGCGGGCGAAGGCGGAACTGTGCCCCTCCCAGCGCGGCGCCTCCCACTGCGGCCCCGAGAACAGAGCGGGTTCGCTCTCACCGGCCAGACCCGCGACCTTGGGTGACTCGGCGACGATCCGTTCGACGTCGGCCGCTCGGTAAGCGGCCGGTCCGGGAAGCAGTGGCACCTACTCGGTGACCCAGCCGCGGGCGAAGGCGAAGTCCGCGATGCGCTGGCGGATCTCGATGATCTGGCCGGCGGTCAGGTCGTCGGAGGAGTCGAGCAGCAACTCGGTCAGCTCGTCGACGAAGGACTGCATGTCCAGGGCTCCGGTCGCCGCCCGCGGGGCCTCGCGGCGGGGCCGCTGCTCACGCCGCTCACCCCTGTGCTCCCGATCGGCGCGGTGGTCACGCTCACGGTCGCCACGGTGTTCCCGGTGGTCCCGGTCGCCACGGTGATCGCGCTGCTCACGGCGCGGGGCGGGGGCACCGCCGATGACGGCGACGTTCACCGCCTTGAGTCCCTTGTCGCCGTTCTCCACATCGAAAGTCACCTCGGTGCCGGGTCGCAGTGCCGACTCGTCGAAGTCGATGTCGTTGACGTGGAGGAAAACGTCATCGCCACCGGCGTCGGGAGCGAGGAAGCCGAATCCCCGCTGCGTGTCGAAATGCACAACCTTGCCGTTCGTCATGGCTCCGAGTATCCCACGGGCGAGCCGGATCAGGCCGGTACGGTGTCGCTATGCGAATCCGTCGTCTTCCCGTCCGCTTCGGTACCGCCGCCCTCGTGATCGGCGCTCTGGCCGTGGCGACGGCGTGCACCTCCCCCAACATCGATTCCAGCACCGTGGTCGAGGTCGACGGCAAGCGCAACGACGCCGCCGAGTTCGTCAACGCCGGCTGCGAGCGCACCGGAGATTCGATCACAGTGGGCTCGGGCAGCGTGCAGACCGCTCGCGGAGTCGGTGCGGTGATCACCGACGGCAACCCGCCCAGGGTCAACAGCCTGTTCATCGCGGTCGACGGCAGCGTCATGACCGTGCTCAACACCCCGGTGGGGCAGATCGGTACGGCGACGGCGTCGAAGGCCGGTAACCGCTACACGATCACCGGTGAGGCCCGGGCGGCGAACCTGTCGATGAAGAAGTTCCGGGTGGAGATCACCTGCGGCTGACCCGCACGAAGAATCGCGGTCGGTGTCGGCTCAGCAGCCTGCCAGGCGCGTAGCGAGGTACTGCTGCACCTCGGCGAGCGGAACCCGCTCCTGCGACATGGTGTCCCGCTCACGCACGGTCACCGAATCGTCCTCCAGAGTGTCGAAGTCCACGGTGATGCAGAACGGGGTACCGATCTCGTCCTGGCGGCGGTAGCGCTTGCCGATGCCCTGGGCGTCGTCGAACTCGACGTTCCAGAACTGGCGCAGCTGCGCCGCGAGCTCGCGCGCCTTGGGTGAGAGCTTCTCATCGCGCGAGAGCGGCAGCACCGCCGCCTTGACCGGGGCCAGGCGCCGGTCCAGCTTGAGCACCACGCGGGTGTCGGTACCGCCGCCCGACTTCGGCACCTCCTCCTCGGTGTACGCATCCACCAGGAACGCCATCAGCGAGCGGGTGAGACCCGCGGCCGGCTCGATCACGAACGGGATGTACCGCTCGCCGGACTGCTGATCGAAGAACTCCAGCGACTCACCCGAGTGCTTGGAGTGCGTGCCGAGATCGAAGTCGGTGCGGTTGGCGATGCCCTCGAGCTCACCGAACTCGCTGCCCGCGAACTCGAAGCGGTACTCGATGTCGACGGTGCCCTTGGAGTAGTGGCTCAGCTTCTCCTGCGGGTGCGTGTACAGGCGCAGGTTGTCCGGGTTGATACCGAGGTCGGTGTACCACTTGAGCCGGTAATCGATCCAGTACTGGTGCCAGGTGTCGTCCTCGCCCGGCTTGACGAAGAACTCCATCTCCATCTGCTCGAACTCACGGGTCCGGAAGATGAAGTTGCCCGGGGTGATCTCGTTGCGGAAGCTCTTGCCGATCTGGCCGATGCCGAACGGCGGCTTCTTGCGGGCCGTGGTCATCACGTTCTTGAAGTTCACGAAGATGCCCTGCGCGGTCTCCGGGCGCAGGTAGTGCAGGCCCTCCTCGGACTCGATGGGTCCGAGGTAGGTCTTGAGCATCATGTTGAAGTCACGGGGCTCGGTCCACTGCCCCTTGGTGCCGCAGTCCGGGCAGACGATCTCCGTCATGGGCACGTCGTCCGGCTCGATCTGCTCACCCTTGGCCGCGCGCTTCTCGGCGTAGGCCTCCTGCAGGTGGTCCTGGCGGTGCCGCTTGTGGCAGTTCAGGCACTCCACCAGCGGGTCGTTGAACACCGAGACGTGACCGGAGGCCACCCACACCTGCCGGGGCAGGATGATCGAGCTGTCCAGGCCCACGACGTCGTCGCGGGAGGTGACCATGTTGCGCCACCACTGCTTCTTGATGTTCTCCTTGAGCTCCACACCCAGTGGCCCGTAGTCCCAGGCCGAACGCGTACCGCCGTAGATCTCACCCGCGGGGTAGACCAGTCCCCGGCGCTTGCACAGGTTGGCGACGGTTTCGACTTTGGTTGCTTTGGCCACGGCGCGCTTCTTCTCCGACTGGGTTGGCGGGACTGATCGCATCGACTCTACCGTTCGGCCCGGTCGCGGCGGCGCAACGGGACGGCGCGACCGCACCGCTTGACGTAGCTGGATCCGCATATGAAAATGATTGTAGATAACAGGAGGTGTTCCGCATTTCTACCGACATCGTCCGGGGGGTCGCTGCCGACTGCCCCGTCGACGCCGAATGCGAGGCCGTGCAGCGGCCCGATCCGGAGGTGCTGGCCGCCACCGGAGATCTGCTGCGCGCGCTGGCCGCACCGGTGCGGATCTCGATCGTGCTCGAACTGATGCGCTCCGAGCTGTGCGTGCACCAGTTGGTCGACAGCCTCGGCGTCACCCAGCCACTGGTCAGCCAGCACCTGCGGGTGCTCAAATCCGCGGGCGTCGTCCGCGGTGAGCGCAACGGGCGCGAGATCGTCTACCGCTTGGTCGACGATCACCTCGCCCACATCGTGATCGACGCGGTCACCCACGCCTCCGAGCGGCCGGGAACCTGACGATGTCCGGCGAACCCACCAAGGGCACCGGTGTGCGTGCCACCAAGCAACGCGGGGCGATCACTCATGCGCTGCAGTCGGTCTCGGAGTTCAAGTCCGCGCAGGAGCTGCACGAACAGCTGCGCTCCGACGGCGAGTCGATCGGCCTGACCACGGTGTACCGGAATCTGCAGGCGATGGCCGACGCCGGTGCGGTCGACACCCTGCGCACCGACAGCGGCGAGGCCCTGTTCCGGCTGTGCTCGGTCGAGCATCACCATCACCTGGTCTGCCGCGAGTGCGGACGCACCGTGGAGGTGACCGATCGGTCCGTCGAGGCATGGTCCGAACGGACCGCTGCGGCGCACGGATTCACCGACGTCACGCACACCCTGGAGATCTTCGGGCGCTGCTCGCAGTGCGCGGCCTCCGCCTGAGCGCTCGCCCCCTCCCCGGACCGACCGCACACCGACCGGCCGGTGGGCGACCGGACCGGTTCCGGCGGCTCAGTCCCGTGCCGCCCGGGTGAGGAACGGGGAGAGCGCGGAGGTCACTTCCCGGGTGGCGTCCTCGGCGGTCTCGATCGGCATGGTGATGTGACTGAACGCCAGCCGCACCAGTACTCCGGCGGCGATCTGGGCGTCGGCGCGGCGGATCTGCGCCCAGCTCATGGCCAGGATCTCGGCGAGTCCGTCGGCGGCGCGCTTGAGGATGGGGGTGCCGTCGACCGTGACGATCCCCATGAGGTCGCGGTGCGGGTTCGGGCCGACGATGTTGAGCACCACCGGATCCCCCATTCCCGTCCGGAAGACCCCGAGCATGGCGTCGGCGAGCGCATCGTCGATCCGGCCCGGATGCGCGGCGATCCGGTCCTGCACGTAGGCCAACAGCCCGTCGACGAACCGCGTCACGTAGGCGACGGCCATCCCCTTACGGGAACCGAACTCGTTGTACAGCGTCTGCCGGCTCACGCCCGCCTCGCGGGCCACCGCCGCCATCGTCACCGACGACCATTCCTGGTTCTCCCGCAGGAAGCCACTCACCGCGTCCAAGGCCTGGTCGCGCACCGTCGGCTTGGAGTGGGTGGTCTCCCCCCGCCCGGCGAGGACCGTCATCGCGCATCCACCGATGCGATCAGCCGGGACAGTTCACCGCGGGCGGCGCGGAACTCCTTGGGTCGGCCCACCGCGACCGCACCGACGAGCGCGCCGCCCCGGGTGCAGCGCGCCGAGAACGAACCGGTCACCTGATCCATCGCGCCGTCCACCTCCACATGGTCTTCCGCCGCAGGCCATCCCGCGAACTGGAGCAGCACCCCGAACTGATTCGACCAGCCCCACGGGAGCACCGGCGCGCAGTCCTCACCGAGGATCACCCGAGCCAGTGCCGCGCCGTGATCGTGGGCGGCCGACCAGTTCTCCGCGCGGTAGCCGCCGCCCTCCAGCGGGTTGGGTACCCGGGCGCAATCACCGATCGCGTACACGTCCTCCGCCGAGGTGCGGTATCGCTCGTCCACCACGATACCGTCGTCGGTGCGCAGGGCCAGCCGCTCGGCGAGGGCGGTGTCCGGGACCGATCCGACGGCGATCACCACCAGGTCCGCCCGCACCTGCTCCCCGGTGCCGAGCCGGACCCGGACCTGTCCGGCGTCCGCGTCGATCCCGGTCGCGCATTGCCCGAGCCGGAGGTCGACGCCGGCCTCGCGGTGCAGGTCTGCCAGCCGTCCACCGATGGCGGGCGGCAGTACCCGGGCGAGCGGCGTGGGCGCCGGATCGACGACGGTGACCCGCACTCCGAGGCTGCGTGCGGCGGATGCGACCTCTGAGCCGATCAGTCCGGCGCCGAGGACGACGACACCGTGCGCGTGGGCGAGTGCACCCCGCAGGCCCGCAGCGTCGGCGAAGTCGCGCAGGTACCGGATCCGCTCGTGCGGCGGCGGTCCGGTCAGTACACGGGCAGCGGCACCGGTGGCCAGGACCAGCGAACGGTAGCCCAGAGCGGTGCCGTCGGACAGTTCGACGGTGCGCGCGGCGGTGTCACCGCCGGTGACACGAACACCGGTGCGGACGTCGATCCCGGCCCGGTCCCAGACGGCTGCGGGCTTGACCAGTATGCTCCCGACCTCCGCCCCGGCCTCGGCCTCGGCCTCGGCGAGCAGGATGTCCTTCGACAGCGCGGGCCTCCGGTACGGCAGGTACGGCTCACCACCGATGAGGGTCAGCGGACCGTCGTAGCCGCCGGAGCGCAGGTTCAACGCCGCGGTTGCCCCGGCGATACCGGTTCCGGCGATGACCACGCCGTCGCCGGTCATGCCCGCGAAACCTCGACCATCTCGAAGTCGGCCTTGGCCGCGCCGCAGTCGGGGCAGGACCAGTCATCGGGGATCTCGTCCCAGCGGGTACCGGGGGCGATCCCGTCCTCGGGCCAGCCCTGCGCCTCGTCGTACTCGAATCCGCACTGCAGACAGCGGAACAGCCTGAAGGGTGCATCGCTCATACTGAAACTCCTTGGGGTGTTGGCCGATCCGTTGTGTCACACCGGTTCGAAATCGATCTTGTCGCGGACACCGCAATCCGGGCAGTTCCAGTCGTCCGGGATCCGGGACCAGACGGTTCCGGCCGGCCACCCTTCCCTCGGCGCGCCGACGGCTTCGTCGTACCGGTATCCGCACACCGGACACTGGTACGCACTCATGCCGCGGCCCGCCCGCCCGAGGCGTCGGCGCCGTACTCGGCGAGTACCCGATCGCGGACGCGAGGGTGGATGTTCGCCCTGGTGACGTCGCCCTGGTAGTGCTCGATCACGCGGTGGTCCATCATCTTCCGCCACAGGGGCGGGAAGTAGGTCAGACCGATCAGCGTGGCGTACCCGTGGGGTAATGACGGTGCCTCCTCGAACGACCGGAGCGTCTGGTACCGCCGGGTGGGGTTGGCGTGATGGTCACTGTGGCGCTGCAGGTGGTAGAGGAAGACGTTGGTGACGATGCGGTCCGAGTTCCACGAATGCCGCGGCGAGCAGCGCTCGTACCTCCCCGAGGCCGTCTTCTGCCGGAGCAGACCGTAGTGCTCGAGATAGTTCACCGATTCGAGCAGACTGAACCCGTAGACGGCCTGAATCATCAGGAAGGGCAGCACGTACCAGCCGAAAATCGCCGTCAGCGTCCCGAACAGGACAGCGGTCATCATCCAGGCGTTGAGCACGTCGTTCCGCAGAGTCCATGGGCTCTTGTCGAGCCGGCGCAGGCGGGTCTTCTCCAGGTTCCACGAGGACTTCACACTGCCCCACACACTGCGCGGCAGGAACTCCCAGAAGGTCTCCCCGAACCGGGCACTGGCCGGATCCTCCGGAGTAGCCACCCGGACGTGGTGGCCGCGGTTGTGCTCGATGAAGAAGTGGCCGTACATGGCGGGTGCCAGAGTCAGTTTGGCGATCCAGCGTTCACTGTCGGGCTTCTTGTGGCCCAGTTCGTGTCCGGTGTTGATCCCGATGCCGGTGACCACGCCCAGGCTCAGCGTGAGCCCGATCTTGCTCACCGGGCTCAGGCCACCACCGTCGGAGTACAGGCCACCGAGCCAGGTGAGCGAATCAGCGGTCAGGAAGTAGCACAACGCCACCAACGAGGCGAGGTGGAAGGGCAGGAAGATGAAGGTCAGCCACCGGTAATAGGTGGAGTTCTCCAGCGCCTCCATCACCTCCTCGGGCGGGTTCTCGCCGTCGTCGCCGGCTCTGACGTCGACGATCGGGAGGATCACGTACAGCAGGATCGGACCGATCCACCAGAGCACCGGGGTGAGGTACATCAGCGGGGTGTGGCCGAGACCGAGCAGCACCATCAGTCCCACGGCGAAGAACAGTGCGGTGGGCACGAACAGCCCCCACAACCACAGACGTCTCTTGTGATCGGTCCAGACGGCTTCCTCGCCGTCCGCGTCGATGTAGGTCAGGCCCTTCACGGTCTCTCCCATCCTCGGCCGCTGCAACGAGCTCTGCGCCCGTCGCCCTATCGTCTCGCCAGTATTTGACAGATCGCGTCAACATGTCAAGCAATGCCGATACACACTGCCTTGATTCGTCAAGTACTCGGTGTACATGAGGGTGAGTTTGCACAGCCCGACACCCGCCCTTCGCGGGAGCGTCGAGGTGGGGTGCAGTGGGTGCGGGGACGTGACGGCGATCGAACGCGCCGGGAGTTCACTGGCCACGCAGCGGTGAGCGGCTCACCGGCCGTTCCCGGTGAACCGGTCGAACAGAACGTCAGCCGACGATCCGGCGGCGGACTTCGATGCCCTGCGCCAGGACGAACAACACGAACTCGCGCAGCGGATCGCCGGCGAGGGTGCCGGCGGGGAACGAATAGGTGAGCACGAGGTCGGCGGATACCTCCCGCTCCATCAGCCGCAACGCTCCGAACTGCACTGCCTCACCGGCCGCGCCGACATCGGTCCGCAGGCGGTCACTGAGCGGTAGATCCCAAGCCACGACCTGGGTCAGCGAGTAGACGTCAACGGTGTGCGCCAGCTCGAACACCTGCACCGACGCCGGGGTATCACCGAAATCGACCAGCACGGCCTGATTCTCGTCACGCCGCAGCGCGACACCATCGGCCAGCGCAGACTCCAGCCGGGAACGCAGTCCGTCCAGGCGCGGATCCCGCGCGGTCACTGGGCACCGCCGAACCGGCGGTCGCGCTTGGCGTACTCCAGGCACGCAGCCCACAGGTCGCGCCGATCGAAGTCCGGGAAAAGCGTGTCCTGATAGACGTATTCGGCGTAAGCGCTCTCCCACAGCAGGAAGTTCGACGAGCGCTTCTCCCCCGACGGACGCAGGAACAGGTCGACATCACCCATATCCGGCTGGTACAGGTAGTTCTGGAAGGACTGCTCGGTGATGCGGTCCGGGTTGATCTCCCCGGCGGCGGCCCGACGGGCGATCTCCCTTGTGGCGTCGACGATCTCGGCGCGTCCACCGTAGTTGACGCACATGGTGAGCGTCATGACGGTGTTGTCCCGGGTGAGTTCCTCGGCGGCCTCGAGCTCGGCGATCACACTGCGCCACAGCCGGGGTCGGCGTCCGGCCCATTTCACCCGGACACCCATCTCGTGCATCTCGTCGCGGCGGCGCCGGATCACGTCCCGGTTGAAGCCCATGAGGAAACGCACTTCCTCGGGACTGCGGGACCAGTTCTCGGTGGAGAAGGCGTACGCCGACAGCTGCTGGACACCCATCTGGATACAGCCGCACACGGTGTCCATCAGAACGGCCTCGCCGCGCTTGTGGCCCTCGGTGCGAGCCATACCGCGTTCCTTGGCCCAGCGCCCGTTGCCGTCCATCACCAGCGCGACATGACGCGGCACCAGTTCCGCGGGGATCTCCGGCGGCACGGCCCCCGAGGGATGCGGGTCCGGCGGACGGGGCGTCACCGGTCGTGACTGCTCACCGGCCGGCTTCGCCGCCTTGGCCCTACCCCGCCGCAGTCCCGGCACCGTCGACCTCCCTCTCACCGGCCGCGAGGGCCGGACTGTGCGGCGCGTGCCGCTCGATCATGGGCAACGAGCGCAGTTGCCGGCCCACGTGCCACTGTAGGTGCGCCGCAGCCAGGCCCGCGCCCTGCCTACGGACCCGATCATCCATCGTCTCGGCGAAGTCGAAATCCGCCCGGGCCAGTGCCGCCATCAGGTCCAGCACTCCCTGGGAGGGAACCGCGGATCCGACGGGCCGGCAGTGCACGCAGACGGCGCCCCCCGCGGCCACGTGAAAGGCGCGGTGCGGGCCGTCGTCACCGCAGCGGGCGCACAGCGTCAGCGCCGGCGCCCAGCCCGCGGCATCCATGGCGCGCAGCAGGAACGAGATCAGCACCAGTTCCCGGTCACGGGTGCCGGCGGCGATCGCCCGCAGCGCCCCGACGGTGAGCCGGTGCAGTTCCGGGGCCGGGGCCCGCTCCTCACCCGCGAGACGCTCCGCGGTCTCGATCACCGCGCAGGCGGTGGTGTAGCGCCCGTAGTCGTCGGCGAGGTCACCGGAGTAGGCGGCGATGGAGTGCACCTGGGTCACCACGTCCAGACTGCGGCCGGGGTGCAGCTGGAGATCGACGTGGGCGAACAGTTCCAGCCGTGCCCCGAACCGCGAACGCGGCCGGCGCACCCCCTTCGCCACCGCGCGGACCAGGCCGTTCTCCCGGGTGAGCAGCGTGAGGATGTAGTCGGCCTCCCCCAGCTTGTGCTGCCGCAGCACCACAGCGCTGTCCCGGTACGACCTCATGAGTAGAGATTGTCCCACTCCACCCCGACAACCGGCACCATCGACGCTCGGGGCGTCGAATCGCTAGAACCCCAGCCTGCCGAGTTGCTTGGGATCGCGCTGCCAATCCTTGGCGACCTTCACGTGCAGGGAGAGGAACACCTTCCGGCCCAGGAGTCGCTCGATCTCACCGCGTGCCGCGGTCCCCACGGACTTGAGCCGAGCACCGCCCTTCCCGATGATGATCGCCTTCTGCGAGGGCCGCTCCACGTACAGCAGCGCGTGCACCTCCAGCATCGCGGGCTTGCCCGACTTCTCCTGCGCCGGCGTCTTCTCCCGTTCGAGCACCTCCTCGATCACCACCGCCAACGAGTGGGGCAGCTCGTCCCGCACACCTTCGAGCGCGGCCTCACGGATCAGCTCCGCCATCATCGTGTCGTCGTCGGTGTCGGTGATCTCATCGTCCGGATAGAACGCCGGCCCCGGCTCCATCTTCGATGCGAGCAGCGCCACCAGATCCTCGATCTGCTGGCCGGAGGTCGCCGACACCGGGATCACATCGCAGTCACCGCCGAGGAATTCGGAGACGGCGACCAACTGCTCGGCGACCCGGTCACGGGCCACCTTGTCGATCTTGGTGACCACGCCGATCAGTGTGGTCTTCGGCGCCATGTGCCGCACCTGATCGAGGATGTACCGGTCACCGGGGCCGATCTTCTCGTCCGCGGGGATCGTCAGGCAGATCGCGTCGACCTCGGAATAGGTGTCGCGCACCAGATCGTTGAGGCGCTGCCCGAGCAGCGTGCGCGGACGGTGCAGCCCGGGAGTGTCCACCAGCACCAACTGGCAGTCGGGCCGATTGACGATGCCGCGGATGGTCGAGCGGGTGGTCTGCGGCCGCGAGCTGGTGATCGCGACCTTGGTCCCGACCAGCGCGTTCGTCAGGGTCGACTTGCCGGTGTTCGGGCGGCCGACGAAGCAGACGAACCCGGAGCGGAAATCGCCGTCGGCCCCGTCTACGGCGCCTGCGCCTGGGGCTGCGGTCTCGGAATCCTCGGTCACCGTCGGGCCTCCCCGCGCTCGTCGAACAACAGGACCGGTGCGGCCGGCGAGACCTCGCGCAGTGCGCCGACTCCGGCGTCGTCGTCGGCAGCGGCGCCCACCAGCACCGCCGCCTCGAAGCCCGTCGCACCGGAGGCGAGGGCGGTCGCGACCGCCACTTGGAGGCCGGTCAGCGTCAACGCCCGCAGCCCCACCGGCGCCCCGGCGTAGGTGCGGCCGTCCAGGTCGCGCACCGCGGCGCCGTGCGCGGCCGCCGCCCGGCCCATCGCCCCGCGGGCGAGAGTCACCAGTTTGCGGTCCTCGTCGGAGGTCTCCGGGGCCGTCACACGCTCTCCTTCTCGTCGTCGGCGGCATCGTCGTCCGACGGCGCCGCCCCTTCGTCCTCGGCGCGACGCACCAGAACAGTCGTGATCCGCATCCTGCCACGCCGATTCGTCGAGCCTTCGGCCTCCAGCAGCAGGCCGTGCGCCCGTACCTCGGCCCCCGGGAGCGGGACCCGGCCCAGTACCAACCCGAGCAGCCCGCCGACGGTGTCGACCTCGTCCTCGTCGATGTCCTCGTCGAACAGGTCACCGAGGTCCTCCAGGCCGAGGCGCGCCGACACCCGGTAGAGGCCGTCACCGATCTCCTCGACCGGGGCGATCTCGTCCGCGTCGTACTCGTCGGTGATCTCGCCGACGATCTCCTCGAGCACGTCCTCGATGGTCACCAGACCGGCGATCGAACCGTACTCGTTGACCAGCACGGCCATGTGGTTGTTGGTCTGCTGCATCTCCCGCAGCAGCGCGTCGACCGGTTTGGAGTCGGGCACGAACACCGCCGGCCGGGCCATCGTGCCCACGGTGATCGCGTGCCGATCGGCACCGTCCGGCAGAGCGACCAGGTCCTTGAGGTAGACCACGCCGCGGACGTCGTCGACGTTCTCCCCGATGACCGGGATTCGCGAGTGACCGGAGCGCACGGCCAGCCGGACCGCCTGACGCACCGACTTGTCGGCCTCGATCCACACCACCTCCGGCCGGGGCACCATGATCCCCCGTGCCGCGGTGTCACCGAGCTCGAAGACCGACTGGATCATCTTGCCCTCGTCCTCGGCGACCACTCCGCGCTGCTGCGCCAGATCGACCAGTTCGCGCAGTTCGACCTCGGTCGCGAACGGCCCGTTCCGGTAGCCGCGGCCGGGGGTGATGGCGTTACCGAGCAGGATCAGCAACCGGGTGAGCGGGCCCATCAGGATCGCGATCCCCTGCAGGAACACCGCGGTGTTGCACCCGAGCGTGTAGGCGTGCTGCCGCCCCAGAGTGCGTGGACCGACGCCGATCAGCACATAGTTGACCACCGTCATGACCGCGGCGGTCAGTACTGCGGTCCACATCGTGGCGAGGTACCGGTCGGCGACCAGGAAGACCAGCACCGTCGAGAGCACCTCGCAGGCGGTACGCAGCAGCACGACCAGGTTCACGTACATCGGCCGGTTGCCGAGCAGTCGCTGCAGCCGGCGCGCACCGGGCCGGCCGTCCTCGACCAGGTCCACCACCCGCGCCGGGGAGACGGTCAGCAGTGCGGAGTCCAGCGCCGCGAACAACCCGCCGAGCAGGACCAGCGCGACGACGCCGACGATCAGCAGGATCGACGAGGCCACGCGCTAGTCCCGCCGCCCCAGGAATCCCGTGCGTCCGAGCAGTTTGTCGTCACGCGCCGATTGCCGGGCGCGACGCTGCTCGTCGCGCTGCTGCGCGTAGTACTCGGCCAGGATGCCGTCCTGGAGGGCGAACATCTCTCGCTCCTCCTCGGGTTCGGCGTGATCGAAGCCGAGGAGGTGCAGCACGCCGTGCACGGTGAGGACGTTGAGCTCGTGCTCGGTGGAGTGACCGGCGGCGGTCGCCTGCTCGGCGGCGAACTGCGGGCACAGCACGATGTCTCCGAGCGTCGCAGGCCCGGCGTCGGTCATATCCGGCCGGCCACCCGGGGTGAGCTCGTCCATCGGGAAGCTCATCACATCGGTCGGGCCGGGCAGGTCCATCCACTTGACGTGCAGGTCGGCCATCGCGTCGAGGTCGACGGCGAGCATGTTCAGTTCCGCACCCGGGTGCACGTCCATCGCGGCGATCGCGAACGCCGCCACGGCGACGACCTCGGCCTCGTCGATCTCGAAACCGGACTCGTTGGCGAATTCGATGCTCATCGGCGCCCCGGCATCCGTCGTGTCCCGCCGATCTGCGGGCGCTTGGTGTTCTCCAACTGTGCCTCGAACTCGGAGTAGGCGTCCACGATCTCGGCGACCAGCCGGTGCCGCACCACATCGGCACTGGTCAGCTCGCTGATGTGGATGTCATCGATGCCGTGCAGGATGTTCACCGCTGCCCGCAGCCCGCTGGTCGCGCCACCCGGCAGGTCCACCTGGGTGGCGTCACCGGTGACCACGATCTTCGAGCCGAAGCCCAGGCGGGTCAGGAACATCTTCATCTGCTCGGCGCTGGTGTTCTGCGCCTCGTCGAGGATGATGAACGCGTCGTTGAGCGTGCGGCCGCGCATGTACGCCAGCGGCGCCACCTCGATCACTCCGGCCGCCATCAGCTTGGGAATCGCCTCCGGGTCCATCATGTCGTGCAGCGCGTCGTAGAGCGGGCGCAGGTACGGGTCGATCTTGTCGTTGAGAGTGCCGGGGAGGAAGCCCAGACGCTCTCCCGCCTCGACCGCGGGGCGGGTGAGGATGATCCGGCTGACCTGCTTGGCCTGCAGGGCCTGCACGGCCTTGGCCATCGCCAGGTAGGTCTTACCGGTACCGGCGGGGCCGACTCCGAAGACGATGGTGTGCTCGTCGATCGCGTCGACGTACTTCTTCTGGTTCACCGTCTTCGGGCGCACCGTCTTGCCGCGCCGCGAGATGATGTCCAGGGTGAGCACCTCGGCCGGGGACTCCCCCGAGCCGTCGGTCATCATCGCGATCGACCGGCGCACCTCCTCCGGGCTGACCGCGACTCCACTGCGCACCGTGGCCTGGAGCTCGGCGAGCACCCGCTCGGCCAGAGCGACATCGGCCGGCGGGCCGGACAGGGTGACCACGTTGCCGCGGGCGTGGATCTGAGCATCGAGGCCGTCCTCGAGGGCGCGCAGGTTCGCGTCCGCGGGGCCGAGGAGCCCGAAGGTCAGCTCGATCGGAATCTCGATGGTCGACCGTGCCGGTGGCACGGTCTGATCTCGGGGTTCGGGACTGTTGCGGTCTGCCACGCGGTGGTTCGATCCTTGTTCGGGGCGGTCACCGCTCCTGACGGGGCGGATATCCCCAGTTTAGTACCGACTGCCCCGGATCGGCTCGTGGGTTTCCGCAGCGCCCGGTCAGCGACCGCTCAGTGCCCGGACAGTTCCTCGATCGCGGCGACGGTGGCGCAGTGCCCCTGCGAGCCCGGCTCGAGGAAGTCGTCGTGTCCTTCGCCCTCGATCATGGTCAACGTGGCGTCCATTCCGTGCTCCTGCGCCTGGCTGAGGAACCACTCCGAGAGCTGGTAGGGGACCTGCTCGTCGAGTCGGCCGTGCAGCGCACGCACCCGGGTCTTGAAGGGCATCGCCGCAACCGGGCTGGCCTGCGCGAAAGTACGCTTGAGCAGACGCGGATTGGCGTTCGGACCCAGGTCGAAGAGCAGGCGCATCGACTGATCGCCGTCGCCGCGCTCGATCAGGTCCAGTACACCCCCGCGGGAGATCACCCCGAGCAGGTCCGGGCGCTGGGCCGCCGCCCACACCCCCAGGGTGGCACCGGCGCTGTGGGCCGCGACGATGTGTCCGGCGGCCTTGGCCAGCTTGTCGCTGCCGTAGTCGATGGCGGCGAGCACGTCCTCGCCGGGGATGGGCCACTTCACGCCGGGTTCGCCGACCCGGCGGTACTCGACGTTCCACACCGGGTAGCCGCGGTCGCTGAGATCCTTGGCGACCTTCGACTCCATCGTCATCGAGTACAGGTTCCGCCAGTAACCGCCGTGCACCAGGGTGACCAGCGGCTTGCCCTCATCGCCCGGATAGAAGTGGCCGTGCTGCGATTCCTCGCTGCCGTAGAAGATGCGACGCGCCATCGTGTCCGAGCCCTCCTGAGCACCATCCGGCCCGGCACAGCGCCGGACCGTGTCGATCAGTCCGGCGGTGTGCCGGACCACCTGTTCGTCATGACCCCTAGCGCCCCGAGCGCGACGGCGGCCGCAGTGGAAGTCCGCAGCACCGTCGGACCGAGCAGCGCGGGCTGCGCACCTACTCCGACCAGGGCATCCAGTTCCTCGGGGCTGATCCCGCCCTCCGGTCCCACCACAATAACGACGGTTCGGGTTACCGAGAAGTCAACCTCACCGAAGGGCACCGCCGAACCCTCGTGCAAGACAACTACATTCGCATCCATACTAGTGAGTAGCGAAACGAGTTCTCGGGTGGTGACCAGATCGTGGATCTGCGGAACATACGCTCTGCGAGCCTGTTTCGCCGCAGCCCTGGCCACCGCCCGCCAGCGCGCCACTCCCTTGTCCGCTTTGCTCGAGCCACCCTTACCGCCGTCCCAGCGGGAGACGCACCGCGCCGCCTGCCACGGGATGATCGCATCGATCCCGGCCTCGGTGGCCAGTTCCACCGCCAACTCGGAACGGTCCGATTTGGGCAGCGCCTGCACCAGAACCACTTGCGGGGAGGCCGGCGGCACCGTCCAGGTCCGGGTGCAGTTCAACTCCACACTGGACTTGTCCACCGCGGTCGCGGTGCACCGGGCGAAGCCACCGGCACCGTCGGACAGCACCAATTCCTCACCGACCCGCACCCGCCGGACCGTGGCGGCGTGCCGCCCCTCGTCACCGCCGAGCAGGTAGTCCCGGCCGGGCGCCGGAAGCGTGTCCGCGAGGAAGACGGTGGCCGCCACCTGCGGTCACCGTCCGGCGAAGGTGTCGCGCAGCCTCGAGAAGATGCCGCCGGACTGGTCGGCGCCACCGCGCCGGGCGACCTGCGGCTCCTCCCCCGGGAACAGCGCCTTGAGCTCGCGCAGCTTCTCGGCCTGCTTGCGCTCGAGACGGGCCGGCACGGCCACGTCGAAGTGCACCACGAGATTGCCGCGGACCTGCGAGTTGACCTGGGGCATACCGTGCCCGCGTAGCACCTTGGTATCACCGGTCTGGGTGCCGGCCGGGACCTCCACCGTCAGTTCACCGTCGATCACCGTCGGAACGGTCACCTCGGCGCCCAGCGCCGCGTCGAACATCGGAACCCGGGCGGTGACGTGCAGATTGCTTCCGTCGCGGGTGAGGAACTCGTGCTCGCGCTCGGTGACCTCCACGTACAGATCACCTGCGGGACCGCCGCCGGGACCGACCTCGCCCTGACCGGCCAGGCGCACACGCATGCCGTCGCCGACACCGGCGGGGATCTTCACGGTGAGGTTGCGGCGGGTGCGGACCCGGCCGTCGCCGCTGCACTTGCCGCACGGATTCTCGATGATCTCGCCGACGCCGCCGCAGGTGGGGCAGGGCCGTGAGGTCATCACCTGACCGAGGAACGATCGCTGCACCGACTGCACCTCACCGGCGCCGTGGCAGGTGCCGCAGGTGGACGGCTTGCTGTCCCCCTCGGTGCCCGCGCCGTGGCACTTGTCGCAGAGGATCGCGGTGTCGACGGTGAGCTCGCGGCTCACGCCGTTCGCGCACTCGTCGAGGTCGAGCTCCATCCGGATGAGCGCGTCGTTGCCCTCGCGGACCCGTCCGCGGGGACCTCGTCCGCCGCCCATACCGCCGCCGAAGAACGCCTCGAAGACGTCCCCGAGGCCACCGGAGAACCCGGCACCCCCGCCGAAGCCGGCGCCGGGGCTGCTGTCGAGCGGGTCACCGCCCATGTCCACGACGCGCCGCTTCTCCGGGTCGCTGAGCACCTCGTAGGCATCGGAGACGTCCCGGAACTTCTCCTGCGCCGCCTCGTCCGGGTTCACATCCGGATGCAGTTCCCGGGCGAGTTTGCGGTACGCGCGCTTGATCTCCTGGTCGGAGGCCTTCGAATCGACTCCGAGGATGCGGTAGTAGTCACGTGCCACAGCGGTTGATCCCTTAATTCCTGGACGACAATCGGCGGACCTGATCCGGTCGCGCTCAACCCATGATTCCACCACACCTGCGCATGCGACCATTCGCCCTGGTCACCGCAGGTGGGCGAGCCGGTCAGCGGGCGCTGAGGACCTCACCGACGTAGCCGGCGACCGCGGCGACCGCGGCGAACGTACCCGGGTAGTCCATCCGGGTCGGGCCGAGTACGCCCAGTCCGCCGAAGACCGCGCCGGGGGTGCCGTAGCCGGTGGACACCACCGAGGCCCCGCGCAGGTTCTCGTCCTGCGTCTCCGAACCGATCGCCACCGAGACGGTACCGGGCTGCTGCCGCTCGGTGAGCAGCTTGAGCACCACGACCTGCTCCTCGAGGGTCTCCAGCACGCTGCGCAGCGACCCCGAGACGGAGTCGAAATCGGCGGCGTTGCGGGTCAGGTTCGCGGTGCCGCCCAGAACCAGGCGGTCGTCACCGCGCTCGACGAGGGTCTCCACCAGCACGGTCGAGACCCGGATCACCGCATCGCGCATGTCCCGCGGTGCACTCGGGGCCAGATCCGCCACCTCGACCGAGGCGTCCGGGATGAGCTTGCCGTGCACTGCGGCACCGAACAGCTCGCGCAGGCGGGAGAGATCCTCGTCGGAGACCGGCGCGCCGAGTTCGACGAGCCGCTGCTCCACCCGGCCCGTGTCCAGGATGACCACCAGCAGCAGGCGGGTCGCGGTCAGCGAGACCACTTCGAGGTGCCGAACGCGGGCGGAGCTGAGCACCGGGTACTGGATCACCGCCACCTGCCTGGTCAGCTGGGCCAACAGCCGGACCGAACGTTGCAGCACGTCGTCGAGATCGACGCCGGTCTCCAGGAACTGCAGGATCGCCCGGCGCTCAGCCGCGGACAGCGGCTTGATCTGAGCGATCCGGTCCACGAACTGCCGGTAGCCCTTCTCGGTGGGGATCCGTCCGGAACTCGTGTGCTGCTGGGTGATGTACCCCTCGGCTTCGAGCACGGCCATGTCATTGCGAACGGTGGCACTGGAGACGCCCAATTGGTGCCGGTCCACGAGCGCCTTCGACCCGACCGGCTCCTGGCTGGCCACGTAATCGGCCACGATCGCCCGGAGCACTTCGAACCGCCGATCCTCCGTGCTCGACATTCGCGCGCTCCTTCCGCCTGCGTACCTTCTGTCCAGCCTACGCGGGCTACAGTCGAGGAGTGATCTTCAAGGGCGTGATGGACGGAAAGCCGTACCCCGATCACGGTCTCACTCCGCGCGAATGGTCCACCATTCCACCGCAACAGGTGCGCCTGAGCGATCTGGTGACCACGACCACCGTACTGGCCCTGGACCGGCTGCTGTCGGAGGACTCGACCTTCTACGGTGACCTGTTCCCGCACGCCGTGGCCTGGAACGGCGATCTCTACCTCGAGGACGGGCTGCATCGGGCGGTGCGCTCGGCACTGCGCGGCCGCGAAGTCCTGCACTGCCGGGTGCACGAACTCCCGCCGGGAACGCCGCCGCGCCCTCCGTCGGAGAGCCGGCAGGGACGCCACGCGCGCGGCCACTGACCGCCCCACCACACCGACTCGAACCCCGGGGTACGAATCCGGTGTCCGGGTTGCCGGTACCGCCTCAACCATTGCCTTCGGGTGTGCGGCACTGTCACGCTGAGTGCATGGTGGACGCCACATCGAACTCGGCCCGCACGCTGCGCCGCACCGGGGCCGCGCTGCTCATGACGATCTCGATCGGCGCGGCGACGGTGGCCTGCGGCTCCTCCGGCGGCGACGCACCGCGCGAGATCACCGCGGCCGGTACCGGGCAGGCGTCCGGCAAGCCGGACGTTCTCACGGTAGAGCTCGCGGTCGCGCATCAGGCTCCCGACGTGAGCAGCGCGCTCAACGAGGCCTCCTCGCGCGCGCAGCAGGTGACCGGCGCCGCGGCCGCGAACGGCGTCGACGCCAAGGACATCACCACGGCGAACGTCCGCGTCTCGCCCCGCTACGGACCGGACCGCGCGATCAGCTCCTACGAGGCCACGCAGGCCCTCACGCTCAAGGTTCGCAAGCTCGACACCGCCTCCAAACTGCTCGGCGACCTCGCCACCGCGGGCGGTGACGCCACCCGCATCAATTCGGTCGGCTTCGACGTCGAGAACGACTCCACCCTCAAGGCCACCGCCCGGGACAAGGCCTTCGCCGAGGCCAAGGCCCGCGCCGAGCAGTACGCCGAGCTCGCCGGCGGCAAGCTCGCGGAGGTACGCACCGTCACCGAGGGCGCGCCGGTGCGGCCCGCCGGCGCACAGGAACGCTCCTCGCTCCCGGCATCGGGCGCAGCACCGGTCCCGATTCAGGCGGGCGATCAGACTCTGTCGGTGACGGTGACCGTGGTGTGGCGACTGGCCGACTGACCTACTCGAGGATGCGGCGCACCACACCGTCGGCGAGCAACCGGCCCGCGTCGGTGAGGACGTAGGCCGGTCCCGCGCGGCGCAGATTCCCGACCACGACCTCCTGCTCCGCGCGGTGGAGTTCGTCGGCCCGCAGCAGATCGGCGGGGATGCCCGAGCGCATCCGCACGCGGAGCATGAGGTCCTCGATGTGCCGGTCCTCGGCGGTGAGTACCTCGTGGCCGCCGAAGGGCTGATCGCCGCGGGCGATCGCGTCCGCGTACCGGGCCGGATGCTTGAGGTTCCACACCCGGGTACCGGCGAGGTGCCCGTGCGCCCCCGGACCGGCACCCCACCAGTTCGCACCCTGCCAGTAGAGCTCGTTGTGCCGGCACCGTCCGGCCTCGGTGCGGGCCCAGTTCGACACCTCGTACCAGTGGAAACCGGCGTCCTGCAGAGCGGCGTCGACCATCTCGTACCGGTGCGCGAGAACGTCGCCGTCGGTATCGGGCAGTTCACCGCGGCGGATCCTGCGGGCCAGCGCGGTGCCGTCCTCGACGATCAGCGCGTACGCCGAGACGTGGTCCACACCGGCATCCAGTACAGCGTCCAGGGAGGCGCGCAGATCGTCGTCGGACTCACCGGGAGTGCCGTAGATCAGGTCCAGGTTGACGTGCTCGAACCCCGCGACTCGGGCTTCCTTCGCCGCGGCGACCGCCCGCCCCGGGGTGTGCGTGCGGTCCAGCAGGCGCAGTACGTGTTCGGCGGCGGACTGCATTCCCAGCGAGACGCGGGTGTACCCCGCCTCCCGCAGCCGGGCGAAGAACTCCGGCGAGGTGGACTCGGGATTGGATTCGGTGGTGATCTCGGCACCGTCGGCGAACCGGAAGTGCCGCTGCGCGGTCGCCAGGAGGTCGGCGAGACCGTCACCGCCGAGCAGCGACGGTGTGCCGCCGCCCACGAACACGGTCGAGACCTCGACGTCGCCGACGGTGCGCCGGGCGAGCGCGAGTTCCCCGTCGATCGCCTCGGCCCAGGCCCGCGGTGACGAGGATCCGCCGAGTTCTCCGGCGGTGTAGGTGTTGAAGTCGCAGTATCCGCAGCGTGTCGCACAGAACGGGACGTGCAGGTACAGCCCGAACGACTGGTCCGCACCCTCCAGGGAGGGCAGGACGGGCGGGCTGTCGGTCCGGTGTGGGGCGGTCACCGTCCCAGTCTGGCACTGCGGCGCCCGAGGCCCGATTCACGTTCACGTCCAGCCGGTGGCACAATGATCTCGATGGATGGACAGGGTGAGTTGCTGGCGTCGCGTCGGCACATCGATTACCTGCGGGTCTGCAGCAGCAGCTGTCGGGCCTGATTCCCGACGCCTCCTCGCGTCGATTCACCTCCGCCGACAGCCCCGGCGAACCATCACATGAATCCCAGGAGTCTCCATGACGTCGATCACCGACGCTCCCGTCCCCGCGGCCGGATCCGATTCGACCCGCCCCGCGCGTAAACGCCCGGTCAAGCGGCGCTCGGAGGGCCAGTGGAAGCTGGGTTACCGGACGCCGCTCAATCCCAATGAGCAGACCAAGCGGGACGACGATCCGCTCAACGTGCGCGCCCGGATCGAGAACATCTACTCCAAGCAGGGCTTCGATTCGATCGACAAGGCCGATCTGCGGGGCCGGATGCGCTGGTGGGGCCTGTACACCCAGCGGGAGCAGGGCTACGACGGCAGCTACACCGGTGACGAGAACATCGACCTGCTCGAGGCGCCGTACTTCATGATGCGGGTGCGCTGCGACGGCGGGAAGCTCAACGCGGCTCAGATGCGAGTGCTCGGTGAGTTGTCCACGGAGTTCGGGCGCGACACCGCCGACCTCTCCGACCGGGAGAACGTTCAGTACCACTGGATCGAGATCGAGAACGTCCCGGAGATCTGGAAGCGGCTGGAGGCGGTCGGCCTCAAGACCACCGAGGCGTGCGGTGACTGCCCCCGCGTGGTGCTCGGCTCCCCCCTGGCCGGGGAGTCCTTCGGCGAGGTGCTCGACCCAAGCCCGGCGATCGACGAGATCGTGCGCCGCTACATCGGTGACCCGAGGTACTCGAACCTGCCGCGCAAGTTCAAGACCGCGATCTCCGGCCAGCAGGACGTGGTCCACGAGATCAACGACGTCGCCTTCGTCGGGGTGGTGCACCCCGAGCACGGCCCGGGCCTGGACCTGTGGGTCGGCGGTGGGCTCTCGACGAATCCGATGCTCGCGCAGCGGCTCGGTGCCTGGATCCCGCTCGATGAGGTTCCGGACGTCTGGGAGGGCGTGGTCTCGATCTTCCGGGACTACGGCTACCGCCGGCTACGGTCGAAGGCTCGGTTGAAGTTCCTGGTCAAGGACTGGGGTGTGGAGAAGTTCCGCGAGGTGCTCGAAACCGAGTACCTGCACCGCGAGCTGATCGACGGTCCCGCGCCCGAGCAGCCGGAACGGCCGATCGACCACGTCGGTGTGCAGAAGCTGCGCAACGGACTCAACGCCGTCGGATTCAGTCCGATCGCCGGACGGGTCTCGGGAACCGTCCTGACGAAGGTCTCCGAGGCGATGACCCGCGTCGGTTCCGACCGCGCGTCGTTCACCCCGTACCAGAAGCTGATCGTCCTGGACGTACCCGATGAGCAGGTCGATTCGCTGATCGACGAGCTGGCGCCCCTGGGCCTGCACGGGCGTCCGTCGATCTGGCGGCGCAATCTGATCGCGTGCAGTGGCATCGAGTTCTGCAAGCTCTCGTTCGTCGAGACCCGCAAGCGCTCGCAGGTGCTGGTGCCCGATCTGGAGCAGCGCCTCGCCGACATCAACGCGCAGCTGGACGTGCCGGTCACGGTCAACATCAACGGCTGCCCGAACTCGTGCGGACGCTCACAGATCGCCGACATCGGCTTCAAGGGCCAGCTGGTGGATGATCCGGACGGGAATCAAGTCGAGGGTTTCCAGGTTCACCTTGGTGGAAGCCTCGGGCTCGACAGTGGTTTCGGCCGGAAGCTGCGCCAGCACAAGGTGCTCTCGACCGAGCTCGGGGACTACATCGAGCGAGTGGCGCGGAACTTCGTGACGCAGCGTGAGGACGGTGAACGCTTCGCGCAGTGGACACTCCGCGCCGCAGAGGAGGACCTGCGATGAGCAGCAGCGGAGCAACGGAGCGGACCCCGACGGCGCCGGCGAGCGAGCCTTCCGGACGCGACGCCGACGAGTTGCGTGCGCTCGCCGCCCGCGCGGCGGAGCAACTCGAGGGCGCGGACGCGCTGACCCTGCTGCAGTGGACCCTGGACACCTTCGGGGACGACTTCATCGTCGCCTCGAACATGCAGGACGGGGTGCTGGTGCACCTGGCGAAGCAGATCCAGGACCGGCCCAAAGTGCTGTTCCTGGACACCGGCTACCACTTCCCGGAGACCATCGGTATGCGGGACGCCGTGGAATCGGTGTACGGGGTGGAACTGCTGAACGTCACTCCCGAGCGCAGCGTCGGAGAGCAGGACGCGGCGCTCGGTAAGGACCTGTTCGCCAGCGACCCGGCGCAATGCTGCAACCTGCGCAAGGTGGTGCCGCTGCGCGAGTCCCTGAAGGGATACCGCGCCTGGGTCACCGGGATCCGCCGGGTGGAATCCCCCACTCGCGCGAACGCGCCGTTCATCTCCTTCGACGAGGGTTTCGGCCTGCTCAAGGTGAATCCGATCGTCGACTGGTCCGACGAGCGGATGCAGCGGTTCATCGAGGAGAACTCGATCCTGGTGAACCCCCTGGTCGACGAGGGCTATCCGTCGATCGGCTGCCAGCCCTGCACCGACAAGCCCGCCCCCGGTTCCGATCCTCGAAGCGGCCGCTGGGCCGGTTCGACCAAGACAGAATGCGGATTGCACGCCTGATGACGACCACAGAGCCCACGGAGCCCATCATCGCCGTCCCCGACCCCGCCGAATTCAACACCCTCGACGCACTCGAGTCCGAGGCGATCCACATCTTCCGCGAGGTCGCGGGAGAGTTCGAACGCCCGGTGATCCTGTTCTCCGGTGGCAAGGACTCGACGGTGCTGCTGCACCTCGCGGTCAAGGCCTTCTGGCCGGCGCCGCTGCCGTTCGCGCTGCTGCACGTGGACACCGGCCACAACCTGCCGGAGGTGCTGGACTTCCGCGACAAGGTGGTCGAGAAGTACAACCTGCGGCTGCACGTGGCGAAGGTGGAGGACTACCTCGCGGACGGCCGGCTCGCCGAGCGTGCCGACGGCATCCGTAACCCGTTGCAGACGGTGCCGTTGCTGGATGCGATCACCGAGAACCGGTTCGACGCCGTCTTCGGCGGTGGCCGCCGCGACGAGGAGCGGGCCCGCGCCAAGGAACGCATCTTCTCGCTCCGCAACGCCTTCGGTCAGTGGGACCCGAAGAAGCAGCGCCCCGAGTTGTGGAATCTGTACAACGGCCGGCACGCGCCGGGTGAGCACGTGCGGGTGTTCCCGATCAGCAACTTCACCGAGCTCGACATCTGGCGGTACATCGCCCGCGAGGACATCGAGCTCGCGTCGATCTACTACGCGCACGAGCGGGAGGTCTACGACCGCGACGGGATGCTGATGACTGCAGGAGTGTGGGGCGGGCCCCGCGACGGCGAGCAGGTCAAGACCCTGTCGGTGCGGTACCGCACCGTGGGCGACGGCTCCACCACCGGCGCGATCGAGTCGACCGCGTCCACCAACGAGCAGATCATGGCGGAGGTCGCCGCATCGCGGCTCACCGAGCGCGGCGCGACCCGTGGCGACGATCGCGTCTCCGAGGCCGCCATGGAGGACCGCAAGAAGGAGGGCTACTTCTGATGAGCGCACCCGTGAACGCCGCTCCTGCACTGCTCCGTCTCGCCACCGCCGGCTCCGTCGACGACGGCAAGTCCACCCTGGTGGGCCGACTGCTGTACGACACCAAGTCGGTGCTGGCCGACCAGATCGACGCGGTGACCCGCGCCTCGGTCGACAAGGGCCTCGACACCCCGGACCTGTCGCTGCTGGTCGACGGACTACGCGCGGAGCGCGAGCAGGGCATCACGATCGACGTGGCCTACCGCTACTTCGCCACGCCCAACCGCTCGTTCATCCTGGCCGATACGCCCGGGCACGTGCAGTACACCCGCAACACCGTCTCCGGTGCGTCCACCGCGCAAGTGGTGATCCTGCTGACCGATGCCCGTAAGGGTGTCATCGAGCAGACCCGCCGGCACGCGGCGGTGCTCTCCCTGTTGGGTGTTCCGCGGCTGGTGCTCGCGGTGAACAAGATCGACCTGGTCGACGATCCCGCCGCCGTGTTCGAGCGCATCTCGGGCGAGTTCCTCGAACTCACGCGCTCGCTCGGCTGGTCCGCAGACGCTGTGCACGCGATCCCGGTGTCCGCTCTGCACGGCGACAACGTGGCCTCCCGGTCGACGAACACCCCGTACTACGACGGTCCGTCCCTGATCGAACACCTGGAATCGATCCCGACCGACCCGGACACCACGCCGATCGGTTTCCGCTTCCCGGTGCAGTACGTGATCCGGCCGCGCACCGCCGAGTTCCCCGACTACCGCGGCTACGCCGGCCAGGTGGCCGCGGGCACCGTCGACGTCGGCGACGAGGTGCTGGTGCTGCCCGCCGGTACGCGCAGTCGCGTCGCGCGGATCGACACCGCCGACGGCGAGCTGGCCTCCGCACACACCGGCCGGTCGGTGACGGTGATCCTGGCCGACGACGTGGACGTCTCCCGCGGAGACGTGATCGTTTCGGCCGCCGATGCGCCCGAGCCCCGGCAGCAGTTCGAGGCGACGGTGTGCTGGCTGGCTGAGAAGCCGCTGCGGATCGGTGCACGGCTGCTGCTCAAGCACGGCACCAAGACCACCCAGGCCATCATCGGCGGTGTGGACGCGGTGTTCGACGAGCAGAACCTCACGGTGGCGGCCGGTGAGTCGCTGGAACTGAACCAGATCGGCCGGATCGCGGTGCAGACCGCGGAGCCGATCGTGGCCGACGACTACGACGTCAACCGGGAGATGGGCAGCTTCCTGCTGATCGACCCGCAGAGCGGTAACACGCTCGCCGCGGGGCTGGTCGGCGACGCCCTCGACCACCTGGTCTGACGCGCTCCATCCGTCCGGCCCGCCGGTTCTCCGGGCCGGACGGTCCCGGCGGGCAGAGCGGTCAGGTGGGCTACGCGATCTCCGGGACGTGCGTGGCCCGCACGTACACCACGTCCCCCTCGGAGAGTTCGAGTGCAGCGGCGTCACCGCGGGTGATCTGCGCCTGGAATCGTTCACCGGTGGCGGCGTTACGCAGCTCCACCCGCACCTCGAAGCCCAGGTACACCACCCGCTCGACCTCGGCGCGCAGCACACCCGCCTCCTCGGCGGTCCGTCCGCCGGCCCGCGCCAGCTCGGGCGTGCGGCCCACGCGGATGTCGTGCGGTCGCACCATCACACCGTTGAGCTTGGCCACCGAACCGAGGAACGACATCACGAACGGGCTCGCAGGCCGGTCGTAGACGTCCTCGGGGGTGCCGACCTGCTCGATCCGCCCCTTGTTCAGCACGGCGATCCGGTCGGCGATGTCGAGTGCCTCCTGCTGATCGTGAGTGACGATCACGGTCGTCACGTGCACCTCGTCGTGCAGCCGCCGCAGCCAGGCACGCAGTTCGTCGCGCACCTTGGCATCGAGCGCACCGAAGGGCTCGTCGAGCAGCAGTACCCGCGGATCCACAGCGAGCGCACGCGCGAGCGCCATACGCTGCCGCTGACCGCCGGAGAGCTGTGCGGGGAAGCGGTTCTGGAAACCGCTCAGGCCCACCACCTCGAGCAGCTCGTCGACTTTCGCCTTCACCTCGGCCGCCGGACGCTTGCGGATCTTGAGTCCGAAGGCCACGTTCTCCCGCACGTTCATGTGCTTGAAGGCGGCGTAGTGCTGGAAGACGAAACCGATGTCGCGGGCCTGCGGCGAGGCGTCGGTGACGTCGATACCGTTGATCTCGACCCGGCCGGAGTCGAGGCGGTCCAGGCCCGCGATGGACCGCAACAGCGTCGACTTCCCCGATCCGGAGGGCCCGAGCAGCGCTGTCAGCGAACCGTCCGGGATGTCGAGGGTGACATCGTCGAGGGCGGCGAAATCGCCGTAGTGCTTGTTGGCTCCCACCACGCTAATCGTCATCGCGGTTCCTCCGCCGGGTCGAATCGAGCAGGGTCATCGCCACCAGCGCGAGCAGCGCCAGCAGCATCAGCAGGGTCGCGGCGGCGTACGCGCCGTAGGTGTTGTAGTCGTCGTGGTTGCGTGAGTGCACCAGCAGCGTCAGCGTCTGTGAGATGCCCGGGAAGTTCGACGAGACCATCAGCACCGCGCCGTACTCCCCCAGCGCCCGGGCGACGGTGAGCACCACGCCGTAGGTCAGGCCCCAGCGGATCGCGGGCAGGGTGATGCGGGAGAAGATCTGCCACCCGTTCGCACCGAGCGTTGCAGCCGCCTGTTCCTGGTCCTGGCCGATCTCGTGCAGCACCGGCTCCACCTCGCGGACCACGAACGGGAGGGTCACGAAGATGGTGGCCAGCACCATGCCGGGCAATCCGAAGATGATCCGGAAGCCGAGGCTTTCGACACCGCCGAACCAGCCGCCGACACCCCACAGCATGATCAGGGCGACACCGACGACCACCGGGGACACGGCGAAGGGCAGGTCCACCGCGGCCTGCAGTGCGCCCTTGCCGCGGAACCGCCCGCGGGCCAGCGCCAGCGCCACGACCACACCGAAGATCACGTTCAGCGGAACCACGATCGCCACGATCAGCAGTGACAGTTGCAGCGCGGAGATCGCGGCCGGAGTGGTGATCCAGTCCCAGAACTGGCCGAGGCCGTGCTCGAACGAGCGGTATCCGATCACGGTGATCGGCAGCACCAGGAGCACCAGCAGGTACAGCAGGGCCGCCAGCCGCAGGCCCAGCACCGTCGTGCGGGAGAGTCTCATGCCTGGGCCTCCCGCTTGGCGGCGCGGGAACCGACCAGCCGCATCAGCGCCAGTAGTACGAAGGCGACCGCGAGCAGCGCCACCGAGACCGCCGACGCCGCGACCTGATTGTCCACTTCCAGTTGCTGCTGGATGTACTGCGAGGCGACCTGGGTCTCACCGGGGATGTTGCCGCCCACCAGCACCACGGAGCCGAACTCGCCGATCGCGCGGGTGAACGCCAGACCTGCGCCCGACAGGATCGCCGGGAGCAATGCCGGAAGCACGATCCTTCGCACGATCACCCGGTTCGACGCCCCCAGTGAGGCGGCGGCCTCCTCGACCTCGCGGTCCAGTTCGATCAGCACCGGCTGCACCTGTCGCACCACGAAGGGAAGCGTCACGAACGCGAGGGCGATCACGATCGCCGGTTGGGTGGCGTTGAGCGTGAGCCCGATCGGGCTGTCCGGTCCGTACAGCGAGAGCAGCACGATCGAGGCGACGATGGTCGGCAACGCGAAGGGCAGGTCGATCAGGGCGTTCACCACGCCCTTCCCGGGGAAGTCGTCGCGCACCAGCACCCAGGCGATGACGGTGCCCATCACCACATTCACCGCGGTCACCAGCAGCGCCACCCAGACGGTGATGAACAGGGTGGAGACCGCGTTCTTCGCGGTCAGCGCATTCCAGAATCCGGACCAGCCGTTGTCGAAGGCGCGGGAGGTGATCGCCGCGATCGGCAACAGCACGATCACCGAGATCCACAACCAGGCCACGCCGATGCGCAGCGGATCGATCAGCCGCCGCATCACTTACCTCCGGTCTTGTAGGCGATGGCGATCGCGCCCTTCTCGCCGAACAGCGCCGCATCCACCGCGGGCCAGCCGGCGAGGTCCTTACCGCCGTTCTTCGCCGCAGTGCCCTTGCCGAGTTGCGCGCCGAGTTCATCGATGGTCCACAACCGCTGCGGTTGCACCGGGAACCGCCCGGCGGTCTCCGCTGCGATCACCGGGTCCGCGGCGCGGAACCCGGATTCCGGGATGGCTCGCTGGGCCTCCGGCGAGAACAGGAACTGCACGAACCGTTGCGCCGCCGCGGGGGCCTGGGCGTTCGCGGTCGCGGCCACCGGCAGATCGATCCGGAAGGACTCGGGTGGGATGAAGTACTCGGGCAGCGGTTTACCGTGCCGGCGGCTCTGCCGTTGCAGCAGCACCGCCTCACTCTCGTAGCTGAGCAGTACGTCACCCTGGCCGGATTCGAAGGCGGCGGTGGCGTCCCGCCCGGACCCAGGGCTGAGTGTGGTGTGCTCGCGGATCAGCTTCTTGACGAAATCCAGCCCCTTCTGCGGTTCCCGTCCACCGTTGGACAGCGCCGTGTAGGGGGCCAGCAGGTTCCATTTGGCCGAGCCGGAACTGGCCGGATTCGGGGTGACCACATCGACGCCGGGCCGCAGCAGATCCGCCCAGTCCCGGATTCCCTTGGGATTGCCGGGACGCACCACGATCACCACCGGGGAGGTGAACGGCACCGCGCCGTGCGGGTACGCCTGCTCCCACTTCTTGTCGATCAGGCCGGCCTTGACGATCCGGGTGATGTCCGGTGCGACGGACATGTTGACCACGTCTGCGGGAACGTGCCGGGCGACCTTGCGGGATTGATCGCCCGACGGTCCGTAGGACTGCGAGAACCCGATGTCCGGATTGGTCTTGCGGAACAGTGGGATCGCGACGTCGAAGACGGGTTTGGACGCGGCGAAGGCGACGACGTTCACCTGATAGCGGCCCGAGGAGATGTCGACACCGTTGGGCACATCGGTGGCGCCACCGCCGCATCCGGCCAGCACCATCGTCAGGAGCACCGCGAGGACGCTCGCAGCCCGGCCGCGGGGCGTGTGTCCGATCACTTCTCGCCGCTCTCCGTCGGGGACTCGTCCGGCGGCAATCGTACGGCTCGCCCGGCTAGCGCATGAACGCCCACGCGACGACGATCAGCACCAGCAACAGGATCAACGCGAGGGTGACCTTCGAGCGGGGCACCAGGGCCCGCCATCCACCCCGTGCATCAGACACCGTCTTCATTCCCTTCTCCAGGCCGGCTACCTGCGGATTCCGCTCCCCCGGAGCGTCCGAAGCGAGCATCGAAAGCATCGGCCACGGAGTCGATGAGTGCACTGAGCACCCGCACCACCAGTATTGCGATCAGCGAGAGTACAACCATCACCAGACCGACCTGGGGAACGAAGGGCAGCCCGGTGAGCCACAACTCCACCGAGTCCCACCAGTGCGCCAGCCCGTCCACCCGTCCAGGGTAGCGACCGCACTGCGCGAACCGGGGACCGTGTCGCATCATTGTGTGCATGTCCTCGAAGCCCGAAAGCACCGGACTGGTCGCCCCGGCGGCCGGCGATAACGCGTTCCCGCCGATCCACGACTACGCATTCCTCTCCGACTGCGAGAACACCTGCCTGATCGCGCGGGACGGCAGCGTCGAATGGATGTGCATCCCCCGTCCGGATTCGCCGAGTGTTTTCGGCGCGATCCTGGACCGCGGATCGGGCTCGTTCCGGCTCGCACCGTACGGGGTGCGGGTCCCGGTGGACCGCCGGTACCTGCCCGGCAGTCTCATGCTGGAGACCACGTGGCAGACCTCCACCGGCTGGCTGATCGTGCGCGACGCCCTGGTGATGGGGCCGTGGCACGACACCACCACGCGCTCGCGCACGCACCGTCGCACCCCCACCGATTGGGACGCCGAGCACATCCTGCTGCGCACCGCGCGGTGCGTCTCCGGCACCGTCGAACTGCAACTGAACTGCGAGCCGGCCTTCGACTACAACCGGGCCGGCGCCGAGTGGGCCTATTCCGCCGACGGCTACGGCGAGGCGATCGCCCGGGCCCGCACCGACGCCGACGCCCATCCCGAACTGAAACTCACCACGAACATGCGGCTGGGGCTGGAAGGCCGCGAGGCCCGCGCGCACACCCGGCTCAAGGAGGGTGACGAGGTCTTCGTCGCGCTGTCCTGGAGCAAGCATCCGGTACCGCAGACCTTCGCGGAGGCCGCGCAGAAGATGTGGGCCACCGCCGAATCGTGGCGGCAGTGGATCAACGTGGGCCAGTTCCCGGACCATCCGTGGCGCTCCTACCTGCAGCGTTCCGCGCTGACCCTCAAGGGGCTCACCTATTCCCCTACCGGCGCGCTGCTCGCCGCGTGCACCACGTCGCTGCCGGAGACGCCGGGCGGGGTACGCAACTGGGACTACCGCTACGCGTGGGTGCGGGATTCGACGTTCGCGCTGTGGGGGCTGTACACGCTCGGTCTCGACCGGGAGGCCGAGGACTTCTTCTCCTTCATCGCCGACGTCTCCGGCGCCGACAACGGTCAGCGGCATCCGTTGCAGGTGATGTACGGGGTCGGCGGGGAGCGCACTCTGGTCGAGGAGGAGCTCGATCACCTCTCGGGATACGACGGTGCCCGGCCGGTGCGGATCGGCAACGGTGCCTACGATCAGCGCCAGCACGACATCTGGGGAACGATGTTGGATTCGGTGTACCTGAACACCAAGTCCAGTGAACGGATCCCCGAGACGCTGTGGCCGGTGCTCAAGGAGCAGGTCGAGGAGGCGCTCAAGCACTGGCGCGAACCCGACCGTGGGATCTGGGAGGTGCGCGGTGAACCGCAGCACTTCACCAGTTCCAAGGTGATGTGCTGGGTGGCTCTCGACCGCGGCGCGAAGCTGGCGGCCATGCACGGTGAGGACGACTACGCCGAGCAGTGGGCCGAACAGGCCGATGTGATCAAGGCCGACATCCTCGAACACGGCGTGGACGAGCGCGGCGTGTTCACCCAGCGCTACGGCGCTCCGGCGCTGGACGCCTCCCTGTTGCTGGTGCCACTGTTGCGGTTCCTCCCACCGGACGATCCGCGGGTCCGCGCCACGGTGCTGGCGATCGCCGATGAGCTCACCGCGGACGGTCTGGTCCTGCGCTATCGGGTCGAGGAGACCGACGACGGTCTCTCCGGCGAGGAGGGTACGTTCACCATCTGCTCGTTCTGGCTGGTCTCAGCACTGGTGGAGATCGGCGAGGTGGAGCGGGCACGGGCGTTGTGCGAGCGACTGCTGGCGTACTCGTCGCCGCTGAAACTGTACGCCGAGGAGATCGACCCGAAATCCGGTGCGCACCTGGGGAACTTCCCGCAGGCGTTCACCCATCTGGCACTGATCAACGCGGTGGTGCACGTGATCCGCGCGGAAGGCGCCACCGGACACGATGCGTCGACCTTCCTTCCGGCCCATCACACGCCTTAGCCCGCGCACCCCGATCGCGGAGGCCCCGGCCCGGGCTCTACCCGTCCAGGCCGCGGCGCCGTAGCAGCGGGGCGATGTCCGGGTCGGCGCCGCGGAAGTCCCGGAAGGCCTGTGCGGCGTCCACACTGCCGCCGCGGGAGAGCACCGCGGCGCGCAACCTGTCACCGTTGGCGCGGGTGGGGCCGCCGTTGGCGGTGAACCAGGCGGTGGTGTCGGCGTCGAGCACCTCGGACCAGATGTAGCTGTAGTACCCGGCGCTGTATCCACCCGCGAAGATGTGGTTGAAGAAGGGGCCGCGGTAGCGCGGCGGCACGCCGGGCACGTCGAGGCCGGCTTCCGCCAGGGCGTTCGCCTCGAAGGCGTGCGCATCATCGACCACCGTGCCGGGTTCGATCATGTGCCAGGCCAAGTCGATCACCGCCGCCGCGAGGTATTCGACTGTGCTGAATCCCTCACCGCGCGTGCCGGGTTCGAGGACGCTCTCACGCAGGTGCGGCGGCAACGGCGCACCTGTGACGTGGTGCCGGGCGTAACCGTCGAGGATCTCCGGCCAGGCCGCGAACATCTCGTTGAACTGCGAGGGGAACTCCACGAAGTCCCGCGGCACGCTGGTGCCGGAGAAGTACGGGTAGGTCACGTCGGAGAGCAGTCCGTGCAGCGCGTGCCCGAACTCGTGGAACACGGTGGTCACCTCATCGCGGCTGAGCAGCGCGGGCCGGCCGGCGGGCGGCTTGACGAAGTTGCACACGTTGAGGACCACCGGGCGTGCGTCCAACAGCCGCGACTGGTCCACGAAGCCGGTCATCCAGGCGCCACCGCGCTTGCTCGGCCGGGCGAAGTAGTCCCCGATGAACAGGCCCACGGTCTCGCCGTCGGGTCCGGTGACCTGCCAGGCGCGCGCGTCCGGATGATGCAGGACCAGATCTGTGCGTTCGGTGAACTCGAGTCCGTACATCTGCCGGGCGGCTTCGAAGACTCCCTTGTCCACCACCTCGTCGAGCTGGAGGTAGTCGCTGAGCCGGGCACCGCCGTCGGCCGTGTCTCCCGCGCTGTCTCCCGCACTGTCGCGGTCCTCGGCGAGCCGGGCGTAGAAGGGCCAGTCCCATGCCTCGATCGGGTGCCCGGCCAACTCCTGCAACTCCATTCGCTCGGCGGCCGCGTTCCGGGCGGCGGGACCGGCGAGGTCGGTGAGCATCGCCCGAGCCGCCTCCGCGGTGCCCGCGGTCTGGTCGGCGATCTGGTACGCGGCGTGGTGCGGATACCCCAACAGCTCGGCGCGCTCGGCGCGCAGGCCCGCGATGCGGGCGATCACCTCTCGGGTGTCGTTCTCCCCACCTCGGGTGTTCCGCTGCGACGATGCCTCGAACAACGTGCGCCGCGAGCGGCGGTCCGTCAATCGCGCGAGGTTCGGCTGGTTGAGCGGGTAACCCAGTGCCAGTATGTATCCCTCGCGCCCCGCGGCCTCTGCGGCGGACCGCGCAGCGGCCACGGTATCCGCGTCCAGCCCGTCGAGTTCCGCGGCGGTGGCGAACCACGCGGCGCAGGCGTTCGTCTCGGCCAGGGTCCGGCGGGAGAACTCCGTGGTCAGTTCGGCCAGTTCGGTGTTGATGGACCGCAGGCGCTGCTGCGGGGCGTCCCCGAGTGCCGCGCCGGCCCGGGTGAACCGTGAGTGGTACCGCTGCACCAGGCGGTGCTGTTCGGCCGTCAGATCGAGTTCCTCGCAGCCGGTGTGCAGTCGGTCGATGCGCTGGAACAGCTCGGGGTCCATGAGGATCGCGTCGAAGTGCGCCGACCACTGCGGCGAGATCACGGCCTGCGCCCGCTCCAGTTCGTCGGTGCGGTCGGTGGAGGTCAGGGAGAAGAAGACGGCGGCCACCCGCCCCAGATCCTGCCCGGCTCGTTCGAGCGCTTCGACGGTGTTCGCGAAGGTCACCGGTTCGGTGTTCCGTGCGATCGCCTCGACCTCCCGGCGGTGCCGGGCGAAGCCCTCGGCGAACGCGGCCTCGAAGTCCGCATCGGCGAACGCGGCGAAGTCCGGCAGGGCGAACGGCAGGGTGCTGGGTGCGAGAGCGGCGTCGACGGTCACCGCTCGAACCTACCGCCCGGGGTCAGTCGACGATGCCCGCCACCGCGCGCAGCCGGGTCCGGGCGTCCGCGGCGATCGACGCCACCACTTCCCGGGCGGGACGCTCGGCGTCGACCAGGCCCGCCGCCTGGCCCGCGTACACCACCCCGATCTCGGGGAGTTCCCCGTCGTAGGCCGAGCTGACGGCCTCCTCGGAGCCGGACGACGCCCGGGCGCCGTCACCGTCGTGCCAGCGGGCGGTGAAGTCGTTGGTCAGCGCGCGTCCGAACCACCGGGTGGGCCAGGGCTGGTGGCGTGCCTTGTCGAAGACATCGGTGTAGACGGTGTCGGCGCTGGTGGCCTTGAGCAGTGCGGGAATCGCGTAGTCGGGGCCGACGGTCTCCGGTGAGGCGAGCAGAGCGGTGCCGATCAGCGCGCCCTGGGCGCCCGCCGCGAGGACCCCCGCGAGGCCGGCTCCGGTGCCGATACCACCGGCCGCGAGCACCGGGAGGTCGGTGGCGCGCAGCACCTCCTGCAGCAGGGGCAGGGTCGCGATGCGGCCGGTGTGCCCGCCCGCCTCGCCACCCTGCGCGACCACCGCGTCCACGCCCGCAGCCTCCACTTCACGCAGATCGTCGATGGAATTGATCTGCGAGATCACCACCGCTCCGGACTCCTTGACGCGCGGCACGAACGGCGCCGGGTCACCGAACGACAACGAGACCAGCGTGGGCCGGGCGGCGAGCACCGTGTCCAGCAGTTCCGGGCTCTCCGCCAACGACCAGGTCTGCAGCCCGAAGGCAAGGGGCGCATCGTCTCCGGCGGCTGCCCGGATCACGGTGAGCTGCTCATCGATCCACTCCGCGGTGGCGTACCGGGCCGCGCCGATCATGCCCAGTCCACCGGCTGCGGTGACCTGCCCGGCGAGTGCACCGCCGGCCCGCCCACCCATGGGTGCGCCGAGGATCGGCAGATCGATGTTCAGGGTGCGAGTGAGCCAGGTGTTCCACACAACGACGAGGCTACGCCCGTGGCACGATTCCGCCATGAGCTCGCGCACGCCCGCAGACCCGGAGACCCGGCGTATCCGTGCGCTGCGGCTGCGCGCCCAGGGCCTGGTCCCCGGTGCACGCACCTGGCGCACCGCCGAGGACGCCGCTCGCGGGATGCTCGCGATCCAGGCGCAGGACGGCCCTGCGGCGCGTTTGGCGTTGTCCCTGCGCGCCGCCGACCGACCCGGTGACGGCGCGGTGCTGGCGGACCTCGCGCACCGCCGGATCGTCCGCAACCGCCCGATGCGCGGCACCCTGCAGATCACCGCCCCGGAGGACCTGCACTGGCTCAGTGCGGCGCTCACCGCACGGTCACGGTCCGAGGCCGCGAAACGGCGACCGCAGATCGGACTGACCGCGGCGATGCTCGCCGCCGCCGAGGTCGCGATCCGCGACCTGCTCGCCGGCGGTCGCACCGCGCCGCGGGCCGAGCTGATCACCGCGTGCGCGGATGCCGGTGTCGCACTGGACACCACTCAGGCCGGACACGTCCTGCGCGATCTCACAGAGGCGATGGTCATCGTCTTCGCCGATCCGAGTACGCGCACCGATGTCTTCACTCTCGCCGACGACTGGATCGAGGACCGCGCCGCACCGGAACATCCGCTGGGTGAGATGGTGGCCCGGTTCGTGGCGGCCCGTGGACCGGTGACCCGCCAGGACATCGGGAAGTGGGCACATCTGACCATGGGATCGGTGGACGAGGGCATCGAGGCGGCCGGCCGGGCCGTCGAGCCTGTGACGCTGGCCGCAGCGAAGTACCTGGTCGCGCGGGGCACCGCCGGCATCTCCGATGCCGAGGTCGACACCGCGCTGTCACGACCGATGCTGTTGCCCGGATTCGACGAGTACATCATCGGCTACGGTTCCCGGGCGGCGCAGCTCGACGAATCCCAGCTGAGCCGGATCGTGCCGGGGCGCAACGGCGTCTTCAAGCCACTGTTGGTGATCGGCGGTGAGATCGTGGGCGTGTGGAGTCGCCGGGCCACGAAGAAGACGGTGACGGTGACCGTCGAACCGTTCACCGCGATCACCGCCGCGGACAGGCGTCGCCTGGCCGGCCCGGTCCGGGAGTACGGGCGGTTCCTCGGCCTGGAGGCGACCCTCGCCTGACCGCACCGGTTCAGTGCGGGCGAGCACTAATCCAGGCGCCAACTCTCGTAGGCGCGCGGGTCCTCGATCGGTTCGATGTGGACGGTGGTGCGCAGGTCGGCGAAGAGCTCACCGAGTTCGGCCTCCATCTGCTCGGAGAGGTCGTGCGAACGTTGCACCGTCCACTCCCCGGGGACCAGCATGTGCAGTTGCAGGAAACGCTCGTGCCCGGATTCGCGGCTGCGGACGTCGTGGAAGTCCACGCCCTCGGTCCGGTACCGGGCGAGCACCTCCTCGATCCGTGCGCGGTCCTCGGCGGGCAGAGCAGCGTCCATCAGGCCGGCGGCCGAACGCCAGATCAGGCGGACACCGACCACCAGGATGTTGATCGCGACAGCGATCGCGATCAGCGGATCGAGGGCGAGCCAACCGGTGAGGGCCACCAGCAGCACCCCGGCGATCACGCCGACGGTGGTCCAGACGTCGGTGAGCAGGTGCTGGCCGTCGGCCTGGAGGGCCAGTGAACGGTGCCGCCTGCCCACTCGCAGCAGGTAGACGCCCACCGCGCCGTTGATCGCGGTGGCCGCCACCGAGATCGCCAGACCGATACCCACCTGCTCCAGTTCCTGCGGGTTGATCAGCCGGTCCACCGCGGAGGTGATGATCACCGCGGCGGCGATCACGATCATCACCCCTTCGAGCACCGCGGAGAAGTACTCCGCCTTGGTGTGCCCGAAGTTGTGCTGCCGGTCGGCCGGGCGCGCCACCACCCGCAGGGCGATGAAGGCGGCCACTGCGGCCACCAGGTTCACCGACGATTCGGCCGCATCGGAGAGCAGGCCGACCGATCCGGTGAGCAGCCAGGCGACCGTCTTGAGCGCGATCGTGATCACACCGGCCGCGATCGCCACCAGTGCGAACTTCGACAGGTCCCGGCTCAGCGGTGCGGACGGTCCGTGATCGTGACCTGCCATGGTGTCTACTTCCCCTTCGGCTTGTCCGCGGAGGCGTCGGAGGAGAGCGCGGCGACGAAGGCCTCCTGCGGTACGTCGACCCGGCCGATCGTCTTCATCCGCTTCTTGCCCTCCTTCTGCTTCTCCAGCAGCTTGCGCTTACGGCTGATGTCGCCGCCGTAGCACTTGGCCAGCACGTCCTTGCGGATGGCTCGGATGTTCTCCCGGGCGATGATCTTCGAGCCGATCGCCGCCTGCACCGGCACCTCGAACTGCTGGCGCGGGATCAGTTCCTTGAGTTTGACCGTCATCTTGTTGCCGTAGGCCTGCGCGGCGTCGCGGTGCACGATGGCGCTGAACGCGTCCACCGCCTCACCCTGCAGCAGGATATCGACCTTCACCAGGTCCGACTGCTGTTCACCGGCCTCCTCGTAATCGAGCGAGGCGTACCCGCGGGTGCGGGACTTGAGCGAGTCGAAGAAGTCGAAGATGATCTCCGCCATCGGGAGCGTGTAGCGCAGCTCGACGCGGGTCTCGGAGAGGTAGTCCATGCCGCCGAGTTCGCCGCGCCGGGACTGGCACAGTTCCATGATCGTGCCGACGAACTCACTGGGCGCGATGATCGTGGTCTTGGTGATCGGCTCGTAGGTCTCGCGGAGCTTGCCGTCGGGCCAGTCCGACGGGTTGGTCACGATCTGTTCCCTGCCGTCCTCACCGACCACGCGGTACACCACGTTCGGCGAGGTGGAGATCAGGTCCAGGCCGAACTCGCGCTGCAGCCGCTCACGGGTGATCTCCATGTGCAGCAGCCCCAGGAAGCCGCACCGGAATCCGAAGCCGAGCGCCACGGAGGTCTCCGGTTCGTAGGTCAGCGCGGCGTCGTTGAGCTGGAGTTTGTCCAGAGCCTCACGCAGGTCGGGGTAATCGGAGCCGTCCACCGGGTACAGCCCGGAGTACACCATCGGTCGCGGCTCCTGGTACCCGGTGAGTGCCTGTTCGGCGCCGTTGCGGGCGGTGGTCACGGTGTCGCCGACCTTCGACTGCCGCACGTCCTTGACGCCGGTGATGAGGTATCCGACCTCGCCGACGCCCAGGCCCTTGGACGCCTTCGGCTCCGGCGAGACGATGCCCACCTCCAGCAGTTCGTGGGTGGCGCCGGTGGACATCATCTTGATCTTCTCGCGGGGCACGATCTTGCCGTCGACCACGCGGATGTAGGTGACGACGCCGCGGTAGGTGTCGTAGACGGAGTCGAAGATCATCGCGCGGGCGGGTGCGTCGGGGTCGCCGACGGGCGCCGGAACCCGCTCGATCACCCGGTCCAGCAGGGCGTCGACGCCGGCTCCGGTCTTGCCGGAGACGCGCAGCACGTCGTCCGGCTCGCAGCCGATGATGTGCGCGATCTCCTCGGCGTAGCGGTCCGGATCGGCGGCGGGTAGATCGATCTTGTTCAGGACCGGGATGATCTCCAGGTCCTTGTCCATCGCCAGGTACAGGTTCGCCAGGGTCTGCGCCTCGATGCCCTGAGCGGCGTCGACCAGCAGCACCGCGCCTTCACAGGCCTCGAGCGCGCGGGAGACCTCGTAGGTGAAGTCGACGTGCCCGGGGGTGTCGATCAGGTGCAGGACGTAGTCCTCGGCGGTGCCGTCGGCGCGGTCCACCCGCCACGGGAGACGGACGTTCTGCGCCTTGATGGTGATGCCGCGTTCACGCTCGATGTCCATCCGGTCGAGGTACTGCGCCCGCATGGCACGCTCCTCGACCACACCGGTGAGCTGCAGCATCCGATCGGCCAGGGTGGATTTCCCGTGGTCGATGTGGGCGATGATGCAGAAGTTACGGATCCGGGTGGGATCCGTGAAGGTGGTGTCGGCGAAGCTGGGAATTTCACTCACTCCTCGGGCGGCTGGCCGGGGTCCCGGCACACGTCACCGTCCAGTTTCTCATGCCGCGCGAACCACGGCGCCGGGTAGCCGCGTAGCACGAGTGCGGTAGCGGAATCCACGCCCACCGACCCGAACCTGTGGAACGCCGGTCACGGTAACGTCGATGGACATGAGTGATCCCGAATCCTCACAAGCGTCGAGCACCGTGGACCCCACGGACTCGCCGGCCAACTCGTTGAACCGGCGCGTCTTCTTCGCCGCCGCCGGTTCGGTCCTGGCGTTCGCGGTGTGGGCACTCGTCTCCCCCGGGACCGCGGAGCGCACGATCAGCGCGGTGGTCGACTTCATCACCACCTGGTTCGGCTGGTGGTACTTCCTCCTCGCCACCTCGATCGTCGGCGTCGTGGTGTTCATCGGCCTGAGCCGCTACGGGCGTTACCGGCTCGGCCCCGAGGAATCACGCCCGGAGTACAGCCTTTTCACCTGGACCGCGATGCTCTTCGCGGCGGGCATAGGCATCGACCTGATGTTCTTCTCGGTGGCCGAGCCGGTGAGCCACTACCTGCAACCACCGGTGGGTGCCGGGGAGAACGACCTCGCCGCACGCGAGGCCGTCACCTGGACCGTCTTCCACTACGGGATCACCGGCTGGGCGATGTACGCGCTCATGGGTGCGGCGTTGGCCTACTTCGCATTCCGGCACAACCTGCCACTCACCATTCGCGCTGCGCTGTACCCGATCCTGGGCAAGCGGGTGCACGGACGCTTCGGTGACGTGGTCGACGTGGCCGCCGTCCTCGGCACGATCTTCGGCATCGCGACCTCCCTCGGGATCGGGATCGTGCAGCTGAACTACGGCCTGCACGAGTTGTTCGGGATCCCACAGGGCAAGGCCGCGCAGATCGGATTGATCGTGCTGTCGGTGGTCGTGGCGACGATCTCGGCGACCACGGGCGTGGACAAGGGCATCCGCCGGCTCAGTGAGCTCAACGTGATCCTGGCGATCCTGCTGCTGCTGTACATCCTGGTCGCCGGTCGCGCGGACTTCCTGCTCAATGCGCTGGTGCAGAACACCGGCGACTACGCCTCCACCTTCCTCGACCGCACCATGAACACCTTCGCCTGGGAGCAGGGCGATCCGGGGGCGACCGGCTCCGACCCGGGCGCCTGGCTCGACGCCTGGACACTGTTCTTCTGGGCCTGGTGGGTGGCCTGGGCCCCGTTCGTCGGGCTCTTCCTCGCCCGCATCTCCCGCGGCCGCACTTTGCGTCAGTTCGTCTTCGGCGTACTCACCGTCCCGTTCGGATTCATCCTGGTGTGGATCTCGGTGTTCGGTAACAGTGCCCTCGAGGTGGCACGCGGCGACAAGCGGTTCGCGGAAGCCACCGCGTCGACACCGGAGGTGGGCTTCTACTCGCTGCTGGAGAAGTACCCGGGAGCCCCGCTGCTGCTGGCGATCGCCACCATCACCGGTCTGCTGTTCTACGTCACCAGCGCCGATTCGGGTTCCCTGGTGATGGGCAACTTCACCTCCCGGCTGGCCGATCCGATGGCGGACTGTGCGCGCAGCACCCGAATCTTCTGGTCCTTCGCGATCGGCCTGCTCACCCTGGCGATGCTGTTCGCGGGCAGCGAGGGCTCGATCGTGACCCTGCAGAAGGCGACGATCATCATGGGCCTGCCGTTCTCGTTCGTCCTCGCTCTGGTCGGGGCGTCGCTACTGCGGGCCCTGCACACCGAGTCCTACAAGATCGACAGCTACCGGGCCGCGCTGCCGAAGTCGCTCGCAGCCGGACGCGGCAGTGGCGAACCGGGCAGTTGGCGCCGGCGCCTGCTGTCGACGATCCACTACCCCAGCCGCGCGGCCACCGAACGATTCCTCGCCAATTCAGTGACACCGGCGATGCGGGATGTGGCGGGGGTGTTCGCCTCCGAGGGGATCAGCGCCACCATCGACGAGTCCGGTCGCAGCGAGTCACTGCCCTCGCCCACGCTCAAGGTCGACCTCGCCGGAGAACCGGAGTTCGAGTACTGCGTGTGGCCGGTCTCCGCACCCGCCCCCAGTTACGCGGTGTTGGGACAGCGCTCCGGCGATCGGTACTTCCGCTGCGAGGTGTACCTGGCGGAGGGCTCTCAGGGGTACACCCTCACCGGCTACACCCGAGAGCAGATCATCGGCGACATCCTCGACCAGTACGAGCGGCACCTCGGCTATCTGCACCTGCGCCGCGCGGCCTCCGATCACGGCTACACCGAGCCGCAATCCGATCCGACCCCCGAGAGCTCCCCCGACCCCGAAGGGACACCCGCATGACCGCACCGACCCTGTTCATCGACGGCGTCTGGCGCCACTCGTCCGACGGCGGCACCCGGACCATCACCTGCCCCGCGGACGGCACCGAGGTCGGCGTCGTCGACGAGGCGACTCCCGCCGACACCGAGGCCGCGATCACCGCGGCCCGGCGGGCCTTCGACACCGGTCCGTGGCCGCACACCTCCACCGCCGAGCGGGGTGATCTGCTGATCGCGGTCGCCGAGGAGATCGAGCGCCGCCAGGACGATTTCGCCCGCGCCGAGACTCTCGACACCGGTAAACGCCTCTCGGAATCCGAGATCGACATGGCCGACATCGCGGCCTGTTTCCGCTATTTCGGCAAACTCGCCGGGCAGGACTCCGGCCGTGTCGTCGACGCCGGCTCGCCCGATGTGAGCTCGCAGATCGTGTACGAGCCGGTGGGCGTATGCGCGATGATCACCCCCTGGAACTACCCGCTGCTGCAGGCGGCGTGGAAGGTCGCTCCCGCGATCGCCGCCGGCGACACCTTCGTGCTCAAGCCCGCCGAACTGACCCCGCACACCGCGATCCTGCTGATGCAGGTGCTACAGCAGGTCGGCCTGCCGGACGGTGTCGCCAACCTGGTCCTGGGCGCGGGTGCTCGGGCGGGTGCGCCGCTGTCGACCCATCCCGACGTGGATCTGGTCTCGTTCACCGGCGGCCTGGTCACCGGGCGGCTGATCGCCGCCAACGCCGCGGGCACCGTCAAGAAGGTGGCGTTGGAGCTGGGCGGGAAGAACCCGAACGTGATCTTCGCCGATGCCTGCGCAACCGAGGAGGGACTCGCCGCTGCGGTCGACAATGCTCTCAACGCCGCGTTCCTGCACTCGGGCCAGGTGTGTTCGGCCGGCGCCCGGCTGGTGGTCGAGGAGTCGGCGCACGATGTCTTCGTCGACGAACTGGTACGCCGTGCCGAGGACATCCGGCAGGGCCTGCCCTTCGCCGAGGGGACCGAGACCGGCCCGCTGATCTCGGCCGAGCACCGCGACAAGGTGCACGCCTACGTCGAGCAGGCCCGCGCCGACGGTGCGGTGGTCCGCACCGGAGGCGCCTTCGCCACCGGGGATCAGGGCTCGGGGTCGCTGGACGACGGCTACTTCTACCTCCCGACGGTGCTCGACGGCTGCGATCCGTCGATGGCCTGCGTGCACGACGAGGCCTTCGGTCCGACGGTCACCGTCGAGACCTTCACCACCGAGGACGAGGCCGTGGCGATCGCCAACGACACCGAGTACGGCCTGGCCGGGGCGGTGTGGTCGGCCGACGGTGGCCGTGCCCGCCGGGTGGCGCGCCGGCTGCGCCACGGCACCGTCTGGATCAACGACTTCGGCCCCTACCTGCCGCAGGCCGAGTGGGGCGGCTTCGGCGCCTCCGGCATCGGCCGGGAACTGGGACCGACCGGTCTCGGTGAGTACCTCGAGGCCAAGCACGTGTACGAGAACCTGCGGCCGTCCGTGACCGGATGGTTCGCCGATCGAAAGGATGCCCAGTGAGTGCCGCCGATCAGAACCTCGAACGCTACGACTACGTCGTCGTCGGAGCCGGGTCCGCGGGAGCGGCCGTCGCCGCCCGTCTCTCCGAGGACCCGGCGGTGACGGTGTGCCTGCTCGAGGCCGGCCCGTCCGACGTCGGTGACGACGCCGTCCTGCGGCTGAGCCGGTGGATGGAACTCCTGGAATCGGGCTACGACTGGGACTACCCGATCGAGCCGCAGGAGAACGGCAACTCGTTCATGCGGCACGCCCGCGCCAAGGTGCTCGGCGGTTGCAGCTCGCACAACAGCTGCATCGCGTTCTGGGCGCCCCGTGAGGATCTCGACTCCTGGGAGCGCGATCACGGTGCCGCCGGGTGGGGTTCGGATTCGGTGTACCGGTTGTACTCGAAGATCGAGACCAACGACGCGCCCGGCGAGCATCACGGCCGGTCCGGACCAGTGCACATCATGACGGTTCCGCCCGAGGACCCGTGCGGAGTGGCTCTGCTGGACGCGTGCGAGGAGGTCGGCATCCCGCGCGCGGAGTTCAACTCCGGTTCGACGGTGCTGCGCGGCGCGAACTTCTTCCAGATCAACCGCCGGGCCGACGGCACCCGCGCATCGTCGTCGGTGAGTTATCTGCACCCGATCCTGGACCGGGAGAATCTCACGATCCGTACCGGGGCGTGGGCGAAGCAGGTCGTCTTCGACACCTCCGGCGGGACGCCGCGGGCGATCGGCGTGGACATCACCGACAACGCCTTCGGCCGCACCACCCGGATCACGGCGGACCGGGAGGTGATCGTCAGTGCCGGCGCGATCGACTCGCCGAAACTGCTGATGCTCTCCGGTATCGGCCCAGCCGATCACCTGCGTGAGAACGGTATCGAGGTGCTCGTCGACGCACCCGGTGTGGGCGAACACCTGCAGGATCACCCGGAGGGTGTGATCGGTTTCGAGACCTCGCAGCCGATGGTCACCGAGTCCACCCAGTGGTGGGAGATCGGGATCTTCTCGCCCACCGAGGACGGCCTGGACCGGCCGGACCTGATGATGCACTACGGCAGCGTCCCGTTCGACATGCACACGCTGCGCCAGGGCTATCCCACCTCGGAGAACACCTTCTGTCTGACCCCGAACGTGACCCATGCGCGTTCGCGCGGCACCGTCCGGCTGCGGTCGCGGGACTTCCGGGACAAGCCGAAGGTGGATCCGCGGTACTTCACCGATGCCGACGGTCACGACATGCGGGTGATGATCGCCGGTATCCGCAAGGCCCGGGAGATCGCCGCGGCGGGGCCGCTGAGCGGATGGATCGCGCGGGAGCTCTACCCGGGTCCGGGTGCGCAGACCGACGAGGAGCTGGCCGACTACATCCGGCGCACGCACAACACCGTCTACCACCCGGTGGGGACGGTGCGGATGGGCGCGGTGGACGATCCGATGTCTCCGCTGGACCCCGAACTGCGGGTCAAGGGGGTGACCGGCCTGCGGGTCGCGGACGCATCCGTCTTCCCGGAGCACACCACGGTGAACCCGAACATCACCGTGATGCTGGTCGGCGAGCGCTGCGCGGAGCTGATCTCGGCGCAGTGATCGACGGGCGCCCTATCCTGGATGCATGGCGAACGACTTCACCCGGTTCGCGGCGGTAGCCGCGAAGCTGGCCCGGCAGCACGGGCCGCGGCTGGCCGCACAGGTGGTGAACAGTCCTCCCGTCCGTGCCGGGCGGGAGGCGATCACCCAGGCCGTGACGCAGACGGTCAAGGACGCCATGGGCCTGCAGGCACCGGCCGAGCCCAAGGAGTTCACACCGGGGCGGCCGGTGACGCGCACCTTCACTCGGACCGAACTGATGGCCCGGTCCGTGGTGTACGCGCCGCAGCTGGACGGACGGGCCGACCCGGGTGAGGTGGTGTGGACCTGGGTCGAGTTCGAGGAGACGACGGGGCCGAGCGCCGGTCAGGGCAAGGACCGGCCGGTACTGGTGGTCGGGCGGTCGGAGTCGGTACTGCTCGGGCTGATGCTCTCCAGCCAGGAGCGGCACCAGGGTGATCCGCAGTGGGTGGGCATCGGCTCCGGCTCCTGGGATTCCGATCAGCGTCCGTCGTGGGTGCGGCTCGACCGGGTGCTCGACGTCCCGGAGGACGGTATCCGCCGTGAGGGTGCGGTGCTGGACCGGCGACGGTTCGAGTCCGTCGCGCAACGCCTGCGCGACGAGTACGGCTGGAGCTGACCCGGGGCGTCGTCTACTCGGCGACCGTCACCGTCACGCCAGTCGAGTGATCTCGACGACCACGTCGAGGTCGGAGGCGCCGCCACCGGCGATGACACCGCGCAGCGGCGGCACGTCGGCGTAGTCGCGGCCCACGCCCACCGAGACGTGCCGCTCCCCGATCGGCACGTCGTTGGTCGGGTCGTAGCCGTGCCAGTGGCCGGTCCAGGCCTCGATCCACGCGTGTGACTCCCCCGCCACCGTCGACCCGATCTCGGCCTCCCGCTGCGGATGCAGGTACCCGGAGACGTACCGCCCGGGGATCCCCAGGCTGCGCAGCATCAACAGAGTCAGGTGCGCGTAGTCCTGACACACGCCCTGGCGCTCGTCCCAGGCGTCGATCGCCGACGAGTGCACCCCGGTGGTCCCGGGCACGTAATCGAGCTCGTCGTGCACCCACCGGCACACCGCGAGCACCGCCTCGTCGGGTGTGAGGCCCTTGGCCAGTTTCTTGGCCTGTGCGGCGAGCTTGCGGTGCCGCGGAACGTAATCGGTGAAGCTGAGCAGTTCGTCGAACCGGTCCCGCACCCGATCGGTACCCAGTTCGTCCCAGCTGGCGCCCTCCCCGGCCGGTTCGGCTTCCTCGGTCTCGACCACCGACGCCCCGGTGACCTCCAGCGCGGTGTGCGGTGCGTGCAGGTCGAACGCCGTGACGGCGGTACCCCAGTAGTCGGTGTACCGGTAGGCACGGGTGGCGGGCACCGTCTCCACCCGGTTGAGGATCACGTTCTGCCGCTGGTCGCTGCGCGGAGTCAGCCGGGCTTCGTTGTACGACGAGGTGACCGGCGCGTTGTAACCGAAACCGGTGGAGTGCACGACTCGAAGACGCCAGCTCACAGCTCCCCCTCCAGGATGGTGTCGATGTCGCCGCGGGCGCGGGCATCGGTCCACGCCACGTACGGCGTCACGTGGAAGTAGCGGGCGGTGATCGCCTCACCGGCCGCCTGGCCGAGTTCCTGCAACGCGATCAGCCGGCGTTGCAGATCGTCGAGAAGCTCGCCGGGAGCGAGGAATTCGAGCTCACCGCGGGCACGGCCGAGCAGCCGCTGCGCCTCGGTATGGGTACCGAGGCGCCCCTCACGCCCCCCCTGGATCGCACTGAGGCAGTCCTCGGCCGTGGTCAGGGCATGTATCACCGACCGCGGGAAGAGCCTGTCGACCAGAATGAACTCGACCACCCTGGTCGCGTCCAGCACCCCGCGGTAGGTGCGCAGGTAGGTGTCGTGGGCGCCGGTGGCGCGCAGCACGGTCACCCAGGTCGGTGAGTTCACGCGGTCACCGGCGCGGGAGAGCAGCAGCCGCACGGCCATGTCCATCCGCTCGATGGATCGCCCCAGGAGCAGGAACCGGTAGCCCTCGTCGCGGGAGAGCGTCGAGTCGGTCAGGCCCGCGAACATCGCGGCGCGGTTCTTGATGTAGTTCAAGAACTCGTGCGGGCCGAGCCGCCGCGCGGCACGCTCACGCTCGGCGAGGCCGTTGTAGGTGGCGTTGAGACACTCCCACATCTCGGAGCTGGTGACCTCCCGTGCACCGCGGGCGTTCTCCCGGGCTGCGGCGACGGTGGCCGCGATCGATCCGCTGCCCGGGTCCCGGTTGTAGGCCACCACCTCGGTGACCGAACGCAGGTCCAACGATTGCTCGGCGGGCGGCTCGGGGATACCGAGCACCCGCACCAACTGTCGTGCGACGCGGTCCTCGTCGACGGTCGCGTCCTCGAGGAACTGGTGCACCGTCACGTCGAGCATGCGGGCGGTGTCGTCGGCGCGTTCGGCGTACCGGCCGATCCAGTACAACGCCTCGGCGTTACGGGCGAGCATCGGCGCCTCCGTTCCTCTCACGTGCCTGCTGTTGCTGCTGATCCTGCGAACTGAGCTCGGGTCCCGACTCCACCGACTGCTGCTCGGCCAGCTCGCGGGAGGGCACCACCTCGACGCCGTCCAGCTCGGCCTCCGCACCGGAGGATCGGCCCGCGAGCACCCAGGTGTCCTTGGAGCCACCGCCCTGCGAGGAGTTGACCACCAGCGACCCCTCGGGCAGCGCGACGCGAGTCAGGCCGCCCGGCAGCACCCAGACGTCGTCGCCGTCGTTGACCGCGAACGGGCGCAGGTCGACGTGCCGCGGGCGGGCGCGCTCACCGATCTTGGTGGGCACCGTCGACAACTGCATCACCGGCTGCGCGATCCACCCCCGCGGATCAGCAGCGACCTTGCGGCGCATGGTGGCGAGTTCCTTCTCGCTGGCATCGGGACCGAAGACGATGCCGTAACCGCCCGAGCCCTCGACCGGCTTGATCACCAGTTCCTCGATCCGGTCGAGCACCTCCTCGCGCTCGTCGTCGAGCCAGCAGCGCAGGGTGTCGACGTTCAGCAGCAGCGGCTTCTCACCCAGGTAGTAATCGATGATGTCGGGGACGTAGGTGTAGGTCAGTTTGTCGTCGGCGACGCCGTTACCCACCGCCGAGCTGATCACGACGTTGCCGGCGCGCGCGGCGTTGAGCACGCCGGCGACGCCGAGCACCGAGTTCGGCAGGAACTGCATGGGGTCGAGGTACTCGTCGTCGATGCGCCGGTAGATCACGTCGACCTGCCGCTCGCCGCTGGTGGTGCGCATGTAGACCACGTTGTCGCGGCAGAACAGGTCGCGGCCCTCGACGAGTTCGACGCCCATCTGGCGAGCCAGCAGCGAATGCTCGAAGTAGGCCGAGTTCGCCATCCCGGGGGTGAGCACCACCACCGTCGGATCGGCCTCGTTCGACGCCGCACTACGACGCAGGGCACGCAGCAGGTGCGAACTGTAATCGGCGACGGCGCGCACGCGGTGCCGCTGGAACAGGTCCGGGAAGACCTGGGCCATGGTCCGGCGGTTCTCCATGACGTAACTCACGCCCGACGGTGACCGCAGGTTGTCCTCCAACACCCGGAACGTTCCCTCGGCGTCACGGATCAGGTCGATACCGGCGACGTGGATCCGCACTCCGTTGGGCGGCCGGATACCGGCGGCCTGCCGGTGGAAGTGGGCGCACGAGGTGACCAGCCGCTTCGGCACCACGCCGTCACGCAGGATCTCCTGCTCGGAGTAGATGTCGTCGAGGAACATCTCCAGCGCCTGTACCCGCTGTTTGATGCCCTTCTCCAAGCGGTTCCATTCGGCGGCCGCGATCACCCGGGGCATCAGGTCCAGCGGGAACGGGCGCTCACGCCCCTCCAGCGAGAACGTGATGCCCTGGTCGATGAACGCCGCCCCGAGCGCGTCCACCCGCGCGGCGAGGTCGGACTCATCGGCCGACGAGAGGGCGCCGAAGATCCGCTTGTAGGGGGTGCGGACGGTGCCGTCGTCGGCGAACATCTCGTCGAACGCCCGTCCGAACGACGGTGCCTCGTCGTATCCCGCGAACAGCGGGGCCTCGGCGGACAACCGCTGCGCGGTGTCGCGCTTACGGGTCGCGGACTTGGCCTGTTTCTGTCGGGTCACGTGCACATCGTGCCGCACTCGGGCGAATTCGGCAGCGCTCTCGTTCACGACGCGGCAAGCTGCGCGCCAAGTACCGTTCGGGTTACGGGCTCTGCGATTTGGGCTCAGTCGATGGCGCTGGTAGCCTGGTACGTCGGCAGTCAGTACCGGCTGCCCCTTATCGAGACAAGAGAGTTTGAACGCGTGGCCAACATCAAGTCCCAGATGAAGCGGATCAAGACCAACGAGCGCAATCGTCTGCGCAACCAGTCGGCGAAGTCGTCGCTGCGTACCTCCATCCGCCATTTCCGCGAGGCCATCGACGCCGGGGACAAGGCCAAGGCCGGCGAGCTCCTGGTGAGCACCAGCCGCCAGCTCGACAAGGCCGCCAGCAAGGGCGTCATCCACGCCAACCAGGCCGCCAACAAGAAGTCGGCGCTCTCGCTCGCGCTGAACAAGCTCTGACCTTCCGCTAGACGCGCGTACTTCCGCGCCGCACCATCGATCGGCACCACGCGGGCCGACGGCGGTACGGCGCGGTTTTCGCGTATCCGGACCCCGCGCTCAGCCGGCCAGGGTGGCGACCGCGCGGACCGCCACCTCCAGTGCGTAGTCCGGATCGGCAGCCTGTCCCTTGACATCGGCGTTGGCCGCCGCGACCGCGGCCAGCGCACCGGCGACTCCCTCAGGGTTCCAGCGGCGGGCGACCTGAGTCATCTTCTTCACCTTCCACGGGGCCATCCCCAGCTCCCCCGCGTCGCGGTACTGATCGGGGGCACGGCCCAGACCGCGGATGCGCGCCACCGAATGCACCGCGTCGGCCAGGGCGTCGGCGATCAGGACGTGCGGCGTTCCGCGGTGCTGCGCCCAGCGCAGCGCCTCCAATGCGGCGGCCACCTGCCCCGCGACGGCCTTATCGGCGATCTCGAAACCTGTGACCTCGGCGCGGCCCGCGTAATAGCGGTGGACGGCGTTCAGATCCACCCGACCGCCGGTGTCCGAGACCAGTTGAGTGATCGCCGCGGCCAACTCCCGCAGGTCTTTGCCGACCGAATCGACCAGCAGATCCACCAGCTCGTCGGTGACCCGCACCTTGTGCGTGCGGAACTCCGACTTCGCGAAATCCGAACGATCGCGGGCCGAGGTGATCGAGGGCACCTCCACCATCTGGGCGCCCGCCTTCTTCAGCGCCGCCACCATCGCCTTGGCACGCCCACCACCGCTGTGCTCGACCACCATCGTCACCCCCTCAGGCGGGTTCTTCGCGGCCTCCACGATCAGGTCGACCGGCGCCTTACCGGCCTCCGCCGCGGATTCGAGGACGACGATGCGTTCCTCGGCGAACAGCGAGGGACTGAGCAACTCCACCAGCTCGGACTGGTCCACATCACCGGCCCGGATCCGGGTCACCGGGACCGCATCACCGGCACCGCCGGGCAATCCCATGCCACCGTCGGGCGCGGCCGCGCGCGCCGAATCCACGATCGCCGCGACGGCGCGCTCCACCAGGAGGCCCTCGGTCCCCACCACCACGTGCACGCGCGCGCTCTCCACCACGCCTCCTATGCTGCCAGAGTCCCCCGACGACGATGCACGCCGCGATCAGTGCGATACCCGCGGCGCCGCCACCGGGAACCTCCACCACCCCGATCCGCGCACACCACCGCGCGACACCGATCAACCACCACAATTCCGGTCCCGTGGCGCGCACCGCCACCTCCGCCGCCGGCCCCGCGATCGCAGCCGCGACCGCGGCCACGGAGCCCACCACCGTGATCACCGGAACCACCGGCCCGGCCAGCAGGTTCGCAGCGATCCCACCGATCGGCACCCGACCCGAGAACGCGATCAACAACGGCAGGGTCACCACCTGGGCGACGACCGTCACCGCAGTCAGTCCGGCGATCGTGTCCGGCACCCGCGCGGCCACCAGTCGTTCGCGCAACAGCGGCGACCACAGCACCAAACCGGCGGTCGCGACCACCGACAGCGCGAAGCCGATGTCCCGCGCCAGCGCCGGCCGCACCAGCATGAGCACCACGATCGCCGCCAGCAACGCGACCAGCGGTTGCCGGCCCCGTCGCAGCGCCAGCGCCGCGACGGCCACCAGCCCCATCACCGCAGCCCGAACCACCGATCCGGTCGGCCCCACCAACCCGACGAAGGCGATGATCGCGGTCGTGGTGACAACTGCACGCACGGTGAGCGGTAGCCCGGCGACGGCGCACAGCCCCAGGACGCACAGAGCGATGATGGAGAAGTTGGCGCCGGACACGGCCGTCAGATGTGTGAGCCCGGAATCCTGGAAGTCGCCGCGTACCGTCGGCAACGTCGATGATTCGTCGCCGAGCACCAGTGCCGGTAGCAGGCCCGCGGCATCGACCGGTAGTGCATCTGCCGCAGTTGCCGAGAGTTCGCGGCGGACCGCGGCGGCGATCCGGAAATGTGCAGGCGCGCGGTGGATCACCGTCGGCCGGCCCGAGCCGATCAAGACCGCCGAGACCAGTCCGGGGCGAGTACTCCGCAACACCGTCGCCCGGATCGCCACGCGCTCACCGGGAACCGACTCCCCGAGGTCGAACGCCGCGCCCAGCAGTAGCACTGCGCCGCGGGCCGAGAACGCACCGTCGGCGGTTCGGACCGCTTCGGCGGTGCCCGGCACCAACACCTGAGAGGTGTCGAGGTGACCACCCGGGTCACCGGAGCGCTGCCGCGGCCACTCGTCGATCTCCAGCACCACCTCCACCGGGCCGCCGCCGAAGTCAGCGATGGATGCGCTGTCGCGATCGTGTACGCGCACGGCGACGGAGGCGGCCACACCCGCCCCCAGACCCGCGGCGGCGATCAGGGCCAGGCTCACCGCCCGTACCGCCGGACGCGGTGATCGCCGCCGCACCACTTCCGCGAGGATCGCGGTGCCGGCCAGCAGGCCGGCCGTCCACCACGCCGTCTCGACCGTGCTGAGCGCGATCGCAGCGGCGGACCAACAGGTCACGGCCGCCGGCAGAAGCCGAAGATCGAGCCGTTCGCGCACGTCACACCGTGGCCAGCGGCTTGATCTTCGCCAGTTTCGCGGCGCCGATCCCGCCCACCTTGGCCAAATCGTCCACCGACCGGAAGGGCCCGTTCTTGTCCCGGTGGGTGATGATCGCCGTAGCGGTGGCAGCACCGACGCCGGGGAGTTTGTCGAGTTCGGCGGCGTCGGCGGTGTTGATGTTCACCAGCGCCGCCGGGGTGCCACCGCTCGCCCCGGACGTCACGCCGGATCCGGTCGCCGCACCGGGATTCCCGATGGCGGCGGGACCGCCGGACGGGCGCGGCCCGCCGGCGGTGCCTGGGAGCACGGAGCTGCGGAGCTTCACACCGGTCTTCGGATCCACCACCCCGACCACGATCTGGTCGCCGTCGCGCACCGGCTGGGCCAGGTTCAGGCTCGCCGTATCGGCCCCGCCGAGAGCGCCTCGCGCAGCCGCGAGGGCGTCCGCGATGCGCGCTCCGGGCCGCAGCCGGTGCAGGCCCGGCGAGCGGACCAGCCCGACCACCGCCACCACCAGGTCGGGAGGTGCCGCCGGAACGGATGGCGCAGCCACCGGCGACGACGCGGAGTAGCTCGCTGCACTGCTCCCCCGCCCGGCCGATTCCGCGGCACCGGTGAAGTTCACCACCGGGTAGGGGCCGGAGTCCGCGCCGCGCGCACCACCGAAGACCGCGACGGCCGCGACCACCGCCGCGACCACCCCGACCGCGATCAGCGCGATCGCTGCCCGCGGCGTGGTCCGGACCTTGTCGACGGTGGCGCGCCAGCCGGTCGGCTCCGGGTCCCAGAAGTCCTCGTCGGCCCGCACTCCCCGCGGCGGCGGCTCCAGCGATTCCCCGGTCCAGTCGGCCGCGTCACCGTCGCCGTCGGTGTGCCCGCGCTGGTCCCGTTCCGCCCCGCCCCGGCCCCCGTCCCGGCCTCCGGGTCGGCCATCATCACCCGTGCGGAAGTCCGCCAACCACGCCGGACGGGCGAAGATCTGATCCTCGCCGGAGCCGTCGTCCGCCGCCTGTCGTTCGCCGTTCATGCGACGAACCGTAGGCCGCGGCCACCGTCCGAACGGCCCTGTCACGGGCGAGAACCAGGCCCCTTGTGGAAAACCGTGAACCTGTGGAGAACCGCCCCGCGGGGCGGGTTTCCGTCACACCGGTGTGTTAGGCGGTTCCTGCGCAGCCGACGGGTCCGCCAGCGCGGGGGCCACGGCCACCCCGACCGCACCCGGACCCAGGTGCGCGGCGATGGTTCCGCCGAACGGCCCCACCACGAGTTCCTCCACCCGGCCGAACTCCTGCCGGACCGACTCGGCTACCTGCTGGGCCGCTTCGAGCGCCTCGACGTGGTGCACCGCGACCCGCACCGGCCGATCACCGAAGTGCTCTGCAGCCAGTGCCGCCAGTTGATCGCGGGCACGGGCGACGGTGCGGGTCTTGCGCTCGGACACGATCCTGCCGTCCTTGATCCGCAGCACCGGAACGATCTGCAGCGCTCCGCCGAGCAGTTTCGCCAGCGCGCTGACCCGCCCGCCGGCCCGCAGATGGTCGAGGGTGGCGACGCAGAAGTAGCCCTCGGCACCGTCGAGCACCCGGCGCGCCGTCAGCGCGACCTCACGGGCACTCGCGCCGGTCCGGGCCAGGCGCGCCGCTTCGAGAACGCCGAATCCCATCGCCATATCGATGCTGCGGGAGTCGATCACGGTGATATCGGCGGCCAGCGCCGCGGCCTGCGCCACGCAGGTCGAGTGCGTGGAGCTCAGATGCGAGCTCATGGTGATCACCACGACGCCGTCACCGCCGGCCTGTGCGAGCGCCGCCTCGAAGACCTCGCGGACCTCCCCGGCCGACGGACCGGAAGTGCTCACGCCCTCCTTGACGAAACGTTCGGCCTGATAGCCGGTTCCGTGATCGACGAATTCGCCGTCGGCGGAGAGCACGTGAAGCGGGAGCACACCGATGCCCGACTCCCGGACCCGCTCCGGGGCGATGGCCGCCGATGCATCGGTCACCACGACGACACTCACCGCTGCTCCCCTCCCCGCAGGGCGCCCAGTACTCGCCGCGCCACCTGCTCGTGCATCTCGAACGCCCAGTGGATCCCGTCGATGTTATTGATCCCGGTGTCGAAGGACCACTCGCACAGGTCCCGCACCGGCACCAGCGGCACCGAGGCGTCCTCGGCCCAGCGCCGCATGGCGGTGTCGGTGCGGTCCCAGCCGGGCTGGGCGAAGGAGTAGGCGCGGGAGCGGTGCACGGCGGGCCCGAGTACCGCCATCGGGGCGGCCGGGCGCAGCGCACGCAGGGATTCGTGGGTCCGTCGCAGGTAGTCGACGGTGACCCCGGGCGGCAGTGCCATGGGCCACCCGACGGGCGCGAACATCCGCTGGACGGTGGCGTATCCGTCACGCACCTTCGCCCGCAGGGCGGGTGGCCGCAGGTAGCGGATCTGCTCACGCAGAGCGGTCGGCACCGGTGAGGGCAGTGAGTCCATTCCGCCGAGCGCGAGGACGGCGGCCTCCACGGTGGGCACCGCGGACCACACCCGCGGGTCCTGGGTCACGCACCACCAGCCGTCCCGGGTGGTCCAGCCGACCCGGGCGAACAGCTCGCAGCGCAACCCCAACTCGCTCGCCACCAGGTTCGGCCAGATCCGCGGGTCCGATGTCGGCAGCGCGCCCTCGGGCCCGTAGAACCCCAGCGAATCACTGAGAACCAGCAGCGTTCCGGTCATAGCACGTCGGAGGCCACGTCTGCGGAGGCGTTCCACACGTCCAGCCGCCACCGCGGCTGGTCACCGTGTCCGGACAACTGGACCCAACTGCAATTGCCGAGTCCGCCGAGGATCGGCCAGGAGGTGACGGGCAGGTCCAGCAGGCTCGCGGTGAGCGCCGCGATGAGACCGCCGTGCGCCACCAGGACCACCGGACGCTCGGCCGAGCCCCAGTCGGGGAGCCGGTCGATCAATTCGTCGACCACCGGGTGCGAACGCGCGGCGACGTCGACCCGGGCCTCCCCGCCGGGCGGAGCCCACTGCGGGGCGTCGCGCCAGCGCAGCCGCGCACCGGGCATGTACGAGTCCACCTCGTAGTGCGTCAGGCCCTGCCAGTCCCCGAGCATCGTCTCGCGCAGCCGGTCGTCGAATTCGACGGTGCCGCCGGTCTGCGTCGCGAGTGCCTGCGCGGTGTCGCGGGCCCGGCGCAGATCGGAGCTGACGATCAGGATCGGATCCCGGTCGGCGAGCGCGCCCGCAGCGGCGTGGGCCTGGCGCCGGCCCAGATCGGTGAGGTCGGTGTCGAGTTGGCCCTGCATCCGGCCCTCCGCGTTCGAGGCGGTCTGGCCGTGCCGCAGCAGGATGAGCCTGCGCACCGTCGGGGTCAGGCGCTCGACCGAGGAGTCGAGCCCGTCCTCCACGTGCATCAAGCGTCCTCGCGCTGCCCGTCGACGGTGCCGTTGTCACCGTGCTGCCCCAGGCCTTCGACCTCGATCTTCGGGCAATCCTTCCACAGCTTCTCCAGCGCGTAGTACTCGCGCTCGTCCTCGTGGAAGACGTGCACCACGATGTCGAGGAAGTCCAGTAGTGCCCAGCGGCCCTCGCGGGCGCCCTCACGGCGGACGGGCTTGACGCCCGCCTCGCGCAGCGCGTCCTCGACCTCCTCGACGATGGCGTTGACCTGGCGCTCGTTGCCCGCCGAGGCGATCACGAAGGCCTCGGTGAGTACCAGCTGGTCGGAGACGTCGAGCACCACCACGTCGGTCGCGAGCTTGTCGTCCGCTGCACGGGCCGCGATCGCGGCGATGGTGCGAGCGTGATCGGATGCGGTCATTCTCCTCCTGGGTTCACTGTCTTCTGCGGCGCCGTTCCGCTCTGGTAGAGCCCGCGTTTGGCGATGTACTGCACCACCCCGTCCGGAACCAGGTACCACACGGGGCGGCCGGCGTCGGCGCGGGCACGACACTCGGTCGACGAGATGGCGAGGGCGGGCACCTCCACGAGGAACAATCTATCCCGCGGCACGTCGGAGAGGTGATCGGCGGCCAATTGGTAGCCGGGCCGGGACACTCCGACGAAGGTCGCCAGACCGAACAGTTCCTCCCAGTCCTGCCAGCTCAGGATCGATGCGAGCGCATCGGCGCCGGTGATGAAGAACAGGTCGGATTCGGGATTCTGCTCGCGCAGGTCACGCAGGGTGTCCACGGTGTAGGTGTCACCGCCCCGGTCGATGTCGACCCGGCTGACCGAGAACTGGGGGTTCGAGGCGGTCGCGATGACCGTCATCAGGTACCGATCCTCGGCGGGCGTGACGTCGCTCTTCTGCCAGGGCCGTCCGGTGGGGACGAAGACCACCTCGTCGAGGCCGAACCTGTTCGCCACCTCACTGGCGGCCACCAGGTGGCCGTGGTGGATCGGGTCGAAGGTCCCGCCCATCACGCCGACCCTCCGACGACGTCCTGCGGTGCTGGACTCACGCATGACACGACATCCTATTCCCGGCCCACCGGCCCGCCCTTCCCGGCTCCGCCCGGTCACACGGGCAGCAATCGCCCGATCACCTGCGCGAGTTGTCCTGCGGTACGGCACTCGTACATGTCGATCAGGGTGCGATAGCGGTCGGCCACCGAATCCCCGGTTCCCCAGGACGCCTTGCGCTCGGGGTTGAGCCAGAAGGCGTGCCTGGCCCGGGTCACCAGTTCGTCGAGTTCGGCGAGCGCGGGATCGGTGTGGTTGGTGCGGGCATCGCCGAGGATCAGCAGGGTTCCGCGGTGGGTCACCGCGTCCGGGAAGTCACGGACGAAGGTGCGCAGCACACTGCCGTAGTCCGAACCGCCGAACCGTGCCACCTTCGTCTCGCGGATCACCCGGTCGAACATGTCCACCACCGTGTCGACGGTCAGTGTGCGACCGGTGTCGATGTACTCGGTGATCTCGTCGACCGAGTCGACGAAGCCGAACACCCTGATCTTGGAGAACTCGGCGCGCAGTGCGTGGGTGAGCAGCAGCGTGAAGTTGGAGAACCCCGCCACCGAGCCGGACAGGTCGCACAGCAGCACCAGTTCGGGTTTCGTCGGGCGGGGCCGACGGTGCGCCAGGTCGATCGGGACGCCACCGGTGGACATCGACCTGCGCAGCGTGCGCCGCAGGTCGATCGCACCGCGGCGAGCACGGCGTCGGCGCACCAGCAGCCGGGTGGACAATTGCCGCGCCAGCGGCCGGACCGTCTGTTCCATCCGGTGCAGTTCACTGCGGGTGGCGGCGAAGAACGCCACGTTCTCCGGCAGCTGCGGTGCCGCGTACTGGGCGACCGCCTCGGGTCCGCGTCGGGCGGCCATCGCGACCGAGGTCAGTTCGGTGACCCGTTCGGTGAGTTCGGCGACCCGGTTGCGGGCCACCCGGCGCGCGGATTCGTACTCGAAGCTGCCCGGTGCCGCTCCGTCCTCTCCGGCCGCGGCGAGCAGCCCGTTCGCGATGGCCGCGATCAGGGTCTGCGGGTTGAGGGCCTTGAGCGCCTGGTAGGACGAGAAGGCGGTGCCGGTCGCCGACTGGTACTCCCCGAGCTGTTCCACGATCTGGCTGGCGATGCCGTCGTGGTCACCTCCGGCGACCAGCGCCGCGATCGCCTCCTGCCGGAGGGCCTCACGGGCGGCGTCCGGGTCGGGTGGCTCATCGGCGGCGGGCATCCGCATCGGCTCGGCGCGGCCGGTTTCGGCGAGCCGGTTCGGGCGGGCCGCCCGGCCCGGTGACGCCGCGGTGGTGCTGTCGGCACCGAAACCTCCGCGGACCGGGAAGTACAGGTCGAACAGCACGTCGAAGGCCTTGCGATGCATCTGCTCGCGCAGCAGCACCGCCGCGAGTCCTTCCCGCAGTTGGGCCCGGTCGGCGAGGTCCAGCACCGTCAACACCTCGGCCGCCGTGATCGCCTCCCCCGGTCCGATGGCCAGGCCCCGCTCGCGCAGCATCCTCACGAAGGCGTGCAGGTGCGCGTCGAGCGGGGTTCCGGAGGCCGACTCACGCACGGACATCTACAGGCCCAGCGCTGCCGCGGCGGTCTCGATGTCCACCTGGTGCTTGAGCACGACTCCCAGAGTCGATCGGAGTGCGCGCTTGTCGATCGATCCGCCGGCGCTCCCGGTGACACCGAGCGCGAGCAGGGTGCGGCACCAGTCGAGGGTCTCCGAGACGGAGGGCTTCTTCTTCAGGTCCAGTCCGCGCAGGGTGGAGATCACACGCAGCAGTTGCTGCGCCACCGCCGCCGGGAGGTCGGGGACCCGGCTACGGATGATCGACAGTTCGAGGTCGGCATCGGGGAAGTCGATGTGCAGGTACAGGCAGCGGCGTTTGAGCGCCTCGGACAACTCCCGGGTGGCGTTGGAGGTCAGGAAGACCAGCGGCTTGCGCTGCGCGGTGATCGTGCCCAGTTCGGGCACCGTCACCGCGTAGTCGGAGAGCACCTCCAGCAGCAGCCCCTCGAACTCCAGGTCGGCCTTGTCCGCCTCGTCGATCAGCAGGACCGACGGCCCGCTCTCCCGCACCGCCTGCAGCAGCGGCCTCGGCAGCAGGAACTCCTCGGAGAAGACGTCCTCCTTGGTCTCGTCCCAGTCACCGCCTGCGGCCGCACCGGAGGACTGGATCCGAAGGATCTGCTTGGCGTGATTCCACTCGTACAGTGCGCGGGCCTCGTCGATGCCCTCGTAGCACTGCAGCCGCACGAACCTGGCCGCGCGGGCCTGGGCGCAGGCCCGGGCCAGTTCCGTCTTGCCGACACCGGCCGGACCTTCGACCAGCAGCGGTTTTCCGAGCCGGTCGGCGAGGAAGACTGCAGTCGCGGTGGCCGTCGAGGGGATGTACCCCGTTTCCCGCAGCGCGGAGGCGACGTCGTCGACGTCGGTGAACAGGGCCGTCGGCGCTGGGGCCACCGCGCCGCTCAGGACGCGGCCTTCCGCTTGAGGACCTCTTTGGTCAGCCCGTTCTTGACGATGTCCATGGCCAGCTTGATGCCCTTCTTGACCACGAACCCGGGAGCCTTGACCTTGGGATCGAGGTACATGCTCACCGTGACCCGGGTCTGGTCGTCACCCTTGGGCGCCAGCTCGTAGATGCCGCCCTGGCTGCGCACTGCGGTTCCCTCGTTGCGGGTGTCCCACTTGCAGCTGGTGTCGGTGAAGACGTAGTCGAAGGTGAGGTCGTCGCTGAACATCAGCAGGCCCACCGAGGCGGTCACCACGCTGGGCCGACCGTTCGCATCACGTTCGACCACCTTGACGTTGCTGTGCGCCGAGGACCAGTCCGGGAGCGCGTCCACATCGGCCAGCGTCTCGAGCACGAGGTCCACCGGGGCGTCGATGTCGAATTCGAGTGACTCGTTGATTGCCATAGCGACAACCTACCTCCGCCGACTCTGCGGCCTACCGGGGTCGCACATGTCCGTCACCCCACGCGATCCACTTGGTGGAGGTGAGCTCCGGCAGTCCCATCGGGCCGCGGGCGTGGAGCTTCTGCGTGGAGATACCGATCTCCGCACCGAAACCGAACTGCTCGCCGTCGGTGAACGCGGTGGAGGCGTTCACCATCACCGCTGCCGCGTCCACCCGGGTGGTGAAGGCGCGGGCGGCCGCGAGGTCTCCGGTGACGATCGCCTCGGTGTGGCCGGTTCCGTAGCGGTCGATGTGCTCGATCGCTGCGTCGAGCCCGTCGACCACCTTCACCGCGACGTCCAGGCTGAGGTACTCGTCCGTCCAGTCGGCCTCGGTGGCGGGCACCATCGCCGCCTCGTCTCCGTGCACGATCACCCCGGCGGTCTGGAAGGCGCTCAGCAACTCGGGCAGGAAACTCTCCCGCAGCGCGGAGTCGACCAGTACGGTTTCGACGGTGTTGCACACGCTGGGCCTGCGGGTCTTGGCGTTGAGCACGATCCGCTGCGCCATCTGCCGGTCGGCAGCGGCGTGAACGTAGATGTGGCAGTTGCCCACGCCGGTCTCGATGGTCGGGACGGTGGCGTCGCGGACGACGGCGGCGATCAGTCCTGCGCCGCCGCGCGGGATGACCACGTCGACCAGCCCCCGGGCGCGGATCAGCGCGGTGACGCTGGCGCGGTTGTCGGCCGGCAGCAGGTTGACCGCGTCCTCGGTGATACCGCTCGCGGCGAGCGATTCCCGGAGCACGGCCACCAGAGCGGCGTTCGACGACGCCGCCGACCCGGAGCCGCGCAGCAGCACCGCGTTGCCGGATTTGAGGGTGAGTCCGAAGGCGTCGACGGTGACATTGGGCCGGGCCTCGTAGACGATCCCCACCACGCCGAGAGGTACGGCGACCTGGCGCAGTTCGAGACCGTTGGGCAGTGTCGATCCGCGCAATACCTCACCGACCGGGTCGGGCAGTCCGGCGACCTGCCGCAGACCCGATGCGATCGCGTCGATCCGCGAGTCGTCGAGGGCGAGCCGGTCGATGAGCGATTCCTCGGTACCGGCGGCGCGGGCGCGATCGACGTCCTCGGCGTTCGCGGTGAGGATCCGGACCTTGGCGGCGAGCAGAGCATCGGCAGCGGCGTGCAGCGCCGTGTTCTTGCGCTCAGTGGTGAGCGTGATCAGCTGTTTCGATGCGGCGCGGGCGGCGCGGGCCGCCACCTCGACCGTCTCGGTCGCGGTACGCAGCTCGTCGTCCTGCGCGGTGGGCGTACTCATGGGTCGAGAATACGGGGCGCCGCGAATCGTCGGTGCGTGGTGCTACGTTGCGGCAATGTCCCGCCGGAGAACCACCCGCCCGCTTCCGGCGCGCACGTGGCTGATCCTCGTACTGGTCGTCGCGACGGCGGTGTTCGTCGCGGTCGGCGCGCACCGCGACCGCGGTCGGGCGGCGCCCCCGGCCCACTCGTCCGGCGATGCCGCGCGGAGAGGAACGCCGGATGGGTCGCTGGAGGGAGTGGCCGTCGTCCCGGCCCGGCAGCGGGCTCCGCAGCCGTACCGGCGGGCGGCCTTCGGTCCGCCGTGGACCGACGATCAGTCCGCGCCGCTCGGCCGCAACGGCTGCGATACCCGCAACGACGTGCTGGAGCGGGACCTGACCGACAAGTCCTACGTACGGACCTCCGCATGCCCGAACGCAGTGGCCACCGGCACTCTGGTGGACCCGTACAGCGGCACCGTGATGCGGTTCGAGCGGGGCGCGAAGACCTCGGCGAAGGTGCAGATAGACCACGTGATCGCCCTCGCCTACGCCTGGGACATGGGCGCCTGGTCGTGGGACGACGCCAAGCGCGTCGTGTTCGCCAACGACCCGCGGAACCTGATCGCGGTGGACGGTCCGGCGAACGAGAACAAGCGCGATAGCCCGCCCGGTCGGTGGATGCCCTCCAATGAGCGATTCCATTGCCAGTACGCCCGGCAGTTCTCGTTCATCGCCCGCGAGTACGGTCTCACGGTCGATCGTGCGTCCGTGGCAGTCGTGCAACGCGCGTTGACCACCTGCCGGTGAGGCGCGTCGAGATCCCGGCCGGCGTCTCGATCAGCTGCGGCGCACGCTGAACCAGCGTCGTTCGGGGCGAGAGGCACCGTTGTGGCCGGCGCACCAGTCGGCGGAGGCGACGGTTCGCCGAACCGCGTCGACGTGGCTTCCGCACCCGGCCCAGGTGGTCTTACCGCAGGTTCGGCATCGGGTCGCGTGACACATGCCGATCACCGCTGTTCTGCGTCGGCGAAGCCGCGGAAGACCTCGAAGGCCCGCGCTCCGTGGATGGTGGCGGGGCCGCCGTGCATGAGGAAGGTGACGCCGATCGCCTCCGCGGCCTCCTCGGCGGTGGCGCCCGCACGCGCTGCGGCCTGCCCGTGCGAGGCGATGCAGCCGTCGCACCCTTCGACCACTCCGATGGCGAAGGCGATGAGTTCCTTGGTCCTGCGGTCCAGTGCGCCGTCGGCGAAGGCGGCGGCGCTGAGCGCACCGAAACCTGCGTAGACGTCCGGGATCGCCCTGCGCAGGTCGCGATGCTGCGGTTGCAGGCGACGCAGGGTCGCGGCGCCGGATTCGGCCTGTTCGTCACTCCCGTGGACGGTTGTGGTGGTCATCTTTCCAACTCCTTCTCGGTAACCCCCCTAGGGGATATTCACCACAAAGGTAGCATCCCCCCTGGGGGATATGGAAGACTGAGGGAACACCGATCGACGAGGAGCCCGGCCATGCACGCCTTCACCCTGAGCAGGACGCTCACCTCCCCCTACCCGCACGCCGTCATCGCGGTGCGCGAAGCCCTGAGCGAGGTGGGTTTCGGCGTCCTCACCGAGATCGACATCGCCGCGACCCTGAAGGCCAAACTGGGCGTGGACGTGCCCCCGCGGGTGATCCTGGGGGCGTGCCGGCCGCAACTGGCCCACCGCGCCCTGCAGGCCGATCCGCGAGTGGCGACACTGCTGCCGTGCAACGTGGTGATCAGTGCCGAAGGCGAGGGGTCGAAGGTCGAGATCATGGACCCGGCGGTGATGCCCGAGTTCACCGGCACCGCGGCACTGTCCGAGATCGCCACCGAGGCACGCGAACTACTCACTTCGATGCTCGACGGGCTGGACGGGAGCCGGGCGCGATGAAGATCCCCGAGACCGACGCCAAGCCGATCGCGACCCGGCTCAAGCGAGCGCACGGACACCTCGCCACGGTGATCCGGATGCTCGAGGAGGGGCAGGACTGCGAGGACGTGCTCACCCAGCTCGCTGCGGTCAACAAGGCGCTCGGACGCAGCGGGTACGCGCTCGTGGCCACGGGACTTCAGCACTGCATCGCCACCGAGGGACCGGAGAACGTGGATAGGCAGAAGCTGGAGAAGCTGTTCCTCGCCCTCGCCTGAGCCCGGTCAGACCCTTAGAAAAAAGCGCCACTGCTTGTTTTTTTGGCCGGGCGATGCCAGAGTGTGTCCGTGACCACGGCAGCCCCCGTCTTCGATGCGCTCGAGACCACCTCGTCTGCGGTAATGGCGATCGCGGACACCGCCGACTGGTCGACGCCCACCCCGGCGCCGGGCTGGACCATCGCTCACCAGATCGGACACCTGACCTGGACCGATGAGGTCTCACTGACCGCTGCGACCGATCCTGCCGGTTTCGCCGAGGTGCTGCACCGGGCGATGGCCGATCCTCTGGGATTCGTCGACGCCGGAGCCGGTGAGCTGGCCTCGGATCCCGACCTGCGTGCGCGCTGGAACCGCGGGCGCGATGCGCTCGTCGCCGCGCTCCGCCGGGCCGATCCGGCCACGCAGCTCCCCTGGTTCGGACCGCCGATGCGCCCGGCGACCATGGCGACGGCTCGCCTGATGGAGACGTGGGCGCACGGGCTCGACATCGCCGACGCCACCGGCGCCGACTTCGACGTCCCCGGCGCCCTGCCCCACGTGGCCAAACTGGCGTACAAGACCCGTGATTTCGCCTATTCCGTGCACGACCAGCAACCCCCGGCTGACCCCTTCGACCTCGTCCTCACCGCCCCCGACGGTTCGGTACACCGCTTCGGCCCCGGCGATGCCCCACAACGGGTGACCGGCTCCCTGGAGCACCTCTGCCGACTCGCGGTACAGCGGGTGCACCGCGACGACACCGACTTGGCCGCCACCGGCACCGATGCCGCGCACTGGCTGACCATCGCGCAGTGCTTCGCCGGAGCCCCGGGGCCCGGCCGGGACCGACGAGGAGTGCAATCATGACGCGTACCGTCCGCATCGCCAACGTCTCCGGCTTCTACGGGGACCGCGCCGCCGCGATCGGTGAGATCCTGGACGGACCGCGGGTCGACTACATCACCGGTGACTACCTGGCCGAACTCACCATGCTCATCCTCGGCCGGGACCGGCTCAAGGACCCGGATCTCGGCTACGCCAGAACCTTCCTGCGGCACCTGCAACCGCACCTCGACTCCCTCGCCGCACAGGACACCAAGGTGGTCGTCAATGCGGGCGGACTCAATCCCGGCGGACTCGCGACCGCCGTGCAGCAGGTGATCGAGCAGGCGTCCGGACCGGCGCGCGAGTTGACCGTCGGGTGGGTCGACGGTGACGATCTGCTTCCACGCGCCGCCGAACTCGGGGTAGCGGATGCGGTGACCGCCAACGCCTATCTGGGCGCGTTCGGCATCGCCGAGTGCCTGCGCAGCGGCGCCGACATCGTGATCACCGGACGGGTCACCGACGCCTCCGTGATACTCGGCCCGGCGATCGCTGAATTCAATTGGGGTCGCACCGATTTCGATGCGCTCGCCGGAGCCGTCGCCGCCGGGCACATCATCGAGTGCGGCGCCCAGGCCACCGGCGGCAATTACGCCTTCTTCGACCGCCACCCGATCACCGCCATGATGCACCCCGGTTTCCCGATCGCCGAGATCGACGCCGACGGCGGCTTCGTCATCACCAAACAGCCGGGCACCGGCGGCGTGGTGGAGGTCGGGACCGTCACCGCCCAATTACTGTACGAGGTCACCGGTCAGCGGTACGCCAATCCCGATGTCACCCTGCGCCTCGACTCGGTCGCGCTGGCCCAGGCCGGTGCGGACCGGGTCGCGGTGCGCGGGGTGCGGGGCGAGGCACCCCCGCACACCACAAAGGTCGCCACCACCGCCCTGGGCGGGTTCCGCAACGAGATCAGCTTCCTGCTCACCGGTCTGCAGATCGAACGCAAGGCTGAGCTGCTACAGGGGCAGTTGCGGGCGAACCTCGATCCGGCACCGTCGGAACTCCAGTTCCGCCTGGCCCGGACCGATCACCGGGACGCGCCGACCGAGGCCGCGGCCTCGGCCACGCTGACCGCGGTCGCATGGGACCGAGATCCGGTCAAAGTGGGACGCGCGTTCACCTCCGCCGCTGTTGAACTCGCGCTCGCCACCTATCCCGGTGCCTCACCGACCGCACCGCCGTCGAACGGCGGACCGTACGGGGTCTATCACGCGGCGTACCTGCCCAACAGTGCGGTGCCGCACCGCGCCCACCGTCCCGATGGCACCGTTGCGGAGATCCCCCCGCCCGAGATCACGCAGGTACTGCCGGCGGATCCCTCACAACCGGGTCCGGACACCGAACCCGTCACCGATCGGGCCACTGCGCAGGAAACCGTCCGCGCACCTCTGGGAACCGTCTTCGGCGCCCGCAGCGGCGACAAGGGCGGCAGCGCCAACGTCGGCGTATGGGCCGAGTCCGACGACGCCTATCAGTGGTTGCGCACCCGGCTCACGGTGCGGCTACTGCGCGAGCTGCTCCCGGAGGTCGCCTCGCTACCGGTGCGGCGCTACGAACTGCCGAATCTGCGCGCGGTGAACTTCGTCATCGACGACATCCTCGGCAAGGGCGTCGCGCACGGATACCGATTCGATCCGCAGGCGAAGGGCCTCGCGGAATGGCTCCGCAGCCGCTTCGTGGACCTACCGGTCACCCTCCTGCCGGCACCCGGCGTCACCTCCCCGGAGGGCACCGAATGACCGGGCATTGGGACAGCCCCGAAAGACTCGCGCTGCGCAAGGCCGTCACCGCTTTCACTGAGCGGGAGATACTGCCGAACCTGCACACCTGGGAGACGCAGGGCCTGCTCCCGCGGGATCTGCACGTCAAGGCCGCTGATCTGGGATTGCTCGGGGTCTCCTTCCCCGCTTCCGTCGGAGGCGGCGACGGTGACCCCCGCGACGCGCTCATCGTGTGCGAGGCCATGCACGAAGCGGGCTGCTCGGGCGGCGCCTTCGCCTCCCTACTCACCTGCGGGATCTCGGTACCGCACATCGTGCTCTCCGGCACCGACGAGCAGAAGGCGAGGTGGGTCGCGCCCGTGCTCCGCGGAGAGGCGATCAGCGCGCTCGCCATCACCGAACCCGGCGGCGGGTCGGACGTCGGCCACCTGCGCACCACCGCCCGCAGGGACGGCGACCACTACGTCGTCAACGGCGCCAAGACTTTCATCACGTCCGGGGTGCGTGCCGATTGGGTGGTCACCGCTGTGCGCACCGGTTGCGACGGGGCCGCTGGAATCAGCCTGCTGGTGATCCCCAAGGGGCTGAGCGGATTCGAAGTGAGTGCACCGCTGAAGAAGCTGGGCTGGCACGCCTCCGACACCGCCGAACTGTCCTTCACCGACGTGCGGGTGCCCGCGGAGAATCTGATCGGCCCGGAGAACGGCGGATTCCTGCTGATCGGAGCGGCCTTCGTCACCGAACGGCTCGCTCTGGCCGTGCAGGCCTATTCCCACGCGCAGCGCTGCCTGGACCTCACCCTCCCCTGGGTCCGTGACCGCGAGACCTTCGGCGCACCGCTGATCACCCGGCAGGCGGTGCAGAACACCGTCACCGACATGCGGCGCCGGATCGACGTGGCACGGGTGTACACCCGGCACATCGCCGACCGGTACGCCGAGGCCCTCGCCGGCGCTCCGGGCGATCCGATGCGCGGCGCCGTCGCCGGTGCAGACCTGGTGCCGCAGGCCTGCTTCGCCAAGAACACCGCCGTCGAGACCGCGCAGCGGGTGGTCGACGATTCCCTGCAATTGTTCGGCGGCCACGGCTACATGGCCGAATCGGAGGTCTCACGGCACTATCGGGACGTCCGGATCCTCGGCATCGGCGGCGGCACCACAGAGATCCTGACCACCCTGGCGGCCAAGCGCCTCGGCTACACGTGACCGGAAGGAACCCGCGATGACGGTGCTACGCAGCACCCCCTCCCCCGATGCACCGCGATATCGGGACGCGATGCTCGAGAAGATCGCCGAGTTGAACACCGAGTTCGACAAGGCCCTCGCCGGGGGCGGCGAGAAGTACGTTCAGCGGCATCGGGCCCGCGGCAAGCTCACCGCGCGCGAACGGATCGACAGCATTCTCGATCCGGCCTCCCCGTTCCTGGAACTCATGCCGCTCGCCGCCTGGGGCACCGACTTCCAGGTGGGCGCCTCGCTGGTCGGCGGCATCGGTGTGGTCGAGGGTGTCGAGGTCATGGTCGTCGCCAACGACCCCACCGTGAAAGGGGGCACCAGCAACCCGTGGACGCTGCGCAAGTCCTTGCGCCTGAACGACATAGCGCTGCAGAATCGGCTCCCGGTGATCTCCCTGGTGGAATCCGGCGGGGCCGATCTGCCGACCCAGAAGGAGGTCTTCGTACCGGGTGGGGCCATGTTCCGCAACCTCACCCGACTGTCGAAGGCCGGGATCCCCACCATCGCAGTGGTGTACGGCAACTCCACCGCGGGTGGCGCCTACATCCCCGGCATGAGCGATCACGTGGTGATGATCTCCGAACGGTCCAAGGTCTTCCTCGCCGGACCGCCGCTGGTGAAGGCCGCGACCGGGGAGATCTCCGACGACGAGACCCTCGGCGGCGCGGAGATGCACTCGCGGACCTCGGGACTCGGCGACTACCTGGCCGCCGATGAGCTCGACGCCGCCCGCATCGCCCGCTCCATCGTGCGGCGGATCAACCACCACAAGCAGGGGGCTACGCCTGCGGGCGTGGCTGCGCCGCCCCGATACGATCCGGAGGGACTACTCGGCATCGTCCCGGACGATCTGAAGATCCCCTTCGATCCGCGCGAGATCATCGCGCACATCGTCGACGACTCCGACTACGACGAGTTCAAGCCGCTCTACGGCGGATCGCTGACCACCGGGTGGGCGAACCTGCACGGCTACCCGATCGGCATCCTCGCCAATGCCCGTGGCGTCCTGTTCTCCGAGGAGGCGCAGAAGGCCACACAGTTCATCCAGCTGGCGAACCGGTACGACACACCACTGCTGTTCATCCACAACACCACCGGGTACATGGTGGGCGCCGAATACGAACGCGGCGGCATGATCAAACACGGATCGATGATGATCAACGCCGTCTCCAATTCGGAGGTGCCGCACCTCTCCCTGATCGCGGGCGCCTCCTACGGGGCCGGTCATTACGGCATGGCGGGCCGGGCCTTCGACCCGCGGTTCCTGTTCTCCTGGCCCAGTGCCCGATCCGCGGTCATGGGCGCCAAGCAGCTCGCCGACGTGGTCACCGAAGTGGCGGCCGCCTCCGCCGCATCCCGCGGTCAGGAGATGGATCCGGCGTTCGTGGACGGCATGCGCACCGCCATCGAGACCCAGATCGATAAGGAGTCGCTGCCGGCGTTCATGTCCGGAATGCTCTACGACGACGGCATCATCGACCCTCGGGACACCCGTACTGCGCTCGGGATGGCGCTCTCGGCCATCCACAACGGCCCGGTCCACGGCACCGACGCCTTCGGCGTCTTCCGGATGTGAGTGAGAAATGACAGACACGACTTTCGATTCCGTTCTGGTGGCCAACCGCGGCGAGATCGCCCGCCGCGTGATCGCCGCAGCCCACGCCCGCGGGCTGCGCGCAGTGGCGGTGTTCTCCGACCCCGACGCGGGCGCCCCGCACGTCGTCGAGGCCGACGATGCGGTGCGCCTGCCCGGCGACACCCCTGCTGACACATACCTCCAGGGCGAGCGGATCATCGCCGCCGCCCGGACAACCGGAGCTCAGGCGATCCACCCCGGCTACGGTTTCCTGTCCGAGAACGCGGAGTTCGCGGCAGCGGTACGCGCCGCCGGCCTGGTGTGGATCGGCCCGTCCCCGGAGGCGATCACCGCCATGGGCTCCAAGGTTGCGGCGAAGGCGCGGCTCGCCGAGGCCGGGGTCCCGATGCTGACCAACCTCACCCCGGATCAGGTGTCCGACAGCGATTTCCCGGTGTTGGTGAAAGCGTCGGCCGGCGGTGGCGGCCGCGGCATGAGGGTGGTGCGCTCCCGCTCCGAACTGCAGGAGAACCTCGAAGCCGCGCAGCGCGAGGCGATGTCGGCGTTCGGTGACGGAACCGTCTTCTGCGAGCGCTACCTGGAACGCGGCAGGCACATCGAGGTTCAGGTGATGGCCGATTCCCAGGGCACGGTCTGGGCCGTGGGCGAGCGTGAATGCTCGATCCAGCGCCGCCACCAGAAGGTGCTCGAGGAGGCCCCGTCGCCGCTCGTCGAGCGTCACCCGGCGATGCGGGCCGCGCTGCAGAAGGCCGCTGCGAACGCGGCACGGGCCATCGGTTACACCGGCGCCGGCACCGTCGAGTTCCTCGCCACCGACACCGGCGAGTTCTACTTCCTCGAAGTCAACACCCGACTGCAGGTGGAGCATCCGGTCACCGAGGCCACCACCGGCCTGGACCTCGTCGGCCTGCAGTTCGACGTCGCGGCGGGCCTTCCGCTGCCTGCGAAGGAACCCCCTGCGACGCGCGGCTGGGCCGTGGAGGCACGCCTGTACGCCGAGGATCCCGCGAACGACTGGCGTCCCGCCGCCGGAACCGTGCACCGTTTCGAGGTACCCGGTGTGGTCAGCGAGTTCCACGGACCGGGCCGACCGGGTATCCGGCTCGACAGCGCGCTCGCCCCTCGCGATAGCGTCGTGGAGGTCTTTTACGATCCGATGCTCGCCAAGGTGATCGGCTTCGCCCCCACCCGCGCGCAGGCCCTCGCGATCACCGAGTCCGCGTTGCGCGGGGCGGTGATCCACGGCATCACCACCAATCGCGACCTGCTGGTACGGATCCTCGCCGACGCCGATTTCAAGGCCGGTGACTTCGCCACCGACTTCCTCACCGGCGATCGGTTGCAGCGCCTCGCCGTACCCCTGCTCGACGAGGCCGAACTCGCCGAGGCCGCGTCGGCCGCCGGGGCGGTCCTGGACCGTCGAGCAGCGGCCGCGAGCCCCCTCCCGCACGTCGCCCCGGGCTGGCGCAACGTGGGCGCGCGCACCCTGGTGCCGGAGTTCCGTACCTCCGACGAGCGCGAGTTCAGAGCAGAGTGCGGGCCGGTCGCATCCGTCGCCGACGACGGTGACCGTGCGAGGGTCACCGTCGAACGCGACGGGGTCCGGCGAACCGTCTCCGTCACCACCTACCCGGGTGATCGCACCGTGGTGGAGGTCCAGACGCCACGCGGCGCTGCGACTCTGACGCTCGTCGATCCGCTGCCCTCCGCGGATGCCGCCGCGGCGGCGGGCTCCCTCCTCGCCCCCATGCCCGGTGTGATCACCCGGATCGGGGCCCGCGTGGGCGATCTCGTCACCGCGGGACAGCCGGTGCTGTGGATGGAGGCAATGAAGATGGAACACGCCGTGCACGCCCCCGCAGACGGGATCATCACTGCGGTCGAGGTGGAGGCCGGCCAGAACGTCGATGCCGGTGCGGTGGTCGCCGTGCTGGAGGAACAGGAGCAGAGCGCATGACCATCTCGATGGACGTCATCGAATCCGACGAGCGCCGGGCGCTCCGCAGCACCGTCGCCGAACTCGGTCGCCGCTACGGGCCCGAGTACGTGCGCGAGAAGATCGCCGCAGGTGAGGGTCCCACCGAACTGTGGAACGCCGCAGGTGAACTCGGCCTGATCGGGGTGAACATCGCCGAGCAGTACGGCGGCGGTGGTGCGGGCATGTACGAACTCGGCATCGTCGGAGAGGAACTCGCCGCGGCCGGTTCTTCGCTGCTGATGCTGGTGGTCTCCCCCGCCATCAACGGCACGATCATCTCGAAGTTCGGCACCGAGGAGCAGAAGCAACGCTGGCTGCCCGGCATCGCCTCGGGCAAGACGATCGCCGCCTTCGCGATCACCGAACCCGATGCCGGCAGCAACAGCCACCGGATCACCACCACCGCCCGCAGGGACGGGCAGGACTGGATCATCTCCGGGCAGAAGACCTTCATATCCGGCGTCGAGCTGGCCGATGTGATCCTGGTGGTCTCCCGGACCGAGGACGCCGCGTCCGGGAAGCTGCGCCCGGCGCTGTTCCTCATGCCCAGTGATTCCCCGGGCCTGCAGAAGACGAGGATCCCGATGGAGGTGGGACTTCCCGAATCGCAGTGGGCCCTGTTCTTCGACGATGTACGCCTGCCCGCCGATGCCCTGGTCGGAGAGCCGGACGCCGCGATCGCCCAGCTCTTCGCGGGACTCAACCCTGAGCGGATCATGGCCTCGGCGGGTGCCATCGGTTCGGCGCGGTACGCGATCGACCGCGCGGTGGACTACGCCAAGGGGCGCACCGTGTTCAAGACGCCGATCGGTGCGCACCAGGCGATCGCGCATCCGCTCGCCGAGTTGAAGGTGGAGACCGAGCTGGCCAAATTGATGCTCCAGAAGGCCGCCACTCTCTACGACGCGGGCGAGGAGTTCGCGGCGGCGGAGGCCGCGAACATGGCGAAGTACGCCGGCGCCGAGGCCGGCGCGAAGGCCGTGGACCGCGCGATCCACTCGCTCGGCGGAAACGGTCTGACCACCGAGTACGGATTGGCGCAGATGCTGGTGGCGTCGCGGCTGTTCCGCATCGCGCCGGTCAGCCGGGAGATGGTGCTCAACTTCATCTCCGAGCATTCGCTCGGCCTGCCCAAGAGCTACTAGGAGACGCGATGGCGGACAGCACATCACCCGAGCCGCTGGTGCGGTATCGGACCAGCGGTGGCGGCGCCCACCTGACCATCGACAGCCCACACAATCGCAACGCCCTTTCCGAGCGGCTGCTCGCCGAGCTGCTGGAGGGCCTGGAACGCGCCGCGGCCGACGACGAGGCCCGCGCGGTGGTCCTCGGACACACCGGCGGCACCTTCTGCGCCGGCGCCGATCTCAAGGAGGTCTCGGCGAGCACCGCCGACCCCGGGGCGCGCACGCTGGCGATGATCGCGGTGATGCGCGCGCTGATCGAATGCCCGAAGCCGGTGATCGCGCAGATCGACGGGCACGTCCGCGCCGGCGGGTTCGGCCTGATCGGATCCTGTGATTTCGTGTTCGCCGGTCCGTCCTCGTCGTTCGCGGTGACGGAGACCCGGATCGGGGTGGCACCGGCGATGGTCTCGCTGGTGCTGCTGCCCCACCTGAGTTCCCGGGTGGCCTCCACTCTCCTGCTGAGCGGTCGGCGGTTCGACGCGGCACAGGCTGCGGAGTACGGCCTGATCACCTCCGCTCCGGACGACCCCGCCGCGGCCACCGCGGAGCAGCTCGCCGAACTTCAGCTGTGCAGTCCTCAGGGCCTGCGAGAGACCAAGCAGATCCTCTGGCACGACGTCCTGGCCACGTTCGACGAACGCGCCGCTGCCCTGGCCGAGCAGTCGGCGCGGCTGTTCGGATCCCCGGAATCGGCCGAGGGCATCACCGCGTTCCTGCAGAAGAGGCCGCCGAACTGGGCCCGCCCAGCCGCAGCCGACTAGTCTGACCGGGATGAGTACCTCCCGTCCGCGCACCCGGACGCCCCAGCAGTCCCGCAGCCGGGAGACCCGCCAGCGGCTGTTGGAGACCACCATCGCCTCTCTCGCCACGCGGGGCTGGGGCGCGACCACGGTCGGCAGTGTGGCACAGCAGGCGGGGGTCTCCCGCGGAGCGGCACAGCACCACTTCCCCACTCGCGAGGATCTGATCTCCGCCGCACTCGAGTACATGGGCGAACAGCGTCTGGCACAGATGACCTCGGCCGGTGCGGCGGTGCCGGAGGGTCCGGACCGGCCCTATGCCGTTGCCCGCCTGATCGTGGAGTACTACACCGACGACCTGTTCAAGGCCGCCCTGCACGTGTGGACCGCCGCGGCCAGCGACGACGCACTGCGGGAGCGGATGTTGCCGTTCGAGAACCGGCACTCCCGCGAGGTCTTCGCACTCGCGATGCGGCTGCTCGGCGTGGACCGTGAGGACGCGCACGCCCGCCGAGCCGTGCAGGCCACGCTCGATCTCGCGAGAGGGCTGGGCCTGGCGGATCTGCTGTCCGACGACGCCGCCCGCCGCGAGCAGGTGGTGCAGTTCTGGGGCGGCCAGCTCGCCGCGCTCTGCGGCCCGTAGTCGCTAGGCCTTCCCCAGGAACTCCTCGCGCTCCCCCCCGAGGATGACTTCGTTCATCATCCGCAGCGGCCGGTGCCGTTCCAGATCGGGGTCCGCGGCGACGATCTCGAAGGCGAGATCCCGGGCCGCGTGCAGGACGTCACCGTCGGAAGCGAGGTCGAGGAAGCTCAGGCGCCGGGCGAGTCCGGACTGATCCACGCCGAGGATGTCACCGAAACCGCGGTGTTCGAGGTCGATCTGGGCCAGGGCGAATCCGTCGACGGTGCCGGCGACCGCCTGCAACCGCTCCTGTGTGCGTGCCGATTCACTGGCGGTGATGAGTAGGCACAGTCCGGGCAGTCCACCTCGCCCCACCCGGCCGCGCAGCTGGTGCAACTGGCTGATGCCGAACCGGTCGGCGTCCCGCACCACCATCGTGGTGGCGTTCGCCACGTCCACTCCGACCTCGATCACCGTGGTGGCCACCAGGATATCGATCTGCCCGGCCGCGAAAGCCGCCATGACCTCGGCCTTCTCCTCGGCCGGCAGGCGACCGTGCAGTACCGCGATCCGGTGCTGCCCGAGCGGACCGGCGACCAGTTCGTCGTACATCTGAAGGGCCGAGATGGTCTTCGGCGGCACGGACTCGTCCTCCGGGGGTCCCGGATCCGCACCCTGCCCACCGGCCTTCGGCGATGCCGACGACACCGGCCTGTCGAAGTCGTAGTCCTCGTCGGTGAACGACGCTTTCGCCTGCTCACCGGTCGCGTCGTCACCGATCCGCGGGCACACCACGTACACCTGGCGACCGGCGCGCACCTCCTCGTCGACCCGTTGCCAGGCACGCGCCACCCAGGACTCCCGGCCCTGCGGGACCACCGAGGTCTGAATCGACTGACGCCCCCGCGGCAGTTCCCGGAGCACCGAGGTCGTCATGTCCCCGAACTGGGCCAGAGCAACGGTCCGCGGGATCGGTGTCGCAGTCATCACCAGAAGGTGCGGCACGAGCTCGTCCGCTTCGCCGGCGCCCTCGGAACCGGTCTTGGCGCCGCTCGCCGAACCACCGACGCCCTTGCGTCGCAACCGGTTGCGCTGCTCCACTCCGAACCGGTGCTGTTCGTCGACGACAACCAGTCCGAGCCGGAAGAACTCCACGGTGTCCTCGAGCAGGGCGTGGGTTCCGATCACGATGCCGGCCTCACCGGTGACGATCCGCAGCAGCGCGGCCCGTCGCTGCTTGGTGGTCATGGACCCGGTCAACAGGGTCACGGTGGTCGCGGCGTCGGCGGCACCGAGTTGCCCGGCCTCCGCCAGGTCACCGAGCATGGCGGTGATCGAGAGCAGGTGTTGCGTGGCGAGAACCTCGGTGGGTGCCAACAGCACGGCCTGATAGCCGGCATCGACCGCGGTGAGCATCGCGAGCAACGCGACCAGCGTCTTACCGGAGCCCACCTCACCCTGCAGTAGTCGCGTCATCGGATGGGACTGCCGCAGGTCGTCGACGATCTCCGCCAGCACGTCCTCCTGGCCGGCGGTCAACCGGAACGGGAGCCGCTCACGCAACCCCGTCTGCAGCGGTCCGTCCGGGGCGGCGAGCGGCGGCGCGGCGACGGTGCCCACCTCGTGCGCCCGCCGGGCCAGGGCGATCTCGATGGCGACGGCCTCGTCGAAGGCGAGCCGTCGCTTGGCCTGTTCGACCTGCGCGCGGCCGTCCGGCTTATGAGCGGCACGGACCGCCTCGTCCAGACTCATCAGGGCGTTGACCGCGAGGAACTCCACCGGCAACGACTCCGGGACCGGAGCGAGCCGCTTGAGCACACTGTCGACCAGCGACAGGGTCAGCCAGGTCGGCATGTTCTTGGTGCCGTGGTAGATCGGGACGGTGGGCTGGAGCAGCAGGCTCAGATCGGCGTGTTTGAGCCGCTTCGAGCCGGCCTTGGTGGAGCCGGATTCGTTGTCCGCCAGAGCCTGCGCCGAGGTGACCGAGTCGTCGGGGAGCACCAGCCAATCCGGGTGGGTGAGTTGTAGTTTGCCGCTCCACTCCCCGAGTCGCCCGATCAGCAGCAGCCGACGGTCGGGCTGGATGGGCTTGGGTAGGTAGTTGAAGAAGGTCAGCTCGTAGGCACGGACCTTGTTGACCACCTGCACCCGGAACATCTTCTTGCCCCGGTGGTGCGCCTGTGGCGGCGTGATCGCGGTGACGGTGCCGATCACCACCACGTCGTCCCCGACTCGGGGCTCGGACCTCCGGGTCCCGTCGTCCTCGACGGCGCCGCCCTCGTACCGGAACGGGAAGTGCCGTAGTAGATCCCCGACCGTCTCCAGCCCCAGTTCGGCGGCCGCCGACTCGGCGATCTCGGGGTCGATCGCCGCACGGAGCGGGGTCCCCAGGTGCAGGTCACGGGTGGAGCTCATTCGACGCCGATCTCCATCACGCTCCCGGGCTGGCCGCCGGAGTAGCCGACCACCTCGACCTCCGGGCGGTCCGGCCGAAGGGCCGCGAGCACCCTCTGCGGGAAGTCGCCGTCGGCGACCTCACCGAGCAGGACCGTCACCATGTCTCCACCGGTGGCGAGCAGCAGTTCGGTCAGCGCCTCACCGGCCGAGTACTGGTCCTCCTCCAGGACCACCACCTCGCCGCCCACCATCCCCAGGTAGTCGCCCGGACCGCACGGACCGAGAATCGTCAGCGCGTCCTCGGTGACCGCGACGACGGATCCGCAGCGGGCTCCGGCGGCCGCCTCGGCCATGGAGTAGGTGTCGTCCGCGGCGTCCCCGCCCGGCTCGTGCACGGCCAGCGCCGCGATCGCCTGCACCATCGACGAGGTGGGCAACGGGGTCACCAACACCCCGGATTCTCGCGAGCGCGCGGCGACGGCGAGCAGTTCCGGGGTGGCCAGCGCACCGTTGGGCATGAGCAGTACCTCGCGGCCCTCGAACCGGTGCAGTGCGGCCAGCAGTTCGGCGTGGGTGATGCCCTGATCGCAGCGGATCACCTCGGCGCCGGCGCCGGCGAACAGGTCCGCGGCACCGTCGCCGGAGACCAGGGCGACGATTGCCCGCGGCGCGTCGAGCAGCGCCTGCAGCGGTGTCTCCGCCTGCCCGGCCTCCTGCAGCACGTTCACCGCGATGCTGCGCAGGTTCCCGTGCGCCAGTCCCGCCTGAATGGCACGGCCGGGTTCGGCGGTGTGGGTGTGCACCGACCACACCGCCACCGGGGTGGGGTCGGCGGCGGAGACCACGACCACCGAATCGCCGAAGGTGCTCAACTCCTCACGCAGCCGGTCGGCCACCGCCTCGGTCGCGTCGGGCAGGAGGTACATCACCTCGTAGTCGGCATGCGGTCCGCGCGGTGGGTCGCCGGCGTCCTGCGGGTCCGCGCGGGCGTGCTCGCCGGCGGCGTGCACGTGCACGTGCGGTGCGGCCTTCCGATGGAACCGGGGGCGTTCCGGTGCGGTGCCACAGGTCACCTCGACCAGGGCGTCGAGCACCACCAGCAGTCCGCGACCACCCGCGTCGACCACCCCGGCGGCTGCGTTGTCGGCGAGCTGGTCCCGGGTGCGCAGCAGGGCGTCGAAGGCGGCGTCCGCCGCGGCGACGGCGCAGCCGGGCAGGTCGCGCCCCTCGGTCGCGGCGGCACCGGCGCCGTCGGACGCGCCGCGCAGAACGGACAGGATGGTTCCCTCGACCGGGTCGGCGACGGCTGTGGTGACCAGCGAGGTCGCCGTGCGCAGTCCCTCGGCGAAGCCGGTGGGCGTGAGCGCGGCGTCCTCGGTCAGCTGCGTGGCGAGCCCCCGCATGATCTGCGAGACGATCACACCGGAGTTGCCCCTGGCTCCGGACACGGCCCCGGCGACGGTCGCCCGCGCGAGCGCCTGCGGGCCTTCGCGGCGGTCGGCGGCCTCCGCGCTCCGGGCCGCTGCCCGGAGGGTGACCAGCATGTTCGTGCCGGTGTCGGCATCCGCGACCGGGAACACGTTCAGGGAGTTGATCTCGTCGACGGCGCGTTCGAGGCCGAGCACCGCACGACGGAGCCAGGTGAGCACCACGCGCCCGTCCTCCGGATTCGGTCCCGTCACGTCCGTCAGCCTAGTGGGCCGGTGCCCGCAGTACGGTCCCCGGAGCGGTTTGGCTCCGCGAGCACGCTCGGCTATGCTTGCAGGGTTGCCTCGCGTGCCGAGTGCGCCCTCACGCGTACCCGACGGCCGGGGCTGAACCACAGTTTTCAACGATACGAGGAGTACACGACTATGGCTGCCGTCTGCGACGTCTGCGACAAGGGCCCCGGCTTCGGTAAGTCGGTCTCGCACTCGCATCGGCGTACCAACCGCCGGTGGAACCCGAACATCCAGACCGTGCGCGCCCAGGTCGCGCCCGGCCAGACCCGGCGTCTGAACGTGTGCACCTCGTGCATCAAGGCCGGCAAGGTCGTTCGCGGCTAGTACGCGAGAGAAACTTTCCACGAGGACCCGCGACCGACCGGTCGCGGGTCCTCGTGCATCCCGAGCGGGTCCGGATCAGGGAACCTGAGCCAGGTGCGGCAGCCGCCAATCGACCGGTTCGGCGCCGATGCCGGCCAGGGCGTCGTTGGTCCGGGAGAACGGGCGGGAGCCGAAGAACCCCCGGGACGCCGACAGCGGCGAGGGGTGCGCCGATTCGATCCGCGGGGTATCACCCAGGCGCGGGCTCAAGGATGCGGCATCACGGCCCCACAGGACCGCCACCAGGGGCGCGTCCCGCGCCACCAGGGCGTCGATCGCGCATTCGGTGACCTTCTCCCAGCCCTTCCCGCGATGCGAGGCCGGAGAGGTGGGCCGCACCGTGAGCACGCGGTTGAGCAACAGCACTCCGCGACGGGACCACGGCGAGAGATCGCCGTTCGCCGGCGTCGGAAGGTCGAGGTCGTCGCAGTACTCCTTGAAGATGTTCTGCAGGCTCCGCGGGATGGGACGCACCGCCGGATCGACCGAGAAGGACAGGCCAACGGCGTGCCCCGGGGTGGGGTACGGGTCCTGGCCGACGATCAGCACCCGCACCTCGTCGAAGGGCTGCCGGAAGGCGCGCAGCACGTTCGCCCCGGCGGGAAGGTAGCCCTCGCCCGCGGCGTTCTCGGCACGCAGGAAGTCGCCCATGGCGGCGATCCGGTCGGCGACGGGGGCCAGCGCCCGGGCCCATCCCGGTTCCACCGAATCCGCCAGCGCTCTCGTGGTCATGGTTGCTCCGCGGTTCCCTCGAAGCTGTTCCACCCGCCGCGCTCGGGCCCGGCAGCGCCGTCGACGGTGACCGTTCCCGCCGTCCCGTCCCCCGCCGCCTGCACCTGTCCCACTATGCGCCAGCGGTCCGGTACCGCGCCGGGCGGGAACGCCGCGAACAGGGAGTGGTCCTCACCGCCGGTGAGCACCCACCGGTGGGGATCGGCGCCCAGGGCCTCGGCGCAGTCCAGCAGGCGCTGGTCGGGCACGAGGGCGGCACCGTCCAACGCGATCGTGACACCCGACGCCGCAGCCACGGCCCGGGCGTCGCGGAGCAGTCCGTCGGAGACGTCGGTGAGGGCGGTGGCGCCGGCCCGGGCCGCCTGCGGTCCGGCGGCCAGCGGCGGCACCGGACAACGGTGGATCTCGACCAGGTCGGCGAAGCCGTCGATCCCGGCCAACAGCACTGCCAGGCCGGCCGCCGAATACCCCAGCGTGCCGCAGACGGCCACCTCGTCGCCGGGGCGCGCCCCGGACATCAGGACCGGGGCGCGGCCCTGCAGATCACCGATCACCGTGACCGCGAGCAGCACCTGGTCGGTGCGGACCACATCGCCGCCTGCGATCGCGCCACCGGCGTCCCGCGCTCCGCCGGCGGTTCCCGCGGCGAGGCCGGCGATGACGTCCGCTCCGGTATCGGCGGGGCACCCGAGGGTCACGGTGAAGGCGGTGCAGACCGCGCCCATGGCGGCGATGTCGGCCGCGTTCTGCGCGATCGCACGGCGACCGACGTGTTCGGGGGTGCTCAGGTCGAACCGGAAGTGCCGGCCCTCGACCAGCGCGTCGGAGGAGACCACGATCCGCCCGTCCGGGGCGGTGACGACCGCGGCGTCGTCTCCAGGGCCCACCGGGATCCGGGGGTCGGCAGACATCGCGCTGGTCGCGAGCGCGATCACGCCGTCCTCACCCAGATCCGCCGCGGTGCGCTGCGGCGCCCGCGGAGACCGGACCGGCTCACAGGAAGTCATCGCGGCTACCGTATCGGACGTGACCGACGCAGACGAGAACCCGTCCCCGCAGCGCAACCCGCGCCGTAGCCCCGCATTCCTGGCCACCGCGGTGGCACTGCCGGTGGCGGTCGTGGCCTGCTTCATCGCCTTCGTGGTCCTGGCGCAGCAGCGGCAGGACGATGCACGTGCCACCGCGGAGGCGGGACACCTGCGCTCGATCGCAGCACCGTCGTCGAACGACCCGGCGTGCGGGACACTGCTGCGCACCCTGCCCGCGGATCTCGGCGCGTTCCGCCGCGACGGCACCACCGACCCGGCGGGTTTCGCCCGGTGGACCCGGGAGAAGTCGGGCGCGGTGGAGGTGCGCTGCGGCACCGAGCGTCCCGCGGAACTCACCCCGACGGCGAAACTGCAGGTGGTCAACGGGGTCCAGTGGCTCGAGGCCACTCCGCCCGGAGCCCCGGCGCCGGACGGCGGTAGCTACTGGGCGGCGGTCGACCACCGGCCGTACGTGGTGGTGTGGGTGCCCGACGGCGGTGGGGCGACGGCCCTGCAGGTGACGTCCGATGCGATCAAGGCGCACCTGCAGCCGGCATCGCTGGATCTGGGCCGCTGACGGTTCGGGGTGCGCGGGCCCGGATCAGCGCAGGCCGGTGCCGCGGGCGATCGCGGTCTCGATGAGCAGCGTCAGCAGGTCCGCGTAGGCGACGCCGGATTCGGCCCACATCCGCGGGTACATCGAGGTGGAGGTGAACCCGGGCATGGTGTTGACCTCGTTGATCACCGGCCCCTCGGCGGTCTGGAAGAAGTCCACGCGGGCCAGGCCCTGGCAGTCGAAGGCGTGGAAGGCGCGCACCGCCAGCTCACCGATCGCGGCGGCCTGTTCGGCCGGTAGGTCGGCCGGGACGGTGTACTGCGCCCGATCATCGAGGTACTTGGTCTCGAAGTCGTAGAACGAGTGCTCGGCGTCGGCCGCCATCTCGATCTCGGCGATCGCCGATGCTGCGACGGTGCCGTCCGGCCGTTCGAGCACCCCGATCTCCACCTCTCGGCCGATCACGGCGGCTTCGACGATCACCTTCGGATCCCACTGCCGCGCCGCGGCGATCGCCCCGGGCAGGTCCACGAGGTCGGTGACGCGGGTGATGCCGATCGAGGAACCGCCGCGGGCCGGCTTGACGAACAGCGGTAGCCCCAGACGGTGCAGTACCTCGACCGGGACCTCGGTGTCACGCTGACGCAGGACGTGGAAATCACCGACCGGCAGCCCCTCCGCCATGAGCAGCTTCTTCGCGAACTCCTTGTCCATACCGGCGGCGGAGGCGAGGACCCCCGCTCCGACGTAGGGCACGCCGACCATCTCCAACAGCCCCTGCAGGGTGCCGTCCTCACCGTACGGGCCGTGCAGCACGGGGAAGACCACGTCGACGCCACCGAGGACTCGGCCCGCCGCCTCGGCGTCCACCGCGACCAGTTCGGCGCCGGACGCGCCGGGGAGGATGGTCAGGTCGGTGGGGCCCTCGGGGACGCTCGGCAGGGCCCGCTCGGCGAACTTCAGTGCCTTGGAGTCACCGTCGGAGCTGACCCAGGCACCGTTCTTGGTGATCCCCACCGGGACCACCTCGTACCGCTGCGGATCGAGGTTCTCGAGGATGGCTCCGGCCGATACGCAGGAGACCGCATGCTCACTGCTGCGCCCGCCGAACACCACTGCCACCCTGATTCGCTCCGTCACGGTCGCCCACCTTACGTGGCCGCCCCTGCCGGAGCCACAGGGTTGCTCACGCGTCGCGCGGACGCCATTCTCCGCCGACATCCCGATTGAGCAGATCGTCCATCGCCCGCGGGACCGGGACGCCGTCGTAGCAGACGGCGCGAACCGCCTCGGTGAGCGGCATTTCCACGCCCACGCGGCGGGCCAGGTCGGCGATCGAGATGCACGACTTCGCCCCCTCGGCGACCTGACCGTGCGCAGCCTCCTGTGCCTGTTCGACACTCATCCCGCGTCCCAGCCGCGCCCCGAAGCTGAAGTTGCGGGACTGCGGAGAACTGCAGGTGGCCACCAGGTCACCCACTCCGGCCAGGCCCGCGAGGGTCAGCGGCTGCGCGCCGAGTGCCGTCCCCAGCCGCAGGGTCTCCGCCAGTCCGCGGGTGATGATCGCCGCCCGGGAGTTCTCCCCGAGGTTGATTCCCGAGGCGATACCGCAGACCAGGGCGATCACGTTCTTGGTGGCGCCGCCGATCTCACATCCCACGACGTCGCCGCTGGTGTACGGACGGAAGTAGTCGGTGCGCAGCAGGTACTGGGTGTGTTCGGCGCGAGCGGTGTTGTCGGAGGCGATCACCGCGAGGGTGGGCTGGCGCTTGGCGATCTCCTGGGCGAAGTTCGGACCGGTGAGCACCGCCAGGCGGTCCCGGTCGATCCCCGCGGCATCGACGACGACCTCGCTCATCCGCGCCAGTGTCCCGATCTCGATGCCCTTCGCCAGGTTCACCACCGTGATCTCCGGCGGGATGAGCGTGCCCCAGTCCCGCAGGTTGGCGCGCAGCGTCTGTGAGGGAACCGCGAGCACGACCAATCCGGCCCCGTGCATCGCCTCCTCCGGATCGCCGGTGGCGCTCAAGTTCTCCGGCAGGACCGCCCCGGGCAGGTACTGCTCGTTGATCCGGGTGGCGTTGATCCGGTCGGCCAGTTCCGGGCGGCGGCACCACAGCCGGACCCGGTGCGGCTCGGGCCGGGCCGCATCGGCGAAGACCTTGGCCATGGCGGTACCGAACGATCCCGCGCCCATCACTGCAACGTCGACCATTTCCGGTCCCACTCCTCGCGTTCCGCTCGCACCCGGCCACTGTCCGGGCCCGAGGGTTGAGCCTATCGCCCGCCCAGGGGCGGCACGCGGGGTTCCACCCGCCTAGATTGGTCACATGACCGCACCGCGCGGCGCGTACGCGTCCTCCGTCGTGGTGGTGACCGCAGTGAAGCCGCTCGAAGCGGCGAAGTCCCGGTTCGCCGCCGGCAGTGCGCGGCTGCGCGAGAAGCTGATCCCCGCGCTGGTGTTGGCGATGTTCCGGGACACTCTCACCGCTGCGCTCGCGGCACGGAGCGTGGCCGCGGTGTTCGTGGTCTCGTCGGATCCTCAAGTGCTGGCCGCGGCGGCGGCGCACGGGGCGCAGGCGGTTCCCGAGGTGGCACCACGCGGGCTGAACGCGGCGCTCGAAGACGGTGCCCGGATCGCCGCGCAGACGGTTCCGGACCACAGCGGAGTCCTCGCCCTGCAGGCCGATCTACCCGCGCTCACAGCGGACGAGTTGGACGCCTTCCTCGATGCGACGGTGCTGCGCCGCGGCTACGTCCCGGACCGGGCCGACGTGGGGACCGCCGCGCTGTTCACACCGGCCGGTACCGCACTGGATCCGCAGTTCGGCCCGGGATCGGCGGCGGCGCACCGCGCCGGTGGCGCACTGGCTCATCCCGGGCCGTGGCCGGGGCTGCGCACCGATGTGGACACCCCGGCCGATCTGGCCGCCGCTCCCCCGCTGGGTGCGCACACCCGCGCGGTGCTCACCGCAACCGATTCCGGCTACCCGTCGAACTCCTACGCCGGATGCGCCAGAATGAAGCGGTGACGACACCGCCTTCGACACCGACCGAGCAGCAGACCGCGATTCCCTCAGCGCCTCCCGCCGCGCCGTCGGAGGCACCGAGTGATCTGCCGGACAACCGCTACCTCAACCGTGAACTGAGTTGGCTGGACTTCAACGCCCGAGTGTTGGCGATGGCCGAGGACGCGTCCCTGCCGCTGCTCGAACGCGCGAAGTTCCTCGCGATCTTCGCCTCCAATCTGGATGAGTTCTTCATGGTGCGGGTAGCCGGCCTCAAACGCCGGGATCAGATGGGGCTGTCGGTCCGTTCCGCGGACGGACTGACCCCGCGCGAACAGCTGCGGGTGATCGCCAAGCGCACCCAGGAGCTCTCCCGCAAGCACGCACTGGTGTTCAGCGACGCGGTACGCCCGGAGTTGGCGGAACAGGGCGTGTCGGTACTGCGCTGGAACGATCTCACCGCCGATGAGCGCTCCCGGCTGACCGAGTTCTTCCACACCCAGGTGTTCCCGGTCCTGACCCCGCTGGCGGTCGATCCGGCGCATCCGTTCCCGTACATCAGCGGCCTGTCGCTGAACCTGGCGGTGGCGGTGCACGACGCCGAGACCGGCGGTGAGCATTTCGCGCGCGTGAAGGTGCCGGACAACGTCGACCGCTTCGTCACGGTCCGGTCCGAGCGGATGGACCACGCGGTGCTGCCGATGGAGGACCTGATCTCCGCGCACCTGGACGTGTTGTTCCCCGGGATGAAGGTGGCCGAGCACCACGTGTTCCGGATCACCCGGAACGCCGATTTCGAGGTGGAGGAGGACCGCGACGAGGATCTGCTGCAGGCGCTCGAACGTGAACTCGCCCGGCGCCGATTCGGCTCCCCGGTGCGGCTCGAGGTCGCCGAGGACATGTCCGAGCACATGCTGGAGCTCCTGCTGCGTGAGATGGACGTCGACCCGGCCGATGTGATCACCGTTCCCGGGCTGCTGGACCTGAACTGCATGTTCGAGCTGTACGGAGCGGACCGACCGGACCTGAAGGAGAAGCCCTTCGTCCCGGTGACGCACCCGGCGTTCGGTGAGCGGGAGACCCCCAAGAGCGTGTTCTCCACGCTGCGTGAGGGTGATGTCCTGGTGCACCATCCGTACGACTCGTTCTCGACCAGCGTGCAGCGATTCATCGAGCAGGCGGCGAACGACCCGCAGGTGCTCGCGATCAAGCAGACCCTGTACCGCACGTCCGGCGACTCGCCCATCGTGGACGCTCTGATCGACGCCGCCGAGGCCGGTAAGCAGGTGGTCGCGCTGGTCGAGATCAAGGCCCGATTCGATGAGCAGGCCAACATCAAGTGGGCCCGCAAGCTGGAGCAGGCCGGTGTACACGTGGTGTACGGACTGGTCGGACTCAAGACCCACTGCAAGACCTGCCTGGTGGTGCGGCGCGAGGGTTCGACGATCCGCCGGTACTGCCACATCGGCACCGGCAACTACAACCCGAAGACGGCGCGGCTGTACGAGGACGTGGGCCTGTTCACCGCGGATCCGGATCTGGGAGCCGATCTGACCGATCTGTTCAACCGGCTCACGGGCTACTCCCGCAAGGAGGAGTACCGCAACCTGATGGTGGCGCCGCACGGCATCCGTTCGGGCATCGTCGAGCGGATCGAGAACGAGATCGCTCTGCACCGGGCGGGGAAACCCGCGGGCGTGCAGCTCAAGGCGAACGCGGTCGTGGACGAGCAGATCATCGATGCGCTGTACCGGGCCGGCCAGGCCGGTGTCCCGGTGGAGGTGGTTGTCCGCGGTATCTGCGCGCTGCGGCCGGGTATGCCCGGGATCAGCGAGAACATCACGGTGCGATCGATTCTGGGGCAGTTCCTGGAGCACTCGCGGATCCTGCATTTCCGGGGCGCCGACGAGTACTGGATCGGCAGCGCCGACATGATGCACCGCAACCTCGACCGGCGCGTGGAGGTCATGGCGCAGGTCAAGGATCCGCGTCTGAGCCGCCAGCTCAGTGAGATGTTCGAGTCCGCACTGGATCCGGCCACACGCTGCTGGGTTCTCGACGCCGACGGCAATTGGAACGCCTCCCCCGCCCCGGGCGAGAACGTCCGCGATCACCAGCGCGAGCTCATGCGCTCGCATCGCGCGAGCCAGCGGTGAGCGCGGCCGAGCCCGTCGTCCGCGCGGCCGGCGGAGTGCTCTGGCGGGAGAGCGCCGACGGCCCGGAAGTGGCTGTGGTGCACCGACCCCGCTACGACGACTGGTCACTGCCCAAGGGACACGTGGAGCCGGATGAGCATCCGGTCGTCGGCGGTCTTCGGGAGGTGGTCGAGGAGACCGGTTTCCGCGCCCGGTTCGTCCGGGAGATCGGCGACATCAGTTACCCGGTGCCGCGGCGCCGCAAGCACGGACCCGGCGGTGCGAGCGTCACCAAGGCGGTCTCGTACTGGTCGGCGCTGGCGCTCGGCGGAAGGTTCGTGCCCAACGAGGAGACCGACGAACTCCGCTGGCTCCCGGTCCGTGAGGCCTCCGCACTGCTGACCTACCCGATGGACGAGCAGGTGCTCGGATGGTTCGGCTCCCAGCCGCGTTCGGCCTCGACGATGGTGATCGTGCGTCACGCCAAGGCCGGCCGGAAACAGGGCTACCAGGGCGACGATCAGGCGCGTCCGCTGGACAGCAACGGCCGGGCACAGGCGGAGGCGCTGGTGGATCTGCTCGGCACCTTCGCACCGGGCGAACTGCTGTCGGCCCCGCCGGTGCGGTGCACACAGACTCTGGAGCCCTTCTCGGCGGAGTCCGGGCTGCCGATCACTGAGGAGCCGACGATGTCCGAGGCGGCGTACGCCCGCGACCCCGAGGCGGCACACCGGCGGATCCGTGAGATCGCGGTGCGCGGTGAGGAATCGGGAACGGTCCCGGTGGTGTGCAGCCAGGGCGGGGTGATCCCGGATCTGACGGCGTGGTGGGCGAAAGCGGACGACGTCACGCTGCCCGAGGCCCGTAACCGCAAGGCCAGCGCCTGGGTGCTCACCACCAGCGGTGGCCGGCTCCTGACCATGGACCACATCGACAGCCCGCTGCCCCTGAAACGCTGAGCGTTCCAGGGGCAGCGGCGGTCGGTTCTACTTCTTCGCGGCCTTCTTCGCGGGCGCCTTCTTGGCAGCAGCCTTGGTCGCGGTCTTGGCCGGTGCCTTCTTCGCAGCAGCCTTCGTGGCGGTCTTGGCCGGTGCCTTCTTCGCAGCAGCCTTCGTGGCGGTCTTGGCCGGTGCCTTCTTCGCAGCAGCCTTCGTGGCGGTCTTCGCCGGCGCCTTCTTCGCAGCAGCCTTCGTGGCGGTCTTGGCCGGTGCCTTCTTCGCAGCAGCCTTGGTCGCGGTCTTGGCCGGTGCCTTCTTCGCAGCAGCCTTGGTCGCGGTCTTGGCCGGCGCCTTCTTCGCAGCAGCCTTCGTGGCGGTCTTCGCCGGCGCCTTCTTCGCAGCAGCCTTGGTCGCGGTCTTCGCCGGTGCCTTCTTCGCAGCAGCCTTCGTGGCGGTCTTCGCCGGCGCCTTCTTGGCGGCAGCCTTCTTCGCCGGCGCCGCGGTAGCGGAGCTACGGCGCACCGCAGGGCCCGAAGCGGGGAGCTTCGCCGAACCGGAGATCACGGCCTTGAACTGTGCGCCGGGGCGGAACGCGGGAACGGAGGTGGGCTTGACCTTCACCGTCTCACCGGTGCGCGGGTTGCGGGCGACGCGGGCCGCGCGCTTGCGCTGCTCGAAGACGCCGAAGCCGGTGATGGTGACGGACTCCCCCGCGTGCACGGCGCGCACGATCGTGTCGACGATCGCCTCGACGGCGGCGCCGGCGGTCCGGCGATCGGTGCCCAGCTTCTCGGTGAGCTCCTCGATCAGTTCTGCCTTGTTCATGAGCACATATCCTCTGCAGTTCGGTGGCTCACCGCTGAGCCAACTAGGGACACCGTAAACGCAGAGTTGCATTCGATCCAAGAGCCACGCCAGGTTTGATCGAAGATGTCGCGGAATCCGAAGTGGCGGCACCGGTTCGATCCGGCGCCGCCATTGCGGCGGTGAGAACTCAGATTGTCACGGGTTTGTATGCGGGCCTACGGTTTTCGAACTCCGTGATCGCATCACCCTGCTGCAGAGTCATTCCGATGTCGTCCAGACCCGCCATCAGGCGGTGCCGGACCGGATCGTCGATAGTGAAGGGAACGACCAGATCCCCTGCGGTCACCGTCCGGCTCTCCAGGTCGACGGTGATCTCCAACCCGGGCTCGTTCTCCAGGGCCTTCCACAGCAGTTCGACGTTCTCCTGCTCGACCAGCGCGGCGACCAGACCCGCTTTGCCCGAATTCCCGCGGAAGATGTCGGCGAACCGGGACGAGATGACCACGCGGAAGCCGTAGTCCATCAGCGCCCAGACCGCGTGCTCGCGTGAGCTGCCGGTTCCGAAGTCCGGACCGGCCACCAGGACCGAGCCGCGGTCGTACGGTGCGGTGTTGAGGATGAACTCCGGGTCGGCGCGCCATCCCGAGAACAGTCCGTCCTCGAATCCGGTGCGGGTGACCCGCTTGAGGTACACGGCGGGGATGATCTGATCGGTGTCGACGTTGGTCCGGCGCAGCGGTACGCCGATGCCGGTGTGGGTGACGATGGCTTCCATCTCGGTTCTCCTTCGGGATCAGGCGTCGGCGACGGGGGCCAGGTCGGACGGGGCGGACAGGGTGCCGCGCACAGCCGTCGCCGCGGCGACCGCCGGCGAGACCAAATGGGTGCGACCGCCCTTGCCCTGTCGGCCCTCGAAGTTGCGGTTCGAGGTGGACGCGGACCGCTCACCGGGGGCGAGCTGATCGGGATTCATACCCAGGCACATCGAGCACCCGGCCTGGCGCCACTCGGCCCCGGCGTCGACGAAGACCTGCCCGAGCCCCTCCGCCTCGGCCTGCGCGCGGACTCGCATCGAGCCGGGCACCACCAGCATCCGGACACCATCGGCGATGGTGCGGCCACGCAGCACATCGGCGACCGCGCGCAGATCCTCGATCCGGCCGTTCGTGCAGGAGCCGACGAAGACGGTGTCCACGGCGATCTCGCGCAGCGGGGTTCCCGCTTCCAGGCCCATGTACTGCAGGGCCTTCGCCGCGGTCTCCTTCTCACCGTCGGAGCCGAAGGATCCCGGGTCCGGAACGGCGGATCCGAGCGGGGCACCCTGCCCCGGGTTAGTACCCCAGGTGACGAACGGGGTCAGCGCGCTGCCGTCGATGTCGACCTCGGCGTCGAAGGTGGCACCCTCGTCGGTGCGCAGCGCGTCCCAGGCCTGCACGGCGGCATCCCATTCGGCGCCCTGGGGAGCGTGCTCTCGGCCCCGCAGGTAGTCGTAGGTGATCGCGTCCGGAGCGATCATGCCCGCACGCGCTCCGGCTTCGATGGACATGTTGCAGATGGTCATCCGGGCTTCCATCGACAGCTTCTCGATGGCGCTGCCGCGGTACTCCAGGACGTAGCCCTGGCCGCCGCCGGTGCCGATCTCGGCGATGATCGCCAGGATCAGGTCCTTGGCGGTCACGCCGGGCGCAAGCTCCCCGGAGACGTTGATGGCCATCGTCTTGAAGGGCTTGAGCGGCAGCGTCTGCGTGGCCAGAACGTGCTCGACCTCGGAGGTGCCGATGCCCATGGCGATCGCGCCGAAGGCTCCGTGGGTGGAGGTGTGGCTGTCGCCGCAGACCACCGTCATTCCGGGCTGAGTCAGCCCCAGCTGCGGTCCCATCACGTGGACGATGCCCTGTTCGCCGTCCCCCATCGAGTGCAGGCGTACGCCGAACTCGGCGCAGTTGCGGCGCAGGGTCTCCACCTGAGTGCGCGAGACCTCGTCGGCGATCGGCCAGGCGAGGGTGTCGGTGGGGACGTTGTGATCCTCGGTGGCGATCGTGAGATCGGGGCGGCGCACCGGCCTGCCGTTGATCCGCAGTCCGTCGAAGGCCTGCGGACTGGTGACCTCGTGCACGAGGTGGAGGTCGATGTAGATGAGATCGGGTTCGCGCGAGGCGCCCTCGCCCTCCCCCTTGACGACGACGTGCTGCTCCCAGACCTTCTCGGCCATCGTGCGTGGCTGCATCTGTTCCATCTGTCCTTCGGACCTCTCCTGCGCGAGGCTTCCGCGGGTGGATGCGGGCTGAGCGTTGAAATCCCACCATACGAGAGCCTAGTATCGAACTATGGGACAGGATAGCGCACCTGCGCACGCCACCGAAAGCCTCACCCCCACCCCCGTGAGCGGCATCGGCGTACTGGACAAGTCGATCGCGGTACTGCGCGCCGTGGCGTCCGAACCGGCCAGCCTCGCCGACCTGTGCAGCCGCACCGGCCTGCCCCGCGCGACCGCGCACCGGCTCGCGGTGGGACTGGAGGTGCACGGGCTGCTCAGCCGTGACGGCGATGGACTGTGGCGCCCCGGCTCGGCGCTGCGCGAACTGGCCGCGAGCACGGCCGACGCACTCGCGGACACCGCAGCGCTGGTGCTCCCTCGACTGCGGGAGATCACCGGGGAGTCGGTCCAATTGTACCGCCGCGAGGGGGATCACCGGGTGTGCGTGGCCGCCGCCGAACCACCGTCCGGCCTGCGCGACACCGTCCCGGTGGGCACCCGGCTGTCGATGACCGCCGGCTCGGGAGCGAAGGTGCTGGCGGCCTGGTCGGATCCGCACGGCGATTCGCCGTTCGGCGAGCGCGCACTGGCCGAGGTCCGCAAGCGCGGCTGGGCGCAGAGCGCGGGTGAACGCGAGGCGGGGGTGGCGAGCGTATCGGCGCCGGTACGCAATCCGCGCGGTGAGGTGATCGCGGCGATCTCGGTATCCGGGCCGATCGACCGGATGGGACGGCGACCCGGTGCGCGGTGGGCCGCGGACCTGATGCAGGCGTCCGAAGCACTCGGCCGCCGGCTCTGACTCGGTCGCGCCGGACCAGCCGACCACGGAACCGGCCGGGACACCGGTCAGGCCAACCGGGCGATCAGTGTCTCCCACACCTGAGCGCCGGTGTCCGACATGGTCAGTAGTGTGCTGCGCCGGTCCGACGGCGCCGGCCGCCGGTACGCGAGTTCACGCTCGACCAGCCGGTCGACCAGCCTGGTGGTCGAAGATGGAGTGGTTCCGGTGCGGGCGGCGATCTCGCCGACGGTCGCCCCCTCGCCCTCCGCGAGCAGGCGCAGCGCCCGGAAGTGTTCCACGGTGAGCTCGAGTTCCGCGAGCGCCGGGACGAGCACCGTCATCACCAGATCGTCCGCCTCGCAGACCGCGTCGTAGACGGTGCGCTCCGGCCGCGCCGGAGCGTGCGGGAATTGATCATCCATGTCCATGCCCCGATTCCCGGCAGCAGCCGCATTCGGTGGTCATCGCACTACGGGCACACTGTAACGCCAACCGCGCGCGACCGAGCAGGATGCGAATACGAGAAAGGCCCGAATCGGACGATCCGGGCCTTGCTGCTTGGTACCCCCGATGGGATTCGAACCCACGCTACCGCCGTGAGAGGGCGGCGTCCTAGGCCGCTAGACGACGGGGGCTAGAACATTCTCGCCGAGCCGACGAAGCGACCCTGCGATCCGATGAAGATAGCACATCTGCACCGAAAGTACCCCCGATGGGATTCGAACCCACGCTACCGCCGTGAGAGGGCGGCGTCCTAGGCCGCTAGACGACGGGGGCTAGGACTACGCCCTCCGACGTGCGGAGAGCGTTGTCACGCTGGCCTACCAGGACTCGAACCTAGAATGGCTGAACCAGAATCAGCTGTGTTGCCAATTACACCATAGGCCAATGACTCGTCCCGAGACCGTCTCCGACCTCGTTTTGAGCCGCGATCCAGCTTACCCAGCAGCACTGGGAACACCAAATCGCCTGGTCATCCCCTACTGGTTGCACCACCGTCGACCGGGACCACGGCGCGGGCCGCTGTCAGCCGCCCCAGGGTGCGCTCGCGGCCGAGCAGTTCCAGCGACTCGAACAGCGGCGGGCTGATGTGCGAGCCGCTGACCGCCACCCGGATCGGCGCGTAGGCCTTGCGCGGCTTGAGTTCGAGGTCATCGATCAGTGCGGCCTTGAGCGCTGTCTCGATCGCCGCGGCGGTCCACTCGGTGGCGCCGGACAGTGCCTCGACCGCGGCGTCGAGGACCGGCCCCGCGTCGGCCTTGATGTTCTTGGCGGCAGCGGCCTCGTCCACCACGAACTCGGCCTCGTCGACGTAGAGGAACTTCAGCAGGTCCCAGGCATCGGAGAGCACCACGATGCGGGTCTGCACCAGATCCGCCGCCTCCGCGAAGGCGGCCTGGTCCGGCTTCCCCAGTCGGGCGGCGTCGACGAAGCCGCGCTCGATGAGGAAGGCGTGCAGTCGCGCCCGGAAGTCCTCCGGGGCGAGCAGGCGGATGTGCTCGGCGTTGATCGCGTCGGCCTTCTTCTGGTCGAAACGGGCCGGGTTGGAATTGACCCGGTGCACGTCGAACGCCGCGATCATCTCATCCAGGCCGAAGACGTCGTTGTCCGGTGAGATGCCCCAGCCGAGCAGCGCCAGGTAGTTGAGCAGTCCCTCGGGGAGGAAGCCTCGATCACGGTGGTGGAAGAGGTTCGATTCGGGGTCGCGCTTGGAGAGCTTCTTGTTGCCCTCCCCCATCACGAAGGGCAGGTGCCCGAACTCGGGCGTGCGCTCGGCGACACCGATCTGCTCGAGCGCCTCGTAGAGTGCGAGCTGCCGCGGAGTGGAGCTGAGCAGGTCCTCACCGCGCAGCACGTGCGTGATCTTCATCATCGCATCGTCGACGGGGTTGACCAGGGTGTAGAGCGGGTCGCCGTAGGCACTGCCCGGCGCCGCCGCCCGGGTGAGGGCGAAGTCGGGCACGCTGCCAGCGGCGAACGTGGTCTCACCGCGCACCATGTCGTTCCAGGTGAAGCCGTGATCGGGCATCCGCAGGCGCACCACCGGGGCACGTCCCTCGGCCAGGTACGCCGCCCGCTGCTCCTCGGTGAGGTCGCGGTCGAAGTTGTCGTAGCCCAGCTTCGGGTTCCGGCCGGCCGCGATGTGGCGCGCCTCGACCTCCTCGGGAGTGGAGAAGGCCTCGTACGCGAAACCGCCCTCGACCAGGCGCCGCACCACGTCCAGGTGGAGTTCCTTGCGCTCGGACTGGCGGTACGGGCCGTACGGGCCGCCGACCTCGGGCCCCTCGTCCCAATCCAGGCCGAGCCACCGCAGCGATTCGAGGATCGCGCTGTAGCTCTCCTCGCTGTCGCGGGCGGCGTCGGTGTCCTCGATGCGGAAGACGAAGGTGCCGCCGGTGTGTCGAGCATGGGCGAAGTTGAACAACGCGGTGCGCACCATGCCGACGTGCGGCGTGCCGGTGGGCGACGGGCAGAAGCGCACGCGCACCGGCACGGTCGTGGCGTCGTTCAACGGTGCGGCGGAAGAGTCAGTCACGACGTCCAGGGTAGTCGCCGCGCCCGGCGTAGAAGGTGGGCACGTCGGGGAGTTCCACCGGTACCGGTCCCGTCGTCTCCAGCGCCTTCACTCCGGCGGCACAGCACACCGCCACCTTGTAGCCGTCGAAGGCCGACGGGCCGGCTATCGTCCCCGCCTTCGCCGCATCGACCCAGGCCTGCACCTGGCGGTCGTACGCCTCGCTGAACCGGGTGGTGTAGTCCGCGTGTTCGGCGATCGAGAACCGGCCGTGCTGCCACGCCTGCAGGCCCCCCGGTTCGCCGATCCGAGCGACGCCCTGCTCGAACACGGCCTCCGTCTGGACCTGGTAGCCGAAGCCGGCGGAGACGTTCATCTCGACGTCGACCAGCACCCCGTTGTCGAGCTCGATCAGCACCAGGATCGGTTCGCGCAGGCGCTCCGGGGTGCGCGCATTGCGGCGCGGGTACTTGACCTCGACGGACCGTACGACGGCTCCGGCCAGCCAGGGCACCACATCGAACTCGTGCACCACGGAATCGGTGATGAGCATGGTCTGCCCGTAGCCATCGGACACCGATGGATTGCGGTGCCGGGCGTGCAGCATCATGAGTTCTCCGGCGGACCCGCCCATCACCAGTTTCCGCAGATCCTGATACTCGCGGTCGAACCGCCGCATGAAACCGACCTGGATCAACTGCCTTCCGCCCGCCATCTCGGCCTCCACCACGCGCCAAGAGGACCGCGGATCCTGGGTGAGCGGCTTCTCGCACAGCACCGGCAGACCCACCGCGAGCACCTTCAGCAGCGCCTCCTCGTGGAACTGCCCGGGGGTGGCCACCAGCACCGCGTCCACGACACCCGATTCGAGCGCCGCGTCGAGATCGGCGAAACCGACGGCGCCGGTGCCGAGGTCGAGCGCCGCGGCTCGGCGCGCCGAATCGGGTTCGACGACCGCGGAGACGGTCGCACCGGCGATGGTGGTCGCGATGCGCCGCACGTGGTCGGCGCCCATCATTCCGGCGCCCACCACGGCGACGCGCAGATCGTGGGTCATGTATCGGGCTCCTTGCGGATCGGTCGGTCAGCGGGTGCGGGTGAGCGGGTGGCAGCCGAAGATGTGCTGCCGGGTGCGGGTCGCGATGCCGGCGGGAAGGTCGATGTCGCAGCCCGGCATGTCCTGCTCGACGATCGCGAACAGATCGGGGTTGATCCGCAGGGCCTCCGCGATGACCGGGCCGAAGTCCGGGACGCCGTTCGGCGGCTCCACCATGATCGCCGAGGCGGCGTCGGCGAACGGCGTGTCGTTCTTGAGCACCTCCCAGATCAGCACCGGGTCGATCTGCTTGAGGTGCAGATAGCCGATACGTTCGGGGTGACGCTGCATCAGCGCCACGTTGTCACCGCCGTAGTAGGCGAAATGACCGGTGTCCAGGCACAGGTTCACGTGCCGCGGGTCGGTCTCGGCGAGCAGTCGTTCCACCTCACCGGTCGTACCGACGTGGCTGTCGGCGTGCGAGTGGAACTGCTGCTTGATCCCGAACTCCTCGATCAGGGCCTTCCCCAGCCGGTCGTGGCCCGCGGCGAGCGCCTTCCACTGATCGCCGTCCAGCGTGCGGGATTCGAGAGCCTCACCGGTGAGGTCGGAGCGCCAGAGATCGGGGATCACGACGATGTGCTCGGCGCCCAGGGCGCCCACGAGCGACGCGACATCGCGCACCTGCTGCCAGGCGCGGTCCCACTGATCCGCACCCTTGTGGAAGCCGGTGAAGATGGTGCCTCCGGACAGTTCCAGGTCGCGCTTGTCGAGTTCGTCGCGCAGATGCTCGGGATCGGTGGGGAGATAACCGTAGGGGCCCAGCTCGATGTAGTGATAGCCGGACTGCGCCACCTCGTCGAGGAAGCGCTCCCACGGCGTCTGCCGAGGATGGTCCGGGAACCAGACGCCCCACGAGTCGGGGGCGGTCCCGATGCGCAGGCCCTCGGTGTGGGCGCTGACGGATGCGGTCGGGCGCAAGGTGTCGGTCATGGCGGTGGTCCTTACGTCGGATCGTGGAAGTGGTTGCGGGAGCTAATCAGCCGAGCAGGGGGCGCTGAGCCTTCCGGCGGTCGAGGTATTCGGTGCGGGCGGCGACGGTGCTGTCGATCGTGGAGACCTCGGCGACCGGGACGTCCCACCACGAGTCGCCCTCGGGGGCGTAGACGAGAGGATCGGTGTGGATGCGGATCACGGTCGGCCCCGTACCGGCCTTCGCGGCGCGGACCGCCCCGGTGAGCTCGGCGACGGAGTCCGGCCCGGGCGCGATGTCGATGACGCGCGCGCCGTAACTGCGCGCGTTCACCGCCAGATCGACGGGCAGAGGGCCGCCGTGGTCGAGGCCGGGAGCCGGCACGCCGGCGGACTCGTCCGCGGTGCGGTAGCGGGTGCCGTAACGCTGTGAGCCCACGCTCTCCGAGAGGTGCCCGATCGAGGCGTATCCCTGGTTGTCGACGATGACGACGATCAGTTTGATCCCCTCGGCGACGGCGGTCACCAGCTCGCTGTTGAGCATCAAGTACGAGCCGTCGCCGACCATGACCACGACGTCGCGATCATCGCCGAGGGCGAGCAGGCCGCGCTTGGCGCCCAGGCCGCCCGCGATCTCGTATCCCATGCAGGAGAAGGCGTATTCCACGTGGTAGCCGAGCGGGTCCCGGACCCTCCACAGTTTCTGCAGGTCTCCCGGTAGCGATCCCGCGGCCTGAACGATCACGTCCTCGGGATCCATCGCCGCGTGCACCGCGCCGATCACCTCGGGTTGGCCGGGCAGGTCTGCGCCGGTGGGCACGAGAGCGGTGTCGACGACCGCGTCCCACTCGGCCTTGGCGGTGGCCGCCACCGCGATCGAGGCCGCCGGAACGCGGTGATCGGCGAGTTCGGTGCGGAGCGCCGCGAGACCCTCGCGGGCGTCGGCGACGAGCGGCAGCCGGGAACCGTGCTTGTAGGCGTCGAAGGAGGCCACGTTGAGGTTCACGAACCGCACGTCCTCACTCCGGAACGCCGTGCGGCTGGCGGTGGTGAAGTCGCTGTAGCGGGTGCCGACGCCGATGACCACGTCGGCCTGCGCCGCGATCGCGTTCGCCGCAGCGGTACCCGTGGCCCCCACGCCGCCGAGGTTGAGCGGGTGGTCCCAGGCCAGCGCACCCCCTCCAGCCTGCGTGGTGGCGACCGGGATCGACGTGTCTTCGGCGAACCGGCGCAGTTCGTGCTCCGCACCCGAGTAGAGGACCCCACCGCCCGCGACGATGAGCGGGCGCTGCGCGCCACGGATCGCGGCGGCTGCGCGGGCCAGCGGGCCGCGCTCGGGCACGGGCCGGCGAACGTGCCAGTGCCGGTCTGCGAGGAACTCCGCCGGCACGTCCACGGCCTCGGCCTGGACGTCCTCGGGCAGTGCGATGGTGACGGCGCCGGTCTCCACGGGGTCGGTGAGCACCCGCATGGCGGCCAGCGCGGTGGAGAACAACTGTTCGGGCCGCTGCACCCGGTCGAAGAACCTCGACAGGGGCCGGAAGGCGTCGGAGACCTGCAGCCCGATCTCGTGCGGGTGCTCGAGCTGCTGCAACACCGGATCGGCCACGCGGGTGGCGAAGGTGTCCGAGACGAGTAGCAGCGCGGGCAGCCGGTTCGCGGTCGCGAGTGCGGCACCGGTGAGCATGTTGGCCGCACCCGGCCCAACCGAGGCGGTGCACGCGTAGGTGCCGCGCCGTCGGTGCATCCGTGCGTAGCCGACCGCCTGGTGCACCATGGCCTGCTCGTTGCGGGCCTGGTGATAGGGCATCAGGCCCGGGTCGGTGGCCGCGTACTGCAGCAGTGCCTGTCCGACACCGGCGACGTTGCCGTGACCGAAGATGCCGAAGGTCGCGGGAACGGTGCGCTCACGGACCGTCACCGTGCGCCCCTCGTCGGCCCCGGCGCCGTCGACCTCGTCCACGGTCCACTGGTGCGCGAGGAATTCGATGAGGGCCTGCCCCACGGTCATCCGCCGGGTGCTCATCGCCGGTCTCCTTCGGTCGGTGCGGCCGTGTAGGGCAACCGCGGATCGGGGCCCTGTACGGGCCAGGTCTCCCGCAGCCACGCCTGCCGCGGATCGTCGCTGATCAGCCAGGCTCGCTCCGGGTCGGGGCCGGCCATGACGTTGAGGTAGTAGAGGTCGTACTCGGGGGCGGCCATCGCGGGACCGTGGTAGCCGTACGGCACCAGGGCGATGTCGCCGGTGCGGACCAGGGCGTTGGTATCGATGTCCCCCGCCGCCGACGAGTAGGTGACGAAACCACCGAAGGCGTCGGCGCTCTCGGGCACGATCCCGATGGGAAGGCCCCGCGCGGGCGCCGCCTCGAAGTAGTAGATCTCCTCGAGCCGGGACTCGTGGCCGGCGACGTGCTCGTCGTGTTTGTGGGCGGGGTGACTGCTCCAGTTCCCGCCCGGGGTGATGACCTCGCACACGATGAGCGCGTGTGCATCGAGTACGCCCGGCGTGCCGAAGTTGTGCACCTGCCTCGTGTCCCGGCCGGCGCCGCGCACCTCGACCGGCACCTCCGCGGCGGAGACGTGCCGGGTGGGTCGGCGCCGCGAGGCCGGCGCCTCAGCGATCGCGACCCGCGCCGGGCCCCGGACGGTGAATCCGCCGCCCGCCCCGACGTACAGCACATCGGTGGGACCGTCGAAGACACTGGCGCGACCGGAGAGCGTGACGACGTGGCCCCCGCCGAGGTCCGCCGCGGCGACTGCGTCCAGCTCGACGACGACCCCACCGGAGAGCGGCACCACGATGCGTTCGATGCCGTTCGCGGGCAGTGTGACTGGCGCATCGCCCAGATCCGCGATACGGATCCCGGTATGCGCCCAGCCGGGGAGGGAGTCGTCGACCACCGATTCCCACCCGTCGCGCCGCAGGGCACCGCGGGGGTGGAACCACTCGTTGGGCGTCGTCGCCATCGCGTCCTCTCGTCGGTGTCGGGCTTCAGGCGCCGTGCACGAGGCCGGCGGCGGTGTCCACGGCGGAGGTCACATCGCCGTCGCGGGGGTAGAGCAGGGTGCGGCCGACGACGAGACCGTGCACGCCGGGCAGCGCGAGAGCCTTCGCCCACGAGGCGTACACCGCCGCGGGATCACCTCCCGGGTCTCCGCCGAGGAGCAGTGTGGGCAGCGTGGTCGCCGCCATCACGCGCTCCATGTCGTCGACCACGGGGAGCTTGAGCCAGCTGTAGGCGGAGGTGTTGCCGAGTCCGGAGGCGATGGCGACCGAATTGATCACCGCCTCCGCGGACAGGTCGTTCCCGACCCTGCCGTCGGTCCGCCGGCTCATGAACGGTTCCAACATGATCGGTAGTTTCGCGGCCGCTGCGGCGTCGACCGCGCGGGCCGTGGCCTCCAACGTGACGACGGTGCTCGCATCCTGGAGGTCGATCCGCACCAGCAGCTTGCCGAAGTCGAGGCCGTCGCGCCGCATCGAGGGCACGTCGTACGCGGTGTACCGATCGTCCATCTCGAACGCCGCGCCCCGCAGGCCACCGCGGTTCATGGAGCCGACCACGATCTTGTCGTCGAGCAGGCCCAACAGGGCGAGATCCTCGATGACGTCGGGCGTTCCGAGTACGCCGTCGACTCCGGGGCGGGACAGCGCGATCGCCATCCGCTGCAACAACTCGTAGCGGTCGGCCATGGCCATCGCGTCCGAGCCCACACCGAGCGCGCCCCGAGCGGGATGATCCGCGGCGACGACGAGCAGACGGCGATCGCCCCGGACCAGGGGACGCCGGACCCGCGCGGCGAGCACGTCGGCGATGGCATCGGGATTCTCGTGGCGGGCGGATCGCAGGCGCGCGAAGTCGGTGGCGCCGAGCGGACCGGCTGCGGTCGGGATGGGATCAGACACGATCGACGCCTCGTTCCTCGATGACGGACTCCACCTCGGCTGTGGTGGGCATGGCGGTCGAGCATTCGCGGCGTGAGGCGACGACGGCCCCGGCGACGTTGGCGAAGCGGAGTACGCGGTCGAGCGGCCACTCGGCGAGCAGTCCGTGGCACACGGCGCCACCGAAGCCGTCGCCGGCACCGAGGCCGTTGATGACGTCGACGGCATGCGGCGCGACCTCCACCCGCTGGTCGCGGGTCTTCGCCAGCACGCCCTTGGGTCCCTGTTTCACCACGGCCAGCTCGACGCCGCGCTCGAGCAGAGCATCGGCGGCCCGGTCGGGCTCGGTCTCGCCGACCGCGACCTCGCACTCCTCACGGTTTCCGATCGCGACGGTGACGTGCTCGAGCGCCGCGCCGACCTGCTGTGCGGCGATCTGCGCCGATTCCCAGAACATCGGCCGGTAGTCGAGGTCGAGCACAGTGAGCGGAGCGCGGCCCCGAGCCGCCCATGCCGCGTGGTGCGCGGAGCGGCTGGGCTCGCGGGAGAGGCCCGTCACCGTGGCCCAGAAGATCCGCGCCGACCGGATCGCGGGGAGATCGAGCTCGTCGGCGCCCAGCATCAGATCGGGCGCGATCGGATCGCGGTAGAAGTAGAGCGGGAAGTCGTCGGGCGGGAAGATCTCGCAGAATGTGACGGGCGTGTTCAGGCCCGGCACCTCGCCGACGTACCCGTCGTCGACGCCGAGACGGATCAGCTCCTGATGAACGAAGCGCCCGAACGGATCCGCTCCGGTCGCGGTGATGACGGCGGCGCGCCGGCCGTGGCGCGCCGCGGCCACGGCGACGTTGGTCGCGCTCCCACCGAGGTACTTGCCGAAGGTCTCGACGCGGTCGAGTCCCACACCGTCCTGCAAGGGATAGATGTCGATCCCCACTCGCCCGATGGTGATCAGGTCGAACGGTGCACCGCGGGTACCGGCGTCAGTCATGTGGTGCGGCCCTCCTGAGTCCTGCATTCGGTCGAGACGTGGATCACTTCGGCATCTTTGTCCGGTCAATCTAACAGCTTAGGCCGACAACCTACAAGAGCCCTCAACCTGGAACTTTCTTTCGATCCGACGACAATCCTGGCGCTCGGCCCCTCGCTCGACGAACGGAGAGCGCGTCGATATGTGCGGACATGATCCAGATAGACCACTAAGGCACGATTGTACGAACAAACCCGTCTCAGCGGCCGCATTCCCGGGATCGGTGCACTACACTGCATCGCATGTCCCCTGCCCCGGTCTCGGTCGAACTGGACCGCACCAGCCCCGTACCGCTGTACTACCAGCTGGCACAGGCCCTCGAGCGCTCCATCCTCAACGGCGAGCTGGTGCCCGGCGACCGCATCGAGAACGAGATAGACCTGGCCAAGCGCCTCACGTTGTCCCGCCCCACCGCGCGGCAGGCCATCCAGGCCCTGGTCGACAAGGGCCTGCTGGTGCGTAAGCGCGGCGTCGGCACCCAGGTGGTGCGCAACGAGGTGCACCGCGCCGTCGAACTGACCAGCCTCTACGAGGACCTGATCGCCGCCGGCCAGACCCCGTCGACCGAATTGCTCGACTACCGGCTGGGCCGGCCCGACGAGGAGATCGCCGACGAACTCGGTATCGAACACGACGCCCAGGTGGTATCGATCCGGCGCCTGCGCAGCGCGGACGACGTGCCACTGGCGATCCTCACCAATTTCCTTCCCGCCGAACTCGCACCGGCCCCCGACGAGTTGCAGAGCAAGGGCCTGTACCAATGCCTGCGCGGACGCGGCATCACGATCGCCCAGGCGCAGCAGCGCATCGGAGCCCGGATCTCCGACGACGAGGAGTCGCGCCTGCTCGACGATCCCGCCGGCGGAGCCGTGCTCACCATGCAACGCGTGGCCTTCAACGAATCCGGGACCGCGATCGAGCTGGGCCGGCACGTGTACCGGGCCTCGCGCTACTTCTTCGACGTCTCGGTGTTCAGCCGGTAGCGGTGAACCGCCGGCGGGATCCGGTCACCTGCGTAGCTCGTGACTGAGCGTCTCGAGTTCGTCACCGCCCGCCATCTGAGAAGTCAACTCCTCCAGGGAGATCTCGTCGTAGGCGCAGTCGAGCTTCTGCCGTCCCCGATTGAGTAGCACGAAGTGATCGCCCACCATGTACGCGTGGTGCGGGTTGTGGGTGATGAACACCACGCCGAAGCCCTGATCCCGGGCAGCGGTGATGTAGCGCAACACCATCCCGGACTGCTTGACGCCCAACGCGGCCGTCGGCTCGTCGAGGATCAGCACCCGTGCGCCGAAGTAGATCGCGCGGGCGATGGCCACGCACTGCCGCTGGCCTCCGGACAGCGAACTGATCGGAGCGTCCACGTCGGGCAGGTCGATGCCCATCTTGAACAGCTCATCCTTCGTCGTGGCGCGCATCGTCTGCACGTCCAGGCTCTTGAGCAGACCCGAGCGGAGTTCCTGACCGAGGAAGAAGTTGCGCCACACCGGCATCAACCCGACCACTGCGAGATCCTGGTAGACGGTGGCAACCCCCTTCGAGAGCGCATCCTTCGGCGAGTCGAGCGTGGTCGCCTCCCCGTCGACGAGGACCTCGCCCTCACTGGGCTTGTGCAGCCCCGCCATGGTCTTGATCAGAGTCGACTTCCCCGCGCCGTTGTCGCCGAGGACGCAGGTGACCTCGCCGGGGAACACCCTGAGGTTGATCCCCTTGAGCGCGATGATGTTGCCGTACTGTTTGCCGACGTCCTTGAACTCGATCAACGCGACCTTGTCCGCGCCGGCCTCGAGGTTCTCGGGGATTCCTGCCTGATTGTCGTCCGTGGTCATCGGGTCACCTCTTCGCGGCGAAGTTGCGGAATGCGTTGTTGGCGATCACGGCGAACAGCAACATGATGCCGAGGAAGAACTTGAACCAGTCGGGATTCCAACCGGCGTAGACGATGCACTGATTGACCATGCCGAAGATGAACGCGCCGATCATCGCACCGACCGCCGTGCCGTAGCCACCGGTCAGCAGGCAGCCGCCGATCACCGCGCCGATGATGTACAGGAACTCGTTGCCCACTCCCTGCCCGGACTGCACGGTGTCGTAGGCGTACAGCAGGTGCTGACCGACGAACCAGGCGCAGAAGGCCACGAACATGAACAGGCCGATCTTCACCTTCGTGACCGGAACACCCACCGCTCGTGCGGAATCCTGGTTGCCGCCCACCGCGAAGATCCAGTTGCCGACCCGGGTGCGCATGAGAACGTACGTGGCGACCACCGTGAACAGGATCCACCAGAGCACGGTGACCTTCAGCCCGACACCGAAGACGTGGATCGTCGACGAGAACACGGACTGCGCCGAGGAGAAGCCCTCCATATCGGCGATCGTCGGGGTGGCGACCTGACCGGTGACCATCTTGGTCACGGCCAGGTTGATGCCGGCGATCATGAGGAAGGTGGCCAGCGTGATGAGGAAGCTGGGGATCTTGGTGCGCATCACCATGTACCCGTTGAACGCGCCGACTGCGAGCGAGAGCCCCAGGGCGAGCAGCGATCCCACCCAGGTGTTCAGGTGCAGGTTGTAGGCGAGCATCGACGCCGCGAGCGATGAGAAGGTCACCGCGACACCGGTCGACAGGTCGAACTCGCCTCCGATCATGAGCACCGCGACGCCACAGGCCATGATGCCGATGGTCGAACTGGCGTAGAGCACGGTCGCGAACGACTCCGGACTGCGGAACGGTGGAGCGACGATGAGGAAGAAGACGACGATCGCGACGGCACCGATCAGAGCGCCCACCTCGGGACGCAGGATCAGCCGCTGTAGGGGCTTCTGCTTCTTGACCCGCTCATCGGTGACGGGGGCGTGAGTGCTGAGGTCGAGTGCCTCGTCCGTGGTCATCAGCGGGTACCGCCCTTGGCGAGCTCGGCGACCTTGTCGACGTTGGTCTTGTCGATGAACGCCGGTCCGGAGAACACGGCCTGACCTCCTCCGATGGTGTTGCCGTTGGTGATCTGCAACCAGAGCGAGTCGATCGCCAGATAGCCCTGCAGGTAGGGCTGCTGATCGACGGCCCAGGCCACCTTGCCGTTCTGTATCGCGCCGACGAGCGCCGCATTGGTGTCGAAGGTGACCACCCTGGGCCTACCCGCTGCCCCGTCCACCGCCTTCGACGCGGTCAGCGCGAACGGTGCACCCAGTGCCACGACGGTGTCGATGCTCGGGTCCTGCTGCAGTTTGGCGTTGACCTTCGACTGCACATCGGTCATGTCCTCACCGTTGACGTTGAGGTTCTCGAAGGCTCCACCCGCGAGACCGGTTCGCACACCCGCGCACCGTGATTCGAGCTGGACCTGCCCCTGCTGGTGGATGATGCAGATCGCCTTCTTCGCGCCCTCCTTGGCCAGCCGCTCGCCGACCGCGACGCCCGCGGTGGTCTCGTCCTGACCGAAGTACTGCTGAATACCCATCCGCGCGTAGTCGTTGTAGCCGGCGTTGAAGGCCGAGATCGGGATCCCCGCCCTCTGCGCGTTCTGCACCACGGTCTGGAAGGCGTTCGGAGTGGCGAGCGTGAGCGCGATCCCGTCGACCTTGCTGTCGATCGCCGCCTGCACCAGGTTCGCCTGGTTGGGCGCCTGGGGGTCGTTGGAGTAGCGCAGATTCACGTTGTCCTTCTTCGCGGCCATCTCCGCACCCTTACGGATGAGATCCCAGAAGGTGTCGCCGGGCTGCTGATGGGTGACCATGGCGATGGTCAGCCGCTTGGTGCCCGCCGAGCCGACGCCGGCGCCGCCGTCTCCGGTGTCGCGCGGTGCGCCACCGGTGCTGGAGCAACCCGCCACCGTGATCAGCGCAGCGGTGCAGGCTGCGGTCGCGGCGAGCAGGGTGCGGAGCCTTCGCGGCCGCGTCGTCGTCTTCGTCATTGCGGTATCCCTTCGACCTCAACCGAGTGGGAAGACCCACTCACTGAGCTGAATGTAGTACAGATCACAGCGTTTGCCTAGAGTTTGTTCAGACATAAGCACAATGCCGCTCCGTGCGTACCCGAAGCGGCGTCGGAGCCCGGGCGCCGGTTCGCAGCGACGATCACCGGGTGCTACACCGGCGACACCCAGCGCCCCTCGTCGGCCGAGCGCGTCATCGCGTCGAGCACCCGAGCGCTGCGCACGGCATCCTCGACGGTGGCGCCCTCCGGCACCCCGGTCACGACGGACCGCAGGAAGCGATGCGCCTCGATCACCTTGAGATCGTCGTAACCCATCGGGTTCGCCGAGCCGGGCTGGAAGGCGGCGTAGTCACCGGCGCCGGGCCCGACGTGCACCGTCGAGACGGGCTGGTCCTGGAATCCGGCACCGAGCGCGGTCTCGAGTTCCCCCATGCGGCGGTAGTCCCACCGGAGCATCCCGGCGGTGCCGTGGATCTCGAAACCGTAGGAGTTCTGCTCCCCCACCGCGACCCGGCTCGCCTCCAGCACACAGCGTGCTCCACCGACCAGACGCAACTGCGCCGAGAGGTAGTCCTCGTTCTCGACGGCGCCGCGCACTCCGGAGGTGGCGAGTTGGTGCCCGGACGTGGCGCCCGTGGGCACGGCGCGCTCGGGGATGAACGTCGCCGTATCCGCGACCAGCGCATCGATATCGCCGAGCAGGTACGTGAGCAGGTCGACGCCGTGCGAGCCGAGATCTCCGAGTACGCCGTTCCCGCCCCGGTCGCGCTGATACCTCCAGGTGAGCGCGCCGTCGGGATGGGCTGCGTAATCACTGAACAACCGGAACCGCGCGTGTGTGACGGTGCCGAGCCGGCCGTCGGCGATCATCGCCCGGGCGGACTGCACCGCGGGGGCGTTGCGGTAGTTGAATCCCACGGCGGTGCGACGGTCGTTGCGCGTCGCGGCCCGGGCGACCGCGGCGGCATCGGCCTCGGTCAGCCCGACGGGCTTCTCGATCCAGAGGTGCTTCCCCGAATCGAGGACGGCGACACCGATCTCACGATGGAGGAAGTTCGGCACCGTGACGGAGACGGCGTCGATCGAGGGGTCGTCGAGGACGGCGCGCCAGTCGGTGTGCGCGGCCTCCGCCCCGAAGCGCGCCGCGAAGGACTCCGCGCGGCCCGGTACGTCGTCGGCCACCGCGGCCAGCATCGGCACCGCGGTACCGTCCGGGTAGTGGTGCGGAACACGGGCGTACGCCTGAACGTGCACCCTGCCCATCCAGCCCATGCCGATCACCGCGACTCGCACCGGGACCGGTGCCTGCTGCGCCTCGTCGGGCATCGCGCCCCACCTCCGCGTTCTTCTCGCCGACCGAACGACCTCAGAATGCCAGAACATCAGGAATCATGTCCTGACATTCTCTCAATTTCGAGGAAACCTTCGGCGAGACACCTCGGCGGAGCCGGTGCGCGGCGGGCTCAGCGATCCTCTGCGAGATTGGTGAGGGTGCCGATGCCTTCGACCGTGACGGCCACGTGCTGGCCGGCGGCGATCGGTCCGACTCCCTCGGGGGTGCCGGTGAGGATGACGTCGCCGGGGAGCAGCGTCATCACCGAGGAGATCCACTCGACGATCTCACCGATGGAGTGGATCATCAGCGAAGTTCGGCTGTCCTGCTTGATCTCGCCGTCGAGCTCGGTGTAGATCCGCGCGTCCGAGGGATCGAAGTCGGTCTCGATCCAGGGGCCGAGCGGACAGAAGCTGTCGTAGCTCTTGGCGCGCGTCCACTGTCCGTCGTGGCGCTGTTGATCGCGCGCGGTCACGTCGTTGGCGACGGTGTAGCCGAGGATGACGTCCTTCGCACGCGCCGCCGGGACGTCCCTACAGGGCTGCCCGATGACCACGGCCAGTTCACCCTCGTAGTCCACCTGCTGCGAACTGCGGGGCAGCTTGATCGGTGCGAGCGGCCCGACGATGGACGTGTTCGGCTTGATGAAGATCACCGGATCCTTCGGCGCCTCACCGCCCATCTCCGCGGCGTGGGCGGCGTAGTTCTTCCCGATGCACACCACCTTGCCGGCCAGGATCGGGGCGAGCAACCGCACGTCGTCGAGCGCCCAACTGCGACCGGTGAACTCCGGTGTCCCGAACGGGTGCTCGGCGATCTCACGGGCGCGCGCACCGTCGGCGAGGCCGCTGCCCGGAGCACCGGGGTCCGGTTCACCCTCGATGGCCGCGAAGGCGACCCCGTCACTGCTGGCGATTCGTGCAAGGCGCATGAGCCGAGCCTACCGCTCGACCGGATTACTTCGATCAGCTAGACTTTATCTCATATTGTAAGCGCCTTGTTCCACTGATTGGGATTCGATGGAGATGTCAGCCGCCCGCCGCTGGTGGATCCTGGTGGTGTCCATGACTGCCGCCATCACTACTACCGCGACCGTGAACAGTGCCGCGTTCCTCATCCCCCGGCTCGTCCACGACGGCTTCTCGGTACAGCGCGCGGGACTGTTCGCCGCCAGCGCGCCCGCCGGCCTACTGCTCACCACGATCCTGTGGGGCGCGCTGATCGATCGTTACGGTGAGCGCCGAATCCTGCTGATCAGCCTGACCGGAGCCGCGGTCAGCCTCTCCGGCACCGTCGCCGCCTTCGCCTCCGGCGCGCCGCTGTCGGTCGCCGCGATCGGACTGTTCTTCGCCTCCGCCATGGCCGCGAGCGGTAACGGTGCGAGCGGGCGCATCGTGGTCGGGTGGTTCCCCGCTACCAGCCGCGGCACCGCCATGGGGATCCGGCAGATGTCCCAACCGCTGGGTATCGCCCTCCTGTCGATCTCGATGCCCACGATCGCCGCGCGTACCTCGCTGGCCGCCGCGATGACGGTCCCCCTCGCGGTAGCGGTCGTATCCGTGGTCCTGGTACTGCTGTTCATCGTCGATCCGCCGCGACCGCGGACGAATCCCGTCGCCTCCGCCTCGGACAACCCGTACCGGCAGGATTCGTTCCTCGTCCGCGTCCACGTCGTCTCGGTACTACTGCAGGTCCCGCAGAACGCGGTGTGGACCTTCGGCATCACCTGGCTCATCGTCGGATTGCAGTGGGCGCCCACCAGCGCCGGGTTCCTCGTCTCCGGTAGCCAGCTACTGGGTGCCCTCGGCCGGATCGCCGCGGGCAACTGGTCGGATCGAGCCGGATCGCGCACCTCCCCGATCGGCGGAATCTCGATCGCTGCAGCGGTATCCATGGCAGGGCTCGGGCTGTTCGCCATCGTCGGGCTCCCCGCCGCCGCGATCGTCTTCTTCGTCATCGCGTCCACCGTGGTGGTCGCCGACAACGGGCTCGCGTTCACCGCTATCGCGGAGCGAGCGGGACCGTTCTACAGCGGCCGGGCCCTGGGGATCCAGAACACCGCGCAGTTCGCGGCGACCGTTGCGCTGACTCCGGTCATGGCTGCCGCGATCACCGCGACGAGCTTCGGCACCGTCTTCCTGGTCACCGCGCTGGCTCCGCTGATCGCATACCCGCTCGTCCCCTCCGATGAGTCGAACCGTCAGGCGGCTCCGTCGTGACCGCGGAACAGCAGTAGCCCGGGTCGCTCGGCGGGCGAGCGTTCCGGGCTACTGCGATTCCTTCGGGCCGGCCGCTGCTACGAGCTCAGTGCGGCAGCGATCCGATCCCCCACCTCGGTGGTGCGGATCGGGGCGTCACCGCGCGAGGCGAGGTCGGCGGTCACCGCGTCCTCGATCCGCCGGGCGCCGTCCTCGTTCCCGAGGTGGCGCAACAACATCGCCGTGGACAGGATCGCCGCGGTGGGATCCGCCACGCCCTGGCCGACGATGTCGGGAGCGCTGCCGTGCACCGGCTCGAACATCGACGGATTGGTACCGGTCGCGTCGATGTTGCCGGACGAGGCCAGGCCGATACCGCCGGAGATCGCACCGGCCTCGTCGGTGAGGATGTCACCGAACAGGTTGTCGGTCACGATCACGTCGAACCGGGAGGGGTCGGTCACCAGGTAGATGGTCGCCGCATCGATGTGGCTGTAATCGACTGCCACATCGGGGAACTCGCGAGCGACATCGTCGACCGTGCGCTGCCAGAGCCCGCCTCCGTGCACCAGGACGTTGGTCTTGTGCACCAGCGTCAGCTTCTTCCGGCGGGTACGGGCCAGTTCGAAGGCGAAGCGCACCACACGCTCGGCACCGAAACGGGTGTTGACCGAGGTCTCGTTGGCGACCTCTTGGGGAGTGCCCACCCGGATCGCCCCGCCGTTGCCGGTGTAGGCACCCTCGGTGCCCTCCCGCACCACGACGAAGTCGATCTCGCCCGGGTTCTTCAGCGGCGACTCCACCCCCGGGAACAGCTTCGACGGACGCAGATTCACGTGGTGATCGAGCGCGAACCGCATCTTCAGCAGCAGACCGCGTTCGAGGACACCCGGCGGGACCTTGCGCGGATCGCCGATGGCACCGAGCAGGATCGCATCGTGCTCGCGCAGCGAGGCGAGGTCCTCGTCGGTGAGCAGCTCGCCGTTTCGCTCGTAGCGGCGCGCTCCGAGGTCGTAATCGGTGGTCTCGATCTCGCCGGCCACCGCGCGCAGTACCTTCAACGCCTCCGCGGTGACCTCGGGCCCGATGCCGTCGCCACCGATGACTGCCAGTTTCACGACAGATCCACCGCTGCGACGGTGGTCGCCTCGACGGCGTCGCCGATCGCCTGCTGCACCTCGCCGGCGACGGGCTGGCTCACGCGCAGCAGCACCGTTGCACCGGTACCCTCGGCGTCCTGGCTCAGCGCTGCGGCCTGGATGTCGATACCGGCGTCACCGAGCAGCGTGCCGATCTTGCCCAGCGAGCCGGGCTTGTCACCGTAGGCGATGAGCAGGTTCAGGCCCTCGGCGCGCAGGTCGAAGTTGCGGCCGTTGATGTTGGTGACCTTCTCCACCCGGCTCAGGCCCGAGAGGGTGCCCGAGACGTTCTGGACGGTGCCGTCACCGTACACGGCGCGCACATCCACCAGGCTGCGGTGGTTGGGGCTCTCCGAGACCTTCTCCAGTTCGACGGTGACTCCGCGCTCCTCCGCCAGGGCCGGGGCGTTGACGAAGGTGACCGCGTCTTCGATGATCGCCGAGAACAGCCCGCGCAGCGCCGAGAGTTGCAGGATGTCGACGTTCTCGCTGGCCAGCTCACCACGCACGGTGACGCCGATCTTCTCCGGCAGCTGGCCGGGCAGGCCACCGAGCAGCACACCGAGCTTGCGGGTCAGCTCGAGCCACGGCGCGACCTCCTCGTCCACGGCGCCACCCTTGACGTTCACCGCGTCCGGCACGAACTCCCCGGCGAGCGCCAGGCGCACGCTCTTGGCGACGTCGGTACCGGCACGGTCCTGCGCCTCGGAGGTGGAGGCGCCCAGGTGCGGCGTCACCACGACCTGCGGAAGGTCGAACAGCGGGCTGTCGGTGCACGGCTCGGTCTCGAAGACGTCGAGGCCGGCGCCGAAGACGTGACCGGAGGTGATCGCATCGGCGAGCGCCTGCTCGTCGACCAGGCCGCCGCGGGCGGCGTTGACGATGATGACGCCCTTCTTGGTCTTGGCCAGCAGCTCACGACCGATGAGGCCCTTGGTCTCCGGGGTCTTGGGCAGGTGGACGGTGATCAGGTCCGCGCGCTCGACCAACTCGTCCAGGGTGACCAGCTCGATACCCAGCTGGGCTGCGAGCGCGGGGCTGACGTAGGGGTCGTAGGCGATGATCTTGGTCTCGAACGCGGCCAGACGCTGAGCCACCAGCTGGCCGATCCGGCCCATGCCGACCACACCCACGGTCTTACCCAGGATCTCGACCCCGTTGAAGGAGCTGCGCTTCCAGGTGTGCTCACGCAGCGTGGAATCGGCGGCCGGGATCTGGCGCGCGGTGGCCAGCATCAGGGCGACGGCGTGCTCGGCGGCGGTGTGGATGTTCGACGTGGGTGCGTTGACCACCAGCACACCGCGCTCAGTGGCGGCGGGAACGTCCACGTTGTCGAGGCCGACACCGGCGCGGGCGACGATCTTGAGCTTCGTGGCGGCTGCGAGCACCTCGGCGTCGACGGTGGTGGCCGAGCGGACGAGCAGGGCATCCGCCTCCGGGACCGCGGCGAGCAGCGCGGGGCGGTCGGGGCCGTCGACCCACTTCACCTCGACGCCGTCACCGAGCGCCTCCACTGTCGACGGGGCCAGCTTGTCGGCGATCAATACCACGGGACGGGTCACTTGCGCTCCTCATTCACGGTGCCGGTTGCGACCTCAGCTTAATGACCTGCGCACCGGCGAACTCGCGCCGGGTCGGCCCTGGGCCGGTGAGGGAGCACCGTCAGAGGTAGGACACGATCAGTACCACCGCGGTGAAGGCGAGCATCCCCAGACAGTTCAGCCAGAACGTCGATCCGAGGAACCGGGCCCTGAGGTGGGCGACCGCGGCGCAGACGAAGTACGCCAGCACGCCGACGTTCGCCGCGAACGCCACCCCGGGGACAGCCAGCCCGCCCAGGAGTCCGGCGACGGCGACCAACTTGATCACGATCAGGGTCCACCACCAGTCCCGCGGCAACAGCACCCCGTCGAGACAGTCCTGGATGAACTTCGGCGGGCGCAGCGACAGTAGCGCATCACCGAACAGCGCGGCGGCCAGTGCGGCCGTGAGCCACGGTAGACGGGGGACGTCGATGAAAACGTCGATCATGATTGCTCCTGTTCTCCGAGGATTCGTTGGATCGAGTCGGTGAATTGCCGCGCCGCCTCGTCTCTGCTGATCGCGGCGCCGGCGGTGGCGAACAGCATCCCGATGTAGACCAGGTAGAGGGTGCGGGCGGCACCGCCGGGATCATGGACTCCGGCCGCGCGCAGAATCGCCTCGAACTCGGCACGGAGGTCGTCGGCGAGGTCACCGAAGGTGCGAGAGCGGTGACGCCCCCGGGCGAGGACGGCGGCGTACTCGCGGGAGAGGTCACCGTCGGCGCCGAAGTAGCTGACGAAGGGCCGCACCGTCTCCTGCAACCGGACCGCGGCCTCGGCGCGTGTGAGCGCGGCGGGCGGAGCCCCCTGCGCCCGGCCGGCGTGCACCGCAGCGATCCACTCGTCGACGATCCCGATCAACAGGGCGTCCTTGTCGCCCACGCTCATCACGGTGCCGACGCTGACCCCGGCGGCAGCGGCGATGCCGCGCACGGTGGTACCCGCGAAACCGTGCTCACGGAACGACCGGTCGGCGGCGGCGAGCACGCGCGCCCGGGTGTCGGCCTTCGCCGCACCTCGGGACTGAACACGTTCACTGAACATGTTCAGATGGTAGATCCCGAACCACGGAACAGCAAGCGCCCCGCCGGACCTTCTCGGTCCGACGGGGCGCGTGCGGTGATCTGCGAGGACTAGGCGGTCTCGGTGATCGGACGATCGACCCAGCTCATCAGGTCGCGCAGCTTCTTGCCGGTGACCTCGATCGGATGCTCGGCGTTCTGCTTGCGCAGCCCCTCGAGCTCGGTGTTGCCGTTCTCGACGTTCGCGACCAGGCGACGGGTGAACTCACCCGACTGGATGTCGGCCAGGATCGCCTTCATCCGCTCCTTGGTGTCGGCGTCGATGACACGCGGCCCCGAGAGGTATCCGCCGAACTCCGCGGTGTCCGAGACCGAGTAGTTCATCCGGGCGATGCCGCCCTCGTACATCAGGTCGACGATCAGCTTGAGCTCGTGAAGCACCTCGAAGTAGGCCATCTCCGGTGCGTAGCCCGCCTCGACCATGACCTCGAAACCGGTCTTGACCAGCTCCTCGGTGCCGCCGCACAGCACGGCCTGCTCACCGAAGAGGTCGGTCTCGGTCTCCTCCTTGAAGGTGGTCTTGATGACGCCGGCCCGCGCACCACCGATGGCGGCGGCGTAGCTCAGCGCCAGCGCCTGGCCCTCGCCCTTCGGATCCTGATCGACCGCGATCAAGGCCGGAACACCCTTGCCGTCGACGAACTGACGGCGCACCAGGTGACCGGGACCCTTCGGGGCGACCATCGCGACGGTGACGTTCTCCGGCGCCTTGATCAGGTCGAAGTGGATGTTCAGGCCGTGGCCGAAGAACAGCGCATCGCCGTCCTTGAGATTCGGCTCGATGTCCTCGGTGAAGATCTTGGCCTGCGCGGTGTCCGGCGCCAGCACCATGATCACGTCGGCCCACTCGGCGACCTCGGCCGGAGTGCCGACCGTCAGGCCCTGCTCCTGCGCCTTGGCGCGCGACTTCGAGCCCTCCTTGAGGCCGATCCGCACGTCGACGCCGGAATCGCGCAGGCTCAACGAGTGCGCGTGCCCCTGCGAGCCGTAGCCGATGACGGCGACCTTCTTGCCCTGGATGATCGAGAGGTCGGCATCCTGGTCGTAGAACATTTCGACTGCCACTGTGGTTCGGTGTCCCTTCTGGATTCTGCAGTAGTTAATCTAGCGAGTCGCGGTGATCGACTTCGGGCCGCGGCCCAGAGCGATGACGCCGGACTGGGCGATCTCCCGGATCCCGAACGGATCCAGCACCGCCAGTAGAGCGTCGAGCTTGTCCGGCGTGCCGGTGGCCTCGATGGTCACCGAGTCGGGCGAGACGTCGACGATCTTGGCACGGAACAGGTCGACGGTGTCGGTGACCTGCCCGCGCGAGGTGGCGTCGGCGCGCACCTTGATCAGCATGAGCTCCCGCGCCACCGAGGTGGTGGAGTCCTGCTCGACGATCTTGAGCACCGAGACCAGCTTGTTGAGCTGTTTGGTGACCTGCTCCAGTGGGAGCTCGTCGACGGTGACCACGATGGTCATCCGGCTCACGCCCTTGAGCTCGGTGCCGCCCACCGCGAGGGATTCGATGTTGAAGCCGCGACGGGAGAACAGCGATGCCACCCGGGCGAGCACACCCGGACGGTCCTCGACCAGCACGCTGAGCGTATGAGTGGTGCTCACTTCTGCTCCTCCTTCGGCAGCGTCGCGGCGTCCGGACGCTCCATCGCGGCGTGGATCACCGCGGGCTCGTCGGCCGTGTCGTCCTCGTCGAACAGTGGGCGGATGTCACGCGCGGCCATGATCTCGTCGTTGCTGGTACCCGCCGCCACCATCGGCCACACCTGGGCGTCCGCGCCGACGATGAAGTCGATGACCACCGGGCGGTCGTTGATCTCACGGGCCTGCGCGATCACCGCGTCGACGTCCTCGGCGCGCTCACAGCGGAAGGACACGCACCCCAGCGCCTCGCCCAGCTTGACGAAGTCGGGTATGCGCATCGAGTGCGTCGACAGGTCGGTGCTGGAGTACCGCTGCTCGTAGAACAGCGTCTGCCACTGCCGGACCATGCCCAGGTTGCCGTTGTTGATCACCGCGACCTTGATCGGTGCGCCCTCGATCGCGGCAGTGGCCAGCTCCTGATTGGTCATCTGGAAGCAGCCGTCACCGTCGATCGCCCAGACCTCCTTCTCGGGTGCGCCCATCTTGGCGCCCAGAGCCGCGGGAACCGCGTACCCCATGGTTCCCAGACCGCCCGAGTTCAGCCAGGTGCGCGGCTTCTCGTACTTGACGAACTGCGCCGCCCACATCTGGTGCTGCCCCACACCGGCGCAGTACACCGCGTCCGGGCCGGCCGCGGCGCCGAGCCGCTCGATCACGTACTCCGGGCTCAGGGCCCCGTCGGACGGGGTGTTGTAGGCCAGCGGATAGGTCTTGCGGATGCCGTCGAGGTAGGCCCACCAGAGTGTGAGGTCCGGGGCGGCGATCGTGGCCCGGTCCTCGGAGATCGCGCCGATCAGCTCGGTGATGACCTCCTTGCAGTCACCGACGATCGGCACGTCCGCGAACCGGTTCTTACCGATCTCGGCGGGATCGATGTCGGCGTGGATCACCTTCGCATCGGGGGCGAAGGAATCGAGCCGGCCGGTGACCCGGTCGTCGAACCGCGCGCCGAGCGTGATCAACAGGTCCGAACGCTGCAGCGCCGCCACCGCTCCGACGGTGCCGTGCATACCCGGCATACCCATGTGCTGGGGGTGGCTGTCCGGGAAGACACCGCGGGCCATCAGCGTGGTGACCACCGGGGCGCCGGTCAGCTCGGCCAGCTTCAGCAGCTCCGCCGAGGCCTCCGCCTTGAGCACACCGCCGCCCACGTAGAGCACCGGCGACTTCGCGGCCGCGATCAGCCGGGCGGCCTCGCGGATCTGCTTGCCGTGCGGCTTGGTGACGGGCCGGTAGCCGGGCAGATCGATCTGCGGAGGCCAGGAGAAGACGGTGTCCTCCTGCAGCACGTCCTTCGGGATGTCGACCAGCACGGCACCGGGGCGGCCGCTCTCCGCGAGGTAGAAGGCCTCGGCGATCACGCGCGGGATGTCGGCGGCCTCGGACACCAGGAAGTTGTGCTTGGTCACGGGCATCGTGATACCCGAGATGTCGGCCTCCTGGAAGGCGTCGGTGCCGATCAGCGGGCGCCCCACCTGCCCGGTGATCGCCACGATCGGGACCGAGTCCATCTGCGCATCCGCGAGCGGAGTGACCAGGTTGGTCGCCCCCGGGCCGGAGGTGGCCATGCACACGCCGACCTTGCCGGTGGCCTGTGCGTAACCGGTGGCCGCGTGGCCGGCGCCCTGCTCGTGACGCACCAGCACGTGGCGCACCTTCTGCGAGTCGAGAAGCGGATCGTAGACCGGGAGGATGCAACCACCGGGAATGCCGAAGACCGTGTCCACACCGATCTCCTCGAGCGAGCGGACCACCGACTGGGCGCCGGTGACGCGCTCGGGGGCAACGGTGCGAGCACCGGCGAGGGTGCTCTGCGCGACGTCTGCGACGTGCTGCTTCGAGGCGGCTGAATGCGCGCCGGGGATCCCGGCGCCGGGCTTGCGGGCCCCGGGCTTCTGCCCTGGGTGGGGCCGAGCGGTAGGTGCGCTCACGGCTGGACCTTCTCGTGCTCTGCGGTGCTCTTCTCTACGGACATATCGGCGTGCGGGCCGCCACCCGAAGACTATTCGGGCAACAAAAAACCCCCGTCAGCGGTAGCTGAGCGAGGGTAGCGCGTCGATGCTTGTGTGAAACGGCTGTAACCGGTTCAGGCGGCGACGCGCCGACCGATTACGAGAAGCTGGTAGCTGTGTTTCACACCAGTGAAAGTAGGCGGTGGCGCACAGCCACGTCAAACCAGTGGGCGCTGGCGTCTCACATGATGGGATTTGCCTGCCGCGTGCCACAATGCATGTTATGAGCGAACGCCCCGATCAGCCCGCCGCAGCCACTGGCGCGACCCGCACCGTCACCACCGATCACACCAGTGACACCGCCGTCCCCTACAACGCCGGCGACCGCGTGGTCTTCAAGCACCCCGGCATCGCGCTGCTGGGTGTGGGCCTGTTCGCGATCTGCCTGGCCCCGATCGCCGGTCCGTGGACCATGGGCCGGGCCGTCGACGGCGGCACCGCCGACATCGGCCTGATGATCCTCGGCTGGCTCGTGCTGATCGTCCCGATCCTCGGAGCACTCTGGATCCTGCGGGTCCGCACCGTGATCGGGCCCGAGGGCATCCGGTCCGTGCGCATCGCGCGCACCACCTCGCTCGAATGGGACGAGACCGCCGGGATTAGACTCGGGAAGAACGGTGCGGTGTACGCAGTCCGCACCGACGGCTCCGAGGTGCGACTACCCGCCGTCACCGTCAGCCAGCTCCCCCGCGTCGCAGTCGCCTCCGGCGGCCGCATCCCGGACATCACCGCGGAATAATCCGGAATAACCGCGCCGAACAGGCACTTGTTGTTGTACGGGAGCGATTGCTCCGAATAATCAGCCCGCACCCACCAGATCCGAGGCGAGACGCTCATGCCCCCGCTCCGCTCACGCACCACCACCGTCGGCCGCAACGCCGCAGGCGCCCGCTCGCTCTGGCGCGCCACCGGCCTCACCGACAGCGACTTCGGCAAGCCGATCGTGGCGATCGCCAACTCGTACACCCAGTTCGTCCCCGGGCACGTGCACCTCAAGAACATGGGCGAGATCGTCGCGGAGTCGGTCCGCGCCGCCGGCGGCGTGGCCCGCGAGTTCCACACCATCGCCGTCGACGACGGTATCGCCATGGGCCACGGCGGCATGCTGTACAGCCTGCCCAGCCGCGAGATCATCGCCGACTCCGTCGAATACATGGCCAACGCCCACACCGCCGACGCCCTGGTGTGCATCTCCAACTGCGACAAGATCACCCCCGGCATGCTCAACGCCGCGATGCGCCTGAACATCCCCACCGTCTTCGTCTCCGGCGGGCCGATGGAGGCCGGTAAGGCGGTCATCGTCGACGGTGTCGCCACCGCACCCACCGACCTCATCACCGCCATCTCCGCCTCGGCCAACGACGCCGTCGGCGAGGAGGGTCTCGGCGAGGTCGAACGGTCCGCCTGCCCCACCTGCGGCTCCTGCTCGGGCATGTTCACCGCCAACTCCATGAACTGCCTCACCGAGGCGCTCGGACTGGCCCTCCCGGGCAACGGCTCCACCCTGGCCACGCACGCCGCCCGGCGGGCACTGTTCGAGCGGGCCGGCACCGTCGTCGTAGAAGCGGCCACACGCTACTACCGCGACGGTGACGAATCGGTGCTGCCCCGCAACGTCGCGACCCCGGCCGCGTTCCGCAACGCCATGGCGCTCGACGTCGCCATGGGCGGATCGACCAACACCGTGCTGCACACCCTGGCCGCCGCGCAGGAGGGTGAGGTCGATTTCGACCTCGAGACCATCGACGCGATCAGCCGGAAGGTGCCGTGCCTGTCGAAGGTCTCGCCGAACAGCGACTACCACATGGAGGACGTGCACCGGGCCGGCGGAATCCCCGCCATCCTGGGCGAACTGCGGCGCGCCGGGCTCCTGGAGAGCGATGTGCACACCGTGCACGAGCAGTCCTTCGACGCCTGGCTCGACGACTGGGACATCCGATCCGGTAAAGCCACCGACGAGGCCGTCGAACTCTTCCACGCCGCACCCGGCGGCGTGCGCACCACCGAGCCCTTCTCCACGAAGAACCGCTGGGACAGCCTCGACACCGACGCCGCGAACGGATGCATCCGGGACATCGACCACGCCTACACGGTGGAGGGCGGGCTGTGCGTGCTGCGCGGGAACATCGCCCTCGACGGTGCGATCCTCAAGACCGCGGGCATCGACGAGGAACTGTTCACCTTCGAGGGTCCGGCGGTGGTGGTCGAGTCCCAGGAGGAGGCGGTCTCGAAGATCCTCGGCAAGCAGATCAGCCCCGGTGACGTGATCGTGGTGCGCTACGAGGGCCCCAAGGGCGGACCCGGCATGCAGGAGATGCTGCACCCCACCGCGTTCCTCAAGGGCGCGGGGCTGGGCAAGGTGTGCGCACTGGTCACCGACGGACGCTTCTCCGGCGGCACCTCCGGCCTGTCGATCGGCCACGTCTCCCCCGAAGCCGCTGCGGGCGGTGTCATCGGGCTGGTCGAGAACGGTGACCGGATCCGCATCGACGTGCACACCCGCGCGCTGGAGGTTCTCGTCGACGACGACGAACTCGCCCGCCGCCGAGCCAAGATGGACGCCTCCGAGCGTCCGTGGCAGCCCAAGGACCGCGAACGCACCGTCACCACCGCGCTGCGCGCGTACGCAGCGCTGGCCACCTCCGCCGACCGCGGTGCCGTCCGGCACGTGCCCTGATCGGGCCACCCGGCTGACGAACGAGCCCCGGTTCCGCAAAGACGGAACCGGGGCTCGGGTCGTTCTCGGGTCAGCGCTTGACCAACGGGTTCGCTCCGTTGAGCAGCACCCACACCGCGACCGAAGCACCGATCGCGATCAGCAACCACACCACCGAACCGATGTGCGGCCGACGCGACCAGCCGCGGTTGAAGTCCAGCGACAGCTTGCCCGGGCCGGTGAGGATGATCGCGACCGCGGCGAACAGCAGCAGCAACTCGAACTCGACGCCCTTGTCCTTGGAGAAGAACACGAATCCGCTGCCCACGGTGGTGAGCTTGAACAGCGTGGCCGAGAGCATCACGCCGACGATCCCGGCTGCGGCGATCGGAGTGAGCAGGCCCAGGACCAGCATCACGCCGCCGCCGAGCTCGATGACACCGGTTCCGATGGCGATGATCTTGGTGAAGCGCTCGAAACCGAGGGACGGATCGGCACTGTTCTGCAGCGCCGAGGCGAATCCGTCGATTCCCGGTCCGCCCCAGATGCCGAACAGCTTCTGTGCACCGTGCGCCGCCAGGATCACACCGACGATCACCCGCAGGATCAGCAGGCCCAGGTCGGTGGTGCCGCGCCGACCGGCCTTGCGCGCCTCCTCCAGTTCCGCCGACGTGACGGTGACCGGCTTACCGAAGCGGCGGCCCGAAGGCGGCGCGATCTGCTCGGTCGCGGCGGACTCCACCGGCAGCCCCTCGGCCTCGGCACGGGCCTGAACGGCGCGCTCGCGGCCCCGCCGCCGATTGTGACGCTTACCGAACTCGTCCCGCTCGTCACTGGACAGCGCGGCGGCGCCGACCGCCCCGGCCCCCACTGCTCCGGCGCCGAGCGCAGCGGCGCCCGGCTTGGAGATCGCGGTGGTCTCGGCCTCGGGTGCCGGGTTGAAGGGCTCGGCGGCCGGCGCGGTGGAGCCGGACCGGTCCTGCGTCGGGGAGTCGGGGGGGTCCGCCGGTGCCGCTGCCGGGTCCTCCGACGGGACGGCGGCGGACGCACTGGGCTCGTCCCGGTACCGCGGCAGCACGGGACCGATGCCGGTGTCGGAGTCGTCGTGCGGGTCGAGTACGAACCCGCCCGTGGGGTGCCGTTCGCCGAAACGTGGCAGTTCGCCTGTGGACGAGAAGTCATAGGGCGACTCCGCCGCGCCCTCCGTGCTCTCGTTCTGGGTTCCGTCCTTGTCCTTCACGTACCCCAGAGTAGAGCGCTGCCGGGCCCGGTGGCGGGAGCGAACCGCGGCCACACCGAATCGGTAGGGTGGCGGCATGAGTGAGGGGACCCGCCGTGCGCTCACCACCACGGCCGCTGCCGTGCTGGCGGCGACGATGGCGGTGTCACTGCTCGCCGGGTGCGCCGACTTCAGCGACAGCGAGGCCGCTCCGTTCACCGGCCCGCCCACCGGCCAGGCGCCGAAGAAGCCCCCGCCCCCGCCGCAATTGCCCAGCAGCGGTCCCAAACCGCCCGGGCCCTGCATCGATCAGGATCCGCTGGTGCTGGCCACCTGCCTGAACGAGCCGACCTCACTGATCACCACCGCCGAGATCGACCACGCCTACGTCGCCGAACGCGGTGGGGTGATCACGTACACCACCACCGACCAGCCGAACCGCGAGGTCCTGCGGATCCCGGTGGACACCGCGGGCGACGGTGGCCTCACCTCGATCGCCCTGTCTCCGTCGTACGAGCAGGACCGGTTGTTCTACGCCTACATCAGCACCCCCACCGAGAACCGGGTGGTGCGGGTGACTCCGGGAGACGAGCCGAAGGTCATCCTCGGAGGGATCCCGAAGGGGGCGTCGGGTAATGCCGGCTCACTGGTGTTCGCCGGACCGGACCTGGTCGTGGCCACCGGGAACACCGGCGACCCCGCCGCCGCGCGGGATCCGGGTTCGCTGGCCGGCAAGGTTCTGCTGCTCCCCTCCCCCGGCACCGTCACCCCGGCGCGGCCGAAGGTACTGGCCACCGACGGCGGCACCCGGGCGTCACTGTGCCGGGCGAACAAGGGACCGATCTTCATCGCCGATCAGGGCCCGGCCCAGGATCGGCTGCGGGTGCTCACTCCCGGCTCCCCCACCACCGACGCCTGGACCTGGCCGGACCGGCCCGGCCTGGCCGGCTGCGCGGTCACCGACGCCGGGGTGGTGGTCAGTTCACAGCGCACCGGCAAGGTGGAACTGGTGCAGTTGCCGGACGGCTCCACCACCGCGGACCGTGAGCCGGTCCAGGTCCTCGACCGCACCCGGTACGGCGTCTTCGGGCGGCTGGCGACCGGACCGAAGGGCATGCCTCAGGGCCTCACCACGAACAAGCCGACACCCACCGCACCCACCGACGACCGGGTGGTCCTGGTGCCGTTGCCGAGCGGAGATTCCAAGGCCGGGGACGACTGACCGCGCCTGCCGCCCGCTGAGTCCGGCGCCCGGCGGCTCCGGGCTACCGGCGGCTCCGGGGCTATTCGCAGGCGGCGAGCACCAACTCGCGCACCCGCGCGGCGTCGGCCTGGCCCCGGGTGGCCTTCATGACGTCGCCGACGATCTTGCCCGCGGCCTGGACCTTTCCGCTCTTGATCTTCTCCACGATGTCAGGGTTCGCGGCCAGGGCCCCGTCGACCGCCGTCTGCAGCGCACCGTCGTCGCGGACCACCTCGAGTCCGCGCGCGGCGACCACCTCGTCCGGCTCACCCTCGCCGTCGAGCACGCCGACGATGACCTGCTGGGCGAGCTTGCTGGTGAGCTTGCCCTCATCGACCAGGGCGATCACCCGGGCCACCTGCGCCGGGGTGATGGACAGCGCTTCGAGGTCCACGCTGCGGGTGTTGGCCTGCTGCGGCAGGAAGCTGCCCCACCAGGATCGTGCCGCGTCCGGCGTGGCGCCGGCGTCGACGGTGGCGATGATCTTCTCGATCGCGCCGAGATTCACCAGATCGCGCATCACTTCGTCGGAGAGGTTCCACTCGGACTGGATCCGGGCCCGGCGCAGCCACGGCAGTTCGCCGATGGTGGCGCGCAGTTGTTCGACCAGTTCGGCGGGCGGCGCGACCGGGGCGAGGTCGGGGTCCGGGAAGTAGCGGTAGTCCTCGGCGGTCTCCTTGCGGCGGCCCGCGGTGGTGGTGCCGTCGCCCTCCTGGAAGTGGCGGGTCTCCTGGATCACCTCACCGCCACCGTCGAGCACGGCGGCCTGGCGCCGCATCTCGTAGCGCACAGCGACCTCGACCGAGCGCAGCGAGTTGACGTTCTTGGTCTCGGTGCGGGTACCGAACTCCGCGCGGCCGACCGGCTTGAGTGAGACGTTCGCATCGCAGCGCATCGAGCCCTGGTCCATGCGCACGTCCGAGACGTCCAGCGAGGCCAGCAGATCACGCAGCGCGGTCACGTACGCACGGGCGATCTCGGGGGCACGCTCCCCGGCGCCCTCGATCGGGCGGCTGACGATCTCCACCAGCGGCACACCGGCCCGGTTGAAGTCGAGCAGCGAGTGCGAGGCGCCGTGGATGCGGCCGGTGGCCGAACCCACGTGCGTGGACTTGCCGGTGTCCTCCTCCATGTGCGCACGTTCGATGTCCACCCGCCAGGTGCTGCCGTCCTCCAGCGGGACGTCGATGTAGCCGTCATAGGCGATCGGCTCGTCGTACTGACTGATCTGGTAGTTCTTCGGCTGGTCCGGGTAGAAGTAATTCTTGCGCGCGAACACCGACGAGGGCCGGATCGAGCAGTTCAGAGCCAGCCCGATCCGGATGGCCGAGCGAACGGCCTCGTCGTTGACCTTCGGCAGTGCGCCGGGCATCCCGAGGCAGGTCGGGCAGACCTGCGTGTTCGGCTCGGCACCGAACTCGGTACGGCAACCGCAGAACATCTTGGTCGCCGTACCGAGCTCCACGTGGACCTCCATACCCATCACGGGCTCGTAGCGGGCGACGACGTCCGCGTACTCGGGAAGATCGATGTCGGAGAGGTCCACACTCATGCCCTCCAGCCTAATCCGTCTCGATCAGCGCAACGAGACGGACACCGAATCGGCGGTCACGGTGACGTTCCCGAAGACGAACACCGAATCCGTGCCGGTGATCGGGCGTCCGTCCCGCGCGGTCGCGGTGAACGCCCACGGCCGGTCGTCCCGGTACAGCAGCTTGCCGTCCCGGACACGACCGTTGAGATCGATCTGGTCGACACCGGGGGCGGTCCAGGTGTAGCTGCCGTTCTCCCCGGAGAAGTCCGCCTGGGGGCAGCGGGAGGGCGCACGATCCCGGGATGCCGCGCAGGCCGCGTACTGCGCGCCGATCTGCTGGCGCGCTTCGGTCTTGGCGCTCTCACTGAGCCCGAAGCCGATGCTGAAGCCACCGACTGCGCCGAACCGGGTCAGCCCCTTGACCGGTGCCTGTCCCGCGAAGCCGGAAGGGGTCCGGGTCTTCTGCGGCGCCAGGTTCTTATCGGCCGAGCCCAGGTCCAGTGCACCCGGGAAGACGTAGACGACACCCGACGCCGGCAACGGCTTACCGAGCACGGTGAGCAGCCTGCGGTCGGACTCGTACGTGGCGCTCGGCTTGAGTTGGACCGCGGCGGTGTCGAGCTTCCAGTCGCCGTCGACCTTGGTCAGGTTCAGTTTCTCGTCGTAGGCGACGTCCCCGATTGTGACGGTCAGGTGCACCGTGCTGGTGGAGTCGCCGGACTCGCTGACGATCTTGAGGTCCTTGATCGGGGCGAGGTCGCGCTGTTTGCGCAGCACCTCGTCGGTGAGGAGGTCGGTACCGGCCGGGGCCTGCCTGCCGAAGCTGAGCGCCTTCTTCGCATCCCCGGCCTGCAGTGCCTCGAAGTACGCCTTCACCGCGCCGCCGGGCGAGCCGCCCGAGCCCCCGCCGAGACTCCTGACCAGGACCACACCCACGATCAGCACGATCACCATGGCCACTGCGGCGGCGCCGATCAGGGCCGGGATCAGCCACCCGGGCCGCGGCTTCCCCGGCGCGCCCGGGACGCCGCCGGGGTGCTGGGGAGCGTCGGAACCGGGCGCGCCGGAGTACGGGGCAGCGGGATGCGGGGCCGGGAACTGCTGCGCGGGGTGCTGCGGGTTCGAGGGAGGGTTCGGGTTCATGCCGATAACCTGCCGCCGGCCGCTTAACGACGGCTAGACGGCGGCCAGTGCCCGGCGTGCGGTCAACCGAAGAAGGCCGCGGCGTCGTCGTAGCGCTCCCGCGGAACGCGTTTGAGCTGTGCGACCGCCTCGGCCAGCGGCACCAGGCCGATTCCGGTGCCGCGCAACGAGACCATCTTCCCCACCTCACCCGCGTGGGCGGCGTCGGCCGCCGCCACTCCGAATCGAGTGGCCAGAACCCGGTCCGACGGGGTCGGGGTACCGCCGCGCTGCACGTGCCCGAGGACCGTGGTGCGGACCTCCTTGTTGATCCGCCGCTCGATCTCCAGACCCAGTTGGTGCCCGACGCCGGTGAACCGCTCGTGGCCGAACTCGTCGGTGCCGCCGAGCCGAAGCTCCATCGACCCCTCCGCTGGTTTCGCCCCCTCCGCGACGACCACGATGAAACTGGAGTGTCCACGCTGGAACCGGCGCTTGATCAGCCGGCACACCTCCTCGACGTCGAACGGCGCCTCCGGAATGAGGATCATGTGCGCCCCCGACGCGGTGCCCGAGTCCAGTGCGATCCACCCGGCGTGCCGCCCCATCACCTCCACGATCATCACCCGCTGATGCGATTCGGCGGTGGAGTGCAGGCGGTCGATCGCATCGGTGGCGATGGTGAGGGCGGTGTCGAAACCGAATGTGACGTCGGTGCAGTCGATGTCGTTATCGATGGTCTTGGGGACACCGACCACCGGCACGCCCTCGTCGGCCAGCCAGGACGCTGCCGTCAACGTGCCCTCGCCGCCGATCGGGATGAGGACGTCGATGCCGTTGTCGTCGAGAGTCCGCTTGATCCGGTCCAGGCCGCTGCGCAGCACGTCGGGGTGGGTACGGGCGGTCCCGAGGACGGTGCCCCCCTTGGTGAGCAGCCGGTCGTTGCGATCATCGTCGGAGAGCTGGATCCGGCGATCCTCGAGCAGGCCGCGCCATCCGTCCTGGAAACCGACCACCGACGATGCGTACCTCGACCCGCTGGTACGGACCACGGCGCGGATGACCGCGTTCAGCCCCGGGCAGTCTCCGCCGCCGGTGAGGACTCCGATTCGCAGGCTCATGCTCCGATCTTGCCGTGTCCGCCGCGAGCTGTCAGGACGACGCGGAGCCGTTCACCCGGGCGTGACCACCCCGGTCTCGTAGGCGTAGACCACCGCCTGCGCGCGATCGCGCAGGTTCAGCTTCTGCAGCACCTTGCTGACGTGCGTCTTCACCGTCTGGTCGGAGACGAACAGAGCGGCGGCGATCTCCGCATTGGACCTTCCGGCGGCGACCGCTTCGAGCACCTCGCGTTCGCGCGGGGTCAAGGTGCTCAGTTCCGGTGGCGCGGGGCGACGGTGCGCCCGCGCGGCGGTGACCTCGGCGATCATCCGCCGAGTGACCGAGGGCGCCAGCAGCGACTGCCCTTCGTGCACCACCCGCACCGCGCGGACCAGTTCCTCCGCCGGCGCGTCCTTGAGCATGAAGCCGGAGGCGCCCACCCGCAGCGCCTCGTAGACGTAGTCGTCGATGTCGAAGGTGGTGAGCATCAGCACCCGCACGCCCGGGTGCCGGCGGGCGATCTCGGCGGTGGCCTCCAGACCGTTCATCTCGGGCATCCGCACGTCCATCAGCACCACATCGGGTTGCAGCCGCGCGATCTCGGCCAGTGCGATCCGGCCGTCCGGGGCGTCGCCCACCACCGAGATGTCCGGTTGCGCTCCGAGCAGCGCGCCGAAACCCTGCCGGACCATGGCCTGATCGTCGGCGATGAAAACGGTGATGGGCACCTTCACAACCCTAATCGGTCAGGCCGCGCCGGCCGGGCGGAGCGGCAGGCTCGCGCGGACCGCGAAGCCGCCACCGGGCGCCGGAGTCGCCGACAACGACCCGCCGACGGTGCGGGCACGCTCGGTCATCCCGGCGATGCCCTGCCCCAGGCCCGGTCCTCCGAGATCGGCGTCGGAGGTCCGCGGACCGTTCTCGATGCTCAGATTCAGGCAGTCCGCGTCTCGGGTGAGGATGACGGTCACCGCGGCACCCTGCGCGTGCCGAGTCGCATTGGCGATCGATTCCTGCACGATCCGGTACGCCACCAACGCGGTGGATTCGGCGACCGCCGCCGGATCGGGCAGCGGCAGGTACTCGATCGGCACGCCGGCCGCGCGGGCACCGTCGATCAGCTCGTCGATCCCGGCCAGGCCCGGTGCCGGCGCGAGCTCGGCGGAGGCGTCGTCGAGCCGCAGCACCCCGAGCAGCGACCGGACCTCGTTGAGGGCCTCGCGGGCGGACACCGCGATCGCATCGAACTCTCCGCGTGCCCGGTCGGACACATCGGGTACCCGGTACTGGGCGGTCTGCGCCTGCACCACCACCAGCGACATCCGGTGGGCCACGATGTCGTGCAGATCGCGGGCGATGCGGGTGCGTTCCTCCAGCACCGCGCGCCGGCTGCGTTCGAGTTCACTGACCTCGGTCTGCTGCTCCAGCCGCGAGCGTGATTGCAGCGCCAGCCGCAGCAGCAGGCACACCGCCAACATGACCGTCAGGCCCACCACCCATCCGCCGCCGGTCCCGGGCTGTGCGTTGATCCAGAACAGCAACGACGAGCCGGCCCACACCGCGACCGCGTCCACCGGTTTGGCCCGCAGATACACCATCACAGTTGCCACCAGCATCGCCAGGATCAGCGAGACCTGCCAGTTCCAGTACCACTGCTGCTTCGGGGTGAACCAGAACAGCATCGGGAAGACCGTCGCGGTGGCGGCGATGATCGCCCACGCGGTCCGCGGATGCGCCCACGCCAGCGCAAGCGGCAGCACCGACAGGCCGCTGATCACCGGCAACAGAACCGGCGGCACGGTGAACTGCTCGTTGAGCGTGGGCCAGGCGATGGACCACATGATGAGGGCGAAGATCAGGAACAGCCAGTTCACCTTGCGGGAGAGGAAGGCGCCCAGCGGGGTGTCGTGCAGGCTGCCGTCGGGCTCAGCGATGTGCAACGCGCTCTGCCGGTCGAGGTAACGGCCCGCGCGTACCGCGGAACGACCGAGACGCGCAATACCGCCATGGGGAACTCTCATGCCCGCAACGCTAGGTGCACGCGGCACTCGCGGTCCTCACCCGAGCGAGTGATATCGGACCACCCGCGCAGCCGATCCGTCCCGGTGCGGGACGTTCCTAGCGTCAGCGGCATGAGACGAACCATCACCGTCGCCGCAGTCCTCGCCGTACCACTGTCCTTCGGTCTGCCGTTGCCTGCCGCAGCCGATCCGTCCAGCATGAGCGGCGCCGCCGAAGACGCCGCGACCGCGGCCGCCGTGCGCGCGATCACCGATCCACGGGTGAGTCCCGCCGAACAGACCGGCTCACTGCCGGCCGGATTCGGGTACCGCGCCGCCGAGTACCGCAGTGCCGCCGGCGCGGGCTACGCGATCGATCCCCGCGGGGAGTGCTCGTCGCTGGTCCCGCTCCCGGCCGACTTCGCAGCGCCGTGCCAGGCGCACGATCTGGGCTACGACCTGCTGCGGTACGCGCACTCGACGGGTCGCCCACTCGGTGGTTGGGCCCGCACCCGGCTCGACGCACGCTCTCCGAGCGGCTTTCGGCGGTGTGCGCGGCACGTCCGGCCGAGCAGCGCCGGCGGTGCACCGAGGTCGCGGGTCTGACGACTCTCGCGGTCCGCGCGAACACCTGGCGTGAGCACGACGGCCCGCCGCGGGACGAGTCCGCCGCACAGTTGGCGCTGAGCTGGTTGACCGGCGGTGGGCGGCTGTGACCCCGCCGCGCCTGCCCGCCGGGACACCCACCGGGTACGCCCTGGGCGTGGCGTGCGCCGCGTTCCCGAATCAGTTGCCACGCACGGTCGGTGTGCAGATCATGGTGTGCCTGCTGCTGGGTGCTCTCGGCGCACTGGCGGGAGCGGCCTGTGCCCGCGGCCGCGGCGGGGGCGGTCTTCGTCCGGCCGCGTACCTGATCGCGGGCGCACTCATGGTGTGGCTGTTGTGGCAGAACCGGCTGCGGACGGCGGCCGGCGTCGATCCCCTGGGGCCGATCGGTTTCGCGGTCCTCACCGTCGTCGTCGCGGCGGCGCCGCTCGTGGTGGCGGCCCTGTGGGCGCGGCGTCGGCGCACCGTGATCGCCGCACTCGGGGTGTGCGTCGCAGCGGGCGTGGCGTGGCCGGCGACCGCGCAGGCCCCGGACCCGGGTTCGCAGGCGCAGCGATTCGCCGGCATCGACTCGGCGACGCCCGGAATCCGGGTCTACGCCGCCTTGTCCGACGGTGACTCCCCCTCCCGGCGCGCGACGGTGGCCGTCGATCGCCTGATCGCGGCCGGTGGCCTGCGCCGGGCGGCCGTAGTGATCGCGGTGCCCACCGGGTCCGGGTGGGTCGACCCGCATTTCGTGCGCGGTGTGGAGCGGACGATGCTCGGTGACAGCGCGATCGTCGCGGTGCAGTACACCGAGATCCCGAGCTGGCGGTCGTACCTGCTGCACCGGGACGCCCCGGCGCGCACCGCCGCCGCAGTAATCGAGGAGTTGCACCGGCGGTCACCGTCGACTCCCGTCCGCCTGTACGGCCAGAGCCTGGGCGCCGTCGGTGTGCTCGCGGCGGGCACCCGGGCGGCCGAGCTCGGCCAGCCGGTGACGGGGACCCTCCAGGTGGGCACCCCGGCCGGGGTGGGACTCGGCGGTCCGGTGCAGCTCAACGCCTCCGATCCGGTGGGCATCTGGTCACCGCGGTTGCTGTACGCACCCGCGGACCGGGCGCCGTCCGGCACGGGCACCGCCACCCCGCGACCGCCGTGGGTCCCGGTGCTCGGATTCGTGCAGGCCACCGTCGACCTGCTCGGGGCGACCGCCCCGCCGCCGGGGTTGGGCCACCGGTACGGCGAACGCCAGGGATCGGACCTGGTCGCGGACCTGATCGAGCCGGTGTACTTGCCGACCTCAGCTTAACCAGATATGTTGTGTCCAGGTTAAGGAGTGGGTCATGCGGATGAACGAGGGTGTCGAGTGGGCGGCGCACGCGTGCGTTCTGCTGCACTGGCTCGACCAGGGCGGGCTCACCCCCGTACCGGCCTCCCGCCTCGCTCAGTCCTACGACCTCCCCGCGGCGTACCTGGGCAAGCAGCTGCAGGCCCTGGCGCGCACCGGGATCACCGAATCCCTCCCCGGCCGCCGGGGCGGGATCCGACTCGCCCGGCCCGCGTCGGAGATCACGCTGATGGACGTGGTGACCGCCATCGAGGGCGGCACGGCGGCGTTCGCCTGCACCGAGATCCGGCAGCGCGGAATGAACGAGGGACGCCCGCGCAGCGAGTTCACCCGGCCGTGCGGCATCGCCCACGCGATGCGCGGCGCCGAACTCGCGTGGCGGCGCGAGTTGGCCTCGACCTCGATCGCCGACCTGGCCGACGCCACGCCGCAGCGGGTCGCCGACGCGGCGCGGCGCCACTTCGGCGCCGCCTGAACGCACCACCCCGATCGCAACCGGACCCCGGAGCCCGAACCTGGATATTTACCATCCACATATGAGAGGAACCGTCATGAGCCGCACCCCCGGTGCCACGTCGTCGCCCGAGACCTACAAGGCACTGATCGCGCTGGACACCCGACTGGCCGCATCGCTCGGCAAGGTCCTGTACGACATCGTCAAGCTGCGCGCATCGCAGATCAACGGCTGCGCGTTCTGCGTCGACATGCACGCCCGCGACCTCGAACGGCTGGGCACGCCGACCCGCACGATCTTCGGTGTCTCGGCGTGGGAGGAGAGCCCGTTCTTCGACCCGGAGCAGCGCGTCGCGCTGGCCTTCGCCGAACGTCTCACCGGCGGCATCGACGCGATCGACGACGCCCTGTGGGACGAGGCCGGCCGACTGCTCGGCGAGGAGCGCCGCACCGACCTACTGGTCGCCGTCGGCACCATCAACACCTGGAACATGCTGGGCATCACCACCCATCTGCACCCGGCCCCGTAGCCGGGCCGGCCGTCAGGCGACGGGACCGCGGACTGCCTCGTAGGCGGCGCCGACCCGGTAGAGCCGGTCGTCCGCCTGCGCCGGCGCCAGGATCTGCAGGCCGACGGGCAGACCGTCGTCGCTGGAGCGTCCCGAGGGCACCGACATCCCGCAGTGACCGGCGAGGTTCGTCGGCAGCGTGAACAGGTCGAACAAGTACATCGCCAGCGGGTCGTCCACCTTCTCCCCCAGCTTGAACGCCGTGGTGGGGGTGGTCGGCGAGACGATCACGTCCACCTGCTGGTAGGCCCGGGCGAAATCCTCTGCCAGCAGCGTGCGGACCTTCTGCGCGCTGCCGTAGTAGGCGTCGTAGTAGCCCGAGCTGAGCGCGTAGGTACCGATCATGATGCGCCGCTTGACCTCCGGGCCGAAGCCGGCCTCACGGGTGAGCGCCATGACCTCCTCCGCGGAGTGGGCGCCGTCATCGCCGGTGCGCAGCCCGTAACGCATCGCATCGAACCGGGCGAGGTTGGACGAGACCTCCGACGGGAGGATCAGGTAGTACGCGGCCAGGGAGTACGCCAGCGTGGGCAGCGAGACCTCGACCGTCTCCGCACCCAGTTCACGCAGCTGCTGCACCGCCGCCTCGAAACTGGCCTGTACACCGGGCTCGGTGCCGTCAGCGCCGAACTCCTTGACCAGCCCCACCTTGACTCCGGTGAGATCACCTGTGGCGCCCGCGCGGGCCGCGGCCACGACGTCCGGGACAGGAGCGTCGAGCGAGGTGGAATCGTGCGGGTCGAATCCGGCGATCACCTCGTGCAACAGCGCCGTGTCCAGGACGGTACGAGCACACGGTCCACCCTGATCCAGTGACGAGGCACAGGCCACCAGCCCGTATCGGCTCACCGCGCCGTAGGTGGGCCGCACACCGACGGTGGCCGTCAGCGACGCGGGCTGGCGGATCGAACCGCCGGTGTCCGTACCGATCGCCAGCGGCGCCTCGTAGGAGGCGAGAGCCGCGGCGCTGCCGCCACCCGAGCCGCCCGGAGTGCGGTCGGCGGCCCACGGATTGCGGGTCACGCCGTACGCCGAGTTCTCGGTCGAGCTGCCCATGGCGAACTCGTCCATGTTGGTCTTGCCCAGAATGGGCAATCCGGCCGCGCGCAGTTTCGCGGTCACGGTCGCGTCGTACGGCGCGGTCCACCCCTCGAGGATCTTCGACCCGCAGGTGGTCGGGGCGTCGGTGGTGGTGAACACGTCCTTGAGCGCGATCGGCACGCCGGCCAGCGCGGACACCGGCTGCTCGCCGCGGGCACGGGCGTCGTCCACGGCGCGAGCCGCGGCGAGAGCCTGCTCCGCGCCGACGTGCAGGAAGGCACCGAGGTCACCGTCGACCTCGGCGATCCGGTCCAGATGCGCCTGGGTGACCTCGACGGAGCTGATCTCGCCCGCGGCGATCCGCGCGGCCAGGTCCGCGGCGGTGGCCCCGGTGATCTCGTTCGATGCGCGTAGTGCGGTGCTGTTGGACATGGTCATTCCTCCCCAAGGATGCGCGGCACGGCGAAGCGGTCGCCCTCGCGCGAGGGGGCGCCCGAGAGCGCCTGCTCCGGGGTGAGGCTTCCGGCGGGGGTGTCCTCGCGGTTGACGTTCACATTGCCCACCGGCAGCGTCAGTGCGCAGACGTCCGCCGTGTCCACTCCGGAACCGACCTCGGTCACCACCTTGACGTGTTCGAGGATCGAATCGAGCTGCGTGGCGAACAGATCGAGCTCTTCTTCGGTCACGGCGAGGCGCGACAGTCGCGCGAGGTGCGCAACCTCGTCCCGGGAGATGGCAGACATGCCGCAATCCTATGCGGCGTGCCGACGGGTGCGCACACGGCGTCACGCGACGATCTGCCTGATGGGTGAGCCTCGGCTCTTCATCAGCGGGGCCGCGTCGGGCATGAAAGTCGCTCTGAACTGGTAAAAAAGCGTTACCACGTCGGTTGACCGCGTTCGTCACCAACAGTCGCGGCAAGATCGAACGTCTCGAGCTGCGGCACCACCGCCGGGCCGGGTGCGAGGACCGCATCCGGGCGCTCAGGGACACCGGCCTGCGGAACCTTCCGCTGCGTCATCGACCAGGACCGGATCTGAGCCGCAATCGCCGAGCTGGCCGCGACCCTGATCTCCTGGACGCAAACGCTGGTGTTGACCAGGCACGACGCCCGCCGATTGGAACCGAAGAAGCTGCGCCACCGACTCTTCTCAATCACCAACAGCCTCGCTCGGAACGCCCGCCGAACTCGGCTACACCTCGCCGCAGAAGCCCTCGAATCCCGCTGGTGATCGCATGGCTGAGCCAGCTGAACCGAACGCGAGCACCGACACGAGCGCACTGACGTTCCTGACCGCACGATCACGAAACACCCCACGGGACAGTGGAACCCGACGCCACCCCAGGCGACACCGGGCCACACCACCACGCCCACGGGCCCAAAAGCAAGCTCGAAAACACCAATCCGAAACCGATCAGGCCAGGGCGATGCCCTCATGAAAGATCGAGGTTAGTCAGAAGCTTCGTACGCCTCTGCGAGCCGCTGCATTCTCCGACCGGCGGTCCGTGATCGACTTCGACTTCCTCTCGTTCAATGGCGAGTTGAAGATGACTGAACTGATAGCTGTTTTGCAGTCCGCAATGTCATCGCGAATCGAACCATGTACGTCCGAGATCGCGGCCACCCGCTCGGCGACGGGCCGATCCGAACCCATCATCTCATTGCACACGATGACTTTATCCATGTCGAGATACAATTGGCTACCAGCACAGCCCGGGTCGCTCGGATCAAGCCAGCTGATCGCGGTCTTACTGTGCTTGCCCCGAATAGAGTCGGTGTCCACATTCTTCATCGCGGTCATCCAATTGTCAGCAGCCGACTTCATCTCGTTCAGGTAGCGCGCGAGACACCGTTCCTGCAAGAAGCCCGGCAACAATCGCAGCCATACAACCGGCGGTCGGCCGGCTACCGCACGACGTGCAGCCCTCAAAGATGGTTCAAGCTGCCGGATCGCCTCTCGCCGCTCAGCCCTTGCGGCCGTGTTCCGAGCAACCGAGTTCAGGAGGACTAAAGCAACCGGGGCGCCAACCATGAAACTCACAAGTGCTGCAGCCAGATTGACACGGGCATCCCCCGCCCGTCCTTCACGCAGAAGGCAATCGACCCAATTAGGGTTCGACCACAGAAGTACCGTCCCGGCGACCCCTGCGACGAAGGACAAGAGCGCCGCCAATCTGACCGGGTTTGACAGCGTTCGAATCATCCCGCGATTATACTGCGGGCGGGAACCTCGCCGTCACCGGTCGTAGGCTCGGCTCCTCTAGCCTCGATCTTTCATGAGATGGCGGTCCGGGAAGTGGCCGGGGTCAGCCAGAAGATGCTGACCCAGACGCTGCGCACCCTCGAACGCGACGGGCTGATCTCCCGGTCGGTCGAGGCCACGGTCCCGGTCACGGTGACCTACGCGATCACTGAGCTGGGAGCGTCCCTGTACGACGTGGTCACGCACGTCAAGCAGTGGGCGGAGTACAACATGCCGGCCGTGCACCGGGCCCGGGCCCACTACGACGCAGCGGAGCGCGTTCCAATCACGCGGTAGCGACCACACAGGAAGGCCCGGTTCCGCGCCCACTCGACCAGTTCGAAGTCGAAGGCGCGCGGGAACAGCGGCCGCCCACTGCCGACGGTGGCCGGGGCGTAGCTGATCAGCATCTCGTCCAGCATGCCCGCCTCGGCGAACTGCGCCGCGAGATCACCCCCGCCCACCACCCAGACCCGCTCGTCCCCCGCCGCGGCCTCCAACTCCGCGCGCAGCGACGCCGGGCCACCCGAGACGACGGTGACCGATTCGTGCACCGGATGTACCTCGCGGTGGGTGAAGACGAACGTCGGGCACGCCTGGTACGGCCATTCGTCACCGGATCCGGCCAGATGATCGACCACCCACTGATAGGTGGTCCGCCCCATGACGATCGCCCCCACCGCGCCCATGAACTCGTCCATGTTCATCGGCCCGTCCTCGTCGATGGGCTGGCTGAGCAGCCAGTCGAGGCTGTCGTTCTGATCGGCGAGGAAACCGTCGAGGGTGCAGGCGGTGTAGTACACGTACTCGGTCATGGGCGCTCCCGGTGGTCGTCGTCGAACCGGAGTCCAGTATCACCGGCACGACGGCTCCGTCGCGGACGTACCGACGGACCGGTCAGCGGCGCAGCCAGGGTTCGAGCCTCGCGGTGACCCACGGCAGCACCAGGAAGACCATGAGCGGCGTGTTGATCAGGGTCGCGATCAGGGTGCGACCGACCAGGCCCCAGTTGTGCGCCGACAAGAACGTCAGGTGCGGCAGCACCAGGAAGTTGATCAGCAGGGACAACGGGAAGAAACCGAGCCAGATCGCCACGGCCTGCTTCCAGCGCGGGGGCACCGCGGCCACCGGGGCGGCGACCGGGCCACCGTCGGCGCCGGCCTGCGGCGCGAACCACCCCTCGATACCCGAGACCCGGCGGGTGGCGGTCTCGACGGCGACGCCGGCTCCCCGTTCCAGCCAGTGCTTGCGCACCCGCGAACGCTGCCACTGCGCGAGCAGCTGATCGGAGGCGAAGCGGTAGATGACGAAGTACTCGTCGGGTTGGTTCACCGAACGAACCCACCCGCCCCCGAGGAACCCCGGATAGGTGCGGGCAAGAGCGATGCCCGCGTCGGTCCAGGCCACGAAGTCGTGCTCGCGACCGGGGGCGATACGTCTGGCGACCGAGGTCAACGCGGCCTTGTGAGCCTGTGACGCCGCCGCCGAATGGGTGTCGGTGGACATACCCATCAGTGTCGGACGCTCCGGCGTACACCACCAACCGGAGCAAGTGTGATCTTGACGACGCGATCGGATCGCTCCGCTACAGCGGGCACGAATCTGCGGCCGCTGAGGGCGGATGCCACAATCGGTGGGTGTCGTACCTCTTGCGCGTTCGTCTCACCGACCGGCCCGGCAGCCTCGGCTCGCTGGCGGTCGCCCTCGGATCGGTGGGCGCCGACATCCTTTCGCTGGACGTCGTGGAGCGCGGTGACGGCTTCGCGGTCGACGACATCGTGGTGGACCTGGGCCCGCAGTCACTCCCGGACACGCTCATCACCGCGGCCGAATCGCTGGACGGGATCACCGTCGACTCGATCCGCCCGTATGCGGACGTCCTGGACACCCATCGTGAGCTGGAGCTGATCGACCACGTCGCGGCGGCCGGTCACGACCAGCTGCAGATGCTGGTCGATCAGGTGCCGCGCGTACTACGGGTGGGCTGGTGCGCGGTACTGGCCAACTCGCCACAGACGCAGTGGCCACTGCACGGCTCCTACGGCCTGCCCGAGACCGCACCGCAGAGCACCGACTTCCTGCCGCTCAGCGGCCCGGTCGCCCTGGACGCGCAGGCACAGTGGGTTCCGCAGGCCTGGCAGCAGCTCGACACCAAGCTGGCCGCGGCCCCGCTGGGCGCCATCGGCAAGGTGGTGCTGGTGGGCCGGCCCGGCGGCCCGGACTTCCGCCCGTCCGAGGTGGCCCGGCTGGGCTACCTCGCCGGGATCGTGGCGACGGTCCTGGTCCGCTAGTCCCGGCGGGCTATTCGGCGTCCGCCCCGGCTCCGAAGGCGGCCGGCCCGTCTGCGAGCAGAACCTTGAAACCGTCCTCGTCGAGGACGGGGACTCCCAACTGCTCGGCCTTGTCGGCCTTGGAACCGGGCGCATCGCCGATCACCACGAAGGCGGTCTTCTTCGACACGCTGCCGGCGGCCTTTCCGCCGCGGACCAGGATGGCCTCCTTCGCCTCGTCCCGGGAGAAGTCCTGGAGCGATCCGGTGACCACGATCGACAGGCCCTCCAGAGTGCGCGGCACGGACTGATCGCGCTCGTCCTCGAGCCGCACCCCGGCCGCACGCCACTTCTCCACTATGTCTCGGTGCCAATCGACGGTGAACCAGTCCGTCACCGCTTCGGCGATGGTGCGGCCGACGCCGTCGACCCCGGCCAGTTCCTCCACCCCGGCGGCGGCGATCGCGTCGAGGCTGCCGAACTCCTGGGCCAGAGCCCGAGCCGCGGACGGGCCGACGTGACGGATGGACAACCCCACCAGCACTCGCCACAGCGGCTTGTTCTTGGCCACATCGAGATTGGCCAGCAGGCGCTGGGCGTTCGCGGAGAGCCCTCCGCCGTCGTTGGTGAACAGGGGGACCTGCGCCAGATCGTCCGGTGTGAGCGAGAAGACGTCACCCTCGTTGTGCAGTACCGGCGAGGCGGTCAGTGCGGCGGCGGCCTCGTAGCCCAGGCCCTCGATGTCGAAGCAGGTGCGGCCGGCCAGGTAGAACAGGCGCTCACGCAGCTGCGCCGGGCAGGTCTCGGTGTTCGGGCAGCGGATATCGGCGTCGCCCTCCTTCGACGGTGCGAGCCCGGCACCGCAGGCGGGGCAGTCCACCGGCATCACGAACGGGCGCTCGGTACCGTCACGGAGATCGACCACGGGGCCGAGCACCTCAGGGATGACGTCACCGGCCTTGCGGATGGTCACGGTGTCACCGATCAGCACTCCCTTGCGCTGCACCTCGGAGGCGTTGTGCAGGGTGGCGAACTCGACGGTGGAACCGGCGACGGTGACCGGCGCCATGTATGCGAACGGGGTGACCCTCCCCGTCCGGCCCACGTTGACCCGGATGTCCAACAGTTCGGTGGTGACCTCCTCCGGCGGGTACTTGTAGGCGATCGCCCAGCGTGGTGCGCGCGAGGTGCTACCCAGGCGGCGTTGTAGCGCGATCTGATCGACCTTGACCACCAGGCCGTCGATCTCGTGGTCGGGGTCGTGCCGGTGCTCGCCCCAATAGAAGACCCGATCAACCACGGCATCGGGGCCGACCGCCTGCGCGGTGTGCTCGGAGACCGGCAGTCCCCACGCCGCGAGCGCCCGGTACGCCTCGTGCAACGACGACGGTGCCCACGCCCCCTCGACCCGGCCCAGTCCGTGGCAGATCATGCCCAGCCTGCGCTGTGAGGTGATCCGCGGGTTCTTCTGACGCAGCGAACCGGCGGCGGAGTTGCGCGGATTCGCGAACGGAGCCTTCCCCTCAGCCACCAGACCGGCGTTGAGCTCCTCGAAGTCGTTGAGCCGGAAGAAGACCTCACCGCGCACTTCGAGCAGATCGGGGATCGGGAACTCGTCCGACGGCGTCAGTCGGTGCGGAACATCCCGCAGAGTGCGTGCATTGAGCGTGACGTCCTCCCCGGTGCGGCCATCACCACGGGTTGCCCCGCGCTCCAGAGAGCCGTTGCGGTACACCAGGTTCAGAGCGACGCCGTCGATCTTGAGTTCAGTGAGCAGGGTGACCTCGGAGCCCACGGAGCCCACGGAGCCCACCTCCTTCTGCACCCGCGCGATCCACTCGCGCAATTCACCCTCGTCGAAGACGTTGTCCAGCGACATCATCCGTTCCAGGTGATCGACCGCGGTGAACTCGGTCGAGAAGCCGCCGCCGACCAGCTTGGTGGGCGAATCCGGTACTGCCAGCTCAGGAAAGGCCTGCTCCATTGCGGCGAGGCGGCCCAGCAGTGCATCGAACTCACCATCGGAGACCACCGGGGAGTCCTGCACGTAGTAGCGGAACTGGTGGCCGCGCACTTCCTCGGCCAACTCCTGCCAGGCGCGACGGTCATCCTCGGTGAGCTCTTTCGGCATGCGACAAGATTATCGGAGCAGACCGACACTTCCGGAGTGCCGTTGCCCGCGCCGCTGGTCCGCCCATCACCGATCACCGGTTCTACGCGATCACATAATTCGATAGATGTCCGTTTCCCTGCGACAACTCCGGTTGTTCACATTCGGAACTGAAACAGGTTCGCACAGTCGCCAGAGGTGTGATCGATATGACAACCAGGCATATCACCCTGTAGAATTACGCCCGCATAACACCGTTCTGCGCTATACATCATCTGCGTATTTTCGGACATCCGAGCGCCGTCCCCACCAAAGGTCGAGCAAACGAGCCCTAGGAGAGTCATGCCCAACGAGCATGCCCACAGACCAGTTCCCAACCGGGCGGCCCGCCGCCACGCAGCCCGGTCCGATCGCCGATGGAGTTCGCGCACCGTCGCGGCCGCCGCCGCGGCCGCGATGATCAGTAGCGCCGGCCTGGGAATCGCCAACGCCGCCGACCCGGCGACGCCCGGCCTTCCCGAACTGCCGACCGATCTCAGCAAGATCGACATCGAGACCGCGAAGAAGCTGCTGGAGAACCCGCTGGTCAAGGAGTACGTGACACTCTGTGGCTCCGGGGCCTTCAGTGGGAGCGGCTCGTCGGCATCGGGTGAGGGCTCCAGCGCGGACTGCACCGGCTCGCAGAAGGCGGGCGGCACCGGCATCGCCGTGGTGATCCCGGAGAACCTGGAGGTCGGTACGGCCGCCGAGAAGACGGTCATCGATCTCGGGCCCGACATCAACCTGCTGGTCACGAAGTTCAAGATGGGCGAGCGCAATCTCATCGAGATCGTCGGCGGCGCCGCGGTCAACCCCAAGAGCGCGACCGCCACCCTGGCGAACCTCGCCGGTTACGGCCGGGTGGACCCGAACAACTTCGACAAGTACAAGACCTACGCCGCCGTCGTGCGGGACGCATCGCTCCCGGTCGAGATGGAGAAGTACTGCACCGGCGTCGGTTCGGTCTCGAGCTGCTGGTTCGGCTCCGTCAAGGAGCGGGACAAGAACCTCCCCACGCGCACCGAGGCGCTCAACGTCGCCCAGTTCCTCACCGGCTACACCTACGACCCCACCAAGCCGGTGGCGCTGCCGGGCAAGGTCGCCCCGAAGGGGTCCGCCGCGATCGACGGTCCGGGCATCGGAATCGCGATGGCCATGACCGGCGGTAATGCGACCGCCACCACCAAGCACAAGTACTCCGTCGCCACCGCGGCGGCCAGCGGCGGCCGTACCTCCACCGCGACCTCCTACCTGGGCATCGCGAACGCGCTCGACGCCGACACCGACAAGATCGAGCTGCTGTGGTTCGGGAAGAAGCTCGACTTCCAGCGCCTGCGTGATTCCGGAGCCCTCAAGTCGGCCGGAGACAAGGCCGCCATGATCGACCAGATCGAGAAGCTCAAGATCCCGGCGCTCAAGGAGGTCAGCTGCTACGGCGTGAGCTCCTCGGCATCGGCCTCGGGCCTCGGCGAGTGCGGCAACTACCTGGGTGTCTTCGACTACTACAAGGATCTGCGCCCGGCCGCCCCCGGCAGTGTGCGCACCACCTCCTGGGGCCTGACCGATCCCTCGTCGCTCGTCTTCGGCAAGAACGCGCTGGCCAAGCAGTTCCTCGGCGCTTCGGAGTCCAAGCCCTTCATGGACGGCCTGCTGGCCACCGTGACCTCGGAGGACAAGCGCCTGAAGTTCGCCAACGACTTCCTGCGGCTGAGCAAGTCGGTCTCCACCGACGCCGAAGGCGCCTCCAGCACCTCGTACGCGTTGACCAGCGATTACGGCCTGCGCGCACCGGTCTCGCTGGACTGGCTGGGCTACCGGGTCGTGTTCTTCTCGGCCGTCGACGTCAACGGCGTGAGCCGCCCGAACTACTTCGCGGTGCCGTTGATCACCAAGATCGAGGGTGTCTCCACCGGTGTTCTGCCGACCGTCAGCCTGATCGAGCTGGACAACCCGTTCGGCTTCGGCACCCTGCCGATCACCCCGCGTGATCCGATCGGTGGACTGACCAGCTGGGCCAAGAGCGTCACCGTCGGCGAGGACCTGAAGTTCATCGGTGAGCAGCTGCCCAAGCTGGCAGCCGGCGCCAAGGAGTCCGCCGCCCCGGCCGCCGAGGCCGCCCCCGAGGTGGCCCCGGTCACCGCGTCGGCTCCCGCAACGACCGAATCCACGGCGTCGTCCAGCCGTCGAGTCGCTCGCTCGCTCGCGGACGAGACCCCGACCACCGACTCGTCGAGCTCCAGCGCCACCGGCTCGCCGTCGACCGGTTCCGGCAACGCCGGCGGTTCGTCGAGCACCTCCGGAGCCGGATCCACGAGCACCGCGACGGACAAGCCGGTGAGCTCCTCGGACAAGCCCTCGACGTCCGCGTCGAGCTCCGGGACCGCGTCCGGTGGTTCGAGCACCGCGTCGTCGACGGCGGGTTCCGGCTCGGGCTCCAGCACCGGTTCCGGCTCGGGCTCCAGCACCGGAACGAGCTCGGCATCGTCCACCTCGGGCGATTCCGGCTCCAGCTCGACCGACTCGACGGACGCGGACGCGGCCTGAACGGCGTCTGATCCACCGATGAGGCATGCCGCCGAGCGATACGCTCGGCGGCATGCCTCATCCCATCATGTTCTCCGAGGACGATCCGGTGTTGGCGCAGGTGCGGCGGATCGCGCTCGCGCTCCCCGAGACCACTGAGAAGACCGCCCACGGGCGCCCCACGTTCCGCTGCGGCAAGATGTTCGCCGTGTACGGCGGCGGCACCCGCCGCACTGCGACCACGCCGCACCGCCGATACGACACCAGCGTGCTGTTCCTCGCGGACCCTGCCGAGCGCCTCGCGCTGGAACAGGACGAGCGCTTCTTCTCCCCCGCCTACCTGGGACCGTCCGGCTGGCTCGGCCTGGACCTGAGCACGGGCACCGTGGACTGGACCGAGGTGACTGAACTGATCGACGCCAGTTTCCGGCAGATCGCGCCGGCCCGGGCGATCGAACGCCTCAACGCCGACGATTAGCGCAGGTCAGGAGCTTCTTCGAGAATGTCCGCCGTGCGCCGGGCCAGTTCCAGGACCGGCCGCACCTGCTCCGCTGCGGCACCGGCCAGACCGCACGTCGGGGTGATCGTCGCCCGGGACAACGCGGTACGCGGCAGGCCGATCTCGTCGTAGAGGCGCAGCGCGGGCCGCAGCACCTGTTCCGCACCGAACCGCCCGGCCGGCGAGTCCGGCGTCGCCGGCACCACGCCCAGCCCCACCGCCTCGACCGATTCGGCGAGGACGCCGAAGCCCTCGTAATCGGCCTCGGTGAGCCGCGTGACGTCGATCAGGGCGCCGGTGAGCGGCACCCGGCGCACCACGTCCCATTCGATCGGTCCGCACAGATGCACCACCACCGGTACCGGCCCGGACGTCACCCGCGCCAGCAGCTCCGCAGCGTCCGGTGCGGGTACCGCGCAGATCGGGTCGAGCCTGGTCAGCGCCGGGACCGTGCCGCGAACCACCGCGGCCATCGACGGCTCGTCGACCTGAACGATCACCTGCGCGCCGGTCCGCCGGCCCAGGTCGGCGACGTGCGCGCGGACACCGTCGGCCAGGGCCTCCGCGATGTCGCGCATCGCACCGCGGTCCCGAGCGGCGCGATGCCCGCTGGACAGCTCCACCGTGGCGGCCAGCGTCAGCGGCCCGGCCACCTGCACCTTGATCGTGCCGCCTCCGCGGCGCCCAGCCAACTCGTAGGCCTCCTCGAAGGCGTCCAGATCGCGCTGCAGGAGGTCGTCGATCCGCCGGGCCACCCGACCGGGCCGGACACCGATCCGGTAGCCGGTACTCGAGACGTCCACCCCGATCCCGGTGAGGATGCCCGCAGACCTGCCGATCATGTCGGCGCCGAGACCCCGTCCGGGTAGCTCCGGCAGGTAGGGAACGGCCAGTTCACCGACGACGACGGCCGCCGCCTCGCGCGGGTCCGTTCCGGGGTGCGAGCCGATACCGGTGGCCGCACCGCGGATCGGCGCCAGGGCATCGGTCATGCGGTGGCGTCCGCGCTCGCCTGCGCGGTGGAACGGATGGTGCCGGAACCGAGGACCAGATCGCCGCGCTGCGGGTCCGGGGCGTAGAGCACCGCGGCCTGGCCGGGGGCGACGCCGCGCAGCGGACTGTGCAGATCGATGATCAGCCGCTCGCCGTCGGCGCGCGCGGTGACCGGGGCCAGACCGCCGTGCGCCCGCACCTGGACCATCGCCTCGACCGGCTCGGCCGGTGCGCTCCCCGACGTCCAGACGGCACCGTCGGCGATGATCCGGCTGACGTCGAGCTGCTCGCCGCTGCCCACCCGGACCTCACCGGATTCGGCGTCGATGGAGGTCACGTAGCGCGGGGCACCGTCACCCGCGGGACCGGGCAGGCCCAGCCCCTTGCGCTGCCCGATGGTGAACTCGTGCACCCCGGCGTGTTCACCGAGACGTTCCCCGGTCGCGGCGTCGACCACCGCGCCGGGGCGCAGGCCGATCCGTGCCCCCAGGAAGGCCTGGGTGTCGCCGGAGGGGATGAAGCAGATGTCGTGACTGTCCGGCTTGTCCGCGACCGCCAGACCACGACGCGCCGCCTCCTCGCGGATCTGCGGCTTCGGGGTGTCCCCCACCGGGAAGATGGCCCGCCCGAGCTGCTCGGCGGTGAGCACCGCGAGCACGTAGGACTGGTCCTTGTCGGCGTCGACGGCGCGCCGCAGCTCACCGTCTTCGAGCCGGGCGTAGTGACCGGTGGCGACCGCATCGAAGCCGAGGGCGTAGGCACGTTCGGCGAGCGCGGAGAACTTGATCTTCTCATTGCAGCGCAGGCACGGATTCGGGGTCTCACCGGCCGCGTAGGCGGCGACGAAGTCGTCGATCACGTCCTCCCGGAAGCGATCGGCGAAGTCCCAGACGTAGAACGGGATGCCGAGCACGTCGGCGGCGCGGCGGGCATCGCCGGCGTCCTCCTTCGAGCAGCAGCCACGCGAACCGGTGCGCAACGTTCCCGGCGCCTCGGACAGCGCCAGATGCACACCGACCACATCGTGCCCGGCCTCCACCGCGCGGGCCGCCGCGACCGCCGAGTCGACACCGCCGCTCATCGCGGCCAGGACCCGCATCAGCGCGCCCCGGTCGAGGCCATCCCCGCGGCGCGGGCGCGCTCGACCACCTGGCCGAGCACTGCGATCACGGAGTCGATATCGGCGTCGACGGTGTCCAGGCCGAAGGAGAAGCGCAGCGAGCCGCGGGCGGCGTCGGGTGCGGCACCCATGGCCTCGAGGACGTGACTGGCCCGCGCCACCCCGGCATTGCAGGCGGAGCCGGTCGCGGCCTCGATGCCCTGCGCGTCGAGCAGCATGAGCAGGGAATCGCCCTCACAACCGGTGAACGAGACGTGCACGATGCCCGGCAGCGCCGGTGCGCCGTGCGCCGCACCACCGTTGACCACGGCACCGTCGAACTCGGTGAGTGCGGCGATGAACCGGTCCCGCAGGGCCGTCCGGCGCGCGGACTCCTCCTCCATCCGGGCGACCGCGGCGGCCAGCCCCGCTGCCATACCCGCGGCGCCGGCGATGTTCGGCGTTCCCGAACGCAGGTCACGCTCGTGCCCGCCGCCGTGGGCCAGCGGTGTGCATGCGACGGAACGCCCGATCAGCAACGCTCCGACGCCCTGTGGACCGCCGAACTTGTGCGCGGCGACCGTCAGCGCGGCGACGCCACTGCCGTCGAAATCGACCGGCAGGTGACCAGCGGCCTGGGTGGCGTCGGAGTGCAGTGGTACCCCGGCGAGCAGGCACTCGTTCGCCAGTTCGGCGATCGGCTGCACCGTGCCCACTTCGTTGTTGGCCCACATCACGCTCACCAGGGCGACGGTGTCTCCCGCATCGGCCAGCGCGGATCGCAGGTCGGCGGGGTCGACGCGGCCGGCGCGGTCCACCGGCAGCAGCACCACCCGGGCACCCTCGTGCTCACCGAGCCACTGCGCGGCGTCGAGCACCGCATGGTGTTCGATCGCGGAGACGATCACGGTGGTCGCCTCGGGATCGGCCGCACGGCGGGCCCAGAAGATGCCCTTGATCGCGAGGTTCACCGACTCGGTGCCGCCGCTGGTGAGGACCACCTCGGACGGCCGCGCCCCCAGGCTGCGGGCGATCGATTCCCGCGACTCCTCCAGCATGCGCCGGGCACGCCGGCCCGATCCGTGCAGCGACGAGGCATTGCCGGGCCGGGCCGAGGCCTGGGCCATCGCGGCCAGCGCCTCGGGCACCATCGGGGTGTCCGCTGCGTGGTCGAGGTAGACGGGGTTCTCGCGGTCGGGTGTCATCGCGTCCCGAGTTTACGCCGCAGCCGTGCTGCCGACGATTTCGTCAGGCCGCGAGCGACACGGGCAGCGATGGCTGCGCGAGTGCAGCGTCGGCGAAGACCGCCGCCTCCGCCCGGGCGGCCAGCGCCCGGCGGCCTGCGCGCGCGCACTGACCTGCGGAGATCACCTCGGTGGCGTGCACGCGGACCGCGACCCCACGGGCACCGATCACCCTCGAGAGGGTGTCCAGCTCGGTATCGGGACCGACGTAGGCGGCGACTGCGCTCTGCCGGGCACCGCGGACCGGACGCGGAAGCCGCATCGAATACCGCAGCGACACCGGAACCACGTCGACGCGGGCGTCGATCGCGGCTTGGAAGAAGGCGGGCCGGAAACCGCCGCGGTGGAAGCCGCAGTACGTGGTGCCCTCCGGGAACAGCGCCACGGTGCTGCCGGCCCGCAACAGTCCGGCCACGTGGCCGACGGTGCCGGGCAGATCGTGCAGGCGCTCGCGGCGCAGCGGGATGGCACCGAAGGCGCGCATCACCATCGCCACCGGGCGGACGTCGAAGATATCGGCCTTGGCCACGAAGGCCGCGGGCGCGATGGACGCGATCGCGACGATGTCCAGCAGTGACTGATGGTTGGCGACCACCAGTGACCGCAGCGGAACGTTGCCGACCGGCTCGACCCGCATGCCGAGCGAGAACAGCATGGCGCGGGCCCCGGCGCGGATCACCACGCGCCGCGGGCGGCCACCGAAGGGATAGGCGAGGGTGAGCAGGATCAGTCCGGTGAGCAGCACGACGGTCAGTGCGGCCCAGCGGAGCACGCGCAACCACGGCGCGGCCAGCAAGGGCTCGTCGGCCGAGCAACCGCCGTCGCAGGGCGACTGCTGCTGCCAGCCGTGCCGGGGCAGGGTCCCCACCGGAATCATCGGTTACCGGCCTCCCGCGGCCTGCTGCAGGCGTTCGAGGTAGCGCACGTTGAAGGTGGTGCGGTCGATGATCATCGGAAAGTCGGCGACGTCGAAGTCCGGATCGAAGCTCGGTGCGCCGAGCACCTTCGAGTTGATCCGCAGGTAGCCGGTGATCAACGGGGGGAAGGTCCGGCGCGAGGCCGGCTCGGCGGTGATCTCGGGAACCGGGTTGCGGGGCGAGACCACCCAGTCGGCGCGGTGCTTGGCGTCGACCAGCTCGCGGACCGCGCGCACCGTGGCACCTCGCTGGTGTCCCTCGTACTGCATCGGGACGCTGACGGCGCCGACGGCGTAGCGGATGTCGCGCAGATCGCTGTAGGCCAGCAGACCCGCCCACATCAGGCAGAGCACTCCGCCGGTGCGGTGATCGGCCCGCACGCAGGCCCGGCCCATCTCCATCATCTCCGGTCGCAGCGGGTCCAGGGCGTCGAGTTCGAACTCGGTGGCCAGGTACAGCCCGCCCGCCGCGATCGCTCCCGGCGGCGGGAGGATCCGGTAGCAGCCGACGATCGTCTCGGTGGGGACGTGCCGGATCACCAGGTGATCGCAGAACTCGTCGAACCGGTCCACGTCCCGGCCGTCGGTGACGTTCGCCATCGATGCCTCGAAACCCGGTTCGGAGCCGAAGACCTCGTAGCGAAGGCGGGTGACGGTGTCGACGTCCTCGGGCCGGGTGGTGAGCACGACCTGGTACTCAGCACCGTCGATCAGCGTCTGTGCGGCCGGCCGACGGCCCGTGACCAGTGTTGCCATGGCCTCACAGTGAGCCGGTCAGGCGACCTGCCGGTGAACCCGTACCGAGCGGGTCGGTGAATCCTCCGCGAACGAGGGTGAATAGCGGACGACGTACCGGTGTCACAGCCGCGGTGTCCATAGCTCGGGCTGCGCCGAGCGCGCCGGATGCGCTGCGTGGAAGTCTCGCCGGGCGCCCCAAGCTCCGGCCGCCCCTCGCCCGGGCAACCCACGATCAGGCGGTACAGCAACCACTAGAATTCAGGAACCCTAGTTGAGGAGTACACCGTGAGAGCAAATGGGCAGCGGTCACCAGTTCGAAGCAGCAAGCAGATAGTCACCCTACTCGTCTCACTGGCGACTGTTGCAATAGTTGCCATTATCGGAGGAAGCTCGTCCGCTAACGCAGCTTCGGAATACGCTCTACTAGATCAGCCAGATTGGGCTCCGCCGAGTTGGATCTTCGGGCCGATGTGGGCAGCCCTCTACACAATGATGGCCGTGTCTGCATGGCTAGTATGGCAGACCAAGCGGGGGGGCCGAGTTCTAGCGATTGCCATATACGGGCTTCAACTCGTGGTCAATTGCATCTGGTCACCACTGTTCTTCGGGGCTCAATTGCGCGGTTGGGCACTCGCGGACATCGTCCTCCTCGATGTCCTCGTCGCAACCACGATAATTCTCTTCGTCCGCGTACATCGCGCCGCAGCGATGATTATGATTCCGTACCTGGCCTGGATTTTATTCGCAACCGCTTTAAACTACACGGTCTGGTCAATGAACAGCTGAGGCGCTCACCCCATGAAACACGTAGGGAACACATCCAACCGAACCTGGTTACCAGCTTCTATTTCTAAAGCACGACACACTGACAATTCGCGTGACGGCGAGCTGCCGCCAGGAGTTCTTCCTGACGGCAGCCCGTCTTCCTTTGGATGCTCGAACTCACCCAAACGGCCCTCGGGAACACCCAATACAGAACCGCCCCTACTCGCGCGCTTTTGACGAGCGAACAAAGAATTTAGATGGCCTCCCGAAGAGATCTCCAGCGAAGACTGGATCACTCAGGGCGCACCCTCGAAAACATCAGAAACCTCACACCCGCGCTCCAGGATCGTTTTCACCGAAGTTAGATATCTGGCCGCGTCAGCTCCGTCGACTACGCGGTGATCATATGTGATCGACAGGTAGGCCATCGAGCGCACATCGATGCGAATATTCCCTTCGGAGTCTCGATTCGGTACCAGCCTTTCCACGATCGTTCCAACCCCCAGAATCGCGGACTGAGGCTGGTTGAGGATGGGAGTGTCGAAGAGTGCACCCCGGCTTCCGGTGTTAGTGATGGTAAATGTTCCCCCAGACAACTGGTCTGCGCTAACGGTACCCCCACGAACCGCGTCAGCGATTTCCGCGATCGCTTGAGCAATTTTCGGGATGCTCATCGCCTGCGCATCCTTGATGACCGGAACCATCAGCCCCTTTGGACTGTCCACGGCCATACCGAGATTGACCGATTCGTGATATGTGATCTCGGTGCACTCGGCATCGACGGAGGAGTTGATGATCGGGTGCTCGGCTGCGGAAGCTACAGCCGCGACAGCAATGAATGGGAGAAAAGACAGCTTCGTCTGGTACTCGTCGACGAACCTCTGCTTAACTTTCGACCTGAGCCGCGCGATCTCGGTCATGTCCACCTCGATGACCGTAGTGAGCTGCGCGGAGGACTGCAGCGACTGCATCATCCTGGTTGCGATGGTGCGCCGAATCCGGGATAGCTTCTCCACACGATCATGCGTAGCTCCGGAATCGGCTATACTAGATTCTTCAGCAGCGGGATCCGCTCTGGCGATATCCGCGTTAGCTTCGGTGGGCGGTGATGCAGTTTCAGAGCCAGTCGAGGCGCTATCCGGCGAAGCCTTAGCAGCAGAAGCCACAGCCGGGTCGCCTTCGTCGATTAGTGCAACGGGTGCCCCGACCTCGACCAGAGTGTCCTCGGCTACCAGGAGTGAGAGCACCACGCCGGCAACCGGCGAAGGCACCTCGGTATCAACCTTGTCGGTGGCTGCTTCGAAGAGAGGCTCCTCACGCTCAACCCGATCACCCGGCGACTTCAGCCACCTGGTAAGGGTGGCTTCGGTCACGCTTTCGCCGAGTGCCGGAAGCTGCACTTCAGTCGCGGAATTCGATTCTTCCGTCGTCATCACGGTTCCCTTTGGTTAGTCGACAAGATCGAGTGCCGCGCGAACGATGCTGTCGGAGTCGATCCCGTGGAAGCGATACAAGTCATCGAGTGCACCCACCTGCCCGAACCGGCTTACCCCGAGCGTGGCCGAACGCACCTGGTTGATACTCGAGAGGAATGCCAGAGTGTGGGGGTGGCCGTCAATGACCGACACCATCGGAGCTGCCCGATCTGCCGGGAATATCTGGTCAAGAATCCACGAAGGCCCATCACCGTGGCCTCGACGAGCCTGCAACGCCTCGAACAGCAGTCCCGGGCTACTCACGCAGATGACATCAGCTTCGATGCCAAGTTCACCGAGTCGATTCGCGGCTGCGAGCGTCTCCGTGATCATGGCACCGACTCCGACCAGGCTCACTGCAGGGTCGGTTGCCCGGCGGAGCATGTAGGCACCGGCGACGACCTGACGGCGACGCCGATCACGAGCGGCCGAATCTGTCGGAATCTCGGCGAGCGCCTGGTCGACGGGCCGCGTGGATAGTCTGAGGTACGCCGACGATCCGTCAGGCTTCCCCAACCGACCGATACAAGCCAGCAACGTCCACTCGACGTCAATGGCGAATGCGGGCTCGTAACTGACGCAGCCCGGCTGTTCGATCCCAATCGAAGGGGTCTTGATCGACTGATGTGCACCGCCTTCGGCGGCCAAGGTCACACCAGACGGAGTGCCTACGAGAATCGACTGCCCGCCCGCATAGATCCCGTACGACCAAGGCTCCAGCGCCCGTTCTACAAATGGATCGTACATCACACCGATCGGGAATATCGGCTGTCCCCATCGGCTCCAGGTTGCGCCGAGTTCGCCCATCAGTCCAACCAGGTTCGTCTCCGCGATTCCGAGTTCCATGTGCTGACCTGAGGGCTTCTCACGCCAGTGCATAATGGTCTCAGAATCATCATCGAACCAGTTGCGCCGCTCGTTCGGTGACCACACTCCGACCTTGTTAAGCCACCCTGCCAGATTGGTGGTCGAACTGACGTCTGGGCTGACAGTGACCACTCGCCGCGCCGCCTCCGGGGCCTGGCGGCTCAGGTCCAGAAGCACCCTCCCAAGCGCCGCCTGAGTGGTAGCGGTGCCAGAGGGACTGCGTCCGAAATCGCTCGGCACTGCGGGTGGAGAGGACTCCGGAACCGGCTCCCGGCGAAGGCGTTCTGCGGTTTCGGCGCACACACGCCCCGCAGCACTGTCTGGGTCGAATCGTGTCCAAGGGTCTGCCGGGTCCGCACCAATTTCCGATGCTAGCTGCTCGTACTGCTCGACAGTAAGCAGAGACGAGTGGTTCTGCGGATGGCCCTGGGTCGGTAATCCCCGTCCCTTAATCGTGTAGGCGATGATCGCCGTCGGCCGGCTATCATCGATCTGGGCGTACGCAGACTGAAGGGCCTCGATGTCGTGGCCGCCGAGATTTCTGATCGCGTCGAGGAGTGTGTCGTCGTCGAGACCGCTGATTAGCGTACTGATCTCCGCCGCTGTCTCGCCGTCCCCAGGCAGTCTGGTGCGGACGTCTGCGGCGCTGCACCGGAGAAGACGCTGATACTCGGGATTGGGCATATCCAATATGCGGGCACGCAGCGCCTCCCCTCCTGGCCGAGTGAACAGGGACTCGAGCAGGGTACCGAACTTGACCGTCAGCACCTGCCATCCGGCTGCCGAGAACATGGACTCAAGCCTGGCTGCCGCGATATTCGGCACCACCCGGTCGAGAGATTGCCGGTTGAGATCGATGATCCAGACGATCTCACCCAATTCCGCCACCGACGTGTCAACGACCGCCTCCCAGACTGCTCCCTCGTCGAGCTCCGCGTCACCCACTAGGGAGTACTGCCGACCGGTGCCTGTGGCACCGAACTGTGTGTTGACAAATCGGCGAGCAATCGCTCCCCAAATCGGAGCCGTGGCGCCGATACCCACCGACCCGGTCGAGTAGTCCACTGGATCTGGATCCTTGATCCGACTCGGGTACGATTGCAGACCGCCGAACTCTCGCAAGGTTGTTAGATACCGCTCGTCGAGCGACCCCAAAAGGTAGTTGATGCCGTGGAGAATGGGCGAAGCGTGAGGTTTTACGGATACTCGATCTCCGGCCTTCAGTTGGCCAAACCAGAGGGAGGTCATGATCGTCGCGATCGACGCACAGGAAGCCTGGTGTCCTCCCACCTTCAGACCGGAGGTGTTTGGCCTGACCCGATTCGCGTGGTGAATCATCGAGGTTGAGAGCCAAAGAACCCGCTGCTCGATCTCAGTCAAGCAAGCGGTGGCCGGGCTCGGTCCGTCGTCGATGCCGTGCATCAGAAACTCCTTGGTCGTTGTGTGAACTGCCCGCAAAGGCAATAGTCATCGAATATCCGCTACCGGACGATTCAGACGTGATTCGGCGGGGCCGAGCCGAACGCTGAAGCACGGCCCCGCGCGCCCTTGAACTGACTAGTCGAACAGGTACTGGACCGGGTCAGGTCTAGAAGATGCCACTGTAAGCGTTCACCGCGGGCTGTCCGCCCAGGTGTGCGTACAGAACGTTCGACTCCTTCGGGATTTCGCCGGAGCTCACGAGATCGATAAGGCCGGCCATGGACTTGCCTTCATACACCGGATCGATGATGACTCCCTCAAGTCGGCCAGTGAGCTTGATCGCGTCGATCGTGGATTCAACCGGAATACCATACAGATCTCCAGCCCAGCCTTCCAACACAGTGATCTCGTCATCTCGCAATTCGCGACCCAGTCCAATCAGCGCCGCCGTATTACGAGCGATCCGCTCTACCTGGTTACGGGTCTCGGCAATCTTCGCAGAAGCGTCGATACCAATCACCCGTCGGGGACGCGACTGGCCGGCAAATCCGGCAATCATACCAGCATGGGTTGATCCGGTAACACTGCAAACAACGATCGTATCAAAGAAGATTCCGAGTTCTTCCTCTTGCTTCTGAACCTCGTATGCCCAATTTGCGAATCCGAGACCACCAAGCGGGTGGTCGGACGCACCCGCGGGAATCGCATACGGAGTGCCACCGTCGCGCTTGACGTCCTCGAGCGCATTCTGCCAGCTATCCTTGAACTCGATACCGAATCCGGACGGATCGAGGCGCACGTCGGCTCCCATGATACGGGACAACAGAATGTTTCCCACCTTATCGTTGACCGAATCCGGCCAGTCTACCCATTTCTCCTGCACGAGGACTGCTTTCATGCCGAGCTTGGCAGCAACCGCAGCGACCTGACGAGTGTGGTTCGACTGCACGCCCCCGATCGACACCAGGGTATCGGCACCCTGTTCGAGCGCCTCCGGGATCAGGTACTCCATCTTGCGGGTCTTGTTGCCGCCGAAGGCTAACCCAGCGTTGACGTCCTCTCGTTTGGCCCAGATTGAGGCCCCGCCGAGGTGGCTGGTCAACCTCTCCATCGGGTGTACCGGACTCGGGCCGAAGGTCAGCGGGTAGCGGGGGAAGCTGTCGAGTGTGGTCACTGGCAATCCTGTCGTTGAGGGGCTTCGGGTTGGGTCTTGAGCCATCTGGACGTCGCTCGATGAACCGGCGTGCAACGTGCGATATATTGCACTACACTCAGCCGGTAACGTCAACCCCCACGGTTCCCGTCGATCTCTGACGGCCTCGAGGAACGAGAGAACGCAACGATGACCACCTCCCCCGAAGTAGCGCAGTGGCACTCCGGCACCGCCCGCGTCAAGCGCGGCATGGCCGAGATGTTGAAGGGCGGCGTGATCATGGACGTGGTCACCCCCGAGCAGGCCAAGATCGCCGAGGACGCCGGCGCCGTCGCCGTCATGGCGCTGGAGCGGGTGCCCGCCGACATCCGTGCCCAGGGCGGTGTCAGCCGCATGTCCGATCCGGACATGATCGACGGCATCATCAATGCCGTCAGCATCCCGGTGATGGCCAAGGCCCGGATCGGTCACTTCGTGGAGGCGCAGATCCTGCAGGCCCTCGGTGTGGACTACATCGACGAGTCCGAGGTGCTCACCCCGGCCGACTACAGCAACCACATCGACAAGTTCGCCTTCACCGTGCCCTTCGTATGCGGCGCCACCAACCTCGGAGAGGCGCTGCGCCGGATCACCGAGGGTGCGGCGATGATCCGCAGCAAGGGTGAGGCCGGCACCGGTGACGTCTCCAACGCCACCACCCACATGCGGAAGATCCTGGGTGAGATCCGCCGCCTCACCTCACTGCCCGAGGACGAGCTGTACGTGGCTGCCAAGGAACTGCAGGCGCCGTACGACCTGGTCGTGGAGGTTGCCAAGGCGGGCAAGCTGCCTGTCACGCTGTTCACCGCGGGCGGTATCGCCACCCCCGCCGACGCGGCGATGATGATGCAGCTCGGTGCCGAGGGCGTGTTCGTCGGCTCCGGCATCTTCAAATCGGGCAACCCCGAGCAGCGGGCCAAGGCGATCGTGGCCGCGACCACCTTCTACGACGATCCGGGCAAGCTGGCCGAGGTCTCCAGGGGCCTCGGAGAGGCGATGGTGGGCATCAACGTCGACGACATCCCGCAGCCGCACCGCCTGGCAGAACGCGGCTGGTAACGGGATTAGAGTGTCACCATGCCTGTACCCGTAGAGAGCGGCAGACACGCAAGGTCATTGCTCCGCGATAGTGTGTACACCTCGCTTCGCGACGCGATCGTGGATGGCACACTTTCGCCTGGCGAGCGGCTCCGAGACACAGAACTTGAGAAGTGGCTAGGAGTGAGTAGAACGCCGATCCGCGACGCGATCGCCCGACTCGAGACTGCCGGCTTAGTCCGGACCAAGCCTGGCCGATTCACTGTCGTCTCGACAATCGAACAGAAGGCGGTCCTGGATGCGCAAAGTGTCGCGGCAACCTTGCATGCGCTCGCGATAAGGACTGCTGTCCCTCTCATGAGTGACGATGATATAGAAGCTATGCGAGCCGCGAACCGGAATTTGAGGGAGGCATTCGACTCCGGGGATCCTGACGGCGCATTGAGATACGACAGCGAATTTCATGACGTTGCGGTATCTGCTAGCCAAAACCAAGTAATTGCAGGGGTACTAGAGCAGGTAACACCTGTTCTGAGGCGACTCGAGAGGCTGAAGTTCGGATCGCTCGCCGGAAGGACTTCGATCACCCAACACCAAAACATCATTGAACTATGCATAGCGTCCGAAGCCGACAAGGCCGCAGCTGAAACAGCAAGAAACTGGGAACTTCTATCGGCTGTAGTGGATCAATAGAACACGAATCAGAGCCACGCTAGGTCCGACCATAAGCCTGAAATATTGCGCAAAGGGAGTTTTCTATGCCGGTCCCATCCAGTAACGTTTTACGGTTCCGAAGTATGGTTGGACTGCGGATACGCTCTACCCGAGAAGCGAAGGGGTTATCAGCCACTCGCCTCGCAAAGGAGGCGGGGGTCGGCGTGGCAACGATATCCGAACTCGAGAGAGGTAGGCGCACCCCCACCCTGGACACAGCTTTAGCCATCGCCACTGCACTTGATGTTTCCTCGCACACGCTGATTCCGTCCCAATTCGATCCGATCCATGAGAAAACACGGCACTCAACGACGATCGAAGACAAGGTCCTTATTGCCACATCTCGCGTGGCACTTAAGATCTCCTACATCAAGCTTTGCAACAAGCAAGTATTACACATACCAGAACGGCCCACCAGCGCCGGGCAAGTCGTTCTCGTAACCGGGGGAAATATCGAAATAACATCCGGGGCAAAATGCTCACTTTGCGCGGGGGAATCGCTGATAATTGGACCAGAATTCAACCACTACCTAGCGGCACCGAGCGGCTTCGCAGAGGCAATCCTTGTTTCATTGGAGTCTGTAGTGTAGTCTAGTAGAATTGCACACAAGCGCTTCCCGTTACAATTCGTGAATGCTTCGTCAATTCATCGTCGGAATCCTCATTTACCTCGGTACTCGATATTTCGATTTAGCGGTATCGAGTCAGGGGTGGACCGGTTGACAGCTGGGGCACCACCAGATTCTTCGCGCGACGTTCCTTCGTCCCAGCAGTCCTGCTCGAATAGAGCAACCACAGCGCAAGCAGGGCAGACCTCTTCGCCGATACACGTAGTACCTCGATGAATTGCTATCAATACCAGTCACGACCCTCGTCGCACGATCGATATTACTTTTCAGCAAGCGTGAGGCCAGATCAACCCACTGCAGCAGGTCACCGCAATCCTCTACCGGGGTGCCAGGGTGGACCCCCCTGAGGAAGCAAATCTCGTTACGATAAACATTCCCAAGACCGGACAGTTTGCTCTGGTCTAATAGCACCTCTCCGATCGGCAGAATACCGACTCGGCCGAGGTTTTCCGCAGCCTTTTGCGGATCCCATTCCACTCCTAGCGGGTCGGGTCCGATTCGCTCCTCCGAGCGAATCGCCTCAGTTCTGGATAGGATTTCCAGCGTCCCCAGTTCGAACCCTATTAGTTGACAGTCTCCCTCAGCGGTGAAAACTGCCCGAGCAGAATACTCTGGCCTCGGCCACCGATCCCCCACTTTGAGAACTATCCAAATCCCTTCCATTCTTAAGTGGCTATGTATCACATAGTTGCCCACCTCGAAGTACAGGTGTTTCCCCTTGGTTCTGACACTGCTGAAAGTTCGTCCAGTCATATCAACGGTTGCGTACCGAGGAACTCTGATATCGCTTGATATTAGCTTCCTTCCCACCATTTTGTCTCGAACGAGGTTCGCAATTTTGAATACGGTATCCCCCTCAGGCATATTCCCCTTCTTTTACCATGTGGCCTCTAGCCCTGGGGCTGGTGTCTCAAATCTCAGTCGGTGGAATCGCGTCTATTTGTGTGCTCGTTCCGTTATCTGATCCGGTACGCGACTAGATTACGTCATGCTGCGGAGCCGACCATGCTGATGCTGATCGCATATCCAACGGGCACGGATTGCGCCGACCATTAGACTCCTGCTCGTATTGCATAGGCGGTTCGGGTGCCCTGATCCAGAGACCAAAGATCGGTGAGGTACCTGTCCTGCCAGACACCCCACCGTTGACCAGTCATATTTGCTCAGCTAACCATTAACTAAATTCCGGCTCACGGATGTAGTATTTTATTGTGGCTTTGTTCACGCGCGGGTGTTGTTCTTGAAGGTGGCTGCCATCCGGGTGGCCCGAAAGTGTAACCGATCTTTTCCCGCCACCCGCGAGCATGTTTGACATCTCGCGCGATCGAGGCGTACTCGTGAAATTGAAGACGTATCAGGTTGTGTGTGTTTACCGGCTTGGTCAGACCGTATGTTGGACGCTGTTTTTCCTCGGCGTAGGTGCCAAAAATACGGTCCCAAATGATGAGGATACCGCCATAGTTCTTGTCGAGATATTCCGGGTCACTCCCGTGGTGAACCCTATGATGCGAGGGAGTGTTGAAGACGTACTCGATCGGCCTCCAGACTCTGTCAATGGACTCCGTGTGCACCCAGAACTGGCAGACGAGGTTTATCGAGAATCCGATGTAAATCATCCAGGGCGGAATTCCCATGAACGGAAGTGGTGTCCACGCGAGAGTCTCAAACCATAGGTTCCATTTTTGGCGCAATGCTGTCGTCAAGTTGAAATTCTCGCTCGAATGGTGAGCCTGATGCGCCGCCCAAGCTATGCGAATGCGGTGCGAGAAGCGGTGTACTGCGTACCACAACAGATCTATCGCAATGAAAAGCAGGATCCACGTTTTCCAGTCGGACGACGACAACTTCCACGGCACTGTTTGATATATAGCGCTGTAGCCAACCAGTGACACCGTGTGGAACACGCCCGCCACAATCAGGTATCCGACTCCCATGGAGATACTCGTTGCGGCGTCGGATGCCTGGTATCCTCGACGTTTCGGTGCACCTGACTCGGCGCGCGCTATGACACGTAGTGCGACATATTCAACGAATATGAAGACGACAAAGAATGGGATGGCAACCGCAATCGGCGGAGTGACGTACGACGCGATCGGCTCGACGGCATTTCTGAGATCCTCTAGCGAGCTGTCCAGGTACCCACCCAATGCAGCACCCTTTCTGTGGCGTCGTAGTTTCGACGTGTGTACCGTCGCCACCTGATAGGTGACGATCGGAACTCTATCAGGGTCTCGTCGCCACTGCATTGTGCAAGCTCGGTCCAGTGCCTCTTGGACACGAGAGGCTTACCCTATGCGTGACTTGCCCGCCCTACCCGACTGAACCACCCTTGAAGAAGCTGGCCACGCTTTGCGCACCGACCGCACGCCCTCGCCCGATCCTCTCGCAGCTCCTCCTGATACGACATGATCGCCGCAACTTCCCACCTGACGGTGGTGTTGCGACGATCATGTGAGCCCGCCGACCGGGGCAATGAATTCCTCAGCCCTTGCGAGCCTTCACGGCCTCGGTGAGCTGCGGCGCGACGTCGAACAGGTCGCCCACGATGCCGTAATCGGCGATCTCGAAGATCGGGGCCTCCTCGTCCTTGTTGACGGCCACGATAGTCTTCGAGGTCTGCATACCGGCACGGTGCTGGATGGCGCCCGAGATGCCCAGGGCGATGTACAGCTGCGGCGAGACCGTCTTACCGGTCTGCCCCACCTGGAACTGGCCCGGGTAGAAGCCCGAGTCGACGGCGGCACGCGAGGCACCGACGGCGGCACCGAGCGAATCGGCGAGCTCCTCGACCACCGAGAACTTCTCGGCCGAGCCCACGCCGCGGCCACCAGAGACGACGATCGACGCCTCGGTGAGCTCCGGACGGCTACCACCCTCGATCGGCTGCCGCGAGGTGACCTTGACCGCGTTCTCGGCCTCGGCCGGAACCGCGACATCGGTGATCTCACCGGCGCCGGCGACACCGTCGGCCTCGACGGCGCCCGGACGCAGCGAGGCGACCGGGGTGTCGCCACCGGCGGTGACCTCGACGGTGAACGCGCCACCGAAGATCGAGTGGGTGGCGGCGCCACCGGGACCGACAGCGATCGCATCCGCGACCAGGCCGGAGCCCAGGCGAGCGGCGAGCCGGCCGGCCACCTCCTTGCCCTCGAACGTGGCGGCGGTCAGGACCGCGGCGGCACCCTGGCTCTCGACCAGCTCGGCGAGCACGCCGACCTTCGGGGTCACCAGGTAGTTGTCGACCTCGGCCGACTCCGCGCGGTAGATCTTCGCGGCACCGGCGGCCTTGAGATCCTCGGCGATCGCGTCGGTGGTGCCGGGCGCGGCGACCACGACGGCGGCCGGCTCACCGAGCGCCTTGGCCGCGGTCAGCAGCTCTGCGGTGACCTTCTTCAGCTTCCCGTCGACCTGCTCGACGAGGACGAGTACGTCTGCCATAACGGCTTCTCTCCTTCTAAGTGTGGGTCGAGGGTGGTCTTAGATGATCTTCTGACCGACGAGGAACTGGGCCACCTTGGTGCCGCCGTCGCCCTCGTCCACGACCTTCTCGCCCGCTTCCTTGGCCGGCTTCGGAGTCACGCTCGAGACCGAGGTGCCGGCGTTCGCGCCGCCGACCTCGTCGAGCTCCACGCCGATCTCCGCCAGGGAGAGCACGGAGATCTCCTTCTTCTTGGCGGCCATGATGCCCTTGAAGGACGGGAAGCGCGGCTCGTTGATCTTCTCGTTCACCGACACGATGGCCGGGAGGGAGGCCTCGAGCGCGAAGATGCCCTCGTCGGTCTCGCGCTCGCCGGAGATCGAGTCGCCGTCGATGGTCAGCTTGCGCATGTGCGTGAGCTGGGGCAGTCCCAGGTACTCGGCCAGGATCGCCGGGACGGCGCCGACTCGACCGTCGGTGGCCTCGTTACCGGCGATGACCAGCTCGACACCCTCGACGGTGCCCAGCGCACGGGCGATGACCCACGCGGTCTGAATGGCGTCCGAGCCGTGCATCGCATCGTCCTGGACGTGGACGGCCTTGTCGGCGCCCATCGACAGCGCCTTGCGGATCGCGTCCGTCGCGCTCGCCGGGCCGACGGTCAGGACCGTGACCTCGCCACCGTTGGCCTCCTTGATCTGGAGCGCCTGCTCGACCGCACGCTCGTTGATCTCCTCGAGCCACGGGTCGATCGACCTATCGACCGTGAAGTCATCGGACAGCTTGCGCTCGGACCCGGGATCGGGAGCCTGCTTGATCAGTACGACTACGTTCGTCATTGGTCTTCGTCGACCTCCTGCGTCATCGGATACTCGTAGGGCACATTCTCACACTGCCGTTGCGAGCGGGAAGACACCTCCCCGTCGCAGGCTCTGCCACGAATTTAGCACCGCCTCACGACATTGTTTAACGCCAGAGTAAGTTACCGTAGGGTAACTGTCTATGTGGGCTGGCCCACGCCATCGGGAGGACTAGGCTCGGCAGAATGTGTGACCCGCTGCCCCTGACCGGCGAGCGAACCGTTCCCGGGATTCCCGAGGAGAACTACTGGTTCCGCCGGCACGAGATCGCCTACCTGGCGATCGAAGACCGCTACCCCGGGCGCGCCGTCCTCGAAGCCGGCAGCGGCGAGGGCTACGGTGCCGCGATGCTGGCCGCGGCCGGCGCCCGCGTGACTGCCCTGGACTACGACGAATCGGCCGTCGCACACGTCAAAGCCGCCTACCCCGCCGTGACCATGCTGCACGGCAACCTCGACGAGCTCCCGCTCGGGGACTCCTCGATGGACGCGGTGGTGAACTTCCAGGTGATCGAGCACCTGTGGGATCAGCCGCGCTTCCTGCGCGAGGTGGCCCGGGTACTGCGCCCCGGCGGTGAACTCGCGATCTCCACCCCGAACCGGATCACCTTCTCCCCCGGCCGCGATACGCCGCTGAACCCGTTCCACACCCGCGAGTTGAACTCCGGCGAACTCACCGAATTACTGGAACAGGCCGGTCTGGAGGTCACCGAGAAGCTCGGCGTCTTCCACGGCCCCCGCCTGGCGGAGCTGGACCGGCGCTACGGCGGCAGCTTCATCGACGCACAGATCGACCGTTCCCTGGCCGGTGAGGCGTGGCCGGCGGAACTGTCCGCCGACGTCGCGGCGGTCGCGGCGCAGGACTTCGACCTGCGCGCCGACGCCCCGGACAGCCTGGATCTGTTCTTCTACGCGCGGAAGCCGCGCGAGTGAGCGCAGCGCGCGAACCCGGGATGATCGCCTTCGTCCTGCACTCGCACCTGCCCTGGCTCGCGCACCACGGCGCCTGGCCGGTGGGCGAGGAATGGCTCTACCAGTCGTGGGCGGCGTCGTACCTGCCGATGACCGAGATGCTCGACCGGCTCGCCGCGGAGGGACGCACCGATCAGCTCACCCTCGGGGTGACCCCGGTGCTGGCCGCCCAGCTCGACGATCCCTACTGCCTGGAGGCGATGCACCACTACCTCGGCAACTGGCAGTTGCGCGCCCACGAGGCCGCGTTGTCGGGCCGGCCCGGATCCGCCGAGCTCGGTGCCCGTGAGCACCGCAACGCCGCTCACGCACTGGAGTCGTTCGAGACCCGATGGCGCCACGGCGGCACCCCGGTCCTGCGCCGCCTCGCCGACGCCGGCACCGTCGAACTGCTGGGCGGTCCGCTGGCGCATCCGTTCCAGCCGCTGCTGCATCCCCGCCTGCGGGAACTGTCGCTGCGCGAAGGACTGGCCTACGGCTCGGCCCGGTTCGGTTCCCCCGCCCGGACCGGCATCTGGGCACCCGAGTGCGCCTACAAGCCCGGTATGGAGACCGGCTACCAGGCCGCCGGCGTCACCCATTTCATGGTCGACGGCCCGACCCTCGGCGGGGACACCGCACTGGCGCGGCCGGTCGGCGATTCGACGGTGCTGGCCTTCGGCCGGGACCTGCCGGTCAGCTACCGGGTGTGGTCACCGAAGTCCGGCTATCCCGGGCACGCCGCCTACCGGGACTTCTACGCGCACGACCACAGCACCGGCCTCAAGCCGAGCCGGGTCACCGGCAAATCCGTCGCCGAGGCCGACAAGGCCCCCTACGATCCGGCGCAGGCCGACGCGGCGATCGACAAGCACGTCGCGGATTTCGTGGACACCGTGGTGCGGCGGATCCGCTCCGAGAGCGACCGGATCGGCCGGGACGCACTGGTGGTGGCCGCGTTCGACACCGAATTGTTCGGACACTGGTGGTACGAGGGACCGATCTGGCTCGAACGGGTGCTGCGCGCCCTCCCCGAGGCCGGGGTCCGGGTGGGCACCCTGCGATCGGCCGCCGAGGCCGGCTACGTGGGCCGGGCCCGGGAGATCCCGGCCAGCTCGTGGGGCTCGGGCAAGGACTGGCGGGTCTGGGAAGGACCGCAGGTGGCGGAGTTCGTCGCGCTCAACGAGGAGATCTCGGCGACGGTACTGCGGGTGCTGGACAAGCGTTTCGGTGACCGCGGCCGCACCACCCGTGATCCGGTGAGCGATCAGGTGCTGCAGGAGGCCCTGATGTGCCTGCAATCGGACTGGCCGTTCATGGTGTCCAAGGACACCGCCGCCGGGTACGCGCGTGATCGCGCCTACAAGCACGCCCACGCCCTGCGCGAGATCGCCGAGGCCGCCGAACGCGGCGACGAGGCACGCGCCACCGCACTCGCGAGCGCCTGGCGCCGCGCCGACGGTCCGTTCCCCGGGCTCGATGCGCGGCGTCTCCCGGCGCCCCACCTCGATCCAGTGGGAGACTTCTGACATGCGCGTCCTTCTCGTCTCCTGGGAGTACCCGCCGGTGGTCGTCGGCGGCCTGGGCCGGCACGTGCACCACTTGGCGCTCCAACTGCGCGATCAGGGCCACGAGGTGGTGGTGCTCTCCCGCCAGCCCACCGGCACCGATCCGCGCAGCCACCCCACCAGCGACACCGTCGTCGAGGGGGTCCGGGTGATCATGGCCGCGGAGGACCCTCTGGCCCTGGACTTCGGCACCGACATGCTGCCCTGGGTGCTCTCGATGGGACACTCGATGCTGCGCGCCGGGCTGCGGCTGGCCGGGTTCAATCCCACTGCCGGCGAGGATGCACTGCACGGCGCCGGGGCGGTCGGGCGCCCGTGGGTGCCGGACGTGGTGCACGCCCACGACTGGCTGGCCGCGCACGCCGCCGTGGGGCTGGCGGAGACCTTCGACGCGCCGCTGGTGGCCACCGTCCACGCGACCGAGGCCGGCCGGCACAGCGGCTGGGTCTCCGGTCCGGTGAACCGGCAGGTGCACTCGACCGAGTGGTGGCTGGCGAACGAGGCCGATGCGGTGATCACCTGCTCGCGGTCGATGTCCGACGAGGTGAACCGCCTGTTCGGGCCGGGTCTGGCGCAGCTGCACACCATCGCCAACGGCATCGACTCCTCACTGTGGCCCTACCGCGGCCGGGCCGAGCGGGCCCCGCGCCGCAGTGCACCCAGGCTGCTCTACGTGGGACGGCTCGAATACGAGAAGGGCGTGCAGGACCTCATCGCCGCCCTGGCCCGGGTGCGCCGCACGCACCCGGGGACGACGCTCACCGTCGCCGGTCACGGCACTCAGGCCGACTGGCTGGCGGGAGTCGCCCGCGAGCACCGGGTGCTGCGCGCCGTCGAGTTCACCGGAGCCCTGGATCACGACGAGCTGGTGGCGCAGATGCACTCGGCCGATGCGCTGGTGATCCCCAGCAGGTACGAGCCCTTCGGCATCGTCGCCCTGGAGGGCGCCGCCACCGGGATCCCGGTGATCGCCACCACCGCGGGCGGCCTGGCCGACTTCATCCGCACCGACGAGACGGGGCTCTCGGTCCGGCCCGCCGACGTACCGGCTTTGACGGCGGCGATCCGCACCGTGCTCGACGATCCGGCGGCCGCGCACCGTCGGGCGGAGGCGGCGCGCACCGAGGTCGAGGAGCTCACCTGGGACGCCGTGGCGCGCGAGACCGCGCAGGTGTACCTGGCTGCGAAACGCCGGCCCCGCAATCCGCTCGGCCGCCGGGTGATCGACGAGCGGCCGCTACCGGAGCGGGATCCGACGAACCCGGTGTGATCGCCGGACCCGCACCTCCACCGCCCGGTGGCCACCGCGGCGGTTCGGCCGCGTCTACTTCGGCAGACCGCGGGCGTCGGCCTTCTTCCGCTCGATATCGGCCAGGGCGCGCTCGAGTTCGGCGCGCTCGGCGATCGACTCGTCCCACATCTGCTTGCGGTTCTTCACCACCCGGGCCGGGGATCCGACGGCGATCGAGTACGGCGGGATCTCGCCGCGGACCACCGCGTGCGCCCCCAGTACGGTGCCGTGCCCGATCAGCGTGTTCCGGGTGACGGTGACCTTCGTCCCGACCCAGGTGTCGCCGCCGATGCGCACCGGGCCCTTGACGATGCCCTGGTCCTTGATGGGGATGTTGATGTCGTCCATCTTGTGGTCGAAGTCGCAGATGTAGCACCAGTCGGCGACCAGCGAGGCCGGGCCGAACTCGATGTCGAGGTAGCAGTTGACCACGTTGTCACGCCCGAAGACGGACTTGTCACCGATCCGCAGTGAGCCCTCGTGGCAGCGGATCTTGTTCGAATCCCCGATGTGCACCCACCGGCCGATCTCCATCCGGGACAGGCCCGGGGTGGCGTGGATCTCCACGTTCTTCCCCAGGAACACCATGCCCTTGAGCACGATGTGCGGGTTCGCCAGCCGGAACTTCGCCAGGCGCAGGTACCGCACCAGGTACCAGGGGGTGTACGCCTTGTTCTTGAGCACCCAGCGCAGCGACGCGAGGGTCAGGAACCGCGCCTGCGCGTCCGCCTGGCGCGCGTGCCGCCACCGCGACCGGTACGGGGCGTTCCACATGCTCGTCATGCAGGCAACCCTATCCGGCGGTGCACCCCGGTGATCCCGGAAGGTCGCCGCGATACTCTGTGTGCCGGAATCGGACGATCGAGGAGACACATGCGGTTGCGTAGGCGCGCGCTGACACTGGGCGCGACGATGGCTGCCGCCGTGCTCCTGGTCTCCTGCTCCCCCGACGACACCTGGGTGTACGCCGACGACTCCGCCGCCTGGCCGGGCATGTACGGCGACTCGCGCAACAACTCCTACGCCGACAGGGACGCCGCATCGTCGCTGGTCCCGGCATGGGATCGGGCGCTCGCCGGGCCGAACACGGTACCGCCGGCGATCTCCAACCGCGGCACCGTCTCGGTGACCGCGCGCACCGAGACCGGCTGCTCGACGTTCAGCCTGGAACTGACGGTGGGCCGCAAGACCTACTGCCGCCGCGACGCCCCGGGCGCCGACCTACAGGCCCCCGTGGTGGACCAGTTCGAGTACACCTACCTCGGCATCCCGGGGTGGCTCTACAGCTTCAACCCGGACAACCAGGTCCGCTGGCGCTACCCCACCGCCGGTGCTCCACTGTGGATCAAACTGGCTGGTGAGAACACCGTCCTGGCAGTGACTCACCTGGGCCAGATGGTGCTGGTGGATTCCCACGACGGCGTCGCCGCGGGCGCCGCCATCGGCCTGGTGCCGAAGGTCTCCGCCGACGACAACGGCGGCGGTCTCGAGGACTGCGCGAAGAATGGTCCGCGGTGCCCGGTGTCGGGTCCACCGGCGGTGGACACCCAAGCGCAACGTGCCTTCGTGGTGGTCGCCCCGGGCGGCTCACCGTCGAAGATCATGGCCGTCGACTACGGCCGCACCGGTGGCAGCCGCCACGACCTGCGCTACGCCTGGGAGCGGACCGACATCGCCGACGGGGTGATCGGCTCCCCCGCGTTGTCGGCGGACCGCTCCCGGCTGTACGTGAACCTGCGCTCGGGCAAACTGGCCGCACTCGATGCGAAGACCGGCGCCACCGAGTGGATCCACGACCTGGGCTACCAGAGTTCGACACCGCCGTCGGTGGCGCCCGGCGGCATCGTCATCCCGGCCGCACCGGGCCTGCAGCGCAAGCCGTTCATCGCACTCAAGGACGAGGGAGACACCGTCCGGGAGACGTTCAAGCGCACCGACGTAGCCCTGGTCTCACCGGTCACGCAGATCCGCGGCGACATCGGCTACGCGGTGGTGCGGTCGTGGGCGCGGGTACAGACCCAGCTCCTGGAGTTCCGCACAGACACCGGCACCACCCTGCGCAGCTTCGACCTCCCGGACTCGGTGGCGTCCGCCTCGGGCGTCTCGATCGGCCCCGACGGTGAGCTGGTCACGGTGACCGACGACGGCACCGTCTACGCCTTCACCTCCGGCCGCCGCACCGGCGACAGCGTGGCCGAGTAACCCGCACCGATCCGCGCAGGTTACAGGCGTGTGACCGTGCCTGTTTCCTGCGCGTCTCACCCTGCGCACCACCTCCCCCCGGCCCTCCGTGCGTTCGCCGACCGTCTGAAGATGGTTCATCGACTCGCCGAAGGAGGCCTTCATGCCCATCACCGATCGCCGCATCACGCTGCGTTTCCTCGCCGCCCCGACCGATGTCGCCACGCTGGGCGGCGGTGTCCGCGGGGGCCGCATCCTGGAGTGGATCGACAAGGCCGCGTACGCCTGCGCCGCCGCATGGTCCGGCGGGTACTCGGTGACCGCGTACGTCGGCAACATCGGCTTCGGACGTGATATCGCCTCCGGTGACGTGGTCGAGGTCCGGGCCACACTGGTCCACACCGGCCGCTCCAGCATGCACATCCAGTGCGAGGTGGCCTCGGCCGATCCGAGGATCGGGACGTTCACCGTCGCCAGCTCGTGCCTGCTGGTGTTCGTCGCCGTCGACGACCGCGGCAGGCCGACTCCGGTGCGGCAGTGGGTACCGGTGCTCGCCGAGGACGTGCGCGCCGCCCGGGAGGCGGAGTCCCGCACCGAGGTGCGCAAGCGCGTCGAGGCGGCGATGAGCACCGTCGACTACGCCGAGCACACCGAGGCGCAGTGCGGGGTGACCCGGTTCCTGGCCTCACCCACCGACATCAACTGGGGCGGCAAGGCGCACGGCGGCCGGGTGATGAGCTGGATGGACGATGCCGCGTACCTGTGCGCGGCCGGATGGAGCGGCGGTGAGGCGGTGACCGTGTACGTCGACGGGGTGCGCTTCTACCGTCCGGTCCAGATCGGCCAGGTGATCGAGGTGCGCTCGCGCCTGCTGCACACCGGCCGGCAGACCATGCACATCTCGGTGCACGTGAGCGCCTGCTGGCCGCACGAGCGGGTACCGCAACCGGCGGCCGACTCGCTGCACGTGCTCGCGGCACTGGATGCCGACGGTGACGCCACCGCGGTCCGGCGGTGGGAACCCGGCCTGCCCGGTGACATCGCCATGGACGCCCACGCCCGGGAACTGATCTCGATCCGCGGCCGCCGCAGCCCGTCGGCTGCGACACGGATGGTGGCGATCTGACCGGCGGCGGTAGTTTTGACTCCATGATGGAGCTCAAGACCGCCGCCGAGATCGCGAAGATGCGCACCACCGGTGCCTTCATCGCCGAGCTGCTCGACGAGCTGACCGGTATGGCCGAGGTGGGCATGAACATGATGGAGCTCGAACACCGCGCGCGGACGATGATCGAGGAGCGCGGCGCGGTGTCCTGCTACTGGGATTACGCACCGTCGTTCGGCCGCGGCCCGTTCCGCAACGTCACCTGCCTGTCGGTCAACGACGCCTGCCTGCACGGCCTGCCGCACGAGCACGTCTTCGCCGACGGTGACCTCCTCACCGTGGACATCGCCGTCTCGATCGACGGGTGGGTCGCCGACGCCGCCCGCAGCGTCAGTGTCGGCACCCCGCGCGACGAGGACACCCGGCTGATCGAGTGCACCCGCAAGGCCCTGGACGCGGCGATCGACGAGATGCGCCCGGGTAACCGCCTCGGCACCGTCTCCTCGGTGATCGGCCGGACCGCGAAGGAGTACGGCTACCCGGTGAACACGCAGTTCGGCGGGCACGGACTGGGCCGGACCATGCACGAGGACCCGCACGTGCCGAACACGGGCAAGGCGCGCAAGGGCATGCTGCTGCGTACCGGCACCACGCTGGCCCTGGAGCCGTGGTTCTGCGCGGGCACCGATCAGATCGTGGTGGATCCGGACGGATGGACACTGCGGTCGGCCGACGGGTCCCGCGCCGCGCACAGCGAGCACACCGTCGCCGTCACCGAGGACGGCCCCGTCGTCCTGACCGCCCGGGCCTGACCGCTGGGGGCCGATCACCAGCGGCGAATCTCACCCGCGCGGACCGGAGAACACCGGGCGCAGACGGATCAGCGCCTCGTCGATCTCGTCGGTGGCGCCGGCGAAGCTGATCCGGATGGTGCGGCGCCCGTTCACCGGGTCGAAATCCAGGCCCGGAGTGATCGCCACCCCGGTCCGGTCCAGTACCCGGGCGCACCAGGCCGGCGAGTCGTCGGTGAGGTGACCGATGTCGGCGTAGGCGTAGAACGCCCCGTCGGGAGGCGCGACCTCGGTCACGCCCAGCTCGCGCAGCCCGGCCAGCACGATCTCCCGGTTGCGGGCGTACCCGGCCACGTGCTCGTCGAGTTCGGCGCGTGACTGCTCGGAGAAGGCGGCCACCGCCGCGTACTGTGCGATGGCCGGCGGGCAGATGGTCATGTTCGCGGTCAGCCGCTCCACCGGGCGACGCAGGTACTCCGGCAGCAGCATCCAGCCCAGCCGCCAACCGGTCATGGCGAAGTACTTCGACACCGAGCCCATCACCACCTGCTCACGGGAGTACTCCCAGGCGCACGCGGTGGGCCGCCCGTAACTGACACCGTGGTAGATCTCGTCGGAGATCAGCAGGGTGCCGTGTTGCTCGCACCAGCGAGCCAGGTCCGCCAGCTCCGACGGGGCCAGGATGGTGCCGGTGGGGTTCGCGGGGCTGGCCACGATCAGCCCCTTCGGCGGCGCATCGAGTTGTTCGAGCATCTGCACCGTCGGCTGATAGCGGGTCTGCGGCCCGCAGTCGAGTTCGACCACCCGGCAGCCCAGCGCCGCCAGCGTGTTGCGGTACGCGGGATACCCGGGCCGCGCCATGACGACGGTGTCCCCGGCGTCGAAGGCGGCGAGGAAGATCAGGGTGAACGCACCGGACGATCCGGTGGTCACCGCGACGGCCTCGGCCGGCACGTCGAGACCGTAACCACTGCGGTAGTGCTCGGCGATCGTCTCCCGTAGCTCGGCGATCCCCATCGCCTCCGTGTACCCCAGCGGCCCGGCGTCCAAAGCCGCTCGGGCAGCTGCCAATACGGGCCGGGGAGCGCCTGCGCTGGGCTGGCCCGCGGCCAGCGAGATCACGTCACCGTGGGTCCGGCGGCGGCGCGCTGCGGCGGCCAGCACGTCCATGACGTGGAACATCTCGACATCACAGCGGAGCGACGGATCCATACCGCTCATGGTCGCACGGCACCTCCGCGCCCCGATCGGCGATCCGGTCGGTCCGGACATTTCGGCGGGAACTCCCGGTGCCGGCGCCCCGACTAATCAGCTGACAGCCCATTTGCAAGGAACGGACCGCATGACCCTCACCGATACTCCGCAGCACGAGCCTGCGAAGGCACCCGCCCCGCCCCCGCGAAGACTCCCGCCGGTGCTCACCCAGGTGCAGGCGCTCGTCGCCCGGGTGCACTTCTACGCAGGCATGTTCATCGCACCGTTCATCCTGATCGCAGCCGTCACCGGCGGCCTGTACGCCATGACCCCGGCGATCGAGTCGGTGGTCTACCGGTCGGCGTTGACGGTGCCCGCGTCCGCTCAGCACATTCCGCTGCAGGAACAGGTGAACGTGGCGCAGCGCGCCCACACCGACCTGAAGATCACGCAGGTATGGCCCTCGGACGACCCCACCCAGCCCACCCGAGTGCTGTTCAAGGACCCTGCGATCGGCGGGAAGGCCGAGCGCGCGGTCTTCGTCGATCCGGGTAACGGTGCGATCGTCGGCGACCTGGCCAGCTACTCGGGACCGGGCGAGTTGCCCTTCCGGAAATGGGTTTCGGGCCTGCACAAGGACTTGAACCTCGGCAAGTACGGGGCGATCTACTCCGAGCTCGCGGCCTCCTGGCTGTGGCTGCTCACCGTGGGTGGACTGTTCCTGTGGTGGCGCACCACCCGTAACCGCAAGAAGCCCAAGAACCGCTCCGCGCTGCCGCGGATGCTCGCGGGACTGCCCGCACGGCGCGGCACTCGCCTGCGCGCCATGAACATCCACGCCGTCGTCGGCACCCTCGCCGCGCTCGCCCTGGTCGGACTCTCGGTCACCGGCATCACCTGGTCGGAAACCGCCGGCAAGAACGTCAAGTGGATCCAGTCCGAGATGAACTGGAAGGCCACGCCGATCAGTACCGCGGTGCCCGGCGGCGCTGACGCCAGTGCGGCGCTGGCGGACCCCGCGACGCAGGTGAGCCGGGTGCTGGAAACCGCTCGCGCAGAGGGCCTGACCGGTCCGCTGCGGCTGTACCCGCCGGCCAAGGCGGGGCAGGGCTGGAAGGCCTCGGAGCGGTGGGTCACCGGCCGCACCACCTCCGATCAGATCTCCGTCGACGGTGCCACCGGCACCGTCCTGGACCGGCAGGACTTCGCGGATCTACCGACCTTCAGCAAGCTCTCCTCGTGGGGCATCTACCTGCACATGGGAACCATGTTCGGCCTGCCGCTGCAGCTCGCCCTGCTGGCCGCGGCGCTGGCCATCATCGGCATGGTGATCATGGGCTACCGGATGTGGTGGAAGCGCCGCCCCACCCGCGGCGGTGTGGGCACCGCCCTGGGCTCGTGGAAGCACGTCGGCTGGCGGGTGCGGATCGCTGCGCTGCTGATCGCGATCCCGGTGGGGTGGATGCTGCCCTACCTGGCGATCTCCCTCGCCCTGTTCCTGGTGGTCGACGTCGTGATCCAGGTGATCAAGACCCGCCGCACACCCGCGGTCAGCGGGTAGGCCGGGTCAGGAAGGCCGTGAGCTCGCGGCCGATGCGGGTGATCACCACCGTCATCGGCTGCGAGCCTCGCAGTTTCAGCTTCTTCCGCAGCACATCGGGGTCCACGCCGGCACCGCGGGTGAGGATCTCCAGCGATCCCACGTCCCGCGCCCGCAGTTCCGCCCGCAGCGTCTTCTCGGTGAACGGCAGTCGTTCGAGGATCTCGAAACCGCGTTCTCCGTGCGGGACCTTGTCGCCGGTGAGGTAGGCGATGTGCTCGTCCAACTGCCACAGCCCGTGCCGGGCGGCGTACTGCCGAACCAGTCCGGCGCGGATCACGGCACCGTCGGGTTCGACGATGAAGGCGCCCGCCGGGCCGGGGTCCACGTCCCCCGGCGCGGTGGAGACCACCTCGAACCCACCGGTACCGCGCAGCACCGTCGCCCTGGTCAGTCCGGGGACGGCGACCGGACCGGACCACAGGCACGCCTCCCGCACGCCGCCGTCGAGCGAGACCACTTCGACTTCACCGTCGAATCCCTCGCGGCGCAGGCCCTGATAATCGATGCCGGGTGCGGTCTTGACGGCCAGGGAGCGGCCGAAGTAGGCGGCGCGCAGTTCCGACAGGGCCGGTGACATCCGTTCCGGGTCGGCTATCCGCCGCCCGCCGCCGCGCCGCGCCGGATCGGCTATCACCACATCCGCGGTGGTGGTCGGGGTGAGCGCATCGGCGACGAAGACCAGCGCGCGGGGCACGTTGTGCGCGGCCATGCGGGCCCGGATCGGATCGATGTCACTGCCCACCACCCGCGGGCAGACCTGTACCAGCGCCTGGAGTTCGGCGCCGATCGAGCAGGTCACGTCGTGCACCGACAACCACGCCAGTCGCCGTGCCCGGTGCTCGGCGACTGCGGCCGGGGTGGCCTGCTGCACCGCCTCGTCGGAGAGCAGCCAGTTCTCGACGGGGCCGAGCTTGCCGACGGCGCGACGACGCGCGCGGACCTGTTCGATCACCGCGGGCGCGTAGGCACCGGCGATGCCCCGCACCGTCGACACATCCGAGAGCAGGGACGCCTCGGACAGATCCAGGCGGTCCGCCGCAGCGATCGCCTGGGCACCTTCGGCCGACCGAAGGTACGACAGCCCGGCGGCGTCCACTACTCGGGCTTTGTACCCGTGATCGCCAGGTTGTAGAAGAACTTGCGCGGCACGACGCGGCTGAGCACGTTCTCGTCGAACGCCGAGAGCTTCTTCCACCCACCGAACGCGAAACCGGCCCAACCGAATCCGAGCTTCCCCGGCGGGACGGCGGCTTCGAAGGTGCGCACCGGCCAGCCCAGGAAGGCGGCGGTGAACTCGTCGGTGCTGGCGCACACGTCCACCGCGCCGGCACGAGCGGCCATGGCCTCCATCTCGTCCGGATCGAAGGTATGGATGTCCACGACGGCCTCCAGAGCCGCGGCGCGGGAGGACTCGTCAAGTTCGGCCTGCGGACGGCGCCAGTCCGCCAGGAAGGGGAGCCGGGTGACGTTGGTGGTGATCGCCCAGGTGATCCGGCCCAGCCAGCGGGCGTAGAAGTCGCCGATCGTGGTGGGCTCACCGGCGAACACGAAACGGCCGCCCGGCTTGAGTACGCGCAGCACCTCGCGCAGCGACTGCTCCACATCGGGGATGTGGTGCAGCACTGCATGGCCGACGACCAGATCGAAGGTGTTGTCGTCGTACGGGATGGTCTCGGCGTCGGCGACCCGGCCGTCCACCACGTGCCCGAGCGACTCACCGTTGCGCAGCGCCACCTTGACCATGCCGGGCGAGAGATCGGTGACCGATCCCTTCTCCGCGACCCCCGCCGACATCAGGTTCAGCAGGAAGAAGCCGGTTCCGCAGCCGAGTTCGAGGGCACGGCCGTAGGGCTTCTCGTTGTCTCCGCCGGTGGCGGCCTCGAACCGGTCACGGGCGTAGTCGATGCACCGGTCGTCGAAACTGATGTGCCACTTCTCGTCGTACGTCTCGGCCTCCCAGTCGTGGTAGAGCACCTGGGCGAGCTTCGTATCGGAGAACGCGGCCGCAACCTCGTCCGCCGTGGCGTGCGGGTTGGGGGCCGGCTGCTGGTCGGTCATGGAGGCCTTTCGACAAGTGTGGTTCCGTCAGGTTACCGTCCGGTCAGGTGCCCACCCAAGCCCGGCGTCACCGGCCCGAGTCACCTGCCGGTGAACTGAGCCTTACCCGGGCCGTTCTCGACGAACGAGGTCATTCCGATGGTCCGGTCCTCGGTGGCGAACAGTCCGGCGAACAGGTGCCGCTCGATCGCCAGGCCGGTATTGAGGTCGGCATCCAGCCCCTGGTCGATGGCCTGCTTGGCGGCGCGCAGGGCCTGCGAGGCGGCCCCGGTGAACTGCTTCGCCCAGGCCAGGGCGGCGTTGTAGACCTCGTCGGGTGCCACCACCTCGTCGACCAGGCCGATCTGCAGGGCCTCCTCGGCACCGACGAAGCGGCCGGTGAAGACCATGTCCTTGGCCTTCGACGGTCCGATCAGGCGGGCCAGGCGCTGGGTACCGCCGCCGCCGGGGATCACCCCGAGCAGGATCTCCGGGACTCCCACCTTGGCGTTGTCGCCGACGATGCGCCGGTCGGCGCCGAGCGCGACCTCCAGGCCACCGCCGAGGGCGTAGCCGGTGATCGCGGCGACGGTGGGCTTGGTGATGGAGGCGATCGCGGACAGGCCGCCCTGCAGCAGGGCGATCGCCTCACTCATGTCGGTGTAGCCCATCGCCTGCATCTCCTTGATGTCGGCGCCGGCTGCGAAGACCTTCGGACCGCCATAGACGATGACGGCCTTGATGTCGTCCCGGCTGTTGGCCTCGGCGGCCAGCGCCAGCAGCTCGTCCTGGACCTGCGAGTTGATCGCGTTCATCGGCGGCCGGTTCAAGCGGATGGTGCCGATGCCGGGGTGCTCGTCCGAGGTCTCCAGGGTCACGAATTCAGTCATGCCCGCGACGTTACCGTGCAGCCCGGTCGCGCCGGCCGGGACTGCGGTTGCTACCCGCCGGTACGCCCGTCAACGGACCCCGCCGGCACCGCCGGCGGTGCCCGCCGCGTACTCCGCGCGCCCCGGGAAGCGCCGGTCCTCGGGCCGGTCGCCCTCGACCATCGCCACCGGCGCCAGATCCGCCGATCGTGCCGCCCAGTGCAGCGCCGCCGCCGCGGTGTCGAAGGGCAACAGCTGGAACAGTTGCGAGAACGTGGGCGCCATCAGCTTGTACTCGCCGGCCAGCCAGGCGTCGATCGCCCCCTGCGGGGTGCGCCATCCGGCACTGACCGCCTCGGTGGTCCTCAGGTCCGCGGTCTGTCCGCCGGGCAGGCCGGCGAGGTAGAACATGGTGTCGTAGCGGCGGGTCCGCCCCGGTGGCGTGATCCAGCGGGAGAGCGGCACCAGGTGCGCCGGGTCCAGTCGCACCCCGCACTCCTCGTGGGTCTCCCGGACGGCGGTCACCGTCAGGTCTCCCCCGTCCGCCGGCTCGATGCCGCCGCCCGGGAACACCGTGACGTCCGGCGCGAACTCCATCCCGCTCGAGCGGGTCTGCAGGAAGACCTCCAGCCCCGACGCCGCGGTCCGCAGCAGCACGACGGTGGCCGCCGGCCGCACCGGGACGTCCGCGCGTTCGCGGGGGTGGCCGGCGCCCGCGCCGCTCACTGTTGCAGCCGCCGCCGGCCCGGGCGTGCGGCTCGGCGGGCGAAGTACCGTCCGTCCACCGAGTCGAGCACGATCCGCTGGCTGAAGGTCTCCGAGAGCACCTCGGCGGTGAGCACGTCGCCGATCAGGCCCTGCGCGACCACGCCGCCCTCCTTGAGCATCAGCGCGTGGGTGAATCCCGGCGGGATCTCCTCGACGTGGTGGGTCACCAGGACCGTGGCGGGCGCGTCCGGATCCTGGGCGAGGATGTCCAGACGGGCCACCAGTTCCTCCCGACCGCCCAGGTCCAGGCCCGCGGCGGGCTCGTCGAGCAGCATCAGTTCCGGATCGGTCATCAGGGCCCGGGCGATCAGCACCCGCTTGCGCTCACCCTCGGAGAGGGTGCCGAAGCGGCGGTTCGCCAGGTGCTCGGCGCCCATCGACTCGAGCACGTCGACGGCGCGGCTGATGTCCACCTCGTCGTAACGCTCGCGCCACCGGCCCAGCACCGCGTATCCGGCGGACACCACCAGGTCGGTGACCAGCTCGTCGTCCGGTACCCGGCCGGCGAGCGCCGCCGAGCACACGCCGATCCGGGAGGTCAGGTCCTGCACGACCGTCTTGCCGAGCACCTCACCGAGGATGTGCGCGGTTCCGGTCGACGGGAAGACCTGCGCCGCGGCCAGCCGCATCAGCGAGGTCTTGCCGGCACCGTTCGGGCCGATCACCACCCACCGCTCGTCGAGCTCCACCCGCCAATCGATCGGGCCCACCAGGGTCCGCCCATCACGCTTGAGGCTGACCCGCCGGAAGTCGATCAGGAGATCCTGGTCGGGTTCGGCGGATTCGGGGTATTCGGAGGCGGTGGACGCGGCTACGGAATAGGACACATCACCATCCTGCCGCACGCTTTCCGCTGAGGTTGGCAGGATGGTTCTCGTGTCCACCGACCACGCCTTGCCGTCCGCGGGAGTCGCCACCCCGCTCGGCGCAGACCCGCAGGCAGGCGGGGTGAACTTCGCCGTGCACGCCCCGGACGCCACTGACGTCTGGGTCTGCCTGGTACAGACCGGCGACGACGGCGCCCGCCGCGAACACCGCGTGCGCCTGCCGGCGCAGACCGCCGGGATCCACCACGGCTTCGTGCCGGACATCGGGGAGGGCACGCGGTACTGCCTGCGCGCGGCAGGCCCCTGGGAACCGGAGGCCGGTCTCCGGTTCAACCAGCACAAGGCACTGATCGATCCGTACGCCCGCCGGATCGACGGAGATCCGGGCGACGCGGCGGCGTTGCTGCCGTATCGGGACGACGGGGAACCGTCGGACACCGATTCGCTGGCCCAGATCCCCCTCAGCGTGGTCGCCGGCCCGCCGCCGGCCCCGGAGCCCGGCCCGCGGGTCCCGTGGGAGCGGACCGTGATCTGCGAGGTGCACGTGGGTTCGTACACGGCCCGGCATCCGCAGGTCCCCGAGCACCTGCGCGGCACCTACCTGGGACTGGCGCAGCCCGCGGTGATCGAGCACCTGCGCCGGATCGGCGTGAGCACCGTCGAGCTGCTGCCGGTGCAGGCCTGCCTGACCGAGCCCGGGGTGCGGGCGCGCGGGATGCGCAACCACTGGGGTTATTCCACCGGCGCGTACTTCGCACCGGACCCGCGGTACGCGTCCCGTGCGGGCGCCGAGGTCGAGGAGTTCGCCGCGATGGTCTCCGCGCTGCACGCCGCCGGACTCGAGGTACTGATGGACGTGGTCTACAACCACACCGCCGAGGAGTCGGTGACCGGGCCGTCGCTGTCCTGGCGCGGCCTGGACGCCCCCGGCTACTACCTGCTCGACGATGGTGCTGATCTGGACTACACCGGCTGCGGGAACACCGTGGACTGTGCGTCTCCGGCGGCGCTGCGCATGGTGCTCGACAGTCTGCGGTACTTCGCCGGGGCGTTCGGGGTGGACGGTTTCCGGTTCGATCTGGCCAGTGTGCTCGGACGCGGCCGCACCGCCACCGGTCCGCAGGGACCGGTGATCGAGTTCGACCACCGGGCGCCGCTGCTCTCGGCGATCGGAGCCGATCCGCTGCTGGCGACCCGCAAGCTGATCGCGGAGCCCTGGGACGCCACCGCGGAGGGCTACCGGCTCGGCGGCTTCCCGACCGGCTGGGCGGAGTGGAACGACCGCTACCGCGACACCGTGCGTTCGTTCTTCGCCGGCACCGGCACCGTCGGCGATCTCGCCTCACGGGTCTCGGGGAGCCAGGACCTGTTCGGCGCGACCGGGCGCACGCCGTTCTCGTCGATCAACTTCATCGCCGCCCACGACGGTTTCACCGCCCGCGACCTGGTCAGCTACCGGGACAAGCACAACGAGGCCAATGGCGAGGACGGCCGCGACGGCACGAACAACAACCACTCGGTCAATCACGGTGTGGAGGGCCCGACCGACGACCGCGCGGTCCTGGACCTGCGAGCGCAGCACGTGCGGGCCCTGCTGGCCACGCTGCTGCTGTCCACCGGCACCCCGATGCTGCTCGGCGGCGACGAGCTCGGGCACACGCAGGGTGGCAACAACAACGCCTACTGCGTCCCGGAGGGAACCCCGGCGGCCGACGCCTACGCGGTGGACTGGGAGGCCGCGGACGACGACCTGACCGCCTTCGTGGCCCGGGTCGCGGCGGTCCGGCGCGCCGCCCCGGTGCTGCGGCAGCACGAGTTCTTCGAGGGCCGCGCCACCCCGGACGGTGAGCCCGATCTGGTGTGGTTCACCGCCGACGGCACCGAGATGCCCACCGAGCAGTGGCAGTCACCGCAGGTACGCACATTGCAGGCCTGGGTGGACGGCTCGGATGTGCGCGTGCCCGGTCACGATCCGTCGGTGCCGGACAAGGACGCGCTGATCGTCTGGCATGCGGGCGGTGAGGCGGAGCTGACGCTGGGCGGACCACCGTCGTGCACCCACGACTGGCAGTTGATCGTCGACACCTCACAGCCCTCGGGTGAGCCGAGCGGCGGAGCGGATTCCGGTGGCGCCCGCTACCGGTCGCGCGCGCAGGTGCGGGTATCCGGGCCGACGGTGCTCGCCTTCCAGCAGGTCTGACGCTTCAGCTGCCGAGCGGTACCCGCCGCAGATGACCGTCGACCGCGTCGGCGGCCTCGATCTCGTCGCGGGTCACGCCGAGCACGAACAGCACCGCATCGAGGTAGGGGTGCGAGAGCGCGGTATCGGCGACCTCGCGCAGCGCCGGCTTGGCGTTGAAGGCCACGCCGAGCCCGGCGGCGGAGAGCATGTCGATGTCGTTGGCACCGTCGCCGACGGCCACCGTCTGCTCGATCGGGATGCCGAAGGAGTCCGCGAACTCGCGCAGCGCGCGCGCCTTACCGGGGCGATCCACGACGTCCCCGACCACCCGGCCGGTGAGCACGCCGTCGACCACGTCCAGCGTGTTGGCGCGCACGAAGTCCAGTTCCAATTCCCGGGCGAGCGGCTCGATCACCGCGGTGAAACCGCCGGAGACCACCCCGCAGCGGAAGCCCAGCCGCTTGAGGGTGCGGATGGTGGTGCGGGCACCGGGGGTCAACTGCAGTTCTTGCGCCACCTCGTCGATCACCGCGGCGGGGAGCCCCGCCAGGTTCTGCACCCGCGCGTGCAGGGACTGCTCGAAGTCGAGTTCACCTCGCATCGCGGCTTCGGTGACCGCTGCGACCTCGGCCTCCTTACCGGCTCGCGCGGCGAGCATCTCGATCACCTCACCCTGGACCAGGGTGGAGTCGACGTCGAAGCAGATCAGCCGCTTGGCGCGGCGGGCGATACCGGCGCGGGACGCGGCGATGTCCACCCCCTGTTCGGTGGCCACCGACACCAGCGCCGCACGGAAGGCGGCCTCGGCCTCGGCGCCACCGGGCACGGTGACCAGGAGTTCGAGTGCGGTCACCGGGTAGTCGGCGATGCCGGCGATGGACTCGATGTTCACGTTCCGGTCCGCGAGGGCCGAGGCGACGGCGGACAGCGCTCGCGCGGTGACCGGGGCGCCGAGCAGGACCACGGCGTGGGTGGCGGCCGGCGGGCGGGGCGGTTGCTCGGCGGTGATCTCCACGGCCACGTCCATGCCGACGGTGGCCATGGCCTGTTCGACGAGTTCCTGGACGTCTTCGGGGTCACCGTCGACGGCGGCGAGCACGCCGAGGGTGAGGCGACCGCGGATCACGGTCTGCTCCACGTCGAGGATGCTGACCTGTTTGCGGGCCAGGACCCCGAACAGGACGGAACTGACGCCGGGCTTGTCACCGCCGGTGACGGTGATGAGGATGGTGGGGCCGTTGCTCGATTCGGGCACGTGAGCAGCGTAATGCGCGGCCCGCGAACGCCGAACGGCGCCTCCCGGTGGGAGACGCCGTTCGAGTGCTGGAACCTAGTGGCCCTTGCCCGGTCCGGAGTGGGCCTCGGCCCGGATCCGTTCGACCATGTGCGGGTAGTGCAGCTCGAACGCGGGGCGCTCGGAGCGGATGCGCGGCAGCTCGGTGAAGTTGTGCCGCGGCGGCGGGCAGCTGGTGGCCCACTCCAGGCTGTTGCAGAAGCCCCACGGATCGTCGACGGTGACGACCTCGCCGAAGCGGTAGCTCTTGAAGACGTTCCACACGAAGGGCAGCGTGGACGCGCCCAGGATGAACGCTCCGACCGTGGAGATCCGGTTCAGCGTGGTGAAACCGTCGGTGGCCAGGTAGTCGGCGTAGCGACGCGGCATGCCCTCGGCGCCCAGCCAGTGCTGCACCAGGAAGGTCATATGGAAGCCGACGAAGGTCAGCCAGAAGTGCCAGCGACCCAGGCGCTCGTCCAGCATCCGGCCGGTCATCTTCGGGAACCAGAAGTAGATGCCCGCGTAGGTCGCGAACACGATGGTGCCGAACAGCACGTAGTGGAAGTGGGCGACCACGAAGTAGGTGTCGGAGACCGCGAAGTCCAGCGGCGGGGAGGCCAGCAGCACGCCGGTCAGACCGCCGAACAGGAAGGTCACGATGAAGCCGATCGAGAACAGCATCGGCGATTCGAAGGTTATGTGCCCCTTCCACATCGTGAGGATCCAGTTGAAGAACTTCACACCGGTGGGCACCGCGATCAGGAAGGTCATGAAGCTGAAGAAGGGCAGCAGCACCGCGCCGGTGGCGTACATGTGGTGCGCCCACACCGCGACCGAGAGCGCCGCGATCGCGAGGGTGGCGAGCACCAGGCCGCTGTAACCGAAGATCGGCTTCCGGCTGAACACCGGGAAGATCTCCGACACGATGCCGAAGAAGGGCAGCGCGATGATGTAGACCTCGGGGTGGCCGAAGAACCAGAACAGGTGCTGCCAGAGGATGACGCCACCGTTGGCCGGATCGTAGATGTGCGCACCGAACTGGCGGTCGACCTCCAGGCCCATCAGGGCGGCGGTCAGCAGCGGGAAGGCGAGCAGGATCAGCAGCGAGGTCACCAGGATGTTCCAGGTGAAGATCGGCATGCGGAACATCGTCATGCCGGGGGCACGCATGCAGACCACGGTGGTGACCATGTTGACGGCGCCGAGGATGGTGCCGAGACCACCCACGCCGAGACCCATGATCCACAGGTCGGCACCGGGGCCGGGCGAGTGCAGGGCGTCGGTCAGCGGGGTGTAGGCGGTCCAGCCGAAGTCCGCCGCACCACCGGGGGTGATGAAGCCGGCGAGCACCATCAGCGCGCCGAACACGAACAGCCAGTAGCCGAAGGCGTTCAGTCGCGGGAAGGCGACGTCGGGGGCGCCGATCTGCAGCGGCAGCGCGAAGTTGGCGAAGCCGATCACGATCGGCGTCGCGTACAGCAGCAGCATGACCGTGCCGTGCATGGTGAACAGCTGGTTGAACTGCTCGGTGGAGAGGAACTGCAGGCCGGGCTCGGCGAGCTCGGCGCGCATCAGCAGTGCCATGAGGCCACCGACGAGGAAGAACGCGAAGCACGTGACGATGTACATGATGCCCAGCGTCTTGTGATCGGTCGTCGTCACCATCTTGTAGATGAACGACCCCTTGGGCCCGGTCCGCTGCGGGTACGGACGCGCGGCGGTCACCTCGACTGCCGGACGATGCGCTTGCGCGGTCACACTTCCTCCTGCCCTGTGACGTCACGATTCCGCGGCTGTCGGAACCGTGACGTCTCCTCTTTCGGGTCTTCATTCAGGTCTTCGGTGTCGCGTTCGCCCACGGCGGACACAACGCCCGTGACGTAAGAGTAGCCCCTCGCACTGACAGTTGTCCCCGCGGTCCTACGACACTTGTCCCCGGAGTCCTACATCGCGTCGTACAGGCCTCGCGGAGGCCGCTGCGCGGCCACGTACTGCTAGCGTGACCACCGGCCGGAACGACAGGTGAGGACGGGTGGACGTGAGCAGGGTCTCCAGGAGTGGATCGGGTGCGGCGATCGTGGTCACAGCCGTTGTCGGAGCCCTCCTCACCGGGTGCGGCGGCGGACAGGAACCGATCCAGCAACCCTTCGCCTCGATCTCCACCACGACGACCCGGATCGCCTCGGCGAACATCATCGGCCTCGATCGCAAGCCCGAGGCCGCCTGCGCCGCGCCGGTGGGCGGCGGGCCGGCCCCGGCGGCGATCGTGGTGACCGATCCGAACCTGCTCGACGGCCTGTGCGCCCTCGGCCTGCAGAACCGGGTGAAGGCGGTCGCCGGCACGGCACCGTCGTACCTGGGCGCGATCTTCGGTCGCTCACCTCAGCCGTCCCGGGACGTCCGTGCAGACCTCACCATCGGCACCGAGCGGTCGGAGGCGGCGAACCGGACCGCCGATCGGCCCGTGATCGTCCCGGTACCGTCGGCCGACTGGCGGCGCGCCTTCCTGGCCCTCGCCGATGCGGTGCGGATGCCGGCGGAGGCGCGCGCGGTGATCGACCGGTACCAGCGGGACGTCACGGAGAGATCGGCGAAGATCGACGCGATCCACAACGTGGTCTCGCTGGTGCGGTTCACCGATGACGGCAGATCCCTCGCCGAGGGCACGGCGCCACTGGCGGCGCAGGTGCTGGCGGAGCTGAAGGTGGTGCGCCCGAAGCCGCAACGCACGCCGGAACCGGTGTCCATGTCCGACGGTGACTACTCCGCCGCGGAGGCCGACCTGATCTACATCGGCTACCAGGGCGACAAGGGGCGTGAGCTGGGCTCGTCCGTGATGACCTCCTCGTCCTGGAAGGACCTGCGAGCGGTCACCGCCAAGCGCCAGTTGCTGGTCGAGGACTCGGCCTGGTTCGCCACCGGCGGCCCGGTGGCCGCCGGGATCGTGCTGCACGACGTGAGCAACACCATCCGCGCCTCGTCCTGATCGCCGACCCGGCCCGAACCACCCGGAAACAGTGACGCCCCTCACATCGGGCGCGGAAAGACGCTGGCCCGGAGCTCGGTGCACACCTGTTCACGAATTCCTCGGAACAAACCCTTCAGTCATGCTTGTTTCCGGTGATAGGATTAGGCCACTTGAATCTCACACACGGCTTCTACCTGCAGAAACGATAGTGGGATTTCCCACACTCCGCGGTGGGAAAGCCAGGGTCGAGCCGGAACGTGTGCGACACGAAAGGATTCACCATGGCCCTGTTGAACATGCCGCGTATGACGCACATGGCGCGTATGCGCGGGCGTTCCTTCCCCGGCCAGGCCGAATACGAGCAGACGCTCGACGACCTCTCCGAAGCCTCCGTCCGGCGCAACTTCGATCCCTACATCGACATCGATTGGGACTCCCCCGAACTGGCTGTCGTCCCGGACGATCCGCGCTGGGTGTGCAACTCCCGGTTCGATCCGATCGGCCGGCACCCGTGGTACCAGAAGCAGCCCCTCGCCAAGCAGATCGAGATCGGCATGTGGCGTCAGGCCAATGTCGCGAAGGTCGGCCTGCAGTTCGAGTCGATCCTGATCCGCGGGATCATGCAGTACACCGCGTTCCAGCCGAACAACTCCCCCGAGTTCCGCTACGCCACGCATGAGGCGAAGGAGGAGTGCCAGCACACGCTGATGTTCCAGGAGTTCGTCAACCGCACCGGGATGGACGTTCCCGGTGGTCCGCGCTGGTTCCGACGGATCTCTCCGTTCGTCCCACTGGCCGCCACCGCCTTCCCGAACATCTTCTACATGGGGGTGCTCGGCGGTGAGGAGCCGATCGACCATCTGCAGAAACAGTTCCTGCGCTCGGCGGAGACCCAGCACCCGGCGATGACCGCGGTGATGCAGATCCACGTGGCCGAGGAGGCGCGGCACATCTCGTTCGCGCACCAACTGCTCGAACACAAGATCCCCACCCGCGGCCCGGTCCCCCGGTTCCTGTTGTCACTGGCGCTGCCGCTGGTGATGCGGGTGCTGTTGGGCGCGATCATGGTGCCCCCGCGCCGGTTCTGGAGCAGGTTCGACATCCCGCGGTCGGTGAAGAAGGACATCTTCTGGAGTTCACCGGAGTCCAAGGCGATGCGCAGCGAGGTCTTCGGCGATGTCCGGCTGCTGGCGGAGCGCTCCGGGTTGATGAACCCCGTCTCGCGGCTGCTGTGGCGCGCACTCGGCATCTCCGGGCGGGTCTCCCGCTTCCGGAGCGAGCCGTCCTACGCGGCGCAGTAACCGCGCAGCCATCCCGCCGTCCGGCTCGGCGGCCCGAACGGGCCGGCTCGGGCCGGACGGTCCTCCACGTGCGGTCGACCACGACCCGAAGGGACATCCATGCCCCACGTCATCACCCAGTCCTGTTGCAGCGACGCCTCGTGCACCTTCGCGTGCCCGGTCAACTGCATCCATCCCACTCCCGACGAGCCGGGCTTCGCCACCGCGGAGATGCTGTACGTCGATCCCACGACCTGTGTCGACTGCGGGGCGTGCGTGACCGCCTGCCCGGTCGACGCGATCGGGCCGGCGCATCGCCTGCCCGACGAGCACAAGGTCTACATCGAGCTGAACCGCTCCCTCGCCGCGGCCGACCCGGCGAACGCCGTGCTGGACAGCCCGAATCCGCAGCAGCGCAGCCGCCCACCGATGGCGCACACCGTTCCGCCGAAGTTGCTGCCGATCGCCAAGGACGAGGTGATCAGCGTCGGGGTGATCGGCAGCGGTCCGGCCGCGATGTACGCAGCCGACGAACTGCTGCGGTACGAGCAGGTCACCGTCGACGTCTACGAGAAGCTCTCCACCCCGTACGGCCTGGCCCGGTTCGGGGTCGCACCGGATCACACCCGCACCCGCAAGGTGTCTGGCCTGTTCGACAAGGTCGCCGCGGATCCGGCCTTCCGTCTCCATCTCGATACCGAGGTCGGCCGCGATATCGGTATCGAGGAGTTGCGGCAGCGGCACGACGCGATCGTCGTGGCGGTCGGGGCGAGCACCGATAAGAAGCTCGGCATCGACGGTGAGGACCTGCCCGGAGTGCGCAGTGCCACCGACTTCGTCGCCTGGTACAACGGCCACCCCGAGCACCGCGGCGACCCGATCGACCTCGGCCACGAGCGCATCGTGATCATCGGTAACGGCAACGTCGCCCTCGACGCCGCGCGCATCCTCACCGCCGACCCGGACGAGCTCACGGACACCACGATCTCGCCCGCAGCGCTGCAGGCGTTGCGGTCCTCGCAGGTCGAGGAGGTGGTGATCGTGGCCCGCCGCGGCCCCGAGCACGCCGCGTTCACGCTGCCCGAGGCCCTGGGGCTGACGCAGCAGCGCACCGTCGTCCTCCATCCCGATCCCGATGTGGCCGAGACGCTGGTCGCCGGCGGCGAATCCGAATTGGCCGGGCACAAGCTGGCGCTGCTGGAATCCCTGGACACCCGTTCGGATGCGCGGCGCCGGATCCGGTTGCGATTCCTCACCACGCCCGAGTCGATCGAGACGTCCGGCGACGGACTGATCCTGCGCGCACGGCACTCGCTCACCGGGCAGCCGGTGGGCCTGCCCGCTGCGATGGTGCTCACCTCCGTCGGCTACCGGGGCGTTCCGGTGCCCGGACTGCCGTTCGACGACCGCGCGTGCGTCCTGCCGAACGCGGCCGGCCGGGTGCTGGGCGACGACGGTGCGCCGCTGCCCGGCGTGTACGTGACCGGGTGGATCAAGCGCGGTCCGAACGGATTCATCGGCACCAATCGGACCGATTCGCAGGAGACGGTCGCCCGACTCGCCGAGGACGTGGCCGCCGGTGTGGTCACCGGCCGCGCGGCGGGCAGCGGCAAGCGCGGTCTGAGGCGGCTGCTGGGCGCGTAACGTCGTGTCCGTGGCCTCCTCCGAGCACGGCGCACCGATCGACTTGCAGGTCGGCGACCGGACGGTGCGCGTCACCAGTCCGGACCGCGTGTACTTCCCGGCGATCGGCGCCACCAAGCTCGATGTGGTCCGCTACTACGAGGCGGTGGGTCCGGGGATCGTGCGGGCGCTGTCCGGTCGTCCGACGATGCTGCACCGGTTCCCGAAGGGTGTGGACGGTCCCAAGGTGCATCAGAAGCGGATCCCGGCGGGCGCGCCGGACTGGCTGCAGACGGTGCGGATCCACTTCCCGCGATTCGACCGCACCGCGGACGAACTGGTGGTCACCGAGTTGGGTGCGGTGATCTGGGCGGCGCAGATGTCGACCGTCGAGTTCCATCCCTGGAACTGCCGGGCCGCAGATCTGGAGCGTCCCGACGAGTGGCGGATCGATCTCGATCCGATGCCCGACTGCTCCTGGTCTCGGGTGCAGCGGGTGGCCGAGGTGGTGCGCCAGGTGCTCGACGAACTGGGTATCCGCGGTTTCCCGAAGACCTCGGGCGGTTCCGGGCTGCACGTGTACGTACGGATCGAGCCGCGGTGGACGTTCGCGGAAGTGCGACGGTGCGCTCTGGCCTTCGCCCGGGAGGTGGAACGCCGCGCGGCGGGCGAGGCGACCACGGTGTGGTGGCGCAAGGATCGTGACCCGGCGGCGGTGTTCCTGGACTACAACCAGAATGCTCGTGACCACACCATCGCCGGCGCCTATTCGCTGCGCGGCACGCCGATCGCGACCGCCTCGGCGCCGGTCACCTGGGAGGAGATCCCCCGGGTGCACCCAGACGATTTCACGATCCGAACGCTACCGGCCCGGTTCACCGAGCTCGGTGACCTCACCGCGGAAATCGACGACCGTGCGTTCTCGCTGGACACTCTGGTCGAGTGGGCCGACCGCGATCAGTTGCCGCTCACTGACTGAAACCCGCCTCCGAACAAGGGGGATTCAGAACAGCGAGCCACCCTCGCGCGAGGCGACGAATCCGTGCTTCCCGACGACGCATCGCATTCCGGTGGTCATCGATGCGCACTCGACGGTCTCAGTGGCATATGGAGGCTGTACCCGAAGACGATGCCCGTAGGGCAGGTTCCTGGCACCCCCGTCGTCGGGTCTGCGGGCGGCCGCACAGTAGACCTGCGAGGGTCGTGGGTCGACGGAGATCGACCAGGACCACTCCAGGGGCGCCGGGCAGTCTCCGATGGATCCGGCGGGTCGCTCGGCGTACGTCGCATGGCACACCGCTCCCGCCGGGTTCATGAAGCACGACAGATTCCCACTGGGCGAAGCGAACACGAGACCGCTAAAGGATCCGTGAGGGTCCGGGTAGTCCGCAGGATCGTCGTAGACCTGCCCCGACGCGGGCGCCCCGGCCACTACGAATGCGATAGCGACCGTTGCAACGAGTCCCACGAACTTCCTCATACCTGATCATCCAGGTACGAGCAGTGTTCGTTACCGCGCGTTCGTAGCAGTTCCCGGCAGCCGCCGCGACGTCGCCGAGTCCCGCTGCCGGGCCTCGAACCGACCGGTCAGAAGTCCCAGTCCTCGTCTTCGGTGTTGACGGCCTTGCCGATCACGTACGACGATCCGGAGCCGGAGAAGAAGTCGTGGTTCTCGTCGGCGTTGGGCGACAGCGCGGACAGGATCGCCGGGTTCACATCGGTCTCGTCCTTGGGGAACATCGCCTCGTAGCCGAGGTTCATCAGGGCCTTGTTGGCGTTGTACCGCAGGAACTTCTTGACGTCCTCGGTGAGCCCCACCTCGTCGTAGAGCGACTCGGTGTAGTCGGTCTCGTTGTCGTACAGCTCGAAGAGCAGCTCGAAGGTGTAGTCCTTGAGCTCCTGGCGTCGCGCCTCAGACAGCGTCTCCAGGCCCCGCTGGTACTTGTAACCGATGTAGTACCCGTGCACGGCCTCGTCGCGGATGATCAGGCGGATCATGTCGGCGGTGTTGGTGAGCTTCGCCCGCGAGGACCAGTACATGGGCAGGTAGAAGCCGCTGTAGAACAGGAACGACTCCAGCAGCGTGGAGGCCACCTTGCGCTTGAGGGGATCGTCGCCGCGGTAGTACTCCATGACGATCTCCGCCTTGCGCTGCAGGCGCTCGTTCTCCTCCGACCAGCGGAAGGCGTCGTCGATCTCGCGGGTGCTGCACAGCGTGGAGAAGATCGAGCTGTAGCTCTTGGCGTGCACCGACTCCATGAACGCGATGTTGGTGTAGACCGCCTCCTCGTGCGGGGTGAGCGCGTCCGGAATCAGCGAGACCGCGCCGACGGTGCCCTGGATGGTGTCCAGCAGTGTCAGGCCGGTGAAGACCCGCATCGTGAGCTGCTTCTCATGGTCGGTGAGGGTGCCCCAGGACGGGATGTCGTTACTGACCGGCACCTTCTCCGGCAGCCAGAAATTGCCCGTCAACCGGTCCCAGACCTCGGCGTCCTTCTCGTCCTGCACCCGGTTCCAGTTGATCGCCGAAACCCGGCTGATCAGCTTGAGCGGGGCGCCGTCGGCGGGGCTGTGAGCGGCGGTTTCAGACATGACACCTCGGTTTTCGAAGACCAGAATTCCAACGCACATGACACTACCCCTTGGGGGCGACAAGTCCGTGAGGCGCAAGATTTAGTGCATCGGGCCTGTTCGGCGTGTCGCCCGACGTGCGCCTCGGACCTCAGATCACGACCACCCGCAGCAGCCCGTCGAGCACCTCACGCTCGCCCTGGAGGTCGACGGTGCCGGGCTCGGTCCGGCGCCACAGCACCAGATCCAGGTCCGATGCCGTGCCGCTGAGCACCACGTCCGCCGGTGCCGGCTCGGAGAGCACCTCGATTCCGTCGCCACGCAGTCGCACGGTCCAGCGGTCGCCGGTGTCGGTCGCGGTGATCGTGATGACCCTGCCCACCAGCGAGTCCGGCAGGCCGTTGCGTTCGATCAGCCGCGGGATCTGCATCTGGGTGAGTTCGGTGATGCCGTCGGCCGCGGTCCGCGCCGTGAGCGGTTCGGCGCCGTCCGGCAGGGCGTTCTGCAGGTCCCATCGATGAATGGAGACCTCCTGCGCCATCCGCCGCATCCAGAACGCGGCGACAGTGCGTCCGATGAAGGCACGGGCGGGTTGGTCCGGGTCGTGCCGGCGCAGTTCCGCGAGGAGGTCGGCGACGGTGCCCGCGTACCAGCGGAGAACGGCGTCGCCGTCGGGCACGTCCGAAACGTCGGGAACGAAACGTTCCTTGGAATCCGGACCCGCCTGCAGGAACATCGTCGCCCACCGGTGAGCCCCGCCGGTGTGGATGATTCCGTGCCGCACCGTCCATCCGGGGCAACTGGGCACCTCGTCGTCGAGGTGCGACGGGTCGATCGCGGCGATCCGGGCACCGTCGTCGGCAATCGATTCGAGCCAGAGCGCAGGAGTCATGGCTCGACCCTAGGTCCGCGGCGGGACGCGAGTCGGCGATCCCGGCGATCCCGGCGGCGAGCCGGCGACACACAGGGCATGCTGATCTGGTGACCGAACTGCCGATGTTCCCGCTGGGGAGGGTGCTCCTGCCGGGCGAGGAACTGCCGCTGCGGATCTTCGAGCCCCGGTACCGCCGGATGATCGAGCACGCGCTGGCGACCGACGGCCGGTTCGGTGTGGTGCTGATCGAGCGCGGCAGCGAGGTCGGCGGCGGCGAGGTGCGGACGGATGTGGGCACGACGGCGGTGATCGATCGGTACGTGCGACGGATGGGCGGTCAGTTCACCCTGGTCTGCCGGGGCGGTGAACGCATCCGGGTCACCCGGTGGTTACCCGACGCTCCGTACCCGATGGCCGAGGTCGAGGTGTGGCCCGATGTGCAGCAGCCTGCTGCTGATCTGGTTCCACTGCTCACCCAGCGGGACGAGATCGTCTCCCTCGCTGCGCGTCTGGCCACCGCCGAGGGGGCACGTCCGCCGCGGATCGTGCCGCTCGACCTGCCGGAGGACCCGGTCGAACGCAGCTACTACCTGGCGCGCGTACTCCCCTTGTCCGAGGCCGACAGGCATCGCGCGCTGGCCGCGTCCGGCCCGGCCGACCGGATTCACCTGATCGGCGAGGCCCTCGACGACGTGATCGCCAGTATCCGTTTCCGCTTGTCGTGAGCGTTGAGGTACCGGCGGGTCACAGGTCGCCCGGTTCACGGAAAGGGCGCGCCGCCGAGCATTCCGGTGAGCGCACGAACGGCTGCGGGCACGGGCTCGACGATCTCGGCATCGGTACGCTCAGCGAGTCGAGCTGCGGAATCGCTCAACGGCCCACCGCCGATGACCACTGCTCGCGCGCCCGCGGCGACGGCCTCGTCGACGGTGCCGCTCAGCGCCTGGTACATGCGGTCGGGTTCAGCGGCCAGCGCGACCGGGTCACCGTCGCAGATGAAGGTTCCGGCATAGTCGGCCCCCGGCGCCGCATCGGCGACGAGGTCATCGATCGCCCCCCGGAGGGCGGGCGTGGTTGTGGCGACCGCGAACCGCCCGCCTCGCACAGCTGCCGTCACGGCAGATCGCCCGATCCCGACCACTGGAATCGACAGCATCTGCGCGAGCTCACCGAGCCCCGGGTCACCGAAGGCGCCCACGATCACCGCGTCGGGGCACGACTCCCTCACCGCGCCCGCCACCGCGTCCACTGTTGCTCGGGCCGACTCGTGCAGAGCCGGAGGGTCGACGATCATCCGCGGACCGAATGCTGCGGTCACGCCGCGGAAGCAGAAGTCCGGCGCTGCCGAAGCGGCGACTCGCACCAACATCGCTGTGGTGTCGGTGTTGCTGTTCGGGTTCACGATCAGCACCCGGCTGCGACTGTCGATCACGACGGTTCGTCTTCCGGCATCGGACGGCCGAAAGTCTCCCCGGGGAATCGCACTGCCACGCCGCAACAGACGAACAGGGCCGCGAGCATCGCGAACATCGCACCGACTCCGGATGCATCCAAAACCGCACCGGCGATCAGCGGGAACAGTCCTCCGGACAGCGAGCCGACGGCGAGGATCACCGATGTCGCCAGACCGCGAATGCTGGTCGGATACTGTTCCGGAGCGAACAACCAGATGGTGGTGTTGAGAATGATCACCGCGAAGTTGAACAGCGCTCCGAAGAACAACACCAATCCGATGTTCGTGGCGAAGAAGCCGAATCCGAGACCTGCCACGGTGCCCAAAGCAGCGCCCGCCGTGAGCGTGAGTTTCCGCGGCATTCGGCGAGCGATGTACGACGCCGTCAGAGCACCCACCAAGGAGCCCGATTGCATGACGAGCGTGAACCAGAGCGCCTTGTTGATGTTCATCCCGCGGTCGGTGAGGATCACCGGAATGAGCGTGAGCATCGAGATCTGAGCTCCGTAGGACATGCACACCGCGACACACAGCGCAAGAGTGCTCCGCCGGTACCGCCTGCTGATGATGGCGGTCCACGGCGTTCGCCGGGCGGGTTCCGTGGACGACGGTGCCGCCTCCAGGTACGTGACGCGCTCGGCGAGCGGTCCCGTGAGCTTGCCCTGCGCGAGACGGTTGATCACAGTGTTCGCCTCATCGATTCGCCCGCGCGAGGCGAGGTATCGCGGCGACTCCGGCAGCGCCCGGCGGTACACGACCACGATCAACGCCGGGATGACGAGCACTCCGAACAACCAGCGCCAGCGTTCCTCACCGCTGAAAACGGCGAAGACGATCACGCCGAACAGTGGAGCGAGCATGTTGCCCAACCCTGCAGCCGCTACGTTGATCAGCCCGATCGCGGTCCCACGGTTGCGAGCCGAGAAGAACTCGGACAGGAGCACGACCGCTGAGGCGATCTCGCCACCGAGTCCGAGCCCCACCAAGAACCGTGCGACCACCAGGGACTCGTAATTGGGTGCGATCGCGCAGAGCAACGAACCGATCGCGAAGACCAGCAGGTTCAGTCCGAGCAGGCGGCGGCGACCGACTCGGTCCATCAGTGCACCGGCGAGGACCCGTCCGAGTGCGACCGCGGTGAAAGTCGCCGTGTTGAGCAGCCCGATCTGAGTCCCGCCGATCCCCCAGTCCGCCTTGAGAATCGGCCCGGCGATCCCGACCGTGTTCTGCTCGATCGCGTCGAAGAACACCCCGAACAGCACCATCGCCAGGATGCCGATGTGCGCGCGGGTGACACCGATCCGCTCATAGGCACGCTCGATCTGGGCGCTGACCGGCGATACCGCCGAACTGGTCGGCGTCGCCTCCTTCGGCGGTGGTGCAGTCGTCATATCGGCGGTCACTTCCAGACAGGAGACCGAAGCCTCGGCGATGTCCTAAGACGGTGAACAGACCGTAAACGGCTGACTACCCCGTCCGATTTCCGGCACGTTAATACGCGTTTGCGCGCCGTTGCGGCTGGAAGTCGGCATCGCCCCGCGCGGGGACTACGTGCGGCCCATGAATTTCTGCATGTCGGCGAGAACTCGCTCGGCGGCGACGGTGGAGGCGTTGACGAACCACGAATCGACGTCGACCTCGATAGCACGACCCGCAGCCACCGCCGGCAGTTTCTTCCACAACGGCGACTGGGTGAAGTCGCCGGAAGTCCCGGGGAACGAGTAGAACAACCAATCGGCGTCGAGCAGGCCCGCCTGTTCCAGCGAGAGCGTACGGCTGGCTTTATCACTGAACTGCTGCGACGGCGGGCGCTTCAGTCCGGCATCGGTGCCGACGATGCTCGCCAGCGCCAGGGTGCCGAAGTACAGGTACTGATCCCCCTTACCGCGAACCAGAGAGATCGTCTCGGAGTTTCCGCGTGCCGCAGCCCAGGCTCGGGCCCGCTGCTCGTAGTCCGCGAGCAGCCCCTGGCCCTCGCGGGAGCGGCCCAGAGCGTCTGCGACCACGTTCATGTCGGATTTGAAGGCGTCGGACCCGCCCTTGGTCAGCACCGTCGGCGCGATACGGGTCAGTTGCTCGTTGAGGCTCTTGGAACCGCGCTGATTCGACAGGATCATGTCGGGCTTGAGGCCGGCGATCTTCTCGATGTCGGGAGTCTGGCGTTGGCCGACGATGGCGATCTTGTCGAGGTCGAACCGGGCGCCGAAGGCGTCCTTGATGAACGCCGGCACCCCCTTGGTGTCCGTAGCCTCCGACGCCGCGACCGCCATGCCGACGGGCATGATCCCGAGCGCGAGGCAGTGGTCGAGATGCCCGGTCGACAGCGCCACGATCCGCTTGGGTCGTCCGTTCGCCGCGGAATCAGACGCCTGCTCCTGCCGTCCGCAGGCAGTCAGGAGGGCGGCAGCGCCGAGTCCCGCCGCTCCCCCGAGGAACCCGCGCCGGCTCACACCACCGCGACCGATAACACCCAGTTCATCCCGATTCGCATTCACATTAGGACACACTAACCTAATTCTGGCGGGTGCTGCTAACTGGAAGCCACGAGGGCGACCGATCAACGAACACGCCGACCGGAGGAACCCTCCGATCGGCGCTTCGGTGAACGGCTCTTAGAGCATGCAGCTGACGCAGCCCTCGACCTCGGTTCCTTCGAGCGCCATCTGCCGCAGGCGGATGTAGTAGAGCGTCTTGATCCCCTTGCGCCAGGCGTAGATCTGAGCGCGGTTCACCTCACGAGTGGTGGCGGTGTCCTTGAAGAACAGAGTCAGCGACAGGCCCTGATCCACATGCTGAGTCGCCGCGGCGTAGGTGTCGATGATCTTCTCGTAGCCGATCTCGTACGCATCCTGGTAGTACTCCAGGTTGTCGTTGTCCATGTATGGCGCCGGGTAGTACACCCGGCCGATCTTGCCCTCCTTGCGGATCTCGACCTTGGCCGCGACGGGGTGGATCGAACTCGTGGAGTGGTTGATGTAGCTGATCGAGCCGGTGGGCGGCACCGCCTGCAGGTTCTGGTTGTACAGGCCGTGCTGCTGCACCGCGGACTTGAGCTCGCGCCAGTCCTCCTGCGTGGGGATGTGGATCTCGGCGTCGATGAACAACTTCGCCACCTTCGCCGTGGCAGGCTTCCACTCCTGCTCGGTGTACTTGTCGAAGAACTCGCCCGATGCGTACTTGCTCTCGGCGAAGCCGCCGAAACTCTGGCCGCGCTCACGAGCGATCCGGTTCGAGGCACGGATCGCGTGGAAGAGCACGGTGTAGAAGTAGATGTTGGTGAAGTCCACACCTTCTTCCGATCCGTAGAACACCCGCTCACGCGCGAGGTACCCGTGCAGGTTCATCTGCCCCAGGCCGATGGCGTGCGAGAGATTGTTGCCGTGCTCGATCGACGGCACCGAGGTGATCGACGTCTGGTCCGAGACAGCGGTCAGGCCGCGGATGGCGGTCTCGATCGTGCCACCGAAATCCGGGCTGTCCATGGTCTTCGCGATGTTCAACGAGCCCAGGTTGCAGGAGATGTCCTTACCCACCTCGGCGTAGGAGAGGTCGTCGTTGTACGTCGACGGGGTGGAGACCTGCAGGATCTCGCTGCACAGGTTCGAGTGTGTGATCTTGCCCGGGATCGGGTTCGCGCGATTCACCGTGTCCTCGTACATGATGTACGGGTAACCGGACTCGAACTGCAGCTCCGCGAGGGTCTGGAAGAACTCTCGCGCATTGATCTTGGTCTTGCGGATCCGCGAATCGTCGACCATCTCGTAGTACTTCTCCGAGACGTTCACATCGGCGAAGGACACCCCGTAGACGCGCTCGACGTCGTACGGCGAGAACAGGTACATGTCGTCGTTGCGCTTGGCCAACTCGAACGTGATGTCCGGGATGACCACGCCCAGCGAGAGGGTCTTGATGCGGATCTTCTCGTCCGCGTTCTCCCGCTTGGTGTCCAGGAAGCGGTAGATGTCCGGGTGGTGCGCGTGCAGGTACACCGCACCCGCCCCCTGCCGGGCACCGAGTTGATTGGCGTAGCTGAACGAGTCCTCGAGCAGCTTCATGATCGGGATGACACCCGAGCTCTGGTTCTCGATCTTCTTGATGGGCGCGCCGTGTTCGCGGATGTTGGTCAGCAGCAGGGCCACTCCGCCACCGCGCTTGGACAGTTGCAGTGCCGAGTTGATCGACCGGCCGATCGACTCCATGTTGTCCTCGATGCGCAGCAGGAAGCACGAGACCGGCTCACCGCGCTGCTTCTTGCCCGAGTTGAGGAAGGTGGGGGTGGCGGGCTGGAACCGACCCGCGATGATCTCGTCCACCAGGGAGACCGCGAGCTTCTCGTCACCGTCGGCCAGGGTGAGCGCCACCATGCACACGCGATCCTCGAAACGCTCCAGGTAGCGCTTACCGTCGAAGGTCTTGAGGGTGTAGCTGGTGTAGTACTTGAACGCGCCGAGGAAGGTGGGGAACCGGAACTTCTTGGCGTACGCGGCGTCGAACAGTCCCTTGACGAACTCGCGGCTGTACTTCTCCAGCACCTCGGGCTCGTAGTAGTTCTCCTCGAGGAGGTAGTCGAGCTTCTCGTCGAGGTTGTGGAAGAAGACCGTGTTCTGGTTCACGTGCTGCAGGAAGTACTGCCGCGCGGCTTCCCTGTCCTTGTCGAACTGGATGCGACCGTCCCGGTCGTACAGGTTCAGCATCGCATTGAGCGCGTGGAAGTCCAGCTCGCTGTGACCGGGGCCGGCGTGGACGCCCGACTGGCTCGCCGACGGTACGAGGTCTTCCTGAGTTGCGGTCATGAGCGCGCGGTTTCCTTCATGTCGTTGCGGGAGAAGAAGTCGATGAGTCCGGTGCGGACGCATTCGACGTCCTCCGCGGTTCCCATCAGCTCGAAGCGGTACAGGTACGGGATCCGGCACTTGCCGGCGATCACGTTGCCGGCGTGGCAGTACTCTTCGCCGAAATTCGTGTTACCGCCCGCGATCACGGCACGGATCAGGGAGCGGTTGTGTTGATCGTTGAGGAATCTGATCACCTGTTTGGGAACGTATCCGCCGCCGGAGACGGCGGTGGCCTGCTTCCCCCCGCCGTACGTGGGCGTGATCAGGACGTAGGGCTCGTCGACGGAGATCGGATCCTCGGCCCTGGTGACCGGGATGCGCACCGACCGCAGGCCCAGCTTCTTGACGAATCGGTGCGTGTTCTCCGACACCGATGAGAAGTAGACGACGAGCGGGGTGGCCATGGCTAGGCCGTGGCGGCGACGCCGACGAGAGCCTTGACGCGGTCCGGGCGGAAGCCCGACCAGTGCGCATCACCGGCGACCACCACGGGCGCCTGCAGGTAACCGAGAGCGAGCACGTAATCGCGAGCGTCGGAATCCTCGGTGATGTCCACCACGCGGTACTCGAGGCCGGCCTTGTCGAGCGCCTTGTAGGTGGCGTTGCACTGCACGCAGGCGGGCTTGGTGTAGACGGTGATCTCAACCTGGCTCATGGACCGCTCCCCTTGTTCGACGGTTCGACTGTTCGACCGGGTTCCCGCTCTCCTCGGAGACCCAGTATGGACTTGGCGACTGACAAGTTTTCGCCACGTTTACCTGCGTGAACTCGAACAGCTCGACGGGCACTTCAGACCACCCTCAAGCCTCCCGGCGACCCTCTCGGGGCGTCCGTTCGCGCAGTGGGTAGAACACTACACCTAGTGTCGCTCCCCGCGAAGCGACACAACCACTTGCGAACAACATTCGTGGAATTACCAGGTCGCAAGACACGGTTCAGCGCGTTATTCATCGTGAATCCGCAGGACACGCCGGCACGCGCGCGACACGCCGATGAGGCTCAGCGCAGCGGCGCGACCAGACGCTCGATCAGCTCACCGGCGCGCCGCGCGACGGCATCATGACCGCGCACCGAACCGCCGTCGAGCCCCGAGATCGAGAACTCCTCGACCAGCCCCTCGGGCACCTGCCCGCCGGCGATCGAGACCGCGCGCTCGGCATCGGCCAAGGTGGTGTCCAGCCGGTGGCCCACCCCCGCCAGCGCTACCCGCTTGCCGGAGAGCGCACTGGCGCCGTAGGGGCGCGAGCCCCAGTCGATGACGTTCTTGAGCACGGCGCTCACGGTCCCGTTGTTCGGTGGAGTCAGCAGCAGCACGGCGTCGGCGTCACGGATCTTCCCGCGCAGCGCCTCGGCACTGGCCGGCGCCGCATCACCGTCGATGTCCTCGTTGTAGAAGGGAACCTCGCCGATCCCCTCGGCGATGTCCACCCGCACCCCCGCGGGTGCGTTCGCGACCGCCACCTCGGCGAGCTCACGATTGAGCGAACTGTTGCGCAGCGATCCGACGACGGCCAGCACGGTGATCTCAGACATCGAAACAGGTCCTTTCCGCCAGCCCCGGGTGGGCCGTACTCACGACAGGATTAACGGACTGAGGTCCGAATATCTTCCCGACAATCACGGTGATCGCAACCGCACCGGGTAGGCTCTGGCCGATGACCGGTCCTTCGCTCCCGCTCGCGCAGCCTCAGCCGGAGCCCCGCCGTGACGCCGCCCGCAACCGGGAACTGCTGCTCGAGGCCACACAGCGACTGATCGCCGAGCGCGGTGTCGATGCGGTGAGCATGGATGCGGTGGCACGCGCCGCGGGCGTCGGCAAGGGCACCGTCTTCCGGCGGTTCGGTTCCCGCGCGGGCCTGTTGCAGGCACTGCTCGACGCCGACGAGACCCGCCTGCAGCAGCGATTCATGTTCGGCCCGCCGCCGCTGGGCCCCGGCGGCGATCCGGTCGAGCGGCTGATCCGGTACGGGGCGGCGCGACTGCAGATGATCGTGCGTCACGGTGATCTGTTGCGCGGTGCGGAGCAGGCGGCCCGGTCACCGTACGACGAGCCGCCGTGGCGCGTCTCCGAACTCACCGTGCGGTCGATGCTCGACGAGGCCGGTTGCGCCGAGCACACCGAGGTGTGGGCCGCGACGCTCATGGCCACCCTCAGCCCGGGGTGGGTTCTGCACCAACTGTCGACCGGCGTCTCGGCCCAGACACTGGAGACCGTCTGGGCCGCGCACGTGCGCCTACTGACCTCGCTCTGAGAGCCTGGCCAGGTACGCGAACCGGTCGTTCGCCACCCGCATGGCGATCTCGTAGGGCAGCGCGAACTTCCGCTTCCAGAAGTAACCCACCCGAGTGTCGAGCGAGGTGTAGACGATGAACCGGTTGCGGAGAACACCATCGACGATCGATGCCGCCGCGGCATCGGCGGAGACCTTCGGGAAGGAATCGATCCCCTTGTCCACCTTGGGATTCGAACGATCCAGACCGTTGATCTGTACGGTCTTGACCAGCCCCGTCTCCACGGCGCCAGGCACCACTACCGAGACGCCGATACCGTGCCGGCGCAGGTCGTAGCGCAGCACCTCGGACACCCCCACCAGCCCGAACTTCGCGGCCGAGTAGGCGGCGTGCCAAGGCAACGCGAGCAGGCCGGCGGTGGACGAGACGTTCACCAGTTGGCCCCCGCGCCCGCCGGCGATCATCGGCGGGACGAAGGTCTCGATCACGTGGATCGGCCCCATCAGGTTCACGTCGACTGTCTTGCGCCACTGCTCGTGGGTGAGGTTCTCGACGGTGCCCCAGATCGCGATGCCGGCGACGTTCATCACCACGTCCAGCGGGCCGGTGAGATCGTGCACGTGGTCGGCGAAGGCGGCCACCTCGTCGAAGTCGGAGATGTCGAAAGCCCTGGATGCGATGACTCTCGCACCCAGGGCTTCCACATGCCGGACGACGTCGGCGAGCTGGTCGGCGTTGATGTCGGTCAACACCAATTCGGCGTCGTGTGCGGCCAGAAGATTCGCGGTAGCGCGTCCGATCCCGCTCGCGGCGCCGGTGACGAGGACCTTCTTCCCCTTCAGGTCCTTGATCGGCGTCGCCATGTGGACGAGCCGGACGATATCGCGCAGTGCCATATCGCCAGCTTGCCAGATCGGGCCGCGCTACCGCTTCCCGCCGGGGCGTGACGTCCCCGGCGGAAGTCGGTGAGCGGGTTACTTCGGCAGGAGCGCGCCGGCGCTGAGGATCGCCTTGAGGATCTCCTGAGCGGCGGCCGGCCCCTGAGCGGCCTGCAGCGAGTTGAACGCCTGCGGGCTGGACAGCAGCGTGGTCACCAGTTGCTGTCCCTGCGAGCTGGTCAGGAACTCGGTGGCCTTCGGCCCCATCTCGAACAGCGAGTTCAGTCCGAGCGCCTGGTTCTGACCGGGGATCACGACCTGCGGCAGCTGGGGCAGCTGGAGCTGTCCGAGTCCGGGGATGTTCACCGACGGTGCCGCCTGAGCGGGCGCCGCGGCTGCCGCGGGTGCCACCGCGCCGGGGACCGCGACCTGCGGCGCTCCGGTAGCGGCGGGAACGCCGCCCTGCAGCATCGGCACGCCGGAGACGATCGGCGAGGTGCCGGTACCGGTGCTCGGCGAGACCGGCGCCGCTGCGCCGGGCACGGCGGGCACCAGCGGGGTCTGGGCCGGGGCCACCGGAGCGGCGGGCGCTGCGGGAGCCGCCGCTCCAGCAACCGGGGCGGTCGGAGCCGTGGCCGCAGGGGCGGTCGCGACGGGAGCCGTGGGAACTGTGGCCGCACCTGCGGCCGGGGCGGCCGGTGCCGCCGGGGACACCGGAACGGCGGGGTCCACCTGCGGCGCCACGGGCTGCGCTGCGACCGGTTCAGCGATGACCCCGGCCGGAACCGGCTTGCCGGTGAGCTGCGCGATCACACCGTTGGCCAGCGCGGAAGCGTACTGGGTCTGACCGGTCCGCGAGGTGAGCAGTGCGGCATCGTCGCCGTTGGCGAAGTTGCCGAGGTTGGCGTACACCATCGGGATGTTGACCATCGACGTCAAGGCGTTGGCGGTCTGCGCGATTCCGTCCTGGCCGCCGAGGTACTGGGCCGGGACGAAGCCGCCGGCACGGGCCGCGTCACGCACCACGGCCGCAGCCGGAGCGCTCACCGCCTGCTGCGCCGAGACCTTGGGATCGGTAGCGCCGGGTGCAGCGGTCTCGAGCAGGAATCCACGCTGCGCGGCCTCCTGCACGGCGGTGTTGATACTCAGGGCGAGATCGGCACCGGACTTGTTGGCGGCTTCGGCCCGCTTGTCGACGCAGCCGCCGAAGCCGGCATCGTTCGCACCGGACATGATCACCTTGGCGCCCTGGCTCTTGAGCGCTGCCTCGACCATCTTGGCCACGGCCGAGTTGACCTTGTGATCAGGAGTTCCGTTGGCGGCGATCGCCGTCGGATTCACGCACGGAACCTGACCGCCGCGGCCGTCGGCCACCTTGCGGGCCTGCTCGGCCGCCGAGGCGACAGCCGAACCGGCGTCGAGGAACACCGTCTTTCCATTGAGGGGCAGCGTCGGCGCTGCCGGGGCAGAGGGAGCCGAGGGGTCGGCGGCGGCCAGGCCGGGCGCTGCGAACAGCGCGACGGTCGCGACCGCAAGCGAACCTGCGAGAACACGGGTCTTCTTCATGGGCAGCTGGGCACCGGGGAAGTGGTGCCGCTCTCCTTCCAAGTCTCTTGCGCAACTTTCGTCACATCAGTCACACGAGTAACAGTGAACCATTGATTGAGACTTGAGGGAAACCCCGAGGGTGATCGTTACCGATCCGTTATCTTCGGTGGACCTCTGTTCAGTCTTCGAGGATCGTTGAATCCGCTTGCGCCGCAATGGAGAACCGCAACAGAGACAGGGTCGCCGCGGTGTCGGACGCCGCCTCGGAGCCGGCCAGGCACGATTCGACGCGTCGGCGGACCTGCGCCTCGTCGAGCTCGATACCGAGGAACACCAGCAGAGTCGGGGCACCGTCGTCGCGGCGCCGGGGTGCCGGGGCGGTGCGCACATGCCTTCCCACGCTGTGGACCTGCACGCGGACCCCGTCTGCGCAGGTCACGAATCCCTTGACGCGGAACACCCCGGCCGGCGGGTCGGTCAGCAGATCCGCTGCTCGACGCCCGTCCAACCGGCCGGTGACGACGTCCACCGCCAGGTAGCCGTCGTGCAGGTGCTCGTGGTCTCCCGCACCGTGATGATCGTGCTCGTCCTCGCGCAGGGCCTCGTCCAGGGTGAGCTGCCGGGGTGTCCCGGCCCGCTCGGCCGCGCGCCGGGCGAGCACATCGGCATCGATCAGCAGCTCGGTGGGCACCACAGCGTCGACCGTTCCGACCACCGGGGCCGACGGTGCGTGCTCGCGCACCAGCACTCGCGCTCGGTCCGGATCGTCGGCCAGGTCGATCTTGTTGAGCACCACCAGGTCCGCCAGACCCAAGTGGTGGCGGAGCGAGGGATGCCGCTCCATGGTGGCGGCCAGATGCGCGGCATCGGCCACGTAGACCAGTCCCCCGTAGTCGATCCGCGGATCGGGTGCGAGCACGACGCGTCGCACCATCGCGGCGGGCTCGGCCAGGCCCGATGCCTCCACCACGATCAGGTCCAGGTCTCGGGCGGCCAGCGTCCCGAGCACGTCCTCGAGCTCGTCATCGCCCACGGTGCAACACACGCACCCGTTGCTCAGCGACACCGTCTGCACCGGCGCCCCTGAGCCGGAGACCAGTAGCGCATCGATGTTCACTGCACCGAAGTCGTTGACCACCACTGCGATCCGGGCACCACCGGCTCCGGCGAGCAGGTGGTTGAGCAGCGTCGACTTACCGGCTCCCAAGTAGCCGGCCACCACGACGACCGGAATCGGGCGGCGCGTCACGGTGCACACGTCTCGCAGAGCACCGTCAGTTCGCGATCCTGCGGCGGCGCCAGGTTCACCACACGGGACGTGGGCGCACCGCACTCGGCGCATCGGCCGATCCGTTGGGCCCGGTCGGAGAAGTCGATGTGCATTCGACGGTCGAAGACGTACATCGAGCCCTCCCACAGGCCTCCGTCGCCGAACCGCTCGCCGTAGCGGGCGATGCCCCCGTCGAGTTGGTAGACCCGTTCGAAGCCGCGGTTACGCATCAGCACGGTGAGCACCTCGCACCGCACGCCACCGGTGCAGTAGGTCACCACCGGGCGGCTCTTGAGGTGGTCGTAGGCACCGGAATCGAGCAGATCGACGAAGTCGCGGGTGGTCTTCACCGGCGGCACCACCGCACCGGCGAACCGTCCGATCTCCGCTTCGATGGCATTGCGCCCATCGAAGAACACCGCATCGGGTTCGGCCTCGACCAGCTCGTGCACCTGATCGGGTGTCAGGTGGGTACCGCCGCCGCGGACCCCGTCGGCGTCGACCTCGATCTCACCGGGCGATCCGAAGGTGACGATCTCCTCGCGCACCTTCACCGACAGCTTGGGGAAGTCCTCGGCGGAACCGTCCGACCATTTGACGTCCGCGGCACGGAAGGGCCCGTACTCCTTGGTGATGCGCAGGTACCGCTTCACCGCGCGGATCTCTCCCCCGACCGTGACGTTGATCCCGTGCCGAGAGACGATGATCCGGCCGCGGAGGCCGTTGGCCTCACAGAGCTCCCGCTGCCAGAGCCGGATCGCCTCCGGATCGGCCAGCGGGGCGAAAACGTAGAACAGCACGATCTTGCCCATGACGGCGATCATTGTATCGGCACGTCCACAGCTCCCGTTGGGCTCAGCGTGCGTCCAACGGTTACCACCGGTCTCCGCGACCCGTTGACTATGGCGCATGCCTTTTCGTCTCCCCCACCTCGCTGCGGCGGTCGTCGCGATCGTCTTCGTCGCCGGGTGCGCCCCGCGATCGCCCGGCCTCACCGACGACCCGGCCGCGCCGATATCCGACCGGGTCGGGGCGGACACCGTGATCACCGTGGCCGATCAGCAGTCCCTCCTCAAGACGATGCTCACCGCATCGGGTGAAGTGACGCGACTCGGGTTCTCGGTGAGGTTCGCCGAGTTCGCCGGCGGCCCCGCGATCCTCGAATCGTTCCGTGCCGGCGCGACCCACGTCGCGATCGTCGCCGACGTCCCACCGATTCACGCGCAGATCGCCCGCTTCGCCAGCCCCATCATCAAGGCCTGGCAACTCGACCGCGGTGGGGTCTCGACCGTCGCGCGACCCGGTGTGCCGCTTCGCACCGTCGCCGACCTGCGGGGGCGCAAGATCGGCTACGCCGAGGGCACCGCGCACCAGGCGATGGTGCTGCGCCTGCTCCGCGCAGCGGGCCTGTCCAAACACGACGTTCAGTTGGTCCCGTTGCAGCTCACCGAGGTGGGCGAGGCGCTGGGAGCCGGGCAGATCGACATCGCACCGCTCATGGAGCCGATCAGCACCAAGTACCGGCTCGCGCACCCGGATGCGCAGGCGCTACCGGACGCCGTCTCGCAGGCCGCCCAATCGGGTCTGATGTTCCTGTACGCCCCACGCGCCGCAGTGGCCGATCCGGTCCGCGCCGCCGCCCTCAAGCGCCTTTCCGAGGCAGTCGACCGAGCGCGACGATGGGCCGACGCCGACAAGAACCGCTGGATCACCACGTACTACGCCGGCGCGTTGAAGATCCCCGCTGCCGTGGGCCGTACCGCCTATGACGGGCAGGGCACGTGGCATTCGATCCCTCTCGACAGCGCCCTGGTGGCGCGCCAGCAGGACACGATCGACACACTCGCCTCCTTCGACGAGATCCCCGGCGGCCGCATCTCGGCCGAGGGTTCCGTCGACTTCCGTTTCAACCCCCACTCCTCGACGTAAGGGCATCCCATGACCTCTCCCCCGACCGGCCGCCTCGGCAGCGGCCTCGCCCACGATTCCATCCCCGAGCAGCGGCCCGGCACGCTGGATCCGGACCATGAACTGCGGCCCCGACCCGCTGCGCGCCGAGTACTGGTCGACTCGCGGCCGATCGGCGCATGGATCCTGGCCGGCCCCGCACTGATCGTTGCGCTCTGGACGGTGGGGTCGGCGGCCGGGATCATCCCGGACACCGTCCTGTCCGCTCCATGGACCGTGGCGAACACCGCGTGGAGTCTCGCGCTCGACGGCTCCCTGTGGTCCAACATCTGGGCGTCCGCGCAGCGTGCGGTCTTCGGTGGCGTCCTCGGTGTGACTCTCGCCGTCGTGCTCGCCCTGCTGTCCGGGCTCACCCGTCCCGGTGAGGCGCTCATCGACGGGACCGTGACCGTCTACCGCGCGATTCCGGCGCTCGCGCTGCTGCCGCTGTTCATCGTGTGGTTCGGCATCGGCGAGGAGATGAAGCTCGTGCTCATCACCCTCGCGGTCGCGACGCCGGTCTACCTCAACACCCACGCCGGCCTGCGCGGCATCGACCGCAGGTACGTCGAGCTCGCGGAGACCGTGGGCCTGAGCCGCGCGAAGTTCGTGCGGTACATCGCGATCCCCGGTGCCCTGCCCGGCTTCTTCACCGGCCTGCGGCTCGGGGCGACGGTGGCGTGGCTCGCTCTCGTCGTCGTCGAGCAGGTCGGAGCCTCCGACGGCATCGGCTACCTGATGTACAAGGCGCGGCTGTACGGGCTCACCGACGTCATCGTCGTCGGTCTCGCGGTGTACGCACTCCTCGGCTTCAGCACCGACCTCCTCGTCCGCTTCTCCGCACGAAAGGCCCTGTCATGGCAGAGCACCCTGGCTCACTGAGCACCTCCACCACCTCGGACGCCCACGATCTCGAGCCGGTGATCGAGGCCCGGAACCTGGTCCGCGGCTTCGACGGCCGCGCGGTGTTGCGCGGCGTCGACCTCACCATCCACCGCGGCGAGTTCGTAGCGCTCCTCGGCCGTTCCGGTTCCGGCAAGTCGACTCTGCTCCGTGCCATCGCCGACCTCGACGCCGGTGTCCCCGGATCCGGGCGGCTCGAGGTCGACCCGCGCCGGGCCGTCGTCTTCCAGGACTCCCGGCTGCTGCCCTGGGCTCGCGTTCTCGACAACGTGATCCTGGGACTGGGCGGAGCCGACGCCGAGGACGTGGGCCGGGAACTCCTGCGCGAGGTCGAGCTGGGCGGGCGCGAGCAGGCCTGGCCGCGCGAGCTCTCCGGCGGACAGCAGCAGCGCGTCGCGCTGGCTCGCAGCCTGGTCCGCGAGCCTGCGGTGCTCCTGGCCGACGAGCCCTTCGGCGCACTCGACGCCCTGACCAAGATCAAGATGCACGATCTGCTCCGCCGGCTGGTCGCCCGACACCGCCCGGGTGTCCTGCTGATCACCCACGACGTCGACGAGGCCATCGCGCTGGCGGACCGGATCCTGGTTCTCGACCACGGCATCCTGTCGGTGGACGTGAGCGTCGGCGATAGCGGGCGTCGCCCCGGAGAACACGGATTCGCGGAACTTCGTGGCCGTCTGCTCGACGCGCTGGGCGTGCAGAGCGATCGTCGGGCGACGCCGGAACCGCAGCACCTGACGGCATGACCATCCCCGGACACGCGCGCGGATACGAGCACTTCGCCGGCCGGATCGGCCGCACGGAAGCGGAGTCGGAGCCGGACTGGGGGCACGCGCCGCCGGCCGGATCCGGCGCACCGAACATCATCGTGGTGGTGGTCGACGACATGGGGTTCTCCGACATCGGACCGTACGGTTCGGAGATCCCCACACCGCACCTGGATGCGCTCGCCGCCCGGGGCGTGCTCTCCACCAACCACCACACCACTCCGGTCTGCTCCCCGGCACGCGCCGCCCTGCTCACCGGCCTCAATCCGCACCGAGCGGGCTACGGCTCCGTCGCCAATCACGACCCCGGCTATCCGAATCTGCGGCTGAGCCTGGCCGAGGATGTGCTCACCCTTCCGGAGATCCTTCGGGAGTCCGGCTACGCCACGTACGCGGTCGGCAAGTGGCATCTCGCCAAGGACTCCCGGCTCGGCCCCGGAGCCGACCGCTCATCGTGGCCCCTGCAGCGCGGCTTCGATCACTACTACGGCTCCTTGGAAGGGCTGAACTCGTTCTTCCACCCCAACCAGTTGATACGCGACAACACAGCCGAACCGGTGACCGAGTACCCCGCAGGGTTCTACGTCACCGACGCACTCACCGAGACCGCCGTCTCGTGGATCAAGGACCTGCGCGCGCACGACGCCGACAAGCCCTTCTTCCTGTACTTCGCCCACATCGCCATGCACGGCCCGCTGCAGGTCAAGGATCAGGATCTGCCCCGCGGAGACCTCGACTACGCGCGCGGCTGGGATGCTGTACGCGCAGAGCGATTCGCCCGGCAACAGGCACTCGGGTTGTTCGGCCCGCACGTGCGCCCGGCCCGCCGCAACAGCGAGCCCGGATACGACGTACCGCCGTGGGACGATCTCGATCCGCAACGGCAGCAACGGTTCGCGCGGTACATGCAGGTGTACGCGGCGATGGTGCGCACCGTCGACGACAGCCTGGGCCGCCTGCTGGACACCGTCGAGCTGCTGGGTGATCTGGACAACACGATCGTGGTCTTCACCTCCGATAACGGCGGCACCGCCGAGGGCGGTCCGGAGGGCACGCGCAGCTACTTCGCCGAGTTCGTGAAGTTCGCCGACGGCGTCGGCCCCGCGGGGTGGGAAGGAGACGTCGACCACCCGGAGGAGTTGATCGGTACCGAACGACTGGGCGTGCACTACCCGCGTGGCTGGGGACAGGTGTCCAACACCCCCTTCCGGTTCTACAAGGGGCAGACCTTCGCAGGCGGTGTCCGAGTGCCCCTCCTGCTGTCCTGGCCGACCGGCCTTCCGCAGGCGCGCGGCGTTCGCGAGCAGTTCTCGTTCGTCACCGATGTGGCGCCCACACTGCTTGATCTGGCGGGCGTGTCGACGCCGCACCGCCGGCACGGACTGCCCGCACAGGAGCGCGACGGAGTCTCCCAGCGCGCGGCCTGGACGGACGCCGACTCGCCATCGGCGCGCGAACGCCAGTACTCGGAGTTCCGGGGGCACCGTGGCTACTACCGGGACGGCTGGAAGCTGCTCAGCCTGCACGACCGCGGCACCGACCCGCTCGCGCCGCGCTGGCAGCTCTTCGACAACCGGACCGACCCGGCGGAGACCACTGACCTGGCGGCGCAGCACCCCGATCTCGTCGCCGAACTCGCCACCGAGTGGGAGTACGAGGCCTGGCGGAACACGGTCTTCCCCATCGTGATCGACGGTTCCGCCCGTGATCCGGCCGAGCAGCGGCTGGCGGATCCGGTGCGGCTACTTCCGGGCACTCCGGTCCTGGAGCGGTATCGGTCGGCGAAGCTGATCCAGTACCGGGACTTCCGCATCGACATCGACGTCGAGTTCGCCGACCAGGCCGAGGGCGTCCTGGTCGCCCACGGTGACCTGCTGGGCGGCTATCACGTGTACGTCGAGGACGCCGCCGTCGTCCTCGGCTACAACAGCTACGGCAGGTACTCGCACGCGCGGACCGGTCCCGTCGCCCCCGGTCGGCACACGGTCTCCGTCACCGCGACGGTGCGCCCGAACCTGCGCTGGGACCTGGACGTTCACATCGACGACTCTCCCGCAGCCACGCTGGCGGACCGGGTACAGCTCATCGGCATGGCGCCCTGGACCGGGATCTCCGTCGGCGTCGACGCCCGCGGTCCCGTCTCGTGGGACCTGCACCGGCGTCGCGGCGTCTTCCCGTACTCGGGCGCACTGCACGCGGTGACCTACACGCCCGGAGAATCAGGGGTCGCCCCGAACGACATCCGCCGCCTGCATCAGGAGGCCGAAGAAGAAGCGGACTGAGCGAATTACCCCCTCGCTGAACGCAATACTGGCACCGCCGGAGTGATTGCAGTGTGCTGGAAGCACCGAGCACCTGCATCCGATGCCCTTGGGAGGCGACATGACCGCAACGATCGACACCACCGCGCAGCAGATCACCGTGACCAGGCTGGGCCAGCACATCGGCGCGATCGTGCACGGTGTCCGGCTCGACGGTGACCTCGACGACGCGAGCGCGGAGACCGTCCTCGACCTGCTCGCCGAGTACGAGGTGATCTTCTTCCGCGATCAGCACCACCTCGACGACGCCGGACAGCACGCCCTCGCCGCCCGCCTCGGTGTTCCGACCACTCCCCACCCGACGGTCCGCTCCACCACCGACCTGCTGCCGATCGAGGGAGCGGCGAACAGCTGGCACACCGACGTCTCGTTCGTCGACCGCGTCCCCAAGGCGTCGATCCTGCGGCCGGTCGAACTGCCGCCGCACGGCGGCGACACCACCTGGGCCTCCACCACCCGCGCCTACGATCGCCTGCCGGCACCGCTCAAGGCGCTCGCGGACAGCCTCCGCGCGATCCACACCAACGACTACGACTACGCCGGCCACAACGCGACCTACCAGCGCGCCGAGTACCACAAGGAGTTCATCCGGAACATCTTCGAGGCCGAGCATCCGGTGGTGCGCGTGCACCCGGAGACCGGCCGGCGGTCGCTGCTCCTCGGCCACTTCGTGAAGTCCTTCGCGGGACTGAGCAGCCACGACTCGGCGCCGATCCTCGCCCTGCTGCAGCGACGGATCGAGAACCCCGACAACACCGTCCGGTGGGCCTGGCGGCCGGGTGACGTGGCGATCTGGGACAACCGTTCCACCCAGCACTTCGGCATCAACGACTACGGCGACCACACTCGGCTGCTGCACCGCGTCACGCTCGCCGGCGACCTGCCGGTCGGCGTGGACGGACGCGAGGGCGTGGCGCTCAAGGGTGATGCCTCGGACTACGCCCCCGTGACGGCTGCGCGGGCGCGCGGCTGATCGATCCACTGCCGGACCCGCTGGTACACCGCATCCGAGCGCAGCAGCGTGAAGTGATTCGCCCGGCCCAGGTGCATTCCGCGATCGTCGGTGAAACCGACACGCCGGGCCCTGCCGCGCCCGGCGGCGCTGGCGGGGAGCACCAGTCCGTCGCCGAGGATCCGGCCGAGCGGGTGCCGAGCATCCCGAGTGAGGGTGGCGGTCACGAAGTAGTGATCAGCGGTCGGGAGCAGCGGCACCTCCGCGGCCACCGCGGCGCCGAGTGCATCGGCGTCGCGGTCGCGCCAGTCCTCGTCGACCAATGAACCGCCGCGAAGATCCCTGATCCCGGAGCTGCGACGGCCCAGCATCCGCCCGAGAGGACGGGTTTCGGGCAGGATCGCCAGGGCCGCCCGGCCGTAGTGCGCGAGCTGTTCCAGCGGCGCTCCCAGGTGGGGTGTCCCCAGGCTGACGGTGCAGCTGACCGCGGCCGGCCACGCCATCGCCTGCATCGCGGCGAGGTGGACGGCGCTGCGAGCCACCAGACCGCCCATCGAATGGCCGATCACGACGATCTCGGTCACCGGAGCCGGCCAGCGCCCGATCAGCCGATCGAGCACGCGGGCGACGTCCCGACCGTTCTCACTGATGTGGCGGCCGGTGTTGTAGCGCAGATGGACCGGGGTCATGCCGAGGTCGATCGCGAGCCGAACCCCGTAATCGTGAGCATCCTTCCCGCCCGTGCCCCAGGCGTACTCGGTCTCGGACAGCCCGTGTAGCAGCACCACGATCCTGCCTCCGGAGCCGCCGAAGACCTCGTGCGGATCGAGCCGGTCGGCGGGGACGGCGCCGTCGTCGAGGTGCACCACTGCGCCGTCCACCCGTACCGTCACCGGGTCCGCCGCCAGTGGCGATCCGGTGGCCTCCAGAGCGTCGCCGATCAGCCCCTGCAGGGCACCGATCAGCAGAGCGCCGGAGGCCGTCTCCGACGGGGGCCGGCGCAGCGGTAGATCGGCCCCGGCCGATGCCGCCCGCCCCGCGGTACGGGTGACGGTGCTGATGGTGGCGTAGACACCGTCGGTGATGCCGTCGTGGATCATCTTGACCGGAGTCACACCGGCCCCGGCACCGAAGCGCACGTACCGGAACACCCGGTCGGAGATCGCCCGGTGCACACCGTGGACACCCTCGGCTGTTCCGGCGAGCTCATCGAGTCCCAACCGGGTGATGGCCCGCAGCTCAGCGCGGCGACGATCGCGAACACTGCTCATGCGATTCGAGTGTACACATGTTCACTCGACTTATCAGGGGATCAGGTGCGGCACTCCCAGCCGGCAGCGACCCACTTGGAGGCGGGCATGCAATTGCGGCCGTCCAGCAGCACGGGCTTGCGGACCACCGAGCGAACCAGCGCCGGGTCCAACTCGCGGAACTGCTTCCACTCGGTGAGCACCAGCACCACGTCGGCGCTCTCGCACGCCTCCAGCGCTGAGGTCGCGTAGTCGAGGGTCGGGAAGACCCGGCGCGAATTGTCCATGGCCTCGGGGTCGTACACCGAGACGGCGGCGCCCTGCAATTGGATCTGACCGGCGATGTTCAGCGCGGGCGAGTCACGCACGTCGTCGGAATCGGGTTTGAACGCCGCACCGAGCACCGCGACCTTCGCCCCCAGCAGCGAGCCGCCGCAGGCCTCGCGGGCCAGGTCAACCATGCGGGTGCGCCGGCTCATGTTGATCGCGTCCACCTCGCGCAGCAGCCCGTGCATATGACCGGCGCCCAGCTCGCCGGAGCGGGCCATGAAGGCGCGGATGTCCTTGGGCAGGCAGCCCCCACCGAAGCCGATCCCCGCGCCCAGGAACCGCCGGCCGATCCGGTCGTCCACTCCGATCGCGTCGGCGAGCGCGACCACGTCAGCTCCGGCGGCCTCGCAGACCTCGGCGACGGCGTTGATGAACGAGACCTTGGTGGCGAGGAACGCGTTCGCGGAGATCTTCACCAGCTCCGCGGTGGCGGTATCGGTGACGAACATCGGGGTGTCGCGGTCGAGGATCGGCCGGTACAGCTCCCGTGCGACCTGTTCGGCACGACCACCCGGCTCCACGCCCAGCACCAGGCGATCGGGCTCGAGGGTGTCCTTGACGGCGTGCCCCTCGCGCAGGAACTCGGGATTCCAGGCGAACTCGACCTCGATACCGGCCGGGACGAGTTCGGCGGCGCGGGCGCGCAGCGTGTCGGTGGTGCCCACCGGCACCGTCGACTTACCGAGGATGACGGCGTCGCGCTGCAGGTGCGGCACGAGTGAGTCGACCACCGCGTTCACGTAGGTGAGGTCGGCGGCGAACTCGCCCTTGCGCTGCGGGGTACCGACGGCGATGAAGTGGACGTCACCGAAGGCGCCCGCCTCCTCGTACGAATCGGTGAAGCGCAGGCGCCCGGCCTCGATGTTCCGCTTCAGCACGGCGGGCAGGCCCGGCTCGTGGAAGGGGACCTTGCCCTCCGACAGTGCGGCGATCTTGCTCAGATTCACGTCGACACCGAGCACCTCGTGCCCCAGTTCGGCCATGCACGCCGCGTGCGTGGCCCCGAGGTACCCCGTCCCCAGCACAGTGATCTTCATGTGCCGAAAGTTAGTGATCGCGGCCGCGAAACGACAGATCGCCGGGCCGTAATTCCACAAGGGTTACGCAGGGATTCACGAGCACGCCCGCCGGGCCGCCGGGTGTTCGCCGGAGCGCGACCTCGGGTTTGCCGAGACGTCACCCGCCGGTACGGTCCTGCCCGCGGATCGCCGCTCGCAGGTCGCACCGTCTGGGATGATCGGCGAGTGAGCACGCTCGACGCCCTCGACGACCCGATCAATTCGTCCCTCGCCGGCCCGCACGCCCGGTTCCGGGAGAGTTCGGGGCGAGTGCTGCGGTACCGGCCCGATGTCTCGTCGTTCGTCGGCCATCCGCGTGACCTGACCACCGAGGACTACACCGACCTGGCGCGACTGGCCGCCCCGGGCGAGGTCGTGCCGTTGCGGGACCGGGGCACGGAACTGCCGGACGGATGGACGCTGACGGCGACCATCGGATTGGTCCAGTACGACGGTTCCGCGGTGGAGACCGCGCCCGAGCCGCAGGCGCTCCGCCTGACCGAGGCGGACGTACCGGAGATGACAGCGCTGGTACGGCTCACCAAACCGGGTCCGTTCCTGCCCCGGACCATCGACCTGGGCACCTACCTGGGCGTGCGGGATTCCGACGGTGCGCTGATCGCGATGGCCGGTGAGCGCCTGCACCCCGCGGGATGGACCGAGATCAGTGCGGTGTGCACCGCGCCGCAGGCACGCGGACGAGGTCTGGCGTCGCGGCTGATCCGGGCCGTGGCACACAGTATTCGTGAACGGGGCGAGCTGCCCTTCCTGCACACCTCGGACGACAATCCGGCTCGCTCGCTGTACGAGTCGCTCGGCTTCGTGTTGACCAGTGAGGTACCCCTGGAACTGGTCCGGACCCCGTCGGTCTCGGAGGGGTGAAGGATCCACCGGAAATTGATAGGATGTTTGCGCCGCGGCGCAGGTCGCGGCGGAACCACCGTGTAACTACCTGGCACGGCCTGCGGGCACCCAAGGCGGCACGTCGAGCGACGCGGCGCAACGCCGCAGAAGGGGTCCCACCGGTGACCGCCACCATGACCGAAGCACCGTCCACCCGTGAGACCGGCTCCGCACCGTCGATACTCTCGGTCGCCGGCCCCACCTACTTCCCCGTCGCCTTCGTCGCACGACTGCCTTTCGCGATGATGGTGGTGGGTGTACTCACCCTGGTGGTGGCCGGCCGGGATTCCCTCGCCTTCGGTGGCCTGTGCTCGGCGATGGTGGGGATCGGCTCGGCCGCAGTGGGTCCTCTGCTCGGCGCCGCCGCCGACCGGTTCGGCCAGCGCAGAGCCGTTCTGGTCGCGGCGATCGCGAACTCGCTGGCACTGCTGCTGCTGACCTGGGTGGTCTACAGCTCCCTCCCCGGCGCGGTGGTGCTGGCCGCGGCCGCGGCGGTGGGTGCGAGCGCACCGCAGGTCGGTCCGATGTCCCGCAGCAGGTTGGTCCAGATGGTCACCACGAAGCTGCCCGAGGGGCGGCGAGTGCGCACCCTACTGTCGGTGATGGCCTACGAATCGGCCGCCGACGAGATGATCTTCGTGTTCGGCCCGGTGATCGTGGGCCTGCTCGCCACCACGTTGTCGCCGGCCGCGCCGATGATCGGCGCCGCGGTGCTGACCGCGATCTTCGTGGCCGCGTTCGCTCTGCACCCGAGCGGACGCACCGAGCGTCATCGTGCCGACGGTGCCGTGGCCCAGGCCCCGGCGCGGGAGCTGTTCTCGCCGCTGTTGCTGACGGTGGTGGTCGGCGTGTTCGGGATGGGCCTGTTCTTCGGGACCACACTGACCGGGCTGACGGCCTTCATGCGCAGCGCCGGAGACGCGGAAGCGGCCGGACTGTACTACGGCGTGATGGGCGTCGGCTCGGCGGCACTGGCACTCGGATCTGCGCTGCTGCCGCAGCGATTCAGTATCGCGGCACGCTGGCTCAGCTTCTCCACGGTGCTGGTGTTCGGCGCGGTCCTGATCGCGATGGCACCGTCGTTGCCGCTGCTGATCGCCGGCCTGGCGATCGCCGGAATCGGTGTGGGCCCGACCCTGGTGACCGAGTTCAGCCTGGGCGCCGACCGCAGCCCGGTGGGCCGCTCGGCGACGGTGATGACGATCCTGGGCAGCGCCGTGATCCTGGGCCAGTCGCTGGCATCAGCGGTCAACGGTGAGCTGGCCGAGCGATTCGGCACAGGCGTGGCGCAGTGCGCGCCGCTGGTCGCGGCTCTGGTGGTGCTGAGTGCGGGCGTCGCCAACGCAGTGCTCTCCCGCAGATGACCCGCACGGCCGGTGGAGTCGGCGGTCAGTCGGCGGACTCCGAGCCGGTGAGCTCGGCCTGGATCTCACGGATCGTCACCCCGAGCGCGCCCGAGGTGAGCAGCCCCTTCCCCAAGGGTCCGGCGGAATCCGTTCCGAGCGGCGGCAGAGATGCCAGCGCCGCGCGAACCTCCGCACTCATGTGGCCGAGTTGCCACCGGACTTCGCTGCGCCGGGCGGCCTCGTGATCGGTGGCGGCGAGCGATGCCGCCTTCGCGGCGTAGGCGGCCGCGCCCAGTGCGTGAGCACCCATGTGCGCCACCCCCGAGGCCTGCCCGGCGGCGCGCGCCGCTGCGATCGCCGCCGGCGCTGTGGCCGACTGTGCGGCCCGCCCGGCCTCGAAACGCCGACGGATCTCCCCTGCCGTATCCAGCTCACCCCGGCCGAAGGCCCGGGTCCGTTCGATCCCGTCGCGGGCGCGGTCATCGTCGGGAGCGTCGGCGGTGAACAGCGGCAGAACCCGGTCCGCACAGTCCGCCGCCCAGCGGGCGACCAGTCTGCGATCGGATTCACTGAGCGTCTGAGCGGATGCCATGATCAGACTCTCGCACGATCTGCGCTCGGTGTGGTGCGCGCACGAAGAAGCCCCCGGCCGACGGCCGGGGGCTACTCGATCGTGGAGCTAAGGGGACTCGAACCCCTGACCCCCACACTGCCAGTGTGGTGCGCTACCAGCTGCGCCATAGCCCCGTATCAACTTGTTCACCTGCGGTTTCCCGCCCGGAGAACATTACAGGAGGCAGCTGGCGCGCACCAAATCGGCTGGTCAGAGCCGAATCAGCTGAGGAGCGGCGTCAGCCAGTCACCCTGGACCGGGATCAGCTTCCCCTGGTGGGCCACGGTCGGGGTTCCGGTGCTGCCGATGGCCTTCATCAACTCGCTACCGGCGGCGGCGTTCGTCGCGGACTCGGCGGTGTACTTGCCCTCGGTGATGGCGGCGGTGACGTCCGCGGGCAGGTCGACCCCCTTGGACTTGCTGCCCTCTGCCATGGTGCGCGCCAGATCCGCATTGCTGGGGTCGGCCTGGCCACCCTCGGTCGGCTGCTTGGCGAACAGTGCGGTGTGGCCACCGAGCCACGCCTTCTGCTTCTGCTCCTCCGGCATGGACGACTTGGCGATCGCCAGGAGTGCGGCGCCGGCGCGGTCGGAGTAGTCGCCCGACGCGCTGGTGCGGTTGAGGAACGACAGCAGGTGGTAGCGCACCTTGAGCTTGCCGTCCTCGATCGCCTTGGTGATCTGCTCGCCGTACCGCTGCTCCATGCTTCCGCACGCGGGGCACATCGGATCCTCGAAGAAGTCGAGCGTCGTCTTCGCGTCGGACTTGCCCAGCACGAAGACCGGGGTCGCATCGTTGAGCTTCGTGGCGACCTGGTCGGCGGGCGTTCCCTCCTTCTTGCTCATCAGCAGTACACCGCCGATCACGAGCACGATGACCACCAGGAGTGCCACGCCGCCGAGGACGTAGGTCATGGTGTTGGACTGCTTCACGGGAACGTACTTGGCGTTCTTACCCTTGCTCACGCGGTTCACAATACCGGCACCGGACGAGTTCCCAGGTCAGAGGCCTAACCCCCGAGCACATCGTCGACGAGGGCCTTCGCCTGCGCCTGCACCTGCGCCAGGTGGTCCGCCCCCCGGAACGATTCCGCGTAGATCTTGTACACGTCCTCGGTGCCCGATGGGCGGGCGGCGAACCACGCGCTCTCGGTGGTCACCTTCAGCCCACCGATCGGCTCACCGTTCCCCGGCGCGCGAGTCAGTTTCGCCGTGATCGGCTCGCCCGCCAACTCGTCCGCCGTGACCTGCTCCGGTGAGAGAGCGCCCAGGATCTTCTTCTGCTCGCGGGTCGCCGGCGCATCGGTGCGCGCATAGGCGGGCACCCCGTACCTCTGCCCCAGCGCTGCGAAGTGCTCGCTCGGCGTCCGCCCGGTGACCGCGAGGATCTCCGACGCGAGTAGCGCCATGATGATCCCGTCCTTGTCGGTGGTCCACACGCCGCCGTCGTGCCGCAGGAACGACGCCCCGGCCGATTCCTCGCCGCCGAATCCCACGCCACCGTCGAGCAGGCCGGGCACGAACCACTTGAATCCGACCGGCACCTCGAGCAGCTTCCGCTGCTGGTCGGCCACCACCCGGTCGATCATCGACGAGCTCACCAGCGTCTTCCCTACCGCTGCGTCGTCGCGCCAGCCGTGGCGGGAGGCGAACAGGTAGTCGATGGCGACGGCGAGGTAGTGGTTCGGGTTCATCAGGCCACCGTCGGGGGTGACGATGCCGTGCCGATCGGCGTCGGCGTCGTTGCCGGTGGCGATGTCGAACCGGTCCTTGCCGGCGATCAGCGAGGCCATCGCGTTCGGGGAACTGCAGTCCATCCGGATCTTGCCGTCGGTGTCGAGCGTCATGAACGCGAACGTGGGGTCGACGGCGGGGTTCACCACCGTCAGGTCCAGGCCGTAGCGCTCTCCGATGGCGCCCCAGTATTCGACCGCCGCGCCGCCGAGCGGGTCGGCGCCGATCCGCACACCCGCATCCCGAATACGGTCCAGATGCAGCACCGAGGGCAGGTCACCGACGTACGAGCCGAGGAAATCGAATCGCTCGATCGAGCCGGAGGCCAGTGCCTGTGCCAGCGGGACCCGCCGCACCTCTCGCAGCCCACCGGCCATGAGCTCGTTGGCGCGGGCCGCGATCGCCGAGGTCGCCTCGGTGCCGGCCGGACCGCCGGAAGGCGGGTTGTACTTGAAGCCGCCGTCCGCGGGAGGGTTGTGAGACGGAGTGACGACGATGCCATCGGCCCGCGTACCGCCGGGGTGCCGCCGATCGTGCGTGAGGATCGCGTGGCTGATCGCCGGGGTCGGGGTGAAACGGTCGTCGCGCTCGACCAGGGTGGTGACACCGTTGCCCGCGAGCACCTCGACCGCGGTCTCCCACGCCGGTCCGGAGAGCAGGTGCGTGTCCTTGCCGAGGTACAGCGGTCCGCGGATCCCCTCAGCGGCGCGGTATTCGACGATGGCCTGAGTGGTCGCCGCGATGTGGGACTCGTTGAAACTGCCGTTGACCGAGCTGCCCCGGTGGCCGGAGGTACCGAACACCACCCGCTGGTCCTGGTTCGCCGGATCGGGGACGACCGAATAGTACGCAGCGCGAACGGCTTCGGCGTCGATCAGGTCTTCGGGCAGCGCCGGTCGCCCGGCACGGGGATGAGCCATCGGTCAGTTCCACCTCGTCAGTCCAGGATCGCCGCAGGTCCCGCGGCTCCGCTGACAACCTAACGCCGCAGGCAGCGCGGCGCGCGGGGAACAGCCTGCACTCACGCTCCGGTGAACGGTGGCACCGGGTAGCAGGGAACGGGCCGGGGGCGCTGCGGGTCCAGCGCGTTGAGTACGAAGTAGGCCGCTCGCCGCGATCCGGCGATCGCCATGTGGTCGGAGAAGTCCTGGGCGCAGGTGTCCTGCACCACGATGTTGTTCACTGTGGTTCCGGGCGGCCCCTCGACCTGACCGCTGGTGTACGGCAGTACCGCCTCGTCGTAGCGGGTGGAGATGTTGGTGTACTCGACACCGGGCACGTACGGGGTGCCACCGGACCAGACGGTTTCGAGGTAGCGCGACCCCGGCAGCATGTCGCCGATCGACTCGAACACCGGCACGAAGGGGTCGGGCAGTTTCAGTCCGCGCACGAACATCGACACCGCCGCACCTGGGTCGGCGCCGGTGCCGCGCCACAGCGGCGCAAGCGAGACGTGCCTGCCCACCTTGCCGGCGCCCCCGAGGACCTTCATGTAATAGGAGGGCATGATCGTGCCCTGCGAGTGTCCGACCAGATCGACCTTGCGCGCACCCGTGGCGCCGAGCACTCGGTCGACGAAGGACTTGAGGTGGCCGGCGCTCACCGCGAGCGGCCTGGTGCCGCCGATCTGATTCACCGGCCACGGCGCCCCGGGCAGGGCTCCGTAGGTGAAGCTGAACACGCAGTACCCGTTGTTCTTGAGCAGTGGCGCGTAGGCGCCCCAATTCGTCTGCCCGCCGCCCCCGGTCCCGTGCACCAGGATCACCGGGTTCGGGTGACTCGCGGAGGGTTTGCACGAATAGTCGTTGGTGCCGGGCAGCGAACCGTTGGGGTTGGTGAGTTCGGACGGGATACCGCTGAAGAAGTTGAAGTTCTCGGGCAGTGGCGCCCCCTGAACTGGGGCGGCGACCAGCGTCGCCGCCACCGCAGCAGCTACGAAACCTCGCGCAATGCGGGTAGGGATTCTCATGTCGACGAACGCTAACCCACACCAGGATTCAGTATGCCCGTTTCGCCGAACCTGTTCTAGTTTCCTGTCCGCCCTCGGCCACAGCGACATGCGTGCACGAATGTCGGCCTGAGCGGCGCGGGATCTTTCCGACCTGGACTTTTCCAGGATCCGTGCCGCTGAGGCCGACATTCGTGCGGCCACACCGAGCATCCGGACGGGAGAAATGACGCGGCCCCCGATCTGCTGAGCAGATCGGGGGCCGAACGTGGAGCCGCCGGGAATTGAACCCGGGTCCTCCGTCATTTCTACGGGGCTTCTCCGTGCGCAGTCCGCTGTGTCTCTACTCGGATCTCCCGGTCTCACGGACGAGCCGGGATGACGATCCCAGTCGCTGTTTGATGTCCCCCACGGTGCCGCGACCGCACCGTGAGGTGAATCCCTCTAGCTGATGCCAGGAACCGGACCGAGGGCGAACCCGGGCTGACAGACTCGCTCTACTGCTTAGGCAGCGAGAGCGAAGTCGCGCTGATTGGAATCGGCGCTTATAGGGTTGCTGCGACGCTCACGGTGGTCTCCAGCCTGCACCGGCACGCTTCCCCCGCGTCAACAAACGAAGTCGAAACCGATCGGCCCCTTGTTCGTCCGCGTGATGCGGAAGCCCACCTCTTGCGAAGTGGAAGATTCAGGATACCTCACCGGCACCCTGTCCTGTCCAGCGGTTTCCGCTCGTCTCGCGCGCAGGTCAGACGGTGCGCAGCCGCAAGCCGGACGCGGAGGCGTTCATGTTGATCAGCACGGTGAGCAGCACCGCGCCGATGCGGTGCGCCAGTGAGCGGACCTTGGCCTTGTTCTCGACACTCATGGAAACACTCCTCACTTGAGTACCACGAGTCACAGAAGCAACTCTGGTATCAAGTGAACGCCTCCGACAGCCGCCGCTCAACACGCCACGCCGAGCGGCACCGAAAAGCTCTCAGCCGCGCATGCCCTTGACCCGCCGGCCCAGTTCCCGGACCAGCTCGCGTTCGGCGGTACGCCGAGCGATGTCCTGGCGCTTGTCGTAGTCCTGCTTGCCCTTGGCCAGCGCGAGTTCGACCTTCACCCGCCCGTCGTTGAAGTACATCGACAGCGGCACCAGGGTCTGATTGCCCTCACGGATCTTGCCCGTCAGCGAGTCGATCTCGCGGCGGTGCATCAGCAGTTTGCGGGTGCGCCGCGGCGTGTGGTTGGTCCAGGTTCCGTTCCCGTACTCGGGAATGTGCAGGCCCCGCAGCCAGACCTCGCCGTCGTCGATGGTGGCATAGGCGTCCACCAGCGAGGCCTTACCCTCGCGCAAGGCCTTCACCTCGGTACCGACGAGCACCACGCCGGCCTCGAAAGTATCGAGGATGGCGTAGTTGTGGCGCGCCTTGCGGTTGCTCGCGATGACCGAGCGCCCCTTCTCCTTCGCCACCCTTGTTCACCCCTTCGAATCGACTCCGCCCAGCAGCGGACAACCAGTCCATCCTACGGGCCTGCACCATCGGCGCGGAAACGGTTTCCGTCGGGCGCGGGCGCGACTACTCCCGCACGTAGAAGCGCAGGGTGAAGTACGCCGTCGCCGCGGCGAATCCGCCGCCCACCAGGTAGAGCCACGGCGAGACCAACATCACGTCGGTGACGGTGACCCGGGCCAGCAGGTTCTTGGCGTAGAACTCGTTGAGCGCCCAATCGAAGACCAGCTTGTTGCCCACGAACAGGCCGACCACCGCCAGCGTCGCGCCGATCACCGCCGAGAGCACCGCCTCCAGCAGGAAGGGCAGCTGGGTGTACCAGCGGGTGGCTCCCACCAGTCGCATGATGGAGACCTCCGTGCGCCGCGTGTACGCGGCCACCTGCACCATGTTCGCGATCAACAGCACCGCCGCCACGGCCTGGATCAGCGCGATGAAGAAGGCGGCGTTCCGGGCACCGTCGAGCACCGAGAACATGCGTTTGACCACCTCACGCTGGTCGAGCACGCTGGCCACACCCGGTTGATCCTTGATCGCGTCGATCACCCCGCCGAAGCGCTGGTCGTCGTTGATGCGCACCTTGAACGAGGCGGGCAGCACACCGGGGCGCACCAGATCGGCCAGATCGGGCTGATTCGCGAAGGTCTTGGTCTTACCGATCTGGTAGGCCTCGTCCTTGGAGATGTAATCCAGCGAGTCGACGCCGGGCTGCCCCTTGATCTTGGCCTCGAGCGCCTGGCACACCTGCTTCTGGCAGTCCGGGTCGTCGGTGGCGACCTTGTCGTCGATGAACACCTGGATCTCGACCCGCTGCAGGAAGATGTCCTGGCTCTTGTCGGCCATCCGCACCACCAGCAGGCCGCCGCCGAACAGGCCCAGCGAGATCGCGGTGGTGAGGATCATGGCGATCGTCATGCTCACGTTCCGGCGCAGGCCGGTGAAGACCTCGCTGGTGATGAAGCTGGCACGCACGTGGAATCAGTCCTTCAAGTCTTGTCGTGGGTCGGTCGGGCTCTACCGGCCGAGGCCGTACACGCCGGTCTCGTCGTCACGGACCATTTGGCCGAGCCGGAACTCGATCACCCGGCGGCGCATGGAGTCGACGATGTGGCGGTCGTGCGTGGCCATCACCACCGTGGTTCCGGCCCGGTTGATCCGGTCCAGAACGTCCACGATCTCGGCGGAGGTGTCCGGATCCAGGTTGCCGGTGGGCTCGTCGGCGAGCAGCAGCAACGGCCGGTTCGCGATGGCGCGGGCGATCGCCACGCGCTGCTTCTCGCCGCCGGACAGCTCGCTCGGCATGCGCTCGGCCTTACCGCCCAGACCCACGTACTCGAGCACCTGCGGCACCGTGCGGTCGATCACCGAGCGGGGCTTACCGATCACCTCCAGCGCGAAGGCCACGTTCTCGGCGACGGTCTTCTGCTGCAACAGCCGGAAGTCCTGGAAGACGCAGCCCAGCGACTGCCGCAACTGCGGGACCCGGCGCGCGGAGAGCTTGTTGACGTGGAAGTCGCCAACGTAGACATCGCCGGTGGTCGGCTTGTCCTCCTTGAGCAGCAGCCGGAAGAACGTCGACTTGCCGGAACCCGAAGGCCCGATCAGAAAGGCGAACTCCCCCTTGCCGATCTCGACCGATAGATCGCTGAGCGCCGGCCGGGCCGATGCCTTGTACTTCATCGTGACGTTCTCGAGCGTGATCACGGTCGCCCAGTGTACTGACGCCGACGGCTAGCCCGGCGGAGCCGTACTCGCCGGTGCGCCGCCGCCGGTGGCCGGACCGTCCGTGGCACCCGCCCCGGGCAGCCCCGGAATCCGGACACCACCAGGTAGGCCGATGCCACCCGCGGGCGCCGACGTGGTGCTCGCACCGTCGCTCTCACCGGTCCGGGGGGTTCCGGCGCGCCCGGCGACCGACGGCGCCCCCGGCGTCGAGGCCGCGCCGGTCCCGGAGGCGCCGGACGACCCGGCGGTGGCCACAGAGGTCCGTGCGGCTGAGGTGGGGGGCGCGCTGGTGGTCGCCGCAGGCGTGGTGGTCGAGTTCGGGACCGGCTGCGCCGAGGTGCTGGCGGGTGCGATACCGGTGCGGCGCTGCTCCTCAGGGACGAACTGCGCGCGCAGGCCCAGGTACCACCACAGCAGCACCACGAACAGCAACACCAGAGTCGCGGTGCTGGTCCGGATACGGGTGTGCGGAATGGTCCTCGGCAACCGCTTCCAGAACGGTGTGGACCGCTCGGCCGGATCGGTGGGATCGCTCACGGCGCGCTCACCTCCTGTTGGTCGGGCGCGTCGGTGACCGGATCGACCGCGATACCCGCCGTCGCCAGGCTGCGTACGATCCGCTCGCGCAGGTTGCGGCCCACTTCGAACTGCTTACCGGGCAGCGTCCGGGCGACCATCCGCAGGTTCACCTGGTCGAGGTCGATCGACTCCACTCCCATCAGCGACGGTGCGTCGAGCAACAGCGTCGACATCTTCGGATCGTGGTAGGCGCGCTCGCCCACACTGTGCAGCAGGGCGTTCACCTTGCCCATGTCCACGTTCTTGGGCAGCGGGATGTCGACCACCGCGCGAGCCCAGTCCTTCGACAGATTGGTGGCCTTGACGATCTGCCCGTTGGGGACGGTGATCACCTCACCGTCGGTGTTGCGCAGCTTGGTCACCCGCAGGGTGACATCGGAGACGGTGCCCTCGGCCTCGGTGCCACCGGTGAGCGCGAGGTTGACCACATCGCCGAAGCCGTACTGCCGCTCGGTGATCAGGAAGAACCCGGCCAGCAGGTCCTGCACCACCCGCTGAGCACCGAAGCCCAGCGCGGCACCGATGACGGTGGCGGGGGCCACCAGCGCGGTCACCGGCACCCCGAGTGCGGTCACCACCTGATAGGTGGCGAACAGGTAGATCGCGGCGATCGCAACCCAGCTGATCACCTGGATCACAGCGTGCTGGTGCTTGGCCGATTCCGACCGGACCAGCGCGTCGCCCTTCTTGAACTGGTTGTCGATCTGCATGGTGACCCGCGCGGACGCCCAGTTGACGAACCGGTTCGCCAGGACCGCCGCGATCACCCACAGGGCGACCGGCAGGATCCGCTGGAACATCAGCAACCGCCACCCCGCGAGATCGGGGAGGAGGGCGCCGGCGAGTTGCGCGCTACTCGTCATCGCCACGCATCCGCCAGCGGATGCCGGCCTCGATGAAACCGTCCAGATCACCGTCGAGCACGGCCGAGGGGCTGTTCACCTCGAAGTTCGTACGCAGGTCCTTGACCATCTGGTACGGGTGCAGCACGTACGAGCGCATCTGGTTGCCCCAGGACGCTCCCTCGGTGGTCTTGAGGGCGTCCATCTGGGCCCGCTCCTCCTGCCGCTTGCGTTCGAGCAGTTTGGCCTGGAGCACCTTCATCGCCGCGACCTTGTTCTGCAGCTGGCTCTTCTCGTTCTGGCAGGTGACCACGATCCCGGTCGGGATGTGGGTCAGGCGCACCGCGGAGTCGGTGGTGTTCACCGACTGCCCGCCCGGACCGGACGAGCGGTAGACGTCCACGCGGACCTCGTTCTCGTCGACGTCGATGTGGTCGGTGGTCTCCACCACGGGCAGCACCTCGACCTCGGCGAAGGAGGTCTGGCGGCGGCCCTGGTTGTCGAACGGGCTGATCCGCACCAACCGGTGCGTGCCCATCTCGACCGACAGGGTGCCGTACGCGTAATCGGTCTTGACCGCGAAGGTGGCCGATTTCAGGCCCGCCTCCTCGGCGTAGCTGGTGTCGTAGACCTCCACGCCGTAGCCGTGCTTCTCCGCCCAGCGGATGTACATGCGCATGAGCATCTCGGCCCAGTCAGCGGCGTCCACACCGCCGGCGCCGGCCCGGATGTTGACCAGCGCGTCGCGCTGGTCGTACTCACCGGAGAGCATGGTCTTGACTTCCATGGCCTCGATCTCGGTACGCAGCTGGGCGCGGTCACCGTCGGCGTCCTCCAGAGCGGCGGCGAGATCGTCACCTTCTTCGGCCTCGGCCAGCTCGTACAGCACGGGCAGGTCGTCGAGGCGCTGGCGCAGGTCGGTGACGCGGCGCAGTTCCGCCTGCGCGTGCGAGAGCTCGCTGGTGACCTGCTGCGCGTTGGCCTGGTCGTTCCACAGCTCGGGATCGGAGGCCTTGTGCTCGAGCTCGTCGACGCGGCGGCGCAATTCGTCGAGGTCGATCACCTTCTCCACCGTCTGGAGGGTGGTCTCGAGGCTCTCGATGTCTGCTGCTACGTCAGGATGCACAGTCACCCAGGATACTGCTCCGGTGAGCCGTAGGAGTCCGGCGGCGGAGTAAGGCTCCCGATCTGCCAGGAGCTGTCGACCTTGCCCACCTTGTAGTACACGGGCAACCGGTCACCGACCTCGGGCCAGCGCTCGGCGAAGTCGACGATCAGGCGCCGGTAGACATGGGTGGGCGGTGTGGTGGGGCCGACGACGCTCCCGGAGACGGTGACGAAGGCCTTGCCGTCCTGATCGGCCTCGACGGGGCGGGGGCTGACGCCGGTGAGGGTCAGTTCGCCGTCCTCCATGCCGGGGCCGGCGGGCGCGGAGGTGGGTGCGCCGCGCTTGTTCCGCTGCCACATGACCACCAGTGCGGCCAGCATCGCGGCGAGCAGGAGCACCCAGATCCATTCCATGGGCACAGGCTACCGACGAGGACCGGCACACGCCCGCAGTCGACCTCCGTTACCTTTTCTTCCATGTCGAGTTCTTCCACGTCGAGCCCTTCCGCGTCGAGCGCTGCGCCGTCGGTCCCGAATCCCGATCTGGCTCTGGCCCTGGCACTCGCGGATGCCGCCGACGAGCTGACCATGTCGCGTTTCGGCGCCCTCGATCTGGTGGTGGACGCCAAACCCGATCTGACTCCGGTCTCCGACGCGGACCTGGCCACCGAGACCCTGATCCGCGAGCGGCTGCTCGCCGAGCGTCCCGGCGATGCCGTGCTCGGTGAGGAGTTCGGCGGCGAGGCGGTGTTCACCGGCCGGCAGTGGGTTCTCGATCCGATCGACGGCACCAAGAACTACGTCCGCTCGGTGCCGGTGTGGTCCACACTGATCGCCCTACTCGACGACGGTGTGCCGGTGGTCGGAGTGGTCTCGGCCCCGGCGCTGCGCCGGCGGTGGTTCGCCGCTGCCGGCGCGGGCGCGTTCACCAGCTTCGACGGTGGCGAGCCCCGTCCGATCTCGGTCTCCGGGGTCCGGGAGATCGACGATGCCAGCATCTCCTTCTCGGACCTGTCGTACTTCCCGGACCGCGCCGGGAGGGACCGGTTCCTGGCCCTGGCGCAGGACGCGTGGCGGCTGCGCGGTTACGGCGACTTCTGGAGTTACTGCCTGGTGGCCGAGGGTGCGGTGGACATCGCCGTCGAACCGGAGGTCTCGCTGTGGGACCTGGCCGCGGTGGAGATCGTGGTGCGGGAGGCGGGCGGACTGTTCACCGGATTCGACGGTACCGCGGGACCGCACGCCGGCTCGGCGATCGCGGCGAATCCCGCGCTGCACCCGGAGGTGCTGCGCCGGCTCAATCCGTGACCCGGGACACCGGTTTGGGTCCACCTCTTGGCAACCGATCTTACCGCGGAGTAAGGTCCCACCTGACTGATGAGTAAGTTGGCGGCGGAAGCTCCGGGATTCAGCACCCGGCGAGGCCGCCGCCACGAAGACGAGATGGTGGAGATGAGCACGTCAACCGATCCCCGGGACACCAGCGCAATCGGTAAGAACCCGATCCGACGAAACCCCACGGGCCAACTGATCCGCGCGATCATGGCCGTGGTCCAGTCCCCGTTCGTGCAGAACCGAGGCCTGCACAACCTCGTGAACCGAGTGGCCTACGAGGGCACCAAGACCGGGTTCAAGGCTCTCGGTGCCGCGAACCGCACGTTCAAGACGGTCTCCAGCACCGGTAAGCCGCAGCGGCTCACCGCGAGCACCAAGGCGAACTACGACCTCAACCCCGACGACGAGCAGAAGATGATCGCGGAGACCGTCAAGGACTTCGCCGCCGAGATCATCCGGCCCGCCGCCGCAGAGGCCGACGCCGCCACCGAGGCCCCCGGCTCGCTGCTCGAGCGCGCCACCGAGCTCGGCATCACCATGATCAACGTCCCGGAGGAGCTCGACGGTGCCGGCACCGACCGCGGCGTGGTCACCAACGCGCTGGTCGCCGAGGCCCTGTCCTACGGCGATATGGGCCTCGCCCTGCCGATCCTCGCGCCCAGCGGCGTCGCGGTGACGCTCGCGCAGTACGGCTCCGACGGCCAGCAGAAGACCTACCTCAAGGAGTTCGCCGGCGAGTCCGTGCCGCAGTCCTCGGTGGTCATCAGCGAGCCCGGCGCCCTGGCGAACCCGTTCGCCCTGTCCACCAAGGCCACCCGCACCTCCGGCGGTTTCACCCTCAGCGGTGTGAAGTCGATGGTGCCCCAGGCCGCCACCGCCGAGCTGTTCATCGTCGGCGCCGAGCTCGACGGCAAGCCCGCGCTGTTCATCGTCGAGTCCGGCACCGAAGGTGTCTCGGTCGAGGGTGACCCGAGCATGGGCCTGCGCGCCGCGTCGCTGGGCCGCCTCGTGCTCACCGATGTGAAGGTGCCGGCCGCCGCCCTGCTGGGTGAGGCCGATCTGGACACCGCTGTGCAGAACTACACCGACATCGTGCGCCTGTCCCGTCTGGGTTGGTCGGCGCTGGCGCTGGGCACCTGCCGTTCGGTGCTCGACTACGTGACTCCCTACGTCAAGGAGCGCGAGGCCTTCGGCGAGCCGATCGCCTACCGTCAGGCCGTGGCCTTCTCGGTGGCCGACATGGCGACCGAGATCGACGGTCTCGAGCTGCTGGTGTGGCGCGGCGCCGCGCGCGCCGAGCAGGGCCTGTCCTTCGGCCGCGAGGCCGCTCTGGCCCGGAAGTTCGCCACCGACAAGGGAATGCGTATCGGCCTCGACGGCGTGCAGCTGCTCGGCGGCCACGGTTTCACCAAGGAGCACCCGGTGGAGCGCTGGTACCGCGATCTGCGGGCCGTGGGCATCGCCGAGGGCGTCGCCGTCCTGTAGAGACCGACATCAGAGACTGAGAGAACCATCATGGCAATTAATCTGGAACTTCCCAAGAAGCTCAAGGCCTCGGCCGAGATGTCGCACCAGGGCGCGGCGGAGATCTTCCGTCCGATCTCCCGCAAGTACGACCTCGCGGAGCACGAGTACCCCAAGGAGCTCGACACCATCGCCGCGCTGTACGACGGCCTCGCCGACGCCGGCCAGGCGCCGTCGGCCGCCAGCGGCGACCGCAAGAAGGGCGAGGGCGACGCCGAGGAGAAGCCCAAGCCGGTCGACGTCACCGCCGGTAGCCGCAACGGCGGCACCATGGAGTCGATCGTCAACGCGATCGAGATGTGCTGGGGCGACACGGGTCTGATGCTCGCCTTCCCGTACCAGGGACTCGGCAACGCCGCGATCGCGGCGGTCGCCACCGATGAGCAGCTCGAGCGTTTCGGCAAGGTGTGGGCGTCGATGGCCATCACCGAGCCCTCGTTCGGCTCGGACTCGGCCGCCGTCAGCGCCACCGCCAAGCGCGATGGCGACGAGTGGGTCATCAACGGCACCAAGATCTTCGTGACCTCCGGCGGCCGCGCCGACCACATCGTGGTGTGGGCCACCGTCGACAAGAGCCTCGGTCGTGCGGCGATCAAGTCGTTCGTGGTTCCGCGTGAGCACCCGGGCGTCACCGTCGCCCGCCTCGAGCACAAGCTGGGCATCCGCGCCTCGGATACCGCCGAGATCCGCTTCGAGGACTGCCGCATTCCGTTCGAGAACATCCTCGGCAGCCCGGAAGTGAACGTGGAGAAGGGTTTCGCGGGGGTCATGCAGACCTTCGACAACACCCGTCCGCTGGTGGCCGCCATGGCGATCGGTTGCTCGCGCGCCTCGCTCGAGGAGCTGCGCAAGGTGCTCGAGGACGCCGGCATCGAGATCGACTACGACGCGCCGATCAACACCCTGCCGCACGCCGCCGCCGAGTTCATCCGTCTGGAGTCGGATTGGGAGGCCGCGTACCAGCTGACGCTGAAGGCGGGCTGGATGGCCGACAACAAGATTCCGAACTCGATGAACGCCTCCATGGCCAAGGCCAAGGCCGGCCGCGTCGGCTCGGACGTGACCCTCAAGGCCGTCGAGCTGGCCGGTGCGCTGGGTTACTCGGAGCGCACTCTGCTGGAGAAGTGGGCTCGCGACTCGAAGATCCTGGACATCTTCGAGGGCACCCAGCAGATCCAGCAGCTGATCATCGCTCGCCGGCACCTGGACCTCACGAGCTCGCAGCTCAAGTAGTTCCACACCCCCTGCAGACGGGGCGCCGCCACGATCGCCGTGGCGGCGCCCCGTTCGCGTTCTGCGGCACTTGCAGCGCGCCCCCGCCCGGAACCCCCCACACCCGCGGTCAGCGCCCCTCAGGCCCAGACGAGCCGCATCTCCCGTCTGCCGTCTGATCCTCCACCGCAGGAACGGCTTCCCGCCGGGGAGGCGTCGTTCCCGTGCGACACCCCCACTGCACGCCAGAACGACGGCGAGCGGCGCCCGCCGCATGGGCGATTCGCGGTGACCGCCGACACATTCAGGGTGTGATTGCAGTCACTTTTCCCTGGTCATAGCGGGTGCGAACTTTTGCAAGCAACAGGTCTGTGACCTGCGATTTCAGGTTCACAGCAGGCCGTGATCAAACCGTTACCAAAACGCGACCGTCCCGAAGCGGGGATGACACCTGCTCGATAGGCACCTAGTGTTTCAGTCGACCCGCTAGACGGGACAAAACTGAATCCACGAACCCCCGCGTGTGTAGTGGGCCCGCCGCCGATAGCGACAGTCACGTCCCGGCGCCGGACCGCGGAGACCGACGCACCACGTCGATCCGTTGGTTGACCGATCTCGTCAGCCCGCTGCTGTGCCCGACAGAGAAGGCACGGTCCACATCTTCCTCGACATCTCGCCCGTACCGGGCTGTGTCCTGGCACGCGCACGGCGAAAGGAACCCCTTGAAGAACCTCCGCAAGACCCTGGGCATGATGGCCATCTCCGGCGCGATCGTCGCCGCTCCCGTTGCCTTCGGCACCGGCGCCGCGAACGCCAGCAGCGTGAACTGGGATGCCATCGCCGCGTGCGAGTCGGGTGGCAACTGGTCCATCAACACCGGCAACGGCTACTACGGCGGCCTGCAGTTCAGCCCGTCGACCTGGCGCGCCAACGGCGGCTCCGGTATGCCGCACCAGGCCTCGCGTGCCGAGCAGATCCGCGTCGCGGAGAACGTTCTCAAGACGCAGGGCATCGGCGCATGGCCGAGCTGCGGTGGCCGCGGCTAACCGCACTGCTTCACTGACGAACGCCTGTGGCGGTCGAATCCTCGTCGATTCGGCCGCCACAGGCGTTTGCGCGTTCCGACGACTCTGCGACAATCGCTGAGTGCGATGGCGCGTGGCTCTCCTCCTGACGTGCCTCTACTTCGCGCAGGGACTGCCCTTCGGCTTCTTCACCCAGACGATTCCCGTGCTGCTGCGCGACGCCGGCCTGTCGCTGACCGCGATCAGCCTCACCTCCTTCCTGTACCTGCCGTGGGGATTGAAGTTCCTGTGGGCACCCGCCGTCGACCGGATCGGCACCCGGCGGCATTGGCTCGTCGCCACCCAGCTCGGCTCCGCCGCCGTCGCCTTCGCGCTCGCCGCCACCGACCTGGCCGGTTCCCTGCGCTGGCTGCTGCTGGGGATCGCAGCGATCAACCTGCTCTCCGCCACGCAGGACATCGCCACCGACGGGCTCGCGGTGCGCCTGCTCGACGACCGCATGCGCGGCGTGGGCAACGGCATCCAGACCGGCGCCTACCGGATCGGCATGATCGCCGGCGGTGGCGGCCTGCTGTGGGTCTTCGCCGAGGGCGGCTGGCGGATCGTGCTGATCACCCTCGGCACGGTGATCGCGCTGTGCGCCGTGCCCGTCGTCCTGCTGGTCCGGCCGGAGCCGCCGTCCGCACCGCGCACCGCCCCGACCGAGCCCGCCGCCGGCATCGTGACGGCGTGGTGGATGCGCCTGCGCCGCCCGGGAGTGCTCATGTTGATCGGCCTCCTGGTGGCCTACAAGTTCGGCAATGCGATGGTCTCGGCGATCTCCGGGCCGTTCCTGCGCGATGCGGGCCTGAGCCTGCAGCAGATCGCGGTGGTCGGCGGTGTGCTGAGTTCCACCGGTGCACTGCTGGGTTCGGCGCTGGGTGGTTGGTGCGCCTTCCACTACGGGCGGCGCACGGCGCTGCTACTGGGCGGGATCACCCAGAGCGCGGCGATCGTCCTGTTCGTACTGGCCGCACTCGGTATCGGCGGATACGCGATGGTGGTCACGGCGAATCTGGCCGAACACGTCTTCGGTGGAGCCGCGACGGTGGCGCTGTTCACGCTGATGATGGACGCGAGCGACCGCGAGCACGCAGGCACCGATTACACCCTGCTGGCATGCGCGGTGGTGGCTGCGCAGGGCGTCGCCGGAGTCGCCGGCGGGGTGGGCGGCGATCTGTTCCGCTATCCGGCCGTCTTCACCCTCGGCGCGGTGCTCTCCGCGATCGGCTGTGTGGTGCTCGTGCGGGCCCTCGACCGCGGCGCGGGACCGTCGACGATCACGACGTGGCGGCGGCCGGCTCCTTCGGGCCGCCGGGGCCATCGGCGTTCCGCTGCGCCGTGACGGTCACGGACTCCGCGGATTCGATCGCCGCATCGCGCCGGTACTGGAGGAAGGCGTAGCTGACCGCCGCGATCCATCCGGCCACGATCAACAAGTACACCACGCGCTGCGCTCCCGGGTCCAGCGCCATGCCGCTCTTACCGACCAGAGTCCTGGCGTTGGTGAGCACGATCAGACCGCCCACCGACGCGCCGAGCAGGCGCGGCGGCACCCGCCGCACCAGCCAGGCCGCGATCGGCGCGGCGATCACACCACCGAGGAGAAGCGCTCCGGCGTAGCCGAAGTCGATGCCCTCGCCGCCGAGGTTCGCCAGGAAGCCGAGCGACGCGGACAGGGCGATGAGGAACTCGCTGGTGTCGATGGTGCCGACCACCTTGCGCGGCTCCATCCGGCCCGAGGCCAGCAGTGCGGGCGTCCCGACCGGACCCCAGCCGCCGCCTCCGGTGGCATCGATGAAGCCGCCGAACAGGCCCAGCGGCGCCAGGAAGCGCGACCGGAGCGGCTTGCCCAGATTCCTGGTGTCGATGCCGCGGAAGGTGAACCGCAGCAGCACGTACAGGCCCAGGATCAGCAGGAGCGTCGACATCAGTGGCTTGGCCACCTCGGTGGAGAGGTTGGAGAGCACCGTCGCGCCGACGAAGGCGCCGATGGCTCCGGGGATTCCGATCCGCCGGACCACCTTCCAGTCGACGTTGCCGAACCGCCAGTGCGAGGCGCCCGACGCGGCACTGGTGCCGATCTCGGCGAGGTGCACCGTCGCACTGATCACGGCCGGCGAGGAGGACGTCAGCGCCACCAGGAGTGTGCTGGCGGTGACCCCGAAGGCCATGCCCAGGCTGCCGTCCACGAGTTGCCCGATGAGCCCGACGAGGGCGACGATCACGAGTGTCGGCATGGCTTTTCTCCTGTGGCTACGGCGTCTGCACGGACTGTGCGGTCATGCCGTGCCACTGTGCCGAACGGGCCCTGCCCCGCGGAACCGTCCGGCTCACGCTGATCCGAAGGTGACCGGCGACACGTGTTCGACGGGGAGTTCTCGCACCACCCGGCACGGGTTGCCCACGGCGACCACGTGGTCCGGGATGTCGCGCGTGACCACACTGCCCGCACCGATGACAGTGTTCCGGCCGACGGTGACTCCGGGGCACACGATCACACCTCCGCCGAACCACACGTTGTCGCCGATGGTGATCGGCTCGGCGCTCTCCCACCGTTCCCGCCGAGCACGGTGGTCGGCGACCGGATGCAGGGCGGTCAGCAGTTGCGTGCGCGGCCCGATCGAGACGTCGTCACCGATGGTGATCGGCTCACAGTCCAGCAGAATCGCGTCGTAGTTGAGGAAGCTGTTGGAACCGATGGTGATGTTCGAACCGTAGTCGCATCGGAAGCGCGGCATGATCCACGATCCCGCGCCGATGCCGGCGAGCAGTTCACCGAGGATCGCGCCGCGCTGCGTGTCGTCGTCGGTACCGGTGGCGTTGAAACGGTCGAGCAGCCTGCCACAGGCCTTGCGCATGGCGACGAGCTCCGGATCGCTGTCGCGGTACCGCTCACCGGCGAGCATGCGCTGCAGTTCTGATGTCACCACATCGAACGTACCCGTGAAAGCGAAAGGCCCCGGATTTCTCCGGGGCCTTTCGATCTAGTAGCGGGGACAGGATTTGAACCTGCGACCTCTGGGTTATGAGCCCAGCGAGCTACCGAGCTGCTCCACCCCGCGTTGGGTGAACACCACGTTACTGGAATCCGCTCACGATGTGCAAATCAGTTGAACGTGACGCTGGTCTCCCGGGCGGCGGCGACATCGACCACCCCCGCCCGGGAGCCGGAATCAATTGCCGCCCTGCGCCTTCGCCTCGGCCTCCTGCAGCTTGCCCACAGCCTCGCCCAACTGCTTCATGGCCTGGCCGACTGCGGCCTGATCACCGTTGCGCTGCGCGGAGAGCACCGAACCCCAGGCATCGGAGACGGCCTTCACCGCAGCCTTGAGCTCCGGGGTCTCCCCCGCCGCCGAACCGGTGACCGGAGGCGCGGTCGGGCCGGACGGCGCGCCGCCGGGCACCGTCGCCGGCTGGTTCGGACCGGTCATACCGGGTGCGGCTGCGGCCAGCGCCGCGCTCGCGTCCCGGAAACCCGCCTGGGCGAGCGAGTCGGCCACCGTCGGCTTGTAGCCGGCACCGGAGGTCACCGGGTTCAGTGTGAGCACCTTGATCAGCTTCGGCGGGGTGTCCCGCTCACTGCTGCGCGCGTACATCGGCCACACGTAGACCATGCCGCCGTTCGCCAGCCCGATCGCCTGGAGATTGCCGAACTGCGGGTTCAGCGCCTGAATGTTGGCGTTGTCCGCACGGTACGGCTCGGAGGCCTTGATCAGGTCGGCCGCCTGGCTCGGACCGGCGGTACGGCGCGGCATGGTCCGCACGATCACCCTTCCGGCGTCCTCACCGGCGGAGGCGACGGAGACCTGCGCGGCCACGTACGGCTGGTTCCGCGGTTGCAGCACCGTCGAGAGCTGGAACTGCGTGGGGCCCCCGTTGGGCATCGCCGCCACCGAGTAGTACGGCACCTGCAGACCGTCCTTGTCCGGGGTGTCCTTGGGAGCACCGGCCACCTGCCACACATCGCTCTCGTTGCGGAACGTGTTCGGCTCGCTGACGTGGTACTTCTGCAGCAGGAACCGCTGCACCTCGAACAGGTCCTGCGGGTAGCGGAAGTGCTGCGCGATCTCCGGCGGCACCTGATCCTTCGGCTCGATCACCCCGGAGAACACCTTCTTCCAGGCGTTGAGCACCGGATCCTCGTCGTCCACCTGGTACAGCTTCACCGTGCCGTCGTAGGCGTCGACGGTGGCCTTGACCGAGTTCCGGATGTATCCCACCTTCTCGTCCGGCTGACGCCGCTGCGCCGGCTGGCCGGGCAGCGCCTGCTGCCGCGATCCGGTGGCGTCCGAGAGCGAGGTCTGCTGCGCGTACGGGTACCGCGGCAGCGTGGTGTAGCCGTCGACCACCCACACGATCCGGCCGGACTTGGAATCGACCACCGGATAGGTCTTGGTATCGACCGTCAGGAACGGCGCCACCTGCTTGACGCGGTCCCGGGGATCGCGCTGGTAGATGATCTTCGACTCGGAGCCGATGTTCGGGTTCAACAGGATGTTGCGCTCGGTGAACTTGATCGCGTACGCCAGGCGCGGCAACCAGGAACCGATGTCCACGCCACCCTTGCCCTCGTACTTCGAGGTCACACCCTCGGCGTCGTACTCACGGGGCGCGCCCTTGCTGCCCACGATCGAGTAGAAACTCGGATCGGAGCCGATGATCTCGCCGAAGTAGATCCGCGGCTGCTTGACCGTCTGCTCACCGGCCACACCGTCGCGGGTGAACACCGGCTGGCCGCCCGCGGTGTTCACCGCGTCCCGGCTTCCCTCGCTGACCACCTGATCGACCCGGCCCGCCGGCGCGGTGATCAGGCCGTTGCCGTGCGTGTACTGCAGGTGCCGCGCCGCCCAGTCCTTGGGGGTCTTGTCCGGGTTCAGCTCCACCGGGGCGAGCAGCACATTGGTGGACTTGCCGTCCACGTTGTACCGGTCCACCGAGAGTTGCTCGGGCAGCAGGTAGTACTCACGGAGCTGGTTGAGCATCGAGAAGGCCTTGGACACCACGTTCGGGTCCAGCAGCCGGACGTTCTGCAGCGATGAGGCGTCCTTGGCCGTGATGGTCTGCAGGGCCTCGTCGGTGACCTTGTCGTCGGCCTTCTCGTACTTGGCGTCGGTGAGCCCGTACGCCTCCTTCGTGGCTGCGAGGTTCCTCGCTATGTACTGCAGTTCCCGCTCGGTATTGGGACCGACGGAGAAGGTCTGCACCGCGGCGGGCCAGCCGACGCCGACCACCAGCGACGAGAACAGCATGAGCACCGTCGCGATCGCGGGCACCCGCAGATCACGCAGCACGATCCCGAAGAAGAAGGCCGCAGCGCAGATGATCGCGATGCCGGTGAGGATGGCCTTCGCCGGGAGCATCGCGTGAATGTCTGTGTAGTTGGCACCGGTGAACATCGGAGAACGGTTCGAGTACACCAGCGCGTACCTGTCGAACCAGTAGGCGATCGCCTTGGTCACCAGGAAGACGCCGGCGATCGCGGCCAGCTGGATCCGGGCGCCGCGCGAGAGCGAACCCTCCCGGCCGGCCAGTCGGATCCCACCGAACACGTAGTGCGCCACCAGGTTCGCCAGGAACATCAGGATCAGGCCGGCGAAGGCGAAGCCCAGGAGCAGCTCGATGAACGGCAGCGTGAAGGCGTAGAAGCCGATGTCCTTACCGAACTCGGCGTCGGTGGTGCCGAACGGCTGGCGGTTGAAGAACAGCAGCACCTGCTGCCAGGAGGCCTGGCCGAAGACGCCGGAGATCAGGCCGATCATCACCGCGGGCACGAGCGCGAAGGTCTTGAGCTTGCTGGTGACCACCGCGCGGTAACGGACCACTGGATCGTCGGTCGGCGAGGGCAGGAAGGCCGGGCGCACCCGGTACGCCAGCCACATTCCCGCGAACGCGATCAGCCCCATGATCAGTCCCGAGATCAGGAACAGCCCGACTCGCGAAAGCAGCACGGTGCGCAGCACATTCGTGTGCCCGAGCGAGCCGTACCAGAGGAAGGCGGCGTACACGTCCACCACCCGCGGGCCGATGAGTAACAGCGCCAGCAGCACCACTGCAGATCCGATCAGGATCTTGGCACGACGCGACAGGGAGGGAATGCCCGCAGCACGAGGAGTCGTCACACCTCCTACTGTACGGATTTACCGTTTTCCTCCGCGGTGGAGGTCAGCGCCCTCCGAATGCGATCATGGGCGGGTGAGCTACGACGAGGCGGATCAGACGTTCGACGAGGCGGCCCTGGGCCGCGCCGCGCGCGAGGCGATCGAGTTCGTGGAGCCCCAGGGCTGGGGGCAGCCCCCGCAGTTGTTCGGGCTGGTACCCACCTCGCTGCTGGCCACCAGCCAGCCCGAGTGGGCCGACATCCTCGACGACGGCGCCTCCCTGACGGTGATCGAGCAGGAGCCGCTGCCCGGCGATCCGCAGGGCGGCAGCGCCGAGCTCGACGGGGTGCTCGCCACCACCACCTGGCCGCAGGAGGTGGTGGGCTGCGCGCTGGTGCAGGAGATCATCGTGCTGCCGCCGGACGCCGAGGCCGACCTCGACGGTGCCCTCGAACCGCACCTGGCCGACGTCGACGCCGCGGACCGGGCCGGACGGGCGGCCGCGGAGAGCCACCCGGGACGCAAGCAGGCGCGGATGGTCGCCGCGGTGCTGCGCGACGGGCAGCGGATCACGCTGCTGTCGGTACGGCCGGACGACGAGGACGATCCGTTCGCCGAGTCCGACCTCCTGCGTGCCGATCAACTGGCGCCGGGCCTGGTACAGGGCCTGATCGCCACCTTCGACGAGGACTGAGCCGCCGCACGAGGTCAGCAGGAGGGTGCGGGGCGCCCCTCGCGGAGGTCGGCGAGCGCGGCGAGCGCACCGTCGAGCGTCTGGACCTTCACCAGTTGCAGGCCCTCGGGTGGCGACGACTTCGCCTCCCGGCAGTTCTCCGCGGGCACCAGGAAGACGCTGGCCTTATCGCGCTTGGCACCGTCGAGCTTGTGGGTGATACCGCCGATCGGCCCGACCCGCCCCTCGGAATCGATCGAACCGGTGCCGGCGACCACCCGGTCGCCGGTGAGGTCCCCCGGTTCGACCAGGTCGATGATGCCCAGGGTCATCATCAGGCCGGCCGACGGGCCGCCGACCTTCTCCACCCCGAATCCGATCTTGACCTTCGGGTCCGCGGGAACCTGCCCGACGGCGATACCCAGGCGCGGCTTCCCCTGCGACTCGCCCAGCACCACCGGGACCGGAACCCGGCCGTCGGCGCGGCGGACCGTCACGGTGACGGTGTCCCCCTTCTTCTTACCCTCCAGGGTCTTGGCCACCTGGTCGGCCGCGACGACCGGCGCACCGTCGACCGCCTCGATCACATCGCCCTCACGGAGCCTGCCGTCGGACGGTCCGCCCGCGACCAGTCCGACGATGCCCGACGCGGTGGGGACCTTCAGGTAGCGCAGCGCCGCGATGGTGGCCGAGGACTCCGCGCCGGTGAACTGCTCGCGGTTGCCCTGATCGATCTCCTCCCGGGATTTGCCCGGGTTGTAGTAGACGTCGCGCGGCGCCAGCTGCGATCCGCCCAGCCACCGGCCGAGCGCCCCGTAGAGGTTGAGGCCGTCGGTCACCGCGACCGTGGTGAACCGCAGTTGCCCGGCGGGCCGGTGCACCGGTAGGCCCTCGATGCTGATCACCTTGCGCTCCCGCGGGACGCCCTTGTCGTCCTTCTCGGCGTAGGTGGTGAGCGTATCGGCGGTATCGCCCGGTCCGACGGCCACATAGGGCACCGTCACGATCATTCCCAACAGGGCCAGCACCACGAGGGGAACCAGGGCGGCGAGCACCGTCGAGAGCCTGCGTTCGGTCACCGGCACAGAGTAACCGCCGGTGTTCGCGCAGAGCGTGACGGACGTGGCGGCGACCGGCACGCGGGGGCAGTACCGTGGAGCCATGAACGACGTGCCCTTCGGATTCTCCTCGCCGAACGACGACGGCGACGGACGTGACAAGCCGTTCGGCCAGAACCAGCCGTTCGACATGTCGCAGCTCGGCGACATGCTCAGCCAGCTCGGCCAGATGATCTCCGGTATGGGCGCGGGTATGAACGCCCCCGGCGCCGCCGCGTCCGGGGATCCGGTGAACTACACCGTCGCCGGGCAGATCGCGCGGCAGACGCTCGGGAAGCACGAGCCCGTCTCCGAGGGCCAGCGTTCGGCGATCGAGGATTCGACGCACCTCGCGCAACTGTGGCTCGACGGTGCAACCGCACTTCCGGCCGGACCGCAGCGCACCGTCGCGTGGACCCCGGTGGACTGGCAGGAGAAGACCCTGCCCACCTGGAAGCGGCTGGTGAATCCGGTCGCGGAGAAGATCTCCGGCTCGTGGCTGGAGAACATGCCCGAGGAGGCGCGCGAGATGGCCGCGCCGATGATGGGCATGTTCGCCCAGCTCGGCTCGATGTCCTTCGGTACGCAGCTCGGCCAGGCTCTGGGCTCGCTCTCGAAGGAGGTGCTCACCAGTACCGACATCGGTCTACCTCTCGGCCCGGACGACACCGCCGCGCTGCTGCCCGCCGCGATCGACGCCTTCGGTAAAGACCTCGAGCAGAGCGATCAGGAGATCCTGGTCTTCCTCGCAGCCCGTGAGGCCGCGCACCAGCGCCTGTTCGCGCACGTGCCGTGGCTGCGGGCGCGGGTACTCGACACCGTCGAGCAGTACGCCCGCGGCATCACGATCGACATGTCCGGGATCGAGGAGATCTCCCGCAACCTGGACCCGACGGCGCTGCAGGATCCGGCCAAGCTGGAGGAACTGATGGCAGCGCAGGGTGCGGCACTGCAGCCCAAGGCCACTCCGGAACAGACCGCCGCGCTGGAGCGCCTGGAGGCACTGCTCGCGCTGATCGAGGGCTGGGTGGAGACGGTGGTGCACGCCGCCATCGCGGACCGCCTGCCCAGTGCGGCGGCGCTGCGGGAGACGATGCGCCGGCGGCGCGCGTCCGGCGGCCCGGCCGAACAGACCTTCGCCACGCTGGTCGGCCTGGAGCTTCGTCCTCGCAAGGTGCGTGAGGCCGCCGACCTGTGGGAGCGTCTCGGTACGGCCACGTCGATGGAGCAGCGTGACGGTGTCTGGGCCCATCCGGACCTCATTCCCGACGCCTCCGACATCGACAATCCCGCAGCGTTCATCGACCGCTTCCTCGACGACACCGCTGACTCCTCGGATCTCGACGATCCGATCGCGGCGATCGAACGGCAGATGCGCCGTGAATCCGGATCCGACGACGACTGACCAGTTCAGGGCCGGTTTCACCCTGTGGATAACCGGCCTTTCACAGGCCTCCCGGTGTGAGCGGCATGCCACGGTGTGGTCATGCGCCAGCGCCTCGATCCGTATCTGACGGTGGTCGTCCGGCCGCCCACCCTCGTGCAATTGGGTGCCTCGGCGACGGGAGCGCCCGTCCTGGCGCCACCGCCGTGGCTCACCCCGGACGTGACGGCCGGGCTCCTGCGCTGGATGCAGCGCTATCGCAGCCCGCGTGAGCTGGGAAACCGCGCCGCTGACCTGGGCATGACCGACGACGACGTGCGCCGGTTGATGGACGTTCTCGGTGAGCACGGGCTGTTGCAATCGGAGCCACCGCGCCAGCCGCTGCACGTGTACCTGCACGGTCGCGGGCCGGTGGCCGACGCCGTACTCGGTGAACTCTCCGCCCTGGACGCGGTCACAGTGAGCGCAGGTACCTCCCGAAGTTGGTCACCGCAGGGCCGGCGGGTGGACCTGGCGGTCCTCACCGATGCCCTCTCCCCCGATCCGGTACTGGTTCAGCGGCTGATGCGCGAGCGGCTGCCGCATCTGCCGGTGCTGCTCCGGGACGGCGCCGGTGTGATCGGCCCCCTGGTGCTTCCCGGGGCGGGTCCCTGCCTGCGCTGCCTGGACCGCACCCGGACCGACGCCGATCCTGGCTGGCCGACTCTGGCCTGCCAGTTGTTCGGCCGGAGCGGACGCGCCTCGGCACAGGTGCTGCGGGTCACGGCGGCGGTCACCGCGCAACAGGTCGATGCGATCGCGTCCGGACGCTGCGAGTCGCCGGAGCCTCCGGACGTTCTCGGCTGTACGTTGGAGGTCGAGGGCAGCGCGATCGCAGTCCGACAATGGTTCATGCACCCCGGCTGCGGCTGCGGGGTCACCGATCCCGGCGCCGACGGGACGGCAGGTTGAGTTCAGGGAGTCAGGTGTCCGAGATCACCCGGGGCGGAGCGAGGCGCACCGCCAAACTCGCAGGGCTGCCGCTGGGGATGGCCGGACGCACCGCGGTCGGCTGGGGAAAGCGGCTGGCCGGCGCGGACAAGGATGAGGTCAACGCGGAGCTGCAGGCCAAGGCGGCCGAGCAGCTGTTCGAGGTGCTCGGCCAGCTCAAGGGCGGGGCCATGAAACTCGGCCAGGCCATGAGTGTGATGGAGGCCGCGGTCCCGCCGGAGTTCGCCGAGCCCTACCGCGAGGCGCTGGCGAAGCTGCAGAACGAGGCACCACCGATGCCCGCGGCCACCGTCCACAAGGTGCTCGACCGGCAGTTGGGCACCGGTTGGCGGGACCGTTTCGCCTCGTTCGACGACGAGGCCGCCGCGTCGGCGTCGATCGGGCAGGTGCACCACGGGGTCTGGGCCGACGGCCGCGAGGTGGCGGTGAAGGTGCAGTACCCGGGCGCCGATGAGGCGCTGCGCGCCGATCTCAAGGCGCTCGGGCGGCTGAGCTCGGTGATCAAGCCGCTCACCCCCGGCGCCGACATCAAGTCACTGGTGCAGGAGCTCACCGACCGCACCGAAGCCGAACTCGACTACCGGTACGAGGCCACCAATCAGCGCAAGTTCGCCAAGGCCTTCGACGGTGACCCGAACGTGCGGGTGCCGAGGGTCTTCGCCAGTGCGCCGACGGTGATCATCAGCGAGTGGGTGACCGGGAAGCCGCTGCGGGAGGTGATCGCCTCGGGTACCCAGGCCGAGCGTGACGACGCCGCCGCGAAGCTCACCGAGTTCGAAGTGAGCGCACCGGCGCGGACCGGTCTGCTGCACGGCGACCCGCATCCGGGGAACTTCATGATCGCCGAGGACGGCCGGCTGATCGCGCTCGACTTCGGTGCGGTGGCAGAGTATCCGGGTGGGATCCCGCCGGCGGTGGGCAAGATCCTGCGGCTGGCCCGCGATGAGGACTACGACGCGCTGTTCCCGATCCTGCGCAGTCAGGGTTTCATTCCGCCGCGCTTGGAGATCACCCCGGACGACATCCGCAGCTACCTGGCACCGTACGTCGATCCGCTCCGGTCGGAGAGTTTCCACTTCACTCGCAAGTGGCTGATGCAGGTGGCCGACACCGCGACCGATGTGCGCGGTGAGCAGTTCCAGACCGGCCGCAAGCTCTCGTTGCCGCCGGAGTACGTGATGCTCTTCCGGGTTCTGCTCGGCATGGTCGGGATCTGCTCGCAGATGGAGGCAGAGGCACCGTACCGGCGCATCGTCGAGCACTGGGTGCCGCTGGTCGAGTCCGGCGACTGAGCTCCTCGTCCCTACCCCGCACGTACACCTGAAACGACGATGCGCTCCGATCGAAGGGATCGGAACGCATCGTCGTCTCGGTGGAGCCCGGGCGCGGTCACGCCGCGTTCTTCCGCGGCCGGCCGCGGGGACGCTTGCGGGCGATCACGACACCCTGGTCGAAGATCTGACCGCCCCACACGCCCCACGGCTCGGCGCGCTCCAGCGCGGCGGCCAGACAGGCGCGCTGCAGTGGGCAGCTCTCGCACAGGGCCTTGGCACGTTCGAGGTCCGACGGGGCCTCGGCGAACCACAGATCCGGGTCGCCCGCACGGCAGGGCAGGCTGGTCTCGATGTTGATACTGACGGATTCGATACTTCGGACGGTGCCCGCAACAGGGCGATCGTCGATGATGGTCGGCACTTCTGGTCACCATTCCACCTGCTGTTCGCGGTGGCCTCGGTAGCGGCGCCGGGTAGGCGCACGGGATGTTCTCGGTGGGTGCGCGAACCGTGTGAACGGCACTGCACTCGCAAGCGGTGCGAGTGTTCAGTGACCGTGGAACCACGGGTGCCGCGCGGCGGCGGGGCCCGTGGTGAAAGTGAGAGGGAAGGTCTGCGGACCTAACCTCGTCGCAGGGAACACACGGGGCGCGTGAGCGGTTCGTGATCGACGGCGTAGCCGGCCCGATCCTGGCGCAGTCGCCAGGGAGTGGGCGGGTTGCCGATCAGGGCGTGGGAGGCCTCGATACGAACCGCTGCTGCTGCGAACACTCCACCCTTTGCTGCGGTGAACTGCTTGCCTGCGTTGATGATTGCGTTGTTCATTTCGTTTGCCTCCTTTCGCGCGCTGGTCAATCACGTTCCGGCGGCGAGGCGGCCATGCGGCCTTCTCGCGCGTCATCCCGTGCGGTCGCCATCAAGAGTAGGTGGGTGCAACTATCCGCACAAGTGATTTTTGACCTGCGGTGATGCGCTCTCAGGAGTGCTCGGCGACGAGCGCGAGGACGTCGTCGCCGTATTTGTCGATCTTGGTGGACCCGATCCCGTTGATCCGCACCAACTGTGCCCGGCTGCGCGGTTGATGCTCGGCGATCGCGAACAGCGTGGCGTTGGAGAAGATGGTGTAGGGCGGGACCTGCTGATCGCGGGCCTGGCCGGTGCGCCAGATCTTGAGCGCCTCGACCAGGCCGTCGTTGAGGTCCGCGGGGCAGTTCTCGCACCGCGAGCGCAGCTTCTCCTCGCGGGTGTCGAGCACGCCGCCGCACATCCGGCAGGTGTCCGAGGTGCGGCGTTTGCCCTTGGTCGGCCCGGAGTCCAGCGTCCGCGGCCTGCCGCTATCGGCCTGATCCGCCACCACGTCCAGGAACCGGGTGCGCTTGCGCGTTCTGCGGCCACCCTCGTTGCGGGCCAGCGCCCACGACAGGTGCAGGTGCTCACGGGCGCGGGTCACGCCCACGTACAGCAGTCGGCGCTCCTCCTCGATCGGCTCCGGATCGCCCTTGGCGATGGCCTGCGAGATCGGCACCGATCCCTCGGTGAGACCGACCAGGAACACCGCGTCCCACTCCAGGCCCTTCGCCGCGTGCAGTGACGACAAGGTGACGCCCTGCATGGTGGGCGGATGTTTGGCCTCCGCGCGCGCCCGCAGTTCTCCGATCAGCTCCGCGAGGGTGAGACCGGGACGTTCGGTGGAGAGTGTGATGGTGAGGTCGACCAGTGCGCTCAGCGCCTGCCAGCGCTCCAGGGCGCGGGCACCGTCGGGCTGGGATTGTGTGAGTCCCAGCGGTTCCAGAGCACCCCTGACCATCGCGAGCAGTTCGTCCCCGGCGAGACCGCCGAACCGGCCGGCCCGCTCCATCAGCGCGCGCACCGCCTGCCCGATCTCGGGCCGCTCGAAGAAGGCACTTCCGCCGCGCACCTGGTACGGAATACCGGCCTCGGTGAGCGCGGCTTCGTGCACCGCCGATTGCGCGTTGATCCGGTAGAGGACGGCGATCTCGCTGGCGGGCACGCCCTGAACCAGCAACTCCCGGATGCGGGTGGCGACGCGTTTGGCCTCGGCGGGTTCGTCGTCGCACTCGGCGTACACCGGGGCCGGCCCGGCAGGGCGCTGCCCGATCAGTTCCAGGCGGGTCCCGGCGACCCTCCCTTGGGCCGCGCCGATCACCCGGTTGGCCAGCGACACCACCTGCGGTGTGGAGCGATAGTCGCGCTGCAGCCGCACGATGGTCGCGTCCTCGAACCGGCGGGTGAAGTCGAGCAGGTAGTCCGGGGTGGCACCGGTGAACGAATAGATGGTCTGGTTCGCGTCACCGACCACGGTCACGTCGTCGCGTTCGCCGAGCCAGGCGTTGAGCAGTTGTTGCTGCAGCGGGGTGACGTCCTGGTACTCGTCGACGACGAAGCTGCGGTAACGGTCCCGGAACTCCTCGGCGAGTACGTGGTGATCCTGCAGGATGGCAGCGGTGACCAGGATCAGGTCGTCGAAGTCCAGCAGGCGATTGCCCTCGGCGTCACTCTTGCGCCGCTCGTAGGCGGCGTACACATCGGCGACGGTGCCCGGCGCCATCGGCGCGGTGCGTCCCACCTTCTCAACCGCTGTGGCGTATGTCTCCGGAGTGACCAGTGATGCCTTCGCCCAGTCGATCTCGGCGAGCAGATCACGCAGCGTATCGGTCTCCGGGCGCAGATCACAGTCCCGCGCGGCGCGACCGATCACCGGAAACTTGTTGTCCAGCAGCTCCCAGCGGGTATCCCCGATGGCGCGGGGCCAGAAGTACCGCAGTTGCCGCATCGCTGCGGCGTGGAAGGTGACCGCCTGCACACCCGGCGCGCCGTCTCCCCCACCGACGCCCAGAGCGCGCAGCCGGGCCCGCATCTCCCCCGCCGCTCGGGAGGTGAAGGTGACGGCGAGGACCTGCCCGGCGGCGACGTGCCCGGTGGACACCTGGTGCGCGATCCGGTGGGTGATGGTGCGGGTCTTGCCGGTGCCCGCGCCGGCGAGCACGCACACCGGCCCGCGCGGTGCGAGTACCGCCTGCTGCTGCTCGGGGTCGAGTGCGTCGATCACAGCACCGAGTATTCCAGCCACCTCCGACAGGTCCGGGCCCGGGAAGATCTGCGGCCGCGGTGTGGTTGAGTCGGAGTATGAGCACGCTGACGATGTACACCACCACCTGGTGCGGTTACTGCAACCGCCTCAAGACGGGTCTGAAGGCCAACGGGATCGAGTGGACCGAGATCAACATCGAGGAGGATCCCAAGGCCGCGGCCTTCGTCGAGGGTGTCAACGGCGGGAACCAGACGGTACCCACCATCGAGTACCCCGACGGCACCACCGCCACCAACCCCTCGCTCGCGGAGGTCAAGCGCAAGCTCGGGGTCTGACCGGTCGCGCGGTCAGTCCGCGTGCGCCCAGGCCTCGACGATGCCGCGCGCGATGGAGATCGAACCCGGCAGCAGTAGCGGAGCATCCGGGGCGTCGGTACCCCAGTCGCCCGCGGCGAGGGCCTCGAGGACCTGGCTCCGGGTGAACCAGTGCGCCTCGGCGATCTCACCGTCCCGGAAGTCGAGCGGAGCCTCACGATCGGCACGGGCCGTGAACCCGACCATCAGGGACCGCGGGAACGGCCAGGGCTGGCTGGCGACGTAGGTGACGTCGTCGCACGCTATGCCGACCTCCTCGTACAACTCCCGGGCGACGCACTGCTCCAGCGATTCCCCCGGCTCGACGAATCCGGCGAACAGGGAGAACAGCCGCGGTGGCCACTGGTGCTGGCGGCCCAGCAGCACCCGGTCCGCACCGTCGTGCACCAGCGCGATCATCGCGGTGTCGGTTCGGGGGAACTCCTCGCGCCCGTCGGCGCTGACCCGCACCCAGCCGGCCCTGTCCGGACCGGTCGGGGCACCGTCGACCGGCGAGAAACCGGACCCGCTGTGCCAGTTGAGCATGCCGAGGGCCTCGGCGACCAGAGCCGCGTCCACCGCGGACAGCAGGCGACCGCGCATCCGCAGGTCGGCACCGTCGAACCGCGGAACCCGGAGAGCGAAGACGAGCGCCCCGTCGACCCGGCCGAGCAGGACCGCCTCGTCGGGTCGGTCCGGGGCGATCTGGTGCCCGCGGGAGAACACCAGGGCGGTTCCGTCGAGGTCGAACCGGCCGCGCGGGTCCACCTGCAACACCTTCGCCGTCGGCCAGGCGGCGTCCAGTGCGGCTGCGTCGGCGCGGAGTTCATCGGCACGGTCGACGTGGTAGCGCGAGAGCAGAGGGGGCATCGTCAGGCTGAGCTTCGCCACCCGGCCATCGTATGCTCAGTCGCATGATCGATCCCATCGTGGACGCCGCCTGGGTACGCGAACACCGCGACCGGCTGATCCTCGCCGACACCCGCTGCTACCTGGACGGACGGTCGACTCGGGACGAGTACGTCGCCGGGCACCTGCCGGGTGCGGTGTACGTGGACCTGGACGGTTTCCTCGCCGGTCCCCCGTCCGCCGAGTCCGGCCGGCACCCCCTTCCCGACCCTGAGGTGTTCGCCGCGGGACTCGCCCGCGCGGGTATCGGCGACGGTGCCGTCGTGGTGGCCTACGACGACGTGGGAGGGGTGATGGCCGCGCGGCTGGTGTGGATGCTGCGGTCGCTCGGTGAATCCGCCGCCCTGCTCGACGGCGCCCCACAGGATCTGGCGCCGCTGACCACCGATCCGGTGCCCGCGGAGCAGGCGGTGTTCACGCCGCGTCCGTGGCCGGTGCACCGTCTGGCGTCGATCGAGGAGACCGCGGACGCCGCGCGGTCGGGCCGGATCCCGGTGATCGACGCCCGCCCGGCGGACCGGTTCCGTGGTGAGAACGAGACCATCGACCCTCGCGCCGGGCACATCCCGGGGGCGGTCAGTGTTCCGTGCCGCGAGAACGCCCCCGGCGGAGTCCTGCTCCCCGTCGACCGGCTACGCGCGAGGTTCGCCGCTGCCGGCGTGAGCGGCGATGCCGAGTTCATCGCCTATTGCGGTTCCGGGGTATCGGCCTGCCACGATCTGATCACCGCCGAACACGCGGGCCTGCGCAACGGCCGGTTGTACCCGGGCTCGTGGTCGCAGTACGCCGGGACCTCGCTACCGGTGGCTACCGGCGGCTGAACCGGCCTCAGGCCTTGACGTCGGCGTTGCGGACGAACAGCAGCCGGTCCCCGGCCTCCACGACCGCCACGGCGGGCGAATCGACCCGGTACAGGTGCCCCTTGCGGACCACACCGAGCACGATGTTCGGCAGGTGCCTCGGCGAGCGGCCCACCTCGACGCGGGTCACCTCGCGCTCGGCGATGTTGAAGCCGTCTCCCGGGGAGAGCAGGTCCTCGATCATCTCCACCACCGACGGGGTGGTGGTGGCCATGCCGAGCAGACGTCCCGCGGTCTCGGAGGAGACCACCACTGAATCCGCACCGGACTGGCGCAGCAGGTGCGTGTTCTCCGACTCCCGGATGGAGGCGACGATCTTCGCGCGCGGCGCGAGTTCCCGGGCGGTGAGGGTGACCATCACCGCGGCGTCGTCACGGCTGGCGCCGATGATGATCGACGATGCGCGGGGCGCACCGGCCAGGCGCAGCACGTCCGCCTTGGTGGCGTCGCCGCGCACCGTCACCAGGCCGTCGATCTCGGCGACTTCGAGAGCGGTCTGATCGGTGTCGACGACGACGATCTTCCCGGGCTCGATGCCGTCGTTGATCATCGCGCTGACCGCGGTCCGGCCCTTGGTGCCGTACCCGACGACGATGGTGTGGCTGTGCACCGCTGACCTCCAACGTTGGATCTTGAACGCCTGGCGGGAACGCTCCGTCAACACCTGGAGCGTGGTACCGACCAGGACGATGAGGAAGAGCACGCGCAGTGGCGTGATGAGCAGGACGTTGATCAACCGTGCCGATTGCGTGACCGGGGTGATGTCGCCGTAACCGGTGGTGGACAGTGACACCGTCGCGTAGTACACGCAGTCCAGGAAGGTGATGTAGTCCTTGGCGCTGTCCTTGTAGCCGTCGCGCTCGACGTACACGATCATCACCGCGAGGAACAGTGCCCCCAGTGCCAGTAGCACCCGCACGCCGATGGCGCGCCAGGGATTGGTGTCACCGGCGGGGATGCGGAGAACACTGACCAATGCATGGTCGGGGAGGTCCGTCAGTTCGGACTTGCTCCGGCGGCGGAACTTGCTGCTCGCGGACATAGGTTTCCTGGACGATCCTTCACCCGGCGCTGACGATGCCGATCACTGTGTGTCCGGTTGAGCACGTCGCCGGAACCGTCCTGCAATCTGCCACAATCTTCAGATGGTGTCCACAGACCGCCGGGCGACCGGTACCGACAAGGCCGCGCGGGCGATGGCGGTGTCCCTCGCCGGAATGGGTGTGGCTCATTTCGCCGCGCCGCAACCCTTCGACGCGATCGTTCCGCCGAACCTACCGCTGGGCCTGACTCCGCGGCGCGCGACGGCATTGTCCGGAGTGGCTGAGCTGACCTGCGCGGGTCTGCTCGCGTTGCCGCGGACGCGCCGGCTCGGCGGCATCGCGGCGGCGGCACTGTTCACCGCGGTGTTTCCGGCGAACGTGTACATGGCGCAGCAGTGGTCCGATAAGCCGCTTCCGATGCGGCTCGGTGCGTACGCACGACTGCCGATGCAGCTACCGATGATCCTCACCGCGGTCCGGATCGCCCGCGGACGCGATCAGGGCGGCCAGTCCGGCGTGGTCGAGTAGGTCGGTCGGCGCCACCGTCTCCCCCGACCGGACGTAGAAGAACGCCGCTCGGACCTGTCCGACGGAGACGTCCCGAAGCCGGGCCCACGCCAGCCGGTAGGCGGCGAGCTGCACCGCTGCGGCACGCTCGTCACCGGGGTCGGTGGGACGGTTGCCGGTCTTCCAGTCGACGACGGTGAATCCGCCGCCCGGGTCCCGGAAGACCGCGTCCATCCGCCCGCGGACGACGGTGCCCGCCGCGGCGATCTCGAACGGCACCTCGATGTCGACCGGGGAGCGTGCGGCCCACTGACTGTCCTCGAAGCGGCGTTGCAGCAGCGCCAGGTTCTCGTCGGCGCCCGAGTCACCGTCGGCGGCTCCGGGCAGTTCGTCGAAGTCGAGCAGGCGGCTCGCGCCGTAGCGCCGTTCGAGCCAGGCGTGGAAGGCGGTGCCGCGACGGGCGTACGGGTTGGGCTTGTAGGGCATGGGACGGCGCAGTCGTCCGGCGAATGCGGCGGGACTGCGCCGCAGTTCCACCAGTTGGCTCACCGACACCTCACGGGGCACAGCGACCTGCAGTTCCAGATCGGCGAGCCGGGCTCGTTCGGCGAGCAGGGCGCTCACCTCGGCGGCCCAGCCGTGCGGGTCGGGCTCGTCCGGGGCGGGTTCGGCGGCGCCGGGCAGCGCGGCGAGCACGAGCGCGGCACCGGCGTCGGCATCGGCGCGGTGCGCGGCCAGGAAGTCTCGGGGCCATGGCAATTGCACCGGTTCGGCTTCCAGCGGGTTGGTGGAGTCCTCGGTGGGTTCGTCGGACCAGATCCGCACCGCCTCGGGTGCGTGGTCGCGTGCCGCGGTCAGGAACTTCGACGGCGCCTTCGGCTTCTTGACGTCCTCGCTCCAGTAGTGACCGGACAGCAGCAGTACCGATTGGGTGCGGGTGACGGCCACGTAGAACAGGCGCTCGTCCTCGCTGACGTTCATGTCCTTGAGCGCCTTCTTGTGCGCCTCCAGGCTGTCTTCGAGGTCCTTGCGGTTGTTGCACCCCGACAGGTCCAGTCCTGGGACGCCGTCGCTCTCGCCCGGTTCGGCTCGGTCACCGCGCAGTGCGGGTTGCAGTTCCGCCGGTGACGTCAGCCAGGTGGGTAGCGCCCGGTTCGACGGGAAGATGCCCTCGGACAGGTGCGGGACGGCCACGACGTCCCATTCCAAGCCCTTCGCCGAATGCACGGTGAGCACCTGGACCCGGTCGGCGGCGACTTCCACATCGCCCGGGGTGAGCCCGCCCTCGACCTTCTCGGCGGCGGCCAGGAAAGCGAGCAGGCCCGGCAGCGTCGCGCTCGGTCGTTCGGCGTAGGAGACCACGACATCGGCGAAGGCGTCCAGGTGTTCCCGGCCGGTGGCGCGCCCGCCGAGTTGGCGGGAGGCACGGATGCGGGTCTCGATGCTCACTCCCAGCACCCGTTCGGCTTCGGCGACGATCTCCGGCAGGGGGTGTCCCAGACGCTGCCGGACGTGCCGCACCTGGCGGTCCAGCGACCGGATCTTCGCCAGGCCGGCCGTCGAATAATCGGTGGGCGGGCCGGGGTCGGCGATGGCGTCCCCCAGTCCGGCGGCATCGAGCGTCTCCGCCGGGAGGGTGGCGTCCAGGGCGGCGTCGAGTTCGTCGGTGGTGGCGACGGTCCCGGTGGCGGCGCGGCCGGTGCTGTGCGCGATCCGGCGGGCCCGGTCCCACAGGGCGCGCAGATCGGCGGCGCCGAGTTGCCACCGCGGTCCGGTGAGCAGCCGCATCGCCGCGGTCCCGGCGAGCGGTTCCACCGCCAGTCTCAGCAGCGCCACCACGTCCTGCACCTCGGGCGTGTGCAGCAAACCACCCAGCCCCACCACTTCCACTGGAACTCCGCGTTCGCCGAGGGCGGCGGCAAGACCCGCGGAATCGGCGTTGCGCCGCACCAGTACCGCGACGGTCGGAGGCTCCTGCCCTGCGTCGATCCGCGCGCGCCACTGTTCGGCGATCGCATCGGCCGTCCAGGCCCGCTCGTCGATCACGGTGTGGTGCAGCGCGATCCGCAGATCACCCGCCGGCGCGTCCGGTCTGGCCTTGAGCTCGGAGACGGGCACTCCCCTGCTGCGGAGCTCCTCGGAGACCGCGTTCGCGAGACTCAGTGCGCCGGTCGGATTGCGCCAGCTGGTGAGCAGTTCCCGGCGGGGCGCCGGACAGCCGTCGCCGCCGGGGAAGTCGGTGGCGAACCGGGGCAGGTTCGCCGCGGACGCGCCGCGCCAGCCGTAGATCGACTGGATCGGATCTCCCACCGCGGTCACCGCCGCCGCACCGGACGGGCCACCGAACAGGGAGGTCAGCAGCATCCGCTGAGCGTGGCCGGTGTCCTGGTACTCGTCGAGCAGGACCGCGGCGAACCGTCCCCGCTCCAGTCCCGCGACGTCCGGGTTCGCCAGCGCCAGCTGGGCGGCCAGCCCCATCTGGCTGCCGAAGTCGAGGACCTCGCGGGCGCGCATCTCGGCGGCGACGGCCCGCACCAGGGGGATCAGGTTGCGGCGCTGCTCCTGGATCTGTGCTGCGGTCACCAGTTTCGCGTTCGGCGCCGCCTTCTGCCTCGGCCCGGCCGGCAGCAGCTCGATCAACCGCTCGAGCTCGTCGTCGCAGGTTTCGAGCTGATCCGGCGAGACCAGATGATCGGCCAGGGCGCCGGACAACCCCAGCACCTGTTCGGTGAGGGTGGCCGGATTCTTGTCGGTCTCCAGGGTGTCACCCCAGCCGGTGATCACGTCGTAGGCGATCTGCCAGCGTTCGGTCTCGGACACCAGTCGTACCGACGGCTCCACCGGCAGCAGCATGCCGTAGTCGCCGAGCAGCCGTCCCGCGTAGGCGTGGTACGTGCTGATCTCCGGTTCCACGGTGCGCAGCAGCATCCGCAGGTCTCCGGACGGGTCGATCCGGTCCACCACCGGTGCACCGGCGAGGCGCGCGAGCCGCTTGCGGACGCGGATCATCAGCTGCTGCGCGGCCTTGCGGGTGAAGGTCAGTCCGAGCACCTGGTCCGGTGTGACGTACCGGTTGGCGATCAGCCACACCACCCGGCCCGCCATGGTCTCGGTCTTCCCGGCGCCGGCGCCGGCGACCACCAGGCACGGGCCCAGCGGTGCCTCGATCACCGCGCGCTGCTCGTCGGTCGGAGCGAAAGCCTGGCCGAGCTCGTGGGCGAGGTCGACCGCTGAGATCAGCGGCGGATACGGGAACCGGTCAGTCATCGACGACGCTCCTGCCCTTATCGACGACGGGACAGCACGGAGCCACCGAGCAGTGCTCGCAGGAGGCGTTGAGGGTGGCGGGGAACTGCGGCCCTCGGGTGCGGGCGGCGGCGGTGCGGATCACGCCCAGCCATTCCTCGACGTCCTGCGGTTCCAGTGCCGCCTGCTCCCGGACGGTGGCACCGGTCTTGTTGTGCGCCTTGGCCACGTACACCAGCTTGCCTCCACCGGGCTGTTCGGCGACACCGCCGACTCCGCCGTGCGCGAGCGCGACCTGGTACGTGCGCAGCTGCGCCTGGGCCTGCCCCTCCGCCTGGGTGGGTACCGTTCTGCCGGTCTTGACGTCCACCACCACGGGACGGCCCAGTGCGTCCCGTTCGAGCCGGTCGATGCGGCCCCGTATGCGCACGTCGGGCTGGTTCCCGCCGGCAGTCGCATCACCCTCGATCACCGCGTCCACCCCGATCTCCACGCCGGCCTCAGTGAGTTCGCCCCGGCTGCCGGCGAGCCAGGTCCGGAAGGACTCGAGCATCTCCTCGGTACGCGCCAGTTCCCGCCGGGCGAACCAGTCGGCCTCCAGATCGACCCGGTCCCACACCTTCTCCAGGGAACGGGTGACCTCGTCCTTGGGGATGCGGCCGGCGACCGCCTGGACCAGGGTGTGCACCAGGTTGCCGGTGGCCTGTTTCGCGGAATCACCGTCGCGTCCGCCGAACCGCTCCAGCATCCAGCGCAGAGCGCAGGCCGAGAGCGCCTCGACGTTCGACGGTGACAGCGCCACCGGACCGTCCTCGGGCTGCCACAGCGGATCGTCGGTACTGGCGCCGGCCAGGCCGTACCAGCTGTCCGGGTGCGCGCCGGGAACGCGGTCGGCGGCGAGCCGGGCCAATTGCCGTGCGGCGTGCTCGCGTTCGGACTGTTCGCACTGTGGATCGCAGACCGCCGCGCGCAGTGTTGCGACCAATGAGCGCAGGTCCAGGGAGCCGGACGGGGCGCTCTCCACTGCGGGGGTGTACGTCTCGGGGTCGGCGTCGCCGGACGGTGCCACACCCTGCAGGAAGCGTGACGGGGTGAGGTCACCGTCGCCGTCGGCGGTGTCGACCGCGGTGATGAGCAGCGTGCGACGGGCACGGGAGCAGGCCACCAGCAGCAGCCTGCGCTCCTCGGCGAGCAGCGGCAGAGACCGGGAGACGGTGGGCAGCGCAGCCGGGTCCATGCCGTCGAGGGCGTCGAGCAGTTCGTCCGTGCCGAGCAGTCCGCCGCGGCGGCGCAGGTTGGGCCAGCGGCCCTCCTGCACACCGGCCACCGCGACCACCTCCCATTCACGGCCCAGGGTGCTGTGTGCGGACAGCAGGGTGACACCGGGAGTGGTGGGCTGGTCGCGGCGGATGCCCGAGCGTGGGATCTGGAGTTGTTCGAGGTATTCGATGAACGCGGTGACGGACGCAGTGGGCAGCGTGTCGGTGAAGTCGGCGGCGGAGTCGAAGAGCCCCATCACCGCGTCGAGGTCGCGGTCCGCCTGTTCACCGAGGGTGCCGCCGCGCAGGGCCAGGGCGCTCCACTTCGCAGCGAGCCCGGTGGCCGCCCACGCGGCCCACAGAGTCTCCTCGACGGTGCCGGTGACGGCGCCGGCGCGGGCGGCCCGGATCGCGGCCAGGACCCGCTGCACCGGTTCGGCTTCCAGTTCGGTGAGCACCTCGAGGTAGGGCCCGAAGTCTGCGGCGCCGGTGAGCACGGCGGTGAGGATCTCCGCGGAGCCGCGTTCCTCCGCCTGGTCGGCGCGACGGACGGCCCGGCGCACCCGGCGCAGGGTGAGCGGATCTCCCCCACCCACCGGCCCGGTGAGCAGGGCGATCGCCTCCACCGGATCGAGCGTCTCCGGTGCCACGGCGGCCCGCAGCACGGTGAGCAGGGCGTGCACCGTGCGCTGGCGGGCCAGAGGTGCGTCCTGCGCGGGAACGGTGACCGGCACGCCGGCGTAGGCCAGGGCCCGGCGCAGCGGCGCCACCGATGCGGACACCGAGCGCACCACGATCGCCATCTCCTCCCAGGGCACACCGCCGAGGACGTGTTCGCGGCGCAGCATCGCGGCGACGGCATCGGCCTCCTTGGCGGGGGTGGAGAACAGCCGGACCTCCGCCGAGCCGGCACGGGGCCGTTCCGGGGCGACCGCCTGGAACCGGTTCGGCAGTCGCGCGGAGATCCGATTCACCGTGGCAGCCACCTCCTGCCCGAACCGGAAGCTGCGTTCGAGCACCACATCGCGCCGGGGAGGCACGTCGAGGTCCTGCAGGAATCGGGTGCTGGCGCCGCGGAAGGAGTTGACCGCCTGATCCGGATCACCGGCGACGACCGTCAGTTCGGTGCCGGTGCCGAGCAGCCTGATCAGCGCCGATGCCAGCGGATCGAGGTTCTGGGCGTCGTCGACCAGGAGGAAGCGGATCCGCTCACGCTGCTGCGCGAGGAGCGAATCGTCCGTCGCGAGAGCGGTGACGGCGGCGTCGATGAGCTCTGCGGCGTCCACCGCCGGGGCGACCGCGTGCGGTCCGGCCAGGCCCACCGAACCGCGCAGCAACGTGGTCTGCTGGTACTCGCGCAGCGCAGTGGCCGCCGCCAGCCATTCCTCGCGTTCGAACCGGCGGCCCAGTGCCTCGATCTCGTCCGGTCCGGCGTTGCGCTGCGCCGCCTGCGCGAACAGGTCGCGCAGCGCGCCGGCGAACCCACTGGTGCCCAGCGCGGGACGCAGTCGCGGCGGCCAGTGGGCGCCGTCGTCGTCGAGGTTGCCGCGCAGCAGTTCGCGTACCACGGCATCCTGCTCGGAACCGGTGATCAGCCGGGGCGGCGGGCTGCCGGTGTGCGCGGCCTGCAAGCGCAGCACCGCGAAGGCCAGCGAGTGCACGGTTCGCACCAGTGGCTCGCCGGTGGCGTGCACCCCCTCGGCACCGGCCAGTACCCGGGACGACAGTTCCCGGCGGAATCTGCCCGCGGCGCGCTTGTCCCCCACCAGGATCAGAACCGACTCCGGTTCCACGAAGGGATCGGTCAGTTTGGCGACGGCGATGTCCATCAGGGCGGAGGTCTTCCCGGTGCCCGGGCCGCCACGGATGCGGTACGGAGACCAGCCGCCCACATCCAGTGGAAGGGCACCGGTGGACGGTGCCGCGAGTTCGGCTACCAGCCCCTCCCACTCCCGGGCAGGAGGTGGCGGCGGCTCGGTGTAGTGCAACCGCAGGCGGGGGCGGCGGCGCCCCTCACCGGAACCGGCCCCGGATCCGGCGGGAACCCCGCTCAACTCATCGCCGTCCATCCCGCCCCCTCCCGATCGTGCGTCCGTCGATCACATCACAGGCCACCGACAGGTCCGCACACCACCGCGGGGGCACAATCGGAACATGCTGAACACGCACGTCTACGGACCGGATTCCCCGGACGCTCCCACCGTCCTCGCGATCCACGGGGTCACCGGTCACGGCGGCCGTTGGCGCCGCCTCGCCGACGATCAGCTGCCCGGGGTGCGGGTACTGGCGCCGGACCTGCGTGGCCACGCCCGTTCGACCTGGGCTCCGCCGTGGCACCTGGAGCAGCACGTGGCCGATCTGATCGGGGTCGTCGAGCGGCACGGCGGCGGGCCCGTGACGGTGATCGGGCATTCGCTCGGTGGAGCGCTGGCGTGTCGGCTCGCCGCGGCCCGCCCGGACCTGGTGCGGGCGGTGCTGCTCCTCGATCCGGCGCAGCAGCTCGATCCGCGGTTGTGCCGGATCACCGCCGAACAGAGCATCGAGTTCTTCGATTTCACCTCCCCGTCGGAGGCGAAACAGGACAAGCGGTCCGGGGCGTGGGCACAGGTGCCCGAGGATGTTCTGGACGCCGAGATCGCCGAACACCTGGTGCACCGGGACTCGGGCCGGTGGGAATGGGACGTCAGTCGCCCGGCGATGGTCGCGCTGTGGGGTGAGCTGGCGCGCACCGCGGTCGGGACACCGTCGGACGTGCCGACGGTGTTGCTGCGCGCGCAGCGGGCGGGATTCGTCGGCGAGGCGCAACTGTCGGCCATGCCGCACGCGCAGGTCGTGGACGTACCGTCGGACCACATGGTGGCGCAGGAGGTTCCCGGCGTCGTCGGTGAGCACGCCCGCCGGATGATCGGCTGAACCGTGGCGGCGGTGACCGAGGAGCAGGTGGAGGCGGTACGCGCGGCGATCGCCGCGATCCCACCCGGACGGGTCCGCACCTACGGCGACATCGCCGACGAGGTGGGACTGTCGACGCCGCGGACCGTGGGCTGGGTGCTACGCACCGACGCCTCGGATCTGCCCTGGCAGCGGGTGGTTCCGGCGAGCGGGCGCCCATCCGAGCACATCGCGCGCAGACAACTGGAGCTCCTGCGCGCCGAAGGGGTGCTCAGCGACGGCGGCCGGATCGACCTGCGCCGGTACCGGCTCTGACCCGTTTCAGAGCAGCCAGCGGGCGACCTCGGCGATGTGCTCGAGTCCGGGCAGCGCCTCGGCCTCCGACCGTGGATGCAGCGCGTGCACCGCCAGCCGGAAGATCAGCGCGCGCAGCACCATCTGCGGCCATTCGGGGAGATCCTTCCAGCGCATCAACAGGCCGTCGTCGGCACCGCCCCAGGCCAGGCCGTCCACGGCGACCACCGCGGCTGCCCACGCGGCGGGCCGCCAGTACGGGGTGAAGTCGGTGATACCGGGCGCTGCGGCGCCGGCGAACAGCACCGATCCGGCGAGGTCGCCGTGCACGAGTTGAGGCGCGGATTCGACCGGGGTGCGCAGCTGCGCGAGCTGCCCGACCAGTTCCACCGCGCGCTGCCGGTGCTCGACGGTCTCGTCGAGCGCGCCGAGTTTGCGCGCGAGAGTCAGTGGACGGTCCTCCCAGGCCGCCCGGTCGGCGAAGCCGAAGTAGTCCACATCGGTGTAGGGCGCCACCGCCGGGGCGGAGAGGAACCGGGGCCGTTCGAGCTTGGCGGTCACCTCGTGCAGCCGGTTGGCCATGGAGATGATCTCGTCGAATCGGGGCTCGATCGAACCGGCGATGAAGGTGTCGGCACGCCAGGAGGACACCACGTACCGGCCGTCGGTGGCGCGGAACGGACGGGCCAACCGCATTCCGTCGACGAACAGGTCCTCGCGGACCTTCGCCGACCAGGCCGCGCGGGCATGGTCGGCGATCAGGGAGAGCACCACTTCACCGCAGCGCCATCCGCCGTCCCACTCGGCACCCAGCGCGATCGGCTCGGCGCCGCCCAGACCGAACGTGGATAGGACGTGCGCAGGAGGTTCGACGGGGCTCACAGTAGAGAAATCTACCCGTGCCGGGGCCCGGAAGCCGCTAGGCGCGGCGCGGCTCGACCAGGAGAATCGGGATCAGGCGATCGGTCTTGTCCTGATACTCCGCGTACGGCGGGTAGGCGGCGACCGCCCGCTCCCACCACTGCTCGCGCTCGGCGCCGTGGATCTCGTGCACCGGCCCGGAGACGACGACGGTGCCGTCCTGGACGTCGACCTCCCCGGCGGCGAGCATCGCGGAGAACCACACCGGGTTCTGCGGGGCCCCACCCAGCGAGGCGACCGCGGCGTACACGCCATCGTGTTCGACCCGCATGAGCGGGCGACGGTGCAGCTTGCCGGACTTCGGGCCGCGGTAGGTCATCAGGACGACCTTCATCCCCGCGACGCCCACCGAATCAGTGGTTCCGGTCTCGTCGATCTTGGCCAGCTGGTCGGCGACCCAACCGGTCTTCTCCTGCGCGTACTCACCTTCGAGGGCCATGGCTCCACGGTAACGCCGATTGCCGGACAATGGGCGGGTGCACGCAGTTGATCCCCACCGGCCCGTGGTGACGGTCTCGGTCCAGTTCCCCGACCTGTCGGCGCCGGAGTTCGACGGTGTCCGTGCCCGGCTGACGGCCGGGCATCCGGACCGGATCGTGGTGCCGCACCACGCGCATCGCTGGTACGCGGCATCGTCGGATCCGGACACGGTGCAGGCGCTGGTGCACGCGCTGCGAGCGGTGATCGAGGGCCGCCGGCTCTCCTTCGACGACGAGGAGGCGCTCGACGATCTCAGCCAGGAGTACACGGACTGGCTGGAGGAGTCCGCCGAGACCGACGACGCCGAATCCGGTCCGGTGTTGAGTTTCTCGGTGCACCTGCCGGCGCTCGGCCGCGACGAGTTCGCTGATCTGCTGGACTCCCTGCGCGCGGAGCATCCGCGCCGCATCGTCCTCGGGGAGCAGCGGGGACTGAGCCATCACGAGCTCTCCGACCGGGCGGCGATCGACTCCCGCCTGCCGGGTATCCGCGCGGCGCTGGCGGGTGAGCCGGTGCGCACCACCGACTCGTTACCGCTGATCGCGCTGCTCGACGAGTACGCGGCGTGGCTCTCGGCGAACCCGCCGAACTGATCGGGCGTCAGTACACCGGCAGGGACCGGTCCACCTGCCGCGCATAGGCGTTGATGCCACCCTGCAGGTGCACCGCGTCGTGGTACCCGGCGCCCTGCACCGCGGCGAGTACCTCCGCCGAGCGGACACCCGTCTTGCAGTACAGCACCAGCTTCTTGTCGGCGGAGACCTGTGCGAGCCCCTCACCGGATTCGAAGGCGCCCTTGGGGACCAGCTTGGCGCCGTCGAGGTGGACGATGTCCCACTCCACCGGCTCGCGGACGTCCACCAGTTCGTAATCGAGGCCGGCGGTGCCCATCCCGGCGAGTTCGGCCGGGGTGATCGTGCTACCCGCGGCGGCGCGCTCGGCAGCATCGGAGACCACGCCGCAGAACTCCTCGTAGTCGATGAGTCCTTCGATGGTGGGCGAGTCCGGGTCTTTACGGATCCGGATGGTGCGGTAGCTCATCTCCAGTGCGTCGTAGACCATCAGCCGCCCGAGCAGCGTTTCACCGATCCCGGTGATCAGCTTGACCGCCTCGGTGCCCATGATGGAACCGATGGAGGCGCACAGGACCCCGAGCACACCGCCTTCGGCGCAGGAGGGCACCATCCCCGGGGGCGGAGCCACCGGGTACAGGTCGCGGTAGTTCAGGCCCCGCTTCTGCCCGTCGGGACCGTCGGGCGCGTCCTCCCAGAACACCGACGCCTGACCCTCGAACCGGAAGATCGATCCCCATACGTACGGCTTGTGCGCGAGGACTGCGGCATCGTTGACCAGGTAACGGGTGGCGAAGTTGTCGGTGCCGTCGAGGATCAGGTCGTACTGCTCGAACAACTGCACCGCGTTCTCCGGCTCCAGCCGCTGCCGGTGCAGGTTCACCTGCACCAGCGGATTGATCTCGGCGATCGAGTCGCGTGCGCTCTCGGCCTTCGGCCGTCCCAGGTCGGAGACGCCGTGGATGACCTGGCGCTGCAGGTTGGAGGCGTCGACCTCGTCGAATTCGACGATGCCGATGGTGCCGACACCGGCTGCGGCCAGGTACAGCAGCGCGGGGCTGCCGAGTCCGCCGGCACCGATCACCAGCACTCTGGCGTTCTTGAGGCGTTTCTGCCCCTCGACGCCCATCTCTGGGATGATCAGGTGCCGCGAATACCGGGCGACCTCGTCGCGGGTCAGATCGGCGGCGGGTTCGACGAGCGGAGGCAACGTACTCACGAGCGGTTCAACACCGTCGAGCCGCGCACCATTCCCCCGCGGGTCAGTTCAGGACCGGTGCCACCCAGGCGTTGGGCCTGCAGACCAGGTCGTTGTTGAAACCGTCGGATTTGTCGAGGTTGAAGATGTCACGGTTCTTCACCCCGAAACTCTGCTGCATCATGATCGGCGCGAGGGCGCCCTGCGCCGGGCAGGCCACGTGCTGCGGGTAGCCGATGGCGTGCCCGACCTCGTGGTTGATCGCGTACTGGCGGTAGCCGGTGAGGTCGCCCTCGAAGCCGCCGGCGCCGCGCACCCAGCGGGCCAGGTTGATCACCACCCGGCCCAGCTCACCGTTGTAGCAGGACGATTCCAGCTGGATGGTGTAGCCGCAGGCCGAACGAGTGGTCATCGGCGAGGTGAGCGAGATGGTGAAGTCCGGGGCTCCCCGGTCGATCCGCTGGAAGGCGACCGCCGGATCGTGGATCCAGCTGCGCGGATCGGCGAGGGTGCGATCGATCATGGTCGCGAAGGGCTGGTCGCCGCCGAGTGCGCCCATGTCCACACCGTCCTCGACGGCGACCATGTACGTGAAGGTCTGCTGCTTGCCCTCTCCGACCTTCGCGGTGGCGCCCGGAACGACGTGCCAGATGCCCTGCCCCTTCTCGGTGTACGGTCCACCGGCCGGCAGCATTCCGGCCTGCGGCACCGGGCCCTGCACCTTGCTGGGCGCACCCACGATGGTCTTACCCGGGGTGGGATTGCGCGAGAGGTTCTCGGTGGACGGGTCCTGGACCGGTTTCTCGGTGGCGAACGGGTTTCCGGCGAAGGTCACGAACAGGGCGAACACCGTGAGGATCGCGAGCACCGGCACGGCGTAGGCCCGCCAGCCGTAGGTGCTCAGCACGCGCCCCAGACGGCCCTGCTTGCGGTACTGCCGCTCGCGGGCGGGCCGGTTGCGCCCCTCCCGGGAGGTGGATTGCGAATTGATCGGGTCCCACTCCGCCCGCAGCGGCGCGCGACCGTCCGGCCTCGGACGCCTCGGGTTCGAAGGACTGCTCACGTCGTCAACAATTCCACGACGGGAACCTCTGTTGTGGAAACGACACGCGCGCTCAGTCCGATCCGGCGGAGCGGATCAGGTCGGCGATGATCCGCGCGGTCGCTTCGGGGCGTTCCATCTGCGCGACGTGTCCGACGTCCTCGAACACGGTCAGGGTGCTGCCCCGGATGTGCCGGACCACCTTCGGCGCCACTCCGACGCTCACCAGCAGGTCCCGCGCGCCCCACAGTACCGCTGTGGGCACGCTGATCGCGCGCGCGGCCGCCCAATGGCTTGCTCCGAAGTCGACGATCCAGCTGCGGACCAGCGCGTTGAAGCTCGCCGCCAGCGCCGACGGCGCCCAGGGCATCGACGCGCGGGCCGCGGCCTGGTCGATCGCCTGACGCCTGCGGACCGGACCGAGCACCGTCGGGTCCACCAGGATCTCGCGGAAGGTCTGGTCGACCTGCCGCTCCGGGTAGGCACTGGCGACCAGCCGGAAACCGGCTGGCCCCACCCCGGGCAGCCGGACCAGCGACAACGGCAGGAATTGCAGTCGGCGCACCCGTGGCCGCAGGTCCGGGAAGGCCGGCGAGATCAGCGACAGGCTGGCCAGCAGGTCCGGGCGCAGCATCGCCACGCGCACGGCGATCGCACCGCCGAGTGAGTTGCCCACCAGGTGCACCCGGCCGGGCCGCACGGCGACCACGGTCTCGAGGTAGGCGATCACGGTCTGCGCGAACTCCTCCACCGAGTAGTCGCCGTCGGCGGGTGGGTCGGAGAGTCCGAATCCGGGCAGGTCCACCGCGTACGACGCGGCGACCGGGGCGAGCACCTGGCCGAGGTCGGTCCAGTTGATCGACGATCCGCCGAGGCCGTGGATCATGACCGCGGCGGGCCGCGAATCCAGAACCGCGGCGGGCCGCGAATCCAGAACCGCGGCGGGCCGCGAATCTCCACCGGCGGCGGCGTCGACGTGCCGGACGAACAGCCTCCGGCCGCGGAGGGTGACGAACCGTCCCGGCCAGACCTCACTGCTCCGGTTCACCGCTGCGAGTTCCGACACACCGGCAGCTTGCCAGAGCACGGACGGGTGGTCGAACGCGACGGGAGTATTGTCGACGGGTCAGGGGCAGCGACACGCCCCAACGAACTGTGAGGTGGGGTACATGGCGGATCTGGGTGCGACGGCCGCAGCGGGGGATTCCCGCGGCGGAGCCAATCCTGCCCCTCGCCGTACCGCCCGGCTGCCGCGCAGCGCACGCCGTATCCAGTTGCTCGAGGCCGCGAGCAGCGTGTTCGTCGATCTGGGCTATCACGCGGCCGGTATGGATGAGATCGCGGTGCGAGCCGGTGTCAGCAAGCCCGTGCTCTACCAGCATTTCCCCGGCAAGCTGGAACTGTACGTGGCGGTGCTCAACGCGCACAGCGAAGCGCTCGTGACCGGCGTCCGGGAGGCGCTGAGCAGCGTCACCGCGAACCACGAGCGGGTGATCGGAGCGGTCCGCTCGTTCTTCGACTTCGTCGATCTCGACAGCCAGGGCTACAAGCTGATCTTCGAGTCAGATGTACTCGAGCCGGTGGTGCAGGAGCGCGTCGAGGGTGCCGTGGACAAGTGCGTCGATGCGGTTTACGACTTGATCTCCGAGGACTCCGGCCTGGACCCCTATCGGGCGCGGATGCTGGCGGTGGGCCTGGTGGGGGCGAGCCAGGTCAGTGCTCGCTACTGGCTGTACGCCGACCGTCCGATCCCCAAGGAGGAGGCGGTGGCGACCACCGTCGAACTGCTGTGGGGCGGGTTGAGCGGAGTGCCGCTGGCCGGGCATCGCGCGGCGGCCAGGAAGTAGCCGAGCGAGCCGCTCAAGCCAGCCGGTGCATCAGCATCTCGATCGGCCCGCGGGAGAAGCGCCTGGTCCAGGCGGTCGAGGCGGCGATCAGGCATCCGACCACCAGTAGGTACACCGCGACGGTGAACACCAGGCGGTGCTCGGCGCCGTACCGCTGCGCCAGTCCCAGCCCCCAGCCGTAGCAGAGCACGGAGGCGATGAGGTTCTGCAGCACGTAGCAGCTCAGGGCCGTCTTCCCCACCCGGGACAGCGCGCTGCCCAGACGTCCCGGGGTGCGGCGGAGGTAGACCTGCGCGATCAGGGCGAGCAGTCCGGCCGCGACCATCGGAGCCAGCACGTAGCGTCCGGCGAAGACCGCCGGTCCGGACACGTGCAACGGCTCCCCGGCCAGGCCGAGGGTGAGGTCAGCGGCCGCAGCGACGGCTCCCATGGTGATCAGCCGGCGACGAAGCTCGCCACCGGTCTCGCCGAAGATCCCGGCCTGGTACAGCCGCGCACCGATCAGGAACAGGGCGATGGTCAGCGGGACGATGAAGATCGCCTCGGCGCGGAACAGCAGCGCCTCGTCGATCCGCAGGCGCACCAGGTCCCAGAAGCCGTCGTCGGCGAACGGGTTGGACTGGTCCGCCGGCTGCGGCTGCCCGGCCGGGGTGCCGGCCAATCCGACGATCACCACCGCGACCAGCCCCAGGTGCAGCACCAGGCATCCGACGATCCAGCGGGTGCGGGCCGCCGGGGCCAGGATCAACAGCGACGAGACGATCAGCGAGACCACCGCGTAGCCCATGAGCACGTCGAACTCGGCGATCAGCAGGTAGTGCAGGAGTCCGTCGGCGAAGAGCACCGCGGCCCGGCGCCAGTACCGTCCCGGCCACGCGCGACGGCCGGACTGCCCGGCCTCGGCGGCTCGCCGCATCGCGGAGGCCTGTTGGATCGCCAGGCCCACGCCGAACATCAGGCTCAGCAGTCCGAGGAACTTGCCCTGCGCCAGAGTCTGCAGCAGCCGGATCGGCCAGGACTCGGCGCCGACGGTGTCGATGTAGCCGAGGATCCCGGCGGGATCGGTGAAGATCCACACGTTGGTTCCGAAGGTGCCGAGGATGGCGATTCCGCGCGCTACGTCGAGTGCCGCGATGCGCGCGGTCGTCGGGGCCGCGATGGTGCTCATGGTGACCGATCCTGGCGCGGAGAGCAGAACCCCGCGACCACCGTTCGGCGGTCGCGGGGTCCATCGTTCGGGGGACCGTACTCGGCCCGGTCCGGCCTACTCGGCAGCGGTCGCGGTGGCGGTGCCGTCGGGCTTCTTCGCACCGGAGCGGCGGCGACGGCGACGCTTGCGCGGAGCTGCGGCGTCCCCCTCGGCCTGATCGGACGGTCCGGAGGACTGCGCTGCGGCCGGTGCGGCGCCGGCAGTCGCAGCAGGCGTAGCGGCGGTCGCGGTGGCGCCCCGTCCACCGCGCGTGCGGGTACGGGTGCGCTCGCGGCGCTCACGCGGCTTGCGCTCGACGACCTCGCCCTCGGCGCGCTTGCGGGTGCCGGGCAGCACGCCCTTGACGGCCGGGTCGATACCGAGGTCGGTGAACAGGTGCTCGCTGGAGCTGTAGGTCTCCACCGGCTCGGGCTTACCCAGTCCGAGCGCCTTGTCGATCAGCTCCCAGCGGTGCAGTTCGTCCCAGTCGACCAGGGTGACGGCGGTACCGGTCTTCCCGGCGCGGCCGGTGCGACCGATGCGGTGCACGTAGGTCTTGTCGTCCTCCGGGCACTGGAAGTTGATCACGTGCGTCACGTCGTCGATGTCGATGCCGCGCGCGGCGACGTCGGTGGCGACCAGCACGTCGATGGTGCCGTCGCGGAACTTGCCCAGGGCCTTCTCGCGGGCCACCTGGCCCAGGTCGCCGTGCACGGCGCCCACCTTGAAGCCGCGCTCACCGAGTTCGTCGGCGACCTTCTGCGCGGTGCGCTTGGTGCGGGTGAAGATCATGGTGGCGCCCCGCCCCTGCGCCTGCAGCACCTTCGCCACCAGCTCGGTCTTGTCCAGCGCGTGCGCGCGGTAGACGAACTGGGTGGTGCGCTCGTGCACCGCGGAGTCGTCGTGGTGCTCGGCGCGCACATGGGTGGGCTGCCGCAGGAAGGTGCGGGCCAGGGTGATGATCGGACCGGGCATGGTGGCCGAGAACAGCATGGTCTGCCGGTCGGCGGGGACCATCCCCAGAACCTTCTCGATGTCCGGGAGGAAGCCCAGGTCGAGCATCTCGTCGGCCTCGTCGAGCACCAGGATCTGGATCTTGCCGAGCACCAGGTGGCCCTGGTTCGCCAGGTCCAGCAGCCGGCCCGGGGTGCCGACGACCACGTCGACGCCCTTCTGCAGCGCCTCGATCTGGGACTCGTAGGGGCGGCCGCCGTAGATCGAGGTGATCTTCAGGTCCCGCTCACCCTTGGTGGTCTGCACGCGGACCCCGTCGGAGGCGCGCTCGAGATCTTCGGTGACCTGAACGCACAGCTCGCGGGTGGGGACGATGACCAGTGCGCGCGGGGTGCCGTCCAGGGCGCGCAGGCCGTCCTCGCCGGCGTCGGCGCGGGCCTGGGTGATCAGGCGGTCCAGCAGCGGGACACCGAAACCGTAGGTCTTACCCATGCCGGTGCGGGCCTGGCCGATCAGGTCGTTGCCGGCCAGCGCGAGCGGCAGCGTCAGTTCCTGGATCGCGAACGTGCGCTCGATGCCCCGCTTACCGAGGGCGTCGACGACGGCCCGGTCGACACCGAGTTCGGCGAAGGTGGGCGAGACGTGATCGTCGCCGATCACGTGCACGTCCGGCATGCCCTCCTCGACGGCGGGCTCGGTGCGGATATCGGTGTTCGTGGTCTGTGAGGTGGTGATGGTTCTGCCTTTCATCGGCGGCGTATGCGTCGCTTGTTCTCTTCCCGCGCGCACGATTGCGGCCGATGAATCGGCGACCTTCGCGGCCGCCCTCAGCGGACTCCACGCCCGGCGTCCGGGCGGAGTGCGCGCACAACATACCTGCGACCTCCATGGATCGCACCTGACCATGGTACCCCGTCGACCGCCTCCGACTAGCATGACAGTCATGAGCGAACAGCCGCCGTCCTCGGCGCTTCCTGGTGAGCACCCGGGAGTGGCGGCCCTGCTGGCGGTGCTGGCGTGCGGCGAACTGGCCGCGTTCGAGCGGCTGGCGAAGGAGTCGGAGATGGCTCCGGACCTGCGCGGCCGGATCGCGATGTCGGCGATGGCGGCGGCGCAGATGCGCAGTTTCGCGGTGCTCGAGTCCGAACTGGACCGGCGCGCGGTGGACGTGGTGGACGCCACCGCCCCGTACGTGCCGGTGATCACCCGGTACCACGAGCGCACCCCTGCGCGGAACTGGAACGAGGCCCTGGTCAAGGCATACATCGGAGACGGCCTGGCCGCCGATTTCGCTTCCGAGGTGGCGCGGGCGCTGCCCGCGGAACCGGCCGCCGTGATCGCGGCGGTGCTCGCCGATACCCGGGAGTCGGATTTCGCGGTGGAGCGGGTACAGGCGGCGGTCCGCTCGAATCCGGCGCTGCGGTCACCGCTGACTCTGTGGGGGCGGCGACTGCTGTCGGAGGCGATCACGCAGGCCCAGGAGGTACTCGCAGCGCGCGACGAGCTGGCGGCGCTGTTGTTCCAGGCCTCGGGCGCGCTGCCCGGTGTGGCGCAGTTGTTCGAGTCCTTGCAGACCAGGCACGCGGAGCGGATGGCGGCGCTGCGGCTGGGATGACTGCTGTCAGCAGAATCGGCGACGGCGGCGGGCCCGGCCCGGCGCTCGGCGGATAACCTCGAACCATGGAGATCAAGATCGGTATCGCGGACTCGAACCGCGAACTCGTGCTGCAGAGCAAGGACTCGAACGAGGACGTCACGAAGGCCGTCACGGACGCGCTGGCCGGCCGCACCGAGGTGCTGGAACTGACCGACGAGAAGGGGAAGCAGTACCTGGTCCCGTCGGCGCGCGTCGCCTACGTCGAGGTCGGCACCACGGAGAGCCGTTCGGTCGGCTTCAACGCCAGCTGACGCGCCGGCGCCCCGTCCGCCAGTAGGCTCTGGGCCGTGGTGAAACCCGAACGCAGGACCGGTGCCGATCTCGCGGTGACCGCGGTGATCGTGGTGGCGGTCCTGCTGGCCGGATTGGGCGCCTGGAGCATGAGCTCGGTGCGCACGGCGGTCAACGAGACCGCTCCGGCACCGTCGTCGGTACGCGACGCGCTCGCCGAGCTCCCCACCGCGGTCCGGGACGCGTGGACCGCCCGTTCGGATCTGCCGGTGTTGTCCCTGGCGGGCACGGTGGTCACCGCCCGCGGCGGCGAAGTCACCGGACACGATCCGGCCACCGGGCAGCGCACCTGGCGATACCAGCGCGAGGTGACCGCGTGCGGCCTGATCGCGAACGCCGGGCTGGTGCTGGCCTTCTACCCGGATGCACGCGGCTGCGGCGAGGTGATCGCCCTCGATCCCGGTACCGGGCAGCGCCGGTACACCCGCTCATCCCGGGAGGACGCCGAGGTCGAAATCACCGGGGACGGCAACCACGTGGTGGTCCAGGGACCGACCCGCGTCGACGTCTTCCGCTCCGATCTGGTGCGCACCGTGGAGTACGGCAAGCCGGACGTGCCGGTGAACCCCGGGGTGCAGCCGCGCTCGGGGTGCACGATCGGCTCGGCGCTGCCGGCCGGCACCTCCATCACCATCGTCGAGACCTGCCCCACCGAGCCGAACCCGCGGCTGACGGTGATCGGCGCGACCCCCAAGGAGCCGACCGAACCGCAGGAGACGGCGTCGGTGGTGGCCCCCGACCTCGGTGCGGCCCAGCCCGCGGGTGCCGACCGGCCGCGGCTGGTCGCGGCGGGCGCCTCGGGCGCGGCGGTCTACGTGCCGGCGCAGGACGGCCGGCCCGCGCGGGTGGTCACCGTCGACCAGCAGGGCCGGACGATGCGCGCGGTGGACGTGACCACCTCCCCCGGTGGCGCCCCGCGTGACGTCCCGGTGCCGAACGAGGCGGGAATCGCGTCCTTCTTCACCGGGACCTCGACGGTGGTGATCGATGTCCCGTCGCTGACCGCCGTGATGGTGATCCCGGGAACCCTGGGGCCGGGCGCCGTGGTGGGCGGACAGATCGTGGTTCCCGGTCCGACCACGCTGACCGCCTACGATCTGGCCACCCGCGCGCAGGTCCGATCGGTACCGGTCTCCCGCACCGGATACTCGGGCGGCCCGGTCCTGCTGACCGTCAACGGTGATGCACTGGTCACCCAGTGGGGTCCGACGGTGCAGGCCTACCGTCCGGCGTGAACGAGCCGTGATCGACTCGCCGGGCGACGCTAGTCGGCGGTCCAGGCGGTGAGCGGGGCACCCTCGCGAAGGTGCGCGCGCACGTTCTTCGCCAGTTCCCGGTAGGCGTCCGACCCCTTGTTGCGGCGTCCGGCGAGGACGGTGCGGCCGGCCGCATTGGCCTCGGCGAAGCGCACGGTACGCGGGATCGGCGGGGCGAGAACGTCCAGTTGGTACCGATCGCACACGTCGGCGAGGATGTCGCGGCTGTGGGTGGTGCGCGCGTCGTACAGGGTGGCGATCGCGCCCAGCATCGCCAGGTCGGGGTTGGTGATGGCCTGCACGTCGCGCACGGTCTTGAGCAATTGCCCGACGCCGCGGTGCGCCAGCGTCTCGCACTGCAGCGGGATCGCGACCGCGTCGGCGGCGGTGAGCCCGTTGAGCGTGAGCACGCCCAGGCTGGGCGGGCAGTCGATGATCACGACGTCGAACCGGTCCGCGACCTCGGCCAGCGCCCGCTTGAGCGCGTACTCCCGCCCGGCCCGCATCAGCAGCAGCGCTTCGGCGCCGGCCAGGTCGAGCGTGGCGGGCAGCACGGTGACCCCGTCCTCGGTCTCGAGCAGTACGTCGCCGATGGCCTTATCGCCGAGCAGTACCTCGTGGACGCTGCTATCGAGCCGGTCGGGATTGTGCCCGAGCGAGAAGGTCAGGCAGCCCTGCGGATCGAGGTCGACGACAAGGACGCGGGAGCCGAGCTCGGCGAGCGCGGCCCCGAGACTGGCCACCGTGGTGGTCTTGGCGACCCCGCCCTTCTGGTTGGCGACGGCGAGGACGAACGGGCTGGCACCGGACATGGCTGCACACTACCCACTCGTAGGTCAGGATGACCGGGTGAGCACCTCCAACCGCCTCGTCTACATCCGGCACGGTGAGACCGAATGGTCGCGGGCCGGCCGGCACACCGGCGCCACCGACATCGGCCTCACCGAGACCGGCGCGGAGCAGGCCGCCGCCCTGGCCCCGGTCCTGGCCGATCTGCAACTGCACCGTCCGACGGTGTGGGCCAGTCCGCGTACCCGCGCCGTCCGTACCGCGGAGCTCGCCGGCCTGACGGTGACCGGTATCGATCCGGATCTCGCGGAGTGGGACTACGGCGAGTACGAGGGGCGTACCAGCGCGGAGATCCGGGTCGACGACCCCGGTTGGACGGTGTGGCGTTCGGGTGCGCCCGGCGGGGAGTCCATGGCGGAGGTGGCCGCGCGCGCGGACAGGGTGATCGAGCGGGCGCGTACCGAGCTGTCCGGCGGTGATGTGGTGCTGGTGGCGCACGGGCACCTGGGCCGGGTGTTGACGGCGCGGTTCCTGGCGCAGCCGCCCGCATTCGGCCGGCACGTGATGATCCTGCCTGCGTCGGCGGCGGTGTTCGGTTTCGACCGGGATGATGTGCCGCAGTTGACCCGGTTCGGGCTCACCGGATACGCGGCCGCGCACTACACCGGCCGTTAGCGGCGGTACTCCCCCTCCAGCCAGGCCACCGTCGGCGGGCTGAACATCAGGCCGAGCACCACGACGGCGATCGCGACCAGCGGCAGGCCGATCTCCGGGCGCCCTTGGGAGAACGCTCCGCTGATCCCGGCGAAGCCGAGCAGCAGGTTCGTCAGCACGCCCAGGGTGCGGCCCCAGCGCTTGCCGCGCAGCAGCGCCAGACCGCCGGCCAGGACGCCCGCGCCGATCGGCAGCATCCAGAAGGCGATGCCGTAGGCGCCGATCCGGGTGTCGGCGACGCCGGTGAGTCCGCGGACCAGTTCCACCAGGCCCAGGCCGATGGCGGCGAGTCCTTCGAGTGCCACCAGGACGCCGGCGGCGCGGACGGTGCCGGGGGCCGCGGTACGGGTCTCGCCGGTGGCGGAGGTGCGGGCAGGGCGTCGCGGGGAAGTCACCGGACCAGCGTATCGGTGCGCACTCGGTAGGCTGACCGGTGTGCGCGCCCTGTTGATCGTCAACCCCAATGCGACTTCGATCACCCCGGCGGGCCGGGATCTGGTGGCCATGGCGCTCTCCTCCACGCTGGACATCACCCTGGTGCAGACCGAGCAGCGCGGTCACGCCAGTGAGCTCGCCGCGCAGGCCCGGTCGAACGGCACCGAGCTGGTGATCGTGCACGGCGGTGACGGCACCGTCAACGAGGTGGTCTGCGGCATCCTCGGGCGCGATGGCATGCCCGGCGGCCCGGACCCGGTTCCGGCCGATGAGCTGCCCGCGATCGCGGTGATCCCGGGCGGCAGCGCGAACGTCTTCGCCCGCTCACTGGCCGTCCCGCGAGAACCGGACAAGGCCACCGTCCACCTGACCGATCTGTTGGCGCAGCGCAGTTTCCGGACCATCGGCCTGGGCTGCGCCGACGACCGGTGGTTCCTGTTCAACGCGGGCCTGGGGGTGGACGCCGAGGTGATCGCGAACATGGAGGCTCAGCGCGACAAGGGCAAAGCGGCGACGCCGTCGCGGTACGTGCGCACGGCGGTCCGCACCTTCTTCTCGGCGGCGCGGCGGGAGCCGAAACTGACCGTGCACCTGCCGGGTGAACAGCCCGGTACCTGGGAGGACTTCGACGGGGTGCACTACGCGTTCGTCTCGAATGCGAGCCCGTGGACCTTTCTCAACGATCGGGCGGTGCTGACGAATCCGGGAACGGACTACGGCACCGGTCTGGGCGTTTTCGCGTCGCGGTCGATGCGGACGTTGCCGAACCTTGTGCTGGTGCGGCAGATGCTGTCGGCGCGGCGGACCAAGGGGCCGACGGTGCGGCACGTGATCCGGCGCGACGATCTGCCCCGGTTGCGGGTCACGAGCAGCGTTCCGGTGCCGGCGCAGGTCGACGGCGACCATGTGGGTGAGCGGACGGAGATCGGTTTCGGGTACTCCCCGGAACGGATCCGAGTGGTCGCAGACCTCCCGCCGCTGCCGCGGGTCCGCTGAGCACCTTTCGTATACCTATTGCAAACCCCCAGCGTGCAGAGTTACTGTTGTGGGTACTGCACCGAACCGGCGGCAGTGTAGTACACCGCTCGGAGGGTCGATCGCACCGCCCCTGCTGTGAGATCCCCCACCTCTGAGCCGGAAGCTATTGACTCCTGCCGGGAAGCTGGAAGTATTCATGGGAGTAACAACGCGGAAACAGTACGGTTCCCTCCGCGTTAACAGCCTACAAACTCGGTGTCGGATGACACCTGCGATGACTGGTGCCCTGGTGCGCCTGAAGGAGAGATTGACATGGATTGGCGCCACAAGGCCATCTGTCGCGACGAGGACCCGGAGCTGTTCTTCCCGGTGGGTAACAGCGGTCCGGCCATCGCGCAGATCGCGGACGCCAAGCTGGTCTGCAACCGCTGCCCCGTGACCGCCGAGTGCCTGTCCTGGGCCCTCGAGTCCGGTCAGGACGCCGGTGTGTGGGGCGGCATGAGCGAGGACGAGCGTCGCGCGCTGAAGCGTCGCAATGCTCGTACCCGCACGCGCACCGCTGTGTGACAACGCTTCATCCCGCGAGGCCCGGTGGACCTGTTCCACCGGGCCTCGCTACTGTCCGGGTCCGGTAAACCAGACATATGGGACTGCCGTCGTGGAACTCGTTTGAGACGGCGGGCATGGGTGCCCGTTCCCGAAGACCGGTGGATGCGTAGCACACTTGGTGCTACGATTGCGACATGGAGACGATCGGCGTCCGTGAACTGCGGCAGCACGCGTCAAAGTACCTGGCGAGAGTTGAAGCCGGCGAGGAGCTCGCAGTGACTAACCACGGGCGCCTAGTGGCCCGTCTCGTACCTGTCGCCGCAACAGTCCGTTCCCGTGAGACGTTGATAGACGCAGGGATTTTGAAGCGAGCAAGGGCTTCGCGAGACCTCGCATCGCTACGTCCGCGAACGCTCACCTCCGCGAAGCGTGACCTGTCTGCCGTTCTCGACGACATGCGCAACGAGCAGTGATCTACCTGGATACGTCAGCCCTGGTCAAACTCCTCGTCGAGGAGAAGGAGACGCCATCTCTCCTGAATTGGCTGGCCAGCCGGAAAGGCGAAGCATCCATCAGCAGCGACCTCTCGCGGGTCGAACTCATGCGGACCGTCCTGAGAGCGGGCGAATCAGGACTCGCCGAACAAGCCCAGTACGTTCTCGACAGTCTGGACCTTCTTCCGCTGTCGGAGCCGGTCATCGAACTCGCAGAGACCGTGGGATCACCAGGCCTTCGATCCCTCGACGCACTACACCTCGCTGCTGCGCTACAGGTCGAATCAGAACTGACCGCGTTCGTGACCTACGACCATCGTCTGCAAGAAGCTTGTCGCGAAGTCGGCCTATCCGTCGCGGCACCCGGTGCGACAACCAGCCCATGAGACGAACGGAGACAATCACGCAAATCCCCGCCGTGCTACACACAGATGATCCGACAGACCCCGAGCTGGAAACGCGGTACGAGTCGCTGCCGGCCTCCGGCAAGGCCCGCGAACCGCTGCCAGCCACACCGGATTCCATACGGGCGCGTGGGGCTGAGAGACGCTCGACGACGTCGGAACCTGCGCCCCCACCTGCGATCACGCGCGCGACGGCTTAGACCGATACCACCTCAAGATGGTCGTCCAAGCCACGAAAGTCCGCCGGGTTTCTGGTGTACAGGCACGCACCATGCGCGTGTGCGGTGGCCGCGATGAGCAAGTCCATCACCCGGCCGCGGGGCTTGCGCCCAGCATCGACCACTGCGGCTGCGAGGCGTCCGTAGCTCTCTGCCACAGCCTCATCGAGCGGCAGCGCATCGAAGGTGCGTTCCAGAACAAGCAGCCGCCTCAGCCGCTCAGCACGGACGCACTGTGTACGGGCCACCAGAACACCGAAGTGCATCTCCGCGAGTGTGACCGCACTGATCGCTAGCTCGCCTTCAAGCGGCGCAACGTCTGTCGCGATCACGACGCTGGTGTCCAATACTGCCTTCACTCGGGCGACCACGGATCGCGAAGCTGCTGATCCACGCGATCTCGATCAGCATCCCAATCCGGATCAGCACCACCTCCCTCGAAGAGCGCAGCAATCTCTCCGTAGTGCCGCCAGGCGCGCGGGACCGCCGACACCATCCGTGCGCTCGGACGTCCCGCCACCGTGATCGTGATCTCCTCGCCCGCCTCAACATCACGTACCAAATCGGACGCGTTCTGTCGGAGTTCGCGAAGCCCTATCGTCTTCATATCAACTACTGTAGCATCTGTGCTACAGTAGTTTGTTTGCGCAACTTGACATGTAAAAGACCGTCGAATGACAATTCAGACCTCCCGAGCATGATGCAACGGGCCGTGCCAGCCGCCGGTCAGGACGGTTGCAAGGGCACCCGGACCACCGCGTCGGTGCCGCCGCCGGCACCCGCGCCCAGGCTCAGCTCCCCGCCCAACTCGGAGGTGACCAGGGTCCGCACGATCTGCAGCCCGAGGCGGTCCGAACCCTCCACGGTGAAGCCCTCCGGCAGGCCCGCACCGTCGTCGTGGACGGTCACCTTCAGCATCCGGGTCGAGCGTTGCGCGAGTAGTTCGACGGTGCCCGTGTCGCCGGGTCCGTAGGCGTGTTCGAGTGCGTTCTGGATCAACTCGGTGACCACCATGACCAGCGGCATCGCCCGGTCGGCGTCGAGCGGCCCGATGTCGCCGCGCCGGATCACCGTCACCGCCGCCCGGCCGTCCGACGGTGCCACATCGGCCATGATCGGGATGAGCCGGTCGATCACCTCGTCGATGTCGACGTGCTCGTCGACACTCATCGACAACGTCTCGTGCACCAGGGCGATCGACGCGACCCGGCGCACCGACTCGTGCAGGGCCCGCTTCGCCTCGTCGTTGCGGGTGCGCCGGGCCTGTAGCCGCAGCAGTGCCGAGACCGACTGCAGATTGTTCTTGACCCGGTGGTGGATCTCCCGGATCGTCGCGTCCTTGGAGATCAGGGCACGGTCGCGGCGTTTGAGTTCGGTGACGTCGCGCAGCAGCACCGCCGCCCCCGCCGGACGGGCGCCGGGATGCAGGCCGAGTACCCGCAGCACCACCGTCACCCCGCCCTTGGTGAGTTCGATCCGTGAGCCCTCGCCGCGCAGCAGAGCGGCGTCCAGGGCGGCGGCGAGGTCCTCGGATTCGAAGGAGTCGCCGACGAGTTCGGCGGTGACCTCGGCGAGGTCGCTGCCTTCGAGGACGGTGGGGCTGCCCATCCGGCGATACGCGGACTGCGCATTGGGGCTGGCGAAGACCACCCTCCCCTGCGGGTCGAGACGGATGAAGCCGTCGCCGGCCCGCGGGGCGGCCTCACCGGTGGGTAGGTCCTCCGGTTCCGGGAAGGAGCCCTCGGAGACCATGGTGCACAGGTCGTCGGCGCATTCCTTGTAGGCCACTTCGAGCGGGCTCGGAGTGTGCGGGTGGGTGACGTTGAAGTCGCGGGTCAGGACCGCGATCACCGTGCCGTCCGACGGCACCGGGACGGCCTCACGGCGCACCCGGGCCGGACCGGTCCAGGCCGGGGTGACTCCCTTGACCACGTCGGCGCCCTCGAACGCGGTGTGCAGGGTAGGGGTCTCCCAGGGCTGCACGCGCACCCCGACGCCGTCGGAGTCGTAGACGGTGGGGGTGGTGTTCGGCCGGCACTGGGCGATGCAGATGTACGCGGGTTCGTCGCGGTCACCGTCGGGATCCTCGCGCACCCACAGTCGCAGGTCGGCGAAGGACAGGTCGGCGAGCAGCTGCCATTCTCCGGCGATCCGTTGCAGGTGCCGCGCAGCCCGTGCGGGCAGATCGGTGTGGATCGCCAGGAGGTCGGCGAGCGAGGCCATGTGACCGCCTTTTTGTCGTCGTCGGTGCCCTCGTGAAACAATAGCCGTCTGCTGCGAAGAAGCCGAGGCCAGGAAGGAGACAGCCATGGGAAAGCGTGGACGTAAGAAGCGCGGGCGCAAGAAGAACGCCGCCAACCACGGCAAGCGTCCGAACTCCTGACCCGTCAGGTTTTCACCACTTGCATCACGAGGGCCCGTCGACCATGTCGACGGGCCCTCGTCGTGTCACCGGCGCTCTCGGTGCGATGGCGACGATGCCGCCCGTACGCCCCCGTATGCCCCGCACGGCGGTCACTCGGCGCGGTAGCGCACCTCGGTGTGACGGATGGAGATGGTCAGGCGTTCGCGCAGCCCCTCGGGGGCGCGTTCACCGCCGCACTTGCGGTTGACCAGGGACTTGATCTGCTGCTCGATGCCGTAGTGCGCGAGGCACTGCGAGCATCCGTCGATGTGCGCCTTGAGCCGCGCCTTGGCCTCGGCGTCGCATTCGTCGTCGAGCAGCAACCAGACATCGGCCATCACCGCGGAGCAGTCGAGCTCCAGATCCGGATTGCCGTCCGATGAGTACGTCACTTATTGCACCTCCTGATCGGCGGCGGCATCGGCTTCCCCGCCACCGCGCAGGAACCCTCGCTCCCGCGCGACCCCTTCGAGCTCGGCCCGCAGTTGGCGGCGTCCGCGGTGCAGCCGCGACATCACCGTGCCGATGGGGGTGCCCATGATCTCGGCGATCTCCTTGTACGGGAACCCCTCCACGTCGGCGTAGTACACCGCCATCCGGAACTCCTCGGGGAGCTTCGCCAGGGCCTGCTTGATCTCATCGTCGGGCAGTGCGTCCAGCGCCTCGATCTCCGCCGACCGCAGGCCGGTGGAGCTGTGCTCGGCGGTGGCGGCGAGCTGCCAATCGGTGATCTCGTCGGTCGGGTACTGCGCGGGCTGCCGCTGCTTCTTGCGGTAGCCGTTGATGTAGGTATTGGTCAGGATGCGGTACATCCAGGCTTTGAGGTTGGTGCCCTTCTTGAAGCTCCGGAACGCGCTGTAGGCCTTGACGTAGGTCTCCTGGACCAGATCCTCCGCGTCGGCGGGGTTGCGGGTCATCCGCAGCGCGGCGCCGTAGAGCTGATCGAGCAGCGGCAGCGCCTCGGCCTCGAAGCGTGCGGTCAGTTCCTCCGGGCTCTCGGTCTGGGCGTCCGTCGACTCGTTCAGTTCCACCAGGTCGGTGTCGTCGCCGTCGGTCATACCGACGAAGGCTACCGGTCGCTCGAGGACCGCCGCTGCGCTACCTGCACTCACCACCTCTGCAACCGCACGGGGCACCGCCTTGTTCCCGACGCCGAGCACACTGCGAGCAGAGCCGAGGGTGAGGATGCGGCGCCGCCGGTCTGATTGACTGGCCGCATGGCTAAGAAGGGCGGGGCCGCCACACCGGCGATCGCGGCGCTGCAGGCGGCGGGGATCACCTTCACCACGCACGAGTACACCCACGATCCGCGGGCGCAGTCCTTCGGCGGTGAGGCGGCGCAGGCACTCGGCCACGATCCGGCGCGGGTGTTCAAAACGCTGGTCATCACCGACGGGAAGACGCTCGCGGTGGCGATGGTGCCCACCTCCGGCACGCTCAGTCTGAAGGCGGCCGGTGCGGCGCTCGGACTGCACCGCCCGACGATGGCCGACCCGGCGGACGTGCGCCGCGTGACGGGGTACGTGCTGGGCGGTGTCTCCCCGCTGGGCCAGCGCAAGCGACTCCCGACCGCGCTCGACGAGACCGCACTGGGCTTCGCGACCGTGTTCTGTTCCGCCGGACGACGGGGGTTGGAGGTGGAGCTGGCACCGTCGGACCTGGCGGAAACGACCTCCGCCGTGGTGGCGCCGCTGGCCGCCCCGTGATAATCAAGGGGGACGCGGCCGCGAAGACGTTTCGGTGGCGGCCGCAACGGAAAGTGGGTTCGTGATATGGCCAGCTACTTCGTCACGGGTGGCACCGGCTTCATCGGCCGTGCCGTCGTGACCCGGCTCGCCGCCGCGGATCGCGGCAGCACGATCTACCTGCTGGTCCGCGACGATTCGCTGCCCCGTTTCGAGCGCCTCATCGCCGACCTCGGCCACGACCTCGCACCTCAGGTGGTTCCGGTCGCCGGAGACATCGATCAGCCCGGCCTCGGCATCGCCGACGGCGACCTCCCGGACCGGATCGATCACCTGATCCATGTGGCCGCGGTCTACGACATGGACGCACCGGAGCAGGTCCAGCAGCAGACCAACGTCGAGGGCACCCGCAACACCCTCGCCCTCGCGGAGCGCTTGGGCGCCACCGTGCACCACGTCTCGTCGGTCGCCGTGGCAGGCAGCCACGAGGGCCGGTTCGCCGAGACCGACTTCGACGTCGAGCAGTCCTTCCCCAGCGCCTATCACCGGACCAAGTACGAGGCTGAGGCCCTGGTGCGCGCATCCGGGCTGCCGTGGCAGATCTACCGGCCGTCGATCGTGGTGGGCGATTCGATGACCGGTGCGATCGACAAGATCGACGGTCCGTACTACTTCTTCCCGTTCCTGCGGCTGATGGGCACCATCCCGCATCACCTACGGGTACCGTTCGCGAACCTCGGCTACACCAACATCGTGCCGGTCGATTTCGTCGCCAATGCCATCGTCGCGCTGGTGACCGCTCCGCCGGCGCCCGGCACCGTCTACCACCTGGCCGACCCGAAGGGTCAGAGTCTGACCACCCTCTACGATGCGCTCGCACCCGCATTCTCCGGACCGAAGGCGGTTCCGCTGCCGAGTGCCCCGCTCGGGGAATTCGCCGCGCGCATCGGCCGCCGTCACGAGGTGCGGGCACTGCGCGACACCGTCGCCCGGCAGTTGGGGATCCCGCCGTCGGTGCTGGACTACCCGTTCTTCAACACGCGGTTCGATTCCGATTCGACGTACCGGACGCTGTCCGATCTCGGGGTGGCGCTGCCCCGGCTGAAGTCGTACGGGCCGCGGCTTTTCCGCTACTGGGCCGAGCACCTGGACCCGTCCCGCAACCGGCGCGACGATCCGCGAGGCCCCCTGGTGGGCAAGCACATCCTGCTCACCGGTGGCTCGTCCGGCATCGGCCGCGAGGCCGCGAAGCAGGCGGTGCTCAAGGGCGCCAATGTGTTCATCGTGGCGCGCAAACCCGAGGATCTCGCGGATGCGGTGCTGCGCATCGAATCCGAGCCGGGGTTGCCGGGGATCCCGAAGGGCATCGTCCGCGCCTACGAGTGCGATGTGACCGATCCGGAAGCGGTGCGCACCACGGTGGCGCAGATCCTGGCCGAGCACGGTCACGTGGACGTGCTGGTCAACAGTGCCGGGCGGTCGATCCGCCGTTCCACCATCAATTCGGTCGACCGTGCGCACGACTACCAGCGCACGATGGCGGTGAACTACTTCGGCGCGGTCTACCTGATCCTGGAACTGTTGCCGCACATGACGGCCCGCAAGTCCGGCCACGTGGTGAACGTCTCGTCGATCGGGGTGCAGGTGCGCGGTCCACGGTTCGCCGCCTACATCGCCTCGAAGTCGGCGCTGGAGGCGTTCAGTGACATCACCGCAGCCGAAACCATGTCGGACCACGTGACCTTCACCAACATTCACATGCCGTTGACCCGGACCCGGATGATCGAGCCCACCGAGAGCTACGACAACGCGATGGCCCTGCCGGTGGAGAAGGCCGGCCAGATCGTGGTGCGGGCGATCGTGGAGCGGCCGCGACGGATCGACACCCCACTGGGCACGCTCGCCCAGTTCGGGCAGTTCCTGTCGCCGCGGATCTCGGCGGTGGCGCAGCACCAGGGGTACCTGTTGTTCCCGGAATCCGCGGCCGCCGAGGGCCGTGAGGCCGACGAGGCCCCGGTCGAGGTGGAGGTCGCCGAGGTGGACACACCCCGCGGTCGTCTCGCCGCGACCAGGGAGGCGACGAAGGAGATGTCCAAGGATCTGTCCTCCGCCGTCGCCAGCCCGCTGCTCGGCATCTCCGGCGATCAGGGGCTGCGCCGCCTGGCTCGCAAGACGCTCAACCGCCTCCCGGGGATCAACTGGTAGGCCGCGGCGCCCGCAGTAGCTGCGGACTCGGCCCACGGGCTGCGTCGCGGCCCTATCGTGGGGGGCGAACCGTTCCGTCCCCCACAAGGAGATTCGACGATGGCCGAGATCCAGTACGCCGTGACCGACCCCGCCACCGGTGAGGTCCTGCAGACCTACCCCACCGCGGAGGCCGCAGAGATCGAAGCCGCACTGGACGCGACCTCCCGTACCGTGCGCACCTGGCCGCTGCAGTCCACCGTCGCAGACCGCGCCGCCCTGATCCGCCGCGTCGCGCAACTGCACACCGAACGGCGGGAGATGCTGGCGCGGATCATCGGCCGGGAGATGGGCAAGCCGGAGGAGGACGCCCTCGGTGAGGTCGACTTCTCCGCGGCGATCTACACCTATTACGCCGACAATGCCGAGAAGTTCCTGGCCGATCAGCCCTTGGAACTGCTCGACGGTGGCGGTTCGGCGGTGATCCGCCGCTCCCCCATCGGCGTCCTGCTGGGCATCATGCCGTGGAACTTCCCCTACTACCAGGTGGCGCGGTTCGCCGGACCGAATCTTGTGGCGGGCAATACGATCCTGCTCAAACACGCTCCGCAGTGCCCGGAATCGGCGGAGGCGATCGCGCTGATCTTCGAGGAGGCGGGACTGCCGCCGGGCGCGTACGTCAACATCCGGGTCGACAACGAGCAGGCGGCGCAGATCATCGCCGATCCGCGAGTGGCCGCCGTCTCCCTGACCGGTTCGGAGCGAGCGGGTGCCGCGGTCGCCGAGGTCGCCGGCCGCAACCTCAAGAAGTGTGTGCTCGAACTCGGTGGCTCGGACCCGTTCATCGTGCTCTCCACATCCGACCTCGACGCCACGGTCGGCGCGGCGGTCGCGGCGCGCCTGGACAACACCGGTCAATCCTGCAATGCCGCGAAACGCTTCATCGTGGCCGCGGACCTCTACGACGAGTTCCTGGCGAAGTTCACCGCCGAACTGCTCGCGGCCGGCGATGGGATCGCGCCGCTCTCCTCGGAGCGCGCCGCGAAGAACCTGGAGGAACAGGTCTCCCGGGCGGTGGCGGCGGGCGCCACGATCGCGGTCGAGGGTAGTCGCAACGGGGCCTTCCATCCGCCGGCGGTCCTCACCGACATCTCCGAGGACAACCCCGCGTACCGGCAGGAGCTGTTCGGTCCAGTGGCATCGGTCTACCGCGTCAGCGGTGAGGATGAAGCCCTCGCGCTGGCCAACGACACCCCGTTCGGACTGGGTTCATACGTCTTCAGCACCGATCCGGAACAGGCCGCCCGTGTCGCGGACCGGCTGCAGGCCGGCATGGTGTTCATCAACGGCGTCCTCGCCGAGGGCGCCGAGCTGCCCTTCGGTGGCGTCAAGCGCTCCGGTTTCGGCCGTGAGATGGGTCCGCTCGGGATCGAGGAGTTCCTCAACAAGAAGCTGATCCGCGTCGTCCGCTGACGGCGTCCGCGGCGGGGCTGCGGATCGCTACAGCAGGCTGAGCTGCCCGGGCTCACTACCCGGTTCGGTGCGTTCGATCAGCTGCGGGCCGTCTTTGCTGACCGTGTTGACCAGGGCGGAAACCGGGCGGATCTCGATCCGCTCGGCCACCTCCACCGCGGGCGGGAGCAGCAGGTCGGGGTCGGCCGGACCGTCGGGGCTCAGCCAGTGGTCGAAAAGGTCCGGGGTGAGCACCAGTGGCATCCGATCGTGCACCGCGCGCAGCGGTCCGACCGCATCGGTGGTGAGCACCGTCGCGGACAGCGTGGGCGGGATGTCCAGTCCCGCGCCGGCCGGCCGCCACACCGACCACAGGCCCGCGATGTACATCCGGGTACCGTCGGCCGGCGTCAGGTAGGTGGGCTGCTTGCGCGGCTTGGGCCCGTCCCCGATGACCTGCCACTCGTACCAGCCGTCCATCGGGATCAGACAGCGCTTGTTCTTGACAGCCGACCGGAACGCGGGCTTCTCGGCGACCGATTCGGCGCGGGCGTTGAACAGCGGCGGTCCGGAGAGCGTCCTCTGCCAATGCGGCAGCAGCCCCCAGCGCATGGCCCTGAGCCGGCGGGTCGCCGGCGCTTCCGGACGGTCCTTCGAGTGCCGAGCGACGACGGTGACGATGGTCGTCGTCGGCGCCACGTTGTACCCGGGAACGTCCAGGTCAGCGGGCTCGGTCTCGTCGAGCGCATCGATCTCGGCCGCCAGCAGCGCCGGGTCGGTGGTCACCGCGTACCGTCCGCACATGTCATTCCTCGAAGCTGTCGAAGACGCGGCGCGGGCCCACGCCGGTGGTGGAGAGCGCATCGTGCGGGTTGGCCAGCGAGCACGACGCCATGGACAAGCAGCCGCAGCCGATGCAGTCGGTGAGATTGTCCCGTAGTCGGGTCAGTTCGTCGATCCGGTGGGAGAGATCGTCGTGCCAGTGCCGGGACAGCCGCTCCCAATCACGTTTGGTGGGAGTGCGACCGTCGGGCAGCGTGGCCAGGGCCTCCCGGATGGTGGCGAGTGGGATACCCACCCGGTGGCTGATCCGGATGAAGGCCACGCGACGCAACATCTCACGCGGGTACCGCCGCTGATTACCGGTGGTGCGGCGGGCGCTGATCAGCCCTTCCCGCTCGTAGAAGTGCAACGCGGAGACGGCCACACCGCTGCGGGCGGCCAGTTGGCCGACGCTGAACTCCCGGGTGGATTCCACACCCGGGAGTCTACCTCGACAATTGTTGAGGGATCAGCGAGCGGGAGCCGCAGGAGCGGGGTTCGCAGCCGGCGCGGGAGCCGGGGCACCGGGCTTGGGAGCCGCGGCCGGAGCCGGAGCGCCGGGCCGCGGAGCCGGGGCGGCCCCCGGAGCAGGAGCCGGGGCGCCGGGCTTGGCCGACGGAGCCGGAGCCGGAGCCGGCTGCGCGGGCGCCGGCGGGTTCTTCAGAATCGCGATCTGCACGCCCAGCAGGTCGACGGCGAGCTGATCGTCGGCCCCGACGAAGGGCGCCGGCTGCAGCGACTGACGACCACCGCGCATCGACATCGTGACACCGTTGACCACGGCGGTGTACTGCCGCGACTGCATGTACTCGACCTGGGTACCGCGCTTGCTCTTCTGGTTGAACTCCAGGCCCAGGCCGTCCGGGGCGCCGGTGACGGCGATCGTGCGAACGCTGATCTCGTTGACCACGCCGTCCTTCGTCGCCTTGAAAGTGCCGCACTTGGGCAGGGCGCCGCGCACCGGCGCGAGGTCGATCGCGAACTTCGAAACCACCATCGACCAGTTCACACCGCGAGCGGAGCCGTTGGTCTGGGCGGTGTCCGTGCCCTTGGGGATGGGCAGGCCCGCGTAGAGAACCTTGCACTCGGCCGGCTCGACCTTGGCGGCGTTCAGCGAAGCCCAGGCGGCGTTCCACCCTGCGGCGGCGCCGGAGAGCACCGCGCCCCCGAAGTTCATCCCGTCGGGCAGGTTGCCCGAGCCGATGACCAGCTCACCCGCCTTGTTCTTCGGCGGCTCGGCCGGCTTCGGCTCCGCGGACGCGACGGGCGCGAGCAGGCCGGCAGCGGCCACCACGGCAGTGACGGCGGAGGCCACGCCCACGGACAGAGAGGAACGCTTCATCGAGGGTCTCCCGGCGGTGTATGAACCTGAGCTTTTCTTCAGCAGCAAGGTAGCACGACATTCAGTCGATCCTCATGTGCGAGGATGTGCGAGTGGAGCTTCCGGAGCTATGGCCTGCGCCCCGTGCCGCTGGGCCGGTCACGGGCACCGTCGCCCTGCCCGGCTCCAAGTCGATCACCAATCGCGCGTACATCCTTGCCGCACAGGCGCGTTCGACCTCGACTCTGACCAACGCGCTGCGTAGCCGTGACACCGATCTGATGGCCGCGGGCCTATCGTCCCTGGGTACGGACGTGGATTTCGTCACCGAAACCACGGTTGCGGTGACCGGCGCCGCGCTGCACGGTGGTCGCGTGGACTGCGGACTCGCGGGCACCGTCATGCGCTTCCTGCCGCCCCTGGCGACCGGTGCACGCGGCACCGTCGAGTTCGACGGTGACCCCCAGGCCCGCACCCGCCCACTGGACACGGTGCTGGGCGCGCTGCGCGGGCTCGGTGCGCGGATCGACGGTGACGGCCTGCCCTTCACCGTGCACGGCGAGGGCCCGGTGACCGGCGGCGTCGTGACCATCGACGCCTCCGCCAGCTCGCAGTTCGTCTCCGGCCTGCTGCTCAGCGGCCCGAGCTTCACCGAGGGAGTCACCGTCCACCACGTCGGCGAGCCGGTCCCCTCGATGCCGCACATCGAGATGACGGTGGACATGCTGCGCAGCGCCGGCGCCGTCGTCGATACCGCCACGGCGAACACCTGGCGGGTCGAGCCCGGTGGGCTGCACGCGCATGACTGGGTGGTCGAACCGGACCTGTCGAACGCCACCGTCTTCCTGGCCGCGGCGGCGGTCACCGGTGGCGCCGTCACCGTCCCGCACTGGAACCGCGACTCCACCCAGCCGGGCGTCCAGTTCGCCGACATCCTGACCGCGATGGGCGCCGAAGTGAGCTACACCGATGGAGCGATCACCGCCCGCGGCACCGGTGTACTGCACGGCGTGGATTGGGACCTGCGCGACATCGGTGAGCTCACGCCCACCGTCGCAGCGCTGGCCGCGCTCGCCGACACCGACTCCCACCTGCGCGGAATCTCGCACCTGCGCGGCCACGAGACGGACCGCTTGGCGGCGCTGACCGCCGAGATCACCGGACTCGGCGGGCGCTGCACCGAGACCGAGGACGGCCTGCACATCGAACCCGCCACGCTCCGCGCGGGCACCTGGCGCAGCTACGCCGACCACCGTATGGCCACCGCCGGGGCGATCCTCGGACTGGTCACCGACGGTGTGCAGGTCCACGACATCGGCACCACCGCCAAGACCATGCCGGATTTCCCGGCCATGTGGCGGACCCTGCTCGGCACCGACGACGGCGACCGCTCCTGAGCAGGCGCGAGTACGACGAGTCCGATGTCCGGGTACGCCCGGGCAAGGGCAGCCGACCGCGCACCAAGAACCGTCCGGACCACAGCGAGGCGGTCACCGCGATGGTGGTGTCCGTCGATCGGGGACGTTGGGGGTGCGCTCTCGACGGTGATCCGGACCGGATCGTGGTCGCCATGCGCGCCCGCGAGCTCGGCCGTTCACCGATCGTCGTCGGCGACACCGTCGGCGTGGTCGGCGACCTGTCCGGCCGTAAGGACACCCTGGCGCGGATCGTGCGCGTCGACGAGCGGGCGACGGTCCTTCGGCGTACCGCCGACGACACCGACCCGTACGAGCGGATCGTGGTCGCCAATGCACAGCAACTGCTGATCGTGGCGGCCCTGGCCGATCCCCCGCCGCGGACCGGCTTCGTCGAGCGAGCTCTGATCGCCGCCTACGCCGGCGGCCTGACCCCGGTGCTGTGCCTGACCAAGAGCGACCTCGCCGATCCGGCCGAGTTCTCCGCCGCCTTCGCCGACCTCGATCTGCAGGTGATCGTGGCCGGTCGCGGTGACCCGCTGGACGAGGCGCACGAACTGCTCACCGGAGCGGTCACGGCACTGATCGGGCACAGCGGCGTCGGCAAATCAACGCTGGTCAACCGCCTGGTACCGGATGCGAACCGGGCCACCGGCGTGGTCTCCGGGGTGGGCAAGGGGCGGCACACCTCCACCCAATCGGTGGCGCTGTGGCTGCCCGACGGCGGCTGGGTGGTGGACACCCCCGGCATTCGCAGCTTCGGTCTGGCACACATCAGCCCGGACGATGTGATGGCGGCCTTCCCCGATCTCGCCGAGACGGTGCACGACTGCCCCCGTGGCTGCACCCACCTGGGGCCGCCGGCGGATCCGGAGTGCGCCCTCGATCGGCTCGACGGCACCGCGCACCGCCGCGCGATGGCGGTGCGGGGACTGCTCACCGATCTCAGTGCCACCCCGGACTGGGCCTGACGGCTAACCGGTGTGCTCGGGCAGCGTCCAGCCCGGGCGCGGGAAGTGGCAGGTGTAGCCGCTCGGGTATTTCACCAGGTAGTCCTGGTGCTCGGGTTCGGCCTCCCAGAACGGGCCGGCCGGCTCGATCGTGGTCACGGCCCTGCCGGGCCAGAGGCCCGAGGCGTCCACATCGGCGATGGTCGCGCGGGCGATCCGCTCCTGCTCCCCGCCCACCGGGAAGATCGCCGATCGATAGCTGGTGCCGACGTCGTTGCCCTGTCGGTCCGCAGTGGTGGGATCGTGGATCTGGAAGAAGAAGGCCAGCAGGTCCCGGTAGCTGGTCCTGCTGGGGTCGAAGACGATCTCCACCGCCTCGGCGTGGCCGGGGTGATTGCGGTAGGTGGCGTGGGCGTTCGTGCCGCCGGTGTACCCGACCCGGGTCGACTCCACCCCGGGCTGTCGGCGGATCAGATCCTGCATGCCCCAGAAGCAACCACCGGCCAGGACCGCAGTCTCATAGCCCGGGATCTCGGTGATGGCACCGCTGTCGGTCATGTCCGCTCCTCATCAACTCTGCCTGTGGGTTTCGGTGCGCCACGGCCCACTTCCGACGGTACCTCCGCCCATACTCGCCAGGTCCGCACGAATGTCGGCCTCAGCGGCGCACCCAGAACAAAACCGCAGGTCAGAAAAGACGGGCGCCGCTGAGACCGACATTGGTGCAGCTACCGGGTGAAGAGTCCGACCAACTCGTCATCGTCGTGCATGGTCCACAGCCGCACACCGGGGGCAGCGAGGCCGGTCAGGTCCAGGGCGTGCCTGCTCTGGGGCGGGGCGGTCGGTTCCATCTCCCGCAGGTGCTCGGCCAGGAACTGCGCGAGAAGCGGATCGGTGAGGTCCGCCCGGGCGATACGGCGACACACGCAGAGCTACTCCGAAGGACGCTGGGCGGCGTCGACCATCGCGTCGACGCTGGTCAGCTTCACTCGGGGCCGGCCGTGCTCCTCGGCGAGAGCGGTCTCGTGAGCGTCGATGGCCATCCAACCGTCGTACTCCACCAGGTCCGGGACCCGGTCGACGATCAGCCGCTCCACCTGCGCGGCGTCGTACGAACTGCGCTCGATCCGGCCGGCCGCGACATCGGCGAGCAGCACCGAAACGGTGTCGCGGGCGCAATCGCGGTTGGTCGGGATCACCCCGGACGGGCCGCGCTTGATCCAGCCCACCACGTAGTGCCCGACCAGCGGCTCGCCGTCGTAGCCGACGATCCGACTGTCGGCGTTGCTGAACACCCCCCGCTCGGTGTCGAACGGGATCCCCGGGATCGGGGTTCCGTGGTAGCCCACGGCGTGGATCACCAGGCCCGCCTCGTGCTCGGTCACGGCTCCGGTGGGCTGCGCCTCGACGGTGCCGTCCGTCCCCTCGACGAGTTCGTTGCGGGCGACCGACACCGTTGCCACCGAGGCGCCGTCCTCGCCGGCGCCGATGCCGACCACCGAGCGCAGGAACTTCAGCACGATCCGGCGGTCGGCTCCGCCGGGTTCGAGTGCGGCCAGTCGCCGCAGCTGCTTGAGGTTGTTGCGCTCAACCGGTGGACGGGCCTTGTCGCGCTCCTTGTCCTCGGCGGGAACATCCGCAGGGTCCACGATCACATCGACCCCGGGCAGTTTGCCCAGCTCGGCGACCTCGGCAGGGGTGAATGCGGCCTGCTCGGCACCGCGGCGGCCGAGCACCACCACCTCCCGCACAGACGAGTTCCGCAACGCGGCGAGTGCGTGGTCGGCCATATCGGTATCGCTCAGTTTGGCCGGGTCGGTGACCAGGATCCGCGCCGCGTCCAATGCGACGTTGCCGTTCCCGATCACCACCGCCCGCTCAACGCCCAGGTCCACATCGAGCTCCCGCCGGTCCGGGTGTCCGTTGTACCAGCCGACGAAGTCACTGGACGGGTGGTTGCCGGGCAGCCAGGCGCCGTCGACCTCGAGCCGCCGGCCGCCGGAGGCGCCGATCGCGTAGATCACCGCGTCGTACCACTGCGCAAGTTCGGAGGCCTGCACATCGGTGGCGACCTCGACGTTGCCGAAGTAGCGGAAACCCTCGTGCTGCGCCGTGCGGTCGAAGATCTTGGTGACCGACTTGATCGCCGGGTGATCGGGGGCCACGCCGTAGCGGATCAGGCCGAAGGGCGTGGGCAGGCGGTCGAAGACGTCGACCTGGACCTCGATATCGTCCTGCTCCAGCAGGTTCCCCGCGGCGAAGAATCCCGATGGCCCGGACCCCACGATCGCTACACGCAAGGGCTTCATCACTCGACTCCCGACGACCTCTCGACTACGAATTGCACGTCGAGGGTACGCCCCGCAGCACCGGGCACCGCGTTCGAAGACGGTTCCAGGACGTCGGCGAGGTCCTGCGCACGCAGCGCCAGCCACAGTTCCGCGCGACTGGACGATGCGGTGAGATCGCAGCCGAGCAGGGCCTCCACGCGGGCCAGACGGTGCCGCACGGTGTGCCGGTGCACCCCGAGTGTCTCGGCGGCCCGTTCGAGGCGCCCGTCGGCGTCCAGGTAGGCGCGCAGGGTGTCGGTGAGCTCGCCGTCGAGAGGGCCCAGCGCGGCGGCGGCGATCGCCCGCAGATCCGCGCGGTCGCGTCCACTGAGCACCAGCATCAGGGCGGTCGCCTCACCGAACGAGGAGATCCCGCCGCCGTCCGCGAGTAGCGCTGCGGCAGCGGCCCGGTGCACCGCCTCACCGATCCCGTCCCATCCGGTCTCCGGTCCGCGCACCCCGCGCACCGTGCGTCGCAGCACCTCGGCAGTGCCACGCTCGACGGCGTCGAGGGTCTCGCCGGCGCGTTCGGCGGGCACCAGCACGACGAGTCCCTGATCGATCGTGGTGGACAGGTACGGGATGCGTCCGCGCCGGATCACCGACAGGACGACGTTCGCCGAGCCCTGTTCGACGCCGGTCAGCACGATGGGAACCACTCGCTCGGCGGGATCGAATCCGTAGGTGGTCAGTAGGTCGGGGGCGACGGTGCCGGGCGCGGCGAGCAGCGCGGAGGTGATCGCACCGCGCAGCCGCTCCTCCGCGTCGAGCAGTTCGGTCGCCCGCCCCAGCGCGAGGGTGGCCAGCGCTATGGCGTGGGCCATCAGAATGCGGCCGGAGGATTCGAGCGGCGCCGGTGTGGCGGCGCCGAGCATCACGATGCGCCCACCGCCGAGCGCCGCTCCCATCAGCGTGGTGCATCCGGTGGCGTCCTCGATGACGTGAGTGACGTTGCGGGGCAGCGACTGCCCGTCGAAGGCGTCGGCGATGGCGGCGCGGGCGCGCTCGATCATCGCGGCCGGGTAGCGGCCCGCGGTGGCCAGCACAGAACCGTCACCGTCGACCACCGCCAGCGGCGCGGAGACGGCCTTCCCGAGCGCCGCAACGAGTCCCGGCAGGCCGTCACGCAGCAGCGCACGGGCGAGCCGGTCCTGTTGATCGACCACCGATTGCACCTGCCTCACCTGGGAACGGGTGATCTCGTCGACCACCTCGTGGGTCACCGCGATGAACGGGGTGCGGGCCGGTACCGCCAGGATCGGCAGTCCCAGTTCGGTGCCGGCGGCGGCGATCCCCTCGGGCACGCGGTCGACGACGGTGCCGGTGTCGACGGCGAGTCCGGCGGCGCCCGCACGGACCAGGCGCTCGACGTAGCGGCGTTGCTGCGCGGCCGTGCTCCCCAGGTTCGGGCCGGTGGTCATCACCAGGACGCCGGGTGAAAGCCAGGGCGAGGGGTCCTCCAGTTCGATCGGATGCGCCCACAGGATCTCCCTGTCGGCGGCCTGCGCACCGGCGACCAGGCGCAGCCCCAGCGACTGCCGGCGGGCGAGGTTCCGCACTGTGAGCGGCACGAGACCTCCTGACGGAGTTGTACAGACCGGACAGTGGCAACAGAACAATTGTACAGCTCGGCCATATCGCTGTGGGCGGGTTCACACCTACCGTCGGCGGATACCTCCAGCGGAAGGACACCGACGATGACCACAACGGCAGGTGCACCAGGCACCGAACAGCAGCGGACCCCGGCGGCATCGACGAGCCGGACCCCGGCGGCATCGACGAGCCGGACCCCGGCGGAGCTGGTCGGCCCGCGATCACGCACGCTGGCGGCCCGGCGTGAGGCCGCGCTGCCCGCCGGTCTCGGATCGAGCATGCCGGTCTTCGCCGACACCGCCGGCAACGGACTACTGGTCGACGTGGACGGGACCGCGTTCATCGACCTGGGCAGCGGGATCGCGGTGACCACCGTCGGCAACAGCGCCGCGCGAGTCGTCGAGCGGGCCCACGCGCAACTGGAGCGATTCACCCACACCTGCTTCATGGTGACCCCGTACGAGTCCTACATCGCGGTGGCCGAACGTCTCAACGAGCTCACACCCGGTGACCACGACAAGCGCACCGCGCTGTTCAACACCGGCGCCGAGGCGGTGGAGAACGCGGTCAAGTACGCGCGGATCGCCACCGGCCGCCCCGCGGTGGTCGTCTTCGACCACGCCTTCCACGGCCGCACCCTGATGACGATGTCCATGACGGCGAAGGCCGATCCGTACAAGAAGGACTTCGGCCCGTTCGCCCCGGAGGTCTACCGCGCGCCCATGGCGTACCCGTACCGGTGGCCGAGCGGTCCGGAGAACGCCGCCGCCGAGGCCTTCGAACAGTTCCGGCTGCTGATCGACGCGCAGATCGGCGCCCAGCAGGTCGCCGCGGTGGTGGTCGAACCCATCCAGGGCGAGGGCGGCTTCATCGTTCCCGCACCGGGTTTCCTGGCGCAGGTGGCCGAGTTCTGCCGCGAGCGCGGCATCCTGCTGGTCGCGGACGAGGTGCAGACCGGAATCGCCCGTACCGGAGACTGGTTCGCCAGCGCACACGAGGAACTCGTGCCGGATCTGGTGACCACCGCCAAGGGCCTCGGCGGTGGCCTACCGCTGGCCGGCGTCACCGGCCGGGCCGACGTCATGGACGCCGCACACCGCGGCGGAATCGGCGGCACCTACAGCGGAAACCCGGTCGCCTGCGAGGCGGCGCTCGGCGTCTTCGAGACCATCGAGGGCGAGGGTCTGCTGGAACGGGCCCGGGAGATCGGCACCGCCCTCACCACCGAACTGACCGATATGCAGGCCGCTACCGGCGGTCTGATCGGCGAGATCCGGGGCCGCGGCGCGATGATCGCCGCCGAGCTCGTAGTACCCGGCACCACCGAACCGAACGCCGCCGCGACCGCCGCCCTGAGCAAGTACTGCCTGGACCGTGGCGTACTCCTGCTCACCGCAGGCACCTTCGGCAACGTCGTGCGATTCCTGCCGCCGCTCGACCTGCCCGTCGAGCTGCTCGACGAGGCCCTGCAGGTGCTGCGCGAGGGCCTGGGAACCCTCTGACAGCGGACGCCCCGCTCCCCTCCCTGAACCGACCCGCATCCTCCGAACCCGACCCGTACCTCAGCTACGACCCGCACTGAAAGGCTCCGATGACCACCGCACGCACCGGCACCACGCCACTGGCCCTGTTCGACACCGACCGCCTACTCAGTGCCGACGAACGTGAGATCGCCTCCTCCGTCCGCAAATTCGTCGACGCGAAGCTCCGGCCGCACGTTGCCGACTGGTTCGACGAGGGGGCACTGCCGCGGGAGATCGCGCAGGAGTTCGGCTCCCTGGGGCTGCTCGGAATGCACCTCGACGGTTACGGCTGCGCCGGGATGTCCGCCGTCGAATACGGTCTCGCCTGCCTGGAACTGGAGGCCTGCGACAGCGGATTCCGCAGTTTCGTCTCGGTGCAGGGATCGCTGTCGATGTTCTCCATCCATCGCTACGGTTCTCAGGAGCAGAAGCAGCAGTGGCTCCCGCGCCTCGCGACCGGTGAGGCGATCGGTTGCTTCGGCCTCACCGAACCCGACTTCGGCTCCAACCCGTCCGGAATGCGCACCCACGCCCGCCGCGACGGTGGCGACTGGGTGCTCAGCGGCAGCAAGATGTGGATCACCAACGGATCCATCGCCGACGTCGCCACCGTCTGGGCACAGACCGAGGAGGGCGTACGTGGATTCCTGGTGCCCTCGGGCACACCGGGATTCACCGCGAACCCGATCAAGGGGAAGCTCTCGCTGCGGGCATCGATCACCGCGGAGCTCGCCTTCGACGAGGTGCGACTGCCCGATTCCGCCCGGCTGCCCGAGGCCACCAGCCTCTCCGCTCCGCTGTCCTGCCTGAACGAGGCGCGCTTCGGGATCGTCTTCGGCGCTCTCGGTGCTGCCCGCGACAGCCTGGCGACCGCCCTCGACTACGCGGCGACGCGGGAGGTCTTCGACCGCCCGCTCTCCAGCTTCCAGCTCACCCAGGCCAAGCTCGCCGATATGACCCTCGAACTGGGCAAGGGCTACCTGCTCGCCGTTCACCTGGGACGGATCAAGGACGACCACGCCATCGCACCCGACCAGATCAGCCTGGGCAAGCTCAACAACGTCCGAGAGGCCCTCGCGATCGCCCGGGAGTGCCGGACCATCCTGGGCGCCAACGGGATCACTCTCGGCTACTCACCACTGCGGCACGCGAACAACCTGGAATCCGTGCTCACCTACGAGGGGACGTCGGAGATGCACATGCTCTCGATCGGCCGGGCGCTGACCGGCCAGCAGGCGTTCCGCTGATGCCCGCCCGGATCCGGTCCCTCGTGGACGGACGCTGGGTCGACGGTGGCGGGCCGGACCTGGTGAGCGTGAGCCCCGCCCAGCCGGACTGCGTCGTCGCGCAGGGCCGTTCGGCCAGCGCGGTGGACGTCAGTGCCGCAGTCGCCGCAGCACGCCGCGCCGCCCCCGAGTGGGCCACGACGCCGCTGCACGCGCGCGCCGAGATCCTCACCCGTGCTGCGGCGATCATCGAGTCGAACGCCGACACCTGGGGCGCGGACCTCAGTCACGAGGAGGGCAAGACTCTGGCCGAGGGCATCGGCGAGGTTCAGCGCGCCGCCCAGGTGCTGCGCTACCAGGCCGGAGCGGCCGACCGGGAACAGGGAAGGATCTTCAGCTCGCCCCGCCGGGGCGAACAGATCCTGACCACCCGGCGGCCGGTCGGGGTGGTGGCGGTCCTCACCCCGTTCAACTTCCCGATCGCCATTCCGGCGTGGAAGATCGCACCTGCGCTGGTGCACGGGAACACGGTGGTGTTCAAACCCGCCGATACCGTTCCGCTGCTGGCGATGCGGCTGGCATCGGCACTACTGGAGGCCGGGGTCCCGGACGGCGTGCTGAATCTGGTCCAGGGCGGCGCCGAGGTCGGGGCGCACCTGATCGGTGACAGCTCGGTCGATGCCGTGACCTTCACCGGGTCCACCGCAGCGGGTCGGTCCATCGCGGCGAGCTGCGCCGCGCGCGGAGTGCCGGTGCAGGCCGAGATGGGCGGGAAGAACCCGGCCGTGGTGCTCGCCGACGCCGATCTCGGCCATGCCGCTGAACAGATCCTGTTGGGCGCCTTCCGTTCCACCGGCCAGAAGTGCACCGCCACCTCGCGGCTGGTGGTCGTCGACACCGTCGCCGACGATCTGCTGAAGGCGATCGTCGACGGTGCCGCCGCGCAGGTGGTCGGTGACCCTCTGGACCCGACGGTCACCATGGGACCGGTGATCACCGCCGCCGCCCGGGACCGGGTGCTGGCCGCTGTGGACACCGCGATCGCCGACGGCGCCCGCCTGCTCAGCGAACCCACCGGCGGGGATGAGGGCGCGGGAACCGGGCCGACGCCCGGGTACTTCGTCCCGCCGACGGTGCTGGAGGTCGATCCGGCAGCGCCACCGTCGATCTGGTTCGACGAGCTGTTCGGGCCGGTCCTCGCGGTGGCCCGGGTCGGTAGTACCGAGGAGGCATTCGAACTGGCCGGCGCCGGCGAGTTCGGACTCTCCGCGTCGGTGTTCACCGACGATCTGGATCGAGCACTGACCGCACTGGAGCGCGTCGATGTCGGGATCCTGCACGTGAACTCGGAGTCAGCGGGCGCCGATCCGCACGTCCCGTTCGGTGGGGCCAAGGCCAGCTCCTACGGCCCCGGTGAGCAGGGCGAAGCGGCCCGGGAGTTCTTCACCCGCACCACCACCGCGTACGTCCGCAGCTCCCGGAGCTCCCGGTGAACGCCCCGCACGCCGGGAGGGGCGCCCTGGACGGCGTCGTGGTCGCCGACTTCACCCGGGTCCTCGCCGGACCGTACGCGACCATGATGCTCGGTGACCTCGGCGCCACGGTGATCAAGATCGAACGCCCAGGGGCGGGTGATGACACCCGGGCGTGGGGGCCGCCCTACGACAACGCCGGAACCGCAACGTACTTCAACTCGGTCAATCGCAACAAGCAGTCCCACGTGGTGGATCTGCGCACCGCCGAGGGCCAGGAACGGGCACAGCGGATCGTCGCCGGCGCGGACATCGTCATGGAGAACTTCCGAGCCGGGACCATGGACCGTTTCGGTCTCGGCTACCAGCAGCTCCGCCGGTCCCGCCCGGACCTGATCTACTGCTCCATCACCGGTTTCGGCGCCGGCGAAGGCGCCGATCTTCCCGGTTACGACCTGCTGGTGCAGGCCGTGGGTGGCCTGATGAGCGTGACCGGCCAGGATCCCGCCGCACCCACCAAGACCGGCGTCGCGCTGGTCGACGTGCTCACCGGCCTGCACGCCGCCACCGGTGTGCTGGCCGCGCTGCACCACCGCGATGCGACCGGTGAGGGACAACTGGTGGAGACGAACCTGCTCTCGACTCTGCTGTCGTCGCTGGTCAACCAGGCTTCCGGGTACGCGGGCGCGGGCGTGGTGCCTCGGCCCATGGGCAACCGTCACCCGTCGATCGCACCGTACGAGACCTTCCCCACCGCAGACCGGCCGCTCGCCCTGGCTGTGGGGAACGATCGTCAGTTCGCGCGCCTCCTGGAGGTTCTCGGGGCACCCGAGCTGGCCGACGATCCCCGATTCCGGAGCAACGCCGATCGGGTGGCGCACCGTCAGGACCTGTATCGGCTGATCGCCGACCGGTTGGCCGGCCACGACGCCGACCACTGGTACACCGCTCTCACCGCGGTCGGCGTACCCGCCGGCCCGATCAACGACGTGGCCGAGGCCTTCGCCTACGCCGAATCCTTGGGTCTGAGTCCGACGGTGTCGGTTCCCGGGGGCGCCCCGCAGGTGGCCAATCCGCTGCGGCTCTCCGGTACACCGGTGAGCTACCGCTCGGCGCCGCCCGCGCTCGGAGAGCACCATGGCTGAAGCACCCCCGTTGAAGAAGGCGCTCAGTGAGCGCCAGTTACGGATGATCGCGATCGGAGGCGTGATCGGCGCCGGCCTGTTCGTCGGCTCCGGTGTGGTGATCAGGTCCACCGGTCCGGGCGCCTTCCTCACCTACGCGATGGCCGGTGTCCTGGTCGTGATGGTGATGCGGATGCTGGCCGAGATGGCGGTGGCGAATCCGACCACCGGCGCCTTCGCCGACTACGCTCGCGCGGCGCTCGGCGATTGGGCCGGGTTCTCGGTGGGCTGGCTGTACTGGTACTTCTGGGTGATCGTGGTCGGCTTCGAGGCGATCGCGGGAGCCAAGATCATCCGGTACTGGCTCCCGGGCGTGCCGATCTGGTCCACCGCGCTGCTCTTGCTGGTGTTGATGACGGCGACCAACCTGTTCTCCGTCACCTCGTTCGGCGAGTTCGAATTCTGGTTCGCCGGAATCAAAGTCGCGGCGATCGTGGTGTTCCTGGTGCTGGGCTCGTGCTTCGTACTGGGCCTGTGGCCGAACACCTCGATGGACCTGTCCAATCTCACCGACCACGGCGGCTTCTTCCCCCTCGGGGTGAGCGCAGTGACGGTGGGCGTGGTCACCACCATCTTCTCCATGGTCGGCGCCGAGATCGCCACCATCGCCGCCGCCGAATCCGAGAACCCCGAACGCGCGGTGACCCGCGCCGCGAACTCCGTGATCGCCCGGATCGTGATCTTCTTCGTCGGTTCCGCCCTGATACTGGCGCTGATCCTGCCCTGGAACGGCCCGGAGATCGCCGCCTCGCCGTTCGTCTCCGCGTTCAACCGGATGGGGATCGGCGGCGCCGAGCACATCATGAACGCCGTTGTCCTGACAGCCGTCCTGAGCTGCCTGAACGCAGGCATGTACACCGCCTCCCGGATGCTCTTCGTGCTCGCGGCCCGGCATGAGGCGCCGGCCCGGCTGGTGCGGATCTCCCGCCGCGGGGTCCCGGTGACAGCGATCCTCGCCTCCTCGGTGATCGGACTTCTGTGCGTGATCGCCGCATCGTTCTGGGAGCGCAGCATCTTCGAGTTCCTGCTGAACTCGTCCGGCGCCATCATCCTGTTCGTCTACCTCCTGATCGCGATCTCGCAGATCGTGCTGCGGCTGCGCAACGGCAGCGATCGGCTGACCGTCAAGATGTGGCTGTTCCCGTTCCTGTCGATCGCCACCGTCGTCGCCATGCTGGCGGTCCTGGTGCAGATGTACCTGGACCAGGCGGTCCGGACGCAATTGGTACTGAGCCTGTGCGCCTGGCTGGTGGTACTGGTGCTGTACGCCGCGAACCGCCGCTTCATCGCCTCTCGGCGCCCGGTCACGGCCGGCCCGCCCTCCGGTCCGGTCACCGAACCGGAGCCGCGCGCGGAACGGATCCTGGTGCTGGCGGAACGGGCCGTCCACTCCGACGCCCTGGCCGACGCGCTGGCCGGGGCGCTCACCGGCGCTCCGGCCGGGCCTCACACCGGGTCTCGCACGACCGGAACGGGCGCACCGATGGTGCACCTGGTGGTCCCGCAGAACCCGCGGCATCCGAGCCGCGACGATCTGCGATCCACCCTCGAGGCGGTCCGCCGGCTCGGCCTGAGCGCCGACGGCGAAATCGGCGACGAGCGGCCGATGCGAGCGCTCGCGGCCGCGATCGGCGAGTTCCAGCCCGACCGGCTGGTCATCTCCACCCTCGCCGCCGACGCCTCCGACTGGCGGCGCTTCGAGGTGGTCGACCGGATCCGCGCGCAGTACCGGCTCCCGGTGGTCGAGGTGCCGGCCGACGACGCGGTCGATGAAGACAGCGGCGAGACGACCGAAGGGTCGCCGGCATGACCGTCATCGCCGGTCTGCGCACCGGTACGCACGCCGCCGCCCCGATCGAGCTCGCCGCCCAATTGGCCCGCACCACCGGAGATCCCGTGCTCGCAACCACCGTGGTGGAGCGCCGTGCACAGTCCGACGACGAGTACGCCCGACTCGCCACCGAGCAGGCCGAGCGGGAACTACGCATGATCGCCGACGAGGTCTCGGGCGGCTCGCTCATCGAGATCACGGTGACCGGCGCGAGTTCCGTGGCGGAGGGACTGATGGCCGTGGCGCATCAGCGCCGGGCGAGCTGCGTCACCGTCGGATCGTCGGCCTTCGGTCTGCTCGGTCGGGCGAGCATGAGTTCGGTGACCGATCGGCTGGTGAGCTCCGGTGCACTGCCGGTGGCGATCGCCCCGCGCGGTTACCGGCCCGGTCCGATCGGCGTGACCCGGATGACCGCTGCCTACGGCGGCCGGGCCGGGGCGAACGGTCTGCTGGCCGCGGCGGCCGCGCTGGCGGCCTCTTGGAGCGTCCCGCTGCGGATCGTCTCCTTCTCGGTCCGGGAGTCGGTGCCCTACCCCGCCGGAGCCGACGATCAGATGCTGCGGGCCTGGCGCGAGCGCACCCGCACGAGCATCCGGGAGGCACTCGAGGAGACCAGCGATCACACCGCCGAACGGACGCCGGTGGAGCTGGGAATCGGCACCGATTGGAACACCGCCGTCGAATCCGTGAATTGGAAGTCCGGCGAGCTGCTCCTGCTCGGGGCGGGCGCCGCCACCCGGCGGCAGCAGATGATGCCGATGACGGCGACCGCGCAGATCATCAAGGCGTCACCAGCACCGGTGATGATCCTGCCGCGGCGGCTCACCGGCTGATACGACGCCGCCCGCGACGAGCACGCTGAACCTGCGCCTGCGCCCGCTTCTGTTCGACCTTGTGCCGCGCAGCCTCGGCGATCGCGGTGCGCAGCCCCACCCGCTGCACCTCCTGCGAGGCGGCATGCGCGGCCTCGCGGGCGTGCGCCAGCCGGTCCGAGGCGAGTTCCTGGGCGTGGGCGAGGCGGTCCTGCGCGTCCTCCTGGGCGTGCACCAGCCGGTCCTGGGCGCTGTGCTGCGCCTGGCTCAGTCGGTCACGGATCGCCGCGAAACGCAGCTCCGACGCGGTCTCCGGAGCGTCGTCGGACGTGGCCCGCAGCCAGCGGTCCGGGAACGAGAGCTTGGCGATGGTGCGCTGCGAGAGGTAGTACTGCCGCAGCAGCGGTCCCTCGGTGTAGGGGATGTCGTACTTCTCGCACAGCTCGCGTACGTCGACGCTGATCTCGGCCAGCCGGTTCGACGGCAGATCCGGGAACATGTGGTGTTCGATCTGGTAGCTGAGGTTGCCGGTCATGAAATCCATGACCCGTCCGCCCGAGATGTTCGCGCTCCCGAGCATCTGCCGCAGGTACCACTGCCCGGGAGTCTCGTCGACGATCGATTCGGGGGTGAACTTCTCAGCACCGTCCGGGAAGTGACCGCAGAAGATGACCACGTAGGTCCACAGGTTCCGGATCACGTTCGCGGTGAGGTTCGCGGTGACGGTCCGCCCGAAGGAGCCGCCGAGCGCCTTGCTCACCAGCGGGTGGATCACGAAGTCCTTGCTGAGCTGCTGGGCGGCCTTGATACCGAGTTCGCGGAGCTGGCGCCGGGTCTGCGTCCAGGACTTGTTGCCGGCGATCGCCTCCGCGAGCTCGATGTCGTGCAGGGCGATGCCCCACTCGAAGGTCAGCCCCAGGAACAGGTTGTTGAGGAACTGCGCCGAGCGCTTGGCCTGCCAGCGCTCGTCCCGGGTGACCCGGAGTACGCCGTAGCCGACGTCGAGGTCCATGCCCACGACGTTGGTGTACTTGTGGTGCAGGAAGTTGTGCGAGTGCTTCCAGTGCGCGGCCGGGCAGGCCATGTCCCACTCCCACGTGGTGGAGTGGATCTCCGGATCGTTCATCCAGTCCCACTGGCCATGGATGATGTTGTGCCCGAGTTCCATGTTCTCGATGATCTTGGCGACACCGAGCATGGTCGCACCGGCACTCCACAGCCATCGATTCCGCGATCCGAGGATCGCGATCCGGCCGGCCGTCTCCAACGCCCGGTGTCCGCGGATCACTCCGCGGATGTACCGAGCGTCCCGCTCACCGAGCGACGATTCGACTCGGGCGCGGATCCCGTCCAGCTCCCGCGCAAGCTGCTCGATGTCGGCGTCATCGAGATGGGCGTATTCGCCGACATCACTAATTGCCACGTCTACAAGGCTACGCGCAGAGCGGACCGGGTGTTACTTCGCGGCCGTCAGCTGCTCGACGTGCGAGACCAGGCCGCGGCGGTTACCCGCCTCGTCGAAGTCACCCTTGACCACAGTGGTCACACCGGCCTCATCGTAGAAGCGCTTGTTCGAGTGGGTCTCGGGTGCATCGTCGACGGTGGCGGTGAGGTAGCGGTCCGGCAGCGACAGCTTGATCACCGTGCGCCAGGACTCGGCGTACTGCCGCCACATGGGGCCGGTGTTGTACGGCAGGTCGTACTTGGCGCAGATCTCCTGGACCCGTCCGGCGATGTAGTTGTACCGGTTGGAGGGCAGGTCCGGGTACAGGTGGTGCTCGATCTGCCGGCCGAGGTGACCGGTGATGAAGTGCAGCGCGTTGCTGCCCTCGAAGTTGGCGGTGCCCAGCATCTGGCGCAGGTACCACTGGTGGAGGGTCTCGTTGTCGATGTCCTCGATGGTGAACTTCTCGGCATCGTCGGGGAAGTGACCGCAGAAGATGGTCATGTGGTCCCACACGTCACGGACGGTGTTGGCCACGTAGTTCGCGGTGACGGCCTTCTTGTAGCCGCGGGCACCGGTGAACGGCACTGCCATCGCCGGGAACAGCACGTAGTCCTTGGCGGTCTGCTTGCCGATCTTGGTGAGCACGATCTTGAGCCGGCGACGGAACTCGGGCCAGTCGTACTCGGCGTACTGCTCACCGCCGTTGAGTGCGGCCTTCATGGCGTTCATCAGCTCGAGGTGCTGCACGGCCTTGCCGTACTGGAAGCCGACCATCAGGATGACGTTGTACACCGGGTTGAACAGCATGTACGGCTCCCACGGCTGATCGCGCGTGACACGCAGGATGCCGTAGCCGATGTCGTCGTCCATATCGGTGACGTTGGTGTACTTGTGGTGCATGTAGTTGTGGGTGTGGCGCCAGAACTTGCCGTCGGAGGCGCTGTCCCACTCCCAGCTGGCCGAGTGGATCTCCGGATCGTTCATCCAGTCCCACTGGCCGTGCATGATGTTGTGGCCGAGCTCGTTGTTCTCGATCACCTTCGCGTACGACAGGCAGGCGGCGGACGCGGCCCAGGCCGCCTTGCCCTTCCAGCCCTTCATGCCCGCGGCCAGACCGAAGACGCGGCCGGCGGTCTCGGCGACCCGCTGACTCTTGATCACGCGGCGGATGTACTTGGCATCCTCCTCGCCGCGGCCCTCCTCGATCTCGCGGCGCAGCGCATCCAATTCCGCACCGAGCGCCTCGATATCGGCATCGGTCAGGTGCGCGTACTCCGCGATGTCAGTGATAGCCACGAGGCGATCCCCAATCGGTCAGGCCGCGAGGGTGCGCGGCCGCAAGAACAGAACGGGATCCACCGTAGCAGGCATATGGGACGAAATCACGATTCTTGTCCCAGGGGAGGTGTGGGTCACACTCCGGTTCGGCGACGCCGGCGGGCGTGCACCGCCGCGCGGGCCGCCTTCAGGCCGAACCGGCGGCCGGTGACCGCATCGACCCGCGGCGCGGCGTACGGAGTGCCGGCGAACATCGCCTCGGAGGCGGTCTCCGGGGCGTCGTCGGAGGTGTCGCGCAGGAACCGGTCCGGTAGCGACAGCTTGGCGATCGTGCGCCACGACTTGGCGTACTGCACGTGCAGCGGCCCGATCGTGTACGGCAGGTCGTACTTCTCACACAGCGCACGCACCCGCACACCGATCTCGGCCAGTCGGTTCGACGGCAGATCCGGGAACAGGTGGTGCTCGATCTGGTAGCTGAGGTTGCCGGAGAGGAAGTCGATCACCGGCCCACCGGAGAGGTTGGCGCTGCCGAGCATCTGGCGCAGGTACCACTGCGCCCGGGTCTCGGTGTCCACGTCCTGCTTGGTGAACTTCTCGGCACCGTCGGGGAAGTGACCGCAGAAGATCACGGCATTGGTCCACACGTTGCGGATCACGTTCGCAGTGATCATCGCGGTCATCGCGGTGCGCCAGCCGCGCCGGCCGCCCAGCGGGAGCCCGAGCAGCGGCGCTACGGCGTAGTCCTTGAGCGCCTGGCGACCGACCTTCCGGGCGACGTCCGCTGCGTCGGCCTTGAACTCCTCCTGATCGAACCAGGGCTTGTTCCACTTGGAGACCGCCCGGCCGATCTCCAGGTGCTGGATCGCGACACCGTACTCGAAGAGCAGCATCAGCAGCGTGTTGTAGACGATGTTGCCGGCGTTGAACGGCTTCCACGGCTGGTCTCGGGTCACACGCAGCGTCTTGTAGCCCACGTCGTCGTCCATGTGCAGCACGTTGGTGTACTTGTGATGGACGTAGTTGTGCGTGTGCTTCCACAGCCGCGAGGTGCCGGCGTTGTCCCACTCCCAGGTGGTCGAGTGCACCTCGGGATCGTTCATCCAGTCCCACTGCCCGTGCATGATGTTATGCCCGAGCTCCATGTTCTCGATGATCTTGGCCAATCCCAGCGACGCCGCCGAGCCCCACCAGAACACCCGCTTGTGCGCGCCGAACAGCATCGCCCGGCCGGCCACCTCGAGACCGCGCTGCGCAGCGATCGTGCGGCGCAGGTACCGCACGTCCGACGCGCCGCGAGCGTCCTCGACATCGCGCCGGATGGCATCCAGCTCAGCGCCCAGGGTCTCGATGTCGGCGTCGGTGAGGTGCGCGTACTCCGGAATGTCGGTGATCGCCATGCGTCCAGCCTTCGGGTCGTCCGTCGTAACCTACGCAACCGTAGGTTACGGTTGCGTAGGTTGTCAACGGGGCCCGGCCGGAGCGCAGGTCAGACGTCCAGAGTGCAGTCTCCGACGGCGACCGAGATGCAGGTCTGGATACGCTCCCCCTCGGTGTGCAGATCACCGCTGCGCAGGTCCCGGACCTGGCCGTCGGCCAGTTGCACGACACAGGTCTGACAGATGCCCATGCGGCAGCCGAAGGGCATCTGCACACCCGCCGCCTCACCGGCCTCCAGCAGCGAGGTGGCCCCGTCGACCTCGGTGGTCTTGCCGGCCTTGAGGAAGGTGACCTCGCCACCGCTGGCCGAGACGTCTGCCCGCTCGACGGTGAAGCGTTCCTGGTGCAGGCGCGACTCGATGCCGCGGCTCTTCCAGGCCTTCTCCATGTCGCCCAGGAAGACGCCGGGGCCGCAGATCCAGGTCTGCCGGTCCTGCCAGTCCGGGACCGCCTCGTCGAGGTTCTCCGGCGTCAGGCGCCCGGCCTCACGGGTGTACCGCAGCTGCACCGACACATTCGGGTGATTGGCGTCGAAGGCCTCCAGCTCCTCGCGGAAGAGCGCGGAATCGGCGTTGGGCGCCGAATGCACGGCGACGATGTCGGTGGTGGCGGGCAGGCCGCGGCGCTCGAGCGTGCGGAGCATGGCCATCACCGGGGTGATACCGCTGCCCGCGGTGAGGAACAGAACCTTCTCCGGCACCGGGTTCGGCAGCGTGAAATCGCCCGCCGGCGCCTGCAGCCGCACGATGGTGCCCTCGGAGACACCGCTGACCAGGTGGTTCGACAGATAGCCCTCATGCATCGCCTTGACCGTGATGGACACGGTGCGCGGCTCGCGGCCGCTGCCCATCTCCGGCACCGAGGTCAACGAGTAGGAGCGCCAGGTCCACTTGCCGCCCATCAGCACGCCGATCCCCACGTACTGACCGGCCTCGTAGCGGGTGTTGAAACCCCAGCCGGTCTCGATGGACAGGGTGACCGACTCGTCGGTCTCCTGCTGGACCTTGACGATCCGGCCGCGGAGCTCACGCGCCGACCACAGCGGGTTGATCAGGTGCAGGTAGTCGTCCGGCAGCAGCGGCGTGGTGAGCCGCGCGATCGCGCCGCGCACCAGGTTGGTGCGGGGGTGTTCGGCGGAGACGTCCTTGGCCGGAGCCTCGAGCCAGTCGCGGAGGGCACGCAGTGAATTGCTCATGACACTGAGCGTAGAACGCCACCCACCGATGGAACAATTTCCACCGTTTTGTCCCGTCACCGATGTCCCGTGCGGACCGAGACGGGTGTCCCGGGCCGGGTCAGAGCAGTTCCAGCAGGAAGGGCAGTTCCTGGGTGGCGTACCAGGCCAGATCGTGGTCCTCGGCATCACCGACGGCGAGCTCGGCGTCCTCGTCACCGAGGTCGGCGGCGTCGACCACCTGCGCCGCGCGGGTCACCGCGGGCTCGGCCTCGGCGATGTCGACGTGCACGGCGAGGACGTCGCTGCGCCGGATCGGGGCACTCACCTTGAGCACCGCATCGTCGAGGTCGGGACGTTCGGTGGCGGCCGGGACGTCGGCGGTGATCACCACCCGCCGCACCGGCTGCGCCGCGGACCCGTCACCGGCGCAGCCGGCATCGGTGTCCGGTTCAACGGCGAGCAGGCGCAGCGAGGCCCGCGCGGCCTGCCGCATCGCCGCCTCGGCGAGTTCCTCGTCGTCGCCACTGGTGTACGCCTCGCGAAGGCCCGGTGTGACTCCGAAGACGGTGCCGCCCAACGGGAACAGTTCACCGTCGCGCTGCAGCACCTCGAGCCCGGCGAGGGTACTGGGCACGTACACCCGGATCGTCATCTACTCCCCCTTCGCGGACGCTTCGAGTTCGTCCAAGGCCTCGTACAGGAAATCGGTCATCGAGATCACGTCCCACATCCCATCGCGGTCGGCGTTCAAGCCGATGTACACCTTTCCGTTGTACGAGGTGATCCCGATCGACACCACCTGGTTCGCCACCAGCGGAGGCACCGGGTACACCTGCGCGACCTCGACCTCACCGAGGTACACCGGGGACTGCGGACCGGGCGCGTTGGTGACCAGGATGTTGTAGGCCCGCGTCGAGACGCTCATCGCGGTGCGGGCACCGAGCGCGTGCAGGGTGGCCGGAGTGAAGCCGCCGCCGGTGGCCAGCGCCCGCGCCGCGACCTGACGGTTGCGGTCCACCTGCGCAGCCGCACCGTGCGCGATCTGGCGCATCCGCACCACCGCATTGCTCTCCGCCACCGGCAACGCCACCACGTAGGCGCGCACCTGCTCCCCCACACCGAGACCGATGTCGTCGACCGCGATCGGCTCGAGAACCCGCACCTCGGTACCAGCGGTGATCGGCTCCCCGCGCGAGACCAGCCAGGTGCGCAGTCCGCCGGCCACCACCGAGAGCAGCAGATCGTTGACGGTGCAGCCGAACGCCGTTCGCAGTCGGCGGAAGTCGGCGAGGTCCATGGTGGCCACCGCGAACCTCCGGCTGCGGGAGATCGGCACGTTCAGCGACCGCACCGGGGCCACCGCGGTGCGCGCCCGCACCAGGCTGGAGGCCCGCTCGAGGACGTTCACGGCGTCCTCCTGGAGTCCGGTGATCGACTCGGCGACCTCGCCCACGATGCCCTGGATCATCGACGCCGTCCGGGCCGGCCGGGAGAGCATGTCGACCACGGCACCCATCACCAGTTCCCCGTCGCTGGGCTCGGACTGACCCATCCACAGGTCGTCCGGCGGCTGCGGCGTGCGCGGGGCGTCCGCCAGCAGCAGCTGCATCAGATCGACGTTGGCACGGCCGTCCACCAGCGCCAGGTGCGTCTTGGTGAAGACCGCCAGCCGGCCGTCGGAGCGGCCCTCGATCAGGTACACCTCCCACAGCGGCCGGGCCCGGTCCAGAGGTCGCGAGTTCAGCCGGGCGATCAGATCGTGGAGTTGATCGTCGCTGCCCGGGTGCGGGACCGCCGAGACCCGGACGTGGTAGGTGATGTCGAAATCGCGGTCCTCGATCCACACCGGACGGGCGACGCCGTAGGGCACCGACCGCACCTTCTGCCGGTACCGGGGTACCTCGGCGAGCCGCTCCTCGATGATGTCCAGCAGCTTCTCGTAGCCCAGACGCTCACCGTCCTCGGAGGCGCGTTCCAGGATCGCGAGCGAGCCGACATGAGTGGGAGTCGTGGAATTCTCCAACGCGTAGAACTCCGCATCGGACTGGCTGAGCCTGCCCTTCACCTGCACCTCCCCGGGAATCGGCGTCGGCGTCAGCATACGGGATCGCGCGGCGCCGCCCCGGTGGAAGCGAACGGGATCCTCCGGCGCCCCCGGTGCGTCTAATTGATATGGGGGCGATCATCATCGCGGAGTCCGGCACGCAGTGTCCGGCGCCGCCACCGGGAGTCGGATTCACCGTGCTGCGGGCACCGGACGCGGAGCCGCCGAGCCGACCGCTGGTGCGCGCCCGGCCGGTGCCGGTACCGGCCGGGCCGCTCCCTGCCGCCCCACTCCCGGCCGGGCCGGAGCGGGCGGCGAGCGAGCGGTCGGTGCTCGCGGGGCCGGTGACCGCGGTGCATCCGGACGCGCACCGATTCGTCCTGTCGACACTGCGACCGGTCTTCGAAGTACTCGACCGCCGCCGTCCGGCCAAGCACCTGACCACCATCGCCTCGGCCACGGTGGTGGACGTTCTGCGCACACTCGCCGAATCCGGTGCCGGCAGCACCGTCACCGGGTGGGGGAACGTGCACGTCGCCGCCCCGCGCACGGTGCCAGCCCGGCCCCGTCGTCGCACCGACGATCCGGACGTGGGCGCGGAGATCTTCCTGACCTACAGCCGTGGCGAGCGGGTGCTCGCCGCGGCCGGGCGGGTCGAGGCCGCAGCCGGACGGTGGCGGTGGGTCGCGTTCACCACCGCCGCGTGAGTGCCGCTACTTCCGGCGGTGCTTGGGCTTACCCTGCGACTTCTGTGCCGCCCGGTCGGCGTCGCGCTTGGCGGCCCGGCGCTCGGCACGTGAACCCTGCGGCTCGTCGGCGGCCTGCGAGAGCTCGACCGCATCGCCGGACTCCGAGGGACCGGACAGGGTGACCTTCTCCGGATCGGGATCGGCCACCGGGCTGGTGATGGCCGCGGTGCCCGCACCGGCGGTGTCGGCCGGCGCCGCACCGTCCTCGGGCTCCTGCACCTGCACCTTGAACAGAGTCGCGACCGACTCCTCCTTGAGGCCTTCGAGCATGCCGTTGAACATGTCGTAGCCCTCGCGCTGGTACTCGACCACCGGATCGCGCTGGGCGATCTGGCGCAGGCCGATGCCCTCCTTGAGGTAGTCCATCTCGTAGAGGTGCTCGCGCCACTTCTGGTCCAGCACCGACAGCAGCACCGACCGCTCGACCTGCCGCATGGTGCCCTCACCGGCGGCGGTCTCCATCCGCTCCTGGTGGGTGTCGTACGCGGCGTGGATGTCCTTGAGCAGGATCTCCTTGAGCTCGTCCGAGGTGATCTCGTCGCGGTCGCCGTTCTCGTCCTCGCCGACGACCTGCTTCCAGTCCAGCTCGATCGGGTACAGCGTGCGCAGCGCCGTCCACAGCTCGTCGAGATCCCAGTCCTCGACGTACCCGGTGCCGGTGGCACCGTCGACGTAGGCCGTGACCACGTCGTCGGTCATGTGATTGACCTGATCGAACAGGTCCTCCCCGCGCAGGATCTTGCGGCGCTCGTCGTAGATCACCTTGCGCTGCTCGTTCTGCACGTCGTCGTACTTGAGCACGTTCTTACGGATCTCGAAGTTCTGCTGCTCGACCTGCGTCTGGGCGCTGCGGATCGCGCGGGAGACGAACTTGTTGTCGATCGGCACGTCGTCGGGCAGGTTCACCCGGTTCATCCACGCCTCGATCTGCGCGCCGTTGAACCGCCGCATCAACTCGTCGCCCAGGCTCAGGTAGAAGCGGGACTCACCCGGATCGCCCTGCCTGCCGGAGCGGCCGCGCAGCTGGTTGTCGATGCGCCGCGACTCGTGCCGCTCGGTACCGAGCACGTACAGACCGCCGGCCTCGCGGACGTCGTCGCCGGCGGCCTTGGACTGCTCCTTCACCTGCTCGATGACCTCGTCCCAGGCGGCCTCGTACTCCTCCGGAGTGCTGACCGGATCCAGGCCCTTCTCCCGCAGCTGGAGGTCGGCGATGATGTCCGGGTTACCGCCGAGCACCACGTCGGTGCCACGGCCGGCCATGTTCGTGGCGACGGTGACCGCGCCGGGAACACCGGCCTTGGCGATGATCGCCGCCTCCTGCTCGTGGAACTTGGCGTTGAGCACGGTGTGCGGGATCTTCTTGCGCTCGAGCTGACGCGAGAGGTACTCCGAACGCTCCACCGAGGTGGTACCGATCAGCACCGGCTGGCCCGCCTCGTGACGCTCGGCGATGTCCTCGACGATGGCGGCGAACTTCGCCTCCTCCGTCTTGTAGATGAGGTCGGTCTGATCCTTACGGATCATCGGCTTGTTGGTGGGGATCGGGATCACGCCGAGCTTGTAGATCTGGTGCAACTCCGCGGCCTCGGTCTCGGCGGTGCCGGTCATGCCCGCGAGCTTGTCGTAGAGCCGGAAGTAGTTCTGCAGGGTGATCGTGGCCAGAGTCTGGTTCTCGGCCTGGATCTCCACGCTCTCCTTGGCCTCGAGCGCCTGGTGCATCCCCTCGTTGAAGCGGCGTCCGGCCAGCACGCGGCCGGTGAACTCGTCGACGATGAGCACCTCACCGGAGCGGACGATGTAGTCCTTGTCGCGCTCGTAGAGCTCCTTGGCCTTGATCGCGTTGTTCAGGTAACTCACCAGCAGGGAGTTCTGCGCGTCGTAGAGGTTCTCGATACCCAGCTGATCCTCGACCAGCTCCACGCCGGCCTCGTTCACGCCGATCGTCTTCTTGCGGATGTCCACCTCGTAATGGGTGTCCTTCTCCATCAACGGCACGATCCGGGCGAACTCGGTGTACCACTTGCTGGAGGCGTCGGCCGGTCCGGAGATGATCAGCGGGGTCCGGGCCTCGTCGATGAGGATAGAGTCGACCTCGTCGACGATCGCGAAGTTGTGCCCGCGCTGGACCAGCTCCTCCTCGCTGTGCGCCATGTTGTCGCGCAGGTAGTCGAAGCCGAACTCGTTGTTGGTGCCGTAGGTGATGTCGGCGGCGTAGGCCTGCCGGCGACGGTCCGGGTCCTGGCCGGCGAGGATGCAGTCCACCTCCAGGCCGAGGAAGCGGTGCACCCGGCCCATCCAGTCTGCGTCGCGCTTGGCGAGGTAGTCGTTGGTGGTCACCAGGTGCACGCCGTCGCCGGTCAGCGCGTTCGCGTAGGCCGCCATGACGGAGGTGAGGGTCTTACCCTCACCGGTCTTCATCTCGGCGATGTCGCCCTGGTGCAGCGCGCCCGCGCCCATGATCTGCACGTGGTACGGCTTCTGACCGAGCACCCGCCAGGCCGCCTCCCGAGCGGTGGCGAAGGCCTCGGGGAGGATGTCGTCGAGGGTCTCGCCCTTCTCCAGCCGCTTCTTGAAGACCTCGGTCTTGGCCTGGAGCTCCTCGTCGGAGAGCGCCTCGTACTCGTCGTTCAGACTCTCCACGTAGGAGGCAAGACCGTCGAGCCGCTTGACCATCCGGCCCTCGCCGAACCGCAGCACCTTGGAGAGAACCACTGAGCAACCTCAATCCCGTACAAATCCTGTGAACGGACACACGAATCCCGGCCGCCTGTTCAGCGACCGGGATCCATCGTAGGCGAAATGTCAGGTCAGCCGGAGCAGGCCGTAGTCGAAGGCCTTCCGGCGGTACACCACGGACGGCTTCTCGGTCTCCTTGTCGAAGAACAGGAAGAAGTCGTGGCCGACCAGTTCCATCTGGGAAAGGGCGTCGTCGACCGTCATCGGGGTGGCCGGGTGGTCCTTGATCCGCACCACTTGACCGGGCTCGTAGTCCTCGACGGTCCCGGCGTACGGGTCGTGGTCGACATCCGGCTCCGGCGCGTCGGGCAGCGCCGACGGTGCCGTCGCCTCGGCCACCGAGACGGGTCGGTGGTTGCCGTAGTGCACCTTCTTGCGGTCGGCGTCCTTGCGGAGCCGGCTCTGCAGGCGGGTGAGCGCGGTCTCGAAGGCGGCGTAGAAGTTCTCGGCCGCCGCCTCCGCCCGGGCGACGCCGCCCTTACCGCGCACGGTGAGCTCGAGACGCTGGCAGGACTTCGCCTGCCGCGGGTTCGGCTCGTGGAAGAGGTTGACCTCGAACAGAGTGATGGTGGAACGGAACTTCTCCAGACGAGCCAGCTTGTCCGCCAGGTAGACGCGGAAATGCTCGGGCACCTCCACATTGCGGCCGTCGATGGCCACGGGGGCGTTCGGGGTGAGGTACTGCCTGTCGCGCTCGTCGGCAACGTAGCCGGGTTCGCGGAAGGGGTCGACCTCGACGCTGGTCGCATTGGCGCGGTTGGTGTCGCGCGGGGACAGAAGGGTCATGTGATACCTCTCGTGCAGACCCGGAGCGGAGCACTCGGCCGGATCACCAGTCCGGCGCGATGGTCAGGTGCGCTTCGCAGCAGGCTCGGGTTCGAACGCCGGGCGGACTGCCTGGCGCCAGGGAAGGTGCCGATCACCTCCTCGTCTCGAACCGGGAAAGGTATCTCCGAACATAGTCCCGCTGCTGCGCTCTCGCCAGGATTTGGACACCGCACATTTCCGTGCGGGCGTCTGTGCGGGCGCGTTCACGCCGCGGCCACGGTGAGCGCGGCGCGCACGCCGATGCCCCGCCGGGCCAGCACCGTCACCGATTCGGCGAGGGTGGCACCGGTGGTGACCACGTCGTCGACCAGGACGACGGTGCCCGCGGCCGGCGCGCCCCGCATCCGCACCGATCCGCGGATGTTGGCGGTTCGCGCCGCGGCGGACAGCCCGACCGAGTCCGCTGCTCCCGCCGTGCGCAGAACCGCGGACACCCGGACCGGGCACACCGGCGCGCAGGTACGGGCCGCTGCCCGGCACATCGCGGTCACCACGTCACCACCGCGCCGGCGCGCCGCCCAGGCGGTGGTCGGCGCCGGGACCAGTACCACCGCGGAGGCGTCGATCTCACCCCACGCCCGCAGCCGCAGCAGCGCGTGCGCCAGGCCGCGTCCCAGGGGCTCGGCGAGGTCACCGCGGCCGCGTTCCTTGAACTGGAGCACCGCGCGGCGGCGGGCACCGTCGTAACGGCCCAGCGTCCACACCGGTACTCCGACGGGCACGGTGGGGGCGATCAATGCCGGGACGTCGTGCAGGGCCGCCTCGCATCGACCGCACCAGCGCACCCGCGGTGCACCGCATCCGCCGCAGGTCCGCGGCACGGCCAGTTCGATCAGGTCGTCGACGCCCCCGGCGAGCCCGGCGACCCCGCGGCGGGCGCCGGCCAGAACCCCACCGACGGCCCGGCCGGAGGACAGGTCGACGGCCCGGCCGGAGGACGGGTCGGTGGCCCGGTCGTCACCCATACGTCCCCGATCAGCCGAGGGTGGCGCTAACCCGGCAGCACCGGATTCGCCCGGCCCCCCGCCAGGCGATCCACCTGGCTCCAGTATTGCGCGCCGCCCTCGGGCCCGGTGCCGATCTCCCACACCCCGGACGAGTCGGTGGCGTACACCGAGCTCGCCGACGCCGCGATGCTGGTGACCGGCGGCGACAGGTTGCGGCTGGGCAGCGCCACCACATCACCGACGTCGTAGTGCACGGAGAGCACCGGCGAATCAGCGGTGGTGCGACCGATCACGAAGGAATCACCGGTCTGCCAGTCCACCGAGGTGGCCGCCAGTTCCCGGTCGGTGACCACGGACTGCAGGTGAGTGATCCGGGCCTGCCCGTTCGGCGCGGTCTGCACCACCCCGACCAGCACCCGCCCACCGACCACCAGCGCCACTCGCACCCCGTCGCGGGACAGACGCAGTTCGGTGATCGGTCCCGGTGCCGTGGCGGCCACCTCACGGGAATCGACGTCGGAGGTGGTGACCTCACCGGTGGTCTGTTCCTGGCGCAAACGCACCACCCGGTTGCCGTCGAGCACCGTCCACACACCGATGTCGTCGGGCGCCCAGGAGGGCCGGGTCATCGAACCGGCGGTGAGCACCTGGGTCGGCACCCCACCGTACGGGCCGAGCATCAGCGCGGTGCCGGGTCCGCCGCGGGAACCGGAGTCCAGCACGGCGGCCACCTGCCGACCCGAACCGGACAGGCCGATCGAGCGGATGGTGTTCATCGCACCCAGCGGACCGGCGACCGGCGTGACCTGCGAGCCGGAGACCTTCACGAAACGGCCCTCCTGCACCCCGTGCAGGCCCACCGCCAGATCCGAGGAGGCGTTCGGACTGATCGGTGCCACGTCGTTGGGGTTCCACCCGGAGGTGTGCTTGTCGTCGAGGGAGGCACCGTCGACGGTGATCACGTACGGTCCCTGCACGTCGGCACCGGCCAGCGTCCACACCACCTGACCGGCGATCAGCTTCGCCGCGTCCGGCTCCATCCGGGGCAGGCCGGTGAAGTCGACCCGCACACCGGAGAAACCGACGCCCGGGTCCCGCGCCACGCCCTGCGCGTCGGTGACCGCGCCGCGCACCGCCGCATTGGAGCCGAACGGGTTGAACACCGCGTCCTTGAGATCGGCCCGCGGCCCGCGGGCGAGCAGCATCAGCAGGTCCGCGGCGAGCTTGTTCCGCGGACCGGTCAGCCACCGGGCGTCCGGGACCAGGGTCCGGCCGGTGGGGTCGGGGAAGTACAGCAGGTAGCGCCGGTAGGACGAGCGGAACTGATCGGTGTCGATCACCAGCATCGGGGTGTCGCCCACCGAACTCAGCCCCTGGATCCGCCACTGCCCGTCGACCTGCATCAACTGCACGTTCTGGGTGATCGACTGGGTGGTCGGTTCGAAGGTGCCGTCCGCGCCGAGGAAGCCGGTGGCCTGCGCACGAATGGTGACCTTGATCAGGTTCGAGGTGCGCTCGGTGGGGATGACGTCGATGTCCTTGACCACCACGGCCTGCTTCGGGACGTCCCAGGGGCCGCTGCCCGCGGCCTGCGCGATGAACTTGCGGGAGGCGGCGTAATTGCCGTCCGCGACGGCGTTCGCCTTGAGGAAGTCCCGGACGATCCGCTCCGGTGCGGCATCGCGCGCCGGTGTGATCGCCTTCTCCGCGGTGGACTCACCGCCGAGTTCCCCGACCACCCGCGGGCTGGTGGAATCCGGGATGGTCGCGCAGCCGGAGACGATCAGCGACGCCGCGACCAGGACCGCCGCGATCCCCCGGGGGATGCGCACCCACGGCTGCGCGCCCGGCGCGCGATACGGCTCAGGCATCGGCGTTCCCCTCTCCGGTCCGGCGCGCGGCGGGCTTGAGCGGCAGTGGACTGACCAGCACCTTCTTACTGCGGGTACGCGGCAGCGTCAGCCGGAAGCAGGCGCCGCTGCCCGGCTCACCCCAGGCCTCCAGCCGACCGCTGTGCAGGCGCGCGTCCTCGATACTGATCGCCAGGCCCAGGCCGGTGCCGCCCGAGCGGCGCACCCGGGACGGATCCGAACGCCAGAACCGGTTGAAGACCAGCTTCTCCTCGCCGGGACGCAGGCCCACGCCGTAGTCCCGGACGGTCACCGCGACGGCATCGTCGTCGGCGCGCATGGTGAGGATGACCGGCTTGCCCTCACTGTGATCGATGGCATTGGCCAGCAGGTTCCGCAGTACCCGCTCCACCCGGCGGGTGTCCGCCTCGAGGACCACCGGATCGTCGGGCAGGTCGACGATCAGTTCGGTCCCGGACTGTTCGGCGATGTGCCGGACGGTGGCCAGGGCGGATTCGATCGGCACCTCGATGTCGATCTGCTCGGCGTGCAGCTCGGCCACACCCGCGTCGTGGCGGGAGATCTCCAGCAGCTCCGAGAGCAGGGTCTCGAACCGGTCGAGTTCCTTGACCATCAACTCGGTGGTCCGGCGCAGGCCCGGGTCCAACTCGTCGGCGGAATCGGCGATCATGTCGGCCGCCATCCGCACCGTGGTCAGCGGGGTCCGCAACTCGTGCGAGACGTCGGAGGTGAACTGCCGTTGCAGGTTGCCGAACTCCTCCAGTTGGCTGATCTGTTTGGACAGCGATTCGGCCATGTCGTTGAAGCTCATCGCCAGCCGGGCGATGTCGTCCTCGCCGCGCACCGGCATCCGTTCCCGCAGGCGCCCCTCGGCGAAGCGCACCGCGATCCGGGCGGCCGAGCGCACCGGGAGCACCACCTGCCGCGCCACCAGCAGGCTCACCGCGGCCAGCAGCACCAGCAGCACCGCCGCACCGGTGTACAGGGTGCCCTGCATCAGGCTCAGCGTGGTCTCCTCCTGGGTCAGGGGGAACACCAGGTACAACTCCAGCCCCTGGATCGAGGACTGCACCGGGGTGCCGATCACCAGGACCTTCCCGTACCGGCCGGTGCTGTCGGTGACCGTCGCGTGCTGATAAGCGGTCTGGCCGCTGCGCACGAAGGTCTGCAGCGACTGCGGGACCTCGGCCTCGCTGCCGAGCACCGTCGGCGGGCGGCCGGCCCCGTGCGGCAGGATCAGCACCGGGTCGTAGTTGCCGGACTGCGCCGCGCTGGGTCCGACGTCCAGGCCCTGACTGACCAGCGTCGACCGCACTCCGCGCAGCACCGACTCCACACCCTCGGTCCGCGGCTCGGCGCGGGCCAGGGAGATCTCCACGTTCTGCTTGACCCGGGCGGTCTCCTCCTTGCCCGCGGCCAGCTTGGCGTCGATCAGCTGGTTCGCGATCTGCGAGGTGAGCACGAATCCGAGCAGCAGCAGCACCGTCAGGCTCAGCACCAGAGTCTGGGTGACCACCCGCAACTGGAGGGAACGACGCCACACCCGACCGCCGTAGGACAGGCCCTTCCCGGAGAACCAGGCACCGTCGCGCAGCCAGTCACCGGGATCCCGGCGCCTGGCCGTCCGCCACACCGCTCGCGCCCGCCCGGCCACCTCGGACCGGCGAGATGCGGTCATGCGGCCCCGGAGCCCGCGCCCGATCCGCCGATCACGCCGGACCGGCCTTGTAGCCGACCCCGCGCAGCGTGAGCACGATCTCCGGGTTCTCCGGATCCTTCTCGATCTTGGCGCGCAGGCGCTGGATGTGCACGTTCACCAGGCGGGTATCGGCCGGATGCCGGTAGCCCCAGACCTGTTCGAGCAGGACGTCGCGGGTGAACACCTGGCGCGGCTTGCGGGCCATGGTGACCAGCAGATCGAACTCGGTGGGGGTGAGCGAGATGACCTCGCCGTCGCGGGTCACCTTGTGCGCGGGTACGTCGATGATGACGTTGCCGATCGAGAGCAGTTCACTGGGCTCGTCGTCGGTGCGGCGCAGCCGGGCACGGACCCGCGCGACCAGTTCCTTCGGCTTGAACGGCTTGATCACGTAGTCGTCGGCACCGGACTCCAGGCCGAGCACCACGTCCACGGTGTCCGCCTTGGCGGTGAGCATCACGATCGGCACCGAGGAGTCGGCGCGCAGCACCCGGCACACGTCGATCCCGTTCATACCGGGCAGCATCAGGTCCAGCAGGACCAGGTCGGGACGGAACTCTCGGGCGGCACCGAGCGCCTGCGTACCGTCACCGACGACGGTCGAGTCGAAGCCCTCGTTGCGCAGGACGATGGTGAGCATCTCCGCGAGCGCGGGATCGTCGTCGATCACCAGGATGCGGGGTTTCATACCCTCCATACTGTCACCTCCGCCGCCGGGCCCGGTTCTGCGACACCTACCATCTGTGCGCATGGGAACGCTGATCGCGATCGAGGGCCTCGACGGTGCCGGTAAGAACACACTCACCGGCGCCCTCACCAGTGCGATCACCGGCCGCGGACTGACGGTGGCCCGGCTGGCGTTCCCGCGGTACGGCCGGTCGGTGCACGCGGACCTGGCGGCGGAGGCGCTGCGCGGCGGGCACGGCGACGCGACCGACTCGGTGTACGGGATGGGCCTGCTGTTCGCGCTGGACCGGCGGGCGGCGATCGAGGAGATCCAGTCGTTGCTCGGCGCGCACGACGTGCTGCTCCTGGACCGCTACGCCGGGTCGTCCGCCGCGTACAGCGCCGCCCGGCTCGGCGAGGGTCCGGACGGTGCGGCGGTGCGCTGGGTGCGGGAGCTGGAGTTCGACCGGTTCGGGCTCCCGGTGCCCGATCTGCAGGTACTGCTGGACGTCCCGGTGGAGCTCGCCGCGGAGCGGGCCCGCTCCCGCGAGGCCCTCGACGCCGACCGCGAACGCGACGCCTACGAGCGCGATGCGGACCTGCAGACCCGAACCGCAGCGGTGTACCAGGGGCTCGCGCACGCGGGTTGGGTTTCGCCGTGGTGGGTGCACCGGCCTGCGGATTCGGCCGATTCCCTGGCCGAGTCCATCATCTCGACTTCCTGAAAAACACATTTGATATTCGCTGAAGTCTCACCGCATCGGTGATGTAGGTGGGTAACGTCCGGCAGCGGTTGACTCGTCAGTAACCACTGCTTCGAGAGGACGACGTGCGAATCATCGGTGCCACCGCTGCCGCCACGGGCGCGGCCGCGCTGCTGCTCGGCGTCACCGGCGCCGACGGTGCGCCCGCCTCCGGTCCGGCACCCCACCCGCGCCCCACCGGCCCCGAGTTGGTGGCGCAGGCGGCGATCGGCGTGGCCGACCTGCGGCCGCCGGCACCGTCGGACGACCCGAGCGTGCCGGGTGCCCGGCCGGGCCGGCACGTGCCGATCGCGCCCCGCCCGGAGGCGGTGAAGGTCGCTCCGGGACCGCTGGGCATCCCCGGCGCCGCGTACGCCGCCTACAAGGCGGCCGCCGACCGGATGGCACTGGAGGCTCCCGCCTGCGGGATCGAGTGGAACCTGGTGGCGGCGATCGGCCGGATCGAGTCCGGGCACGCCGACGGTGGCAACGTCGACGCCCGCGGGCAGACCCTCACCCCGATCGAGGGGCCGGTGCTCGACGGCAGTCTGGCCGGCAACGCGGTGATCCGCGACGGCGCCGGTTTCGCCCGGGCCCTCGGACCGATGCAGTTCCTCAGCACCACCTGGAAGATGTTCGGCGGCGACAACAACGGTGACGGCACCCCGGATGTGAACAACCTGCGCGATGCCACCTACGGCGCCGCCCGCTACCTGTGTTCGAGCTCCTCCGGCCTGCAGCACGAGGCGAACCAGCGGGTGGCCGTGTTCGCCTACAACCAGTCGAACTCGTACGTCGACAACGTGGTCGCCTGGTCCAAGGCGTACCGCGACCGCGCGATCCCGGTCGGCGGGATCCCGGACATGAACGCCCCGGTGGCGCCACCCACCCGGCTGCCCAAGCCGTTGCCGCCGCCGAAGGTGGTGATCGTGCGCTGCCCGACCGACGGTGCGGTGACCGCGCCGCCAGCTCCCGGGTCGCCGCCGGGAGCGCCCGCCCTCATCGCACCGTCGGGCCCGGCCGGTCCGGGCGGTCCCGTGGCGCTGCCCGGTGCACCATCCGGCCCGCCGGCGCCGAGCGCCGTCGTCTCCGCACCGGGCGCACCCGGGTCACCCGCGGCAACCGTGCCCGGGTCACCGCCCGTACCCGGGTCACCGTCGGCGCCCGCGCCGGGCACCGCTTCGTCGCCGGTCCCGGCTACCTCCACTCCCCCGGCTCCCCCGGCCGGCGTGCGCGGACCGGCCGGTGCCGTCGCCCCGTCGAACCCGGGTCCGGCCCCGGTGACCGTGGTGGACTGCCCGAGTACGCCGGCTCCGCCCAGCCGTCCGGTACCGCCCCCGGCTCCCGGTCCGGTTCCGCCGCCCGGTCCGCCCCCCGCTCCGGCAGCAGGGGCTCCGATTCCGGCACCCGGGGCTCCGGCGCCCGGGACTGCCCTGCCCGGTGCGCCCAGCGCCGCACGGCCACCTGCCCCGGGCGGTCGCCCGGCACCGTCACAGGCACGGTCGGCGCCGCCGCGCGGCCCGGTCCCGCCGGTCTCGTCCACCCCGCCCCGTCCGCCCCGCTGAGCCGGATTCCTCCCCGAGCCCGCCGCGGATACGATGGGAGGCGATATGAGTGCGGTTACCGAAGACGCGATCCGGTCGGCTCTGGCCACCGTGAACGACCCCGAGATCGGCCGACCGATCACCGAGCTGGGGATGGTGAAGTCGGTCGCGGTGGCGGCCGATTCCTCGGTGGACGTGGGGGTGTACCTGACCACCTCGGGCTGTCCGATGCGCGAGCAGATCTCCGAGCGGGTGCGCACCGCGGTCGCCGACGTGCCCGGCGCCGGTGAGGTGCGCGTCGAGCTGGACGTGATGAACGACGAGCAGCGCACCGAACTGCGCAAGACCCTGCGCGGCGGCGACGGCGGCGAGCCGGTGATCCCGTTCGCCCAGCCCGGCTCACTGACCCGGGTGTACGCGGTGGCCTCCGGCAAGGGCGGCGTCGGTAAGAGCTCGGTGACGGTGAACCTGGCGGCCTCGCTCGCCGCCCGCGGACTGTCCGTGGGTGTGCTCGACGCCGACATCTACGGCCACTCGGTGCCGCGGATGATGGGCACCGACGCGCGCCCCACCCAGGTCGATTCGATGATCATGCCGCCGCAGGCGCACGGTGTGAAGGTGATCTCGGTGGCCATGTTCACCAGCGGGAACACCCCCGTGGTGTGGCGCGGGCCGATGCTGCACCGCGCGCTGCAGCAGTTCCTCGCGGACGTCTTCTGGGGCGATCTCGACGTGCTGCTGCTGGACCTTCCGCCCGGAACCGGCGATGTCGCGATCTCGATCGCGCAGCTCATCCCGGGTGCGGAGATCCTGGTGGTGACCACCCCGCAGACCGCGGCCGCCGAGGTGGCCGAGCGGGCCGGTGCGATCGCCCTGCAGACCCGTCAGCGGGTGGCCGGCGTGATCGAGAACATGGCTGGGCTGACACTCCCCGACGGCACGGTGATGGACGTCTTCGGGTCGGGCGGCGGTGAGCAGGTCGCAGCGCGGCTGACCCGCGCCGTCGGCGCCGACGTGCCGCTCCTCGGGCAGATCCCGCTGGATCCGCAGTTGCGGGAGGCCGGTGACGGCGGAGTGCCGGTGGTGCTCTCGGCGCCGCAATCGCCGACCGGTTCGGCGCTACGCGCGATCGCCGACAAGCTGGCGGTGCGCAAGCGGGGTCTGGCGGGCATGTCGCTGGGGATCGACACCACCCGGCACCTGTAGCTCAGGTGGCGTCGGGGTCGAACGGGGGTCGCTCTCCCGGCGCCAGGGGCTCGTGGATCCGGGGCATCGCCGGGGTCGGCCCGGACGGCACCTCCAGCGGCGCCGCCGGCGCAGCCGCGGCGGGCGAGGACGGCGTGGGCGCTCCGGCACCGGTCTGCAGGCCCAGGGAACCGGCGGTCGACCGAACCTGGTCGCTCATCTCCCGCAGCACGGTGTCGTCACCGCCGAGCAGGTGTTTGGTGACGATCGCGGTCGGCGTCATCCCGCGGAGGTTCTGGATCTGCTGCAGCGGCTCCCGGAGGGTCTCGAAATCGTCGCCCATCTCACTCTTGAGCTGGTTGGTGGCGCCGGTGGCGTAGTCGCGGACCTGGCGCAGCGCGGTGAAGAACCAGTTCACCGCTCCCGGTAGCCGCTCCGGCCCCAGGATCACCAGACCCACCACGACCAGCATGAGGATCTCCCCCATGCCGAGATTCGAGAACACCCCGTCATGCTACGGGAGTGCACCGGATTCAGCTCAAGGGCTCCGGCCGCACCTTGATCGGAACCTGGCGCCCGTCGCGGACCACCGTCACCGTGGTCTCCTTGCCGACTCCGACCGAGCGGATCGTGACGATCACATCGGCGGCTTCGGCGACCTCGGTATCGCCGACCTTGGTGATCACATCGCCTTCGCGGATCCCGGCCTTATCGGCGGCGCCGCCACGCTTGACGTTCTCCACCCGCACTCCGGAGGCGGTGTCGTTGCTCACCTCACGGCCGTTGATGCCGAGGTCGGCGTGCACCACCTTGTCGCCGCGGATGATCGACTCGGCGATCGGCCAGGCGACGTTGGAGGCGATGGCGAAGTTCAGCCCGATGGAGCCGCCGGCGGGCGCCAGCCCGAGAGTGTTCACACCGATCACACGGCCCTTGAGGTCGAGCAGCGGGCCACCGGAATTGCCCGGGTTGATCGCGGCGTCGGTCTGCACGGCGTCGAACGTGGCGGGCGGGCCGGGTCCGTCGGCCGGCCCCTGGACCGGCCGATGCGTCGCCGAGACCACCCCGGAGGTGACGGTGCGTCGCAGCCCCAGCGGGGAGCCGATGGCCACCACCGTCTGCCCCGGCGTCAGATCGCCCGAGTCGCCCCGGGCGACCTGCTGCAGGCCGTTCACCGCGACCTTGATCACCGCGACGTCGGTGAACGGGTCGGTGCCCACCAGCTGCGCCGGGGTGCGGGTTCCGTTCCAGAACACCACCTCGACCTTGGCGTCCTTGTTGTTCACGGCGGTCGCGACGACGTGGTTGTTGGTGAGGATGTAACCCCGGCCGGAGTCGATCACCGATCCGGAACCGGTCTCGCCCGAGGTGCGGGTGCGCACCTCGATGGTGACGATGCCGGCTCCGACCTTGGAGACCATGTCGGCGATCGCACCCTGGTCGGCGATCTTGGATTCGTCCACCGGAAGGGTGACGCGGGAGTCGGTGAGACGGGTGATCGTGGTTCCGGTGATCCGGCCGATCGCTCCGCCGAGCAGACCGATCACCAGTGCCAGCACGGCGAGCACCGCCAGCGCGCGGGTGGAGACCCGGCGGCCGAACAGCAGTTCACGCACACCGAGACGCTCCGGGTCGGGTTCGCGGACCGGCTCGGGCGGGGCCTCGACTCCGGGCGAGCCGAGCGCGGCGGCGCTGTCGGTATCGCGCCACGGGTCCTGCGGCGGCTGCTCCGGCTCCTGGTCGAGTGGGGCGGCGTAGGGGTCGCGTTGCAACGCCTCGGTGGCGCCGGCCGGGCGGGAGAAGGCCTCGGTGAGCACCGCATCGGGCTGTGCGGGCGCGGGCTGCGGCCGTCCGGAGCCGGCCCGGCGCAGGGAGTCCGGGGCGAAGGCCCCGTCGACACCGTCGGGGCGGCCGAAGACCACCTGCTCCCCCTCGGAGACCGAGGGCCGGTGCGTGGGCCGCGGGTCCAGCCGGTGCGGACGGGGGCCGTCCTGCCGGTGCTGGCGCGGGGCGTCGGGATCGGACGTCACGGATTCGAATCTACCGAGCGTTGCGCCGGCGGCCGCGCCTGCCACGCTCGTCGCGCGGCGACGATCCCGGGGTGAAGGTGGGGAATCCGTCGAACCCGGCGCCGCTGCGGCAGTCGGTGGGGATCTGGGAGAGCTGACCGAGCAATCGGTGCGGGACGGTGATCTCACCGGACTCGCGCAGGGCGGTCCGCACCTGCCGCTGCGCATCGACCTCGGCCGAGCACAGCGGGCAACTGGCGATGTGGTGGCCGGCGCGCAGGTGCGCATTCATCCGGAGCTCACCGTCGACGAAGGCGACCACGGCCTCGTAGGCGAGGTGCTCGGTGGACGAGAACTCGCCGGGCCGGCGGGAGAAGGCCCGCTTGATTCCACCGCTGAGGTGTTCCACGACGCTCCCTTCCTTCGATAGAGCCTGGCTACCGCCACAGTACCTGGATTCGCCGGTTCCACGGCCGAGCCCGCGACTCGGTGACGCCGCAACCCGCGGCGCGGTCAGTACGCGAAGGACGCGCTGCTGGTCAGGCCCTGATTCGCCAGGGCCTCGCGGATCGACTTGCGGCCGCGGTGGATGCGCGAGCGGACCGTCCCGAGCTTGACGCCGAGGGTCGCCGCGACCTCCTCGTAGGACAGGCCCTCGATATCGGCCAGGACCACTGCGGCGCGGAACTCCGGGGCCAGGGCGTCGAGTGCGGACTGCAACTGCGGGCCGAGGCTGGCGTCGACGTAGATCTGGCCCGGGTCCGGATCGCTGCTGGGGACCCGCTCGTAGTCCTCGGGCAGGGCCTCCATGCGGATGCGGTTACGGCGCCGGACCATGTCCAGGAACAGGTTGGTGGTGATGCGGTGCAGCCAGCCCTCGAAGGTGCCGGGCTCGTAGTTCTGCAGACTCCGGAAGACCCGGATGAAGGTGTCCTGGGTGAGGTCCTCTGCGTCCTGCGCATTACCGGAGAGCCGGTACGCGAGGCGGTAGACGCGGTCGGCGTGCTCGCGGACCAGTTCGTCCCAGGAGGGCATGTCGGCGTGGTCGCCCGATGCGTCGAAAGCGGCGGTACCCGCGGTATCGGCGCCGCGCTCGTCGTCGAACGTGGCGTACCGAGTTTCCGGCCGTGGGTCCGGCCGGGGTCCGGCCTTGCGGGCCAGGGCCATGCGCTCCTCCTCGTGCCCGCACGGATCGGCGGGCTCCTTACCTGGTGAGAACTCCCGGGGCACGTGGATTGTTCCCGGGAACACTCCCTCGCGCGGGGAGCCGAGTCTTCACTGACCGATACCCTCTCGCGGCCCGGTGTGGGAGTGCTGATTCCTCCCTGTGTGTTACCTGTGCATGTATCGCCTTAGCTAACAACCGGGTCACGACCGGGTTACCGGCAGCCGACCGGTTACCATTGCGGCGTGTCCAACGCTTCGCACGCCGCAGCATCCGCCCTCGTCACGTACGCCGAGAACGCCATCGTCGAGGACGAGGCGATGGCCTCGGCCCGCGAGCGCGCCGCCGACCTCGGGGTCGATGCGGTCTCGCCGTCGATCGGCGCGCTGCTGGCGGTGTTCGCCGCGGCCGGGGGCGCGCGATCGGTGGTGGAGGTCGGTACCGGCGCCGGAATCAGTGGCCTGTGGCTGCTGTCCGGGATGCGCCCCGACTCGGTGCTCACCACCATCGACTCCGAGCAGGAGTACCAGGCGGCGGCGAAGATCGGATTCCAGCAGGCGGGGGTGGCCACGAACCGGACCCGGCTGATCAACGGTCACGCGCTGGAGGTGCTGCCGCGGCTCGCGGACGCCTCCTACGATCTGATCTTCATCGACGGCGACCCGGTCGATCACCCGCGGTACGTGGTGGACGCGGTCCGGCTGCTGCGGCCCGGCGGGGTGGTGGTGGTCAACCTCGGCGACGCCGGGCACCGTGTCCCCGATCCGCAGGCGCACGACGACGAGGCCTTCGCCGCCCGCGAGGCCACCCGGATCATCGCCGCCGACGAGAACCTGCTGCCGGTGATCCTGCCGCTCGGCGGTGGCCTGGTGGCCGCGGCCAAGGGTTTCGCCGAGCCGGACTGACCGGGACTAACCTGCGGTGCGATCCTGCTCCACGCCGACGGGGCGCATCAGGGTGGGGTACTTCGGCGGCAGGCCGTCGCCGGTGGAGATGCCGCGGACCCGTCGGGAGACCCACGGGTAGGCGAACTCGCGACGCCAGCGGCGCTTGATCTCGCGGTCTTCGGCGGGGGTGATCACCGGCTCCGGACCGAGCTCGGGCACCTGCAGATCGTGCGGCACTCCGAGGACGTCGAGCACCTCGATCGCCATGCGCAGATGCCCCGCCTGCGACATGTGGATCCGGTCGAACTCCCACATCCGCAGGTCCCGGTACTGCTTGAGCCGCCAGTAGTCCAGCAGCACCAGACCGCGGTCGTCGGCGATCTCCCGCACCAGCTCGTTGTAGATCGCGAACCGCCCGCGCAGCGCCCCGAAGATGCCGCTGCCGTGGGTGTCGGCGGCCGTCCACACCATGACGGTGGCGCCGCTGTCGGCGAGCCGGCCGAGCATCGCGTCGTAGGCCTCGATCACCGCGTCCACATCCACGGTGGGGCGGATCAGGTCGTTCGCGCCCGCGTACACCGTCACCAGGTCGGGCTCCAGCGCCAGCGCGTCGTCGAGTTGTTCCGCGACGATCTGCTGCATCTTCTTGCCGCGGATCGCCAGGTTCGCGTAGCCGAACTCGGGCGACCGTGCGGCCATCACCTCGGCGACCCGGTCGGACCAGCCGCGGAACTCGTGCGTCCCGGTCGGATCGGGGTCGCCCACGCCCTCGGTGAACGAGTCGCCGATCGCCACGTACCGCTGGAATTCGCGCACTGTAGGGCCTCGTCTCAGACGTCCGTCGAGAACCGTACGCCACCGTCGGGCAGCTCCACCCCCGGCCAGACCCGGGCGCCGTGCAGCAGTTCGCACCGGGCGCCCACCGAGGCGCCGTCGCCGATCACGGCATCGCGCACCCGCGCCCGCGGCCCGATGTGCGCACCGAAACCGACGATCGAGCGTTCCACGAAGGCTCCCGCCTCGACGCGCACACCGTCGAAGATCACGGCGCCGTCGAGCCGGGCTCCGGCGCCGATCTCGGCACCCCGCCCGACGACGGTGCCGCCGATCACCAGCGCGCCGGGCGCCACGGACGCACCGGGGTGGATCAGGGCCTCGCCGCGCACCCCGTCCAGGGCGGCCGACGGTGCGATCCCGCGCACCAGGTCGGAGCTGCCGGCCACGAAGTCCTCGGGAGTGCCCATATCTCGCCAGTAGCCGTAGTCGACGTGCCCGTACAGCTTGCGGCCGCCGTTGAGCAGCGCGGGGAAGACCTCCCGCTCCACCGAGACCGGCCGGCCGGCCGGGATCTCCTCGATCACCGAGCGCTTGAACACGTAACAGCCGGCGTTGATCTGATCGGTGGGCGGATCCTGCGTCTTCTCCAGGAAGGCGGTGACCCGGCCGTCGGTATCGGTGGGCACGCAACCGAAGGCGCGCGGATCGGCCACCCGCACCAGGTGCATGGTGACGTCGGCGTCCTTGTCGCGGTGGGTCTGCACCACGGCGCGGATGTCGCTGCCGCCGAGCACGTCACCGTTGAACACCAGGACGTTCTCGGCGCGCAGTGCCGCGAGCACGTTGCGGATGCCGCCGCCGGTGCCCAGCGGCTCGGATTCGACCACGTACGACAGTTCCAGTCCCAGCTCGGAACCGTCGCCGAAGTACTCCTCGAAGACCTCCGCCTTGAACGAGGTGCCCAGCACCACCCGGCGGATGCCGGCGTCCCGGATCCGCGAGAGCAGGTGCGTCAGGAAGGGCTTCCCCGCGGTGGGGAGCATCGGCTTGGGCGCCGACAGGGTGAGCGGGCGAAGGCGTGTGCCCTTACCACCCACCAGGATCACGGCCTCCACATCGGTGAGGTCGGGTGCCTGCTCCGTCATCTACTCCTCTTCTCCGTTACGCCGGCGCGCCCGGACCGCTGCGAGCACGCTGATCCGTGAACGCACACCGAGACCCACCTTCATCGCCGCACGCAGCGGTGCGGCGAGCGGGCCGGGGTGCCGGTCGGCGAAGAACCGGTACGCCGATTCGTGGTGCGCCGGGAGCATCAGCTCGGGCACCTTCCCGGCCGCATGCCCCTTGGCGTGCGTGATCTGCGCGGTCGGGACGTAGACGTTGCGCCAGCCGGCCCGGGCCAGCCGGTCACCGAAGTCCACGTCCTCCATGTACATGAAGTAGCGGTCGTCGAAACCGCCGATCGACTCGAACGCCGCCGGGCGCACCAGCAGGCACGAGCCGCTGAGCCAGCCCGCCTCCCGCTCGGACAGGTCCGCTTCGGCCTGCTGGTAGGCCCGGGTCCACGGGTTCGACTTCCACACCGAACCGAGCAGCGCGTGCCCGATCCCGAACCCCATGCTCGGCACCCGCCGGGCCGACGGGTAGACGGTGCCGTCCGGATCGTGGATCAGCGGACCCAGCGAGCCGGCGTCGGGGTGCCGCTGCGCGGCCGCGAGCAACTCGTCGATGGAGCCGGGCCCGAAGACCACGTCGGGGTTGCTGATCAGCACGAACTCGGGTGCGCCGGGTCCGTCGAGGCCGAGCTGCGCCATCGCGAAGTTGATCGCCCCGCCGTAGCCCAGGTTCGCGCCGGTGCGCAGGAGTTCGGCCCGGGGATGAGCCTGCTCGGCGGCCTCGGGTGAACCGTCGACGCTGCCGTTGTCGGCCATCAGCACCCGGGGGGCGGGGCCGGAGTAGGCGGCGTCGAGGCTGCGCAGGAAGTTCTCGAGGTGCTCACCCGGCGAGTAGGTGACGGTGACCACGGCCACGGAGGCAGGTGTCACTGCGGTCGTCTCGTCGGCTGCGGGCACGCGGACAGGTTACCGGTCTGATCGCCGCACCCGGCCAGTGCCCGGTCCAGCGCGTCGCGCCAGTGCGGCAGCGGCGCCGGGCCCGCTGCTATCCAGGAGGCGGGTGAGAGCACCGAGTAGGCCGGGCGGGGTGCGGGCCGGGGGAACTCGGCGGAACTGCACGGTTCGACCCGCTGCGGATCGGCTCCGGTCCGCTCGAAAACGGCGCGGGCCAGCTCGAACCAGGTCGCTTCGCCGCCGCCGGTTGCGTGCAGCACCGCACCGGGGCGCTGCGGCTGCGCGGCGAGCAGCCCGACCAGGTCCAGCAGTCCGGCGGCGAGGTCCTCGGCGTAGGTCGGTGAGCCGCGCTGATCGTCGACCACCTTCGGGGCGACGCCCTGTTCGGCGAGCCGCCCCATGGTGCCGACGAAGTCACGGGCCCAGACCGGTTCGCCGTCGGGGCCGGTGGTGCGCCCGGTGTACACCCAGGCGGTGCGCACGACGACGGTGCGCGGGTCGGCCCGCCGGGTCAGCGCCTCCCCGAGCAGTTTGGTCCGGCCGTAGACGCCCGCCGGTGCAGTCGGGTCCGTGGGCTCCCACGGCCGCACCGGGTCGCCGGCCGGACCGAAGACGTAGTCGGTGGAGATGTGCACCAGCCGCGCGCCGGTGACCGCGCACCGTTCGGCGAGCAGTGCCGGGGCTGCGGCGTTGAGCTCCTCGGCGGCGCCGGGCTCGGACTCGGCCGCGTCCACGGCGGTGTGTGCCGCGCAGTTGATCAGCACCGACTGCGGGCTCAGATCGAGTGCGCCGACCTCCCCCGCGGACGTGACGTCGAGCGCATCCCGGCCCAGCGCCAGGACCTCGACGCCGCGGCCGCGAGCCTGCCTGACCAGCGCCGATCCCAGTTGCCCGGCGGCGCCGACGATCACCGTGTTCATCACCGCAACGGTACGTCAACGGCCGCGTCGGTGGGAGTTTCCCTGGTCCGGTCGGTACCGTTATGGGGATGTGATCGACCGGTCCGGCTCCCCCGGCCGGGCGGTCGCCTGCGAATCCTGTCCCGATAGAGGAGTGGTAGTGGCCGACAGCCCTAGTCCGCGCGGTGCGCGTCATTCCCGCAGCGGTGGCTCGACGCGCCGCAGCGTGCGCGCCGAGAACGAGGGTGGCGACGACGCCGGTACGAGCGCACGGTCGCGGCAGGTGCCGCGCGCCTCGGATCTGTCCGAGGCCACCCGTGAGCGCCTGCAGCGCAGCGGTAAGGCGGCGGTCGCACTGCTCACCGCGATGGTGCTGGTGGCGACCGGGGTGGCGTGGGTGTGGATCGCCCGCTTCTCCGACGATCTGGAGCGGATCGGCGGGCTCGATTCCCGCCCCGACGGTGCCACCGACATCCTGCTCGTGGGTACCGACTCCCGGACCGATGCCAAGGGCAATCCGCTGACCAAGCAGGAGCTGGCCCGGCTGAACGCGGGCGTCGACGACGGCACGCTCAACACCGACACCATCATCCTGGTCCGGATCCCGAACAACGGGAAGTCGGCGACGGCGATCTCGATCCCCCGTGACGCCTACGTGGCGATCCCGGATCAGGGCAAGGGCAAGATCAACTCGGCCTTCGCCGGTGCCGCGAACGTCACCCGCGACCAGGCCAAGGCGAACGGTGTTCCCGAGCAGGAGGCGGTGCAGAAGGGCAATGCCGAGGGCCGCAAGGCGCTGATCCAGACCGTCGCCGATCTCACCGGTGTCTCCGTGGACCGGTACGCCGAGATCGGACTGGTCGGCTTCTCCCGCCTGACCGATGCTGTCGGCGGTGTCGAGGTGTGTCTCAAGCGCCCGGTCAACGACGCCTTCTCCGGCGCCCGGTTCCGTTCCGGTAAGCAGACTCTCAAGGGACCGCAGGCGCTGAGCTTCGTGCGGCAGCGCCACGGCCTGCCCCGCGGTGACCTCGACCGGGTGACCCGACAGCAGGTGTTCATGGCCTCGCTCGCCGGAAAGGTGCTCTCCACCGGCACGCTCACCAGCCCGGCCAAGCTCAGCCAGTTGCAGAACGCGCTGACCTCCTCGGTGACCCTGGACAAGGATTGGGACGTGATGGGGTTCGCGAAGGAACTGGCGAACCTGTCGGCGGGCAATGTGAAGTTCTCCACCGTTCCGGTGGTCCGCGATGACGGCTGGAGCGATGACGGCACCCAGTCGGTGGTGGTGGTCGACCCCAAGCAGGTGCAGGCGTACGTGCGCGGCCTGCTCGGCGACAAGCCCGGCCAGCCCGAGACCAAGACCCAGCAACCGTCGTCGGCGCCGCCGGTCCCCCAGGTCAACCGGGCCGCGTACACCGTCGACGTGGTCAATGCCGGCTCCACCACCGGCTTGGCCGGCGGCGTCTCGACCTTCCTCAGCGGCAAGGGGTTCGCGCAGGGATCGAAGGGCAACGCCGCCTCGGTCGATGCCGGGCTGAGCGCGCAGAGCGCGGTACTGGCACCGTCGACCGGCGATCAGGGCGCGAAGGCGGTTGCCGCGCTGCTGGGCGGTCTGCCGGTGATCGCCACCACCTCGGTGCAGTCGGGGCACGTGAAGGTGGTGCTGCAGGACGGTTACTCGGGCCCGGGCGCCTCCGGCGGTTCCGACGGTGCGGTGGCCACCACCACGAGCTCCATCCCGCCGGGTATGACCGAGGCCCTCGATCCGAGCGAGGCGGCGCGGATCAGCTCGCTGCTCAACCGCCCGGGCTTCACCGCCCAGCAGGACGGGGGCGTGCCGTGCGTGGATTGACCGTGACCGACCGGCTGTTGGCGCCGATCGTGGCCACTGATCCGGCCGCGCCCCGGTTCACCTGGTACGACGACGCCACCGGCGCGCGGATGGGCCTGTCGGCGGTCACTCTGGGCAATTGGGCGGCGAAGTGCGGCAACCTGCTGCGCGATCAGTACGGCCTCGGCCCCGGCGATCAGGTCGGAGTGCTCCTGCCTGCGCATTGGCAGACCGCTGGAATCCTGTTCGGTGCCTGGTGGGCCGGCTGCGAGGTCCGGTTCGGTGAATCGGGTGCGGTCACCTTCTGCGCGCCGGAGCGGATCGACGAGGCCGACGGTGACGAGATCCTCGCGGTGGGCCTGAACGCCTTCGGCACCGCGGTGCCGGATCTGCCGGCCGGTGTCGACGATTACACCACCGAGGTGCGGGTGCACGCCGATGCCTTCTCCCCTGCCGGTGCCGGTATCGCTCTGGCCGGTGACAACCCGGAGATCGTGGCCGCCCGCTCGACGGCACTGGCGGCCTCCGCCGGGTACGCGGTGGGTGACCGGGTGCTCTCCACCCGCTCGTGGAGCACCGTCGACGATCTGTACGACGGTCTACTGGCACCTCTGGCGGCGCCCGCCTCGGTCATCCACGTCAGCAACGCCGATCCGGCGAAGCTCAGCGAGAAGTTCGAAACCGAGAAGGCCACCGCCCGGGTCGCGTGACCCCCACGATGCCGGCCTCGCCGCGTGGCTCGACGGCTTCGCCGCCGCCACCGCTCCCCTACCCGCTGACCCGACCGAGCGCGACTGGCTCCAACGGTCGAATGCAGCCCGCCGAGTGACGCTGCGACCAGATCGCTCTACCTCTGGCAAGTCGGCATGTCGGCCGCCTGGCGCGAAGTCCGATCCTCAGCCCTGACCACGCTGCCGGCGGAACTCGCCGGCGGGTGTACCGGTCTCCCGGTACGCGAGCATCTGCCGGAACAGGTCGATCGCTCGTTCGGCATCACACGCCTGTGTGTCGCTCAGGGAAAGGGTCTGTCGGGAACTTTGTGTAAGAGCCATGGCGTGTGGTCCCAGGTCTGAGCCTGGGACGGGAAGAAGATCACATTCATGAGCGAGCACAGTGAGCCGGCTTCGTCGGCTGAGATTTTGCCGGTGCCGGCGGCGCTGGATCTGTCTGCACTGGCCCAGCAGTTGGTGGCGGCGGCGTCGGATCAAGGGGTCGATCTGACCGGTGATCGTGGATGCATGCATCGTGTGCTGCGACGGCCTCAAGGGCCTACCTCACGCGATCGAAGCGACCTGGCCCCGCGCGACGGTGCAAACCTGTGTGGTGCATCTGGTGCGCAACAGTCTGCGGTACGCCTCGAAGAAGCACTGGGCGGAGATCAGCCGCGATCTCAAACGGATCTACCACAGCCCCACGGTCAATGCCGCAGAAGCCGAGCTCGACGACTTCACCGACAAGTGGGGCGAGAAGTACACCGCAGATCCGAGGCGAGAAGAGCAGCGAGCAGGTGCGTGAGCGGATCGAGAGCAGTGTGGGAACCGCCACCGAAACCTCACGCACTCTCGATCGCGAAGATGCACGAACGGGCAGCCGGCCGCCCCGCCGGGCGCCGTACCTGCCGTGGGTCGCGCGGCAGGGTGAGCGTGCGGCGCTCAGCGCAGCAGCTGGCGACTCATCACCAGACGCTGTACCTGGTTGGTGCCCTCGTAGATCTGGGTGATCTTGGCGTCGCGCATCATCCGCTCCACCGGGAAGTCGCGGGTGAACCCCGCGCCGCCGAGCAACTGCACCGCGTCGGTGGTCACATCCATCGCGACGTCGGAGGCGAAGCACTTCGAGGCCGAGCTGATGAAGCCCAGGTTCGGCTCGCCGCGCTCAGCCCGGGCGGCGGCGGTGTAGACCATCAGGCGCGCCGCTTCCAGGCGCATCGCCATCTCGGCGACCATGAACTGCACACCCTGGAACTCGGCGATCGACTTGCCGAACTGCTTGCGATCCTTGATGTACTCGATCGCCACGTCCAGGGCACCCTGCGCGATGCCCACGGCCTGCGCACCGATCGTCGGACGGGTGTGGTCCAGCGTCTGCAGCGCGGTCTTGAAACCGGTGCCCTCGGCGCCGATCATCCGCATCGCCGGGATGCGGCAGTCCTCGAAGGCCAGTTCGGCGGTGGGACTGCCCTTGATGCCCAGCTTGTGCTCGTAACCGGTCACCGAGAAGCCCGGATCGTCCTTGTGCACGATGAACGAGCTGATGCCGTTGGGGCCGTGATCGGGATCGGTCACCGCCATCACCGTGTACCAGGTGGACTTGCCGCCGTTGGTGATCCAGCACTTGGTGCCGTTGAGCACCCACTCGTCACCGTCCCGGCGGGCGCGGGTGCGCATGGACGCGGCGTCGGAGCCGGCCTCCCGCTCGGACAGGGCGTAGGAGGCCATCGCCTCACCGCTGGCCAGAGTCGGCAGCACCAGTTGCTTGAGCTCCTCGGAGCCGTTGAGGATCAGCCCCATGGTGCCGAGCTTGTTGACGGCCGGGATCAGCGAGGAACTGCCGCAGACCCGGGCCACCTCCTCGATCACGATGCAGGTAGCAACCGAATCAGCACCCTGGCCGCCGTACTGCTCGGGCACGTGAATGGCGTTGAATCCACTGTTGACCAGGGCGTCGAGCGCCTCCTGCGGGAAACGCTCCTGCTCGTCGACGTCCTTGGCGTGCGGCGCGATGTCACGCTCGGCGAGCGCCCGGATGGCGGAGCGCAGTTCCTGGTGCTCCTCGGGGAGCTGGAACAGGTCGAAGTCGGGGTTGCCTGCCATTGACGGCCTCCATCAGCGTTCAGCGTGTTGCGTTCGCGAGCGATTCTATCCCCGCAGCCGACCGGTCAGTTACTCGCGGGTAACCAAGCCGCGCCGCCCGCGCCGCCGCCGGCGACGGCCACCGTGCTCAGCCCTCCAGCAGCCTGCGGCGCAGCGCCTCATCCTTGCCCAGCACCATCTGCTCCAGCCCGGCCTGGAACTGCTCCATCTGCGCACGCAGCGCCGGGTCCGCGGCGCCGAGGATCCGCACCGCCAGCAGGCCGGCGTTGCGGGCACCGCCGACGGACACCGTCGCCACCGGGATCCCGGCGGGCATCTGCACGATCGACAGCAGCGAGTCCATACCGTCGAGATGCTTGAGCGGAACCGGCACCCCGATCACCGGCAGCGGCGTCGCCGAGGCCACCATTCCCGGCAGGTGCGCCGCGCCGCCCGCCCCGGCGATGATCACCTCCAGGCCGCGACCCGCGGCCGAGGTGGCGTAGTCCAGCATCCGCTGCGGAGTGCGATGCGCGGAAACCACACCCACCTCGAACCGCACCCCGAACTCGGCCAACGCCTGCGCAGCGGCCTCCATCGTGGGCCAATCCGAATCGCTGCCCATGATCAGGCCGACCCGCGGCCCCGTTCCCGATCCACCGTTGTCAGCCATGCACACTCCATCCATCGGTCCATTCGGCGGTCGCCAACCAGTGCGCGGCCCGCTCGGCGCGCTCGCGCAACCGCGCCGCGTACTGCGGATCGTCACGGTCACCGTCGGGCGCCCCGACCAGGTTGACGTGACCGATCTTGCGGTCCGGCCGCTCCCCCTTGCCGTACATGTGCACCCGCGCATCGGGCATCCGGGCCATCAGGTGATGCAGCCGCTCGTCCATGCTCATCGACGGCGACTCGGCGGCGCCGAGCACGTTCGCCATCACCGTCAGCGGCGCCCTCGCCGAGGTGTCACCGAGCGGGTAGTCCAGAACCGCGCGCAGGTGCTGCTCGAACTGACCGGTGACCGCACCGTCCATCGTCCAGTGCCCGGAGTTGTGCGGACGCATCGCGAGCTCGTTGACGATCAGCTCCCCCGACGGTGTCTCGAACAGTTCCACCGCCATCACGCCCACCACGCCCAACTCGTCCGCCAGCCGCAGCGCCAGGGACTCGGCGGCGGCCGCAGTCCGGTCCGGCAGCTGCGGGGCCGGTGCGAGCACCACCGCGCACTGCCCGCCCACCTGCACCGTCTGCACCACCGGCCAGGCCGCGCCCTGCCCGTACTGCGACCGGGCGACCATCGCCGAGAGCTCCCGGACCATCTCGACCCGCTGCTCGGCGAGCAACTGCGCACCCGCCGCCAACTGCTCGCGAGCCACCTCGAGGGCCTCGTCGAGGGAATCGGGCATCCACACCCCGCGCCCGTCGTAGCCGCCGCGCACCGCCTTGAGCACCACCGCTCCCGGATACCGGTCCCAGAACGCGCGCAGATCATCGGCGACGGCGATCTCGGCGAAGCCCGGCACCGGGGCGCCCAGCTCCGTCAGCCGGTGCCGCATGGCGAGCTTGTCCTGGGCGTACACCAGCGCCTGGGGCGGCGGGTTCACCACCACGCCCTCCGCCTGCAGGGCCAGCAGATGCTCGGTGGGCACACCCTCGTGGTCGAAGGTCAGCGCGTGCGCGCCGGTCGAGACCCGGCGCAGATCGTCGAGCTGATCGTGATCGCCGAGCACCACGTCCGGACAGACCTGCACGGCCGGCTCATCCTCCGCGGCCGCCAGCACCCGCAGGCTCTGTCCCAGAGCGATCGCCGCCTGGTGCGTCATGCGTGCCAACTGCCCACCGCCGACCATCGCCACGACCGGCCGCGAACGTGCACTGAAAGGAACACTCACCCGGATATGTTCGCAGGTGACCGGCATCGGCCGGTAACGGGGCGGGAGCCCGTGACCGCCCGCCTGAGCGGATCACATTCTTCGCGGTACTATCAGCGGTTCCGTTACAGTGGCGTACGTGGCATTCATCGAGGCGATCCTGGATCGCACCCCGGCGCCCCTGCGTGGGCTGGTCATGGCGCACCATGAGCTGATCAAGTTCGCGATCGTCGGTGCCACGACCTGCGTTTTCGACCTGGCGATCTTCTACGGCCTGGTGCTCACGGTGCTCGACAGCAAGCCGACGGTGGCCAAGATCTTCTCCGGCGTCTGCGCGGTGATCCTGTCGTACATCCTCAATCGCGAGTGGAGCTTCAAGCATCGTGGTGGCCGTGAACGCCACCACGAGGCGCTGCTGTTCTTCGCGATCTCGGGCGTCGGTGTGCTGATCATGGCCGCCCCGATCTTCATCGCCAACAACTTCTTCAACCTGCGCGCCACGGACTCCAAGACCACGCTGATCGTGGTCGACTTCGTGCTCAACTACATCGTGGGCAACCTGCTGCAGATGGCGTTCCGGTTCTGGGCGCTGCGCCGCTGGGCCTTCCCCGAGGAGATGAACCACGCGCCGGCCCAGGAATCGATCCCGCTCTCCGGGGATTCCGCGTCCGCAGCCGAGCGGTGACATCGCTACCGCACTGACCAGCGGAACCCGCAGTGTGCGGGGCCGCATCCTGCGCTCGACCATCGCCGTCGTCGCGGTGACCGGCCTGTGCCTGGGGCTCCCGCTGATGTTCTACACCTGGCGCTGGACCGACGACGCCGCCCGCACCGAGCTGCAACACCGGCTGCAACAGGCATCGTCGGAGATCCTCGACGAGGAGCAGCGCACCGGCTCGGTCGGAGAACCCCCGGTCCTGGCGCTGCGCCTGCTGGTCCCCACCGGCGGCCGCCTGGTGCTCACCTACACCGATTCGATGGGGATGCCCCGTGAGCTGACGGTGGGCTCCGAGGAACCGATCGAGCGGCCCATGATCGAACGCACCTCCCTCGGCGACGCCGGTGTCCTGCGGATCGAGCAGGACTACGCGATGGTGCGCAGCGATCAATACCGCTCGCTGACCATCGAGCTGATCGTGATGGCCCTGTCGGTGACCGCCGGGTTCGTGGTCGCCGCGGCCACCGCGAGCCGGGTCGCCGATCCGGTGCAGGCCGTCGCCGACCGCGCACAGCGCCTGGCCAGAGGCGATTTCCGCCCCGACCCGCACCGGCACGGCATCGAGGAACTCGACCGCGTCCTCGACGTGCTCGACGCCGCGACCGTGGAGATCGCCGACCGGCTGCAACGCGAGCGGCAGATCGTCGGGGACGTCTCGCACCAGCTGCGCAGCCGGCTCACCGCGGTTCGCATCCGTCTCGACGAGCTGACCCTGCACGCGGACCCGGAGGTGGTCACCGAGGCCCAGGCCGCGCTCGACCAGGTGGACCGCCTGACCACCGTGGTCGGCGACATGGTCAAGACCGCCCGCGCCGACAAGTTCACCCTCGACGCGGTGGACGTGCGCGCCGAGCTCTCCCCGCTGATCGACGATCTGGCACCGTCCTTCGCGGTGGCCGGGCGACGCCTGGTGATCGCCCCGAACAGCGTCACCCCGCTGCGGGCCCGGGCGACCGCGGCGCGGCTGCGGGAGGCCGCCGCGGTACTGATCGACAACGCCCTGATCCACGGCCGCGGCACCGTCACCGTCGCCATGCGCCCGGTCGGCGAGCACACCGTGCTGGTCACCGTCGCCGACGAGGGCTCGGACATCCCCGACGGCGACGCCCAGCGCATCTTCCGGCGCGGGTACTCCGGCGCCGAGAGCACCGGCGTGGGCCTGGCCCTGGCGCGGGCGTTCATCGAGGGCGACGGGGGCCGGCTGCAGTTGCAGAGCCGCAAGCCCACCACCTTCGCGATGTTCCTGCGTGCGGCCACCGGCGAGGAGGCTCCCCCCGAACCCGCCGACGACGAAGCCGCCGAACCCGAACCCCGCTGAGTGCCGGCTGCGCTACTGCGCGTCGAACCGGAAACCGACCCCGCGCACCGTCACGATCCGGCGGGGACCGGAATCGTCGCCCACCTTGCGGCGCAGCCACGAGATGTGCATGTCCAGGGTCTTCGATCCGCGCAGGTCGGAATCTCCCCAGACGTCGGCGAGGATCTCCTCGCGGGAGAGCAGCCGCCCCGCGTGTTCCATCAGGAACCGGAGCAGTTCGAACTCCTTGTTCGCCAGTGCCACGTCGACCCCGTCGACTGTGACCCGGCGGGCCGTGACATCGAGCCGGATACCGCCGGCGTCGAGCACCTCCGTGGCACCGGATCCGGTGCCGCTGCGACGCAGCAGCGCGCGGGTGCGGGCCATCAACTCGAACATCCGGAAGGGTTTGCCGACGTAGTCGTCGGCGCCGGCGTCCAGGCCGACCACGAAGTCCATTTCGTCGGTGCGGGCTGTGAGCATCAACACAGCCATGTCCGGGCGCGCCTGTCGCACTTCCCGGCACACCTCCAGCCCGTCGATCTCCGGCAACCCGAGGTCGAGGATCAGCAGCGCGAACTCCGATCCGAGGGCCCGCTCGACCGCAACAGTGCCGGTCCCGGCCACTGTGACCTCGTATCCTTCACGGGAGAGCGCACGCGCCAGGGGCGACGCAATCGCTTCGTCGTCCTCGGCCAGCAGCACCCTGGTGGTCATGGCCGACGAGCGTACTCCCACGAGCCGGGTTCGTCGGCGTCGTCCATCGCGTCCAGGATCATCGCGTGGGTCGCGGCGATCCGCGGAACGTCGTGGAAGTCGAGCGGAGCCTCACCCGCGGACTCCACCGTCAGCACCCCGCTGCGCAGGATCCGGTCCACCAGGCGCTGGTGGTACTGGACCGACGTGATCCGCCGCAGCGGCAGATCGATCCCCCGCCGCCGCGCCACCCCGGTGCGGAACATCAGCCGCAGGTCGGTGAGCACCAGATGGCTGGCGCGGTGCCGCAGCCACGGGCGCACCGTCCACCAGCACACCACCACGGCCCACACCACCAGTACCGCGAGCCCGAGCCAGCCGGGCAGGGCACCGTCGAGCCGGGCCCGGGTGATCAGGCCCAGCGCCACACCGGCCGCGGTGCACGCCGCGAACAGCATCAGCACCGGCCCCACCATCCGGCGGCCGTGCGGCCGCACGTGCAGCAGCACCTGCTCGTCGTCGATCAGGGCCTTCTCCGGGAAAGCCATGCTCAGGCCGGCCGCAGGTGGGTCACGTCCCCGGCCGAGAGCGCCCGGCGCGTCCCGGCCGCTCCGTCATCGGCGACCACGATCCGCCCTTCGGTGTCGACGTCCACGGCGGTGCCGGTGAGCACCTGCTCGCCGGGCAGCGACACCTGCACCCGCATCCCGACGGTGACGCAGTGGCGCAGATACCTCGCCCGCATCGCGGCCTGGTCCTGCGCCCACGCGGTCAGTCCGGCGTCCAGCGCCCGCAGGTAGGCGATGGCGAGCGCGGTCCGGTCCGGATCGGGTGCTCCGGCCAGCCGCAACGAAGTGGCGGTGGGCACCGGCAGGTCAGCGGTCTCCAGGGTGGTGTTCAACCCGGTGCCGATCACCGCGATCAGACCGGCATCGGGTGCGGTGACCAGCTCGCACAGGATGCCCGCGGTCTTCCGGCCGTCCAGGAGCACGTCGTTGGGCCACTTCAGGCCCGCTTCGAGTCCGGTGACCTCACGCACCGCGCTGACCGCGGCCACTCCGGCGACCAGGGAGAGCCAGCCCGCCCGCGGCGCCAGCGCGGCGGGAACGGCCACCGTCACCGAGATCGGCAGCTGGGTTCCGGCCGGAGCGGTCCAGGGCCGCAGGTGGCGGCCCCGGCCGGCGGTCTGCTCGTCGGCGATCCGGACGCGCCCGGGCGCGTCCCCGGCGCGCACCCCGTCGGCGAGATCGGCGTTGGTCGAGCCGGTGGTGGGCACCACCGTCACCTCGTCCCAGCGCGTGCCGCTGATCGCAGCGGCGATCACGTCGCGGTCCGGTAGCACCGTCGCTCACCTCCTCCGCCGGGCCGGTGCCCGGCCCTTGGCCTCGAACACGACTCTATTGGCTAGAGTCGTGTTCATGACGAGTGCCACCTCCACCGACGGCTCCGCCGGCGCCAACGACCCGGCCGCCGCCGAGCCGAGCATCCACACCACGGCCGGCAAGTTGGCCGCGTTCCGCAAGAAGGACGCGGAGGCGATGGCCCCGATGGGGCAGGCCGCGATCGACAAGGTGCACGAGAAGGGCCGGCTCACCGCCCGGGAGCGGGTCCTGGCGCTGCTCGACGAGGGTTCGTTCGTCGAACTCGACAAACTGGCCCAGCACCGCTCGACGAACTTCGGGATGGCCGCGCGCCGTCCGGTCGGCGACGGCGTGGTGGCCGGGTACGGCACCGTCGACGGCCGCGAGGTGTGCGTCTTCAGCCAGGATGCGTCGGTCTTCGGCGGCAGCCTCGGCGAGGTCTACGGCGAGAAGATCTGCAAGGTCATGGACCTCGCGATGAAGACCGGCCGCCCGCTGGTGGGGATCATCGACGGTGCCGGCGCCCGCATCCAGGAGGGTGTGGTCTCACTCGCGCTGTACTCGCAGATCTTCTTCCGCAACACCCAGGCCTCCGGGGTGATCCCGCAGATCTCGGTGGTCATGGGCGCGGCCGCGGGTGGCCACGTCTACTCCCCCGCGCTGACCGACTTCGTGGTCATGGTCGATCACGAGAGCCAGATGTTCATCACCGGCCCGGACGTGATCAAGTCGGTCACCGGCGAGGAGGTCACCAAGGAGGAGCTGGGCGGCGCCCAGACCCACATGACCAAGTCGGGAACGGCGCACTACGTGGCCTCCGGCGAGCAGGACGCGCTGGACTACGTGCGTGAGCTGATGGCCTACCTGCCGTCGAACAACCGGTCCGAGGCGCCCCGCTTCGTGCCGACCGATCCGCTGAACGGTTCCATCGAGGATTCGGTCAACGACGAGGACCGCGAGCTGGACGCGCTGATCCCGGATTCGCCGAACCAGCCCTACGACATGCACGAGGTGATCCGCCGGCTGCTCGACGACGACGAGTTCCTCGAGATCCAGCCGCAGCGCGCGATGAACATCATCGTCGGCTTCGGCCGGATCGACGGGCGCAGCGTGGGTCTGGTCGCCAATCAGCCCACTCAGCTGGCCGGCTGCCTCGACATCGACGCCTCGGAGAAGGCCGCCCGGTTCGTGCGGTTCTGCGACGCCTTCAACATCCCGATCGTGACCCTGGTGGACGTGCCCGGCTTCCTGCCCGGCACCGGCCAGGAGTACGACGGCATCATCCGTCGCGGCGCGAAGCTGCTCTACGCCTACGGTGAGGCGACGGTCCCGAAGATCACCATCGTCACCCGCAAGGCCTACGGCGGCGCGTACTGCGTGATGGGCAGCAAGGACATGGGCGCCGATATCAACCTCGCGTGGCCCACCGCCCAGTTCGCGGTGATGGGCGCCTCCGGCGCGGTCGGCTTCGTCTACCGCAAGGAGCTGGCCGAGGCCGCCGAGAAGGGCGAGGACGTCGAGGCCCTGCGGCTGAAGCTGCAGCAGGAGTACGAGGACACCCTGGTGAACCCGTACGTGGCCGCAGAGCGCGGCTACGTGGACGCGGTGATCCCGCCCTCGCACACCCGAGGGCAGATCGTCACCGCACTGAACATGCTCGAGCGCAAGGTGGTCGCCACCCTGCCCAAGAAGCACGGGAACATCCCGCTGTGACCGGCGACAAGCCCGCGGACCCGGTGGTCGCCAGCGCCGCTGACGTCGAGCGGCTGCGCGCGGCGATCCGGTTCGAGAAGGGCAATCCCTCCGACGCCGACGTCGCCGCGGTGGTGGCGGTGCTCGCCGCGGCCACCTCGTCGCAGCCGCAGGCCGGCGCGACCCCGCGTTCGCTGTGGGGTGGGCACGGCGAGCGGATGCGCCCGCAGTACTTCAACGGCCCGAACGCGTTCACCAGCCAGACGCCGGTGTTCTGGACCAAGGGTTCGTAGACCATCAGCGATTCAGCCGTCCGCCTGGTGCTCGCGTCGGCCTCGCCGGCGCGGCTCGGTGTGCTCCGCGCCGCCGGCACCTCACCGCTGGTCTCGGTCTCGCAGGTCGACGAGGATGCGATCCTCGCCGGTCTCGGCCCGGACACCGGTCACGAGCGGGCGGTCGCCGAACTGGCGCGCGCCAAGGCGCAGGACGTGGTCGACCGGATCCTGGCCGAGGGTCCGCTGCCCGGCCGGGCGGTGGTGATCGGCTGCGACTCGATGCTGTCCATCGACGGCGAGCTGGTCGGCAAGCCGCATACCGCCCAGGTGGCGGCGCAGCGCTGGCGGGCGATGCGCGGGAGCACCGGCCGGCTGCTGACCGGGCACTGCGCGATCCTCGTCCACGACGGCCGGGTGCACGCGGACGCGGCGTCCGGAACCAGTACCACGGTGCTGCGGTTCGGGGCACCGTCGGACGCCGAGATCGACGCCTACGTGGCGACCGGGGAACCGCTGTCGGTGGCCGGCGCCTTCACCCTGGACGGGCTCGGCGGCTGGTTCATCGAGGGCATCGACGGTGACCCGAGTTCGGTGATCGGCATCTCGCTGCCCCTGACCCGCCGGCTGCTCGCCGAGTTGGGTGTCGGCGTCACCGATCTGTGGGGTCCCACGGACTGAAACGAGTGTCCGAAATCTGGTGTCGGAACTCACAATCCTGAACGTCGGATAACGTAAGCATCGCGTTAACTGCAGGCAATGTGCGGGTTTCAGCAGGTAGGAGGCCCGCAGGCCAGGTAGCCGTATTTCCGGTGGTCAACCTGTACGGAAAGCGAACAATCAACATGCGTGAGTTATCAGCAACTCTGGTCAAGACTCTTCGACAGTGACGATCGACACGGGTTGTTCGACTCGCAAATGGAATCAGTGTGCCCTTAGCTTCATGGCATGACCCTGACGTTTCGGCACCTCGCCACCTCCGAGGCCGGGTTCGTGGGACCGGCTCCCACCACCTGCGCCTTCGAGGTGACGCTGCGCGGCCGACTCGACCTGGACGCCCTGACCCGGGCGTTCCACGCGCTGCGCGCCGAACATCCCGCGCTCGACGCCGCCGTCACCACCGGCGCCCCGGCCGCCCGCCCGGCCTTCGGCACCGGCTCCGGCGCCCCGCTGACTATCGGCACCGGCCCGGCCCTGGCCGATCCGGAGCAGGCGCTCGGGCGGCTGCACGTCGACTCCGACGGTGACCGGCACCGGATCACCCTCGCCGCGAGCCATGCCCTGACCGACGGCACCCACCTGTTCGCCCTGCTGAGCCGTCTGTTCTCGCACTACACGGCCCTGCGCTCGGGAACCTTCCGCTATCCGGCCGCGCCGGCGCCGTTCCCGTTCTCCGCGCAGGACGTGCTCCCCGGCCTGGAGGTCCCGGCGATCGATACTGGCCGTGACCGCCTGGACGGCACCCGCTGGTACGGCTTCGCCCCCACCGGACCCGCCGACGGTGTGGTCGCACCGCAGACCCGGTCGCTGCGGTTCTCCCCCGAGGCCACCGCCCGGTTCGCCGATTCCGCTCGCGGTATCGGCATCAACGCGCTGCTCACCGGCATCCTGCTCGGCGCCGAGCGGGCCGGTTTCGTCGACGACGCCCCCGGCACACCGATCCGGATCGGCGCGATGACCCTGGTCGACCTGCGCCGCCGGGTCCGGCCGGTGCTCGCCGCCACCACCGTCACCAACTTCGTGGGCGCCTCGTTCGCCGCGGTCGAGCTGACCGCCGACTCCGACCCCGCCGCCACCGGCAGCGCGGTGGTCGATCAGCTGCGCACCGACCTGCACGCCGGACGCTGCCTCGCGGTGCTGGCCGAACAGGCCCCGACACCCTCGGTCCAGCCGCCGACGGTGCTGAGCAACCTCGGTGCACTCACCCTGGACCTACCGGCCGACCTCGACGCCGAGGACCTGCGGCCGGTGGTGTGGATGGACTCGGCCGCACTGCACGGTCCGGCCGGGCGACCGTCACCGTCGGCCAGCATCTTCCAGGTCTCCACCTTCGCCGGCCGGCTCGGGATCGACGTGATCACCCTCGGCGGCACCGCCTCGCAGACCGCTCGTGACGCCGTGGCGAACCGGATCGAGACCCTGGTGCTGTCCGCCGCGCACCTCGCTCCGGCCGTCTGACCGGGAGAACAGGAGACGCTCATGCACATCCATCGCGCACTCACCTTCTCCGAGGCCTCCTTCGTCCGGCCCACCTCCCGCGAGGTGATCGGCACCTCTTTCGAGCTCGACGGCACCGTCGACGTGCTGGCGCTGCGCGGCGCCTACTCCGCACTGCTGGAGGAGTACCCGGTGCTCGCCGCCCGGATCGTCGAGGTCAAGGGCCGCCCGCACTTCGCACCCGGCGATCCGGCGGTCACCGCAGCGATCGGCTTCCGGGAGGAACTGGCCCCCGTGCGCGGCTACGACCAGAGCCCGCCGTGGTTCGTCGGCGGTGAGCAACTCTCCGCACTGTCGCTGACCGGGATCGGCAGCCGACACCGCCTGACGCTGTGGGCAAGCCACGCCGCCACCGACGGCTCGGGCATCATCGCCATCGCGGTGCGGCTGTTCGAGCTCTACACCGCGCTCGCCGCCGGCGCCGCCCCGATCGTCCGGCGGGCCCACGACTTCCCCGCCGAGCCGCACCAGGTGATGGCCGAGCGCGGACACCTGCCCGGCGACCTGGACTACGAGGAGCGGCTCGCCGGCACCGTCTGGCACGGCTCGGTTCCCGCACCCGAGCAGATCGAGTCCCCGGGCGCCCCGGACACCGACGACCCGCTGCGGCTGCGGCTGACCGCCGAACTGACCGCCGCCCTGGACCGGGCCGCACGCGACGCCTCGGTCTCGACGCACGCGCTGGTCAGCGCCCTCATCGCCCGGGCCGAGTTGGCCGAGTGTGCCTCCGGCGCGGCACTCGCACTGCTCACCCCGGTGGACTTCCGGGCCCGGATCGACCCGCCGATCCCGCTGCGTTCGGTGACCGCGCTGTGCGGCTTCTCCTACGTCGCCGTCTCCGACGGCCCGGCTGAGACGATCGCGCGCACCGTGGCCGACCGGATCCGCTCGGACGTGCGGGACGGAACCGTGGTGCGCACCTCGGTGAGCCCGATGCCCGACCCGCGGACCCGCCGGCACGGACCGCCGCTGCTGATCAGCAACGTCGGCCCGATCCCGGACCTGGCCACCCCCGCCGGCCTGAGCGTGCTCGACTTCCATGCGCAGATCGTGCGCAGCGCCGCCGGGATCGCCGAGTACGCGCAGAGCTGGGACGGCGACGGCACCCCTCCGGCCCCGATCGGCACCTCCTACCTGATCTCCGTCTTCGACGGCCGGCTCTCCATCGAGTCCCGGGTACTGCCCGGGACCTGCGACCGAGCCGTCCGCGACCGCATCATGCGGCGCATCGAGGACGACGCGCACGCCCTTCTCCCGATCGGCACAGCAGCGTGAGAGCGCAACCCGCCTCCCGCCCGCACGCCACCGGGCTCACCTCCGCCCCAGACCCAACAACCCTAAGGACGAACTGATCATGAAGGTCTGCATCCTCGCCATGGGTAGCCGCGGCGACGTCCAACCGACGATCGCCATCGGCTTGGCGCTGCGCGACCGGGGACACCGGGTGACCATCGCCGCGATGGGTGATCCGCTGGTGAAGCTGATCCGCTCGGCGGGTCTGGACGCGCACCGGCTCAACGAGATCGTCCCGGACTACGACGACGACTACCGCGAGGTGATCCACCGCCCGGTCGAGCGGATGCGGGCCTACGGCCGGTTCCTGGTGCGCAACATCGCCACCATCTCCCGGGAGATCCACACCGTCTGCCGCGACGCCGATGTGGTCCTCACCCACTCCGACGCCGTCGATTTCGCCCTGCCGATCACCCGCCGCACCGGCGCCACGATCATCAGCTACCGGTTCTTCCCCGGCACCACCAACAGCGTCTACCCGATGACGCAGTACACCCCGGCCGGTCTGACCAGCGACGTGCTCTCCCGCTCCCCGCGGATGGTCAAGCGTGCCACCTGGACGCTGGGGGATTCGTTCACCTGGACCCACGTGCGGGCCGCGGTGAACTTCCACCGGGTCTCGGTCGGCGCGGCGCCGTACCGCTCGCGCCGGGCCAAGAACCGGGACGCTCACGAGATCGTCGACCTGCAGCTCTACGATCCCGCGCTGACCCCGGACCTGGTGCCGGAGTTCAGCCGCACCCGCCCGATGCTCGGCTTCCTGGAGGTGCCCCGCGACGCGTGGCTGCGCGAGGGCAGCCGCAGCCGCACCGACGCCGACCTGATGGACTGGATCACCTCCGGTAGCGCCCCCATCTACTGGGGCTTCGGCAGTATGCGCATCGCCGACCCGGACGCCCTGGCCCGGACCTTCGCGCAGGTGTGCGCCGAGCAGGGCCGACGGGGCCTGATCGTGGCGGGCTGGAGCGATCTGAGTCACGCCGACCTGGGCGATCACATCCGGGTGGTCGACGAGGTGGTGCACTCGGAGGTGCTGCCGCACTGCGCCGCCGCGATCCACCACGGTGGCGCCGGCACCACCGCGGCGTCGCTGCGGGCGGGCCTGCCCACGCTGATCTCCCCGGTGCTCGCCGATCAGCCCTTCTGGGGTGCGCGGGTCACCGACCTCGGGGTGGGTGCCTGCCTGCCGATGCGCAACATGACCCGTGAACGCCTGCACGCGGCCTTCGACGTGCTGCTCGCCCCGGCGACGCGCCGGCGGGCGCAGCGCATCGCCTCGCTGATCGACCTCGGCGACATCCCGGCCCGCCGGGCCGCGACCATCATCGAGTCGATCGCCGAGGACGAGGGTGTGGACGTGCGCGGCACCGCTTCCGACGCCACCGGGGTGCGGGCACCGGACACCCTGGACTTCGATGCATCGGCGGTCGCCGCGATGGCCGGCGCGGAGGCCTGAGATGCCCCGCCGCGCGCTGTCCGAGCTGGAGGTCCCGTACGTGGTCACCGGCACCACCTCCAGCGGCAGCTTCACCGTCCGCGGTCCGCTGGACGCGCAGCGGATGGCGGCCGCGTTCGCGGCGCTGCGGCGCGAGCAGCCGGTACTGACCGGTGTGATCGAGGCGGGCGCCACCGGTTTCGAGCTGGTGGTGCCCGAGCGCGCAGTGGACGAGACGCACGCCCCGGTCACCGTCGAACAGCGGTCCTTCGCGCCCGGTGACGTGCGCCTGGACGCCGACCCGCAGCGCAGCATCGCCGCCCTCGCCATCGCGTCCGACGGTGACCTGCACCGCGTGACCCTCGGCGTCAGTCACGCCGTCGCCGACGGTGCCCACGCGGTGGCGCTGAATCTGCGGCTGTGGGAGCTGTACACCGATCCGCACGACGAGCGCACTCCGGCGCCGGCGCTGCCGCACGCCCCCACCGACCTGGCGGGCCGGTTGCCCGCCGCGCAGGCCCCGGAACCGCTGAGCATCACCGCCCGCACCTGCGGCAACGTTCCGGAGCCGAGTGCGGTGAACGCCGGCGAGTTCGGGTTCGAGCGGATCCGGCTCAGCGCCGAGGACACCACCGCGCTCCGCGAGCGCGCCAAGGCCGCGGGCCTGAGCGTGCACGGCCTGCTCGCCGGGCTGATCGTGACCGCCGAACGCGCGGCGATGCCGGTGGACCCGCAGCAGCCGGTGCCGATGGCCGTGTTCAGCCCCGTCGACCTGCGCGGGCGGTGCGAGCCGCCGGTCGGGGCGACGGAGGTCACCAACTTCGCGGGATCGTCGACCGCACCGCTGACGGTGTGCGCCGATACCCCGGCCACCGAGATCGGGCAGGCGGTGCTGCAGCGGCTGCGCGCCGACCTCGCCGACGGCAGCGCCGCCTCGGCGCTGACCGGTACCGCGGCGGTCACCGTCACCGACGGTGCCCCGGTCCGGCTGAGCAACCTGGGGACGGTGCCGCCACCGTCGACCCCGCAGGACGTGACCGCGCTCGACTTCAACACCAGTTCCGAGGTCGACATCGACAGGGTCCGGGCGCTGGTCCAGGGCGCTCCCCCGCAGCTGCTGGCGCCGCTGGTGGGGCTGCACTACCACGCACTCACCTTCGACGGCCGGTTGTCGATCGAGATGCGTCACGCACCGGGCACCCTGGCCCCGCAGGCGGTGGCGGCGATCCGCAGCGCCATCGAATCGGCGCTGACCGCGACGGTGGCCGTATGAGTGATCTGCTCGACTTCATCGATCAGGCAGCCGCCTCGGGCACCCGCGCGACCGGCCGGAACTCGCTGATCCAGGCGGTGTGGATCTACGACCGCGGTGTCGATACCGCCGGGCTCGAACGATTCCGGCACGCGCTCGCGCAGGGCCTACTGGGCCGGAGGGTCGCTGCGTCACCGCTGCCGGTGGGCCGCGACCGGTGGATCCGCGAGCCCCAGGCACCGCCGATCATCGTCGCGCTGCCGCGCCCGCGCAGTGAGATCGACGCCTGGCTCGACGAACGGGTGGCCGCGCCGATCGACCCGTGGCACGGTCCCGGCTGGCAACTGGCGGTACTGCCGCTGACCGACGGCGGCAGTGCGGTCACACTGGTGGTCTCGCACGTCCTGGCCGACGGTGTGGGGACGGCGACGGCGATCGCCGAGGCCGCGGTCGGCACGGTGCGCGAACTTCCCTATCCGTCCGCACCGGCGCCGACGGTGCGCGCGGCGGTCCGGGACGGCCTGGCCGTGCTCGCCGAAGTACCGGCCGCGGTCCGGGCGGCGCTGGCCGCCGCGAAGTTGGCGCAGGACCGTCTGGACCCCGGCTCGGGCGAGCATCCCGGACCCGAGACCGGTCCGGAGCGGTGGGCTATCCAGCACATCGACCGCTCCGTGCTCGCCGACCTGGCCCGCGAGCTCGGCGGCACCGAATCGAGCGTGCTGTTCGCTGTGACCGCCGCCATCGCCGGCGCACTGGGCTGGGTGCGCCCGGACGACGGTGCGGCCGCGCTGAGCCTGTCGGTGAGCCGCCGCACCGACGGTGACCTGCGCGGTAATGCCATCCTCGACGCGGAGCTGCTGATCGACCCGGCCGCCGGCCCGAGCGAGGTCCCCCGGCTGCGCACCGCGGTGAAGCAGGCCCTGACCACCCTGCCCGAGACCGGCCGGTTCGACGCCTTCGGACCGTTGATCGCACTGCTGCCGCGCCGCACCCTCGCGGCGCTGATCGACGCGCCGCCCGATCCGTCGCACCCGGTGACCACCTGCGCCGGGGTCGGCGCACTCCCGGCCCCGGTCCGCGCACCGGACGGCAGTCCCGCGCAGCGCACCTGGTTCCGTCTGGCCTGGGCACCGCTACCGGTCGCCGAGCCGAGAGCCTCGGGTACAGGCAGGGCACCCTCGTCCCCTCCGCCCTACCTGTACGTGGGCTGGACCGGCACCGACGACGAGACCTCCCTGTTCGCGGCCACCAACCTCGCCACGGCGACGGACCTGCCCGGGATCGTCGCGGCGGCGCTCGACACGTTCACCGGCGCGCCCCGGGCGTGAGACCGCGCGGGGCACCGGTGGCCGCTACGCTGAACGTCGTGGCTATCGACACCGATCCCAGCGCGGAGCTTGCGCACTACGCGCACCCCGAGCGCCTCGTCACCGCCGACTGGCTCAGCGGACACCTCGGGGTTCCCGGCCTGAAGGTGATCGAATCCGACGAGGACGTGCTGCTCTACGACATCGGGCACATCCCCACCGCGCAGAAGGTCGACTGGCACCTGCACCTCAACGATCCGGTCTCCCGCGATTACATCGACGGTGAGCGGTTCGCCGAGTTGATGCGCGCCAAGGGGATCAGCCGCGACGACACCGTGGTGATCTACGGCGACAAGTCGAATTGGTGGGCGGCGTACGCGCTGTGGGTGTTCACCCTGTTCGGCCATCCCGACGTCCGGCTGCTCGACGGTGGCCGCGACCTGTGGATCAGCGACGGCCGCGACGTCTCCCTGGAACGCCCGGAGTACCCGCGCAGTGACTACCCGGTCGTGGAACGGGACGATTCGCGGATCCGTGCCTTCGCCGAGGAGGTCCGCGCGGACCTCGGGCGCCGCGCCCTGGTCGATGTGCGCTCACCGCAGGAGTACACCGGTGAGCGCACCCACATGCCGGACTACCCGGAGGAGGGTGCGCTGCGCGGTGGCCACATCCCCACCGCCGTGTCCATCCCGTGGGCGAAGGCCGCCCGCCCGGACGGGCGGTTCCTGCCGCACGCCGACTTGCAGCAGGTGTACTCCGATCTGGACCCGGCCACTCCGGTCACCGCGTACTGCCGGATCGGTGAGCGTTCGAGCCACACCTGGTTCGTGCTCACCCACCTGCTGGGCTTCGCCGATGTGCGCAACTACGACGGTTCCTGGACCGAGTGGGGCAACACGGTGCGGGCGCCGATCGTGCGGGGCGGCGAGGCGGGTACCGCCCCCGGCTCCGCGGGCGCGTGAGCGCCTCCCCCGGTCTCCCCGAACCGCTCGCGGAGATCGTGGACGATTTCGCCGGGGTCGGTGAGGCCGACCGGCTGGAGATGCTGCTGGAGTTCTCCCGGGAGCTGCCGCCACTTCCCGCGCACCTGACCGACGCCGCGATGGAACCGGTCCCCGAGTGCCAGTCGCCGCTGTTCCTCGACGTCGACGCCGCCGATCGCAGCGCGGTGCGGCTGTACTTCAGTGCGCCGCCGCAGGCGCCCACCACCCGCGGTTTCGCGTCGATCCTGGCCCAGGGCCTGGACGGTCAATCCGCCGAGGCCATCGCCGGTGTCCCCGACGATTTCCACCACGCACTGGGCCTGGACGCGGTGGTCAGTCCGCTGCGGCTGCGCGGCATGTCCGCGATGCTGGCGCGGATCAAGCGCCGGCTGGCCGCCTGAGCGGGCGGCCATGCAGTTCACCGAACTGAGCGCGTACCCGCTGCGCCCGGGGGAACTGCGCAACTGGACGCCCACCCGCGGGCCCGCCGCGCGCTGGCGCGACGACCCGCGGCGCCCGTCCCACGTGCACGAGGCGCACCTGCGCAGCGCCCTGTCGATCCTGCAGCGCCGGCACATCGACGGCGGCCGCGAATCCTGGCTGGGGATCGCCGTCGAATTCGACGAGCCGCTCTCCATCCCCGGGCTGCGCACCGCACTGCGCGCCTGGATCGACCGGCACGAGGTGCTGCGCACCCACGTCTTCATCGAGGACGGGCTCCCGCGCCGGCGCAGCGCCCAGCCAGCCACCGTCGACCTGAAGGTGCAGACGGTGGGCACCTATCACAGCACCGAACCGCTGGCCGAGCAGCTGCTCGGGGAGTTCGACCGGTCCACCGCACCGCTGACCTGGCCGGCGTACCTGTTCTCGACGGTGTCCCGGGAGGACTCGTTCACGCTGTTCTTCGCCGCCGATCACTCCCTGCTCGACGGGTACTCCCTGATCCTGAGCCCGCACGAGCTGCGCGAGTTCTACCGGGAGGCGGTGCACGGGACGACCGCGCAGCTGTTCCCCGCCGGCAGCTACGTCAACTACTCCGACACCGACCGGCAGAGCGCCGACCGGGCCACCGCCGATCACCCCGCGGCGCAGATGTGGAACGAGTACCTCACCGAGACCGCGTTCGCACCGTCGGCGTTCCCGATGCCGCTGCTGCCGGTGAGCGCCAAGCTGCTCGCCGACGAGACCCGCGCAGCGCTCGGGCACGATCCCGACGGGGTGCCCCGGTTGCCGCAGAGCGCCGTCAACTTCCATCTGCTCGACGACGACCGGGCCAACAACTTCACCCGGGTGTGCTCGGAATCGGGCGCCACCCTGGTGACCGGGGTGCTGGCGTGCATGGCCAAGATCAACACCGATCTGGGTTTCGGCCCGGTGTTCCGGTGCGCGGTGACCAGGCACACGCGCGACGCCGAGCAGTGGATCGCCGCGCTGGGCTGGTTCGTCGGGGTGGCACCGTTCCGGCTGGACACCACCGGTACCCGCACCTTCGGCGAATTGGCGCAGCGCTCGCAGTCCGAGTGGCGACGGTCCAAGGCCGGCAGCACACTGCCGTACCTGCGGATCGGCGAGGTGCTGGCCGCACCGGCACCGCCGCCGCGGTTCGTGGTCTCGTTCATGGACACCCGCTCGGCCCCGGGCTCCGAGGTCAACGACGCCGGAGCCGCCGCCGCGCTGCGCTCGCGCGACTACTCGCTCGACGACGTCTACCTGTGGATGCTGCGCACCCCGTCGGGGTTGCACGTGGCGGCGAGGTTCCCGGGCTTCGAGACCGCGCGCCGCAGTGTCACCCTGTACCTCGGCGCGCTACGTTCGATGTTGACCGAGATCGGCGATGCGACAGTCGCCCGAGGGTGACCGATCCGAGGGGACTGTCGTCTGCGCCACATGAGCGGAGGCTTAGACTCGTGACGAGTTCGGCCCCCGGTTGGACAGAAGGCTGTGCGCACGACGAGGTGCGCCGCACGGAACTAGGGAGACTTTGAAGTGGCAGCCCACGCTGACAAGAAGATCGAGAAGGTGCTCATCGCCAATCGTGGTGAGATCGCCGTCCGCGTCATCCGCGCCGCCCGGGACGCCGGCATCACCAGCGTCGCTGTCTACGCCGAGCCCGACGCCGAGGCGAAGTTCGTGCGCCTGGCCGACGAGGCCTTCGCCCTGGGCGGACAGACCTCCGCCGAGTCGTACCTCGTCTTCGACAAGATCCTGGACGCCGCCGCGAAGTCCGGCGCCGACGCGATCCATCCCGGTTACGGCTTCCTGTCCGAGAACGCCGACTTCGCGCAGGCCGTCATCGACGCGGGCCTGACCTGGATCGGCCCGTCACCGGCCTCGATCCGCGACCTCGGTGACAAGGTCACCGCCCGCCACATCGCCGAGCGCGCCGACGCCCCGATGGCGCCCGGCACCAAGGACCCGGTCTCCGGCGCCGACGAGGTCGTCGCGTTCGCCCAGGAGCACGGCGTGCCGGTGGCGATCAAGGCCGCCTTCGGCGGTGGCGGTCGCGGTATGAAGGTCGCGCACACCATCGACGAGATCCCCGAGCTGTTCGAGTCCGCCACCCGTGAGGCGGTCGCGGCCTTCGGCCGCGGTGAGTGCTTCGTCGAGCGCTACCTGGACAAGGCCCGCCACGTCGAGGCGCAGGTCATCGCCGATCAGCACGGCAACGTCGTGGTGGCCGGCACCCGCGACTGCTCGCTGCAGCGCCGCTTCCAGAAGCTGGTCGAGGAGGCGCCCGCGCCCTTCCTGACCCCCGAGCAGCGCGAGCGCATCCACCAGTCCGCGAAGGACATCTGCCGGGAGGCCGGGTACTACGGCGCCGGCACCGTCGAGTTCCTGGTCGCGGCCGACGGCCTGGTCAGCTTCCTGGAGGTCAACACCCGCCTGCAGGTCGAGCACCCGGTCACCGAGGAGACCGCCGGCATCGACCTGGTGCGCCAGCAGTTCCGGATCGCCGAGGGCAAGGAGCTGGAGATCACCGAGGACCCGCAGCCGCGCGGTCACTCCTTCGAGTTCCGGATCAACGGCGAGGACGCCGGCCGTGGCTTCCTGCCCGCGCCCGGCCCGATCACCGTCTACCGCGAGCCCACCGGTCCCGGTGTGCGCGTGGACTCCGGTGTGGACGCCGGCGATGTGATCGGCGGCCAGTTCGACTCGATGCTCGCCAAGCTCATCGTCACCGGAGAGAACCGCGAGCAGGCACTGGAGCGTTCGCGGCGCGCGCTCGCCGAGTTCCAGGTCGAGGGCCTGGCCACGGTGATCCCGTTCCACCGGCACATCGTGGAGAACCCGGCCTTCACCGGCACCAAGGCCGACGGCTCCGAGGGTTTCGACGTCTACACCAAGTGGATCGAGACCGACTGGGAGAACCCGATCGAGCCGTACACCGGTGGCCAGGCGATCGAGGAGGACGACTCGCTGCCGCGGCAGAACGTGGTCGTGGTGGTCGACGGCCGCCGCGTGGAGGTCTCGCTGCCGGGTGAGCTCACGCTCGGCGGCGGTGACGCGGCCGGTGCGGGCGTGATCCGCCGCAAGCCCAAGCCGCGCACCCGTGATCGCGGTGCCGGCGTGGCCGCCACCGGCGATTCGGTGACCGCCCCGATGCAGGGCACCGTGGTGAAGGTCTCGGTCGAGGACGGCCAGCAGGTCAGTGCCGGTGATCTGGTCGTGGTCCTGGAGGCCATGAAGATGGAGAACCCGGTGGCCGCGCACAAGGACGGCGTGGTGACCGGCCTGACGGTCGAGCCCGGCACCGCCGTCACCCAGGGCACGGTGCTGCTCGAGATCAAGTCCGGCGACGAGTAGACGGTCCCGATGGATCCGATCGGCCTCAATGTCGGCGAGTACTACCTGACCGCCCTGCGGGAGGACGATTGGCTCGCGGACACCGGTTACAGCTGGTCGGTCCGTGAGGCCACCACGGGCGATTCGATCGGTGAGGTGGTTCTGCTGCCGGACGGTGCGGTGCGCACCGTCGGGCGGCGGAGCCCGGGCCTGGACACCGCCCGCGAGGCCGTCGCGAGGTTCGGCGCCACGCTCTGAACCGGCCCCGCCGGGGTGAAAGCGCTGCGCGCCCCGGCCGCAGCGGCGATGATCGTCCTATGGCCAGGAAGAAGGAGCCCGAGCCGGTTCCCAGCATCGGGGAATCGGTCAACAGCCTGCTCGACTCGGTCCGCGCTGCGGCCGGGCGGGCGATGGACAACACCGGTCGTACCGTGACCAGTGTCGGCAAGCTCAGCACCGTCCCGCCGGACACCATCGAGTTGATCGCGGAACTGCCGAAGATGATGCTGGCGATGGCCGACATGATCGAGCGGGCCAATATCGTGATCGACCGCGCCGAGCGGCTCACCGCAGTCGCCGATCCGGCGCTCAACACGCTCGACGCCGTACTGCCGCCGCTGGTGGAGGTCACCAATCGACTCAGCGACATGCAGCGCGGGGTGAACCGGCTGCCCGGCGTCAGTCACATCCGCAGGGCCACCGGTCTCGGTGATCCGCCACCGCCGGTGACTGATCCCCGGCGGCCGCTGTGATCACGGCCAGGTGATCACTCCGCGCTGGAAGGTCTGCGAGAAGCCGTTACCGGTGCGGATCTCCGGCCCGGTCGGGTAGCCGTAGCGTCCGGACTCGCGCTTCTCCGCGCTCCACTTGACCAGGATCTCGCCCCAGACCGGCCAGGCGCCGCTGGCCGGCGACCAGTAGACGGTGCCGCCCTGGAAGGCGTTCATGGCGCCGGTGACGGCGTTGAACGGTCCGCGGGCGTGCACCTCGTCACTGATCGGGAAGCCCAGCGGGCCGCGTTCCCAACCGGTCTCGCCCCACTTGCCACGGATCGCGCCGCCGACCTGGTGGGCGTTGCCGCCGTCCGCCGCGGGATGCCAGTAGAAGGAGGTGTTCTTCTCGAAGGTCTGGAACTTGCCGCCGCGGGCCGCGTTCGATTCCGGGATCAGCGGCGGACCCCACTGGACCCAGCCGCCGGTGGCGAAGTACGAGACCTCGATCTGGCCCTTGACCAGGAACCGGCCCACCTGCTGATCGGCCTTCGCGACGGCGGCCACGGTGCCGCTGATCCCGACCGCGACCGCGGCGCCGGCGACGATGCCGCGCAGCCAGGCGCGACGGAGACTGTTGGATGTGACGTGCGTGGCCATACCTGCTCCTTCAGAGACTCTTACCCCTGAACATCATGAATCACAGCAGTCACACAAACAACAACAGTCACGGGGTGTGTCGGGGGTCTGCGCCATGATGAACACATGCCGGACGCCCTCCGGGCGTTCACGCCCGCCACCGCGCAGTGGTTCACCGAGTCCTTCGCCGCTCCCACTGCCGCCCAGGAGGGCGCCTGGCGATCCATCGCCGCAGGTGAGAACACCCTGGTCGTCGCGCCCACCGGCTCGGGGAAGACGCTCTCGGCGTTCCTGTGGGCGCTGGACCGCCTGGCCGCAGGCGGGCGCACCAGCGGCACCTCGGTGCTCTACATCTCCCCGCTCAAGGCACTCGCGGTCGACGTGCAACGCAACCTGCGCGCACCGCTGGCCGGTATCTCCCGGGTCCGCGAGCAGCGCGGTGAGCCGGCGCCGGAGGTCACCGTCGGTGTGCGCTCGGGTGACACCCCTGCGCAGGAGCGGCGCCGGCTGGTCCGTAACCCGCCGGACATCCTGATCACCACTCCCGAGTCCCTGTTCCTGATGCTCACCTCGCAGGCCCGCGCGAGCCTGACCGCCGTGCACACCGTGATCGTCGACGAGGTGCACGCGGTGGCCGGTACCAAACGCGGCTCGCACCTGGCACTGTCCCTCGAACGCCTGGATGCGCTGTTGCCGCACCCGGCTCGGCGGATCGGACTCTCGGCCACCGTCGAACCCGCGCAGGAGGTGGCCGCGTTCCTCGGCGGGCCGCGTCCGGCGACGGTGGTGCGCCCGCCCTCGCAGAAGCGGTTCGAGCTCACCGTGAGCGTGCCGGTACCGGACATGACCGAACTCGACGTGATCGGGGGCGATCCGGACGAGCCGGTGCAGCAGGGATCGCTGTGGCCGCACGTGGAATCGGCGATCGTGGAGCAGATCGAGCAGCACCGCTCGACCATCGTCTTCGCCAACTCCCGCCGCCTGGCCGAGCGGCTCACCGCCCGGATCAACGAATCGGCCGCCGGAGTGCAGGCCGGAACCGGCGGGACCACCGGGACCGTAGGAGATTCCGGGGCCGGGAATCCCGCTGTTCCCGGCGGCGCTCCGGCGCAGGTGCTGGCCAGCGGCCAGACCCACGGCGCGCAACCACTGCTGGCCCGGGCCCACCACGGCTCGGTGAGCAAGGAGCAGCGCGCCCTCATCGAGGACGATCTCAAATCCGGCCGGCTGCGCTGCGTGGTCGCCACGTCCAGCCTGGAACTGGGCATCGACATGGGCGCAGTGGATCTGGTGATCCAGGTGGAGGCACCGCCATCGGTGGCGGCGGGTCTGCAACGGGTGGGGCGTGCCGGCCACCGGGTCGGTGAGCCCAGCCGCGGCGTCTTCTTCCCCAAGCACCGCACCGATCTGCTGCACAGCACCGTCACCGTCTCCCGGATGCGCGAGGGCGCGATCGAGGCGCTGGTGGTGCCGCGCAATCCGCTCGACGTACTCGCCCAGCAGACGGTGGCCGCCGCCGCGATGGACCGGCTCGACGTGCACGAGTGGCTGGCGCTGGTCCGCCGTGCGCATCCCTACGCCGGGCTGCCGGATTCGGCGTACACCGCCGTGCTGGACCTGATCTCCGGCCGGTACCCGGCGGAGGACTTCGGCGAACTGCGGCCCCGGGTGGTGTTCGACCGTGACGCCGGCACCCTCACCGGCCGTCCCGGTGCCGCGCGCCTGGCGGTCACCTCGGGCGGCGCGATCGCCGATCGCGGCCTGTTCGGCGTGTTCATGGTCGGCGAGAGGGCATCCCGGGTCGGTGAGCTCGACGAGGAGATGGTCTACGAGTCTCGGGTCGGTGACGTCTTCGCGCTCGGCGCCACCAGCTGGCGGATCGAGGAGATCACCCACGACCGGGTCCTGGTCTCCCCCGCCTTCGGCCAGCCCGGACGCCTGCCCTTCTGGATCGGCGACACCGTGGGCCGTCCCGCCGAACTGGGCCGGGCGATCGGCCGGTTCACCCGCGAGTTCACCGCCCTCGACGAGCCCGCCCAGCGCGAGCGGGCGCAGCGAGCGGGCCTGGGCACCTGGGCCACCGACAACCTGATCGCGCTGCTGGCGGAGCAGCACCGGGCCACCGGTGTGCTGCCCACCGATCGCACCCTGGTGGTCGAACGGTTCCGCGACGAGCTCGGTGACTGGCGGGTGGTGCTGCATTCGCCGCTGGGGATGAAGGTGCATGCGCCGTGGGCGCTGGCGGTCGGCGCGCGCCTGAACGCCGAGCGGGGACTCTCCGGTGCGGTCACCGCGACCGACGACGGCATCGTCGTGCGGCTGCCGGACACCGACGACACCCCGCCCGGCGCCGATCTGTTCCGCTTCGACGCCGACCGGATCGAGGACCTGGTCACCGAGGCGGTGGGGTCGAGCGCCCTGTTCGCCTCCCGGTTCCGGGAGTGCGCGGCCCGCGCGCTGCTGCTGCCGCGCCGTGATCCGGGTAGGCGCGCTCCGCTGTGGCAGCAGCGCCAGCGGGCGAGCCAACTGTTGGAGGTGGCGCGCCAGTACCCGCAGTTCCCGATCGTCCTCGAAGCGGTCCGCGAGTGCCTGCAGGACGTCTACGACGTTCCCGAGCTGGTCGCGGTGCATCGCGCGATCGCCGCCCGGCGGATCCGCCTGGCGGAGGTGGAGACGGTGGCACCGTCACCGTTCGCGGCGTCCCTGCTGTTCAGCTACGTGGGCGCATTCATGTACGAGGGCGACGCCCCCTTGGCCGAGCGCCGCGCCGCGGTGCTCAGCCTGGATCCTGCGGTGCTCTCCCAATTGCTGGGCCGGGTCGAGCTGACCGAATTGCTCGACCCCGAGGTGCTGGCGGAGGTCTCCGCCCAGTTGCAGCGCACCGCCCCCGGATACCGGGCGCGCAGCACCGAACAGGTGGCGGATCTGATCCGGGAACTGGGGCCACTGCGGAGCGGGGAGATCGCCGAGCGCTGCGAGAGTGCAGCGCTGGCCGCGTCCGCGGTGCGCGAGCTGACTGCCGCGGGCCGGGTGTTCGGCTTCGGGGATGGCCTCGTCGCCGCGGTCGAGGACGCCGCACGGCTGCGTGACGGTCTCGGTGTACCGGTGCAGCCGGGGATCGCGTCGGCGTTCACCGCGCCGGTTCCCGATCCGATCGGTGACCTGCTCTCCCGGTACGCCCGCCGCCACGGCCCGTTCACCGCCGTCGAGGTGGCCACCCGGTACGGCCTCGGGGTCGCCGTGGTCGCACGGGCCCTGACGGAGATGGTCGGTGCCCGCCGGGTGATCGAGGGCAGGTTCGTCCCCGACGACGACGATGGTGACGGCGCCGCCCAGTTCTGCGATGCCGACGTACTGCGCCGGATCCGTCAGCGGTCGCTCGCCCGGCTGCGCCAGGACGTCGAGCCGGTGCCCGAACGCGCCTACGCACAGTTCCTGGCCGGTTGGCACCACCTCACCGAGCCGTTGCGCGGGATCGACGGAGTGGCGACGGTGATCGACCAGCTGGCCGGGGTACCGATCCCGGCGTCCGCCTGGGAGACGCTGGTGCTGCCGCAGCGGGTCGCCGACTACTCCCCCGCCATGCTCGACGAACTCACCGCTACCGGGGAGGTGGTCTGGACCGGGCACGGAGCGATCGGCGCGCAGGACGGCTGGATCGCCTTCCACCCCGCTGATCCGGCGCAACTCACCCTTCCGCCGCCCGCCGCACTGGACCCGGCTCCGGCCCACCGGGCGATCGACGATGCGGTCCGCGGCGGCGGCGCGTACTTCTACCGCCAGCTCACCGGCGCCACCCCGGAGGCACTGTGGGATCTGGTGTGGGCGGGCCGGCTCACCGGTGACACCTTCGCCCCGGTCCGCGCCCGCCTCGCCGGCGGTCGCCGCGCCGGCGCGCATCGCACGCCCCGCCGGGCTCCGCGGGCCCGGCTGCGGGTCTCCGCCGATCAGGTACCACCGATGCTGGCCGGCCGCTGGTCGGTACCGCCGGCCGCGTCGGACGCCGGCGCCACCGAGCAGTCGCACGCCGTGGCCGAGCAGCTCCTCGAACGCTACGGCGTGGTCACCCGGGGTGCGGTCTCCGCCGAGCACGTCGAGGGCGGTTTCGCGCGGGTGTATCGCACACTGGCCGCGTTCGAGGAGTCCGGGAAGGCGCGTCGCGGCTACTTCATCGAGCGGCTCGGGGCCGCGCAGTTCGCCCGCACCGGCACCGTCGACGCACTGCGGGACGCGGCCACCGAATCGGAACGGGCCGAGCAGCGCGGAGAGTCGTCCGCGCTGGTGTTGGCGGCGACGGACCCGGCGAATCCGTACGGCGCGGCGCTGGCCTGGCCGGAGACCCCCGACGGCGCCCGGCCGGGCCGCAAGGCCGGTGCCGTGGTGGTGCTGGTGGGTGGGGCGCTGGCGCTGTTCCTCGAGCGCGGCGGCCGCACCCTGCTGACCTTCACCGACTCCCCGGACCGCGCGCTGCGAGCGCTGGCCGGAGCCGCGCCGCGGCTCGGCGGCCTGTCCATCGAGAAGATCGACGGGCTGCCCGCGCCGGCCTCCCCGCTGGCCGGAGCCCTCGCGGCGGCCGGTTTCGCGAGGACGCCGAAGGGGCTGCGCGCCCGCTGAACCGGCCGGCCCGCATGGCAGGATGAGGCCCATGAGCAGCTCCGCGGCCGACCGCTACGCACAGCTCCTGGGCATCGAGGTGGCGGGCCACGGCGGCGGCCGGGCGCAGTCCCGAGCGCAGGTCACCGCTGACCACCTCAATCCGCACGGCACGACGCACGGCGCGTTCGTCTTCGCGCTGGTCGGGACGGCGGTGGCGGCCGCCGCCAACGACGACGAGCACACCGGGGTGGCCAGCGCCATCCACATCGACTACCTGCGGCCCACCCGCATCGGGGACGTACTGAGCGCACAGGCGAGCATCGGGGAACGGTTGCCCAAGGAGGACATCTTCGTCATCCGAGTCACCGATGGTGACGATCGGGCGATCGCACGGGCGACGGCCCGGTTCACCCGCCGGGTACGCGCCGCCGGCTAGCCCGGCTCACCGCGCGAGCTGTTCCGCCCGACTCACCGCGCGAGCTGTTCCGCCCGACGCGCCAGCGCGTCGACGTTGCCGCCGAAGCCGCGCCGCAGCGCCCGCCCCAGCACCAGGTCGACGACCGGGGCCATCGGACCGTCGAGCTGGAAGTGCGAGGTGTAGCGCGAGCGTCCCGCTCCCAGATCGACGATGCGCTGCTCGCGAATACTGCGCAGCAGCCCGGCCGGAGCCGGGCGCATGGCGTACGCGAAGCCCTCGCCCTCGTCCACGGAGACCACGAACTCGGTCTGCGTCATCGGCTTCGATCCCACCAGCGCGACCTGCATGGTGAACCTCCCGCCGGGCCGCAGATCGCACTGCGCCGCGACCGCGAACGGATTCCATTGCTGGTAGGCGCCGAAGTCGGTGAGCACCTGCCACACCACCGGTGCAGGTGCGGCGATCTCGCGGCTGTGATCGATGACCAGGGGCATGTCATCAATCTAGAACATGTTCCATCTTTATGGGAGTGACGTCACAGTGCGAACTCTTGGGAAATATCTTCACCGTCGTTATAGTTGCATCTTGCACGTTATTGCTTAGAGTTTTGAAGGAAGGTACCGATGTCGGTCACCACGGCGGACGCACCGCCACAGCCATCGGCCCCCATGACCCATCGGGAGATCCTCGAGGTCATGGCGGGTCTGCTCGCCGCACTGTTCACCGCGCTGCTGAGCACGACGATCGTCTCCACCGCGCTGCCGCGGATCATCGCGGACCTGCACGCCTCGCAGACCGCCTTCGCCTGGGTGATCACCACCGCCCTGCTGGCCAACGCCGCTTCCACCCCGATCTGGGGCAAGCTCGCCGATCTCTACAGCAAGAAGATCCTGGTCCAATCGGCGATCGTGATCTTCGTGGCGGGATCCATCCTGGCCGGCGCGTCTCCGAACGTCTCCGTGTTGCTCGGCGCCCGGGTCGTCCAGGGCGTGGGCATGGGTGGCCTGACCGCGCTGGTGGTGGCCATCATCGGCAGCATCATCCCGCCGCGTGAGCGCGGCCGGTACTCCGGCTACATGGGCGCGGTGATGGCGGTGTCGATGTCCGGCGGCCCGATCCTGGGTGGCCTGATCACCGACCACATCGGCTGGCGCTGGTGCTTCTACGTGAGTGTGCCGATCGCGATCCTCGCACTGGTACTCATCCAGCGCACCCTGCACCTGCCGGTCAACCGCAAGGACTCGGCCTCGATCGACTGGTTGGGCGCCACCCTGCTCACCGCAGGCGTGTCCGTCCTGCTGATCTGGGTCTCGTTCGCCGGTAAGAACTACGCCTGGATCTCGGTCTCCACGCTGGTCTACCTGGCTTCGGGTATCGGACTGCTGGCACTGACGGTCCTGGTCGAGGCCAAGGTCTCCGATCCGATCATCGATCTCAAGATCGTCACCGAGCGCACCACCGCGCTGGCGATCATCGCCTCGATCGCCGTCGGCGTCGGCATGTTCGGCGCCAGCTCGTTCCTGGGCCTGTACTTCCAGACCGCCCGCGGCTACAGCCCGACGATGGCCGGCGTGCTGACCATCCCGATGGTGCTGGGCATGCTGGTCGCCTCGGTGACCACCGGCCAGTTGATCACCCGGTTCGGCGCCTGGAAGCGGTTCGTGGTGGGCGGCGCGGTGATCATGGCGATCGGCTTCGCCGTACTCGGCACGATCGACCATGCGACGCCGCTCTCGCAGGTCATGCTGTACATCGCGATCGTCGGCCTCGGCGTGGGCGCGCTGATGCAGAACCTGGTGCTCGCGGTGCAGAACACCGTCAGCGTGCAGAACATCGGTTCCGCGTCGAGCTCGGTCGCGTTCTTCCGCACCTTCGGCGGCGCGATCGGTGTCTCGGCCCTCGGCGCGGTGCTCGCCTCGCGGGTCGCCGAGCTCACCCAACAGGGCCTGGCCGCGCACGGCATCCGGGTGCCGGCGGGCGGCTCGTCCAGCGCCCAGCTGGACCTGAGCGCCCTGCCGGGGCCGATCCAGGAGATCATCCGCGCCTCGTACGGCGATGCGACCGGGCGGATCTTCCTGGTGGCGGCGGGGTGCGCGGTGGTCACCCTGATCGCGACCGCGTTGCTGCCGAACAAGCCGCTGCGGACCACGATCGACATGGTTCCCGAAGCCACCCGGGAGTCGGTTAAGTCCGACTAGGGTAGTACTGAAGGTACCAAAGTGACGGGTGAGGCGGCATAATCGTCGACATGATGCGTAAGTCCTCCCTCGTCCTCCCGCTCGTCGTCGGTGCCGCCGTCCTCACCGCCGGCTGCGCCGGAACCGCCGGCGCCGATCCGGCCCGTCCCTCCGCACCGTCGGGCTCGGTCAAGCCGTCCGGTGCCGCATCCGCCGCGCCGAAGCCGTCCATCCTGGGCGCGCAGTGGCGCCTGAAGTCCGACCCGGCCGCGTGGTTCCGGGTGCAGGGCTCGAACATCTCCGGCAACGACTCCTGCAACCTGCTCAACGGCACGGCCACCTCGCTGGCCAGTGCCGACCGGGTCGATTTCGGCGCCGGGCTGGCCTCGACGATGCGCTACTGCCCGGACCCGAATGGCACCCAGACCGCGATCAGCGAGGCCCTCAAGGGTGAGCGGATCTGGACCCGCAACGGCGCCGAACTCACGCTCACCGACCCGGACAACAACCGGTCCTGGAACTTCGTGTTGACCCCGGCCGGTGCGAACCCGTCCGCGAAACCGTCCGCCTCCGCGGCTCCCTCGGCCCCGGCGGCGGTGCGCCGCTAACGGTCGACGGCGCTCGCCCGCCGCCCCGGAACCGGGACCGGTTCGAGGATCTCGGCCCGGGCCTCGGGAGCGGCGGCGCGCAGCGCATCGGCGGTCTCGTCGTCGGGCATGATCTGCGATTCCATCTCCGCGGCGACCCGCGCCCCGTAGTTCTCCAGCTCCCGGGCGATGTCCGCCTCCGACCAGCCGAGTACCGGCGCGATCAACTGCGCCACCTCAGCGGCGGCCTCCAGGCCGCGATCGGAGTACTCGATGGCGATCCGGGTGCGGCGCGCCAGCACGTCCTCCAGGTGCAGCGCCCCCTCGGCGGTGACCGCGTACAGCGCCTCCACCCGCAGGTACTGCGGGGCACCGGCCAGCGGTTCAAGCAGGCCGGGATCGTCGGCCGCCATCGCCAGCACCTCACCGATGAGCGATCCGTACCGGTTGAGCAGGTGCGTCACCCGGTGCGGATGCACCCCGTGCTCAGCGGCGATCGACGCGGTCTGGTTGGACAGCGCGTAGTAGCCGTCGGCACCCGCCAGCGGCACCTTCTCGGTGCACGAGGTGGGGATCGGGTGCGGCAGGTAGGCCTGCGCGGCGTCCACGGCGTCCGAGCCCATCACCCGGTAGGTGGTGTACTTCCCGCCGGCGATGGTCACCAGGCCGGGCGCGATCGCCGCCACGGCGTGCTCGCGCGAGAGCTTGCTGGTCTCGTCGGACTCCCCCGCCAGCAGCGGCCGCAGTCCCGCATAGACGCCGGTGATGTCGTCCCGGGTGAGCTCGGTGACCAGCACCTTGTTCACGTGATCGAGGATGTAGTCGATGTCGGTGGCGGTGGCCGCCGGGTGTGCGAGGTCGAGGTTCCAGTCGGTATCGGTGGTGCCGATGATCCAGTGACTGCCCCACGGGATCACGAACAACACGCTCTTCTCGGTACGCAGGATCAGCGCCACGTCGGCGACGATGCGGTCCCGGGGCACCAGGATGTGCACCCCCTTGCTGGCACGGACCCGGAACCGGCCCTTCTGCTTGGAGAGCGCCTGCAGTTCGTCGGTCCACACACCGGTCGCGTTGATCACCACGGTCGAGCGGACCTCGGCCCGCTCGCCGGTCTCGCTGTCGCGCACCACCACACCGCAGACCCGGTCCGCCTCGCGGAGGAAGTCCACCACCTGCGTGGACGTGCGCACCACGGCGCCGTAGTGAGCGGCGGTGCGGGCCACCGTCATGGTGTGGCGGGCATCGTCGACGACGGTGTCGAAGTAGCGGATGCCACCGATCAGGGCGTCGCGTTTGAGGCCCGGTGCCAGCCGGAGCGCACCGGCGCGGGTGAGGTGCTTCTGCGCGGGCACCGTCTTCGCACCGCCCATGGTGTCGTAGAGGAACATTCCGGCGGCCATGTACGGGCGCTCGACGACCCGCTTGGTGAGCGGGAACAGGAAGGGCAGCGGCTTGACCAGGTGCGGCGCCAGTGACGACAGCGACAGCTCCCGCTCGTGCAGAGCCTCACGGACCAGGCCGAACTCCATCTGCTCGAGGTAGCGCAGGCCGCCGTGGAACATCTTCGAGCTGCGCGAGCTGGTCCCGGAGGCGAAGTCACGGGCCTCCACCAGCGCGACCTTCAGTCCGCGGGTGGCCGCGTCGAGTGCGGCGCCGACGCCGACGATGCCCCCGCCGATCACCACCACGTCGAACTCCTCGGCGCCGAGCCGGTCCCACGCCTGCGCCCGGTACTGCGGCGACATCAGCGGCGCGGAGGTCGAGAGCCCCGCGGATGTGCCCGCGGCAGTATCGATTCGAGGGTCAGCAGGGTTCATCGGCACTCACCATGTCAGTATTCGGGCGTGGCAGTTTCATCTCGCGACCCGCAGTTCGTCGCCGCGATCGACCAGGGCACCAGTTCGACGCGGTGCATCATCTTCGATCGGCGCGGGACCATTGTGGCCTCCGAACAACGGGAACACGACCAGATCTTCCCACGCAACGGTTGGGTCGAGCACGACGCCACGCAGATTTGGGTCAACACACGCCTGGTGTGCTCGCAGGCACTGGCCACCGCCGATCTGACCGCCGCCGACATCGCCGCGGTGGGCATCACCAACCAGCGCGAGACGGTGGTGGTCTGGGACCGCGCGACAGGTGAGCCGATCCACAACGCGATCGTCTGGCAGGACACCCGCACCGACGAATTGTGCCGGGAACTCGCGGCGGTCGGCCTCGACGAGCCGGACACCGACCGGTTCAAGGCATCGTCGGGACTGCCGCTCTCGACGTACTTCTCCGGCCCGAAGATCGCCTGGATCCTCGACCACGTCGACGGTGCCCGTGAGCGCGCCGAGCGGGGTGAGTTGTGCGCGGGGACGATCGACTCCTGGCTGGTGTGGAACCTGACCACCGACGACGAGATCGGTACCGGCGTCCCATCGAGCGGCCGGCCGCTGCACATCACCGACATCACCAACGCCTCGCGCACCATGCTGATGAACCTGGCCGACGGCGCCTGGGATCCGGCGACCTGCGCGGCGATGGGCATTCCGATGGCGATGTTGCCGGAGATCCGTTCCAGCGCTGAGGTGTACGGAACGGTGCGCGAGCGCGGCGTGTTCGGCGGGGTGCCGATCGCCGGAATCCTGGGCGACCAGCAGGCGGCGATGTTCGGGCAGGCCGCGCTGGACGAGGGATCGGCGAAGAACACCTACGGCACGGGGAACTTCCTGCTGGTCAACACCGGCTCCCGGCCGGTGTTCAGTGAACACGGCCTACTCACCACGGTCTGTTACCGGCTCGGCGACGAAGCCCCGGTGTACGCACTGGAGGGCTCGGTCGCGGTGAGCGGCTCCCTGGTCCAATGGCTGCGCGACAACCTCGGCATCATCTCCTCCGCCGCAGACGTGGAAGTGCTCGCGACCGGCGTGCCGGACAACGGCGGCGTGTACGTGGTGCCGGCCTTCTCCGGGCTGTTCGCGCCGCGGTGGCGATCGGACGCGCGCGGGGTGATCGTGGGGCTGACCAGATACTCCGATAAGCGGCACATCGCGCGAGCGGCCTTGGAGGCCACGGCCTACCAGTCCCGCGAGGTGATCGAGGCGATGAACGCCGACAGCGGGATTCCGTTGACGGAGTTGCGCGTGGACGGCGGCATGGTGGTCAACGACACGTTGATGCAGTTCCAGGCGGATGTGCTGAACGTCCCGGTGATCCGGCCGCGGGTGATCGAGACCACCGCGCTCGGTGCGGCCTACGCGGCGGGGTACGCCACCGGGGTCTGGACACTGGAGGAGATCCGCACCAACTGGGCGGAGGATCGCCGCTGGCTGCCGCAGATGCCGGAGCAGGAGCGCGAGCACCTGTTCGCCGAATGGAACAGGGCGGTGGAGCACACCTTCGACTGGGCCTAGTTGTCCACATAGTAAGACGGTCGTCTTGATTAATGGGACGCTCCCTGGGATTGTTTCGGCATGTCCCCCGAATCCGGTTCCCTCGCCGTCCGGGCGGTGCGCGGTTCGGCGATCCGTGACCTGCTCGCCGTCACCGAGCGTCCAGGTGTCATCTCCCTCGCCGGCGGCCTGCCCGCGCCGGAGCTGCTGCCGGCGGAGCGGATCACGCGGGCCGCTGCGCTGGCGCTGCACGACCCGTCTGTCCTGCAGTACGGCGTGACCGCGGGTGCGGCGGCACTGCGCGAGGTGGTGCACGCACGCGAGTCGGCGAAACTGGGCCGCGACGCCGGCGCGGTCCTGGTGACGCACGGTTCGCAGCAGGCGTTGTCGCTCCTGGCGCAGGCGCTGCTCGATCCGGGTGATCTGGTGCTGGTGGAGGATCCGGGATACATCGGTGCACTGCAGGCCTTCGACACCGTGCGGGCGCGGGTCCGCGGGGTGCCGATGGACGCCGGCGGTATGCGGGTCGACGAACTTCGGCCGATCCTGCAGCGCGAGCGGGTAGCGATCGTGCACACGGTCTCGAACTTCCACAACCCCGGCGGGGCCACGCTGACCGACGAGCGGCGGCGTGAGCTGGCCGGGCTCGCCGAGGAGTTCGGCTTCTGGATCGTCGAGGACGATCCGTACGGCGAGCTGCGGTTCGCCGGGCCGGCGGTGGCTCCGGTGGCGGCGCACTCGGACCGGGTGATCCGCCTGTCGAGTGCCTCGAAGACCCTGGCACCGGCGCTGCGGGTGGGGTGGATGCACGGCGATCCGGCGGCACTGGCGCTGGTGGAACGCCTGAAACAGGGCGCGGACCTGTGCGGATCGTCGCTCACGCACGCGGTGGCGGCGCAGTTGCTGGCCGATACCGAGTGGCTCGATGCGCACGTCGACGGCATCCGCGCGGTGTACGCCGAGCGCGCACTGACCCTGCATTCGGCACTCGCCGAGACCTTCGGAGAACGACTGCGGCTCAGCACCCCCGACGGTGGGATGTTCCTGTGGTGCGAGTTCACCGACGGCAGCGACACGGCGGCAGCGCTGCGTCGGGCCGTCCACGCCGGGGTCGCGTACGTGCCGGGCGCCGCGTTCGCGGTGCAGCGCAACCTCGACGGCGCGCTGCGAGTGTGCTTCACCACGTCGTCCCCGCAGGAGTTGCGCACAGCGGTGCACCGGCTCTCGTCGGTGCTCTGACGCTATCGATCCACCGTGGAGCACCGCCGCCCGCCCAGCACCACGACCGCTCCGGCGGAGACGATCACCCCCGCGCCGACCATCGCCGACCCGTACCCGGGCCGGCCGTCGGTGGCCGTCGCGGTCGCGACGAGTACCAACAGCGGGACACCGATCGCTCCGCCCAGTTCGCCACTCGAGTTCATCACGGCCCCCATCGATCCCGCCTGCCCGCGCGGGACCTGCGACATCGCCAGGCGGGTCGCGGCCACGAACGCCGGGCCCATCGTGACGCTCGTCCCGGCCAAGGCCGCGATCACCAGGATGAGCGATGAGCCGTCCGGTCCGGTGAAACCCAGCGGCAGCAGGCACACCCCAGTCGACAGCAGTCCCCAGCCGGCGACCCTGGCCTCCCCGAACCGGGAGATCAGTGCGGGACTGAGGTTCGACGAGACCGCCAACCCCACGGGATACGGCAGGCACACCAGCGCCGCGGACAGGGCGCTCATCCCCAGCACCCGCTGCACGTACAGGCTGACGATGACGAACAGCCCCGTCATCCCCAGGCCACCCACACCGAGCACGATCACGCCCAACAGCCGACGCCGGTCGCACACGAGTGCGGGCGGCACCAGGGCGTCCGGCGTGCGGTACTGCAGGGCGGCGAATCCGGCGATCACCAGGCCCCCGACCGCGATCACCGCCATACCGGTACCGGCCGAATCGCCCTCGACCTGGGCCAACCCCACCAGCAACAGCGCCACCCCGGAGAACGCCGACAACACACTGGGAACGTGCCACGCCGACGACGTGGTCTCACGGTCCGCGGTCAGGGTCCGCCTCGCGGCCAGGGCCGCGATCAGCACCGTAGGAACCGAGACGAACATCGTCGCGCGCCAACTGAGCAGATCGGTGAGTAACCCCCCGGCCAACATGCCGACCGCCGCTCCGACACCGGTCACCGCGCCGTAGACGCCGAAGGCGCGGGCTCTCGACGCCCCGGAGAAGGTGGTGGACAGGAGCGCCAGCGCCGCCGGGGCCAGCACCGCGGCGACCGCCCCCTGCAGGCCCCGGGCCAGGAAGTACACCCATGCCGTGGGTGCCGCACCGGCCAGCGAGGCGAAAACGGCGGTTCCGATCAGGCCACCGATGAAAGCCCGGCGGTGCCCGATCCGGTCGGTGATGCGCCCGCCGATCAGGAGCAGTGAGCCGAAGGCCAGCAGGTACGAGGTGACGGCCCAGGATTGGTATCGCTCCGGGACGGCCAGCTCCACGGAGAGTTCGGGTAGGGCGATGTTGACGATCGCATTGTTCATGATGACCACCAACTGGGCGACGGAAATCGTCGCCAACGGGGCCAGGAATGGGGTCGGGCGGGAAGTGTTCTGAGAGGTTTCGTCGATCACGATGGAAGTCCGGGTTCGTTCGAGCAGAGGGAATCTGCGAGAGAAGGGGAGATGGACACACCACACCTGTGGTGCGGAGTCCTATCTCACTGAACCCAGATCAGGCCGGCCGGCCGACGCCGACGGCACGATGCACCGTCCGCGATCCGCTTGCTGCCCCACATGGCACCGGACTCTATCGCCGCGATCACTGCGTTGCAATCCGATTCGCCGCCCGGACGACTCACCCCGCACCGGTACCGCGCTGTGCGGCCGCGCTGCCGATCAGAGCAGGTGCGCCCCGCGACCCGGTCGCACCACGGTGAGCACCGGTTCCGGGTGGCCGGCACCGGCCACCCGGGCTGGCAGCCGGGAGGCGATCCGCTCCGCGGCGTCCGCGGAGGCCAGCGCGATCACGGTGCCACCGAAGCCGCCCCCGGTCATCCTCGCTCCGTGGGCTCCGAGTTCCACCGCCACCGACGCGATGAGGTCGATCGCGGGGACGGTGATCTCGAAGTCGTCACGCATCGACGCCTGGGACTCGTTCATCAGCACGCCGAAGCGGCGGTGATCGCCTTCCCGCAGAGCCGCTGCGGCTTCGACCACCCGCCGGTTCTCGGTGAGCACGTGTCGCGCACGCCGCCGGATCCGGTCGTCGGTGAGCCGCTGCCAGGCGTCGTCGTCGACCTCGCGCAGCGAGACCGCACCGAGGTGCGCGGCGGCGCGCTCGCAGGCATCCCGACGCTCCCGGTACTCCCCCGCCGCATGGCTGTGCGGGGTGCACGAGTCGATCGCCAGTAGCACCTCGTCGCCGAGCCGCAGCGGCACCGGATCGACGGACAGGCTCCGGAAGTCGAGCAGCAGTGCGGTGTCCGCAGCACCGTGCAGGCTGCTCATCTGGTCGAGCAGTCCGGTCGGGGCGCCCACGTACTCGTTCTCCGCACGCTGCGCCAGCCGCGCCAGCGTGGTGCGGTCCGGCGACGGCGCGCCGGCCCCGGCTATCAGGGCGAGCAGTACCGCGCACTCCAGTGCCGCCGACGACGACAGCCCCGCACCCACCGGCACCTGCGAGCTCAACCGGATCTCACCGGAGGGCAGCGCAATTCCGTGTTCTCGTAGCACCCAGACGCATCCGGCGACGTACGACGCCCACCCCCGGACCCCGCCGGGTTCGGTGTCCAGCGGCACCCGGACCTCGTCGCCGCGCTGCGCCGAGTGCACCGCGATCACCGGACTTTCAGCCGATCCGGCCGCGACGGTGCTGAATTCGGCGACGGCACCGATCTGCAGGGCGATCGGCAGCGCGAACCCGTCGTTGTAGTCGGTGTGCTCCCCGATCAGGTTCACCCGGCCCGGGGCGTACGCGCGCACCGTCATCGAATCACCTCCCGCAACTGTGCCGCGATCGCCTCGGGGGTCTTGTCGGTGATGAAAGCGTCTCTGCCGGACTCCGACCCGGCGAGGTACTTGAGTTTGTCGGAACTGCGGCGGATGGAGAACAGTTCCGCGTGCAGGTAGCCCTCGGCCGAGCCGGAGCGGTACTGGTGCCACCCCGCGATGTACGGAAGCGGCGCGTCGTAGAGGGCGTCGAAGCCGCGCAGCAGGCGCAGGTACACCGCCGCGAGATCGTCGGCCTCCGCGTCGGTGAGCTCGGTCAGGTTCTGGTGGTGCCGGTTCGGGTACACATGCACTTCGACGGGCCATTTCGCGGCGTACGGGACGAATGCCGTGGTGTATTCGGTGCGGATCAGTATCCTTGTGCCCTCGGCGATCTCAGCGGCGAGTACCGCTTCGAACAGGTCCGCATCGTGTTCGGCGCGGTACGCCTGCGCGGTGCGCACCAGCGCGGCGGTGCGCCGGGTGCGCAGCGGGTAGCCGTAGATCTGGCCGTGCGGGTGCGGCAGCGTCACCCCGATCTCCTCGCCGCGGTTCTCGAAGCAGTACACCTCCTCGATGTCACTACGCGCGAACATCTCCGCTGTCCGATGGGTCCACGCGTCCACCACCAGCCGGGCGCGGTTCGGCGAGAGTCGCGCGAACGACCCCTCGTGTTCGCTGGTGAAACACACCACCTCGCAGCGGCCGATGCCGGGCCCCTGGGCCCGTAGCGGATCGTCACCGGACGGCTGCCAGGGCACTCCCGGCGGTCCGGACAGCGACGGGAACCGGTTCTCGAAGACCGCCACCTCGTAGTCCCGGGCCGGGATCTCGCTGGAACGGCCCGTGGGATCCGGGCACAGCGGGCACATCGAGCGCGGCGGCTTGTAGGTGCGTTCCTGCCTGGCGGGGGCGATGATCACCGCGTCGCCGGTGGTCGGATCCCGCCGGACCGTGGTCTGCGACACCTGCGGGCGCTGGGGCAGGCCCCGCTGGTCGGCGGTGATCGACGGCGGCTCGTCGGCGTTGAAGAACAGGATCCGCCGGCCGTCGGCCAGCCGGGCCGCGGCGGGATCGGCGATCTCGCGCGTCATCGCGGCGCCTCGGCGATGGTCAGGTCGATCTCGGCGCCCAGTGCCTCCCGGGCCGGGCGGGCGAGTCCGTCGTCCATCAGTAGCACGTCCACCTCGCTGAACCGGGCGAACAGGTGCGCGCCGATCTCCCCGAACTTGGTGTGGTCGGCGAGCAGAACGGTCGATCGCGCCGAACCGAGCAGCCGCCGGTTCGTCTCCGCCTCACCGATGTTGGGGGTGGTGAAACCCGCGGCGGGGTCGATGCCGTGCGCACCGAGGAAGGCGATGTCGCAGCGCACACGCTCGAGCATGGCGTTCGCGACCGGACCGACGAGGGCGTCCGACGGTGTCCGCTGCCCTCCGGTCAGTTGTACCGACGGGGCGTCGGTGAACGGCTCGTCGCCGGCGTCGGTGAGCACGTGGAAGATCGAGATCGAGTTGGTGATCACCGAGATGCGGCGGCCGCGCAGCAGGCGGGCCAGTTCCAGGGTGGTGGTCCCGGCGCCCACGGCCACGGTCATGGAGTCGTCCACCAGTTGCTCGGCGGCAGCGGCGATGGCCCGCTTCTCCGCGGTGTCGCGCACCGCTTTCAGCGCGGACAGCGGCTCCATTCCGGTGCCGGCCGCGGCGCCGGTGCGGACGGCTCCGCCGTGCACCTTGGTCAGTTCCCCCGCCTCGTCCAGTCGGTCCAGGTCACGGCGGATCGTCATCTCGGAGACACCGAGGTCGGCGGCGAGGTCCATCACCCGGACCGACCCCCGTTCGGCGGCGACGGCGAGGATGGCGCGGCGTCGTTCAGCTGCCAGCACGCCGCGCTCCCCGCACCGCCCACAGCGCGAATCCGGTCGCCACCAGTAGCAGAGCGCCGCCCACCCACAGATTGCCGACACTGCCGACGGCGAGATCGGTGCGGTCGGGGGTGTGCTGGAGTTCGCGGGCGCCGAGTTCGGCGAAGGCCGGTGCGATTCCGGCGATCAGCAGCAGCAGGCCGTAGATGCCCAGCAGTGCCGCGATGATCGAACGGATGTCGAAGAGCATCGTCAGCGGTGACTGCGGCCGCTGCTCCGACTGCTCCGGCGGGTTCAGGTTCGGGGTTTCGTCGGTCATGTCCGGCTCCTCGTCAGTTGAAGATCAGGCCGAGTAACACGGCGACCGAGATCACGGTGGCGCCGAGCGGAACGGGGCGGGCGTACCAGGGGGCGGCGGAGTCGTCGTCGCCCTGCAGGGTCTGCTTGTCGGTCATCGAGTACACGAAGCCGGCCAGTTCGGCGTCCGGCTTGGGCCGGGTGACCAGCGACACCAGCACCGAGACCAGGATGTCGACGACGAACGCCGCGGACGCGGCGACGAACGGCATCCCCTGCCCGGGCAGGTCGATCACGCCCACCTCCTGCAGCCCGAACACCGCGACCGCGGATCCGGTGCCGGCGAGCAGGCCCACCCAGCCGGCGGTCGGCGTCATCCGCTTCCAGAACATGCCCAGCAGGAAGGTCGCGAACAGCGGGGCGTTGAAGAAGCCGAACAGGGTCTGCAGGTAGTCCATCAGGTTCGAGTAGCCGGCCGCGATGGTGGCCGTGCCGATGGCGAGCACCACCGCTCCGACCGTGGCGATGCGCCCCACCCGGATGTAGTAGCCGTCCTCGCGGTCCTTGACGACGTACTGCTGCCACAGGTCGTAGCTGAAGACGGTGTTGAAGGCCGAGACGTTCGCGGCCATACCGGCCATGAAGGAGGCGATCAGGCCGGCGACGGCGACGCCCAGTAGGCCGTTGGGCAGGATGTCGCGCATCATCAGCAGGATCGCGTCGTTGTAGGTGATGCCGTCGGCGGCACCGGTGTTCTTCAGGTGGATCATGTCACCGACCACGGCGGCGCAGATCATGCCCGGAACCACCACCACGAAGGGGATGAACATCTTCGGGACCGCGCCGATGATCGGCGCGCGCCGCGCCGCCGACATCGAGTTCGACGCCATCGCCCGCTGCACCTCGACGAAGTTGGTGGTCCAGTAGCCGAAGGAGAGCACGAATCCGAGGCCGAAGACGATTCCCACCACCGACCACACCGGGGAGGAGAATCCGCTCAGGGCCTGGCCGGGCCACGTGGACAGTTGCTCGCCGACGGTGGCGGTGACGGTGCCGTCCGGTCGGGTGGTGTCGATGACCTTCTCCTTGAGGCCGCTCCAGCCGCCCACCTTGATCAGGCCGATCACCGTCAGCGGAACCAGTGCGGCGAGGATGACGAAGAACTGCAGCACCTCGTTGTAGATCGCCGCGGACAGCCCGCCGAGCGCGGTGTAGGTGAGCACCACGGCGGCGGCGACGATCAGCGACACCCAGCGCGGCCAGCCCAGGACCGCGTTGACGACGGTGGCCAGGAGGAACAGGTTGACACCGGCGATCAGCACCTGGGCCAGTGCGAAACTCAGCGAATTCACCAGGTGCGCACCCGGTCCGAAGCGGCGCCGCATGAACTCGGGGACGCTGCGCACCTTCGATCCGTAGTAGAACGGCATCATCACCAGGCCGAGGAAGACCATCGCCGGGATCGCGCCGATCCAGTAGTAGTGCATCGTCGCCATGCCGATCTGGGCACCGTTGGCGGACATGCCCATGATCTCGACCGCTCCCAGGTTCGCCGAGACGAACGCGATACCGGTGACCCAGGCGGGAAGCCGCCGGCCGGAGAGGAAGAAGTCGAGACTCGACGCCACCTGCCGGCGGGCGAGGTACCCGATGCCCAGCACGAAGACGAAGTAGATCGCGACCAGTGTGTAGTCGAGCAGCCCGACGTTCAGTCGGAGCGCACCGTCGGCGAGGAGCATCGCGCCTCCAAGGTCATCCAGAACAATTTCTCACGGAATATAACAGCTCCGCACAACCGGATGACACGGATTCGCACATCCGCGCCCAGGAACTACGCCAGGTCGTCCTGCCGCATCAACTGCCGCGCCGCCTCGGTGACCGAACCGGCCAGCGACGGGTACACCGAGAAGGTCTGCGCCACGTCGTCGACGGTGAGACCGTTCTGCACCGCGAGGGTGAGCGGGAGGATCAGTTCGGAGGCGTTCGGCGCCACCACGACCCCGCCGATCACCAAGCCGGTGTTCGGCCGGCAGAAGACCTTCACGAAACCGCGCCGCACCCCGGACATCTTGGCCCGCGGATTGGTCGCCAGCGGCAGCATCACCGTGCGCGCCTGGTAGGTGCCCTCGTCGATCGACTCCTGGGAGACGCCCACCGTCGCGATCTCGGGGCGGGTGAAGATCGCCGAGGAGACCGTCTTCAGCTTGATCGGCGAGACCCCCTCCCCCAGCGCGTGATACATCGCGATCCGCCCCTGCATCGCGGCCACCGAGGCCAGCGGCAGGACACCGGTGCAGTCACCGGCGGCGTAGATGCCCGGCACCTTGGTCCGCGAGACCCGGTCCACCGGGATGAAACCGCCCTTGCTCAACTCGATACCGACGTCCTCCAGGCCGATTCCCGCGGTGTTCGGGATCGAGCCGACGGTCATCAGGCAGTGCGAGCCGGTGACGGAGCGCCCATCGGTCAGGTGCACCACTACACCGTCGTCGGTGCGTTCGACCTTGTCCGCATAGGCCCGCTTGACCAACGAGACGCCGCGATCGACCAGGGCGTCCTCCAGCACCAGGGCCGCGTCCTCGTCCTCGTGCGGCAGCACCCGGTCCCGGGAGCTGACCAGCGTCACCTTGATACCGAGTTCGGTGTAGGCGTGCACGAACTCCGCGCCGGTCACACCCGATCCGACGACCACCAGGTGCGTGGGCAACTCGGCCAGGTCGTAGAGCTGGCGCCAGGTGAGGATCCGCTCGCCGTCGGGCTCGGCGGACTCCAGCACCCGCGGGGAGGCTCCGGTGGCGACCAGGACCACGTCGGCCTCGAGGGTCTGCTCGCCGCCGGAGGGGGTGACCACGTTCACCACGTGCTGCGCCATACCGGGACTCGACGGTGCCAGCGAGGCGCTGCCGCGGATGATCCGCACACCCTCGCCGATCAGCCGTGCGCGGATGTCCGCCGACTGCGCGGAGGCGAGGTCCTTGACCCGGCCGTTGATCCGCTCCAAGTCGATCTCGACCCGCTCGAAGGACAACTCGATGCCCAGGTCGACGGCGCGCCGGGTCTCGGTGCGCACGCCGGTCGAGGCGATGAAGGTCTTCGACGGCACGCAGTCGTAGAGCACGCACGCGCCGCCGACCCCGTCGGCCTCGATCACCGTCACGTCCCCGCCGTGGGCGACCGCAACCAGCGCCGCCTCGTACCCCGCCGGACCGCCGCCGATGATCACGATGTTCGTCATACCTGCAACGCTAGCGCCCCTCCGCGATCGACGTACCCCTCAGGGGCTCGTCGGCGCGCGCTAGAGTTCAGCTGTGCCGATCTACGCCGCCTACGGCTCCAACATGCACCCCGACCAGATGGCCGAGCGTGCCCCGCACTCGCCGATGGCGGGGACCGGGTGGCTGCGCGGCTGGCGTCTGACCTTCTCCGGTGAGGACATCGGCTGGGAGGGCGCCCTGGCCACCGTCACCGAGGACCCGTCCGATCCCGAGGCCGGAGTCTTCGTGGTGCTCTACGACGTGACCGGTGACGACGAGCAGTCACTGGACCGCTGGGAGGGCTCGGAGCTGGGCATCCACGTCAAGGTCAAGGCCCGGGTCGATCTGATCGGCGGAGGCTCGACCCTGGCCTGGCTGTACGTGGTGGACGCCTTCGAGGGCGGACTGCCCTCGGCCCGCTACCTCGGGGTGATGGCCGACGCCGCGTACATCGCCGGCGCTCCCGAGGAGTACGTGCTCGACCTGCGCACCCGCGAGTGCCGCAACGTCGGTCCCGGCCCGGGTGCCGCTGCGGACGGCCCGGCCTGACGGCCCCGGGAACCACACGCGAGGCCGGCCCCCGGCTACGCGGAGCCGAGAACCACGTTCGTGAACACCCGCACACCCATGTCCAGGGCCCGCTCGTCGAGTTCGAAATCGGGCTGGTGCAGGTCGTACTGGCGGCCCCGGCCGGACCACACGCCCAGGCGCGCCATCGCCCCGGGCGACTCCTCCAGGTACCAGGAGAAGTCCTCACCACCACCGGACTGGGGGGTGTCGACCACGCCGTCGGGAGAGACGAGCCGAGCCGCCTCGGCCAGGCGGGTGGCGGCCAGGTGATCGTTGATCACCGGCGGCACTCCGCGGGTGTAGTCGACCTCGTGCTTGATCCGCAACGGGGCCAGCAGCTCACCGACCACCTCGCGGACCAGCGGTTCCAGCGACTCCCAGATGTGGTGCTCACCGGTGCGAACGGTGCCGTGCAGGGCCCCGATCTGCGGGATCGCGTTCGGCGCTGATCCGCCGTTCGCGGCGCCCCACACCATGATCGTTCCCGAGCGCGGGTCCACCCGGCGCGAGAGCACCCCCGGCAGCCCGGTGATGACGGTGCCCATGGCGTAGATCAGGTCACTGGTCAGGTGTGGCCGTGAGGTGTGACCGCCGGGCGAGTGCAGGATCACCTCCACGTGATCGGCGGCGGAGGTGATCGCACCGGAGCGCACGCCGATCCGTCCCACCTCGATCCGGGGGTCGCAGTGCAGCGCGTAGATCCGCTCCACCGCGTCCATCGCCCCGTCCCGCACGGCCGAGAGCGCACCGCCGGGCATGACCTCCTCGGCGGGCTGGAAGATCAACCGCACCCCCACCGGCAGTCCGCCTGCGCGATCGAGTTCGGCCAGGGCGAGTGCGGTGCCGAGCAGGATGGTGGTGTGCGCGTCGTGACCGCAGGCGTGCGAGACCCCGGCGGTGGTGGAGCCGTAGTCGAGGCCGGTGGCCTCGTGGATCGGCAACGCGTCCATATCGGCGCGCAGTGCCACCTGCCGCCCGCCGGTAGGGCCGAGATCGCAGATCAGGCCGGTGGTCGAGAGCTTGCGCGGCGCGAGCCCGGCCTCGGTCAGCGTGTCGAAGACGACGGTGGTGGTGCGCTCCTCACGCCACGACAGTTCCGGATGTGCGTGCAGATCACGGCGGAAGGCGCGGAGCCACTCGCCGTTGTCCCGCAACCACCGGTCGACGTGTGCGCGGGCCGCGACCACATCGCTCGCCGCACTGCCACTGCCGTTCACCGTCCGCCTCCGTCTTCACCACTGTGCGCGGCCCCGGTCATCAGTCGCGCGCGTTCGTCCTCGTTCTCCGCGACCGCGGCGAACGCCGCGGCCAACGCCAGCGCACCGTCGCGCACGGCCCGATCGGCGGACTCGGACGCTGCCGCAGCCGTGAACTCCGCCTGGTGGGTCACAGCGCCGCCGGTCTCGAGGCCGATCAACGGATGGATCGACGGTACCGCGTGACTCACATTGCCCATGTCGGTACTCCCCAAGGGCACCGCCCCCTCGTACTCGGGCGCCACCGGCTCGCGGCCGATCGCCACCGCCGCGGCCCGGTAGGCGGCGGCCAGTCCGTCGTCGGTGCGCAACTCGGTGTACGCCGGTGAGACCTCGGTGACGGTGTGCGAGCAGCCGGTGGCCAGAGCGCCCGCGGCGAAGCAGTCCTGAGCGCGGGCGAGGAGCCGATCCAGCGCCTGCGCATCGTCCGCGCGCACGTAGTAGAGCAGCTCGGATGCGGCCGGCACCACGTTCGGGACGCTGCCGCCGGCGCTGACGATGCCGTGCAATTGCTGTCCCGGTTCGAGGTGCTGGCGCAACAGGCCCAGAGCGACCTGGGCGACGGTGACCGCGTCACCGGCGTTGCGGCCGGCCCACGGTGCGGCGGAGGCGTGCGCCTCCCGGCCGGCGTACCGGATCGCCAGGTCGGCCAGCGCCAGGGTGCGGGTGCGCACCACGTCGAACGGGGCGGGATGGACCATTCCGGCGCAGGCCACGCCGTCGAAGGCGCCGCGCTGCAACATGATCACCTTGCCCCCACCGGACTCCTCGGCGGGAGTTCCGTACACCTCGACGGTGATCCCCAGCTGGTCGGCGACCGAGGCCAGGGCGATGCCCGCGCCGAGGCCCGCGGCGGCGATCACGTTGTGGCCGCAGGCGTGCCCGATCCCGGGGAGGGCGTCGTACTCGGTGAAGACCGCGATCCGCAGCGGTCCGCTACCGGCCCGGCCGACGAAGGCGGTGTCCAGTCCGGCGATCCGGCGCTCGACCGTGAAACCGTGACCGGCCAGCGCTTCCGACAGCAGGGCGGCGGCGCGGTGCTCCTCGAAGGCGAGTTCGGGCGTCGCATGCACGCGATGGCTCACCGAGATCAGGTCCGGTCGCACCCGGTCGACGGTGGCGGTGAGCCGATCGAGGACGGAGGTGACGGCGCCCGTCACGGATCAGCCGAACTTGACGTCGGAGGGGGTCGGTACCGCCAGCGCCGCGATCAGGGGTGCGTGCAGATCGTTCTTGATCTTGTTGAGGGTCGGTCCGTCCGCGGCGGCGTTGGCGGCGGCGCGGGCGGTCGCGGCGCTCAGCAGTTCGGCCTCGGAGGCAGTGGCCGCCACGATCCCCGCGGCCACGGCCTCACCGCCGCCGTAGCGGCGTCCGGTGGTCATCGCTTCGAGCGCGCTCTGGTAGGGCAGCCGGGAGCGCAGCAGGGCGGCCATTCCCTCGGTGAAACCCATCTTCAGGCTGACCTCGGGCAGGCAGAAGAAGCCGCGGTCCTCACGCATCACCGCGAAATCACAGGACAGCGCGAGCATCGCCCCGGCGCCGAAGGCATGTCCGTTGACGGCCGCCACCGTCGTCATCGGGAAGGTGAGAAGACGGCTGAACACGGTGTGCGCGCGATCCAGGTAACCCGGCAGCTCACCGAAGTTGGCCAGTACGTACATCACGTCCAGGCCGTTGGAGAAGAACTTGCCGGTGGCGGTCACCACCAGGGCCGCCGGGCCCTCCCCCGCCTGCGCCTGTACCTCGTCGAGACGGGCGTGCACCGCGTCGATCCAATCCGGAGAGAAGCGGTTCTCCGGGTTCGTCTCGGAGAGCTCCGCGCCCTCGTCGCCCAGGTACAGGGTGAAGACGTCGTCGGTGCGTGTGAGGTAAGGCATGGCGCTAACGATAGCGGCTAGCATCTGGGGCCATGGAGCAAGATCCGGCGGCACGAGATTTCGGTATCAACGATCCCTCCGCGGCGGCGCAACAGGCCGCGGACACCCTGCTGGCGGCTACCGGGGGCGAGCCCTTCGACGTCGCGGTGGTGCTCGGCTCCGGCTGGGCTCCCGCCGCGCAGGCCCTGACCGAGCGCGGCACGCAGGCCGGTTCGGTGCCGATGGCCGAGCTGCCGCACTTCGCGCCGCCCAGCGCCGCCGGTCACAAGGGAACCGCGATCGCCGTCGAAGTGGGCGGCAAGCGGGTGCTGGTGCTGCTCGGTCGGACCCACGCCTACGAGGGCCACGACCTGTCACGGGTGGTGCATCCGGTGCGGACCGCGTGCGCGGCCGGTGCCCGCACGGTGATCCTCACCAACGCCGCCGGCGGCCTGCGGGAGGGCATGTACGTGGGCGAACCGGTGCTGATCAGCGACCATCTCAACCTCACCGCACGATCGCCGCTGGTCGGGGCGCAGTTCGTGAACCTGGTGGACGCCTATTCGCCGCACTTGCGGGCTCTGGCACAGCGCGTGGATCCCTCGCTGCAGGAGGGCGTGTACGCGGGCCTGCCCGGCCCGCACTACGAGACCCCCGCCGAGATCCGGATGCTGCGCACCCTCGGCGCCGACCTGGTCGGCATGTCGACGGTGCACGAGACCATCGCGGCCCGCGAGCAGGACGCAGCCGTCCTGGGCATCTCGCTGGTGACGAACCTCGCCGCGGGGATCACCGGCGAACCGCTCGACCACGCGGAGGTCCTGGAGGCCGGCCGCGCCGCGGCCACCCGGATGGGCGGGCTGCTCGCCGACGTGATCGAGGCGATGTAGATGTCCGAGCAGCAGGCGCGCGACTGGATCGACGCCGACCCCGACCCCGCCACCCGCGCCGAACTGGCCGGGCTGGCCCCGGACGAGTTGGCGGAGCGGTTCGCCGCCCCACTGACGTTCGGCACGGCGGGCCTGCGCGGCCCGGTGCGGGGCGGACCGTCGGGAATGAACGTGGCGGTGGTCACCCGCACCACCTGGGCGCTCGGCCAGTGGCTACTCGCGCAGGGCCTCGCCGGCTCGGTGGTGGTGGTCGGGCGGGACGCTCGGCGCGGCTCCGAGGACTTCTTCGCCGCCGCCACCGAGGTGCTCGCGGCTCTCGGATTCCAGGTTGTCGCCCTGCCCGAGCCCGGGCCCACCCCGTGGGTGGCGTTCGCGACACGCGAATTGGAGGCCGCGGCGGGCGTGCAGATCACCGCCTCGCACAATCCGCCGGCCGACAACGGCTACAAGGTGTACGTGCGCGGCGGCGCCCAGCTCGCCGCCCCCGCGGACGCCGAGATCGAGGCCCTGATCGCCACCGCTCCGGCGGCGAAGACCGTCGCCCGCACGGCCGTGCCGGACCACCCGCGGGCCGGTGAGGTGGTCGCCGCGTACCTGGACCGGGTCTCCTCGCTGCGTCCGCCGCCTGCGGGCCCGCTCCGGATCGCCCTCACCCCGATGCACGGGGTGGGTGGCGAGGTCGCGGTGCAGGCGTTGCGGCGCAGTGGTTTCGACGATGTGCACGTGGTCTCCGAGCAGTTCACCCCGGACGGCCAGTTCCCGACGGTGACCTTCCCCAACCCGGAGGAGCCGGGCGCGGCGGACCTCCTGCTGGAGCTGGCGCGACGGGTGGATGCCGATCTGGCGATCGCGCTGGACCCGGACGCGGATCGATGCGCACTCGGCGCGCGGTTCCCCGACGGCTGGCGGATGCTGACCGGCGACGAGGCGGGTTCCCTGCTCGGCGCACACCTGCTGGAGCAGCCGCTGGCGGGCGCCCCGCAGCAGCCGCTGGTGGCGACCACCGTCGTCAGCTCGGAACTGCTGGGTTCGATCGCCCGCGCCGACGGGGCCCGGTACGCCCGCACGCTCACCGGGTTCAAGAACCTGGTGCGGGCCGGAGACGGCCTGGTCTTCGCCTACGAGGAGGCGCTGGGCCTGTGCTGCGACCCGGCGGCGGTGCGCGACAAGGACGGGATCTCCGCAGCGGTGATCGCCTCCTGGTACGCCGCGCAGCTGCGGGAGCGCGGCAGCGGTCTCCCGCAGGCGCTGGAGGACCTGTTCACCCGGTTCGGGGTGCACCTGACCGGCCAGTACTCGCTGCGGGTCGAGGACGTCTCCCGGATCGCGGCGATCATGGCCGCCCTGCGCGCCGATCCGCCCGCCGAGGTGGCGGGCGTCCCGGTCGATTGCGAGGATCTCCTGCAGGCCACGCCCGCGACGGACGCGCTGGTGTTCCGCGGCGACGGGGTGCGGGTGACCGTGCGACCGTCCGGTACCGAGCCGAAGGCCAAGTTCTACCTGGAGGTGATCGAGCCCGTGACGGACCCGAGCCGCACCGCCCCGGCGCAGGACCGCGCCCGGCGGGCGCTGACCGCGGTGACCGAGACCGTCCGCGGCTGGGCGGCGGCCGGGTGAGCCGCCCGTCGGCGCCGACCGATCCCGCTCGCGGCCGCGTGATCGTGGGTTCGGTGGTGGTGGGTGTGCTGATCGTGATCGCGGCCGCCGCCGGGGCCACCGCCTTCGTCAGCCGGGACCGTGACGCCGCCCCGGTGGCGGCGACACCGCCCGCGTCGTCCCAGAGCGCCGAGCCGCAGCCGTCGGTGCCTTCGGGGGCACAGGCCCCGCCACCGGATGTACCGGGGGCGGACCGGCTCGGTTTCCTCGACTCGCAGGCCCGTTGCGCGGAGGGCGACACCCCCCGGATGATCGTGCTCACCGCGGTCTCGCAGGCGGTGGTGTGCGAGCGCGCGGGTGCGCTGTACTACGCCGGATGGCGGATGGACACCGCCTCCGGCACCCGGGTCGAGGGCGTGCTGCCCGCCGGCCCGGGGTGGGTGGCCCGGGCGCCGGACGCCACCGTCAACATCACGCCCGCCGGGCTGGTGATCAGCACCGGGTCCGGTGATTTCACCGAGCCCGCCACCGCCTCCTGGGTGGGCTGAGGTCTCGTCGGCCGCCCGGGCCCGCGCTCAGGTCCAGCGCGGGCCGAACTGGCGATCCCCGGCGTCACCGAGACCGGGGACGATGTAGGCGTCGTCGTTGAGCGCCCGGTCGACGGTGGCCGTGACCAGCCGGACCGGGTAGCCGCACTCCTGCAGCGCTCGAACCCCCTCGGGCGCGGCGACCACGCACACCGCGGTCACATCGGTGGCGCCGCGCTGCGCCAACAGGCTCAGGGTCTGCACCATCGAGCCGCCGGTGGCGAGCATCGGGTCGAGCACGAAGACCGGGCGCTCCCGCAGGTCCGCGGGCAGTGACTCGAAGTAGGGCTCGGGCACGTGCGTCTGCTCGTTGCGGCCCATCCCGACGAAGCCGACCTGCGACTCGGGGAGCATCGCGTGCGCCTGGTCCACCATGCCCAGGCCCGCGCGCAGCACCGGCACCAGCAACGGCGGAGCCGCGAGCGCGGCGCCGTCGGTGACCTCCAGCGGGGTGGTCACCGGCTCAGCCTTGACGGGCGCCTCGCGCATCGCCTCGTAGACCAGCATCTGAGTCAGTTCCTTCAGAGCCGCACGGAAGGAGGCGTTGTCGGTGCCGACACTGCGCAGGGCGGTCAGGCGGACGGCGGCGAGGGGATGGTCGACGACGGTGATCTGCATGCGGCAAGCGTATCGGGAACCGCACACCGGTCTGGGGCGTCCAATGTGTGAGGGGGTTGATCGCATGGAACCGTTCGAGATGACAGTGGGATCGGTGGCCGCGGCCGGCGGCGAGCTGGGGGCGCTCGCGGCGGCGGTGAGCGCGACCGCGGGGGCCTCGGCGGCGTCCGCCGGTTCGCTGGCACCGGTGTTCGGCATCGTCGGCGGTGATTACCTGGGCGAGTTGCTCGGCGCGGTCGCCGCGACCGATGCCGAGCTCACCCGGCTGGCCGCGTTCTACGCCTCGGCGTCCGCCGGAGCCGCACGCACCGTGGCGTCGACGACGGCCGTCGAAGCGGCCGGTGCGTCGTCGCTACTGGGCCTGCTCGGCGGCACGCCGTGAGCGGCATCGTCGAAGCCCTCGCGGCGCCGCTGAGGGCGCTGCTGGACGCCTTCGGCACCGGAGATCTGACCTCCGCTGGAGTGGACGCGGCGATCAGGGCGGTGGAGACCGAGCTGGCGCGGATCGGCTCGCAGACCGCCGGGACGAACGTTGCCGTCGGGCAGGCGTGGACGGGGGTCGATGCGGCCGCCGCGCAGCGCAGCATCGGCTCCGGCGGGATCGCCGCGGGCGCGTTGTCACAGCACACCGGCGCCCTTCGGGAGTCGGTGACGGTGGCGGCGGAGACGGTACACAAGGGCCACGCCGAGCTCACGTCGATCCTCGACTCGTTCGTCGGCAAGGCGGAGGCCGCGAACCCGACGCTGCTCGATCCGGGTGGCCTGATCGCCGTGCTCTCGCTCGCGGCCGAGCATCTGCAGCGGGCGCTGGATGTGCTCTGCCGCGTGCGCGGCGAACTCGACGGGGAGTCCGGGAAGGTCAGCGGGCTGGCGGCCGGAACCCCGCAGTCGCCGGGCACCGTCGACGGTGGCGCGGCGACCACTCCGGCTTCGACCTCGGCGTCGACGCTGCCGACCGGCACCGCGCCCGGTGGATCCGGGGCCGGGACCGGCGGCGGGGCGGGCGGAGGCAGCGGCGGGGGCGGTTCCGCACTGGGCGGTCTCGCGTCCACGCTCGGCTCCGGGGCGCGTTCCGGATCGGCGAAATCCACTGCCGGTCGCACACGCAGCGGTGCGAGCCCGGCCGGTGCCACGGGCCGCGGCACCGGTGCGACGGTGACCGCCGACGGCACCGGCGGGTACCAGGTGCGCCTGCCCGACGGCACCGTGGTGCGGGCACCGAATGCGAAGGCCGCCGCCGCGGTGCAAGCTGGACTGACCCAGCTCGGTGTCCCGTACTCGTGGGGCGGAACGACTCCGGGTGTCGGATTGGACTGCAGCGGATTCACCCAGTGGGCGTACCGGCAGGCCGGAATCGAGTTGCCGCGCCTGGCGAACGAGCAGGATGTGGGGGTGCAGGTCAGCGCCTCGCAATTGCAACCGGGCGACCTCGCGGTGTGGGAGGGGCACGTGGCGATGGTGATCGGCGACGGCCGGATGGTCGAGGCCGGGGACCCGGTCCAGATCTCGGCGATCCGCACCGACAACATCGGGCAGGCGTTCTACGGATTCTGGCGTCCCACCGGGTAACGGGCGGTTGCCCGGTGCACTAGTCTGGGCGCCATGGCGTCTGACATCGTCCCGATCGAACTCGGCCTCACCGACGGCCCGGTGTACACCCTGTGGGCACCGCGGTGGCGGGACGGGGAAGACGAATGGGAGGCCTTCCTCGGCCTCGATGAGGATCTCTACGGTTTCTCGTCGGTGGCCGAGCTGGTGGCCTTCGCCCGCGGTGGCGCCGCGAACGACCTCGACGATCACCCGGCCTGGGATGCGCTGACCACCCTGCCCGCGGAGGCCTTCGTGCCGCGCGAGGACCGCAGTTTCGACCTGATCTCGGTGCCCGAGCTGGCGGCCGAGGAGCCCACCCCCGAGGTGATCGCCGAGCTCGAGGACACCCTGGAGATCGTCGGCCTGATCGGCGAGGTGTGCGAGCTGATCGCGGTCACCAAGTTCTTCAACGGGAACCCGGTGCTCGGCACCGTCCGGATCGGTACCCGCAACTTCGAGGGCCGTGAGGGCGCGGAGATGTGGCACAAGGTGGGCCAGATCATCGCCCGCAAGTGGGACGACGTGGTCGACGCGATCGAGGGCGTGGTGAGCACGCCGGAGGTGTCGAAGTCCGCGGCCGCCACCGCCGAGCAGGAACTGACCGTGGCCGCCGAGAAGGCCGCCGCGCTGGCCGCCACCGATCCGGACCTCGACGACGACCTCGACGATCTGGACGACGCCGACGAGCTCGACGACGATCTGGACTCCGACGACGCAGCGGCGGCGGCCGGCCTCGGCGACGACGCGGACGAGGACGACGAGGACTTCATCGAGGACGACTCGTTCTGGGGCCAGGTGGGCATCGACCCGATCAAGATCATCACCTCGGGCGGCGAGTTCTACACCCTGCGCTGCTATCTCGACGACAAGCCGATCTTCCTCGGCCGCAAGGGGAGCATCTACGTCTTCGATTCGGAGAACGCGTTGGCCCGGTACCTGGCCGACGACAACGACACCGACTTGGCGGCCGTCTCCACCTACGAGGAGGTGCAGGTCGCCGCGACCGACGGCTCGCTCGAGATCGAGGTCTACGACGACAACGTCTACGTGCTGCCAGGTATCGGCGAGGACATCGCCGACGGCCCGCGCCGGATCGACCGCGACCAGCTCGACCTGGCGGTGGAGCTGCTCCTGGACTCGGCCGATTTCGCCGACGACTCGGCGGTGCGGGACGCGCTGCGCCCGACCACCCCGCTCGGCTTCTTCGTCTCCTACGCGCTCGATCCGCAGCCGCGCCGACTGGCGCCGTCGGGCCCCTTCGACAACGAGGCGGAGGCCTGGCGGGCCCTCGAGCACGAGTTCGAGGACCGCCTGGCCAAGAAGTGACTCCCGGCCCCGCGGCCGAGGAGTACTCACTAGCCGATCAGCACCGCGTAGCCGGGCTTGATCACGTCGTCGATGATCGCCAGCCGCTCGTCGAAGGGTAGGAACGCGGACTTCATCGCATTGATGGTGAACCGCTGCAGATCCGCCCAGCCGAAGCCGAAGGTCTCCACCAGCGCGAGCATCTCCTGACTCATCGAGGTACCGCTCATCAGCCGGTTGTCGGTGTTGACGGTGACCCGGAAACGCAACTGCGCGAGCAGGTTGAACGGATGCTCCTGCATCGAGGCGACCGCGCCGGTCTGCACGTTCGAGCTGGGGCACAGTTCCAGCGGGATCCGGGCGTCGCGCACCCGCGCGGCCACCGGGCCCAGCTCGGCGCCGGAGAAGTCGGTGGCGCCGGGGCCGACGCCCTCGGGCAGGGTGATGTCGTCGACGATCCGCACACCGTGGCCGAGCCGGTCGCAGCCGCAGAAGGCCAGCGCCTCGTGGATCGACGGCAGTCCGAAGGCCTCGCCGGCGTGGATGGTGAACGGCGCGGAATGATCGCGCATGTACTCGAAGGCGTCGAGGTGGCGGCTGGGCGGGAACCCGGCCTCGGCACCGGCGATGTCGAAGCCGACGGCGCCGCGATCGCGCCAGCGCACGGTCAGCTCCGCGATCTCCCGGGAGCGGGCCGCGTGCCGCATCGCGGTCACCAGCGTGCGCACCACGATCGGATGCCCGGCCTCCCGCGCCGCGGTCTCCCCCGCGGCGAAACCGGCGAGCACCGCCTCCATCACCTCGTCGAGGGTCAGGCCCCGCTCGGTGTGCTGTTCGGGTGCGAAGCGCACCTCCGCGTAGACCACGCCGTCAGCGGCCAGATCCTCGGCGCACTCGCGGGCCACGCGGGCCAGCGCCTCGGACGTCTGCATCACACCGACGGTGTGCTCGAAGGTCTCCAGGTAGGTCACCAACGAGCCCGAGTCGGCGGCCTCACGGAACCACTGAGCCAGTTCCGGTTCGGTGGTGGCGGGCAGGTTCTGGTACCCGGTCTGCTCGGCCAGCTCGAGGACGGTGCGCGGGCGCAGGCCGCCGTCGAGATGGTCGTGCAGCAGCACCTTGGGGGCGCGCTTGAGCGACGCGAGATCGATGGGGGTCGGACCAATGGGATTCGCCATGGTCCAAACGCTACCGCCCGCCGGGGCTCGGATCAGGCACTCACCCGGCCGAGGATCAACGAGTCGCGCGGCTGCGGGTTCTCCCCGATGGTGGCGGCACCGTCGAGGGCGGCGAGCGCGGCGTCGAACTTCTCCGGGGTGTCGGTGTGCAGGGTGAACAACGGCTCCCCCGCGGTGACGCTGTCGCCGAGTCCGGCGTGCCAGGTGACACCCGCTCCGGCCTGCACCGGCTCGCCCTGCCGTTCCCGGCCGGCGCCCAGGCGCCAGGCGGCGATGCCGACGCCCATGGCGTCGAGTCCGGTCAACACCCCGGAAGCGGCGGCGGGCACATCCAGGGTGTGCTGCGCGACCGGCAGCGGAGCGGCCGGGTCACCGCCCTGGGCGGCGATCATCGCGTTCCAGCTGTCCATGGCGCTGCCGTCGGCGAGGTGCTCTGCGGGGTCGGCGTCCACCCCGGCCAGGGTGAGCATCTCGCGGGCCAGCGCCAGGGTCAGCTCCACCACGTCGGACGGTCCGCCGCCGGACAAGACCTCGAGCGATTCGGCGACCTCGAGGGCGTTGCCGGCGCTGCGTCCGAGCGGGGTGGACATGTCGGTGAGCAGGGCGACGGTGTTCACGCCGGAATCGTGACCGAGCGCGACCATCGTCTCGGCGAGCTCGCGGGCCTGCTGCTCGGTCTTCATGAAGGCGCCCTTGCCGACCTTGACATCGAGCACCAGGGACGCGGTGCCCTCGGCGATCTTCTTACTCATGATGGAGCTGGCGATCAGCGGGATGGATTCGACGGTGCTGGTCACATCGCGCAGCGCGTAGAGCTTCTTGTCCGCCGGCGCCAGGCCCGATCCGGCGGCGCAGATCACCCCGCCCACCCGTTCCAGCTGGTCGAACATCTCGGCGTTGGTGAGGTCCGCACGCCAGCCGCGGATCGCCTCCAGCTTGTCCAGGGTGCCGCCGGTGTGGCCGAGGCCGCGTCCGGAGAGCTGCGGGACGGCCACGCCGTAGGAGGCGACCAGTGGGGTGAGCGGCAGGGTGATCTTGTCGCCGACACCGCCGGTGGAGTGCTTGTCGGTGGTGGCCAGGGATCGGCCGTCACGGCGCAGGCCCGAGAAGTCCATCCGCTCACCGGTCCCGATCATCGCGGCGGTCCAGCGGGCGATCTCGCGGCGGTCCATGCCGTTGAGGTAGATGGCCATGGCCAGCGCGGCCATCTGGTAGTCGGCCACTGCACCGGTGGTGAAGTTGTCGATCATCCAGTCGATCTGGCCGTCGGTGAGGGCCTTGCCGTCGCGCTTGGCGGCGATCACGGACACCGCATCGAACACTTCGGTCTGTGCAGTCATGACTACATCCAATCAGTCATCAGCTGTGGTGTGCGGGGTGGTCTTCGGGGGTGGCCTGCGGGGCGGTCTGCGCGACCTCGTCGAGGTCTGCCGGACCGAAGGCATCGGGCAGCAACCGGGACAGCGGGACGGGGCCGTCCCGGTGGTCGATCAGCAATTCGCCGCCGCCGTGTTCGTAGAGCAGCTGGCGGCATCGTCCGCAGGGCATCAGGATGTCACCGTTGGCATTGGTGCACGTGAATGCGAGCAGCCGGCCACCGCCGGTGGAATGCAGCGCTGAGACGAGTCCGCATTCGGCGCAGAGGGTCAGCCCATATGAGACATTCTCCACATTGCATCCGGACACTATTCGTCCGACGTCCACGAGCGCCGCGGCTCCCACCGGGTACTTCGAATACGGCGCGTAGGCCCGGTTCATGGCCTCGACGGCGGTGCGCCGCAACGCCTCCCAGTCGATCTCGGGCAAGGTCGATCACTCCCTCCAGCGTCACTGCTGATTCCAGGTCAATTTCGGCGAGGCAAACCTAACTAATTCGCTACGGCCGCAAGGGATCGGGACCGTGGTTTCGATTCCACATTCCCCTGGGTTTAAGGTCAAGGCGTGGGTTCAGGTACTCGTCGGGACAGGCGTCGTCGAGCGGGCTCAATGTCCCGTCTCGGTCTCCCGTGTCCCGCCGCGTCCATCAACGATGTCGAAGGCAGGGCTCGATGAGCAGTACGACCGAGGTGGCGGCCGCCGAGGAGCCGCGCCGCGTCTCCCTCTACAAGGGTGACCCGGGAATGTTGAACTGGGTGCTGCACCGCATCAGCGGCGTCACCATCTTCTTCTTCCTGTTCGTCCACGTGCTCGACACCGCGGTGATCCGCATCGATCCCGAGGCCTACGACGCGATCATCAAGACGTACAAGACGCCATTGATCGGCCTGCTCGAGATCGGCCTGGTCATGGCCATTCTGTTCCACGGACTCAACGGCGTCCGAGTGATCCTCGTCGACTTCTGGAGCAAGGGCGTCCAGTACCAGAAGGCGATGTCGATCGTGGTGTGGTCGGTGTTCCTCGTCACCGGCGCCGCGATGGCCGCGCGTCTGCTCTACATCATGATCTCGCACGCAGGCTAGGGGGACGAAGGACATGACTACCGCGAACGAACCCAAGCTCGCCCGGACGCTGCTCAAGCAGTACGACCGCCCGGCCTCGCTCGACAACCCGCGCTCCCCGCACCGTCCGGCCTCCGGCAACTTCGAGAAGTACGCCTGGCTGTTCATGCGCTTCTCCGGGGTGGCGCTCCTGGTGCTGGTGTTCGGCCACGTGTTCATCATGCTCGCGCTCGACAGTCAGGGCGTGCACCGGATCAGCGCCGCCTTCGTCGCGCAGCGCTGGGCCAGCCCGTTCTGGCAGGTCTGGGACATCACGATGCTCTGGCTCGCCCAGCTCCACGGCGGCAACGGGATGCGCGTGATCATCGACGACTACGCCCGCAAGGACCGCACGCGGTTCTGGCTCAAGACCCTGCTCGTGCTGTCGATGATCCTCGTGATCGGCCTCGGCTCGTACGCGCTGCTCACGTTCGAACCGGCCTCCGTGCCCACCGCCCAGTAGCGGCCAGGAAGGACTCACCCGCATCATGCAGGAACATCGTTACGACGTGGTGATCATCGGCGCCGGTGGCGCCGGTATGCGCGCGGCCATCGAGGCCGGCCCCCGGGCCCGCACCGCGGTGCTCACGAAGCTGTACCCCACTCGCTCCCACACCGGCGCGGCGCAGGGCGGCATGTGCGCCTCCCTGGCCAATGTCGAGGAGGACAACTGGGAGTGGCACACGTTCGACACGGTCAAGGGCGGCGACTACATCGTCGACCAGGACGCCGCGGAGATCATGGCCAAGGAGGCCATCGACGCCGTCCTCGACCTGGAGAAGATGGGCCTGCCCTTCAACCGCACCCCGGAGGGCAAGATCGATCAGCGCCGCTTCGGCGGTCACACCCGCGATCACGGCAAGGCCCCGGTCCGCCGGGCGTGCTACGCCGCCGATCGCACCGGCCACATGATCCTGCAGACGCTGTACCAGAACTGCGTCAAGCACGATGTGGAGTTCTTCAACGAGTTCTACGTCCTGGACATCTCACTGACCGAGACCGAGAACGGCCCGGTCGCCACCGGAGCGGTCGCCTATGAGCTCGCGACCGGTGAGATCCACGTCTTCCACGCCAAGGCGATCGTCTTCGCCACCGGCGGCTCCGGGCGGATGTACAAGGTGACCTCCAATGCCCACACCCTCACCGGTGACGGCATGGGCATCATCTTCCGCAAGGGCCTGCCGCTCGAGGACATGGAGTTCCACCAGTTCCATCCGACGGGCCTCGCGGGTCTGGGCATCCTGATCACCGAGGGCGTGCGCGGTGAGGGTGGCATCCTCCGCAACGTCGACGGCGAGCGATTCATGGAGCGCTACGCCCCCACCATCAAGGACCTCGCTCCGCGCGACATCGTCGCGCGGTCGATGGTGCTCGAGGTGCTCGAGGGTCGCGGCGCCGGCCCGAACAAGGATTACGTCCTCCTCGATGTCACGCACATCCCGGAGGAGACACTGATGGCGAAGCTGCCGGACATCATGGAGTTCTCCCGCACCTACCTGGGTGTGGACCCGGTGACCGAGCTGGTGCCGGTGTACCCCACCTGCCACTACGTGATGGGCGGCATCCCCACCAACATCCACGGTGAGGTGCTGCGCGACAACGACAACGTGGTTCCCGGCCTGTACGCCGCCGGGGAGTGCGCGTGCGTGTCGGTGCACGGCGCCAACCGCCTGGGCACCAACTCGCTGCTGGACATCAACGTCTTCGGACGCCGCGCCGGTATCGCCGCCGCCGAGTACGCACAGAAGCACGATTTCGTGCCGCTCCCCGAGAACCCGGCCGAGCTGGTCGAGAACTGGGTCGCGGCGATGCTCAGCGATCACGGCAACGAGAACGTCATGACGATCCGCACCGAGCTGCAGCAGACCATGAACGACAACGCCGCGGTGTTCCGGACCGAGGAGACTCTGACCCGGGCATTGCAGGACGTGCGAGCGCTCAAGAAGCGGTACGAGCACGTCACCGTGACCGACAAGGGCAAGCGCTTCAACAGCGACCTGCTCGAGGCCATCGAGCTGGGCTTCCTGCTGGAGCTGGCCGAGGTCACCGTCGTCGGTGCACTCAACCGCACGGAGACCCGCGGCGGCCACGCCCGCGAGGACTACCCGGACCGTGACGACGAGAACTTCATGGTGCACACCATGGCGTACAAGGAGGGCGAGGGCCTGGCTGCCGAGATCCGTCTGGACACCAAGCCCGTCGTGCAGACCCGCTACGAGCCGATGGAGCGTAAGTACTGATGACCGCCACCGCTGAACACACGTCGTCGTCCGTGCAGCCCCCGGTGCCGCCCGGCTCGACCATGGTCACGATCAAGGTCTACCGGTTCGATCCGGAGAACCCGGACGCGGCCGGCTGGCAGAGCTACAAGGTGCCCGCGCTCCCCTCGGACCGGTTCCTGAACCTGCTGCTGTACATCAAGGGCTACCTGGACGGCACCCTCACCTTCCGCCGCTCGTGCGCCCACGGCGTGTGCGGCTCGGACGCCATGCGGATCAACGGCGTCAACCGCCTCGCCTGCAAGATGCTGATGAAGGACTTCCTGCACGGCGACAAGGACATCACCATCACGGTCGAGCCGATCCGCGGGTTGCCCGTGGAGAAGGACCTCGTCGTCGATATGGAACCCTTCTTCGACGCCTTCCGCGCGGTGAAGCCGTACCTGATCACCTCGGGTAACGAGCCGACCCGTGAGCGCATCCAATCCGCCACCGATCGCGAGCGCTTCGACGACACCACCAAGTGCATCCTGTGCGCCTGCTGCACCACCAGCTGCCCGGTGTACTGGATGGACGGCTCGTACTTCGGGCCGGCCGCGATCGTGAACGCGCACCGCTTCATCTTCGACAGCCGTGATGAGGGCGCCGCCGAGCGCCTGGAGATCCTCAACGGAGTCGACGGTGTCTGGCGCTGCCGCACCACATTCAACTGCACCGACGCGTGCCCCCGCGGCATCCAGGTGACCAAGGCCATCCAGGAGGTCAAGCGCGCCCTCCTGTTCAGCCGCTAGTCCCGCACTGCAGCCGAGAACGCCCCGGACCTCACTCGAGGTCCGGGGCGTTCGACTCGTTCGGGGACTTCCTCGACAAGTGCGGTCATCGGTCCCGACGATCGTTGGTACCGATGACCGCACTTCGGCGATGACTGCTGTGCGCGCGGCGCAGCATCGCCCGGATCACCGACGGATGCACCCTCCGAACCACCGCCAGATAGGCGCTGCCCTTGGCGTTCGAAGGCGCCGCGACCGTCGAGACGGTCACGGAGCCGCCGGACACCAGGACGGAGGCACGAAAGCGCAGATGCGCCGCGTCCTCTCCGAGTAGCACCTCGGACTCCGTGCGGTCGAGGGTCGCGAACGATTCCGCAGTGCCCTTGTCGATCCCGAGCATTTCAGCCACCGCCTGCCGCACCGATAACGCGACCCGAACCCATGCAGGCGGATCACGGAAGACGGAGTCCGCCCAGTGCTGCGGATCGCGGGAATGACCTCGCCACAGCGGCACCTGGAAGGCGTCCACCAGCGCCCCCGGTACCCGCGCCCAGTCATCACGCTCGCGGTGCGCGAGTTCGGCATCGACCGGGATCGGCACCGCACGCACCCGCACCCGTTCCACCGTGCGGAGTACACGTACCCGGAGCGTCCAGCGCGCCGGGCGTGCCACCACTCGCGTCGCGACCCGTTCAGCGTTGTCGAGCAGGTCTTCGAGCACCGCGTCGTGCAAGGGCTCGATGTACACGCGCCACACGAACCACATCCAGCTGGAGGCGCGGATCTCGAGCACGTGACGGATCAGCGTCCCCTCACTGCCCTTCGGTACGACGCTGATCTCGTGGAAACCGTCGACTCCCGGCATCGAGTGGAACCGGAAGCGGATGCGGTCGGGTCGTGCCCGGTCGACTCGATACCGGATCGAGCCGTGACCCCCGTCAGCTCCCTCGACAGCGGGACCGTCCAGCAGCATCGGCTCCCAGGAGGGCGAAGGCCACAGGAGATCATCGGGACCGCCCAGCCGCCTCAGGAGTGGCGCGACCGTTCCCACAGGTGCATCGATCACCCGCTCGTGGATGTTGTGGACTCGAACAATCACCAGAAACCCTCCGTACGGTACCGTATGGTATTCCATACGGTACCGTACAGAAGTGGATGGATCCAGACCTCGACGGCGACTCACAGCGGACGATTGGACCGACGCCGCTCTCGCTGCGATCGCGGAGGGCGGTCTCGCAGCCGCAGCGGTAGAACCGCTCGCGAAGCGACTCGGCGCGACCAAGGGCAGCTTCTACTGGCACTTCACCGACCGCCGGGACCTGCTGGATCGCACGATGCAGGCGTGGGAGACTGTCCACACCGACGCGGTCATCGCGGCCACCAGCACCGCACCCGACGCGCCCGAACAGATCGCAGACCTGTTGCAGGTGGTCTTCAGCAGCGTCGGCGACCCATTGGAGTCGGCGCTACTGGCCGCCGTCGACGATCCGAGCGTCGGCGCTGCGGTTGCCCGAGTCACCGAGCGCCGGGTCGACCACGTCGCGGGGCTGTACGGCGCCGCCGGCCTGGACGCCGCTGCGGCCCGGAGCTCCGCCGTCGCCGCCGTCGCGTTGTACCTGGGCTACGCCCAGCTCTCCGCGGCAGCCCCAGCCACCCTGCCCTCGCGTAGCGAATGGCCGTCCCACATCGCATTCATCGCCGCGCTCCTAGCGCCCCGCCGGTGACTACCGCTGATGCGTGGGCGCCACGAAGAACTGCACCAGCACGAAGGCGATGACGAGCGCCGCAGCGGGTAGCAGGATCGATGTCCCCATGGCATCGGCGAACGGGCCACGCAGGAAGTCCGGCAGCCCACCAGTGGCCATCGCGGAGCCACCGCCCTGCTGGTGCTCCGTCGCTGCACCCACCTTCTCCGCGATCTGGTGCTGCATGAAGACACCGATCGAGGCGCTGCCCAGGACCGCACCCACCTGGCGGGTCATGTTGTAAACCCCCGAGCCCGCACCCGCGAGCCGCATCGGCAGGTTCCGGTTCGCGGAGGCCGCGAGCGGACCCCAGATGAACGCGTTCGCCACGCCCATCAACGCGATCGGGGCGAGGATCCCGATCACCGGGGTGGTGTTGTGCGCGACCGAGGCCAACCAGAACAGAGCCGCCGCATTGGCGGCGAATCCGAATCCGGTGAGGTACCGCGGGTGCGTTCTGTCGGCCAGCTTGCCGGCCGGTGCGGCGAGTGCGCCGGAGAGCACAGCCAGCGGGATCAACAGCAGCGCCGACCTGGTGGGCGTCAGGCCCATCGACTTCTGTGCGAACAGCATCAGCGGGATCGACATTCCGGTCACCGAGAATCCCATGCAGGCGATCGCCGCGTTCGCGATGGAGAAATTGCGATCCCGGAACAGTGTCAACGACATCAGCGGTTCAGCGGCCTTCGACTGCCACCACACGAAGATCGCCAGCAGCACCAGCCCGCCGCCGATCATCGCCCAGATCTCACCGGACCAGTCCTGCTGCTGCCCCTCCTGCAGCCCGAAGGTGATCAGGAACAGGCCCACCGCACTGAACGCGATACCGGGCAGGTCCAGCTTGTGCTTGTGGGTGGGCAGGTTCGGCACCAGGATCACCGCTGCGATGAACGCCACGATCCCCACCGGCACGTTGACGAAGAACACCCATTCCCAGCCGAGCCGGTCCACGAGCACTCCGCCGGCCAGCGGTCCGACCAGGATCGCCACACCTGCCACCGAACCCCACAGCGCCATCGCGGTTCCCCGCTTGTTCTGCGGGAAGGTGCGCGTGATCACGGCCATCGTCTGCGGTGTCATCAGCGCCGCACCCAGCCCTTGCACCACCCGTGCGGCGATCAGCATGCCGATCGACCCGGACAACCCGCACCAGGCCGACGACACGGTGAAGATCGTCAGGCCCACCAGGTACAGGCGCTTCGGGCCGAACATGTCGCCCAGCCGCCCGGCGAGCAGCAGTGGCACCACGTAGGCCAGCAAGTAGGCGCTGGTGACCCAGATGACGCCGCCGAGATCCTGCCCCTGGGTGAGCTCGATCCAGATCGCATCGGTGGCGACCGAGACGATCGTCGAATCGACCAGGATCATGAAGAAGCCCACGACCAGTGCCCACAGCGCAGGCCACGGGCGGTAGCCGGACGGCAACCCCGGCAGCGTGCCCGGATCGAAACGGGCCGTGCTCGAGGAGTCAGTGGTGGCGGACTCGCCTGCTACGACGGGCCGCCGCTGCGGGGTGTTCTGGGCCATGCGCTCAGTCTGGCACCGACGACTGACGATCCGGGTGCGGTCGGCGCAGGTGCACCCGCCACGCCTGACCGGGTGACGGCTTCTTCCCACACGACATGATCCGTGCCGGCAGTTCCTCGGCGGTCACCGTCATCGACCACGATCGCCCGTCCCGATGCGTGACGGTCACCGCGGCACCGTCGGAACGGGTGCTCAGGGCGTCCGGCGCCGCGGGCGGGATCTGCTCCCGGACCGCGACCTCGGCGGCCTGCTCAGCGGGCGGGATCGAGGACCTGCCGCGCAGACCGGCGGTGGAGACCAGTCCGTCCCGGGCGGCATCCAGTGCCGCTTTCGCCTGTTCCCCGGTGACCCGGCCGTAGGTGTACCCGGCGGGCAGCACGATCAGGACGGGCGCGAACCGGTGCCCGCCGGTGTGCGAGCACTCCCACACCACCGGGTCGGCGTAGCACCCGGCCAGCGACGCGGCGATCGGCCGGCCCAGCACCGCGCAGCACACGTCACGCTTACCGTTGGTGCACACCAGCGCGATCGGGGCGACCGGATCGCCCGCCGCAGGATCGTCGATCGGGAGGTCCGGGACCTGCGCGTAGTCGTCCACGGTGAACATCCGCAGCCCGGTGCGCCCGGGCACCGAATCGGCCACGAAGACCCGCATCCGCCCCCGGAAGCCGCCCGCCCGGCCGGGACGTCGGATCAACAGCACCCGCATCGCACGCTGCGCGGCGAACCGCTCGATGGCCGCGCCGACCTGTGCGGAGAAGGCCTCACCGCTGAACGGATCACGACCCCATCCGCCGTCGTGCTCGATGCACAGCCACCGGTTCTCGGTGGTCGCGGTTCCCGGGAGCGGCTCGTCCAGGAAACTCGAACAGCGCTCCGTCATCGTCCCACCGTATCCGACTAGCATGAGCCGCGATGATCGCGCGCACCCTCGTCACTGCAGCCCGGACGGCCATGGCCGCGGGCCTCCTCGGCATGCTCGCCGCACCTGCCGCAGCGACCCCGCCGCCACCGTCGCCTTCGCCCGGTCCGATCCCGGCCGTGCAGACCCTGGTGACCGATGCCTGTCCGCACAAGCGGAACACCCCGCCGCCGGTGGACGAGTCCGAGGTGCCACGTCCGGGGCAGAGCGCACCGGCCCCGCTGCCGGTGCCGAGCCCGCCGATCGGTGGCGAGAGGCTCGGCGGCTGCGGCCTGGTTCTTCCCGACGGTGCCCCTCCGGCCCCGCCCGGCATCGACTCCTCCGGGTGGCTGATCGCAGACATCACCGACGGCGTGGTGATCGCCGCCAAGGACCCGCACGGCCGGTACCGTCCGGCGAGCACCATCAAAATGCTCCTGGCGCAGGTGGCGCTGCGGGAATTGAAGCTGGACACGGTGGTCGAGGGCACAGCGGAGGACGCCGCCCAGGAGGGTGACGCGGCGGGAGTCGCTCCGGGCGGCCGGTACACCGTCGAGCAATTGCTCGAAGGTCTCCTGCTGATCTCGGGCAACGACGCCGCCCATGCCCTGTCCCGGCAACTCGGCGGCACCGAGAGCACGTTGAAGAAGATGAACCGGTTGGCGGTCTCCCTCGGCGCCCGCGACACTCGAGCAGTGACGCCGTCCGGCCTGGACGGCCCCGGGATGAGCTCCAGCCCTTACGATCTGGCATTGATCCTACGGGCGGCCCTGCAGGACAAGCGTTTCGTCGACATCGCCGCGAAGAAGCAGATCATCTTCCCCGGCCACCCACCGGTTCCGACCACACCGCCTTCGATACCGCCTGCCGGTCCCCTGCCCCTGGGTCAGAGCCCCCCGCCCGCACCGACCTCGGTGGCGCCCTACCCGATTCACAACGAGAACCGCCTGATGACCGAGTTCCCCGGTGCCGTGGCGGGCAAGAACGGTTACACAGACGACGCGAAGAAGACCTTCGCCGGCGCCGTGGACCGCGACGGCCACCGCTACCTGATCGTGCAGATGTTCGGGCTCTCACACACCGGGAACACCTACTGGGACCAGTACCGCCGGCTGCTCGACTACGGCATCGCCCTGCGCGGAAGGTCGGTCGGCACCCTGGTCGGTGCGAACGGAACGAACGGGACGGGTGTGGCGGCCGCCGACGGCGAGGCCGGACCCCGGCCCGACGGTGCGCAGTCGGGCGGAAAACCGTCGGGCGGCGAACAGTCGGCGGCGAGCAGCGGCGAATCGTCGTCCCTGGGCGACGGCACCCGGCTGCTGATCGGCCTCGGTGGCCTGGGCCTGATCGCCACCCTGGTGGGCGCGGCGATGCGCGCGAACCGGGGGCGCTGACGTGGTCGCCTCTCCCATCGCGGCGGTGCCCGACAAGGGATTGCGGCGCGGCAGCCTCGGCCTGGCCGGCAACATGGTGATCGGCCTGTCGTCGACCGCCCCTGCGTACAGTCTCGCCGCCACCCTCGGCGGCGTGGTCGGGCACGTGGAGGGCAAGGCACCGGCGATGTTCGTGATCGCCTTCGTCCCGATGCTGCTGGTGGCCTTGGCCTATCGGGAACTGGCGGCCGATACCCCCGACGCCGGGACCACGTTCACCTGGGGCGCGAAGGCCTTCGGCCCGTGGATCGGGTGGATGGGCGGCTGGGGACTGGCCGTCTCGGCGATCATCTGCCTGGCCAACGTCGCGGAGATCTCGGCGACGTACCTGTTGCGGTTCGCCGGCCTGCACGACCTCGCCGACGACCGGGCGGTGGTGGTGGGTTTCGGCTGCCTGCTGATCGTGGCGATGACCTGGGTCTCCTATCGCGGGATCGTGGTCTCCGAGCGGATGCAGACGGTACTGATGGGCGTGCAGTTCACGGTGCTGGCGGTCGCTGCTGCCGCAGCGCTGTGGGCGGTGTACACCGGAGCGGCTGGGCCGCAGGCCATCCGGCCGAGCTGGGACTGGCTCGACCCCACCGGACTCACCGCCTCGCAATTGGCCGGGGCGGTGATCCTGTGCATCTTCCTGTACTGGGGCTGGGACGCCTGCCTGGCCGTCGGCGAGGAGACCCGGGACTCGTCGAGCACTCCGGGCCGGGCGGCGGTACTGGCCACCGTGGTGTTGATGAGCACCTACGTGCTGGTGGCGATCGCGGTGCAGGCGTACTCCGGTTTCGGGGAGACCGGCCTGGGTCTGGGGAACACGGCCAACCACGACGACGTGCTGACGGTGCTCGGCGAGCCGGTCGGCGGCGCGGTGCTGTCCGGCCTACTGGTGCTGACGGTGGCGCTGTCCGCGCTGTCGTCCACCCAGTCGACGGTGCTTCCGACGGCCCGGGGGACACTCGCGATGGCGGTGTACCGGGCAGTGCCGGAGCGCTTCGCGCGGGTGCAGCCGCGGTATCTGACACCGTCTTTCGGCACGGTGATGATGGGGGTCTCGGCGTTGGTGTTCTACCTGACGCTGGCCCTGCTGAGCCGGAACACGCTGGCCGATTCGATCAGTTCACTGGGGCTGGCGGTGGCCTTCTACTACGCGATCACCGCGTTCGCGTGCGCATGGTACTTCCGGCGCACCGTGACAGCGTCGCTGCGCAATCTGTTCCTGCGCCTGATCTTCCCGGTGCTCGGCGGGGTCTCGATGCTGTGGGCGCTGGGGCAGAGCGCGGTCGACATGGTCTCACCGGACTACGGCGAGACGGTGATCGGCGGCATCGGGGGCGTCTTCGTGATCGGCGTGGGGATGCTGCTGCTCGGTGTTCCACTGATGATCGCCTGCGCGGCGACCCGGCCGGCGTTCTTCCGCGGTGAGTCGCTACCGCGCAGCGTTGCCGGCGAGGACGCCTGAGCGATCAGCGGCGACGGCGGATGAGCGCGCCCAGGCCGATACCGGCGACCAGGCCGGCTGCACCGGCGACGGCGGCGCGACCCGGATCGGCTTCGGGCCGGATCACCGGGGAGATGACCACCGGGTCCGGTGCCGCCGGAACCACGTAGCGCTGGTTGCGCGGGTCCGTCGCCGCCCAGGCCGTGGCGAACAGCAGCATCCGGGCGGTGAAGAAGATGAACAGCATGATGCCCAGGACCGGACCGAACGTGGCACCGGCGGGGCTGCGCAGCGTCGCGCCGATCACGAGGGTGGCGACCTGTGTGAACGCGGTGAACACCACGGCCATCAGCAGGCCGGCGCGCAGGGCGTTCCGCCAGGGGAAGCTCACTCGGGGCAGCCGGGCGATCACGAAGGTCCACAGCACCCAAGTGGCGAACACGGTGACCAGCATCGTCACGGCGGCGATCAGCAGGTGCAGCCCGGGAACGTGCTCGAGCCCCACCTTCTCGAGCAGGGTCTTGGTCAGCGGACTGCTCCCGACGGCGAGCAGCACCGAGCACACCACGATCGCCGCGAACAGGCCGATCAGGGCGGCGAGGTCACCGAGCTTGGTCTTGACGAAGTTCTGCTCGGGCGGCTCGCTGTCCCACATCTCGGTCAGCGCCACCCGCACGTTGCCGATCCAGCCGAGGCCGGCCCACAGGCCGCCGAGCAGGCCGATCAGGCCGACGGTGCCGCGGGACGCGATCGCCTGGTCGAGCAGCTGGTTGATCGTGGTGGCCATCTCCGGGTTCGACATCGCATCGGCGATCTGCTGCTTGACCTTGTCCAGCAGGTCCTGGTTGTTGACCAGGATGTAGCCGCCGATGGAGAAGGCCAGCATGGCCAGTGGGAACAGTGCGAACACACTGAAGTAGGTGATCCCGGCGCCGTAGTAGTCGCCCTTCTTGCTCTGGTAGCGGTCGGCCGCTTCCATCACGTGGTCGAACCAGGGCCACTTCTCGCGGTACTTGTCGAGCACTGGGGATCGTCCTCCTGCTGAGCGGTGCGCTAGGGCGCCAGGAACCCTACCCTGTCATAGACGTCGGCGAGCGTCCGAGAGGCGATCTCGCGGGCGCGGTCGCGGCCGGCGGCGAGGATCCTGTCCAGTTCAGCCCGGTCGTCGAGGTAGCCGTTGACCTTCTCCCGCAGCGGCGTCGCGAACTCCACGAGTACGTCGGCGACCTCACCCTTGAGGTCTCCGTACCCCTTGCCCTGGTACTTGGTCTCGAGGTCGGCGATCGCAGTGCCGGTGAGCGCGGATTCGATGGTGAGCAGGTTCGAGACCCCCGGCTTGGCGGCGCGATCGAAGCGGATCTCGCGTTCGGTGTCGGTGACGGCCGAGCGCACCCGCTTGGCGATCACCTTGGGATCGTCGAGGATGCTGATCAACCCGGCTTCCGACTCGGCCGACTTGCTCATCTTCGCGGTCGGATTCTGCAGGTCGTAGATCTTCGCGGTGTCGGAGACGATGTGCGCCTCGGGGACCACGAAGGTCTTCTTGAAGCGGGTGTTGAACCGCTGCGCGAGGGTCCGGGTGAGTTCCAGGTGCTGACGCTGGTCCTCACCGACCGGCACCAGTTGCGGGCGGTAGAGCAGGATGTCGGCGGCCATCAGGATGGGGTAGGTGAACAGGCCCACCGAGGAGCTGTCGGTGCCGTTCTTGGCGGACTTGTCCTTGAACTGGGTCATCCGGCTCGCCTCACCGAATCCGGTGAGGCAGCTGAGCACCCAGGTCAACTCGGCGTGCTCGGGCACCTGAGACTGCACGAAGATGGTCGACCGCTGCGGGTCCACCCCGAGGGCCAGCAACTGCGCGACCGCGAAGACGGTGCGCTCACGCAGAGCCTTCGGGTCGTGCTGGGTGGTGATGCCGTGCATGTTCGGAATGAAGTAGAAGGCGTCGAACTCGTCCTGCAACGCCACCCACTGCCGGACCGCACCCAGGTAGTTGCCGAGGTGGAACGAGTCCGACGTCGGCTGAATGCCCGACAGCACGCGCTGCCGCTGAACGGGGGTACTCGCGGTTCCGGTCACGGCTGACGAGTTTATCGACCCTCGCAACCGGTTCTCCCCCGGAGTCCGTTCGGGCGTGCGGTCAGGAGTACTCGACGGTGACCGGCGCGTGATCGGACCAGCGGAGGTTGTAGGCCTGCGCCCGCTCGACGTGGGCGCGAACCGCACGCCGGGCCAGCGCGTTGTTGGCGATCTGCAGGTCGATGCGCCAGCCGGCGTCGTTATCGAACGCCTTACCCCGCCAGGACCACCAGGCGTACGGACCGGGCACGCCCGGATGCAGTTCCCGGACGACGTCCTTGAACGCACGTCCGTCGCCGATCAGGCTGCTCATCCACGCGCGTTCCTCGGGCAGGAACCCCGAGTTCTTGACGTTGCCCTTCCAGTTCTTTATGTCCAGTTCGGTGTGCCCTATGTTCCAGTCGCCGCACACCACGACCTCGCGGCGACGCCGCCCGAGCGCGGTGAGGTACTCACCGAACTGCGCGCGGAATCGGTCCTTCTCGTCCTGCCGCTCGGTGCCCACGTCTCCCGAGGGCAGGTACAGCGAGGCCACGGTGAGGGTGCCGAAATCGGCTTCGAGGTACCGGCCGGAGGCGTCGAATTCGTCGCTGCCGAAACCGATCCGCACTGCATCGGGCTCGACGCGTGAGAGCACGGCGACACCGTTGCGCCCGGCGGTCGCGGACTCCGCGGCGGCCAGGTGCCAGCCCTGTTCCAGCGCCGGGGCCAGCGCTTTGAGGGTCTGCGCGTGAGTGGCGCGCACCTCCTGCAGTGCCACCACATCGGCATCGGTGCGCTCGAGCCAGGGCAGCATCCCGAGATTCTCCTCCGAGCGCTGCTTGACCGCGGCGCGGACGCCGTTGACGTTGATCGAGGTGACGATCACGCGAGCACCGTCACCGTCAGCCCGGCCTTCGACCAGCGCTCACGCACCACCGCGGCGTCTGCGGCGCCGGCGCCGAGCAGCAGGTGCACCTGCCGATCGGCGAGGACCGCGGCGAAGGTCGCCAGAGCGGCCGGTTCGTCGGTGAGCACCTGTTCGGCCTGGGCGACCGCGAGCACCACGTGTGCGGGACCGCCGAGCCACTGGAGGTCACCGAGACTGTCCGCGAGGGCGTCCCAGTTGTCACCGAAGTCCAGGGGGAACTGCAACGCGGCGGAGATCTCGTCGAGCAGCGCGGCTTTGCTGCGCATGCGACTGCCCCGGACCACGAACACCCGGGGTGCTGAGCCGGTCTTGAGGGCGTCGAGATCGGCGCCGGTCAGCGCGGCGCCGGCGCCACCGGAGAGGAACTGCTTCAGTGCTGTCATCGGATCCTCGTGAAGGTCTCGTAGTGGTCGAGGGTGAACCAGGCGCCACCGTCGGCGCCGGTGATGATGCGTTCGGCGTCCCGCCCGCGACCGGGCTTCTTGACGTTGACATCCCACTCGGTGTACTTCGCGGGCTTGCCCTTCGAGTCCTGTTCGGGCAGGCGTCCCTCGAAGTTGCCGAAGTTCCGGCCGCCCTGAGTGCCGGATCCGTCCTTCGGCGGCCAGGTGCCGGCATCGATCCGCGCCAGCGTCGCCGCGACCCGCTGCGGTACCTCCGCCCGGGTCGACGGCGGCGCCGCGGACGGGCCGCCGCGGGGTGAGGGCTTCGCCCCCGCCGAGGTGGCAGTGTTCTTCGCCGCGTTCTCGGCCGGGTTCGCCGGGGTCTCGGACTTCCCGCACGCCACCAGGCCGAGAACGGTGATCAGCGCGATCGCGCACAGCGCCAGGATCCTTCGCATGTCCCGCACCCTACCGAGATGCACCGACAGGTTCTCCGGCGCGTTTGGCCGCGGCCATCCCGAACAGGAATACCGCCAGGCCGGCTGCGGCGAGCGCGCTGCCCATCAGTGCGGGCGCGGTGTAGCCGGCACCGGCGGCGATCACCACACCGCCGAGGTAGGCGCCGAGCGCATTGGCGATGTTGAGCGCCGAGTGGTTCAGCGTTGCGGCCAGGGTCTGCGCCTGGCCGGCGACGTCCATCAGCCGGGTCTGCAGCGCGGGGACCAGTGCGGAGGCGGTGAGTCCGATGAGGAAGAACAGGGTCACCGCGGCGACCGGCTGCGGCGCGAACAGCGAGAACAGGGCCTGCAGCGCCACCAGGACCGCCAGCGTGCCGGCGATCGAGCGGGCCACCGAGCGATCGGCGGCACGCCCTCCGACGAAGTTGCCGACCACCATGCCCACGCCGTACACGGCGAGCACCACCGGCACCGAGGCGGCACTCAAGCCGGTCACCGAGGTGAGGGTGGTGGAGATGTAGGTGTACACCGCGAACATGCCGCCGAAGCCGATCACGCCGGTCAGCACCGCGAACCACACCTGTGGGCGGGCGAGCGCACCGAGTTCGGTGAGCGGGTTGGTCACCGGGATGTCCACGGCGGGCAGGAAGACCAGCAGCGCGGCCACCGTGAGCGCTCCGATCACCACCACCACGCCCATCCCGTACCGCCAGCCCAGCGAGCCGCCGAGCCAGGTGACCAGCGGAACCCCGACCACGTTCGCGACCGACAGTCCCATCAGGACCTGTCCGACGGCGCGCCCGCGCCCGGCCGGTCCGGCCAGGTGGGCTGCCACCAGCGCGGCGACACCGAAGAAGGCGCCGTGCGGCAGGCCGGCCAGGAACCGGGCCCCGACCAGCGTGCCGTAGCTCGGGGCCAGTACCGAGAGCGCGTTACCCACGGTGAACGCGATCATCAATGCGATCAGCAGCACCCGGCGTGGGACGCGGGCGAAGACCGCGGCGATCAGCGGTGCGCCGACCACCACGCCGAGGGCGTACGCCGAGATCACATGTCCGGCTGAGGGCTCACTGACGTTCAGATCGGAGGCGATGTCGGGGAGCAGTCCCATGGCCGCGAATTCGGTGGTGCCGATGCCGAAGCCACCGAGGGCCATGGCACCGACGGCGAGCGCGGTGCGGGTAGATGAGTCCACACGACCATGCAACACCGCCGGGACTTCCCCACTTCCCGCAACACCTGTGACCTCGTTCACCGGATTCGGTTCGGTTATGATGCGTCCAGGTCATGAGTGTCAGCGCGCAGCCCCGGCTTGCTGACCGGCAACCCTCCGCCGCGGTGGGGTGCCCCGGGTGATGACCGGGTTTCCCGGCGGAGCGCCGGGCGGCAAACGCGACGGAGAGGTTCAGTGACCATCAGCATCACCACAGGTCGATCCGCTCACAGCCGTTCGGGTGATTGGACCCGAGTACCCGATGGTGCGATGCAGGCGGTGTCGATCGGTGCACTCCCCCTCGAATCCGGCGCCGTCCTCGACGATGTGACGATCGCCTTCCAGCGGTGGGGCACTCCCAACGCCGCTGCCGACAACATCCTGTTGACTCTGCACGCGCTGACCGGTGACTCGCACGTCACCGGTCCCGCGGACGCCGAGCACGGCCAGGCCGGCTGGTGGGACGGATTGATCGGCCCGGGCGCCGTGGTCGACACCGACCAGTGGTGCGTCCTCTCGGCGAACGTGCTCGGTGGCTGCTCGGGTTCGACCGGGCCGGGGTCGATCGCCCCGGACGGCCGCGCCTACGGCTCCCGGTTCCCCACGATCACGGTGCGCGATCAGGTCGAGGCCGAGGTCGCGCTGCTGCGGATCCTGGGGGTGGAGGTCCTCGCCTCGGTGTTGGGCGGCTCGATGGGCGGTGCGCGCGCACTGGAGTGGGCGATCGGTCATCCGGACATGGTGCGCAGCGCTCTGGTCCTGGCGGTCGGCGCGCGTGCGAGCGCCGATCAGATCGGTACCCAGACCACTCAGATCGCAGCGATCACGGCGGACCCGAACTGGCGGGGCGGTGACTACTACGAGTCCTCCGCGGTACCCGAGGCCGGGCTGGGCGTGGCGCGGCGGATCGCGCACCTGACCTATCGCACTGAGATCGAGATGGACAGCCGTTTCGCCAATCACCCTCAGGGCGAGGAGAATCCGCGAGCCGGTGGACGGTACGCGGTCACCTCGTACCTCGAGCACCAGGCCGACAAATTGGTCGGCCGGTTCGACGCCGGCAGCTACGTGGTGCTCACCGAGGTGCTCAACCACCACGATGTGGGCCGCGGCCGCGGCGGCGTCGAAGCGGCACTGCGATCCTGCCCGGTGCCCACCGTGGTCGGCGGGATCGATTCGGACCGGTTGTACCCGCTGCGGCTGCAGCAGGAACTGGCGCAGTTGTTGCCCAACAGCGGTGATCTGGTGGTGGTGCACTCACGCGACGGCCACGACGGATTCCTCACCGAGATGGATGCGGTGGCGGACCTCCTCCGGCAGACGCTGGAGCTCGCGCGCCGCTGATCGGCCTTACCGCGCCGGTGCGGTCACCGTCGGCGAATCGACCGGCGGTGCCAGCGTAACGCCCTGCTGGGCGCCGGAGGCGGGACTGCCCGCGACCGGGGCCGCCGGCCTGGCCGGTTCTCCCGGGGCCAACTGGTCTCGGACGATCGGGCCACTGCCCGGCACCAATCCACCGCCCGAGGGCGACGCACCGGACGGCGACTGCGAACCGCTCGCGGGGCCGGTTGATCCACCGGGACCGCCCGGGCTCGACGATCCGCCCGAGGGCGGCGTCGACGACGCCGACGGGGCGCTCGTGGTGGGCTGCGAGGTCGGTGTCGACGGCGCCGGCGTCGTGGTCGGCGTGGTAGCCGTCGTGGTCGCCGGGGTGCGCACGGCGGTCGGATCCGCAGGCGGCGGGGCGAAGGTCGTCATGGTGGGGGTGACCTCGTGGCGCGGCGGAGCCACGGGCGGCGCCTCGACGGAGGTGCGCGGCGGTGCGAGCGTGGAGCTCAGGGTGAGCACTCGGGAGTAGGTGCTGGGCACGACGTTCTCGTCGACCAGTTCGCTGGTCGACGAGGCGGGCACCTGCTCGGTGCTCTCACCGGTGGGGCCGATGATCCCGGTGGCGTAGCTGGCCGCGAGCACAGCGGTGGTGAGCACGGCGAGCACCACCAGCGGCAGGACCGCGGAGGTCAACCTTGCACCGCCGGCTCCGAGCGCCCCGATACCGCTACTGACCAGCGATGCAGGTGCGGCGCCGCTGGCCTTGCGGTCCGCGGCGAGCAGCGCAGCGCCGGTCGCGGCGAGCGCCTCGGGCATGTCGAGCTCGACGGTCTCGGCGCCCGCGGAGCGGGCGACGTCGGCAACGGCGTCCCGGACGGCGGCGTGCTGCGCGCCGGCACCGATCAGCACGATCGCCCCGGGGGCTCGGTCGGCGCCCGCAACGGCACTGCGCACACCGTCCGCGACTGCTGCCGCGGTACCCGGGTGCAGCTCGGGTCCGTCGACGGTGACGGCACGGTCGGTCCGCTCCTCGGTGACGGCACCGTCGGCGACCGTGAGAATACGCATCCCACCTGCGCCGACGTCCACGATATCGGCGACCGGATAGCGGGCGATGGCGCCGCGTTCCTCCAGGGCGCGCAGGATGGCGTCGCGCTCACGCACCACGGCCGCACCGCGCACCGCGCCCCGGCTCCCCAGTCGCACCGAGAGCAGGTCGCGACGGGAGCGAACAGCCACCGCGGAGGCGGCGACCGGCCGCTCGTTATGGCTGGCGAGCAGGTCGAAGCCGGACGAGAGCATGTTGCCGCGGCGCCCGAAGCGGTACGGGCCGGGGTCGATCGTTCGGACCTGCTGGTCGACGACGCGACCGTCCTCGAAATCGAGCACCACGCAGTGCACCGGGCCGGGGCCCACGGAGGCACCGAAAGTCGAGACCGCCATGCGCACCTCCGATCGGGTCACTCATCGTGCCGTTATCACTTCACATCGTACCCGAATCCGAAACGTTACATACAGCGATCTGAACTCACGATTCGCGCTCTCGGAACGTCCGGCGTCATTTCGTACCGAGTGGGCTGATTCCCCAGGCGACGACCAGCAGGACGGTGGCCGCGACTGCGAGCACCGTCACATCGAACCAACGGCCCCGAACCCGCAACAGTCCCTGGCGGTGCTCCGGCAGCACGGCCCGCAGCACGGCCGCCAGGGCGGTTCCGGCACCGAAGACGTACAGGCCGCGCCGCCAGTACTCCAGACTCACCAGGACCATGCCGACGGCCAGGAGCGCCGCCACCGCCACGTAGCCGGCGTTGGCGAACACCGCCCGCACCAGGCGGGCCCGGCGCAACTGCTCGACGGCGGCCTCGGTCACTACGCCCGGTCCGCCTGCCCGGCGAGCCGTTCAGCGGCATCGATCACGTTGCCCAACAAGAAAGCCCGGGTCAGCGGTCCCACGCCGCCGGGGTTCGGCGACAGGTACCCGGCCACCTCGGAGACCCCCTCGGAGACATCGCCACGCAGCCCGTCGTCGGTGCGACTGACCCCCACGTCCAGCACGGCCGCACCGGGCTTGACCATGTCCGGGGTGATCAGGCCGGGCACACCGGCCGCGGCGATCACGATGTCGGCACGCCGCACCTCCGCCGCCAGGTCACGGGTTCCGGTGTGGCACAGGGTGACGGTGGCGTTCTCCGAGCGACGGGTGAGCAGCAGCCCGATCGGCCGCCCCACCGTGACGCCACGACCGACGACCACCACGTGCGCCCCGTCGATCTGCACCCCGAAGCGCCGCAAGAGGTGCAGGATGCCGTGCGGGGTGCACGGGAGGGGGCCGTCGGCGCCGAGCACCAGCCGGCCCAGGTTCGTCGGGTGCAGGCCGTCGGCGTCCTTCGACGGGTCGATCCGCTCCAGGATCGCGTTCTCGTCGATGTGCTTGGGCAGCGGCAGCTGCACGATGTAGCCGGTGCACGCCGGATCGGCGTTGAGCTCGTCGATCACCGCCTCCAGCTCGGCCGTGCTGACATCGCCGGGCAGGTCGCGACGGATGGACTCGAGGCCCACCTTCGCGCAGTCCGCGTGCTTGCCCTTGACGTAGGAGTGCGAGCCGGGGTCGTCGCCGACCAGCACCGTCGCCAGGCCGGGCACGATGCCTCGGGCACGCAGTGCGTTCACCCGCTCCCGGTAGCTCTCGAAGAGTTCGTCGCGAGTCGCTTTACCGTCCAGTACGAGGGCCGTCACGGCGACGAGTCTATCGGCACCGGGCGGCGGAACCACGCCCGCCACCCGGACCTCTCCTGACGGGCCGCGCCCGCGGGTGACAGGATCTCGTCCTGTGTTCCGCATTCTGTTCTTCGAGCCCCGGATCGCCCCCAACACCGGCAACGCGATCCGCATCGCCGCGGTCACCGGCTGCGAGCTGCACCTGGTGGAGCCACTCGGGTTCGACATGTCGGAGCCGAAACTGCGCCGCGCCGGACTCGACTACCACGATCTGGCACACGTGCGAGTGCACAGCGATCTGCTGACCGCGTGGACCGCGCTCGCTCCGCAGCGGGTGTACGCCTTCACCGCGCACGCCACCCGAGGGCACCACGAGGTCTCCTACCGCCCCGGCGACGTGCTGCTGTTCGGTCCCGAGCCCACCGGGCTGCCCGCCGAGGTGCTCTCCGATCCGCACGTCACCGCTGCGCTGCGCATCCCGATGCTGGCCGGGCGGCGATCGCTGAACCTGGCCAACTCCGCTGCCGTCGTGGCGTACGAGGCGTGGCGGCAGAACGGCTTCGGCGGAGCGGGTTAGCCGGTCTGGGAGTTCAGCAGCGGGCGCAGCCGGGTGGTCTTGTCCGGGGTCCAGCCCGGCGGTTCCAGGATCGCGGCCCAGGCGTCCGCCACGGCCTGGACGTAGTTGTGCCCGTGACCGTCCGGCACCTGCGCCGCGACCGCCATGTCCGCGGAGACCTGCAGGAAGGTCACGATCGGGATCCAGTTCACCACGCCCAGTACATCCCTGCCGCGCGGTTCCTTGAGCCAGTCCGGCTCTGTGAACAGCAGGTCCGGATTCCACCTGCCGATCGGATCCGATGCGTGCTGCAGGTACACCACCCGCGGGTGCCCCCAGGGCCCCGGCGGGTTCGCCAGGTCAGCGGCATCGGCGGCGAACCGGATGTTCGCGCCCTGCTGGTACACCGGCAGCCACTGCGGGGAGCCGGGATCACGCTGCGCGGTCACCTGTTCCCACATCGTGTTGTTGAAGGTCGGCCCGGAGAACAGGGCGCCGTCGGTGCGGGCCAGGATGTTGTTGGCGGACAGGAACGGCGCCTCGCCACCGAACGAGCCCAGGCTCTCGCCGAAGACCACCAGCCTCGGTCGCTGCCCCTCCGGAAGGGCTTTGATCCTGCGATCCACGGCCTCGAACAGGAACTGTCCGGCCTGCCGCGCGTTCTCCTGGTCGACCAGGAACGACAGCCAGCTCGGCAGGTACGAGTACTGCATGCTCACGATCGCGGTATCGCCGTTGTACATGTACTCCAGCGCACCGGCTTCGGCCTCGTTTATCCAGCCGGTCCCGGTGGTGGTCGCGACGGCGACCACCGAGCGGAGCAGCCCTCCGGTGCGCTCGAGTTCCCGGGCCGCCATCTCGGCGATCGCCTGGTACCGGTTGGGGACCTCGTCCGGTACCGATTCCAATCCGGCGTAGGCGCGGATCGGTGCCACAGCGGGGGGGCCGTTGAACGCGGCCAACCGCTGCGGGGTCTGAGCGTTGGAGACGAAGACCCGCCCCTGTTTCCCCAGGGACGACCAGGTGACCAGCGATCCGGGGCCACCGGAACGGAGGTCGCTGACCGGCTCCGGCAGATCGGTACCGCCCTCTCGGTTGACGGTGGCGAAGCTGTTGTTGAGCGCGTCCATCGTCACGCGCACCACCACGCCATTGATGATCTCGATGCCGAGGAAGACCACGAGGACGGTCGCCACCACCGCCGAGACCCGTGGCGGTGAGATGCGGTTGAGTTTGCCGATCAGCCAGCGCACCAGGGCGCGGATCCCCTTCCCCACCTCCACCAGCAGGTACAGCACCACCACCGACAGCAGCGCGATCTGCACGTAGGCCCACGGGCCCAGGCGCGGGGTGTCCATCATGTCGCGGATCTCGTCCTGCCAACGGTCGAAGAAGAAGACCGAGGTCCCGGTGCCCACCGCCCCCGCCACCAGCAGCGTCCACCAGGCGGCGGCCGGCGGCTGCCCGCTGGTCTCCCGCGATCGCATGTAGCGCACCAGCCACACCGCGAAGACACCGATCAGATACCCGATCGCACCCGCTCCCCCGCTGATCAGGCTCTGGAACAGCGGGCCGCGCGGCAGGAGCGACGGCGTCAGGGACAGCCAGATGAACACCAGCCCCACGGCGGTACCGGTGAACGTGTACCGCTCGCGCCACCACGCGCCGAACCGGGCGCTCACGTGCGGACCTGCTCGGCAGCGGCGAAGGTGTACGGGATCGGCTCGGCGCGGTCGAGATCCACGGTGATCGGGCGTCCCAGCTGAGGGAAGGCACGCTGGGCGCACCGCGGACGATCACAGACCTTGCAGCCGGCGCCGATCGGCGTGAACGAGTCGGGGTCGTCGAGGGCCAGGCCGCGCGAGTACACCAGCCGGTGCGCGTGCGTGAGATCGCAACCGAGCCCGACGGCGAAATCGCGTCTCTGCCCGAGGTGACCACCGGTGGCCGGATCGGATGTGGTCCGGGCGATCCACAGGTAGCTGCGGCCGTCGGGCATCTGAGCCACCTGGATCCGGTTCCGGCCGGGGGTGGCGAAGGCGTCGTGCACCACCCACAGCGGGCAGCCGCCGCCGACCCGTGAGAAGTGGAAGGCGGTGGCGGACTGGCGTTTGGAGATGTTGCCGGCACGGTCGGTGCGCACTAGGAAGAAGGGCACACCGCGCCGTCCCGGCCGCTGCAGCGTGGACAGGCGGTGGCAGACCGTCTCGAAACCGACCTCGAACCGCGCACATAGCAGGTCGATGTCGTAGCGCAGTTCCTCGGCGGCGCGCAGGAACCGCTCGTACGGCAGGATCAAAGCGCCGGCGAAGTAATTGGCCAAACCGACCCGGGCGAGGTCGCGGGACTGAGACGGCAGCGAGGCGGCATCGGCGATGATCCGGTCCATCGCCGCGGACTGGGACAGGAAACCGATCTGGGTGGCGATCTGGAAGGCCCGCTGCCCGTGGTCCAATCGCCGCGCCAGGGTCAGCACCCTGGCGGCCGGATCGAAGTGCCGGCGAGGTCCGGGCCGATCGGGTTCTCCTTCGCGGATCCGGACGGTGACCTCGTACTCGTCGCGCAGCAGTCGCGCCAGTTGCAGATCCAGACCACCGACGGTCAGCCCGCGGCTCTCGAACAGTTCCTCTGCGGCGAGGTCCAGCGACGGAACGTGATTGCGCCGGTCGTAGAAGAAATCGCGGACGTCCTCGTACGGGGTGGCCACGGCACCGTCGGGTGCACCGACCGAGCCGGCAGCGGAGCCACCGGCACCACAGGCGACGCCGATCGAGAGCCTCTCCACCTGTTCGGTGGCGCCCCGCAACTGCCGGTGCATCGCCACCACTGCGCGGGCCACGGCGGGTGACCGGGCGACGATGTCGTCGAGTTCGGCGGCGCCGATCTCGCCCGCCTTGCCGCTCTCGGTGAGCGCGTCGTGCAGATCCGCCACCAGCCGGGCGTCGGATTCGGGAGCGAAGAAGCCCACGTCCAGGTCGAAAGTGGTGTTCAACCGCATCAGCACCGGCACCGACAACGGCCGCTGGTCGTTCTCGAGCTGATTGACGTAACTGACCGAGAGGTCGAGCGCCTTGGCCAGGGCGGTCTGAGTGAGGCCGCGCTCGTCCCGCAGTCGCTTGATCCGCGCGCCCGCGTAGAGCCTCTGCATGACTACAGAATCTAGCACCGCTCACTTTCACAAGTTTCGCAGAACCGCCCATAGGTTTTCACAGAGATCCACATCTGCAACCTGTTTCGCGTTGATCGAGTAGTGCATAGCGTGTGAATCAGCGCCGTCCCCTTCACCAGAGGAGCTCACATTGCAGACGCACACCGTGCGAACCCGCCGCTCGGCCGAGGACTTCCCCCGCGAGGAACAGCTCGCGTGGCGGATCGCGCAGGTCGCCGCCGATCCGGTGGCGGTCCCGCAGGAGACCGCCGAGATGGTGGTCAACCGGATCATCGACAACGCGGCCGTCGCCGCCGCCTCGATCACCCGCCGGCCGGTCGCCAACGCCCGGGCTCAGGCACTGGCCCACCCCTACGGTCCGGGGTCGACGGTGTTCGGCGTCCCCGGCCGGTTCTCCCCCGAGTGGGCGGCCTGGGCGAACGGCACCGCGGTGCGCGAACTCGACTTCCACGACACCTTCCTGGCCGCCGAGTACAGCCATCCCGGTGACAACATCCCGCCGATCCTCGCGGTGGCCCAGCACCGCGGCGCCACCGGCGCCGACCTGATCCGCGGACTCGCCACCGGTTACGAGATCCAGATGGACCTGGTCCGCGCGATCTGCCTGCACCAGCACAAGATCGACCACGTCGCGCACCTGGGTCCGTCGGCGGCCGCCGGCATCGGCACCGTGTTGGGCCTGCCCGTCGAGACCATCCATCAGGCGATCGGACAGGCGTTGCACACGACCACCGCCACCCGCCAGTCGCGCAAGGGTGAGATCTCCAGCTGGAAGGCGTACGCACCGTCGTTCGCCGGGAAGATGGCCGTCGAGGCGGTGGACCGGGCGATGCGCGGCGAGGGGGCGCCGTCGCCGGTGTGGGAGGGCGAGGACGGAGTGATCGCATGGCTGCTCGGGGGCCCGGACGCGGTCTACCAGGTGCCGCTGCCCGGCCCCGGGGAGGCCAAGCGCGCCATCGCCGATTCGTACACCAAGGAGCACTCAGCGGAGTATCAGAGCCAGGCCCCGATCGACCTCGCCCGCCGGATGCGGGAGCGGATCGCCGATACGGCGCAGATCGAGAAGATCGTGCTGCACACCAGCCACCACACCCACTACGTGATCGGCACCGGTTCGAACGATCCGCAGAAGTTCGATCCGCACGCCTCCCGCGAGACCCTGGACCACTCGGTGATGTACATCTTCGCGGTGGCCCTGCAGGACGGCGGCTGGCATCACGAGCGCTCCTACGCGCCCGAGCGGGCACAGCGACCCGACACCGTGGAGTTGTGGCGCAGGATCTCCACCGCCGAGGATCCGGAGTGGACGCGCCGCTACCACAGCACCGACCCGAACCAGAAGGCCTTCGGTGCCCGCGCCGAGATCACTCTCCGCTCCGGGGAGGTCATCGTCGACGAGCTGGCGGTCGCCGATGCGCATCCGCTCGGGGCCCGGCCGTTCGCCCGCGAGCAGTACATCGAGAAGTTCCGCACCCTGGCCGACGGTGTCGTCGACCCGGCCGAGCAGGATCGCTTCCTCGACGCCGCCCAGCTCACCCCTACCCTGGCCGCCGGAGAGCTCGACCGGCTCACTTTCACGGTGCGCGAGGACGTTCTCGCGCGCACGCCGAACCTGCACCCCGGGTTGTTCTGATGCCGGCCGCAGCCAGTGTCGGCGGCCTGCTGGCCGCCACCGCCTCCGCTCACGACAAGCGCACCGCGCTGCGCGCCGCTCTGGCCTCGACGAGCATCGCGCGACTGCCGGGCGCGTTCAACCCACTGACCGCCAAGCTGATCGAGGAGATCGGCTTCGAAGGGGTGTACGTCTCCGGCGCCGTGGTCGCCGCCGACCTGGCCCTGCCGGACATCGGCCTGACCACCTTGACCGAGGTGGCGACCCGCGCCCAGCAGATCGCCCGGGTGAGCGAGCTCCCCACCCTGGTGGACGCCGACACCGGTTTCGGCGAGCCCATGAGTGCGGCCCGCACCGTCACCGTCCTCGAGGACGCGGGGCTCGCCGGCCTGCACCTGGAGGATCAGGTGAACCCGAAGCGGTGCGGTCACCTCGACGGCAAGGCGGTGATCCCGGTCGGTGAGGCGGTGCGCCGGCTGCGCGCCGCGGTGGCGGCCCGCCGCGACCGGGACTTCGTGATCTGCGCCCGCACCGACGCCGCCGGGATCGAGGGCATCGACGCCGCCGTCGACCGGGCCCGGGCCTACGCCGATGCGGGCGCCGACCTGATCTTCACCGAGGCGCTGCACACCCCGGCCGATTTCGAACGGTTCCGCGCCGCGGTCGAGGTGCCCCTGCTGGCGAACATGACCGAGTTCGGCAAGTCCGAACTGATCGACGCGGGCACGCTCGAGTCGATCGGCTACAACGCGGTGATCTACCCGGTGAGCACGCTGCGACTGGCGATGTTCGCCGCCGAAGAGGGCCTGCGTGCCATCGCCGCGACCGGCTCGCAGCGCGACCTGCTCGGGAGGATGCAGCCGCGCAGCCGCCTGTACGAACTGCTGCAGTACCAGCGTTACAACGAATTCGACACCGGCATCTTCGATTTCACACTCTCCAGGAGCCAATGATGACCGATCAGCAGATCTACAAGGGCCTCGCCGGGGTGGTCGTCGATACCACCGCCGTGTCGAAGGTGGTACCCGAGACCAACTCGTTGACCTACCGCGGCTACCCGGTGCAGGACCTGGCCGCGAACTGCGGTTTCGAACAGGTCGCGTACCTGTTGTGGAACGGTGAACTGCCTGACGAGGCGCAACTGGCCGCGTTCTCACAGCAGGAGCGAGCGCTACGCCGGGCGGACCGATCACTCCTGGGCCTGGTGGCGCGGCTCCCGGAGGCCTCGCACCCGATGGACGTGGTGCGCACCGCCGTCAGCTACCTGGGTGCCGAGGACCCGGACGAATGGAACCATGATCCGAAAGCCCTGCAGGCCAAGGGACTGCGGTTGCTGGCGGTGCTTCCCACCGTGGTCGCGGCCGATCAGCGACGGCGCCGCGGCCTGGACCCGATAGCCCCCGATCACACGCTCGGCTTCGCCGCGAACTTCCTGAACATGTGCTTCGGCGAGGTGCCCGAACCGGAACTGGTGAAGGCCTTCGAGGTCTCACTGATCCTCTACGCCGAGCACAGCTTCAACGCGTCCACGTTCGCGGCGCGGGTGGTGACCTCCACCATGTCCGACATGTACAGCGCGATCACCGCCGCGATCGGAGCGCTCAAGGGACCTCTGCACGGCGGGGCCAATGAGGCGGTCATGCACGACATGACCGAGATCGGAGATCCGGCGCTGGCGAAGGACTGGATCCTCGGCAAGCTCGCCCGCAAGGAGAAGGTGATGGGCTTCGGGCACCGGGTCTACAACAGCGGCGACTCCCGGGTCCCGGCGATGAAGCGGGCCTTCCTCGACGTCGCCGCCCGCACCGACGGGGCCAAATGGGTACGCATGTACGAGGTGCTGGAGCAGGCGATGGCCGAGGCCACCGGGATCAAGCCCAACCTGGACTTCCCCACCGGTCCCGCGTACCACCTGTTGGGCTTCGACACCGAGGTCTTCACCCCGATCTTCGTGATGTCGCGCATCACCGGGTGGACGGCCCATATCATCGAGCAGACTGAGGCAAACGCACTGATCAGACCGCTCAGTGAGTACGTCGGAGTTCCGCAACGACCGGTGGTGGCGTAAGAAGATGTTCAACAAAGTCCTAGTGGCGAATCGTGGAGAGATCGCTATCCGCGGTTTCCGCGCAGCGGTGGAGAGCGGTGCACGCACAGTGGCCGTGTATCCGTACGAGGATCGCAACTCCCCGCACCGTCAGAAGGCGGACGAGGCCTACCAGATCGGCGCGGAGGGACACCCCGTTCGCGCCTACCTGACGGTCGACGAGATCCTCCGGATCGCGAAGCAGTCCGGGGCCGATGCGGTGTATCCCGGTTACGGCTTCCTGTCCGAGAACCCGGACCTGGCGGCAGCCTGCGCAGCGGCGGGGATCACCTTCGTCGGTCCGTCCGCCGAAGTGCTCGAACTCACCGGGAACAAGGCTCGGGCGATCGCCGCGGCCCGGGCCGCGGGCCTGCCGGTACTGACCTCGACGCCACCGTCGTCCGATGTGGACGAGTTGCTGACCGCGGCCCAGGACATGCACTTCCCGGTCTTCGTCAAGGCCGTCGCCGGCGGCGGCGGACGAGGGATGCGCCGGGTCGCCGCGATCGACGATCTGCGCGACGCCATCGAGATCGCCTCCCGGGAGGCGGAATCGGCCTTCGGTGATCCGACGGTCTTCCTCGAGGAGGCCGTGATCGACCCACGGCACATCGAGGTGCAGATCCTCGCCGACAACAGCGGCAACGTGATCCACCTGTTCGAGCGGGACTGCTCCCTGCAGCGCCGGCACCAGAAGGTGATCGAGATGGCGCCGGCGCCGAACATCTCGGACGAACTGCGTGAGCGGTTGTGCGGCGATGCGGTGCGGTTCGCCGAGTCGATCGGCTACAGCTGCGCAGGCACCGTCGAGTTCCTGGTGGACCCGCAGGGCCGGCACGTGTTCATCGAGATGAACCCGCGGATCCAGGTCGAGCACACGGTCACCGAGGAGGTCACCGACGTCGATCTGGTGGCCGCGCAGCTGAAGATCGCATCCGGTTCGACACTGCCGGAACTGGGTCTGACACAGGAGGTGATCCGTCTCAACGGTGCCGCGTTGCAGTGCCGGATCACCACCGAGGACCCGACCGACGGCTTCCGCCCGGATACCGGCCGGGTCAGCGCGTACCGCACCCCGGGCGGCGCGGGTATCCGCCTGGACGGAGGCACTTCAGTGGGGGCGGAGATCAGCCCCCACTTCGATTCGATGCTGGTCAAGCTCACCACCCGTGGCCGGGACCGGGAGACGGCGATCGTGCGGGCCCGGCGCGCACTGGCGGAGTTCCGCATCCGCGGTGTCGCCACGAACATCCCCTACCTGCAAGCGGTTCTGGCCGATCCCGACTTCGTGGCGGGGAACGTCACCACCTCGTTCATCGAGGAGCGCCCGGAACTGCTGACCGCGCGCGGCTCATCGGACACCGCCTCGAAGATCCTTCGCTATCTGGCCGACGTCACCGTCAACAAGCCGCACGGGGTGCGCCCGACCCGGGTGTACGCCACCGACAAACTGCCGCAGGCCGATCTGGGCGCCCCGCCGCCGGAGGGCTCGAAGCAGCGCCTGACCAGGCTCGGTCCAGCAGGCTTCGCAGCGGATCTACACGCGCAGAAGGCACTCGCGGTGACCGACACCACCTTCCGGGATGCGCACCAGTCGCTGCTCGCGACGCGGGTGCGGACCTCTGCGCTGACCACCATCGCCCCGTACCAGGCGCGCCTGGTACCGCAGCTGTTCTCGGTGGAGGCCTGGGGCGGTGCGACCTACGATGTGGCGCTGCGGTTCCTGCACGAGGACCCGTGGGAGCGGCTGGCACTGCTGCGGGAGTCGATGCCGAACATCTGCCTGCAGATGCTGCTGCGCGGACGCAACACCGTCGGCTACACCCCGTACCCGCAACAGGTCACCGATTCGTTCGTCGCCGAGGCCGCCGCGACCGGTGTCGACGTCTTCCGGATCTTCGACGCACTCAACGACGTCGAGCAGATGCGCCCGGCGATCGAGGCGGTGCTGGCCACCCGGACCGCGGTCGCCGAAGGCGCGCTCTCGTACACCGGTGACCTCTGCGACCCGGGTGAGGATCTGTACACGCTGGACTACTACCTGGGTGTGGCTGAGCAGATCGTGCGGGCCGGCGCGCACGTCCTGGCGATCAAGGACATGGCCGGCCTGCTCCGGCCGGCTGCGGCGACCGCTCTGGTGACGGCCCTGCGCAAGGAGTTCGATCTCCCGGTGCACGTGCACACGCACGACACCCCGGGCGGGCAGTTGGCCACCTACCTCGCGGCCTGGCAGGCCGGAGCCGACGCCGTCGACGGCGCCGCCGCACCACTGTCCGGCACCACCAGTCAGCCCTCGCTCTCGTCGATCGTGGCGGCGACCGCGCACACCGACCGGGACACCGGGATCGACCTGGCCGCGGTCTGCGCACTGGAGCCGTACTGGGAGGCCGTACGCGGGGCGTACGCACCGTTCGAGTCCGGTCTCAAAGCGCCGACGGGACGGGTGTACCACCACGAGATCCCCGGCGGGCAGTTGTCGAACCTGCGTCAACAGGCCGGTGCCCTCGGCCTGGCCGAGCGGTTCGAGGACATCGAGAACGCATACGCGGCAGCCGATCGGATGCTGGGACGGCTGGTGAAAGTGACACCGTCGTCGAAGGTGGTCGGTGATCTGGCGTTGGCACTGGTCGGCTCGGGTGTCGGAGCGGATGAGTTCGCCTCCGATCCGGCCCGGTACGACATCCCCGATTCGGTGATCGGTTTCCTGCGAGGTGAACTGGGAACCCCACCCGGCGGCTGGCCCGAACCGCTGCGCAGTCGCGCCCTGGAGGGACGGGCTGCGGCGGCACCGGTCAACGACGTACCGGCCGACGAGGCCGCGGAGCTCGCCGGATCGTCCGATCAGCGCCGGGCGGCGCTGAGCCGGTTGCTGTTCCCCGGGCCGATGCGTGAGTTCTCCGAACATCTCGCGGAGTTCGGCGACGTCTCTAAACTCTCGACCAACCAGTTCCTCTACGGACTGCGCCAGGGTGAGGAGCACCGGGTCCAACTGGCGACCGGCGTGGAACTGCTGATCAGACTCGAGGGTGTGGGCGAGCCGGACGAGCACGGCAACCGGACCCTGGTGTGCACGCTCAACGGACAGTTGCGCACCGTCTCGGTGCGGGACCGCTCCGTCGAAGCGGATGTTCCGGCCGCCGAGCGGGCCGACCGGTCGAACCCGGGGCACGTCGCGGCCCCGTTCGCCGGTGTGGTCACGCCGACGGTGCACGCGGGTTCGACGGTCGAGGTGGGCGACCAGATCGCCACCATCGAGGCGATGAAGATGGAGGCGTCGATCACCGCCCCGGTGGCCGGCACCGTCGCCCGGGTGGCCCTCGCCGGGCCCACCCAGGTCGACGGCGGCGATCTGGTCGCGGTGATCGACGGTTGACCGGCCGGGCGGGGTTACAGGCCCGCCCGGACCGCCCGTGCCGCGGCGACCAGGTTCCGCAGCGAGGCGATCGTCTCCTCGTTGCCCCGGGTCTTCAGCCCGCAGTCGGGGTTGACCCACAGGCGCTGCGCCGGAAGCGCATCCAGGGCCGCGCGGAGCGAGGTCTCGATCTCGCTCTGTGCGGGTACCCGCGGTGAGTGGATGTCGTAGACACCCGGACCCACCTGGCCCGCGAACCCGGCGTCGTTGAGATCGTCGAGGATCTCCATCCGCGAGCGCGCGGCTTCGATCGAGGTGACGTCGGCATCCAGATCGGCGATCGCACCGATCACCTCGCCGAACTCGGAGTAGCACAGGTGCGTGTGGATCTGGGTGTGGTCACGCACCCCTGCGGTGGCCAGGCGGAACGCCGCGGTGGCTCGGTCCAGGTACGCCGGACGGTCCACCGCACGCAACGGAAGCAGTTCGCGCAGGGCGGGCTCGTCGACCTGGATGATCTGTACCCCTGTCTGTTCCAGGTCCACGGTCTCGTCACGGATGGCGAGCGCGATCTGGTAGGCGGTCTCGGCGGGAGGTTGATCGTCGCGGACGAAGGACCACGCCAGGATCGTCACCGGACCGGTGAGCATTCCCTTGACCGGGCGCTCGGTGAGGGTCTGCGCGTACCGGATCCAGGAGACCGTCATCGGCTCGGGCCGGCTGACATCGCCGTAGAGGATCGGCGGACGCACGCAGCGGGTGCCGTAGGACTGCACCCAACCGTTGTCGGTGGCGAGGAAGCCGGCCAGTCGCTCGGCGAAGTACTGCACCATGTCATTGCGTTCGGGCTCGCCGTGCACCAGCACATCGATTCCCAGCGACTCCTGCAGCGAGACCACCTCGGCGATCTCGGCCTGCATACGGCGCACGTACTCGGCCTCGTCGATCCGCCCGGCGCGCAGGTCCGCACGTGCCACGCGGATCGCGCCGGTCTGCGGGTACGAGCCGATGGTGGTGGTCGGCAGCAGCGGCAGACCGAGCCGGTGCTGTTGCAGGGCGGCGCGTTCGGCGGCTGCGCCGCGTCCGGCTCCGCTGTCCCGCAGGTCCGCCAGACGGTCCCGTACGCTGTTGTCGCACAGCCGCGGATCGGATTCGCGTGCCGCGCGGGCGGCGGCACCGACGGCGAACTCAGCGGCCACCACCGGTCGGCCCTCGGTGAGCGCGCGGGCGAGCACGACGACCTCGTCGACCTTCTCCGCGGCGAAGGCGAGCCACGCCCTCACTCCCTCGGCGCCGGACGGCTCGGGGCCGGTCTCCGCGGCGACGCTGTACGGAACGTGCAGCAGTGAGCAGGAAGTGCTCACCGCGAGGGCGCCTGCGCTCCCGGCGAGGGTGCCCAGGGTCGCGAGTGCCGTTTCGAGGTCGGTGCGCCAGATGTTCCGGCCGTCCACGACACCCGCGAGCAGCAGCTTTCCCTGTAGCCCCGGCGTGGCCGCGATCTCGTTGACCACGGTGGGATCGGTGACCACGTCCACGGCGATCGCCTCGACCGCGGTACCGGCGAGCGCACCGAGCGACGGACCGGGCGAACCGAAGTAGGTCGCGACGGCGATCGCCGGCCGGCCGGTGGCCGCGGAGAGCTCGCCGTAGACCTGTTCCACCGCCTCCGCGAGGTCCAGGCCCGCTTCGCTGACCAGCACGGGTTCGTCGATCTGCACCCACTGCGCTCCCCGGTCGGCGAGCCGGGAGAGCAGGTCACAGTAGAGCGGTACCAGCTCTGCGAGCCGGGTGAGCGGGGGCGCGGCACCGTCGACCTCCTTGGACAGGGCGAGGAAGGTGATCGGTCCCACGATCACCGGACGCGCCGGAACCCCCTGTGCCAGTGCCTCGTCGAGGTCGGCGAGCAGCTCGGCCGGATCGAGTGCGAAGACGGTATCGGGGCCGATCTCGGGGACCAGGTAGTGGTAATTGGTGTCGAACCACTTGGTCATCTCCAGGGGGGTGACGTCCGCGGTGCCGCGTGCGGCGGCGAAGTACCGGTCGAGGCGATCGCCGATACCGGCCACCCGTGGCGGCAGCGCACCGAGCATGACCGCGGTGTCGAGGATCTGGTCGTAGTAGCTGAAGGTGTTGGTGGGCACGGAGTCCAGGCCGGCGGCGGCGAGTCTGGAACGCTCGTCCCGGCGCAGTCCGGCGGCGGTCGACTCGAGTGAGGACCGATCGACGGTGCCCTTCCAATAGCCCTCGATGGCGCGCTTGAGTTCTCGGCGGGGTCCGATGCGGGGAACCCCCAGCACAGTGCGGGTGAAATGCGGTGCGGTCACGATGGGACCGTCCTTTCGTGCGTTACGGCCGGTGGCCACCCGTCAGGGCGCGTACGCACGATCGACGAGCACGCCGATCGGACGCCTCGTTCACCTGCGGTCGCACGCCCGTTCCGCGAGGCGGCACACCACCGGACGCGGCGCGTCCGGTACAGCGGGCAGGTATTCGGACTCGCAGGCTCTTGTCGTTGTTGTCCTACCGGTCGCTGCTTCCCAGGCTCGTGGCCCAGTGCGTGATCGCGACTTTCGTTCCTGCTCACCGCTGCGGGACAGTCCCGGATTCCCACCGGGTTCCCTCTTCACGCCGCGGCGGACCGGGGCGCTTCGATGCCGCGGCCGAGGCTTCGGGCGGCAGACCAGCTGCACCGTCCAGCATGCCATCACCGCCGGCGCGGCGATCGGGCAGGGCGATCGAGCGGTCGGTCGTCAGTCGTCGATGGCGAACCGTTTGATCCGGCTGGTCTGGCCCGCGATCAGCCGCACCCGTGACTTCGGCACCCCCAGATGGGAGGCCAGCAACACGACGGCGGCCTTGTTGGCCTTCCCCTCCGTCGCGGGTTCGCGGACGAACAGGGTGAGCGTGCCGTCGTCGGCGGTTTCCACGACCGGCCCCTTGCGGCTACCCGGCTTGATGGTGCAGGTCACGGTGCGCGAGCTCATTCCTCCATGATCGCACTGCACGGGCCGCACGGGCCGCACGGGCCGCGCGGAACGGGCACGGGCACGGCGCGCCTGCCGGCTCAGTGGTCGGGGACGACGGTGCCCTGATGGAAGAGCACCGACCAACGGTGTTCGCGGCGCCTCCACACCGTGAGCCGGCGGGTGATCCGTCCGCCCTGGGCCAGCGTGTAGGTGAGCAGATAGGTCGACGAACCGAGCGACCGGACGTGGAACTCACTGGTCTCCCAGTCGGACTCGTCCGGCGGATCGGCGAGTCGCCGTTCGATCACCGACCAGACGTAATCACGGCTGTACCGCTGCCCGGAAGCCCCGATCTCCCAGAAATCCTCGGCGGTACTCGCGAGGAAGTCCTCTCGGGTACACCACTGCGGCCCGTGGAAGACCGGTTCACGGGTCCGCAGATCCGCGAGCACGTCACGCAATTCGCGCGCCGTGGTGCGGTCCGGTTCCCGCTCGATCTCGTTGTACACGGCAATTAGTTTAGCCTTGGCTATTGCCAGTCCCGAGAGCGGGAGGGCACCGACAGGTCCATCCGCTGCAACCCATCGGCGACCACCGTCACCGCACCCTCGGCGTTCTGCAACCGCCCCCGCACCAGCAGCGCCGGAGCCGATTGCGCCAGCCGCCGGTACCGCGCCCACAAACCCTGACTACACACCACGTTCACCATGCCGGTCTCGTCCTCGAGGTTGATGAAGGTGACCCCGCCCGCCGTCGCCGGACGCTGCCGGTGCGTGACCGCCCCGCCCACCAGCACGCGGTCACCGTCGGGCAACGAGAGCAGACGGTCGGCTGCGACCACACCGAGCCGGTCCAGGGTGGGCCGGAGGAACTCGGTGGGGTACGTGCCGACGGTGACCGACGTGGCCCACACGTCCGCGGCCGCGAGTTCGGTCTCACTCATCCCCGGCAGGGCGGGAGGCGCCCCGGCGGTCGCAGTGCCGGAAAGGGTGCCGGAGCGTTCCCGGGCGGCGGCACCGGCCTCCCACAGAGCGCGCCGGCGGTCCAGGCCGAAGCAGTCCAGCGCTCCCGAGGTGGCCAGGGCCTCCGACTGAGCCACCGTCAGCTCCACCCGCGAGGCGAGATCGGTCAGGCTCGTGTACCGGCCGTGCGCATCGCGGTCTGCGACGATGCGTTCGGCGAGGTCGCCTCCGATGGTGCGGACGGCACCGAGTCCCAATCGAACCTGCATCCCAGCGGCCTCCAGGTTCGGCCAGGACAGGCTCGTGTTCACGCACGGCCCGTGCACGGTGACACCGTGCCGGCGGGCATCGGCCACCAGGGACTGCGGCGAGTAGAAGCCCATCGGTTGCGCCCGCAGCAGCGCCGCGCAGAAGGCCGCCGGGTGGTAGTGCTTGAACCAGGACGAGTAGAACACCAGTGACGCGAACGACTGCGAATGACTCTCCGGGAAACCGAAATTCGCGAAGGCGGCGAGTTTCTCGAAGATCCGGTCGGCGAGCTCGCCCTCGATGCCGTGCCGGCTGCGGGCACCATCGTAGAAGCGTTGCCGCAACCGCTCCATCTTCTCGGTGGAGCGCTTCGAGCCCATGGCCCGGCGCAGTTGATCGGCCTCCGCCGGGGAGAAACCGGCCACGTCCACCGCCAGTTGCATGAGCTGCTCCTGAAACAGGGGTACGCCCAGGGTGCGCTCGAGGGACTTCCACATCGAGGGGTGCTCGACAGCGGGTTCCTCCTGCCCGTTGCGGCGCCGGATGTAGGGGTGCACCGATCCACCCTGGATGGGCCCGGGACGGATCAGTGCCACCTCGACCACCAGGTCGTAGAAGTTCCGCGGTTTCAGGCGGGGCAGGGTTGCCATCTGCGCGCGGGACTCCACCTGGAAGACGCCCACCGAATCGGCTCGGCACAGCATCTCGTAGACGCGCTCATCGGACAGGTCCAGTTGCGCGAAATCGACGTCGATGCCCTTGTGCTCGGCCAGTAGGTCCTTCGCGTAGTGCAGGGCGCTGAGCATGCCCAGACCCAGCAGATCGAACTTCACCAGTCCTGCGGCGGCGCAGTCGTCCTTGTCCCACTGCAGCACACTGCGGCCCTCCATGCGTGCCCACTCGGTGGGGCACACATCGGCGATCGGACGGTCGCAGATCACCATGCCGCCGGAGTGGATGCCCAGATGCCGCGGCAGGTCCGCGATCTGCGAAGCCATCCGGAGCACCCGTACCGGCACCGAATCGGGTATTGGATCATCACGCCAGCCGTAGCTGGAGACCTGCTTGCTCCAGGCGTCCTGCTGCCCCTGCGAGTAGCCGAGCGCCCGCGCGGTATCGCGTACCGCGGACCGGCCGCGGTAGGTGATCACGTTCGCGACCTGCGCGGCGTAGTCCCGCCCGTACCGGCGGTAGACGAACTGGATCGCCTCCTCCCGCCGGTCGGATTCGATATCGACGTCGATATCGGGAGGGCCGTCGCGTTCAGGGGCGAGGAACCGCTCGAACAGCAGCTTGTTGCGCACTGGATCCACCGCGGTGATGCCGAGCGCGAAGCAGACCGCCGAGTTCGCGGCGCTGCCGCGGCCCTGACAGAGGATGTCGTTGTCCCGGCAGAAGCTCACGATGCTGTGCACGATGAGGAAGTAGCCGGGGAAGGTGAGGGTCTCGATCACGTTCAGTTCGTGCTCGATCTGCGAGTAGGCCCTCGGATTCCTCTCCGGTGGGCCGTACCGCTGTGCGGCACCGCGCCGCACGAGTTCCCGCAGCCAGGTGGCCTCCGTGTGCCCGGGGGGAACGTCGAAGGGCGGCAGGTTCGGCGCGATCAGCCGCAGGTTGAAGGCGCATTCCGCGCCGAGCTCGGCAGCGGTGGCGATGGCCCCGGGATGCTCGGGCAACAGCAGCGCCATCTCGTCCCCCGAGCGCAGGTGCGCGCCGGCCGCGGGCAGCCAGCCGTCGAGCTCGTCGAGACTGCGGCGAGCGCGGATCGCCGCGAGGGTGGCCGCGAGGCGGCGCTGGTCCGGCCGGGCGAAGTGCGCGCCGGTGGTGGCGACGGTGGCCACGCCCATGCGGGCGGCGACGCCGGCCAGGAGGTGATTGCGCTCCTCGTCCTCCGCGGTGCCGTGCACGGTGAGTTCCATACCCACCCGGCCCGGGCCGAACCGATCGACGAGCCGGGCGAGGGCGGCGGTGGCACCGTCGGGACCGGAGGTATCCAGGCCGCGCCGGACGGCCCCCTTGCGGCAGCCGGTGAGGATGTGCCAATGACCACCCGACCATTCGGCGAGCCGGTCCGAATCGAAACGCAGCAGCCCCTTCTCCCCCGCCTCCATGTGCGCCTGCGCCATCGCACGGGAGAGCCGCCGGTAGCCCTCCTGGCCGCGGGCCAGTACCAGCAGGTGCTCACCGGAGGGATCCTCCCCACCGGTGCGCACGGCATCATGCTCCAGGGACAGTTCGGCACCGAAGACGGTGGGAACTCCCAGTTCCAGTGCGGCTTCGGCGAATCTGACCACACCGTAGAAGCCGTTGTGGTCGGTGATCGCGAGGGCCTGCAGCCCCAGTGCGTGCGCCTGCTCGACCATCTCCTCCGGCTGCGCCGCACCGTCGAGGAAGCTGAAGGCGGTGTGCGCGTGCAGTTCGGCGTACGGCACACGGGAGACCCCGGGGCGCTCTCCGAGGGGGATGTACGGCTCGCGTTTACGGGACCAGGCGGGCGCGTCGCCACCGTCGCCCGGAGGTTCCGCGCGCTGCACCGGAGCGCGCCCCGAGAGCACGCGCTCCATATCGGCCCAGCTACGGGGCCCGCTTCCCCAACCCACGACTCCATCATACGCTCATATGTTCGATGAGGTCATCGAGACCACACCCTGTTCGGACGGTACTCGGAGCCGGTGGAGTCGATAGGGTGACCACGTGACCGTAATCAAGTCGATCCTGCTGTTCGGTGCGGCCGCACTCCTGGAGATCGGCGGCGCCTGGATGATGTGGCAGGGAATCCGGGAGCAGCGCGGCTGGCTGTGGATCGGTGCGGGAGTCGCCGCACTCGGGCTCTACGGCGCCGTCGCCACTGCGCAGCCGGATGCGAACTTCGGGCGCATCCTCGCCGCGTACGGCGGAGTCTTCATCGCCGGATCACTGGCGTGGGCGATGGTGGCCGACGGCTTCCGCCCGGACCGCTGGGACGTGATCGGCGCCCTGACCGCACTGGTCGGCGTGGCCGTGATCATGTACGCGCCCCGCTGAGCGGTCACCACGATTCAGTGAACGCCGACTCACTGAATGGGTAGATTCGGGACATGGCCGGACCGATCACGACGCCGGGTCCGAGTTCCGACGAACAGATCCCGGCGTACCTCGATGCACTGGGAATCCCGGGCTTGGCGGACATCCACGTGCACTTCCTCCCGGAGCCGATGCTGGTCAAGGTGTGGGACTTCTTCGACCGCGCGAGCACCGAGTACGGCAGGGAGTGGCCGATCGCGTACCGGTTCGACGAGCCGACCCGGCTGGAACTGATCCGCGGTATGGGCGTACGTGCGATTCCCGCGCTGACCTACCCGCACAAGCCGGGGATGGCCGTCTGGCTCAACGACTGGTGCGCGGACTTCGCCCGCCGCGTGCCCGACGCGATCCACTGCGCCACCCTCTACCCCGAACCCGGTGTCGGCGAGTACGTGGCGGCCGCGATCGCCGGTGGTGCACGACTGTTCAAGATGCACGTCCAGGTGGGTGTCTTCGCGCCCGACGATCCGCTCCTCGACCCGGCCTGGGCGGCACTCTCCCAGGCCCGGATCCCCGTGGTGATCCACGCCGGATCAGGCCCCATCGAGGGGCCGTACACCGGTCCCGGGCGGGTCGCGGAGGTGCTGCGACGCCATCCGGAGCTGACGCTGGTGATCGCACACCTGGGGATGCCCGAGTACGACCGGTTCGCCGACCTCGCCGAGACTCACCCGAACGTGTACCTCGACACCACGATGGCGGCGACCGATTTCACCGAGCGCTCCGCGCCCATGCCGCCGGGTTACCTGCAGCGGCTCGGCGCCCTCGCCGACAAGGTGGTGCTGGGCAGCGACTTCCCCAACATCCCCTACCCGTACGCCCACCAGCTGTTCGGGCTGGCCCGGCTCGGTCTCGGTGACGAGTGGATGCGCAAGGTGCTCTGGCACAATGGCCGCGCGCTGCTGGAGCGAGCGGGCGTGTGACCTGCGGCCGATACCATGGCCGTCATGCAATTCCGACGTGCCGCGGTCGCGCTGCTCGCCGCGGCGACCCTCGCGGCGTGCGGCGAGGCACCGTCGGCACCGAAGACCCTCGGGCTGGAACGTTCGAAGACCGCCTTCGAGCAGGTCGGTATCGACGAGACGCGGCCGGACGTGACCGCCCTGGTGGGCACCGCCACCGGTCTGGGCGCACGGCTGGCGATGGGCGATCCCCGCGCCGCGGGCACCGCCGTCTCGCCGTGGTCGGTGCTGACCCTGCTCGGCATGCTCCGGGCCGGCGCGAGCGGGGAGAGTGCCGCGCAGCTCGACGATGCCGGATTCGGCGCCGCGAAGGATCTCCCGAAGGCGATGGCGGCTCTGACCGGCCAGACCGCACAGTGGGCGGGTGACCCGGGCACCGTGTCGTCGACCTCTCCACCTGCGGCTCCGCTGTTCCAGTCACAGGTGGCGCTGCTGACGGCGAAGCGGCCGCAGCAGAACCCGGACGGCACGGCGCGGCGCGAGTTCCTCGACGCGCTGGCCGCCTCCTACGGCATCGGCGTGTACCCGGTGGACTTCTCGCTCGGGGTGAACGAGCCGCTGGGTGAATGGGTCGCGGTGAACACCGGCAGCGCACTGACCGCGGCGCCGCTGCGGGTGGATGCGAGCACCCGTCTCGCCGCGGTCACCACTGCCTATCTCGCGGCGGCGTGGCGATTCCCGTTCGACCCGTCACGGACGAAACCCGCGCCCTTCACCGCCGCCGACGGTGCAGCGCTCGACCCGCCGACGATGCACGGCACCGTGCCCGCGCGGGTCACCGCCGGAGACGGCTTCACCGCCCTGCAGATCGATTACGGCACCACCCTCGCTCTGCAGGTACTGCTACCCGCCCCCGGTGTCCCGCTCGGTGACGTCGCCACCGGATCCCGGTTCACCGCCGCGCGGGTGGCGCTGGCGGCGACACCGCCGGCCCCGCACGCGGTGAGCCTGCCGAAGTGGCGCAGCACCACCTGGACCGCGCTGGCGGCGCCACTGCGAGATGCCGGGCTGACCGGCCTGTTCACCGGGCCGGGACTGCCCCGGATCGCACCCGGATCGCCGACGCTCGCGGACGCCCGCGCGGCCGCGGTGCTCACCGTGGGCGAGAAGGGCACCGCGTCGGACAACCCGGCGGAATCGTCCGCGACGCCGGCCCCGCCGGCCCCGGATCCGGCTCCCGGCCCCGCACCGCTGGCGGTGGATCGCGCCTTCGCCTATTCGGTGGTCGATACCGCGACCGGGCTGCCGCTGCTCATGGGCACGGTGAACCGGCCCGGGAGCTGACCGAGCGGGCGCCGGCCCTGTTCACTCGTACACTCCTTCCACCTCCCATCCCCCGGCGTACTGCAGCAGCAGCGCCCGGCCGTCGTCACGGCCGGAAGCGGGTTCGAGCAGTACCTGCGCCCGGGCTCGGGGCTCACTCCCACCCCCGCCCCGCCCGCCTTCGCACTCACCCGGCCCGCCGGTGTCCGATTCCCACCAGCGTTCGTCCACCAGCCACGGCCCGGCCCACCAGCTGAGCGTCCAATCACGGGCCCCCCAGACCAGCCGGGTCGGTTCACCGGTGAAGCCGCCGCGCTCGGTGACCCGAACCGGATCGCCCGAGGCATCGATCATCGTGACCGCGGCGCCCGCGATCAGGCGCGACGGTGACGGCTGCGGGATCCGGCCCGGCCACGGAGCGTCCGGGTTGCGGGCCGGGGCGGGTTCGTCACCGAACGGGATCCAGGTGACCTGCTCGGCCGGACCGCGGCCGCCGCTGCGCACACCGATCCGCACCGCCTCCCCGCCGAGCAGGCCCTGTACCCGGATCAGTGCCCGGCGGAACCGGGCCTCGGCATCACCCTCATCGCCCCACATGCCCGCCTGCAGTTCACCGGCGTCCACCACCTCCACCGGTTCGAGACGCAGCAGGGTGATCGGGGCTCCCGGGCCCGCGGCCGCGCCGCGCCCCCCGGTGAGCCAGCCGTCGATCTGCCAGCGCACCCGATCGGAGGTGCCCTCGGGGGTCAGTGGCTGCGCACAGCGCCAGATGCGGCTGTGCCGCTCCCCGTTCTCCGCGATCGCCGATACCTCCAGTCGTAGGCAGGCGACCCCGGCGGCGGACAGTTTGCCGTGCAGTTCGGTGGCCAGTGTCCGCCCGGCGAAAGCCGCGGCGTCGACCCGGTCGATCGGCGGGTCCGGGCGGAGCTCGGCTTCGAGTCCGGGTGGCAGGGCTGCGGTGGACGGTGGGCGGTCCGACAGTGCCCGGGCCTGGCGGTGCGCGGCGATCGCGTCGACACCGAAGCGGGTGGCCACATCAGTGGCCGGCAGGTCGGCGAAGGAGCCGACGGTGCGCAGCCCGAGCCGGCGCAGCAGGTCGATCAGTGCGGTGCGGTCCTGTGCGGCGAGCGACGGTTCCACTCCGAGCTCGGCGATCGGTAACGGCGCCAGGAACTGCGCCGATCCGCCCGGCGGTACGACGATGCCGCGGCGTGCGGCCAGAGCCGCGGTGAAGACCTCGTCGGCGATACCGGCGAGGGATTCCGCACCCACCGACGATGCGGCGTCCACCAGGCGTTCCGCGGCCTGCTGCTCACCGCCGAAGAACCGCGCGGCTCCGCGGGCGGGGATCACGATCAGCCCCGGGCGCAGCACTTCGATGAGCGGGATCAGCATCGCCACCGCGCTCGCCACCGGCTCGAACCCCCGGGCGTCGCGCCCCGCGTCCGCAGCGGCGATGTGCAGCCCGGGGCAGCGGGCCTGCGATTCGCGGCGCTTCATTCCACGGCGCACCCCGTCGACGCGGGCGGCGGCGTTGCAGGCGGCCACCCGGTTGCCGTGCAGCACCGCCACCGGGTGGTCCGGTGGCAGATCGGCGTCGGCGGCTGCCGCTGCGGCCGGCCAGTCCGGGCACCACAGGGCGAGGATGCGCTGTGGACCGGGCGGCGGGGCGGGGGACAAACCGGGCGGCGGGGCGGGGGACAAACCGGGCGGCGGGGCGGGAGACAAACCGGGCGGCGGGGAGAACAGTGGGTAGTCGCTGTTCATCGGGCCACCGCCAGGGTGCCCCGGTACGGATCGGTGCAGCCGCGACCACGGGCGGAGAAGGCCAGGTCGACACCGCGGATACGGCCGCGGCCGGGCCGTTCACCGAGCCCCCGGTAGCCCCGCACCCGCGCTCCGAGGTGCAGTGCGGCGCCGTCCCAGTGGCCGCCGGTGACCAGCAGGACCGATCCTCGGGAGCGGGTACGCGCCGTGATCGCGCGGCCCCGGCTGGGTGGCACCGCGATGCCGCCGAGCTCGCACAGCACCACGTCGGCACCGTCGAGCAGGACCGAGGCCACCGACACCGGATCAGCCAGGGGACCTTCGATGAGCGCGATGCGCGCCGGATCGGCCCCCTGTTCGAGCGCCGCGGCCATTCCGAATCCGGAGACGCCGCACAGCGCGACCCGCGATCCCGCCCGGGAGGCCGAGGCCACCAGGGAGACGGCCAGTGAGCCGGCGCCCTCGACGGTGGCGACCACGCCCCGCGGCAACCCGCCCCCGGGGAGCAGCCGCCCCAGTTCCCCTGGCACCGGGAGCACACCCATGTCCGGCTGTGCGGACTCCTGCAGCGGCGGCCTCCGTGGCGCTTGCGCCTTGCCCGGACGATGCTTCTCCGGGAGCGCCGCGAGCCGCTTGCGCAGCTCCGCGAGCTTCTCCTCACGGTTGCCGCTCATCACTGGAACACGTGCGGACACCTGTCACACCCCTCCCCTACGGTCCGATCACCGATGAAGACAGAGCCACGGGGAAGGCATGACTAGAACTTCTGTTCGATACAACTCCAGGGTAGGTCCGCCGCCGCCGCGGCGTCAAGCGGGTTCAGGACAGCCGGGAGCGCACCAGTTCGGCGAAGGAACGCACGTCCTCCTCGGTGGTGTCCCAGGCGCACATCCAGCGCACTTCACCGCGGGCCTCGTCCCAGAAGTAGAACGGCACCGTCTGCATCAGGGCCTCGGCGGCGGCGTGCGGGATCTCCGCGAACACGGCGTTGGCCTGCACCGGTGCCGTGATGTGCACCCCGTCGAGATCGCCCACCAGCTCGGCGAGCAGAGTGGCCATCGCGTTCGCATGCGCCGCCACCCGCAGGTACCGATCGTCCTGGAACAGGGCGAGGAACTGCGCGGCCAGGAAACGCTGCTTGGACGCCAGTTGCATGGACAGTTTGCGCACGTACTCGATCCCGCTGGTACCCGAGCCCTCCGGCTCAGCGTTGAGCACCACCACCAGCTCCGCCCCCAGCAGACCGCTCTTGGTGCCGCCGACACTGACGATGTCGGCGCCGATATCGGTGGTGATCGCCCGCAGGCCGACCCCCAGGCTCGCCGCCGCGTTCGCCAGCCGGGAACCGTCGATGTGCAGCAACCAGCCCCGCCCGTGCGCGTACTGCGCCAGAGCACGCAGCTCACCCGGGGTGTAGACGGTGCCGAGCTCGGTGGACTGCGCCACCGACAGCACCCGCGGCTGCGAGAAGTGCACATCGCCCGCCCGCTCCGGCACGACCGCAGAGATCGCCTCCGGCGTGAGCTTGCCACCGTCAGCGGGCACCACGAACAGTTTCAGCCCGGCCAGCTTCTCCGGCGCACCACCCTCGTCCACATGGATGTGCCCGCTGTCGGCGCACACCACCGCCGACCACCGGTCACACACCGCCGAGAGCGCGACCACATTCGCACCGGTACCGTTGAACACCGGAAACGCCTGCGCCGCTTCACCGAACAGTTCCTTGATCCGCTCACCCAGTGCGGTGGTGTAGACATCGGCGCCGTACGCACCCTGGTGCCCGAGGTTCGCCTCGGCGATCGCATCGAGCACCTCGGGCAGCACCCCCGCGTAATTGTCGCTGGCGAAACCCCGCACCGTCGGATCATGCAGCGCACTCATACCGTCACCTCCGGAACCAGGGAGACGACGGTACCGTTGAGCTCAACGGCGGGCACGTCCCACAACTGCACCAGATGCTGTGCGACATCCTCGATTCCGGTGTAGCGCGGGAACTTCCGATCCGGTGCATCGGCCCTCATCTGCGGCGTGAGCAACGCCATCACTCGCAGGATCGTCGCCGCGGCCCCCGTGCCGGTGAAGGCGTCGGCCAGCGCCAGGGTCCACGCCTCCGCCGCCGCCTTCGCCGCGGCGTACATCGCGTTCATCGCCGTAGGCTCGGCCACCGACACCGATGAGATCACCGCGACCCGGGCGTCGTCGCTCGCGGCCAGCGCCGGGTACAGCGCCTGCGTCACGTTCTGCAGACTGCGGATCAATCCCTGTTCCAGGAATTCCCAATCCTCCGCCGGGGCATCGGCGATCGGCGTACCACCGCGCCAGCCGCCCACCAGATGCACGAGGCCGTCGACGCCGCCGTGGTCGGTGACGATCCGCTGCGCCACCTGCATCGTGGCCGCACGATCGGCGAGGTCGGCCCGGTAGTCGTACACACCGCTCAGACCGGTGAGCGCCGCCGCCGGCGCGCCCCGGGTGATCACCACGACCTTCGCCCCGGCATCGGTGAGCCGCCGTACGGTCTCCCGACCGAGCGCACCGTTCGCACCCGTGACCACGACGGTGCGGCCCGCCACACCGCTCACGCGCCGGCCTCCGCCCGCTCCTGCTCGGTTTGTCCGGTTACACCTCGAGTACCCGCGATCACGGTCGTCATTCTACGACGCAAGGCGTCGTAGAACACGTTGAGCGGGAACTCGTCCGGCAGAACCAGATCGACCAGGGCGCGGGGTTCACCGTCGAAGGGCAGGGACGCGCCGCCCCGTGCCCACACCGAGCCCGGACCCGGCGCCACATAGGACGAGACGAACTCGTAGGTCGCCAGCCACTGCCCCACCTTGGACCGGTCGATACCGGTGCGATAGAGCTCCTCGATCTCCTCTCCGAGCCGGATCACCTGCTGCGGCAGCTCCTTCCAGTCGAAACTCAGCCGATTGTCGCGCCAGCGCAGAGCACCGTGCCGATGTAGGTAGGCGAACAGCAGCTGACCACCGAGACCGTCGTAGTTGCGCACCCGATCGCCGGTGATCGGGAATCGGAACAGCCGATCGCACAGGATCGCCAGTTGCACCGGAAGCCCGAACGGATGCCCCTGCCCCGCCAGCACGTGCGCCTCGCGGAAGGTGGTCAGATCGCAGCGCAGCTCCTCCAGGGCGTACAACCAGAACGGCATCCGCTGTTTGATCATGAACGGGTCGAAGGGCAGCTCACCGCGGCTGTGGGTGCGATCGTGGATCAGGTCCCATAGGGCGAAGGTGGACTGCGCCAGCGCCTGCGAGCCGACCAGGCGCTCACCGTCGGGCGGCAGGCGCAGCGACAGGATCTCGCAGGCGGCGCCGGTGACCCGCCGGAACCGTGCCGCCTCACGATCGCAGAAGATGGCGCCCCAGTGGAACTCGGGGGTACCGGACACCGTCACCGTCTCCGGGAAGAGCACCGCCGAGTTGGTGTCGTAGCCGGAGGTGAAGTCCTCGAAGGCGACCGCCAGGAACTGCGGGTTGTCGAACCGGGCCTCGGTCTCGGCGAGCCACTGCGGCCAGACGACGTTCAGCAGTACCGCCTCGAAGACCTTGCCCGGATTGCCGTTCTGGGTGTACATCGGGAACACCACCAGATGCTCCACACCGTCGCTGCGGTCCCGGTCCGGACGGAAGGCGGCCAGGGACTCGTCGAACTCGGGGCGACCGAAACCGCCGTCCACCCAGCGCGCGAAGTCCCGGGGCAGCGCGGCGAGATAGTCGGCGTCGTGCGGGAACCGCGGAGCCAGCGCCTCGATCCGGCGCACCACCTCGCCCACCAGCTGACCCGCGCGGACCCGATCGGACGGTTCGGCGACGGCACCGCCGGCGTCCTGCAGCCCGCGCAGCTGCTCGACCGCATGCTTGAGCGCGAGCCAGTCGGCACTGTGGGCCACCCCGCGGGGCCCGGCTCCGACGGTGTCCGGCGCATCCGTTCCGGCGGCCCAGGTGACCACGTTCGCCCAGAGGGCGCGCTGGTCGAAATCGTCGATGCTGTCGTCGCCGAACAGGTCCGAATCCGCGAAGACCACGACCCGGCCGCGGCCCACCTCTAGGGCGGCGGCCAGCGGCTGATCCGCCGGGGCGGCCGAGCCACTGGTGCGGGCGATCACCGTCGGCTTCTCGGCGCCGGAGACGTCGAGCACCCCGGTGCGGTAGAAGCACGCCTCGCCGACACCGGCGACGATGCCCTGGCCGTCCAGTTCGGGGGCGATCACCGAGCGCACCCAGGTGGCGTTGCCGCCGTGCCGCCGCTGCCCCGGCGCCTCCTGCACCACCACCGATTGCACCCGCACTCCGAACCGGGCCAGCAATTCGTCGAGGTTGTTACCCGAGGTGGCGGTATCGCACTCGGCGAGCACCACCAGTGCGCCGCCCTCGCGCACGTACCGCTCGATCGCGTCGAGTTCATCCGGGGCGTAGACCGGCGGCAGATCGCCGGTGACGCGCTCGACCCCGGTCCGGGCGAGGTGCGGGATCACGTACACCTGCGCCTGCCGCAGCGCGTCGACGGTGATCCGCTCGAACCGAGCATCGGTCACCGTCATTCCGCGACGGCGCAGTACCTGCACCGCCTCGGCGAGACTGGCGTCCCCCGGATTGACCGGGACCATCTCCCGGGCGCGCTCGATCGTGGTCGCCCAGGCGCATCCACGGGCCTGTTCGACCACGACGCTGGGGAAGACGGCATTCGACGACATAAGCGTTCCGATCTTTTGCCTCTTACGCTTCTTGGCGCGATTTTAGCGCGCGATGCGGGAGGTTTCGACCGGAACGGTACGAGTCGGTCAGGCGGCGGGCGCCGGATCGGGATCGGCGTCGCGGTGCGCCGATGCCAGCGCACGCGGCGACAGGTCCGCGTTCCGCAGATCCACCGTCGGATCACGCCGCACCAGTTTGTGGCCCCACCACAGACCGAGGAACAGGATCAGCGCCGCGTACGAGGTGAGCAGCAGCCCCCAGCCGGCCTGCTCGCCGCCACGAACGGCCACGTAGTACTGGCCGCCGATCACCGCGACGCACATCACCAGCGCCACGATCGGCCCCGCCGGGTACAGCCACGCCTTGTACGGCAACACGTCCAGCGAGCGTCCCTGCACGTTCCACGCCCGGCGGAACCGGTAATGCGCCCAGGCGATCCCGATCCAGGTGACGAAACCCGCCACCGACGAGGCGGTCACCAGCACCGTGTACGCCTTACCGTCACCGACCCGGCTGGCGATGAAGCACAGCGCGCCGATCGCCGTGGTCGCGGCGACCGCGGCGGCCGGGACACCGCCCCGGAAGATCCGCCCGAAGACCCTCGGGGCACTGCCCTGCACGCCCAGGCCGTACAGCGCCCGGGTCGCGGCGAACAGACTGGCATTGCCGGCGGACAGGATCGCGATCAGGATCACCGCGTTCATGATCGACGCCGCGGCGTCGATCCCGGCGAGCTTGAACACCAGGGTGAACGGTGCCACGGCGACGTTCTCGTCGGACGCGTCCAACAGATCCGGATTGGTGTACGGGATCAGGAAGGCGATGATCGTGAGGGTACCGATGTAGAACAGCAGGATCCGGAAGAAGACGGTGCGCACCGCCCGCGGGATGGAACTCTTCGGCTCGACCGCCTCACCCGCGGCGACCGCGATCATCTCGGTGCCCTGGAAGGCGAAGCCGGCGATCAGGAACACCGACAGCATGCCCAACGGCCAGTCCACGAACGGGGCGTCGCCCACCGACCAGTTCGCGAACCCCGGTGACGGCCCGCCGATCACGCCGAAGACCATCAGTGCGCCGACGATCAGGAAGATCACCACCGCGATCACCTTGATCGAGGCGAACCAGAACTCGGCCTCACCGAAGGCCTTCACCGCGAACAGGTTCAGCGCCAGCAGCCCGCCGAGGAAGATCAGCGACCAGATCCAGCTGGGCACGTCCGGCAGCCAGAACTTCATGATCAGCCCGGCAGCCACCACCTCCGCCGCCAGCGTGATCGACCAGTTGAACCAGTAGTTCCACCCGGCGGCGAAACCGAAGGACTTGCTGACGAACCGGGTGCCGTACTCCTCGAACGGATTACTGCAGGGGATGTACGCCGACATCTCCCCGAGGCTCTGCATGAGGAAGAAGACCATCAGCCCCATGAGTGCGTACGCGGCCAGCGCACCACCCGGGCCGGCGTCGTTGATGGTGGCACCGGAGGCCACGAACAGGCCGGTGCCGATCGCGCCACCGAGCGCGATCATGCTGATGTGACGGGTCTGCAATCCCTTACGAAGGGATTCGTCCGGGGTGATTCCGAGGGGGCTGGACACCCGATGAGAGTAGCGACCCGATCTGCTCCAGGGCTAGCATTCGCACGTCATGTTCTCCTACGACACCCGCTCCGCGCTCGCCAGCGCCGCCGACCTGGTCAACACCGCCCCCGACCGCGGCACCGGCCGGGCCGAGCGGCTCCCCGACGTGGCCGCACTGCGGGCCTTCGTCCAGCGCTGGGGCTGGACCGGACCGATCCCGCTGCGTGAGGACGAACTGGCCCGTGTCCACGCCGTGCGACGCACCCTGCGCGGGCTGTGGGAGACGGCCGGGGACGAGCAGCGCACCGTCGACCTGGTGAACGCGATGCTGCGCGAGGCCGCCGTCCTCCCGCAACTGGTGCGGCACGACGACTGGCCCTACCACCTGCACGGATGGAACGACGCGACACCGATCGCGGAGCGCTTCCTGGCCGAGCCCGCGATGGGAATGGTGGACGTGGTGCGAGCCGGGGAACTGGACCGGCTGCGCGAGTGCGCAGCACCCGCCTGCGCCGGGGTGTTCGTGGACTTCTCCCGCAACAGCTCCCGCAGATTCTGCGACGACGGCTGCAACAACCGGCTCAACGTGGCCGCGTACCGCGCGCGCCGCGCCTGACCTCTAGGATCGACGCGTGGCGCAATCGACGGGACCGACGGGAAGTGTCCGGGGCGTGCCCGGCCCCGACCACCTGGTCGCCGGCCGGTACCGCCTCCGGTCCAAGATCGGCGGCGGGGGCATGGGCGCGGTGTGGCTGGCCCGCGATGAACGACTCGACCGTGAGGTGGCCGTCAAGCAGGTCATCTCCACCGAGGGACTGACCGAGGAGCAGGCGCAGGAACTGCGCCGGCGCGCGCTGCACGAGGGGCGTATCGCCGCCCGCCTGCAGCACCGAAACGCCATCGCCATGTACGACGTGGCCCTCGACCGTGGTGAGCCCTGGCTGGTGATGGAGTACCTGCCCTCGCGCTCACTCGCACAGGTGCTGCACATGACCGGCAAGATGCCCGAGCGTCAGGTCGCACAGCTCGGCGCGCAGGTCGCCGACGCGCTGATCGAAGCACACGAGGCCGGCATCATCCACCGCGACATCAAGCCCGGCAACATCCTGATCGCCAACCGCGGCCGCGCCTCGGGCACCGTCAAACTCTCGGACTTCGGCATCGCCCGGGTCAAGGGCGACGGTGAATCGGACCCGTCGGGGATCATCACCGGCACACCCGCGTACTTCGCACCCGAGGTGGCCCGCGGCACCGAACCGGCCGAGACCTCCGACCTGTACTCGCTCGGGGCGACGCTGTACACCGCGGTCGAGGGAGCTCCGCCGTTCGGCGTGGACGAGGACTCGATCGCGCTGCTGCACAAGGTGGCCCGGGGCCAGATCAACCCGCCCAGCCAGGACGGCCCGCTGACCGCGGTGATCCTGGACATGCTGGCACCGAGCCCGAAGAAACGGATCACGCTGGAACAGGCACGCGACCGGCTGGCCGGGATCGCGGCCGCCGGCGGGAACCCGACGGCGATCCTCGCCGCACCGCTGCAGGCCGTGGACGGCGCCACCCCGGTGTGGATGCGCCGCAGCTCGGGTGAGCGCGCCAACGGTGAACGCACCGGCGACCGGACTTCGGCGGCACGTCCGAGCAGTGGCTACACGCCTCCGGTGGCGCGGCCCGGCAGTTACACCCCACCACCGGTGGCGCCGCCCACCCGGATGTCGAACGCGATGCTGGCCGCGGTGATCGTCGCCGGTTTCGTGGTCCTCGCGGTGATCGTGGCGGCGGTGATCATCGCCCTGGGCTGACCCTTCTGCGGCTAGTCCGCGAGGTGCCGGGTGTGCGCCCAGCGAGTGAGTGCATTGCGGTTGCTCTGCTGGGTCTTGCGGAGCACGTTCGAGGCGTGCGTCTCGACCGTCTTCACCGAGATGAACAGGTCCTCGGCGATCTCCCGGTAGGTGTAGCCGCGTGCCAGGAGCCGCAACACCTCCAGTTCACGCGGCGTCAGCGAGTCGAGTTCCGGGTCCAGTGCGGGCTCCGGCACCGGCGAGCGGCCGGTGAACGAATCCAGCACGAATCCCGCCAGCCGCGGACTGAACACCGCATCGCCGTCGGCGACCCTCCGCACCGCGGCCGCCAGCTCGGCACCGGAGATCGTCTTGGTCACGTAGCCACGGGCACCGGCGCGAATGGTGGCGATCACGTCCTCCGCGGCGTCGGAGACACTCAGCGCGAGGAAGACCGGCATCTTCTCCAGCCGGGCGCGCGGGGCGCCGTCGGTCACTGACCGCAGCACCGCGATACCGCCACCGTCGGGCATGTGCACGTCCAGCAGCACCACATCCGGTGCGGCGGCCAGGATGCCGGACACCGCCTCGGCGACCGTCCCCGCCTCACCGACCACCTCGATCGAGTCCTCGCGGGCCAGCTCGGCGCGCACGCCGGAGCGGAACACCCCGTGATCGTCGACCAGGAACACCCGGTAGCTCACGCCGTCTCCTCCGTGTTCGTCGCCCTGCTCGTCGCCCTGCTCGTCTCGGTGATCGTCTCGGCGCTCGGTTCGGGAATCGTTGCAGGGCTGCGCGGAACGGACAGGCGCACCTCAGTGCCCCGGCCCGGGTTCGACCGGACCACGACGGTGCCGCCGCGGCGCTGCACTCTCGACCTGATCGACTTCGCCAACCCCTGCCGGTCCAACGGTACCGCCTCCGGATCGAATCCGACGCCGCGATCACGCACGAAGACCGACGCGAGGTCACCGTCGACCTCGGCGTAGACGTCGACGTCCTCACAACCTGAGTGCTTGGCGGCGTTGACCATCGCCTCCTTCGCCGCTCCCAGCAGAGCGGTGAACCGGTCGTCGACCTCCAGCTCGCCGCCCTCCACATCACCGACGGTGATCACGTTCACCGCGACCGCGTGCACGTCCTCGACCTCCGCGGCGGCGGCCTTCACGGCGGCGGCCAGGGACTGCGCCGGAGGCTGCGCTCCTCCGAAGAGCCACTGCCGCAACTCCCGCTCCTGACTGCGCGCCAGCCGTTTGACGGCGGCACCGTCGGCGGACTGCTTCTGGATCAGGGCGAGCGTCTGCAGCACGGAATCGTGCAGGTGGGAGGCGATCTCCTCCCGTTCGATGGTGCGGACCCGGGCGGCACGTTCAGCACCCAGGTCGCGCCACATCCGCACCCAGATCGGCACCGTCAGGAGGGCCACACCGACCAGGGTGAGAACCACCGCGGCCAGGGCTGTCGGGATCGCGGCCACGTCGACCCGGCCCAGGAAGACCACCGCCAGACCCACGATCACCAGGGTGACGCCACTGAGCGTGCGCAGCCACATCACCCAGAGCGACCCCGCGGGGGCGGGCTGATCCGGGGGGCGGGTCGCCGAGTCGGCCTCGCGCCAGACCAGTGCCGCGCCGACGCCGATCACGATGACCGGGACGATGAAACCGACGTTGGAACTGCTGGCGACGGTGGCCAGAGTGGCGGCACCGACCACGCCGAGAACGGCCAGTGCAAGGCCCCGCCGCCGCTCGGACGGATCGGGTTGCTCGGTATCGGTGCCGGGCCGGCACATGAACCACAGCAGCGCGTACATCACCACACCGGCGCCCATCAGGGCGAGCACGGTGAACGCGATGCGCACCTTGACCGCATCGACCTCCAGGTGGTCGGCGATCCCGCCACACACCCCGCCGATCACCGCACCGCCGTTGCGGCGGTACATCCGCGGGAACGTGGGCCCGTCGCGCAGCACCACCGGCGGCGGTGGCGTCAGCTGTTGCTGCCAGTTCGCCCAGGCACGCTGGTGCTCCGCGTACCGCTCACGGCGGCGATCTCGTCTGCTCATCGTGCCTGCATCGTGGCACGCTCAGCCGGTGACGCGCATCGGGGTCCACCCTGATATCGGTGCCGCACCCCGGCGTCGACCCCGAGCGCTGGACGTGCGGAATCAGGGGATCTCAGGGTAGATCCCGATGGTCCGGCGAGCGGCCGCGCAGCAGGATCAAGGTATGGAAACGAGCAACCTCACCACCACCGCTCGCGGGATGTGGGACACCCGGCCGCTCCGGGCCCGTTCCGCGCCGATCGCCGGCGTGTGCACCGGCTTCGCCCGCCGTTACCAGGTGGACGTCGCACTGGTGCGCGCCGCGTTCATCGGCGCGACGGTGCTCGGCGGACTCGGCCTGGTGGCCTACATCGCCGCTGTCTTCGTCCTCCCCCGGGAATCGGAACCCTGGTACGGCACCCGGGTGCAACAGTCCGGCCCACCGGCGTTCGTGCTGATCGTGGCCGCGGTGATCGCCGTGATGTTCGGCAGCGGGATCAGCGCGTCCTGGCCGGGCGCCGGCCTGATCACCGTGGTCCTGCTGCTGATCGGCTGGTACGCGCTGCACCAGCGGCTACCGGTACCGCCGCCCGGAACCGCCGTGCAACCCGGCTTCGCCGCCGCGCCGGTCAGCGCCTGGCAGCCGCAGACGGTGGCCCAGCCCGCACCCCCGGCCGCCCAGTCACCGGCACCGGATCAGGCTCCGGGCCAGGCACCGTCAGCGCCGAGCGGCTCCCAGCCGGCCGAGCAGCCCCATCCGACCGAGCAGATCAACCCGCCCCGCTGGGATCCGCTCGGCGCCGCCCCGTTCGCCTGGGACCTCCCCGAACCGGCGGCTGCGGCAGCACCCGCCCCCCTGCCGCCGCGGCGGCGGTCCCGGGTGACGCCGGTGACGCTCGGCCTCGCCCTGCTCGCCACCGCGGCCCTCGCCACGATCAACCTTGTCTTCGGCGCCCCGGTCTCGACGGTGACCGGTGCCGCGATCGTGCTCGGCGTGGTGGGAACCGGCCTCGTGGTGGGCGCCTTCCGCCGCACCGGATTCGGCCTGCTCGCGGTAGCGATCCCGCTGGCCGGCTTCCTGGTGATCGCCACCACCGCGCAGAACACTCTCGCCGGCTACGCGAACGCACCGCGCGGCGAGCAGAGCTTCACTGTGACCGACCCGAACACCCTCGCGCGGGACTACCTCGTGCAGGCCGGATCACTGGACCTCGACCTGCGGGGCATGACGCTCGACCGGGACCGCACCGTCTCCACCAAGGTCGGCGTCGGGCAGACCCGGATCCAGGTGCCCGAGACGATGAACGTCCAGGTCACGTGCGCAGTGAACGTCGGTGAGACACGCTGCCCGGACGGCCGGATCACCGGCGCCGGCGCCGCACCCGGTGCACCGACTCTGACCATCGAAGCCCGCGGCAACGTCGGTGAAGTGGAGGTCTCCCGTGTCCGCTGAAGAACGTACCCGCACCGTCTCCTTCCCCCTGCTGACCGCCGGCATCGCGTGCCTGGCCGTCGCCGCCTGGGCGGTCCTCGGAGGCCCCACCCTGATCGACGCGCAGACCGTGGCCGCGGTACTCGGCATCTTCGCCGTGGCCGTGGCCGGGGTGATGCTGATCAAGCCCCGAACATCGCGCGATGCTCACCGGCCCACTGCGCCAGAGACATCGCCGGACGACCGCTGAGCTGCTCGACCAGTGAGTTCGCCTCCTGCCGATACCGGCGGGAGGCGTCTTGCAGGTCCAGGTACCAACCGGCCATGTCTCCGAGCTGTGCGGACAACGCGGCCTCGGCCTGGGCCCGGCTCACCTGCTCGAAACGCAGGTCACGCCCGATCCCCTCGGCGATCGCCGCGACCGCGTCGACCCGGGTGAGGAACTGCGGGCCGGTGAGCTCGTACGTCCGGCCCACATGCTCGGTGCGATCCCCGGAGGTGAGCAGCGCAGCGGCGACGGCGGCGATGTCGGCCATCGCGATCGGCGCGCCGCCGGCGTCCGGGTAGGGCTCGCGCACCACCTGCTCGGCCGCGATCGACTCGCCCCAGCCGGCGAAGTTCTCCAGGAACTCCCCCGGACCGAGGTGCGTGACGTCGATCCCGGCGGCGTCGATGATGTCGGTGAGCGGCTGCCAGTGCGCGCCACCGGAGGTGGCGACGACGTACTGCACCCCGGCCTGTTTCGCCCGGCGGAGCACCTCGGCCGCAGTCGCCTCGTAGGGGGCGAGATACATCGCGGTGACACCGTCGAAGGCACCGTCGAGAGAGACCGGCCTGCCGATGAAACCCTCGAAGACCTCCACCTCGGCCGGAAGTGCGGCCTTCCTCGGATCGGTGGTCAACGCGCGCACGCCGGTCGCGCCGCGCGCGAGCAGCTCGTCCACCACGATCCGCCCGATGTTGCCCGTCGCCCCGGTCACCAGAATCGTCATGCCAGCGACGGTACCTACGATTCCGGCCGGGGTATGGCCGCTACTTCGCGGTCACTCCCACTCGATGGTGCCCGGCGGCTTGCTGGTCACGTCCAGAACCACCCGGTTGACGTCCTCGACCTCATTGGTGATGCGGGTCGAGATGATCTCCAGCGTCTCGTACGGAACCCGGGTCCAGTCCGCGGTCATGGCGTCCTCCGAGCTGACCGGACGCAACACGATCGGATGGCCGTAGGTCCGACCGTCGCCCTGCACGCCCACGCTGCGCACGTCGGCGAGCAGCACCACCGGGCACTGCCAGATGGTGCCGTCCAGCCCCGCGGCGGTCAGCTCCTCGCGCGCGATCGCGTCGGCCTTGCGCAGCAGTTCCAGTCGCTCCTTGGTGACCTCACCGACGATGCGGATGGCCAGGCCCGGTCCGGGGAAGGGCTGGCGGCCGACGATCTCCTCGGGCAGGCCCAGCTCGCGGCCCACGGCGCGGACCTCGTCCTTGAACAGCAACCGCAGCGGCTCGACGAGCGTGAACTCCAGGTCCTCGGGCAGGCCACCGACGTTGTGGTGGCTCTTGATGTTGGCGGTACCCGCTCCGCCGCCGGACTCCACCACATCCGGGTAGAGCGTGCCCTGGACGAGGAAGTCGACGCTGCGCCCGGCGCTGGCCTGCTCCCCGAGGACCTCGGACACCGCACCCTCGAAGGAACGGATGAACAGCTCACCGATGGTCTTGCGCTTGGTCTCCGGATCCGACACCCCGGCGAGCCGGGTCAGGAACGTCTGCTCGGCGTCGACGGTGACCAGACGCGCCCCGGTGGCCGCCACGAAATCCTTCTGCACCTGCTCGCGCTCACCCTGCCGCAACAGCCCGTGATCGACGAAGACACAGGTCAGGCGGTCACCGATGGCGCGCTGCACCAGGGCCGCGGCCACCGCCGAATCGACACCGCCGGACAGGCCGCAGATCGCCAGCCCGCTCTCGCCGACCTGGGCACGAACGTCCTCGATCAGCTGCTCGGCGATGTTCGCCGCGGTCCAGGTGGGCTTGAGACCGGCGATCTCGTACAGGAACCGGGTGAGCACCTCTTGACCGTGCGGGCTGTGCAGCACCTCCGGGTGGTACTGCACGCCGGCCATCCCGGCCTCGACGTTCTCGAACGCGGCGACCGGGGCGCCCGGGGTGGAGGCCACCGTCGAGAAGCCGGCGGGCGGAACCTGCACGGCGTCGTTGTGGCTCATCCACACCGGCTGCGTGGCGGGCAGGCCCGCGTGCAGCACGCCGCCTCCCTCGGAAGCGGTCAGGGTGGTGCGGCCGAACTCCCGGCCACCGGTGTTGGCGACCGTGCCGCCGAGCGCACGGGCCATCATCTGGAAGCCGTAGCAGATGCCGAAGACCGGCACTCCGAGCTCGAAGACCGCCGGATCGAGACTGGGCGCGTCCTCGGCGTACACCGAAGCGGGACCACCGGAGAGCACGATCGCGGCCGGAGCCTTCGCCCGCACCTCGTCGGCGGTGATGGTGTGCGGCACCACCTCCGAGTAGATCCGCGCCTCACGCACGCGGCGCGCGATGAGCTGCGCGTACTGCGCACCGAAGTCGACGACGAGAACAGGGTTGGAGTCCGTCACCCGGGTCAGTCTAGTCGCGGCCCCGGCCGCGCCCGAACGTCAGGTCGTCGCGGGCTTGACCTTGGGCATCGGCAGCAACAGCTGCCCGGGCGCCCCCTCCGGCACCATCGGCGACTTCGGGGCGGTCGGCGCGATCCGTTCGTACTCGGTCCCCTGAGCCGGGCGCGGATCCTGCTCCCCCTTGTTCGGCCACAACGAGGCGGCGCGCTCGGCCTGCGCGGCGATCGACAGCGACGGGTTCACACCCAGGTTCGCGGAGATCGCGGCACCGTCGACCACGTACAGCGACGGGTAGCCGTGGATCCGGTGGTACGGGTCGATGACGCCGGTGGCCGGGGTGGGCGAGATCGCGGCGCCGCCGAGGAAGTGGGCGGTCATCGGGATGTTGAAGATGTCGCCCCAGGTGCTGCCGGCCACCCCTCCGATGGTGTCGGCGCAGATCCGGGCGGCCTCGTTACCCACCGGGATCCAGGTCGGGTTCGGGGCGCCGTGGCCCTGCTTGGAGACCATGCGCCGCTTGCGGGTGCCCGGGATCCGCTTGGTGTAGGTGGTGATCGAGTTGTCCAGCGTCTGCATCACCAGCAGGATCATCACCCGCTGGCCCCAGTTCTTCTGCTTGAGCATCCTCACGTAGGAGGGATTGCGGACCACATCACGCAGCAGCCCCCGCACGCGGGTGCGGTGCTCGCCACCGTCGACCAGCAGCGTCTGCATCATGCCCATCACATTGCGGCCCGGGCCGTAGCGCACCGGCTCGATGTGGGTGTCGGCGGTGGGGTGGAAGGAACTGGTGATCGCCACGCCGCGGGAGAGGTCGTCGCCGGGGACCGCCTTGTTGCGCGCGACCCCGAGGATCGACTCGGAGTTGGTGCGGGTGAGCACGCCGAGCCGGTCCGAGATTCGGGGCAGCACGCCCTCGTCCTTGAGCCGGTGCAGCAGCGTCTGGGTGCCCCAGGTACCGGCGGCGAAGACCACGTTGTCGGCGGTGTAGACGGTGCGCTTGCCCCGCGGCAGCGCGCCGGTGCGCCGGGTCTCGACCTCCCACACGCCCTTCGAGCCCTCCCGCACACCGGTGACGGTGGTCATCGGGATGAACCGGGCACCGCCCTTCTCGGCGAGGTGGATGTAGTTCTTCATCAGTGTGTTCTTCGCACCCACCTTGCAGCCGGACATGCACTGCCCGCACTCGGTGCAGCCGGTGCGGTCGGGTCCAGCGCCACCGAAGTAGGGATCGGCATCGGTGCGGCCGGGCTGGTTGAAGTACACGCCCACCGGGGTGGCGACGTAGGTGTCTCCCACGCCCATCTTCTCGGCCATCTCCTTGATCACCCGGTCCGGCGGCGTCGGGTGCGGATTCTTGACCACACCCAGCATCCGGCTGGCCTGGTCGTAGAACGGAGTGAGCTCGTCCTCCCAGTCGGTGATGTGCTTCCACTGGGGATCGTTGAAGAACGGCGACGGGGGCTTGTACAGGGTGTTGGCGTAGTTCAGCGATCCGCCACCCACGCCGGCACCGGCTAGCACCACCGCGTCGCTGAGCACGTGCATCCGCTGGATCCCGTAGAACCCGAGCTTGGGCGCCCACACGAACTTGCGCAGGTTCCAGGTGGAATCGGCGAAGTCCTCGTCGTTGAACCGCTGGCCGGCTTCGAGCACACCGACCCGGTAGCCCTTCTCGGTGAGACGTAGCGCGGTGACACTGCCACCGAATCCGGACCCGATCACCAGCACGTCGAAATGATCGCCCGCGGAGGTCCTCGATGCCTTCTTCACCATTGCGCTACTCCTCACCGTCCCTGTGGACCTGTGCCTGTGGGGCGTGGCTGAACGACCCTACTGACGGGTAGGATACTCCGTCAGTAGGCGACGTTGAGACCGACCTTCTGGAATTCCTTGAGCTCGCTGTAACCGGCCTTGGCCATGGACCTCCGCAAACCGCCCACCAGGTTCAGCTGGCCGTTCGACTCCGCCGAGGGGCCGGTCAGGATAGTCTGCAGCGACGGCGCCGCCGCGCCCTCGGCGAGATCCAGACCGCCCAACTGGGCCGGTGCGACGGCGCCGCGCGGCATCGACGGGTGCGCCGCGACCGACGGCCAGTACCAGCCCTTACCCGGCGCCTCCGCGGCCAGGGACAGCGGCGCACCGAGCATGGTGGCGTCCGCACCGCAGGCGATCGCCCGCGCGATGTCGCCGGAGCTGTAGATGTCGCCGTCGGCGATCACGTGGACGTAGCGTCCGCCGGTCTCGTCCAGGTAATCCCGGCGGGCCGCAGCGGCGTCCGCGATCGCGGTCGCCATCGGCACACCGATGCCCAGTACCTCGCGGGTGGTGGTGGCCCCCTCGGCCGAGCCGTAACCGACGATGACCCCGGCCGCGCCGGTGCGCATCAGGTGCAGGGCGGTGCGGTGGTCGCTGACTCCGCCCGCGACCACGGGCACGTCGAGATCCCCGATGAAGGTCTTGAGGTTCAGCGGCTCCCCCGCCGAATCCTCGGCCGAGACGTGCTCGGCGGAGATGATCGTGCCGTGGACCACCAGGAGGTCGATCCCCGCCTTGACCAGCACCGGCGTCAGCTCACGGGCACGCTGCGGGGACACACGCACGGCCACCGTCACCCCGGCGTCCCGGACCCGGCCGACCGCGGCGGCCAACAGCTCCGGATCCAGCGGAGCCGCGTGCAACTCCTGCAGCCGCCGGATCGCCTCGACTCCGGTGATGTCGGAAGCCGCTAGGCGCACCACTTCGTCGACTTTGGCCTGCGCGTCACGATGCCGGGAGAACAGGCCCTCGGCGTTGAGCACGCCCAGGCCACCGAGCCGGCCCAGCTCGATGGAGAACTCCGGGGAGCCGATCGCATCGGTGGGATGCGAGACGATAGGGGTGTCGAACCGGTAGGCGTCGAGCTGCCAGGCGGTGGAGACCTCCTTCGACGAGCGGGTGCGCCGCGACGGGACGATGTTGACGTCCTGCAGCTCGTAGGTGCGTCGGGCCGTGCGGCCCATGCCGATCTCAACCATGTCGCGCAACGCGCTCAGTCCTTCCGATTCCGGAGCGACCGCTCCGAATGTGCCTGTTCAGCAGGGGTTCTAGCGCGTGGTGTAGTTCGGCGCCTCGACCGTCATCGTGATGTCGTGCGGATGCGATTCTTTCAGACCCGCCGCGGTGATCTGCACGAACTGGGCGTGGTGCAGATCGGCGATGGTCTGGCTGCCGGTGTACCCCATGGCCGCGCGCAGACCACCGGTGAGCTGGTGGATGACGGTGCTCAGCGGGCCCCGGAACGGCACACGGCCCTCGATCCCCTCGGGGACCAGCTTGTCCTCGGAGAGCACATCGTCCTGGAAGTACCGGTCCTTGGAGTAGGACTTGCCCTGGCCGCGCCCCTGCATGGCGCCGAGGCTGCCCATACCGCGGTAGCTCTTAAACTGCTTGCCGCCGACCAGGATCAGCTCACCCGGGGACTCGGCGGTGCCGGCGAGCAGCGAACCGAGCATGGCGGTGGAAGCGCCGGCCGCGAGGGCCTTGGCGACATCACCGGAGAATTGCAGGCCACCGTCGGCGATCACCGGGACGCCGGCCGGGCCGCACACCGCGTTCGCCTCCAGGATCGCGGTGATCTGCGGGGCACCGACGCCGGCCACCACGCGAGTGGTGCAGATAGAGCCGGGACCCACGCCCACCTTCACCGCATCGGCGCCGGCCTCGACCAGCGCGGCGGCACCCCCGCGGGTGGCGACGTTGCCGCCGATCAGCTGCACCTGCTCACTCAGTTCGGCCTTGAGCTTGGAGATCATGGTGAGCACACCGGACGAGTGGCCGTGCGCGGAGTCGACCACCAACACGTCGACGCCGGCGTCGCGCAGCGCCATCGCACGCTCCCAGGCCTCGTCTCCGGCGCCCACGGCCGCGCCGACCAGCAGGCGGCCGTCGGAATCCTTGGTGGCGTTCGGATGCTGCTCGGTCTTGACGAAGTCCTTGACGGTGATCAGCCCGGTGAGCCTTCCGGTCCCGTCCACGATCGGCAGCTTCTCGATCTTGTGCCGGCGCAGCAGGCCCAGCGCGGCCTCCGCGGTGACACCCTCCTGCGCGGTGATCAGCGGCGCCTTGGTCATCACCTCGGAGACCGGGCGCTCCAGATCGACCTCGAAGCGCATGTCCCGGTTGGTGATGATGCCGACCAGGGTGCCGGCGTCGTCGGTGACGGGCAGGCCGGAGATGCGGAACCGCGCGCACATCATGTCGACCTCGCGCAGCGTGTTCGACGGGCTGCAGGTGACCGGATCGGTGACCATCCCGGCCTCGGAACGCTTGACCGTCTCCACCTGCTGCGCCTGCGCCTCGACCGAGAGGTTGCGGTGCAGCACGCCCATGCCGCCGTTGCGGGCCATCGCGATGGCCATCCGGGCCTCGGTGACGGTGTCCATCGCGGAGCTGATCAGCGGGACCTTGAGGCTGATCTCACGGGTGAGCTTGGTGGCGGTGTCGACCGCTGACGGGACGATGTCCGACGCGGCGGGAACCAGCAGCACGTCGTCGAAGGTCAAGCCGAGCATGGCGACCTTGAAAGGATCGTCCCCTCCGATGTGTGCGGTGCCGGATGCGGGCGCGGAAGAGGCGGAACGCGTCATGTATCCATGGTACGCGGAGCGGAGCACACCTCCTACAGCGCGTGTGACTGGCACGAACGCGACGATCCTGCGTACCGTGGGGGCGTGCGCAACAATCTTCCTCCCGGGCTCCCGCCGGACCCGTTCGCCGACGATCCGAGTGACCCCACGGCCGCTCTGGACTCGCTGGACCCCGGCCAGCCCCTCGACCCGGCCGAGCGACTCGCCGTCGAGGAGGACCTGGCGGACCTGTCGGTCTACGAGGCACTACTGGCGCACCGCGGCGTCCGTGGCCTGGTCATCTGCTGTGACGACTGCCAGGAGGACCACTACCACGACTGGGACATGCTGCGCGCGAACCTCCTGCAACTGTTGGTCGACGGCACCGTCCGGCCGCACGAGCCGGCCTACGATCCCGCGCCCGACGCCTATGTCACCTGGGACTACTGCCGCGGTTACGCCGACGCCGCGATGAACCTGGCCGGCGAGGAGTAGCGGGCAGCCGCAGCACTCACCGGGTCACCGAGGAGGGCGGCGTCGTCGTCGTAGTGGTGACCGGCGGCGTCGTGGACGTGGCACTCGGCGGCGGTGTCGTGGTGGTGCGCGACGGTGTCGTGCTCGGCGTCGTGGTGGTGGTCCGCGACGGCGTCGTGGTCGTGGTGGTCGGCGTCGTGGTGGTCCCGGTCGGCTTGACCGGGGCCTTCTGCAGATCGACCGCAGGGATCGAGGTCGTCGTGGTCGAGACCGGGGCCGTCGACGGGATCTGCGAGACGCTGCTCTCCCCCGGCGCGGGCTCGACCGGAAGTCCGGCACGGGCCTCGGCGGCGCGGATCTTCTCCTCGAGGGCCTTGCGCTCCTTCTCGCTCTTGACCTTCGCCGCCTGCTCCCGGGCCTTGGTCAGTGCGGACTTCGCCGCAGACTGATTCTTGGCGCTGATCTGCTCGTCGGCGGCCTGGATCTGCGAGTTCGCCTCGGCGCTGGCGAGCGTCTGCGAGGCCGAGTCGGAGAAGACGACCTCCTTGACGCTCCACAGGGCACCGTCGCCCGGGTCGGCGGAGCTGACCAGTGCGCCACCGCCGAGCAGTGCCAGCGCGGCCGCGGCACCACCGGCGATCAGGCCGAAGCGACGCTGCTTGCGCGAGCGGGCACCGTCGAGCCCGGGTACCGCACCGGACGCTGCGGCGGCCTGTGCTGCCACCACCTCGTCCACCGATGGGCCCGCGGGGACCGGGCTGCTGACGATCTCGTCACGCCAGTCGGCGAGCAGCGAGGCCAACTCGAACTCGGCGTTGTCCGCCGTGTTCACGGCACCGCCTGCGGCGAGGGCCTCGATCAGGTGGTCGTCGCGGCGCACGGCCGCGACATCGACGGGGGCGGAGTCCTCGCCGGGCCGGCCCATGTGGCCGGTATCGGCGGAACGGAAATCGCGGGGTTCGCCGGGACGCATGGGGCGGATCGGCGGACCCAGACGGTGAGCGGCCGTCTGCTCGGGGTCGTACGGGACCCCGTCGTTCCCGGGAGTGTTCCCGGGGAAGCGCTTGCGGTCATCGGCCATGTGAGTTCTCACCTTCTTTCGCGATCTGGTTCTTCAGTTTCGTCAATGCCCGGTGCTGTGCGACGCGCACGGCACCCGGCGTTCCTCCCACGGCCTCCGCCGTTTCCTCGGCCGAGAGGCCGACGACGACGCGGAGGATGAGGATCTCCCGTTGCTTGTCCGGGAGCGTGCTCAGGAGTCGGGCCATGTCGCGGCTCGCCTCGGAGGCGAGCGCATCGCCTTCCGGGCCACCGTCCAGGGACGCTCTCTCCGGTATGTCGCCGACCGGATCTGATTTGTTACGCCAAGCGCTCCGGAAGCCGTCCGCGACCTTGTGCGCAGCGATGCCGTACACGAACGCCATGAACGGGCGTCCCTGATCCTGGTACCGGGGCAGGGCCGTCATCACCGCCATGCACACCTCCTGCGCGATATCCTCAGCCGACAGCGAGTGACGCTCCGCACCTCCGACCCGGGCGCGGCAGTACCGCACGACCAAGGGCCGAATGGTGTCGAGTACGTCGGAGAGCGCCGACCGGTCGCCACGCGATGCCTCGCGTACCGCCAGGTCGAGCTCCTCACCTGTCAGATTCATCGCCAGCCTGCATTCCGCCGTTACAACCGTGCCAATTCCGCACCATCACGAATCCACTTCGCTTCCACAACGGCCGCGTCCCGCAGGAAAACATCCCCCCGCCCGTCCGTTGACACCGCGTTCAACATTTTCGCTCCGGCCCACTGTAAAGGATGGAACCCGGTTGTCGAGGCGAGGTCGTAGGCGCGGATCACAAGTTCCTCGGCGCGCTTCCCATCGTCCGATGCCAGCGCGGCGGCTCCGGCGATGAGCAGGGTCTTGGCGTGGTGACGGGGCTTGGCCGGTCCCGGATCAGCGGCGAGCAGCAGGTCGACCGCCGCTGCGGCGCCGTCGGCGTCACCGGAGTAGACCGCGAGTTCGGCGGCCACCCAGTCGAGCCGCAGCCGCGCCCGCGGCACCGTCCACCACGCCGGGGCGGGCCCCGTCGGGTCAAATGCGGCAGGGCCCGCCGGGGGCGGTGCGGCGGCGAACTCGTCGAGGAATCGCTCGGCACGGCGCAGCAGACGGGCACTGAGCGCGAACCGCCCGGTCCCCAGCGCGTCAGCGGCCAGCCCGACCGCGGCATCGGTCCGCGCCGCGACGGTCAGCGGGCTCACAGAATCCCCGGTCGGGGCCGGGTCCCCGTCCGTAGCGAGCGCCAGGGCGAGGGCGGCACCGTCGGGTCCGGATGCGGCGCAGTGCCGGCCGGACTGCCGCAGCATCGACGCCTCCAGGCAGCGCGCGGGCGAGGCGAACGGTCCGTCGGCGACGGTGGCCGCGAGCGTGCGGGCGGCGGCGAAACGGCCGGTTCCGGCGAGCGCGACCGCGCGCAGCCAGCGCCGGCCCCCGCCGGAATCGACCGGCCCGGCCGCTCCGGCGCCGGCGCCGAATGCGTCGGCGAGCAGGTCGTCGATCCCTCGCACGCCCAACCACCCCGAATGTCCGGTTTCCAAAGATTTAACCTTCCAGAATGTGCCGCCCGATTCGTCGCAGCGGATGGTGACGATGGTCTCTGATGTTACCGCCACGTGAATTGGCCTTCGCATTCATGTCAAAGGGCTTGTGCGGGCATTACTCTCCGGCGGCGCTCAGCCACACCCCGCTACCTGCACATTCAGGTCGTCGAGCTGGAGCGTTCGGCGCGCATTCACTTCTCGGCGATGTTCCGAACAATGAACAACGGGTGAATTCGGATGGTGATTCATCAGCTCTCAAGTCCACTTCGGGTGGGTTGACCTTCATCTGACGAATTGCCTACGGTGAGCACGCGAGAGGAACAACGACGTTTCCACGCCAGCGTCTATGCCGAGTGTTTGGAGAATGCGATGCCTCAACCGTACGAACTTCCGGGACCCAATGCTGACTTCTGGGACTGGCAGATGCGGGGCGTGTGCCGGGGCGTCGACAGCTCGGTCTTCTTCCATCCGGACGGAGAGCGGGGCCGTGCCCGCGCCCAGCGCGAGCGCCGCGCCAAGGAACTCTGCCGCACCTGCCCCGTGCTCGCCCAGTGCCGCTCGCACGCGATCGCCGTCGGCGAGCCGTACGGGATCTGGGGCGGTCTCTCCGAGTCCGAGCGCGCCGCGCTGGCCTCGAAGACCCGGGTCAAGCCCGGTCGCATCGCAGTCTGACGCGTTCGACGGACGAAGATCGCCCCCGGCCTGCCGGCCGGGGGCGATCTCGTCGGTGGAGCGACGACCTAGTGGGAGTGACCGGCGTGGGCGTCGTCGGCCTCCTCGACCGGCTTGTCCACGACGGTGACCTCGGTGGTGAGCACCATGCGGGCCACCGAAGCCGCGTTCACCACGGCACTGCGGGTGACCTTGACCGGGTCGATGACACCCTCGGCGATCAGATCACCGAACTGCAGCGTGGCGGCGTTGAAGCCCTGACCGGTCTCGGTGACCTGGTTGACCACGACCGCGCCGTCCTCGCCGGCGTTGACCGCGATCCAGTACAGCGGGGCGGTCAGTGCCCGGCGGAAGGCGCGCACGCCGAGCCGGAAGTCACCGTCGGCGCCGTCCTCCAGATCGGCCAGTTGCGCGCTGACCTTCACCAGTGCGGTACCACCGCCGGAGACGATGCCCTCCTCGACCGCGGCGCGAGCGGCGGACACCGCGTCCTCGACGCGGTGCTTGCGCTCCTTGAGCTCGGTCTCGGTGTGCGCGCCGACCCGGATCACCGCGACGCCGCCGGCCAGCTTGGCCAGCCGCTCGGAGAGCTTCTCGCGGTCCCAATCGGAATCACTGCCGTCGATCTCGGCCTTGATCTGTTCCGCACGCTGCTTGACCGCTGCCGCGTCGCCGCCACCGTCGACGATGGTGGTGGCGTCCTTGGTGACCTCGACCCGGCGGGCGGTGCCCAGCAGGTCGATCCCGGCGGTGGCCAGGTTCAGGCCCAGATCGGTGTTGATCACGGTGCCGCCGGTGACGATCGCCAGGTCCTCCAGGAAGGCCTTGCGGCGATCCCCGAAGAACGGGGCCTTGACGGCCACGGCGCGGATCGTCTTGCGCAGCGAGTTCAGCACCAGCGTCGACAGCGGCTCGCCCTCGACGTCCTCGGCGACGATCAGGACCGGCTTACCGGTCTCGAGGATCTTCTCCAGCAACGGCAGGAAGTCCGGCAGCGAGGTGATCTTGTCGCGGTGCAGCAGCACCAGGGCGTCTTCGAAGACGACCTTGCGCTCCTCGACGTCGGTGACGAAGTTCGGGGAGATGTAGCCCTTGTCGAACTGCACGCCCTCGGTGACCACGACGTCGGTCTCGACGCCCGAGCTCTCCTCGACGGTGACGACACCGTCGGCGCCGACCTTGGTCATCGCGGAGCCGATCATCTCGCCGAGCTCCTCGTCACGGGAGCTGACGGTCGCGACCTGCGCGATCGCCTTCTCACCGTCGACCTCGGTGGCCTGGGAGAGCAGGATCTCGGCGGCCTTGTCGGCGGCGGCGCCGATGCCCTTGCCGAACTCGATCGGGTTCGCGCCGGCCGCGACGTTGCGCAGCCCCTCCTTGACCAGGGCCTGGGCCAGGACGGTCGCGGTGGTGGTGCCGTCGCCGGCGATGTCATTGGTCTTGGTGGCGACGGACTTGACCAGCTGGGCGCCCAGGTTCTCGACCGGGTCCTCCAGCTCGATCTCCTTGGCGATGGTCACACCGTCGTTGGTGACGACGGGGCCGCCGTAGGCCTTGGCGAGCACGACGTGCCGGCCGCGGGGTCCGAGGGTCACCTTCACCGCATCGGCGAGCTCGTCGACGCCGGCCTCGAGGCTGCGGCGTGCCCGCTCGTCGAATTCAATCTGCTTAGCCATGTTCACTAGCTCCTAAGCTCAGAGGAAAAGCGGACCGCCCCGCCCCGGCATCGGGGCGGGGCGGTCCGGTTCCACACGTGTGCGGCCGCTTACTTGCCGATCACGGCGAGGACGTCACGCGAGCTGAGCACGAGGTACTCCTGCCCGTCGTAGTTGAACTCGGTGCCGCCGTACTTGCTGTACAGCACCGTGTCGCCCTCGTTGATGCCGGTGGGGATGCGGGTGCCCTGCTCGGTCACGCGGCCCTCGCCCACGGCGACGACGGTGCCGGTCTGCGGCTTCTCCTTGGCGGTGTCCGGGATGATGATCCCGGACGCGGTGGCGGTCTCCGCCTCGGTGGCCTTGACCAGGATCTTGTCGTCAAGCGGCTTGATGTTCACGCTTGCCACAGTTCGCCTCCATGTATGGATATCGGTGTCATGTTTGTCTGGCCCGAAAGTCACAGCCGTCGTCGCGGGTGCCGGCGTCACCTTGTGCGACCGGGACGGACCCGGCCACACGAACCACTTAGCACTCTACCCACGTGAGTGCTAGCACTTCAAGGTCTGGCCGGCCGGGCGAGCGCGAGCACCGAGACGGTGCCGGCCAGGCCGACCAGAGTCAGCCCCACCACCACCGCGATAGCCGTGGTCATCCCGGGTAGCAGGTGCCCCGGGACGGCCTGTGCGCCGGCGCTGGTGGTGATCGCGGTGACCACGGCCATCATCACCGCGCCGCCGACCTGGATGAAGGTGTTGAGCAATCCGGAGGCCAGCCCCTGCTCGTCGTCGTCCACCCCGGAGGTGGCCTGGGCGTTCACCGCCGGGAAGGTGAGCGCGAATCCGACACCGAGCAACAGGATCGTCGGGAACAGGAACAGCCAGTAGCTCGCCCCCGCCTCGGCGCGCAGGAACCACACGTACGCGCCCAGGAAGGCGGTCAGGCCGACGGCCACCAGGACGGTGCTGTTGACCCGGTCCAGCACCGCGTCGATCTTGGTGGCCGAGGCCACCACCAGCAGGCCGGCCGGCAGGAACGCCAGCGACATCGCGACCGGGCTCCACCCGAGCGAATCCTGGACGTACAGCGTGACCAGGAACTGGAAGGCGGCGTAGCCGCCGAACATCACGAAGCCGGCCAGGTTCGCGTGCACCAGGCGCACCGAGCGCAGGATTCCCAGTCGCACCAGCGGGTGCGGATGTTTGAGCTCGATCACGATGAACGCCGCCGCCAGCAACGCCGAGACGGTGAACAGCGTGAGCGTGGTCGCGGATGCCCAGCCCCGATGCGGCGCCTGCACCACGGTGAAGACCAGCAGCAGCAGCGAGCCGGTGGAGGTCAGGGCTCCGGCCACGTCGAAGCGGCGCAGCGTGAACCTCTCCGACGGCGCGGTGCGTGCGATCACCCGCCAGCCGACGAGTGCGAGCGCGAGCGCGATCGGCCCGGGGAAGAGCAGGGTGAGCCGGTAGGAGACCTCGGTGAGCAGGCCGCCGAACACCAGGCCGAGCGAGAAGCCTGATGCACCGCACACGGTGTAGATGGAGAAGGCCTTGTTGCGCGCCGGCCCCTCGGCGAAGGTCGTGGTGATGATGGACAGGCCCGCCGGGACGGTGAACGCCGCGGCGACCCCCTTGACGAAGCGCAGCGCGATCAGTGCCGCCGGAACATCGATGAAGGCGGTCGCCACGGAGGCGACGCCGAAGACCAGTACCGCCGAGAGGAAGACGGGACGGCGCCCGATCAGGTCGGCAGCACGGCCGCCGAGCAGGAGCAGGCCGCCGTAGCCGAGGACGTAGCCGGAGACGATCCACTGCAGCGCGGACGGTTCCATGCCAAGGGCGGCCTTGATGGAGGGCAGCGCCACGCCCACCATCGAGATGTCGAGGGCGTCCAGGAACAGCGCGCCGCACAGGACGAGCAGCAGGAGCCAGGTTCGGGAGGTCCACCCGGACGCGGTGGTGACGAGATCAGCCGGTCCGTGCGACGGGGTTGTCGAGGTTTCGCGTGTCGTAGTCACCTCCCGAACTCTATGCGCTTGCATTGAATGTGTCTACATTTATTTCTGAGGAATATTTTGCGGGCGCCGGGTGTAAACTGCGGGCATGGGCGTCAAAGGTGACGATCGAACGGTCGACGACGACGCGCTCGCCGAGCAATGGCACCGGCTGATGCGCGACTACACCCGTCTGAGTTGCGCCCTCGATCGCGCACTGGCCGCGCACGACCTGAGCTCGTCGGAGTTCGAGGTGCTCGAACAGCTGGCCCGGGCGGACTGCGCCAAGGCGACCCCGTCGGGCAAGGTCCGGATGTCTGACCTCGCCGAACACGTACACCTGTCCCAGTCTGCTCTGTCGCGCCTGGTCGCGCGACTGGAGAAGGACGGCCTGGCGACCCGCTCGATGTGCGAGAACGACCGCCGCTCGGTGTTCACCCGGATCACCGAGGCCGGGGCCGAGCGCTACCACCAGGCCCGGCCCACCCAGCGCGCGGTGTTGCGCGCCGAGGCCGCCGAGTGCGGGATCCGCGAGTACCTCTGCGGGCAGTGACCGGCCGCCGATCCCGCGACGGGCGGTTCAGAGCTTCGTACGGGTGACCGACAACCCCGGATCGGTGGCCGCTCCGAGATCCGTCGGCGTCGGATCGGCGTCGATCACGTGCGCTCCGAGGGTCGCGATCATCACCCCGTTGTCGGTGCACAGACGCGGTTTCGGCACCCGCAGTTCGATCCCCGCTGCGTCGCACCGCTGCTGCGCGAGCGAACGGATCCGCGAGTTCGCCGTCGCACCACCGCCCAGCACCATGGTCCGGACGCCGGTGTCCTGCGCCGCTCGAACCGCCTTGAAGGTGAGGACGTCGGCCACCGCCTCCTGGAACGAGGCGGCGATGTCCGCGATGTTCAGCGCACGACCGGCGGCGTTCTCCGCCTCGACGTGACGGGCGACCGCGGTCTTGAGACCGCTGAACGAGAAGTCGTGCCGGGCGTCCTGCTGCCGGGTCATCGCACGGGGGAACCGGATCGCCTGCGGATCGCCCTGCTGTGCGAGCTCGTCGATCACCGGCCCACCCGGGTAACCCAGACCCAGCAGTCGCGCGACCTTGTCGAAGGCCTCCCCGGCGGCGTCGTCGACGGTGGTCCCGAGTTCGGTGATCGGCGCACCGAGGTCGGTGACGTGCAACAGGTGGGTGTGGCCGCCCGAGACCAGCAGCGCGATGCACGGCGGCATCGGACCGTGTTCGAGGGTGTCGACGGCGACGTGTCCGCCCAGGTGGTTGAGGCCGTAGAAGGGCACGTCCCAGGCCGCGGCGTAGGCCTTGGCGGCGGCGACGCCGACCAGGAGTGCCCCGGCCAGGCCGGGCCCGATGGTGACGGCCAGAGCGTCGGGGCGGTCCACCCCGGCTGCGGCGAGGGCGCGGTGCATCGTCGGGACGACGGCCTCGAGGTGCGCACGGGAGGCGACCTCGGGCACCACTCCCCCGTAGCGGGCGTGCTCGTCCTGCGAGGAGGCGACCTCGTCGGCGAGCAGCACCGCGGTCCTGCTCTGCGGGTCCCATTCGACGATGCCCACACCGGTCTCGTCGCACGAGCTCTCGATTCCCATGACGATCATCGGACGCTCTCCTCCGCCACCGGTTCCCGCTTCATCGTGTACGCATCCGCTCCCGAGGGCCGGTAGTAGTTCTTCCGCAGCCCGACGGTGACGAAACCGTTGCGCTCGTACAACGCGCGCGCCGCGTCGTTGTCGGTCCGAACCTCGAGGAAGACCGCTCCGCCGTGCCTGTCCGCCTCGTCGAGCAGAGCCCGCAGGAGGGCGTAGCCGACTTTTCGGCCCTGGTGCGCGGGGTCGACGCCGATGGTGAGGACCTCGGACTCGGGGAAGAAGGTGTTTCCCAGCAGTCCGATCCCGGCGTAGCCGATGAGGTGCTCCGACTCACCGCCGGCATGCTCACCGGCGGAATGCTCACGGCCGGAACGACTGCGGGCGGCGAAGAAGCGGGTGTGCGGCTGCGGCGCGAAGGCCGATGCGGGCCAGGGACTGTCACCGTCGAACAGGACGGCTTCGAGTTCGGCGCAGCGCTGCGCCTCGTCGGGACGCAGCGGCCCGATCCGGACATCACACACGCGCGGCCGTTTCGACGGCATCGGGGCGACGCAGGTACAGCGGGACCAAGGGCGCCGGGGTGGTGCCGAGCAGGTGCTTGCCGACGGCGACGAGACTGCTCGGCGTCGGCGACCCCTCGACGGTGCGGGCACCGTCGGTATCGAGCTCAGCGGGTTTGATCACGCCCGGTCCGGCGGTCCGGGCACCGCCCGCGTAGCGGGCCCAGTAGACCTCTTTGCGGCGTGCGTCGGTGATCACGACCACGTCCCGGGTGTCGCCCGCGCCGGCGGCGGCTCGGTCGGCGGCTGCGATGGCGTCCAGGCTGCACACACCTTGGACCTCGATCCCGAGGGCGTCACCGAAGGCGGCGGCGGTGGCCATGCCCACGCGCAGTCCGGTGAACGGGCCCGGGCCGCAGCCGACGATGATCGCGCCGAGGTCGGATCGTTGCAGGCCGGCCTCGGTGAGGCATTCGAGCAGGAAGGGCACCAGCACCTCGGCGTGGCCGCGCGAGTGGACGCGGTCACGGCGGGCGAGTACGGCTCCGGTCCCGGAGTCGACGATGCCCACCGTGAGCGCCGGCGTGGCGGTGTCCAGGGCGAGCACGTACATACGTGCAGGTTACCGCACTCCAGAAGGGCCGCGGCTGGTCGTCCGGAGCCGGCAGGCCCGGCCGCGCACCTCGGCCGCGACACCGCCGCCCGGCGACCCGCGGGGTTCCGCCGAGGGTGGACTCGAGGAGCGGTTCGACGGTGCTCGGCGGCGGTGCGGCCCGCTCGGCACGGATGGTCGTGCGGTGGCGGCCAGGTGTCACCGGCGGCGCCCGTCCGAACTCCGCCGTTAGCCCGAACTCGTCAGCCCCGGGGCGCACCATGGAGGTATGAGCGAGAAATCCGATTCCCTCCACGACTGGGCACCACTCGTCCGCGGCCTGCACACCCGGTTCCGCACCCGCGACTTCACCGCGGGCCTGGAATTGGTCACCGCGTTCGCTGCGGAAGCGGAGGCGGCGAATCATCACCCCGACCTCACACTGCGCTACGGCACCGTCGACGTGCTGCTCTACAGTCACGACGTCGGTGGCGTGACCGACCGCGACCGACGGCTTGCGGCACGCTTCTCCGAGCTCGCCCGCGAGCGGTCCATCACCGCCAATCCCGGCGAACTGTCCGTGGTCGAGCTCGGGCTGGACACCGCCGACGCCGCTGAGATCGCGCCGTTCTGGTCGGCACTGCTCAACGCCGAGACCTTCGATGACGACGGTGACCTCGAAATCCGCGCGCACGGCTCCGACGCGACGCTGTGGTTCCAGCGCACCGGCCCGCACGAGACACCCCGCCAGCGGTTCCATCTCGACGTATGGGTCGACCCGAGCGAGGCCCGCGGCCGGATCGACGCCGCCCTCGAAGCCGGCGGCCACCTGGTGTCCGATGAGCACGCCCCCAGCTTCTGGGTGCTCGCCGACGCCCAGGGCAATCACGCCTGTATCTGCACCGTGGCCGGCCGGCCGTGACCGCCGCGTTCACCACCACGACCGCGATCGCCGGCTCCCCCGAGGAACACGGGGCGGCTACACCCCGTCGACCCACTCCCACCTGGCGGTGCGGACGTCGGTCCCCTCAGCGCGCCGGAGCCGCACCATCAGATGCCGGTCCGTCAATCGCTCGGCCACCCCCTGCCCCCATTCGACCACCACCACGCACTCCTGCAGATCGGTGTCGAGGTCGAGCGCATCGAGCTCGTCGAGTCCGCCCAGGCGGTAGGCGTCAACGTGCACCAGCCCCGGACCGCCGGCCACACCGGACCGATGCTCACGGGCAATGATGAAGGTCGGCGAGGAGACCCGCCCCTGCACCCCCAGACCTGCGGCGATACCGCGGGTGAGGGCTGTTTTCCCGGCCCCGAGCGGACCGTCCAGGATCACCAGGTCACCGGCCTGCAGCTGCCCGGCGATCTCCCGGCCGAGCGCCTCGGTGTCCTCGACCTCGGGCAGCACCCGTTCCGCGGCGCTCACTGCGCGGCCGTCCTGGCCACCAGCCGGGCGATGGTGTTCGCCACCCGCGGCGCAGATTCCAGGACCAGCATGTGCCCGGTGTTCGCGAGCACGATCAGCTCGCAGTCGAGCGCCTGCGCCAGCGCCTTGGACTTGCGCAGCGGTGTCATCCAGTCGTGATCGCCGCAGACCACGGAGGCCTCGATCCCGCGCAGCACCGGCAACGCGCCGCGCTCGTCGTAGTTCTCCAGCGCCGGCATGAACCCGGCGTAGGCGCCGAGCGGAGCTGTCAGGCTCATGGTGGACGAGAACTCCGTCATCGTCGCGCTGCGATCCCCCGGCGCATAGGCCCCGGCGGTGATGAACGGAACCGCGATCGGCGTGATCGCAGCCCGCCCGCGGCCCACGACCGCCGGCGCGCAGCCGATCGCCACCCGCAGCAGCCCGAGCGCCGGATTGCGCAGCGCCGCGGCCAGCCCCACGTCGGTCAGTGTGTGTGAGGCGGTCCCCAGCATCGACACCCCCACCACCCGGGGCCCGATCAGGTCCGGGCGCGCCGTGGCCAGCGCGCAGATCGCCATACCGCCCATCGAATGCCCCACCAGCACCACCGGGCCCTGCGGGATCACGGCCTCGATCACCGTGGCGATGTCGTCCGCGAGCATGCCGACGGTGCTCTGCTCGGGCGTGCACGCACCGGAATCGCCGTGCCCGCGACAGTCCGGGAAGACCATCCGCACATCGTCGCCCCACCGCTGCCGCAGTTCCCGCATCACCAGCACCCAGGACCCGGTGCGCAGGGTGAAACCGTGCACGAACAGCACCGTCATCGGCGCGGTGCGCGACCCCACCTCGCGCACGTGCAGTGGAACCCCGTCGGAACTCATCACGATCGATTCCCGGTCGGCACGGAAGACCAGATCGTCCGGGGTGATCGGATCCACACCGGCCCCCCGCAGGCCCAGGGTGCGCGCGACCGCCGACATCCCGGTCAGCGCGGCCACCGCCACCCCGGTGCTCAGGCCCGCCAGCAGCGCCGGTCCCGGCACCCGGATCGGCTCGGGGATGTGTACCTGGCCGGGATCTTCGTCGTTCACAGCTCCCCCGTGTACGTCCGGACGGCGCGCCCGCGCACGCCGGTGAGAACCTCGTAGTCGATGGTGCCGAGTCGCTGCGCCCAGTCGTGCGCTTGGTCGGCGCCCGGCGCGTCACCGAACAGCACCGCGGTGTCGCCCTCGCGGACGCCGCCACCGTCGGGGCCGAGGTCGAGTACGCACTGATCCATGCAGACCCGGCCGACCTGTGGGAACCGACGACCGCCGATCGCAACCTCGATGCGGCCGCTGAGCGGGCGCCAGACACCGTCGGCGTACCCGGCGGGGATCAACCCGACGACGGTGTCGTGCGGCGCGATCCAGCTGTGCCCGTAACTGACGCCGTCACCGGCACGGATCCGTTTGATCAGCATCACCGGCGCCGCGAAGGTCATCACCGGGCGCAGGCCGAAGTCGCGCTCGGGCACCGGCACCCCGCCGTACAGTGCGATACCCGGACGAACCAGGTCGAAGTGCAGGTCGGGGCGGGTCAGCGAGGCCGCGGAATTCGCGGCGTGGACCTGGGCCGGGTCGAGGCCGTGCGCCCGGGCATCGGCGACGAGGGCGGTCAGCGCGTCACGCTGCACGTCCAGGAAGGGGTGCGCGGGTTCGTCGCCGTGCGCGAGGTGCGTGAAGATCCCCTGGACCCGCACCAGCCCCGCGCGTTCGGCCTCGACCAGGGCGTCCCGCGTCGTCGCCCATTCGTCGGGTGCGACGCCGTTGCGGTTGAGACCGGTGTCGACCTTCACGTGCACCGTCGCCGGGCGGCCGACGATCCTCGCCGCGGCGGCGATGCCCGCGAGCTGCCGCGGTGAGCTCACTCCCAGCCGCACGTCGGCGTCGATGGCCCGTTCGTACCCGCTGGTGCTGAGCCAGCTCAGCAGGGGGACGTCGATGCCGCCCTCGCGCAGCACCAGAGCCTCGTCGATGGTGGTGACGCCCAACTCGCGGGCGCCGCCCGCCAGTGCGGCGCGGGCCACCGGCAGCGCACCGTGACCGTAGGCGTCCGCCTTGAGAACAGCCATCACCGCGGCGGTGGGCGCGTGCGCGGCCACGACCGCGGTGTTGTGGGCGAGGGCGCTCAGGTCGATCCGAGCGGTGAGCCCCGTGAGCCCGGTGAGCGGGAGCTGTGTCTTCATGGCGCTGTCAGCCTAGATCAGGTTCCCCGGTTTTCAGGACCTGGCGCAGCACCTCCGGTATCGCGCCGCTGATCGCAGCGGCACTGGTGGGGGCGCCGTCGGCGGCGCGGGCGGCGGCCAGAGCGTGCACCCGGGCCGCGCAGGAAGCGGCGTCGACCGGGTCCAGTCCGGCGGCGAGCAGTGTGCCGACGATGCCGGTCAACACGTCCCCGGAACCGGGCGTGGCCGCCCACGACGATCCGGCCGTGTCGACCACGACCCGCCCGTCCGGTCCGGCGACCACCGTCCGGTGTCCCTTGAGCAGGACCGTCGCCCCGAACTCCCGGGCGGCCTCACGTGCGGCGGCGATCCGGTCCCGCCCGACGGGGCTCATCAACCGGGCGAACTCCCCGGCGTGCGGGGTGAGCACGGTCGGCGACGTCCGGCCGGCGAGCAGGCCGGGGTGTTCCGCGAGCAGGGTCAGCGCGTCGGCGTCGAGCACCGTCGGCAGGTCCTGGTCGAGCACCGCCGCGAGCCGATCCGCGGCGTCCTCGTCCACCCCCATCCCGGGACCGGCGGCCCAGGCCTGTACCCGCCCGGCGTCTCCGACCTCCTCGCTGCCCACGACCTCGGGCCAGGCGCTGAGCACCGCCGCCCGGGCCGGTCCGGCGTAGCGGACCATCGCCGAGGTGGCGCGCACGGCCGCCCCCACCGACAGCACCGCCGCCCCCGGGTACCGGGCATCACCGGCGACGATGCCGAGCACTCCGGTGCTGTACTTGTCGTCGCCGGCGCCCGGCACGGGCCAGTGCGCGGCGACGTCGGCGTCGTCGAGGGCGGTCAGTGCTGCGGGACCGAGCTGCAGCCCGATGTCGATCGTTTCGACCCGGCCGCAGTGTCCCGGAGCGAGAGCGTGCACCGGTTTGAGCGCTCCGAAGGCGACGGTGACCGCTGCCGACACCGCAGGGCCGTGCACGGTCCCGGTGCACACATCCACACCCGAGGGTGTGTCGGCGGCCACGATCGGTGCGGTCAGCTCGGCGACGATCCGCGCGGCATCCGTACGCAGCGCACCACGCCCGCTGATCCCGACGATGCCGTCGATGACCAGGTCCGGGCGGTCCGGGCGGTCCACGATCCGGCCGCCCGCTCGGCGCAGCTCCCGGAGCCCTTCGCCGTGCGCGCGATCCGGCACGAGCAGGATCGCCTCGACCCGCACTCCGCGTCTGCGCAGGAGGGCGCCGGCGAACAGGGCGTCGCCACCGTTGTCGCCGGACCCGACCAGCAGGCTCACCCGGCGTCCGGCGACACCGCCGGTGCGGGCCGCCAGTTCTGCGACGCAGACCCGCGCCAGACCGTGTGCCGCGCGCCGCATCAACGTGCCGGGCGGCAGGGCCGCGAGCAGGGGCGCCTCGGCGTCGCGGACGGCGCCGGGAAGGTGGTAGTGCCGCACCAGCGCCACGGTACTGCAGATCGGCTAACGTGAGCGGCGTGACTGATGCGAACAAGCTGGTGAAGCAGTTGCAGGGCCGTGGCCCGCATCGCGTGCTCAGGGGCGATCTGGGGGTGGCCGGTGTGCGGGGCGTGATCTACACCCCGGAGAGCGGCGTGAACCTGCCCGCGGTGGTCCTCGCGCACGACTGGCTGACGCCGCCGAAGCGGTACCGCAAGACGCTCGAGCATCTCGCCTCGTGGGGTCTGGTGGTGGCAGCTCCGGACACCGAGGGCGGTCTGCTCGGTTCCGACGCCAAACTCGCGCTCGACATCGCGACCGCGCTCGACGTGCTCACCGAGGTCCGTCTCGGCGAGGGTGACATCACCGTCAACAGCACCGTCCGCGGTGTGGTCGGCCACGGCTGGGGAGTGGGGGCGGCGCTGATCGCCGCGGCCGCCGACGACCGGATCGAGGCGCTCGCCGCACTGTTCCCGGCGCCCACCTCGCCCCGCGCGGAGCAGGCCGTCGAGCAGACCGACGCGAAGGCGCTGATCCTGGCCGCGGAGGGCGGCGAGCACTCGATGGGCTCGAACGCGGGCGTGCTGTCACTGCGGTACGGGGCGTCGACGGACCTGCGGATCGTTCCCGGGGCGGATCCCGGTGGTTTCGCCGAGGGCATCTCGGTGCGCGGTGCGCTCGGAGCGGGCCGGTCCGACAAGGCGACGCAGAAGACGGTGCGGGCCCTGCTGACCGGCTTCCTGTTGGGCACTCTGGGCGGCGAGAAGCAGTACCAGGTGTTCGCCGAGGCCGGTGCCGACCTCGGAGAGAGTTCGTACGTGTGGGATCCCGATGCCGAGCCGGAGGAGCCCGGCCTGATGCAGCGGCTACGCAGTCTGGCCTGATCCGTCTCAGCCCGCGCTGAGCCAGGAGGCAGGTTGCTCGGTGCGGCCGATCACCGCGATGGGTTCGGTGATGGGCGCCTCGTCGTCCGGGCCGGCGGGTGTCCGGTGCGCACCGGCGACACACAGCATCGTCGCGAAGAGTCGGTCGCGTTCGGCGACTCGTCGTGCGCGGGCGTGCATCTCGGTATCGGCGTGGTACGCCATGGTCTGCTCCTAGGGGACGGTGGTGGCGAACTCGGCTCCGCTGCCCGGTTCGGCGGGCGGGCATTCCTCCGCAGCGGCGGACGGCCTCGCCCCCTGCCCGCCGGGCCCGGCCGGGCGGCCCGGAGCAGCGCCCGCAGCCGGACCCGGAGCTCGGCCGGGAGCAGGGGCGGAGGGCGGCGGCGTCACCGGTGCGGTGTGGTCCGGGGCCCGTTCCGGTATCGGCGGCGCACCGGCGCTCGGCGCAGTACCGGCTGTGGCGCCACCCTGACTACTTCCGCTCTGGCTACTTCCGCCCTGGCTACTTCCGCTCGGGTTGCTGCCGGCCGGCGCCGGTGGCACCGGTTCCTGGGCCTGGTCCGGTCTCCTAACGAGGTCCGGTTCCGGTGCGACCGGCTTCTGCGCGCCGTCGGGTTCCGGGGCGGTCGCCGTGGGTTCGGACCTGTCCGCAGTCGCGTCCGCGCAGGTGAGCTTGCCGTCGTCGCCGACGCGGAGCGTTGCGTGCTGCTCGGTGCCGTCGGGCTTACGGACGGTGACCTCGACGGTCTTCCCGTCCGGGCTCAGGGTGGCCGTCACCTTGCCGGGTCCGGCGCCGTCCCCGGTCTTCGGCCCGCTGCGCCCGGCGGTGTCCTCGGCGCCGGGCCCGGCGGAGTCCTTGGCGCCCGGCCTGTCGCCGGACTTGTCGGCCGGTCCGCCGGCTCCCCCACCCTGCTCACCGGACTGGCCCAGACCGAGCCTGTCGGTGATCTCGGGCAGCAGCTTCGAGAGCCAGGCCGGCATCTGCGCGCCGGTCCCGAGGCCGCCCGCGGGCATCGCACCCGGTGAGAGCCCCGTCGCCGGGGTGCCGCCCGACGGTGCGGTGCCCGCCGGGGTCGCTGTCGGTGCGGTGCTCGCCGGGGTCGCTGTCGGTGCGGTCACGGGCGGGGCAGCGGGGGCCGCTGCCGGTGCGGCCGCGGGCGACGTCACGGGCGGTACAGCCGGAGTCGCTGCCGGCGCGGGAACCCCGCCGCGCACTCTGCCCGTCCCGCCCGTCCCGCCGGTCATGCCACCGCCGGCTCCACCGGACCGGCCTGCCCCGGACGTTGCTGCGGTTCCGGCCACCGGGGGCACGGCCGCCGGAGCGAGACCGCTGGACCGTGGTCCGGCGGGTGCCGCCGGCCCGGCCGGTTCATCCAGCCCCACCCCACCGGCGGTCAGCGGACCGAACGACGGTGCCGGGAACGGCGCGGCCTCCGCCGCTCCCGCCGCCGCAGCCACCTTCGCGTAGGCATCGCGGATCGCCGCCCGGGTCTCGGTGATGATCGCGGAGAACCGGTTGAGGTCCTGCTGCAACTGTTGCTCGAACTGAAACACCAGCATCGGCTGGCCGGCGAGGTTCGCCAGCAGGTGCGCCGACGCCGGGTTGCCCAGCCACGAGCCGATCGACGCCAGGGGTCCCACCCCGTCCACCGTCAGCGCGGACTGGCTGAACTCGCTGAGCCGGTCGATCTTGCCGGACACCGCTTTGACCACCGCATCGGCCACGCCCTCGGCTGCGGCTGCGGTGTTCTCCAGCACCACAACCGTCGGTTCACTGCGTCGCTGGTGGGTCGCCAGCGTCTGCACCGCGGCCCGTCCGGCGGCATCGGGCCACGCGCGTTCCACCTCACCGCTGGCCGCCGCCTGATCGGTGCACACCCGCCTCGCCACCGCGGCCTGGGCGCGCAGCATCGAGGCGTCACCGCGCAGAGCCGCGAGGTCGATCCCGCGCTCGAAGTCGTAGGGGCGGCACACCCCATCGGTCCAGTCGGGCCAATCGCGAGTGGAGATCGCTGCGGCGATGTCGAGCATCACCTTGAAGTACTGCAGCGAAGCCGCTCCGGCGTCGAGCAGATCGTCGACGGTCCGGTCAGCCACGGGAGATCCCCACCGCCCCCGCGGCATCGGTCCGCACGTGCGCCGTCGCCGAGGTCTGCAGTCCGCCACCGCACGCCCGGGCGCCGTCACGCCAGGCGTCCACCGCCCGCGCCAGCCCGGACAGCGCCGAACCGTAGGCCTGCCCCTCGGTGCGGTAGTTCCGGCCGAAATCCCCCGGCTCGGCGGTGTACCCACGGATCCGGCCGCCGACGGTGCCCAGCGCGTCCGCCGCCGCCTGGTAGCTGCCGCCGCTGCGCGCCACCGCAGCGGCGTCGATCCGCGTGCCCATGGCCGTCCCCCGTCACTCGCACGTCCCCGTCATACATTGGACGCGCCGGGCCGGTGATCGGTTCCCGATCAGGTGAGGGCGCCGGCCGCGCGTACCGCGTCGAGCAGGCCGGACGGCCGCTGGTCGACCGGAAGCGGCTCGACCCGGGTGAAGCCGCAGCCGATCGTGGCCGCGGCACCGTCGGCCTCGGCGCTGTCGCCGACCATCAGCACCTGCTCCGGCGGCAGACCCAGCTCGGCACACGCGGCCCGGAAGACCTCCGGATCGGGCTTGGCGTATCCCACCTCGAAGGACAGCACGAACGCGTCCACCAGGTCCTCGATGCGCTCGCGCCGGAAGGCGGGGCGGATGTCGTAGCCGATGTTCGAGAGCACGCCCACGCTGCGGCCGGATTCCCGCACCGCGGCCAGGACGCGGCCGGTGTCGGGATAGGCGGTCCAGTTCAGCGGATCGGAGAACTCACCGTAGAGCCGCTCGCGTTGCTCGCGGTCGAACACCCCGGACTGCTCCAGGACGTCGAGGTACGCGCCGCGGTGATCGGTGGAGCTGAGGTCACGGGCGTGCCAGGTGGCCAGTGCGGCGCCCTCCATCGGCACCGGCGGCCCGACGGGGACCGTCATCCGGTGCAGCAGTTCGCGCTGCGCGGCGGCGTCGAGCGGTCGGCCCTCGCGGTCCTGGACACCGGTGAACCACCCCGGCTCGGGTTCGAGCCGGAACAGCGTTCCGGAGAAGTCGAAGAGCACCCCGCGGTAGCCGGTCATTGCTACAGGGTACCGGTCGATGAAAACGTTTCGAGATTGCTCAGGAGATGAGCCCGGCGAGTCGCTCCGCGGTACCGCGGGCGAGTTCCTCGGTGGGCGCCTCCACCATCACCCGCACCAGCGGCTCGGTTCCGGACGGGCGCAGCAGGATCCGGCCCGCCTCACCGAGCGCGGCCTCCTCCGCGGCCAGCGCGGCGGTGAGGGCACCGTCGGCCATGGCGGCGGCCTTGTCCACCACCCGCACGTTGACCAGGACCTGCGGCAGCACGGTCAACACCGACGCCAGCTCGGCCAGCGACGATCCGGTCTGCGCCATCCGCTCCATCAGCTTGAGACCGGTGAGCACACCGTCACCGGTGGTACCCAGGTGCGGTAGGACCACGTGGCCGGACTGCTCGCCGCCGAGCGCGTAGCCGCCGGTGCGCAGTTCCTCGAGCACGTAGCGGTCGCCCACGGAGGTGGTCCGCAGGGTGATCGCGGCGGCCTTCATGGCCAGGTGCAGACCGAGGTTGCTCATCACGGTCGCGACCAGGGTGTGATCGGTCAGCTCACCGGCCTCATCCATGGCGATCGCGAGGATCGCCAGGATCGCGTCACCGTCGACGATCCGGCCGGTGGCGTCCACCGCGAGACAGCGGTCGGCGTCACCGTCGTGCCCGAGACCGAGGTCGGCGCCGTGCTCGACCACCGCGGCCTGCAGGCTCTGCAGGTGGGTGGAGCCGCAGTCACGGTTGATGTTCAGCCCGTCCGGGGCGTCGTGGATCGCGACGACGGTGGCCCCGGCGTCCTGGTAGGCCTTGGCGGCGACGGCGGAGGCGGCGCCGTTGGCGGCGTCCACGACCACCTTCAGGCCGGTCAACCGGTGGTGCACCGCCGATTCGAGGTGGGCGACGTACCGGTCCACGGCGTCGAAGGCCCGGACCACACGGCCGATCGCGGCGCCGGTGGGGCGCGGCGGCTGAGGATCGTCCATGGCCGCCTCGATCGCGTCCTCCTGCGCGTCCTCGAGCTTGTGCCCACCGCGCGCGAAGAACTTGATGCCGTTATCGGGCATCGGATTGTGCGAGGCGGAGATCATCACGCCGAGCGCCGCGTCGTACTCGGCGGTGAGATGCGCGACGGCCGGTGTGGGCATCACACCCACCAGACGAACATCGACACCGGCGCTGGTCAGGCCCGCCGCGACGGCCGCGGACAGCATCTCCGACGATGCCCTGGGGTCCCAGCCGACGACGGCGAAGGGCCGGGTAGCGCCCTGCAGGTCGTGTGCGCCGAGCACCGCCGCAGCGGCCGCTGACAGGCGCAGAGCCAGATCGGCGGTCAGATCCTTGTTCGCCAGGCCGCGTACACCGTCGGTCCCGAACAGACGCCCCATGGATTTACCTCACAACTGTGGTCACGAAGGGTGGAAACGAAACCAGGGCAGGCGCCCGCACGGATGCGGGTGCCTGCCCTGGTGGAAGCCTGCAATCAGCGCTTGCTGTACTGCGAAGCCTTACGGGCCTTCTTCAGGCCGTACTTCTTCCGCTCGACGGCACGCGGGTCACGCGTGAGGAAGCCGGCGCGCTTGAGCGCCGGACGATCCTCGGGCGAGACCTCGATCAGCGCGCGGGCGATGGCCAGGCGCAGCGCACCGGCCTGACCCGAGGGGCCGCCACCGGTGAGGTTGGCGGCGATGTCGAAGGACTCGAGGCGCTCGACGGTGACCAGCGGGGACTTCACCAGCTGCTGGTGCAGCTTGTTGGGGAAGTAGTCCTCGATGGTGCGGCCGTTCAGCACGAAGTTGCCGGTGCCGGCGGTCAGGCGCACGCGCACGACGGCCTCCTTGCGGCGGCCGACGGTCTGCACGGGACGCTCGACGACCACGGGACCGCGCGGGGCGCGGGTCTCGACGGTGGCCTCGGTCTCGGTGGTGTACTCGTTGGGGATGACTTCCGCGTCGGACGCGAAGTTCTCGCCGCTGTCGATGGTTTCGCTCACTGCTGCGCCACCTGCTTGATCTCGTAGGGAACCGGCTGCTGCGCGGTGTGGGGGTGGTTCGGGCCTGCGTAGACCTTCAGCTTGCCGCCGATGGCGCTACCCAGCTTGTTCTTGGGGATCATGCCCAGAACGGCCTTCTCGACCACGCGCTCGGGGTTCTTGGAGCCGAGCACCTCACCGACGGAGCGAGAGCTGAGGCCGCCCGGGAAGCCCGAGTGGCGGTAGTGCCGCTTATCGGTGAGCTTGGCGCCGGAGAGGGCGACCTTCTCGGCGTTGATGATGATGACGTAGTCGCCGCTGTCCACGTTGGGGGCGTAGGTCGGCTTGTGCTTGCCGCGCAGCAGGTTGGCCGCTGCGACGGCGAGGCGGCCGAGCACCACGTCAGAAGCGTCGATGACGTGCCACTGCCGGGTCACGTCACCCGCCTTGGGGGTGTAAGTAGGCACAGGAGATCCTCTGCTTAGTCGGTTCGGTGCCGGTCCTGTGCGCGGCGAGGGAACTCCCGGCGACCAACGGAGACCCGGGACCCGACTCCGCACCCCCGACGACCTTCCGGTCGGCGGGCAGCACGGCGCCACACACCAGCGAACCAGCTTACGCGTCCGGCCCACCGCAGGTCAAAACGTACGACGGTGCGCGGATCGGCACACCGACCGGGCGGGTCCGCGCCGGACACCGCCGGACGAAGCTGCGGAAACGTCGGGGTCCGGTCCCGGGATTTCCCCGATGTGCCCGCCGGTGCTGCGGAAATAGCCTTCGGGGCGTGAGCCTGCGCACCCCGGACGAGGCACCGTCCGCCCCCGTCACCGAGACCCCACCCGCCTGGACGCCCACACAGCGGACGGCCTTCCGATTCCTGTTCAGCCTCGGCGGCGGGCTGATCGTGCTCGCGGTGTTCGGCAGCCTCCAGTTCGCACCGGTGATGCCTACCGTGCAGGGCCCGTTCGCGCGGATCGGGGCGCTGGTCACCGGGACCGAACTGCAACTTCCGGCCCGGAGCAACTCCGGCGATTCCATGGGCATCTGGCAGTACCACATCGGCTGGGCGGTGGTGGCGGTGGTGATCACGGCGGTATGGACACTGTTGGACCGGCATCGCCGCGACTACCGGAGCCTCGCCGGCCTGCTCTGGCAGGTGGGTCGGACCGCGCTGGCGGCCGGGCTGATCTTCTACGGCCTGAGCAAAGCGATCCCCGTCCAGATGGGCTTCATGCAGTTGCCCACGTACGCATTGCAGGCCGCGGGCGACGTCAGCCGGATGAACGTGCTCTGGGGGTTCATGGGAGCCTCCGACGGCTACTCGATCGCGACGGGGCTGGTGGAACTGGTCTCCGGGCTGTTGCTGCTGTCCCGGCGCACCTGGATCCTCGGCGCGCTCGGGGCGATCGTCTCGATGACCCAGGTCCTGCTGGTGGACGTCTTCTACAACGTGCCGGTGAAGTTCCTCTGCTTCGAGTTCCTGCTGATCGCGATCGGCCTGCTGGCGCCGCAGTGGATCAACCTGGTTCGGGTGGGACTCGGCCACCCGGCCGCGCCGATGGGCGCGCTCTGGCGGGCCGCCGGCGCCGAGATCACCTGGTTGCGCCGCACCGGGAAGACGGTGGCAGCGCTCGCGGTGGTCTCCGTCGCGGCCGTCGGCCTGGCCGCCGGGGTCATGATGAAGTCCGCGCTCTCCGAGCCGCGGAGCGACCTCGACGGGGTCTGGCACACCACCTCCTTCCGGGTGGACGGCCGCGAGGCGACCCTCGCCACCGACCCGGTATGGATCAACCTCGCGATCACCCACCGCGGCCGCGGGATGTGGAAGGCCGCCGGCGACACCTACACGGTCCTGGTCACGCAGGACACCGCCGCGCGCGTGACGCCGTGGCAACTCGAGATCAGCGGCGACACCCTCACCGCGAAGACTCGCAAGTCCGGGCCGGAGACCGTGCTGCGCTACACACAGCCCGGCCGGGATCGCCTCGCCATCACCGGCCGGGTCGGCGGACGCGAGATCGCGGCCACGTACGAACGGCGTCCGATGAAGCGGGAGTCCGAGGGGCTGAGGTTCACTCACCCCGTCCCCGACGACGATGCGCCGACCCTCGATTTCCCGTGATGCCCCATTACATCTGTCACTTGGAGCAGTGATGAGTCAGCCATACGATTTGGCCATGAGCGCACCGCAGAGTCCCGCCGGACCCGCTGCTTCTCCCGCGGTTCCGCCCACTTCGTCCACCGCCCCGCCCGCTGCTTCTCCCACCACCCCGCACTCTGCTTCTCCCACCACCCCGCACTCTGCTTCTCCCACCACCCCGCACTCTGCTTCTCCCACCGCCCCGCCCTTGCCGCAGCCGCACTGGTCGAACGCTCGCAAGCTAGCCTTCCGGCTGTTGTTCGTGATCGGCGGCGGCATCCTGCTGCTGTCGATCTACGGGAACGTCGGGCTGGCGATGGTGTGGCAGTTCACCGGCGTGTGGTGGGTTCTGGCCCAGATCGGCAGTTACCTCACCCGCGGCGAGGGCGTGGACGTGGTGCTCAGCGCCGGCGGCGACGGCCTGTGGACGTGGTGCATGCACCTGGGCACGATCGTGGTGGGTCTGGTGATCGTTGCGGTGTGGACTGCGCTCGACCGCGATCGCCCGAACTACCGCTCACTGCTCGGCCTGCTGGGCGTGCTGGCCCGGTTCGGTCTCGCGGTGTCGATGCTCATCTACGGCATCGCGAAGGTGATCCCCACCCAGATGGGCTTCATGGCGCTGCCCTCGCACCAACTGCAGCTCACCGGCGACACCAGCCTGTTCAACACGCTCTGGGGTTTCATGGGGGCCTCGGTCCCGTACATGATCCTCACCGGTGCAGTGGAACTGGTCGCGGGAATCCTGCTGCTGTGGCGGCGTACCTCAGTGATCGGCGCGCTGCTGGCGATCGTGGCCATGGGGCAGGTCTTCGCACTCAATCTGTTCTACGACGTCCCGGTGAAGATCGTCTCGGGCCAGTTGCTGATCGTCGCGGTCGCGCTGACGTGGCCGTTCCTGCCGAACCTACTGCGAGTCGCGCTCAACCGCCCGCCGGGTCCCCCGGTCGCCGCGCTCCCCGTTGCGGGTGGCGGCGCAGCGTGGGCGCGGATCTGCGGCCACTTGGTCAAATTCGGCGCTGCGGCCCTGATGCTGCTGCTGATGACGGTCAACGGTGCCGTGACCGCGTACACCTTCTACTCGGTGCGCTCCCCGCTGGACGGGGTGTGGCGGGCCACCTCGTTCACCGTCGACGGCGCTCCGGCGTCGTTGACGCAGACCGGCCCGGCTCCGTGGTCGAATGTGGCGATCACCCTGCGCGGCAGTGATTCCGTGGGCGCCCTCAAACAACTCTCGACGACCTACGACAGTGTGGTGACCCAGGAACCGTCGGGCTACACCACCGCCTGGCAGATGGAGCTCAAGGGTGACGTACTGGAGATCCGTAAACGCAAGAACGACACTGCGATCCCGGTCACGGCGCGGCTCGACGGTGACCGCCTGCACCTGTCCGCGACGCTCGACGGCAAGCGCATCGAGGGGGTCTACGAGCGACGGTTCATGGAGCGTGAACGCTCCGGGTTCCGCCTGATCCAGCCCGACGACGCCGGCCCCAGCCAGCAGAGCGGTTCATGACGGACCGCTCCGGTCGGGTTCGGCGACCAGGGCTACCTGGACCAACTCCGTGCCGCGGGCACGGGAGACCCAGGTGCCGCGACCGGGTGGCATGGGGCACATCCTGACCGTACCGAGAACGGTTCCCTCCTCACGGGATCCGCTCATCACCAGACCGTCGGCCGCGAGGTCCCGGATCCGGGCCAGGAAGGCCTCGTACAGACCACGTGCCAGTCCACCACTGCGCCGCGCGATGATCACCTTGAGCCCGATGTCGCGGGCCTGCGGCAGCAGTTCCAGTAACGGCGCCAGCGGATTACCCGCGGCACTCGCGACCAGGTCGTAGTCGTCGATCACCAGGTAGACGTCGGGTCCGGTCCACCACGAACGGTCCTTGAGCTGCTGCGGTGTCACATCCGGGCCGGGACACCGTTCGCGCAGGATCCGCACCAGATGAGTGACCATGGGGCTCAGCGCATCCGATGAGGTCGCATACCCGGCCAGGTGATCGCCGTCGACCACGCCGAGCAGGGTGCGCCGGTAGTCCACCAACACGATCTTCGTCTGCTCCGGGCCGCCACTCGCGACCAGCGAAGCCATCAGCGTGCGCAGCGCCTCGGTCTTCCCGCATTCCGAATCCCCCAGGATCAGGAAGAACGGCTGCGTCTCGAAGTGCAGGGTCGCCGCTGCCAGTTCGGACTCGCCCACCCCGAACACCGCGTGCGTCGGAGGTGCGTCCCGGCGAACCGGGATCCGATCCCGCAGAATCAGATCGGGGAGCATCCGCACCTCGGGTGCACGCTCGGAGCACCGCCCTGCCAGATCTGCGACCGTGGCCCGCTGCGCCGCCGGCGGTTCCGCGTCGAGCACCGCGCAGGGCAGAGCGATGAGCATGTGCAGATGCTCCGCGGTGATACCGCGCCCGGGCCGCCCCATCGGGACCAGTGAGGCCACCCGGCGACTCATCTCCGAATCCATCGGGTCGCCGAGTCGCAGCTCTATCCGGGTACCCAACTGGTCCTTGACCGCCGGCCGGATCTCGCCCCACCGGGCGGCGGAGACCACCAGGTGCACACCGTACGACAGGCCCTGCGCCGCGATCGCGTTCACCTGCGGCTCCAACGGCTCGAACTCGGTGCGCAGCACCTGCCAGCCGTCGATCACCAGGAAGACGTCACCGAACGGGTCCGAGTCGGAAGCCGGGTGCTCGCGGTACTGCTCCATCGACTGCACGCCGTGCTCACGGAAGGCCGCCTCACGCCGCCGGATCAGCCCGGTGACCTCGGCGACGGTGCGCCGCACCCGGTCCGGATCGAGCCGTCCGGCCACCGACCCGACGTGCGGCACCCCGTCGAGACCGGCCAGCGAGCCGCCGCCGAAGTCCAGGACGTAGAACTGCACCTGACGCGGGGTGTGACTCAGTGCGGCCGAGACGATCACGGTACGCAGCGCGGTGGACTTGCCCGACTGCGGTCCACCGACCACCGCGACGTTGCCCTGCGCCCCGAACAGGTCCACTACCAGCAGATCCCGGCGCTGATCGTAGGGACGGTCGACCACGCCGATCGCCACCCGCAGTGCCGTGGCGTCGGTTCGGCGCAGGTGCTCCGCGAGTTCACCCACGGCGGCCGAGTCGTCCAGCGGAGGCAGCCACACCTCGTGCGCCGGTAGACCGTGCCCGGCGAGCCGGGCCACCATCGTCTGCAGCACCGACGGTGCCCGCCCGGCCCCCTGCGACTGGGGTGCCGGATCCGGATCATGGTGCAGCGGTGCGGCGAACACATCCGCAATGGGTTCGACCGGCGCGGGCGCATTGCGGTACTCACGTACCGTCGCCACTCCGAGCGCACCGAAGTGAGCGGACGGTACCCGCACATCCGGTGGCACGTACTCCCCCGAGACGTAACTGGCGTGGAAGCGGCGCGGCGGGTCGGCGTCGAACTTCAGGTAGCCGGCTCCGGGCGTCGACGGCAGCTGGTAGGCGTCCGGCACCCCGAGCACCGCCCGGGATTCACTGGCGGAGAACGTCTTGAGTCCGATCCGGTACGACAGGTGCGAGTCCAATCCGCGGAGCTTGCCCTCCTCCAGTCGCTGAGAGGCGAGCAGCAGGTGGATGTGCAGGGAGCGGCCCAGCCGCCCGATCGCGACGAACAACTCCGCGAAATCCGGCTTCTGCGCGAGCAGTTCGGAGAACTCGTCGACGATCACCACCAGCGCCGGCAACGGATCCAGTGGCGCCCCGTCCCGGCGGGCCCGCTCGTACTCGCCGACGTTGGCGAAGTTCCCCGCCCGCCGGAGGACCTCCTGCCTGCGGTTCATCTCGCCGGAGAGGGCATCGCGCATCCGGTCGACCATCGCGATCTCCTCCTCCAGGTTGGTGATCACCGCGGCGACGTGATGCAGGCTCTCCAGGCCCAGGAAGGTGGCGCCACCCTTGAAATCCACCAGCACCAGGTTCAGGTTCTCCGGCGGGTGGGTGGCCACCATGGACAGCACCAGGGTGCGCAGAAACTCCGATTTGCCGGAGCCGGTGGCGCCGATGCACAGTCCGTGCGGCCCCATTCCGTTCTCGGCGGCCTCTTTCAGGTCCAGTTCCACCGGCTCACCGCGCGGCCCCACGCCGATCGGTACCCGCAGTCGTTCCCGGGCCGAGCGCTCGCGCCACACGCTGTCCGGGGTGATCGCCGCCGCATCGGTGATGCCGATCAATGCGGGCAGACCGGGATCGCCCGGTTCACCGCCGGCGTCGAAGTCGAGCAGATCGGCCATCGACGCGGGACGGAAGCGCCCCACGGCCCGGGCGGTGACGGCGGCCGCGCCGACGGTGACCGCGTCCGGGCGGGCGAAGAACTCCACCCCGGCGCTACTGCGGGCACCCAGTCTGCCGCCGCCATCGTCGTTGTCGCCGTCGCCGTCGCCGTCGCCGTCGAGAACCAACTGCAGTCCGGCGCGCACCGCCAGCGACTCCGGCTGCGGGTCGAGGTCGATCAGGGTGACACCGTCGATCCCGGCTGCCACGTCCAACACCCCGCCCGGGGTGACGCGACTGCCGGCGTCGAGCACGATCACGTGGTGCGGGCGTGCAGGATCCGGCGGAGTGGAGCGCGCGAAGACGCCCCGGTCCGCGAGCTCGGGAGCGATCGCCTCCTCCAACTCGCCGGTCGATCCGTAGACGGTACGGGCCGGTCCGAGTGCATCGCACTGCACGGAGTGCGCCACGTGCGGGAGCCATTTGAGCCATCCCCATTCGGGGTCGTCCACTTCGCTGGTGGCGACGAAGATCCGGACGTGATCGGGGCCGTGCAGCACAGTCAGGCTCAGCAGCATCGCACGGACGGCGCCCAGCACCGCCCCACGCGGACCGTCGAGGCCGACGGCGGGGAATCCGCGCAGCGCCACCGCGACCGGGAGACCGGGCACTGACGCGCCGTGCCGGACGAAGGTGCGCAGCGCCACCGTCGAAACGGGTTCGAGGTCTTCGAGCGGACCGGTCTCGGGTGGTACCAGCCGGGTTGCCAGGCGCTGGCTGCCGACGCCGACCCGCACGTGCAGGAAATCCGGGTCGGTGGGGCGGCGCTCCCACATCCGCCGGGTGCCGGCGCAACCGAGGAGCGCCGCGGGGTCCGGGTGGGTCCATTCGAGCGCGGCGCGCTGCTCGGTCCGGGTGCGCTGGACCTGGCCGCGGATCTGTCCCAGGTAGCGCAGGTAGTCCTTGCGGTCCTCGTCGAGCTCGGCCGCCGAGGCGCCGGAGCTGCGATTGTTCATGCCGTACATGCCGAACATCGACATCAGCATCATCAGCGGGAACATCATCATGAACGGGCTGGCCATCATCGAGCCTCCCGAGGTGACCATCAGCGCGATCATGCCGATCACGGCGACCACCATCACCACCGGCAGCAACTTGCCGAGGAGCCCACCCGGCACCGCGCGCGGAATCTCCGGCGGCGCCTGCAGCGCCACCTCTCCGCCGGGTGTGCGCGGAGGTGCGAGCCGCTGCTTGCGTGCGAATCCCTCTGTGACCGGCTCGAACACCGTTTCAGCCACGATCGCCCCTCCCCGATCCGCGGTGCGCCCCCACGCTCCGCCGTGCCACCACCTAACACCGCGCCGGCCGGATCCGGGCGGATTCGGTGCGATCGCTGCGCGGTCCGCCGATCGGGAACCGTTCGGGGTGCAGGTGCGTCCAATTCATGCGGGACCGTCCACGCCCGCGGCGGGGAACCGAAGGGAGTCGCGATGACCGAAGTCGCCGAGAACACCGATGCCGAGGTGACGCGGCTGAGCCGGGTCTCGGTGCTGTGCGGGCAGGCGCAGGTCGATGTCTCGGTACCGCTGCACATGCCCACCGAGGTACTGATCCCGGAGCTGCTTCGCCTGTTCGGTGACCGGATCTCCGGTTCCGCTGAGGCGGCGTGGTCGCGGCCCTGGCGGCTCGGCACCGTCGGCGCTGATCCGCTACCCGGCTCGCAGACACCGGCCGACGCCGGAATCTCCGACGGTGCCCTGCTGGTGCTGTACGTATCGGAAGCCCCGCCGCCACCTCCGGTCTTCGACGACGTCTTCGATTCCACCGCGGCTGATCTCGCCCGGGGGCGACGCTGGGACGAGCGGACGGCGCGGACCTGCGGGCTGGCGGTGCTGGGACTGACGGTGTGCGCCACGGTGGTGATCTCGCTGGGGCTCGGCGGATCCCGAGGCTCGAACCCGGCGGGTGCGCTGCTGGCGCAGCTGTGGTGCGGCGCAACGACCATCGTCCTGTTGACCGGCTCGATACTCAGTGCGCGGCGGATGAGCGAGCCCGGACCGATGCCGACAGTGCTCGCCGGATACGCCACGGCCACTGCCTCCGCCACCGGAGCAGTGGTCGTCCCGGTGGTCTCCGGCGGGGGCGACGGACCGCCGCAGGCGCTGCTCGCAGCGGCGTGCGGCGCTCTCGCCGCGCTCATCGCACTGCGCTTCACAGCCCGGGGAACAGTGCTGCACACCGCGGTCCTCACCACCTCGGTGCTGGTGGCTCTCGCGGCGTTCGCCGCACTGTGGGTGCCGGATCGGGCCGCTATCGCCGCCACCGGCACCGTGCTGGCGTATCTGCTGCTGGTCTTCGCCGCCCGGCTGGGTGCGGTCGCGGCCCGGTTGCCGCTGCCCCGGGTTCCGGCGGCCGGGGAACGGATCGATCCGATCGACGACGACCCACCACCGACGGTGGCCGGTGTCGGGGCGGTCGCGTCGGGACTGGGGCCGGCTGCGGAGGAACCGCGGCCCGGTCCGCACCGGGCGGTGCTCGCGCAGTCGGTGTGCACCGGCATCACGGTCGGTGCGTCCGTCGCGGGCGCCTGCGCCGTCCTCGGGATGGGTGCCGGCGCGTGGGCGGCCCGCACCGGCGCACCCGCCCACCACATCGCATTCACGCTGGTCATGGCGATCGCGTTCAGCCTGCGCGGGCGTACCCACTCGGAGCCGTTGCAGGCGGCTTCGGCGGTGCTCAGTGGAGCCGTCATGGCCGTCTCGACGGCGACCGGCCTGGCCCGGGCCCAACCGGATCTGCCCGTGGTCGGGTTGTCGGCGCTGCTGGCGATCGCGGTGATCGCCGTGGCCTGCGGAGCGGCGGCCCCGCGGATCACCTTCAGTCCGGTGCAGCGCCGGATCGCCGAGCTCGGAGAGTATCTGGTGATCGCAGCGGCCGGACCCCTGCTGGGGTGGGTGTGGGACGTGTACGCGACGGTCCGGAACCTGTGATGAAGCGGGTCGGGCGGCCGTTGCGCGCCGCGACGGCGTTCACCGCGCTCGTCCTCGCGGCACCGGCGATCCCGACCGCCGCCGAACCACCGCCCGACGGTGCCCCACGGGGCCCGGTCGCCCCGCTGGCGCCGACCGTCCAACGCACCCAGTGCAATACGCTGCGCACCCGTCCCGGAACCGACTACTCGCGCGCCGACCACGCGCTGCGCACCCTGCGATTCGATCAGGTGTGGCGGCTGACCCGTGGCGAAGGACAGAAGGTGGCCGTCATCGATACCGGAGTCAGCCCGCATCCCCGGCTCGGCGAGGTGATCGCCGGCGGTGACTACGTCTCGTCCGGCGACGGCCGCGACGACTGCGATGCGCACGGCACCGCGGTGGCCGGGATCATCGCGGCCCGACCGGCGCCCGGCGATGCCTTCGCCGGAGTGGCTCCGGCGGCGTCGATCATCGCGATCCGCCAGGCCAGCGCCGCTTTCGAAGCCCAGCAGCGCGGCGTGAACAGTCACGGCAACGTCACCACCATGGCCTTCTCCGTCGTGCGTGCGGTGGATCTGGGCGCCACCGTGATCAACATCTCCGAGGTCGCCTGCGCCGCCGGTCCGGCGGCGCTCGGTGATGACGCCCTCGGCCGCGCGGTGCGGTACGCGGCGGAGCGGAACGTGGTGGTGGTCGCCGCGGCCGGAAACACCTCGTCGGGCGGTCCGTGTGCGAGCCAGAACGACGATCCCGCGGCGCCGGTCACGATCGCTTCACCTGCGCGCTTCGCCGAGCACGTGCTCACCGTGGGCGCCACCGAGCCGGACGGCCGGGCCGCGTCGTTCTCCCTGGCCGGGCCATGGGTCACCCTGGCTGCACCGGGTACAGACGTGACCACCCTGGAACCGCGCGGCGCCGGACTTGCGAACGCTCAGCTCACCCGCGACGGTGTCGGACCGCTCGCCGGAACCAGTTTCGCCGCGCCCTATGTGGCGGGGGTGGCGGCGCTGGTCCGCGCCCGCTACCCGCAACTCACCGCCGCGCAGGTGCGCACCCGGATCCTCGCCACCGCGCGGCGCTCCGCGGCGATGGGTGGTGCGGGCATCGTCGACCCGGTGGCAGCGGTGACCGCCGATCTTCCCGACCGGGCCGGCCGGGAGGGCCGGTTCGACACCGCCCGGCCGCGACCGGAGGACACGCTGGCCCGGAACACCTCCCTGGCGGGCGTGGCCCTGATGCTCGTAGCCGCCGCCGCGGTGTGCCTGACCCGCCGCTGATCGAGATCGAATTCTGAACACCTCAGTGTGAGAGTGCGATCGGCGTTCCATCGCGCGTGACAGCCGCAGCGCGCCGGCTCAGGTCGGGGCCTGCGGGCAATGCCGACAGCACCGACCACGGCACCGGCCGCGGCTGGTGAGCGAGCCCCAGCGTCCGCGCAGTCGCAACGTCCGGGATACCGTAACGGACACCGGAATCGGAGACGTAGTACAGGCCGTCCCGCCGTTCTCCGCCTGGTTCGGCGGCCACCACGTACTCACCGGTGCCGGGAGGGACGTACGCGGCATCGAGGGCGTCACCGCCGGCGTCGGCACCGGCCAGCACGACCGTGCTACCGGGCGCGGGAGTACCTGGACCGGTGCGCAGTTCGACGGTGCCGCCGCCACTTCCATCCGCGGAGGCCGCCGCGCACAGCGTCGGCGCCTCCCGCAGTGAGCGCATCTGCGGTCGATGGTCGGGCAGATCCCGCACCGGTAGCGACCTCACAGTGGGGGCGGCGGCGACCGTCGAAGCCGCCACGGTGGAGATCGGAGCACCGGTCGGGTCTCCGGCACGGATCAGGTCGGCGGCCCACGCACCCACCGGCTGCAGTCCGTCGGCGAGCACCGCGTACAGCCTGTCCCGGTCGGCGTCCGCCACCCGCACCACCTCACCGATCGTCACACCGGGCAGCACGGATCTGCCTCCGCGGCCGGGGATCTGCGGCACCGCGAGCGGATCGGCCAACCGGAAGGCGTTCAGCAATGCCGCACTCACCGGCCGGCCCCGGCTCCCGTCGAGACCGGTGATCCGCCGGGTCACCGGATCGGACGGGTCCACCGGCACCCGCAGTCCGCGCAGGAGGAGGAAGCTCTGCTCACCGCGGCGTACCAGCACCGCACCGTCGTCGGCACCGGACGCGGGCGGGTCGGCGATCACGGACGTCTCCAGCCGGTCCGGCGCTGCGGGCTGATCCGGGGGCGCGACGATCGTGCGGTCGCACAGCAGCCACGGTTGCGCGCCGTCCCGCCATGCCGTCCGTGGGCCCAGGATCTGTGCCGGAGCGCCGACTATCCCCACTTCGGGGCCGCGTGTGTAGCCGTTGAGCCGACCGTCCTTGACCGGGACCGGCGCGGCCGCCTCTCCCACCACCAGGCGAGCGGAGGCCAGTCCCGTGACGGGATGCAGGACATCATCGAGGTGCACGTACAGTGCACCGGATTCCTTGGCCAGCACGATCTTCGCGTCTCCGACTGCGCCCTGCGGCCGGATCAGCGCCAGGATTCCGCAGCCTCCGGTGACCACCAGGGCGAGGACCAGGCCCACCAGCAACGACCGGGATTGAGAGGCCATCGGGTCGGAGATCATCCGCGGATCACGCCGGATGAGTGCATGGTCCATTCGGCGCAGGACGAACCGGTACCCGCTCACCTGCGCACGCGTGGTCAGCTGTTTCCTCATGATTGATCGCCCCCGACGATGCAAGCCGGCGACTTCCCCCGAAGCCGCCGTTCTGGCGCCGAGCGTACGGTACTTTCGGCTCACGGCACGACGTTTCGGGGGGAGACGGCCGAGTCCGAGGGGGATGTCACATGCACCAGGTCCAGTCGGCCGACCGGTTCGTCGCGCCCGGGCGATTCGATCGCTCGCAATGGCCCTCGACCGGCGCGGTGCTGCTCGCCGAGTCAGCCGCGGGCGGTGCCGCACTGGGACTCGCCGCCGCGGGCGCCCCGCACTGGGCGGCCGCTGCCGCAGCGCTGCTGGTCGGCAGCGGCGCGCTGGCCCGCTATCGGTCCGCATCCACTGCCGAACGCCTCGCCGCGCGTCTGACGGTCCGGCGCGAACGGCGCACCGGTGTCGAGGCGGCGCCGCGATCCGGCGGTGGCGAGATCGGGGTTCGGCGCACGGATCGGCTGTTGACCTGCCTGATCCGCATCGCACCGTCACGCCCGGAGGTGGTATCCCTGCTCGCCCCGCAGCAGGGTGGGCTACCGCTCGAGCGGATCGCGCACCTCCTGCAGCACACCGACACCCCACTGTCCCGGATCGACGTCCTGATCACGGGCGGTCGCGCTCCCGGCACGGCAGTCCGGCCCCTCCTGCGGTACCAGCAGCTTCTCGGGCCGCTGGCGCGGTGGTCCGCCGCCGAGGTGCTGCTGGCGGTCACCGTCGACCCGCAGGCCTGCGCCGCTGCCTGCGGACGGCGCGGCGGGGGACCGCAGGCGCAGTTGCGCGTGGCCGCGCTCGCCGCCCAGCGCACCGTCGACGTGCTGCGCGAAGCGGGCATGACGGCGTCGCCCCTGCGGCCGGATCAGGTGGCGGCGGAGCACATCTGGGCACCACCGGAGGCGCAGTACGCCGACCCCGGCGCAGTTGCGCAGGGAGACCTCCGTCACCTGCTCACTGAGGGCGGCAGCGGCCGGGCGGCGATCAGCGTGCGGGCCGACGGTGACCACCGAGTCCGCGTCGGTGCCTGGCGACTCCCCGCAGGTGATGAGACGCGGCCGCCCCGGCGGACTGGCCGGGAGGTGTCCGGCGTAGTGGGAGCACTGTCCTGCCTGGAGATTCCGGTGGCCGGCTGCGGGCAGGTGCTCGGTGGCGACACCGCGGGGAACCCGGTCGCGGTGCGCCTGCACGGTCCGGGTGTGCGCACGGTGTGGGCCGCGGTCGCCGACGATCCGGCGTTGCAATTGGTCGAGCGCGCGGTGGCCACCGGAGCCCGGGTACTGGTGGTCACCGGCCGGCCCGCGATGTGGGAACCGCTGGTCTCCTGGGTGGGTTCACCGCACGACCTGTGGATCTCGGGCTGGCGGTACCCCGACGGTGCGGCCGTCGACACCGGCCGGTACACGGTGACGGTGCTCGACGGGACCGCGTCCGGGCTGACGCCGGGCTCGGTGGAACCGTCGGGCACGGTGTGGCGGATCGAGGCGCCGCGGATCTCGCCGGTCGCCGAAGCGGATGTGGTGCTCAGCCAGCCGCAGCCGGGAATGCTCACGGTCCGGACCGACGGGGGCGCGGCCACCGTCCGGCTGGTGGCGTGACCGGATTCCGAACCCGGTACTCCGGAAAAAGGGTCCGGTGGCCGATGGCCACCGGACCCTTCGCGGTTCCCCGGCGGTCAGGCCTGCCAGCCGGCCGCCGCCTGGGAGTTCGTCTGCTGCATGGACTGCACCGCGTTCTCCGCAGCCATCTTGACCCGGTTGAGCAGCGTGTTGATGTCCTCGAAAGCGGTGTTCCACCGGGTCTGCACCGCCTGGTAGGCGGTGGCCGATTCCTCGTCCTCCCACGCTCCCTCGAACTTCTTCTGCTCAGCGCGGATCGAATCCGCCTGCTGGATCAGCACCGTGTACCGCTTGGCGATGTCGTCGAGCGCGCCGCGGATGGTGGTGTAGTCGTACCGGATGTAATCGCTCATGTTCTACTCTCCCCCTTCGATGTTCGGATCAGATGTTCAGCGGTGCGACGTCGCCCACTCCGCCGCCGACGCCGTTGAGGTCGGCCACGTTCTGCTCCTCCTGCGCGCCGTAGCTGCTGGTGTTCTGCGCCAGCATGGTGCCGATGTCGGTGAGCGAGGTGTTGATCTTCGCCGCGCTCTCGTCCCACCGCGCCATCACACCGAGGAACGCCGCCTGCGCGGCACCCGCCCACACCCCCTGCGTCGCCTCCACGTCACCGCGCAGCTGCGCCAGGGTTGCGTTCATCTGCACCCCGAGGTCGTCCAGCGTCGCGGCACCGGTCTTCATCGCCGCGAGTTCGGCCTTGGTCCCCATCTCGTTCTCCTCCCCGCCGGACGTGCCGGCACCTGTCGGGCCGCCCCCGGATGGCGCGGTCCGTCCCGGTCACGGCGTCCAGCCGCCACCCGGAAGCCCTTCGCAGGCGCGCCGTAGCGCCCTGCCGATCCGATGCGCACTGCCCTCGGCGATCGAGATCCACTCTCCGCCGGCATCGACGGTGGTCAGCGCCACGATCCGCCCGGCGGAGGCATCGATCACGGCGACCACCGTCGATCGCCGGTGACCGGCGTACACGGTGAACTCCGCGCTGCGCCGCGAACGGCCGAAGACCTTGGCGATCGACCGGGCGGCGTCACCGTCGACACCGAGACCGCGCAGTCGCGCCGCCACCACACCGGGCTCCCCCTCGGCCAGCGCCGCCCGCCCCGGACCGGCCGGAAAGGACGCGGCCACCTCCGGCGGTGCCGGGACCGCCTTCGGCAGCAGTGGTTCGACGAGGGTGAACAACCGGTCGGCGGAGCCGTCGCAGTGCGGCAGGTCGACGGTGGCGGTACCGGCGCTGCGCACCACTCTCGCGGTGTGCGGTCCCGACCGTGCCAGACAGAGCTTCGATTCCATCGCATCGGTGCACCGCCCCTCGATCCGCACGTCCGGTGCGGCGAGCACCCGCAGGGCGGTGGTCTCGTCATCGCTCAGGTCCTCCGGTGCTGCCACGGGCGCGGCATCCCGGCGCGGATCCGGTGGCGACCACAGCACCGGCGGCACCTCGGTGCCGTAGAGGGTGCGCAGGCCCGCCACACTGTGAGCGGTCACGACTGCTCCGGTTCGGCGTCGGCGTGATCCCCGAGAACCGACGGTGCGGCGTGCACGATGAACGCCTCGGGACCGTCGTCGGTTTCGGAGGCCGTGGCGCCCGGCGTATGGTTGCCGTTCTTGAGCGCCGCGCCCGCACCGGCGCCCATCATGCCCGCGGGCATCATGGGCATCCCCCGCTGGCCGGCGCTCGGCGCTCCGGACGAGACGGTAGGCCGAACCGCGGCGCTCTGATCGCGGTGCAACGCGGTGACCGGGAACGCCGACATCGGCGCCGCCGGTGCCCCGGCACCGAAGCCACCGCCACGGCCCGCCTTCGAGCCCGCACCCGGACCGCGGGGCCTGTCTCTGCCCTTGCCGCGGCCGAGCTGCGTCTTCGGTGGTGGCGTGAACTCCCACGCGGCCCGCAGCGGTTCCGCGGCACGCTCGAAGCCGACCATGACAGCGGCCGCCTCACCGTGAGCCAGCTGCTCGGCGCGTTCGGAATCGGCTGCGGCGCCGATCAATGCGGCGGACGCGGGTACGCCGCCACCGGCGGCTGCCGCGGCCTGGGCGTTCTCGCGGTCGATCCGCATCCGTACGGCCTCGGCCGGGTCGGGCATCGCTCGAGCAGCGACTTCGTAGGCGCCGGCCTGAGCGGAGAGCTTCGCAGCGTACTCGGCGAGATCCGCGGCGTGTCCGGCCAGCCAGCGCGCGTACTCGGGTAACGGTCCGGTGCGTCGAGCGCTGGAATCGGTCCGCCCGGTGTCAACGGCACCGTCGAGCCGGACCACCAGCGCATCGAGACGGGTGGCGGCCTCCCCGTAGGCGGAGGCCAGGCGAGCGGTCTCCTGCGCGGCAGTCGACAGCGGTTGCGGTCCGGCTCCACCGAGCAGGTCGGCGGCCAGTCTCTCCGTGGTGCGCGAGTACCAGTCGACCCCGGTGAAGCCCGGGTCCCGGGTCACCGTCAGACCGCCAGCCCGACGGCGCCCGCCAGTTCGGTATCACTGCGCTGTACCGCCCGCACGTGAGCGAAGACGGCGTCGGCCAGCCGACGCAGATCCGCGGTGGCGGTGTCGCCCGCGCGTTGCTGGTGCCGGCCCATCTGCTCGACGGTGCTGGCCACGGCGATCGAGACCTCGTCGCTCCCGGTGGCCGGTGGGGCCGCGTGTGCGCCGAACCGGCGCTGTGCGCCGAGCAGATCGTCTGCGATCCGCTCGATACCGCGGGCGATCTCCTGTGCCTCTTGCGGATCCATGCTGAGCCTGGTGTTCGACATCGTGCGCACTCCCCCCGAAGTTCGTCTTCTATCCATTAGACGCACCGGCGGCCGGTACGGTTCCGCGGGTTACAGCCGCAGTTCCACGTCCGGCGGCTCGTGCTCGGCCGCCGGCGCGGAATCACCCACGACCTGCGGACCGACCAGCGGCAGTTCCCCGAGCACCTGCTCACCGTTGTCACTGGTCACCAGGTAATCGGGCACCGCATGATCGGCGGCCGATGCGCGGGCACCGGCCGCTCCCGCCGCACCCATCGGCACCATGCCGGTGCCGCCGCGGGACACCGGATCCGAGGCCGGAACGGTACGCGCGCCGCCCTCGATGACCGGAGTGCGCGCAGCCGGTGCCGACGAACCCGGTGACACGAGTGGAGCCGCACCGAGCCCGGCTCCGCCGACGGCGACACCGCCCGCCCCGGCGCCGACCGAAGCACCGGAACCCGCCGACGATCCGACCGAACCGAGCGCACCGCCAGGCGGGTGACTCCCGGTTCCGGAGAGCCCGGTGCTGCCACCGTCGCCGAGACCGGGCGCGAACGCGGCCGACTGCTCCGTGGATCGTTGCTGTGCCAGCCCACCGAGCGCCTCACCGGCCGAACCTGCCAGCCCGGCTGCGGTTTTCACCGCCCCGGTCACGGTATCGGTGGCGAGCTTCCCGACCGCGGTGACCGCTCCGGTGGCCGCAGACGCGACGGCGGGCACGATCGACGCAGCGGCCTGCGCCGCGGTGCCGGCAGCCGCCATCGGCGGCGAAGCCACCGGTACCTTGCGTCCCGCCGCGCCGACCTGCGCGCTCAACCCGGACAGTTCGCTCTTGACCCGCGCGACCACCTCGGTCGCGTGCGCCAGGTGCTCTTGCGCCGACGCGACCGCCGCGGCCTGGCCCGGTGGCAGCCACAGTGACGGTCCGAGCGCCGCGATCACGGACATGAAGGAGTCGATGATCGCCTGCAGTTCCGCCTCACCGGTACCGACCACGGTTGCGGCTTCGCCTACCGCGGTGGACAGTTCGGCTCCCTGCTCAGCGGTCAGCCCGGTACCGGTTGCGGCCTGCACTCCCTTTCCGGTGGCAGCGGCGGCCGCAGGCCCCTGCCACACCGATGACAACTGGCTGATCGCCTGCATCCCCGCCGACATGCCCTGTTCCAGTGCTTTCGAGGCACCGGCGAGCGCCTGCGACGGGTCGAGGCCGCCGAAGCTTCCGGATCCGAAGGTGGACAACAGATCCGTCATCGGTTTGACCAGTCCGGCAACGTCGAAGCCCGGTACCATCGGCGCCTCGGGGATCCCCTTCGGCGCCGGTGGCAACTGCTGCTGCGGCGGATTCGACGGTGCCACGGGAACCGGCGGGAGGCCGAGCGCCGCGAGGACCTCGTTCACCGGCCGGCTCAGCATCGCCGCGATCTCCGGGTCCGGCCCGGGTGGGGCGAGGGGGTCCGGCACGATCAGACCGCCGCGACCATCAGCCCCGCCACGTTCGCCGCCTCGGTGGCACCGTAGGACGCGACCGTCGCCGCCGACGATGCCGCGATCCCACCGTAGAGCGCGGCCAGTTCCGCCACGGACGAGACATAACTCGCCTGCGCCACACCGAAAGCCGCGATGAAGTCCTGTCCGATCAGGCCGAGCGCCGGGTTCAGCGCCGCCACATTGGCCGCGGCGTTCACCGAGCCCGCGGTCGCGACCGCCGTGCCGATGCCCGCGTTGGCGGCGCCGAACGCCGCGATCGCCGAGTTGACCGCCATGAACATCTTTCTCCCCCGTCTTCGTGCACGGGCCCGGTGCGAGGGCCCTCATCAATTGGACGCACCAGCAACACCATCGGATCCCAACCGCCCATCGCGGATTCCCCCTGGCTCAGGGGTAGCCGTAGTCCGCGTGGAAGCGAGCCATCACCTCACCACGCCTGGCCTGCACCTCCCGCGCCGCGACCGCGCACAGGTCCACGATGCGCCGACCGAGGGCGGCACCGTCGCCGCGCAGCGCCGAAGGCATCAGGTCCAGACCCACCAGCGCGCACACCCCGTCGAGCTGTACTCGGATGCCGCCGTCGGGACTGGAGACCGACACCCGGAGCGCATCGAGTTCGCCGGTGGTGCGGGTCAGGACGCGGAGCTGGTCGAGGGCGCGGGCCTCGATCCGGTCCATCTCCTCGCTCATCGCCTCACACCCTGCGCAGCCAGGTGCCGACGGCACCGTCGTCCTGGGGCACGACGGTGCCGGTGCTCACATCCGGCTCCGCGGGCGGCTGCGGCAACCGCAGTGCGCGCAGTACCTCGTCACCGACGCCTGCCCGCTGCAGTTCGGCGCGACGGCGAAGGCCCGCAGTGGTCGCGGCCTCACGACACAGGCGCACGATGGTGTCGGCCAGATCGCGCGGCTCACGGCGGAGTTCACTCCTCTCGATCGCGATGTGCAACGGCGTGCCCTGATCGTTCGCGCGCACCGTCAGACCGCCGTTGGCGGACGTGGCAATGGTCATCGCTCCCCCTTCATCGGTTCATTCCTCCCGGACCGTCCCCACCGCGCGCTCACACGGCGCTGTCAGCGGAGCCGCGCCGTCGCCGGCCTCGCAGCCCACACTGAGCTGTGCCTCCCCGGCGACCACCACGTACCAGTTCACGGACCGTTGTGCGTCGAGCAGCTCGCGGTAGCCGATCACCTCCCGGCCGGCCACCACCACGCTCGGGTTCAGGTCGGCGATGCGGTGATCGGTACGGCGGGCCAGTGCGGCCTTCAGTTCCGCTGCAACACCGGAGGTGTCCGACGGTGACCGCAGCCGCGCCCGCACCACCGTGACCCTGCGACCGTCGGCGGCCTGTGCCATCCGCCGCCCGGGGGCCGGCTCCGTCACCGACCAGCCCTCAGGCAACTCGACCAGGGCACCGTCGAAAGCGACCCGACGGTAGGTATCGGGTGGCGGTCCGGGGCGCTGCGGGGCCGGGGCTTCCCCCGGCAGGCAGGCGACCGCACCGGCGGCGACGGTGGTCAGCACCGCCGACCCCGCTGCGGCGATCGGCCATCGTCGGACTCGCGGCGAAGCGTGCCGCGGCGGAGCAGTGACCTCGGTCTGTGTCCGTGCCGGCTGGTCGGGCGCCGAGGCGGTGAGGGCGGCGAGCACCTCACCCGGCTCGGTCCGCACCGCGCGCCACAGGCCGGCGCGCGCGAGGGCGGCACGGACCGCCTGGTAGTCATCCGGGCCGGCGTCGATCAGCGCCTGGTCGACCCGATCGTCGAGGATGCTGCGCGCCGCGACCGCGGGGTCGGGGTGCGATGCCGCCGCCACCGGTTGCCAGTGGTCGCCGACCAGGTCGAGGACATGTGCCTGGGCGACCGGGGTGCGGCATTCGACGACCAGGGCGCGGCGGCAGTACAGCAGCCCGCTGGTGTCCGCGATCGCTTCGGCGCGGGGAATCACCTGGGCGTTCACACCGAGTGCCGCGGCTCCTGCGGCGACCAGACTCCGCCGCGGTGAGCCGAACACCGACGGTGTGAGCACCGTCCAGTCACGCGCGGGGGCGACCGCGGCCGCGGCATCGGAGAGCCACTCGGACCAGAGGCGCGCGGCGAGCGTCGGCGCGACGAACTCGGCCGCGTCGCCGGGTGCCGGCATCGTGTGCACGGCACCGCCCGGCCCGCGGACGTACCACTGATCCCCCGCGCAGTCGATGACGATGCGCTCCGGGTCCCCCAACCCGATCATGCGACGGAGGTTAGCGCGGGAGGCTCACCGGTGTGTCGACTTCCGCTGTTTCCGAGGAAGATCTCGGTCAGTGACCCACCGATTCCGCGGGCGGGTGACCGGAATTTGCAGGAGCTGCCGCTGATTCGCGCTGACGGGCCCGGCGACGGGTGATCACCGTGATCACGATCGGGACGATGATGGTCAGCGCCGAGCCGATGAACAGCACCTCGAGGTTGTCGCGCAGGAACGGGATCCCGCCGAGGTAATAGCCGAGCAGCACGATGCCGTCGCACCAGAGGATCGAGCCGAGCACCGAGAACAGCGTGAACTTGCGGTGATCCATCTTCGAGAAGCCCGCGAGCACCGGCACCAGGGTGCGGACGATGCCGATGAACCTGGCGAAGAGCACCGTGAACGGGCCGTACTTGTCGAAGAAGGCGAAGGTCTTGTCCACCGGCCCCTGGCCGATCCAGCGCATCACCCGTCCGCGCATCACCTTCGGGCCGCCGTAACGCCCCAGCGCGTATCCGCATTGATCGCCGATGATCGCCGCCAGCGGCAGGAACAGCAGCAACTGCCACAGCTGCGCGAAGGGCTGCGGCTGAGCTGCGAAGATGCCCGCGGTGAACAGGATCGAGTCGCCCGGGAAGATGAACCCCACGAGCAGCCCGGTTTCGATGAAGATCAGCAGGATCAGGCCGATCAGGCCGGCCGAACCGAGGAAGCCGGTGACGTCGAAAGGGTTCACATCAGCCGAGTATCCCGGTGGCGTGCGACGCCGCCGTGAACTCCCGGCAAACGTCGTCCACCGACCCGCCTGCCCGGCGAACCCACAGGCGTCAGTTCAGTCGCCGCAGCAGCCGGCACCGCCCGCCGTGTCGACATCGCGCTTCTCACGGGTTGTCCGGTTGCGCTCGGCGAGGTCGCCGACGGCGGGGTAATCGACCTCGACCAGGGTCAGTCCACACGCGGCGGCGACATTGATCGCGCTGGAACGCTCCCGCTCGTCGAGCAGTCCGGCTACCCAGTCGGCGGAGCGCCGGCCCTCCCCCACCGCGGCGACCGCGCCGACCAGCGAACGCACCATCGACCAGCAGAAGGCGTCGGCGCAGACCTCGGCGGTGTAGACCCCGTCGGCGCCGACCCGCCACGCGAATCGCTGCAGTTCGCGGACCGTGGTGGCGCCGTCGCGGCGACGACAGAAGGCGGCGAAGTCATGCAGGCCCAGTAACCGGTCGGACGCCCGCTGCATCCGCTGCAGATCGACGGGCCGGCGCCACGGCGCGGTGTCACGGGCCCGCAGCGGGTTCGCGCCGTAGGGGGCGGTGGTCAACCGGTACTCGTAATGCCGGCGCAGAGCCGAGAAGCGGGCGTCGAACTCGTCCGGCACGTCGGTGATCGCGGTGACCCGCACGTCCTGCGGCAGCATCCGCGCGAGCCGCCGGACCAGACCGTCGGGCAGCGGATGTTCCGCGGGCAGATCCAGGTGGGCGACCTGCCCGGTGGCGTGCACCCCGGCGTCGGTGCGTCCGGCGACGGTGAGCTGCACCGGGGTGCGTAACACGGTGCCGAGAGCCTCCTCCAGCACGCCGCACACGGTGCGCCGTTCCGGCTGACGGGCCCAGCCGCTGAAGTCGGTGCCGTCGTAGGCGATGTCGAGGCGATAGCGAGTCATGTCGCCGGGAATTCTACCGTCGCCGCGAGCACCCCCGAAAACGACGGAACCCGCCGGACCAGGCGGTCCGGCGGGTTCCGTACGGGCGGAAGGACTACTCCGAGTCGGAGTCGTCGTCCTGCTGCGACTTGGGCAGCGAGTAGCCCGCGGCCTCGGCCGCGGCCTCGTCGGCGAACCAGATCTCGGCGACGGTCGACTCGAAGAAGCGGGTACCGGGACGGTGGTACAGCTTCGAGTCGGCGTTGCCCTTGATCGGGAAGCCCTCGGGAGCCTCGTTCGGGTCCGCCAGCGGCGCGTGCGCACCGGCAGGCAGGTCCGACGCGGAATCGTCGGCCGTAACCTCGGCCTCGGACTCCTTGGCATCCGCGGCCGGAGCAGCGGACTTGGCAGCGGCCTGCGAGGCGGCGACGCGGGTGGCGCGCGAAGCCTCGGTGGTGGCGAGCTGCTCGGTCACGATCTCGATGATCGCCATCGGGGCGTTGTCGCCCTTCCGGTTCTCGGTCTTGATGATCCGGGTGTAGCCGCCCTGACGGTCGGCGACGGCCGGAGCGATCTCCGCGAACAGCACGTGCACGACGTCCTTGTTGCGGATCTCCTTCATGACCTCGCGGCGGTTGGCCAGCTTGCCGTGCTTGGCATGGCTGATCAGCTTCTCCGCGTAGGGACGCAGACGCTTGGCACGGGACTCGGTGGTCTCGATGCGGCCGTGCTCGAAGAGCGCGGTCGCGAGGTTCGCCAGAATGTGCTTCTGGTGCGAGGCCGAGCCGCCCATGCGGGCGCCCTTAGTGGGCCTAGGCATTGTTTCTCCTGTGGGTGTTTACGAGCTCTTCAGCTCAGAGCTGCTCGGTCTCGGCGTAGTCCTGATCGTCACCGTCGGCCGCGAACGAAGCATCCTCGCTCCAGGTTCCGGTGGCGGGGTCGTAGCCGTCGACCTGCGACGGATCGAACGACGCGGGGCTGTCCTTGAGGGCCAGACCCAGCGTGTGCAGCTTGACCTTGACCTCGTCGATCGACTTCTGACCGAAGTTGCGGATGTCGAGAAGGTCGGACTCGGTGCGGGCCACGAGCTCGCCCACGGTGTGCACACCCTCACGCTTGAGGCAGTTGTACGAACGCACCGTCAGATCGAGATCCTCGATCGGCAGCGAGAACGCGGCGATGTGATCGGCCTCCGTCGGCGACGGACCGATCTCGATGCCCTCGGCCTCGACGTTGAGCTCGCGCGCCAGACCGAACAGCTCGACCAGGGTCTTACCGGCCGAAGCCAGCGCGTCCCGCGCGGTCATGGAGTTCTTGGTCTCGACGTCGAGGATCAGGCGATCGAAGTCGGTGCGCTGCTCGACACGGGTGGCCTCGACCTTGTAGGTCACCTTCAGCACGGGCGAGTAGATCGAGTCGACCGGAATGCGGCCGATCTCGGCGCCCGAGGCCTTGTTCTGCACGGCCGGCACGTAGCCGCGGCCCCGCTCGACGACGAGCTCGATCTCGAGCTTGCCCTTGTCGTTCAGGGTGGCGATGTGCAGGTCGGGGTTGTGGACGGTGACCGACGCCGGGGGGACGATGTCGCCCGCGGTGACGGCGCCCGGACCCTGCTTGCGCACGTACATGGTGACCGGCTCGTCGTCCTCCGACGAGACGACCAGGCCCTTGAGGTTCAGGATGATGTCGGTGACATCCTCCTTCACGCCGGGGACCGTGGTGAACTCGTGCAGCACACCGTCGATGCGGATGCTGGTCACGGCTGCGCCCGGAATGGACGACAGCAGCGTGCGGCGGAGCGAGTTGCCCAACGTGTAGCCGAAGCCGGGCTCCAGCGGCTCGATGACGAACTTCGAGCGCGCGTCGGAGATGACCTCTTCGCTGAGGGTGGGTCGCTGCGAGATGAGCATTGAGTTTCCTTCTCTCTGGGCGTCCGCTATTTGACGCCCGTTGAAGACTTACTTCGAGTAGTACTCGACGATGAGCTGCTCCTGGAAGGGCACGTCGATCTGCTCACGCTCGGGCACGCGGTGCACGAGGATGCGCAGGGACGACGGGACCACCTGGAGCCAGGCAGCGGTCGGACGCTCGCCGAGGGTCTCACGCGCGATCTGGAACGGCGTGGTGCCCAGCGACTTCGGGCGGACGTCGATGATGTCGTACTGCGAGACGCGGTACGAGGGGACGTCCACGCGCACGCCGTTGACCGTGAAGTGACCGTGGGTCACCAGCTGGCGGGCCTGCCGGCGGGTGCGGGCCAGGCCGGCACGGTAGACGACGTTGTCGAGGCGGGTCTCGAGGATCTGCAGCAGAGCGTCACCGGTCTTACCGGTGGCGGTCTTGGCCTCCTGGTAGTAGCGGGAGAACTGCTTCTCCATCACGCCGTACAGGAAGCGGGCCTTCTGCTTCTCCTTGAGCTGCAGCAGGTACTCGCTCTCCTTGACCCGGGCGCGGCCGTGCTGGCCGGGCGGGTAAGGACGACGCTCGAACGCCTCGGAGCCGCCGACGAGGTCGACGCCCAGACGACGGGACTTGCGGGTGACAGGGCCGGTATAACGAGCCATGGTTTCTCTCTCCTACCTTCCCTTAGACCCGGCGCCGCTTGGGCGGACGGCAGCCGTTGTGCGGCTGCGGGGTCACATCGGAAATCGTGCCCACCTCGAGGCCGGCGGCCTGCAGCGAGCGGATGGCGGTCTCGCGGCCCGAACCCGGGCCCTTGACGAAGACGTCGACCTTCTTGACGCCGTTCTCCTGCGCCTTGCGGGCGGCGTTCTCGGCAGCGAGCTGCGCGGCGAACGGGGTGCTCTTACGCGAGCCCTTGAAGCCGACGTGGCCGGAGCTGGCCCAGCTGATCACGTTGCCGTTCGGGTCGGTGATCGACACGATGGTGTTGTTGAACGTGCTCTTGATGTGGGCGTGGCCGTGCGGGACGTTCTTCTTCTCGCGACGACGCGATGCGCCCTTCTTCGCGCCGGTGGCGGCGCGCGACTTCGGAGGCATTACTTCTTCTTTCCGGCGATGGTCTTCTTCGGACCCTTACGGGTGCGAGCGTTGGTCTTGGTGCGCTGGCCACGCACGGGCAGGCCACGGCGGTGGCGGATGCCCTGGTAGCACTGGATCTCGATCTTGCGACGAATGTCGGCCTGCACCTCACGGCGCAGGTCGCCCTCGACCTTGAAGTCCGTCGACTCGATGTAGTCGCGGAGCTTGGTCAGATCCTCGTCGCTGAGGTCCTTGCTGCGCAGATCCGGGCTCACGCCGGTGGCGTCGAGGATCTCAGTCGCGCGGGTACGGCCGATGCCGTAGATGTAGGTCAGTGCGATCTCCATGCGCTTCTCGCGCGGGAGATCGACACCCATGAGACGTGCCATTGTCTGGCTCTTCCTTCTTTTCGTTCGGAGGTCTGCTCCCCGCCCGTCCTCGCTGGTTCCGGCGCTTTCACGCCGGCCGAGGCCCCGGCCTCCGAGCCGGGGGTCCTACAGGGGCCCGTATGCCCCCGCTGGTGCGGAGAGGTCATCTGATTGCTGTTCAAGCGGCGAACCGCTCAAAGCGCGGTGGATCTTCGGGGATTAGCCCTGACGCTGCTTGTGACGCAGGTTGTCGCAGATCACCATGACCCGGCCGTTACGACGGATCACCTTGCACTTCTCGCAGATCGGCTTGACGCTGGGGTTGACCTTCACGTCAGTCCTATCTTCAGTGATTTTCCGGCGCCGTGTCGTGAGCCGACACGGCGTCACGGCGCGCACGACTGAGCCGCGCACGCACGCGATGATCCATCGTACGCCGTTCGAGGCGAGTACCAAAATCTCGACCTGGGGAGCTCTCATGCTACCCTCAGGAAACGCGTACGACATGCACTATTCGATACCGCCGATTCCCACTGATTCGATAGGAAACACCGTCATGCGTCTGGCTCCCACCCACCGTTTCGCCGTCGCCGCCACCGCCGCAGTGGGTGTCGCAGCATCGGTGCTGACCGCCGCTCCCGCAGCCGCAGCCCCCGCTCCGAAGATCGTGGTGGGCCCGGGCTCCCCGATCGAAGTGGTGAAGAAGGAGACGCCGCAGGGCATCGAGGTCGCCTCGTGCACGCTGGGTGTGCTGGCCACCACCCCGGACGGCCGCCGCATCGGCGTCACCGCCGGACACTGCGGCACCGCCGGCCAGGAGGTCGCCGTACCGGTCCCCGGTGATGCGCGGACCATCGCCTCCGTCGGCAAGATCGAGAAGTCGTCGAACCCGAAGGTCAGCAAGGACGGCCGGATCAGTGACTTCAACGCCCCGGACTGGGCCACCGTCTCGTTCAAGCCCGGGGTTCCGCTGAGCCCGTCGCTGGGCCGGGTCAAGCCCGCCAAGGTCGGCCGCGCGATGGTCGGCGATCAGGTGTGCCGGCAGGGCCGCACCACCGGCTGGCAGTGCGGCAAGGTGGTCGACGTGGCCCCCAACCGGGTGCTCACCGACCTCAAGGGCGATCACGGCGACAGCGGCGGCCCGCTGGTGCGCCTGTCCGACGGTGCCGCCCTCGGCCTGACCACCGGCGGCGTCGAGCTCTCCCGCCAGAGCGGGCTGCTCTCGGAGTTCGTGGACCTCGGCTTCGTCTTCGCCCAGGCCGGCGGCCTGCGCCTGGCGGTCTGAACCGCTGAGCCAACGAGAAGGCCCACCCCGTCATCGTCGGGGTGGGCCTTCGGCGTATCCGTACGCTCGTTACACGGTCACTTGTACCGGTAGACGATGCGCCCGCGCGTCAGGTCGTACGGAGAGAGCTCCACGACGACGCGATCCTCGGGCAGAATACGAATGTAGTGCTGCCGCATCTTGCCGCTGATGTGGGCGAGCACCTTGTGCCCGTTCTCCAGCTCGATGCGGAACATTGCGTTGGGGAGCGGCTCGACGACGCGGCCCTCCACCTCGATGGCTCCGTCCTTCTTCGCCATACCCTCCACGATCCTGTATGTCTGCACGGGCGCCGGTTGCGCCCGAAACCGCAGCGGCGATCCGCTGCACTACCTGCCCATTCTACGCGCTCAGAGTCCGTCAGCCGAATCAAGGTCCGTGCCGGGCCCGCCCGTGAGCAGGTGCGCGGCCAGCTCCACCGAGTCCGGAGCGAAGTCCTCCGGCTCCGACCGCAGCGCCGCGAGCAGATCCTCCGGCCGCATCCACTCGCCGCCGGAGACCTCCTCGGGCTGATGCACCACGGCACCGTCGTAGGTGCAGACGTACTGGAAGCACACGAACCGGGTGGCGTCGTCGGCGTACTCCCGCACGCCGACCGGGCGCAGCGGCACCGCATGCACGCCGAGTTCCTCGAAGGCCTCCCGCACGGCGCCGTCGTGCGGGTCCTCCCCCGCCCGGAGCACCCCGCCGGCGCAGAAGTCCCGCAGGCCCGGGTACAGATCCTTGGTGACGGTGCGGCGATGCACGTAGACCCGTCCGGTGGAGTCGAAGACGACGACCGCGGTGGCGCCGTGGCGCAGGTTCTGCTCCCGCACCCGCGCGCGCGGGGCGCTACCGCAGGGACGGCCCGCGTCGTCGTAGAGCGCGACGACCTCGATCCCGGGATGCTCCGGGCCCGGATGCTCCGGCATGGGCACCTCCGCTCCTTCCGCACCAGTATGAGTCAAACCCTGGACATCGCCGCACCGGTGCACTTGTATCGGCACCATGAGTGAAGCGGACGGCCCCAGCTGGCACTTCGAGACCACCCAGATCCACGCCGGGCAAGCCCCCGACCAGGCGACCAACGCCCGCGCCCTGCCGATCTACCAGACCACCTCGTACACCTTCGACAGCACCGATCACGCGGCGGCGCTGTTCGGGCTGGCCGAGCCGGGGAACATCTACACCCGCATCATGAACCCCACCCAGGACGCGGTGGAGCAGCGGATCGCGGCCCTGGAGGGCGGCGTCGCAGCGCTGCTGCTGGCCTCGGGGCAGGCGGCGGAGTCACTGGCGATCCTCAACGTCGCCGAGTCCGGCGATCACATCGTCAGTTCGCCGTACCTGTACGGCGGCACCTACAACCTGCTGCACTACACCCTGGCCAAGCTGGGCATCGAGGTCACCTTCGTCGCCGATCCCGACGACCTCGACCAGTGGCGCGCGGCGGTCCGGCCGAACACCCGCGCCTTCTTCGCCGAGACCATCTCCAATCCCCGCGGGCACGTGCTCGACATCGCCGGGGTGTCCGGCGTCGCGCACGACAACGGGCTGCCCCTGATCGTCGACAACACCGTGGCGACGCCGTACCTGCTCAACCCGCTGCGGCACGGCGCCGACATCGTGGTGCACTCGGCCACCAAGTACCTCGGTGGGCACGGCGCGGCGATCGGCGGAGTGATCGTCGACGGTGGCACCTTCGACTGGACGCAGGGCCGGCACGCGAACTTCACCACCCCGGACCCGTCGTACCACGGCGCTGTTTTCGCCGACCTCGGTGCGCCGGCGTTCGCCCTCAAGGCGCGGGTGCAACTGCTGCGCGACCTGGGTCCGGCGATCTCCCCGTTCAACGCCTTCCTGCTGGCGCAGGGCATCGAGACGCTGAGCCTGCGGGTGGAGCGGCACGTGGCGAACGCGCAGCGGGTCGCCGAGTTCCTGGCCGACCAGGACGGTGTGACCTCGGTGATCTACGCCGGCCTGCCGTCGTCGCCGTTCCACCAGCGGGCCCAGGAACTGCTGCCCAAGGGCGCCGGCGCGATCGTCGCCTTCGAGCTGGCCGGCGGCGTGCCCGCGGGCAAGGCCTTCGTGGACGCACTGACACTGCACAGCCACGTCGCGAACATCGGCGACGTGCGCTCGCTGGTGATCCACCCCGCGTCCACCACGCACTCCCAGCTCACCGAGTCCGAGCAACTCGAGTCCGGAGTCACCCCCGGTCTGGTGCGCCTGGCCGTGGGTATCGAGCACATCGACGACATCCTCGCCGACCTGCGGGTGGGTCTGGCCGCCGCGGCCGCCTCCGCGTAGACGGGCCGGTCACCGCTCCAGCGCCGACCGCACCTGGCGTTCGAGTACCACGGTGGCCGGTCTCGGCAACTCGATGAGACCGTCGAGTTCCGTGCGGGCCCGCTGGTAGGCGGCCTGCCGCTCGGGTCCGGTGGCGCCCGAGTCCAGCGCCACCGCCAGCAGGCGCTGCGCCCGCGCCAGACGTTCCTGCTCGATCGGGTCGAAGTCGCCGCGCCGGCGCCGCTTCGCCTCCTGCTCGGCGACGTCGAAGGCCGCGACGTAGGCGTGCACCGCATCCCGATACCGGCCCTCCGGATCGGTGGCACCCGGAGCGTCGGGGCGCAGAAGATCAGCGGCGCGCTTGGCCTTGTGGAACTCGACGGTGAGCGGTTCCCGCATGTCGATCAGCATCGGATGGTCGAGGATCGTGGCGAGGTCGGTCTCGTAGCCGAACCAGCGGGAGTCGACCGCGTCGTGTTCGGCGATCGCCCGCGCCAGATCGCGTTCGGCCTGGGCCGCATCGACCCGGCCCATGCCCGCGGCCGTGGCCAATGCGACCTTGGCCTCCTGCTTGATCCGGTACTTCTCCAGCCGGCGGTCGGCGCGCCGCTCGTTCCACGCCGACGCCCCCTTGACCGCGGCGCTGATCGACCCGCCGAAGACGAAGACGAGCCACCAGTAGTTCATCAGGTCGCCCACGATCCCAGGGTAACCGCGCGCACCCGCCTCCGCGGGGCCGATGAATGCTACTTCTGCTGGTCCGCGTTCGCCACGATCACATCGTGCACGTACTGGGCCAGGCCCGGCGCGATGTCCTCGTAGTACTTCGTGAACCGCTCGTCGGCGAGGTACATCTGCGCCAAGCACACCTGCATGGCGTGGTCGCAGTCGTAGAACACCTCGATTCCCCCGCGGTGCCGTTCGGCGAGCCGGTTCGCAGCGTCGGTGCCGGGCTCGATACCGGCGCGCAGGCCCCCGGCGAGGGCCTCGTTCACGGCGTCACCGTCGGCCTTGATGCGCTTCCAGTCGTCCTTGCTGAACGCGGCGGTGCGCTCAGCGCTCTGCTTCCACGCCGGGGTGTCACCCCAGCGCTGCTCCGCCTCCTCGGCGTACTGATCGCCCATCCAGTCGTCGCCGAAGATCTCGGTCTGCTCCTGCGCGGTGAGCTGGATGCCCTGCTTCTTGCTCTCCATCATGTCCTCCACAGCCGCGACCATCCGGTGCAAACGTTCGATCCGCTCGCACAGCAGCTTGTGCTGCGCCTGGAGGTGCGCCATCGCGTCGGCCGCCGGATCGTCGAGCAGGGTCGCTATCTGCTCAAGCGGAAAGCCCAGCTCACGGTAGGTCAGCACGCGGTGCAACCGCTCGACATCGGCGTCGGAATAGGCCCGGTAACCGGCGCTCGTCCGCGCCGAGGGCGGGACCAGCCCGATCTCGTCGTAGTGGTGCAGGGTGCGAACACTGACCCCGGTCAGGCGTGCGATCACGCCGACCGTGTGCTGCGGAGGCTTCCGTTCGTTCACAGCGACCACTCAACCGCCTCACGTCACGTGAGGGTCAAGCCCTTAATCATGCGGGTCGGCGGGCCGACCTTCCGGCCGCAGGGTGAGGATGCGGGGACCGTCGGCGGTGACGGCGACGGTGTGCTCCCAGTGGGCCGAGCGGGAGCCGTCATCGGTGACGACGGTCCAGTCGTCCTCCAGGACGGAGGTGTCCGGCGTGCCGAGCGTGAGCATCGGCTCGATCGCCAGAGTGGAGCCGACCACCAGACGCGGCCCCTTACCGGGATCGCCCTCGTTGGCCAGGAACGGTTCCATGTGCATCTCACGGCCGATGCCGTGGCCGCCGTACCCGTCGACGATCGCGAAGTCGCGGCCCAGCCGGGCCGCCTGCGCATAGGTGGCGGTCTCGATGGCGTGCGAGACGTCGGTGAGACGGCCACCGTCGACCATGGCCTCGATGCCGGCTTCCATCGCCAGGCGAGTGGCCTCGGAGAGATCGGCGTCGGCGGCGGCGAGTTCTCCGACGCCGAAGGTCCACGCGGAGTCGCCGTGCCAGCCGTCGAGCACCGCGCCGCAGTCGATGGAGACCAGGTCACCCGTCGCGAGCACCGTCGACCGGTCCGGGATGCCGTGCACGACGACCTCGTTGACCGAGGAGCAGATCGACCCCGGGAAACCGTGGTAGCCCTTGAACGAGGGCACCGCCCCGGCCTCGCGGATCACCGTCTCGGCGACCTCGTCGAGTTCGGCGGTGGTGACGCCGGCACGGGCCGCGTCGCGCACCGCGACCAGTGCGCGGCCCACGACCGCACCCGCGGCGGCCATCGCGTCGAGCTCCCCCGCCGAGCGGAAGGGCACGACCTTCTTGAACCGGAAACGGCTCACTAGCCGAGCTGCGCGGCCACCCGGCCGAGCACCTCGTCGACGGTGCCGACGGCGTCGATCCGGGTGACGGTGTCGCCGTAGTAATCGAGCAGCGGCGCGGTCTCCTTGGCGTAGACACGCATGCGGTTGCGGATCACGTCCTCGGTGTCGTCCGCGCGGCCGCGCGCGAGCATCCGCTCGACGACGGTGTCCTCGGGGACCTCGAACGACAGCACGGCGTCGATCTTCTCGCCGCGCTCGGCGAGGATCTCGGCCAGCGAATCGGCCTGCTCGGTCGAGCGGGGGAAACCGTCGAGGATGAAACCGTTCTTGGCGTCCGGCTCGGCCAGACGCGAGCGCACCATGTCGACGGTGACCGACGACGGGACCAGCTCGCCGGCGTCCATGTACTTCTTGGCCTCGACACCGAGCGGGGTGCCCTCGCTGATGTTCGCGCGGAACAGATCACCGGTGGAGATGTGCGGGATGCCGTACTTCTCCGAGAGCCGCTCGGCCTGCGTTCCCTTACCCGCCCCGGGAGGGCCGAGAATAACCAGTCTCACTTGAGGAATCCTTCATAGTTGCGTTGCATCAATTGGCTCTCGATCTGCTTCGTCGTATCGAGCGCGACCACGACGATGATCAGGATCATCGTTCCGCCGAACGGCAGGTTGCTCGTGCTCGAACCACCGCCGAGCTCGAGGAACAGGTTCGGCAGGATCGCGATGATGCCGAGGTACAGCGAGCCGGGCAGCGTGATCCGCTGCAGCACGTAGTTCAGGTACGAGGCGGTGGGCTTACCGGGGCGGATGCCCGGGATGAAGCCACCGAACTTCTTCATCTCGTCGGCGCGCTCCTCCGGGTTGAAGGTGATCGCCACGTAGAAGTACGTGAAGAACACGATCAGCGCGAAGTAGATGACGATGTGCCAGGCGCTCGCCGGGTTGACCAGGTTCGACTGGATCCACTGCACCCAGCCGGCGGTCGAGTTGCTGGCGACCAGCTGGATCACCAGCTGCGGCAGGTACAGCAGCGAGGACGCGAAGATCACCGGGATCACACCCGCGGTGTTGACCTTCAACGGCAGGTAGGTCGACGAGCCGCCGTACATCTTGCGGCCGACCATGCGCTTGGCGTACTGCACCGGGATCCGGCGCTGGCCCTGCTCGACGAAGACCACGGCGACCAGGATCAGCAGGACCGCGAAGCAGACCAGTCCGAAGGTCAGGCCGCCCTGGTTCTGCAGGATGTTCTGGCCGTCGGCGGGGAGGCGCGAGGCGATGCCGGCGAAGATCAGCAGCGACATGCCGTTGCCGATGCCGCGCTCGGTGATCAGCTCGCCGAACCACATCACCAGGATCGCGCCGGCGGTCATCACGACCACGATGGTGATCAGGGTGAACAGGCCGTTGTCGGCGAGGATCGGCTTGGTGCAGCCCTGCAGCAGCTGGCCGCGCGAGGCCATCGCGACGATCGCGGTGGCCTGCAGCAGCGCCAGCGCCACCGTCAGGTAGCGGGTGTACTGGGTGATCTTCGCCTGCCCGGCCTGCCCCTCCTTGCGGAGGGTCTCGAACCGCGGAATGACCACCATCAGCAGCTGGACGATGATCGACGCGGTGATGTAGGGCATGATGCCGATCGCGAACACCGACAGCTGCAGCAGGGCGCCGCCGGAGAACATGTTGATCAGCGAGTAGACATCGGCGTTCGCACCCTTGGACAGGTCATCGACGCACTCGCTGACGTTCTTGAAGTTCACGCCGGGCGACGGCAGCGTCGCACCGAGGCGGTAGAGCACGAGGATGCCCAGGACGATCAGGATCTTCCGCCGTAGATCCGGGGTCCGGAAGATCGGGACTAGGGCCGAAAGCACACATCCTCCTGGCAGCCGGGCGGGCCGTGCGACCCGCCCCACGCTCGTGGACACACGCTCCGCTCAGCGGCGGAGCGCCTGTGTCCTCATGGGTATTCCTGCAAACGTATGAACTCTAACAGCCGCACTCATCGGGGCTGTTCACGGCGGGTACCGACCGGCAGGTGGCGGACGGTCACCGTCGAACCGATGAACGAGAGCCGCGGTAGGCACCGGATACCGGTGCCTACCGCGGCACGTTCGCATCAGCGCGAGACCAGGAATCAGGCCTCGGACTGTGCCGACGGGGCGAGCTCGGTGACCGAGCCGCCCGCGGCGGTGATCTTCGCCTTGGCGGCGGCGGTGACCTTGGTCGCCGTCACGTCCACCTTGACGCTGATCTCGCCGTCGCCGAGCACCTTGACGACACGGTTCTTGCGAACCGCACCGGCGCCGACGAGCTCGTCGATGCCGATGGTGCCGCCCTGCGGGAACAGGCGGGCGATATCGCCCACGTTCACCACCTGGTACTCGACCCGGTTGCGGTTCTTGAAGCCCTTGAGCTTCGGCAGCCGCATGTGCAGCGGCATCTGACCGCCCTCGAACGCCACCGGGACGTTCTTGCGGGCCTTGGTGCCCTTGGTGCCGCGACCAGCGGTCTTACCCTTGGAACCCTCACCACGACCGACACGGGTCTTCTCGGTCTTCGCGCCCTTCGCGGGACGGAGATCGTGCAGCTTGATAGCCATTGCTTACACCTCCTCCACTTCCACGAGATGCGAGACGACCTGGATCAGGCCGCGGTTGATGGGGGTGTCCTCACGGACGACCGACTTGCGGATGCCCTTCAGGCCGAGCGTCCGCAGGCTGTCGCGCTGGTTCTGCTTGGTCCCGATGGTGCCCCGCACCTGGGTGATCTTGAGCTCTGCCATCAGATCGCCTCCCTGACTGTGAGATGGGCCATGTCGCTACGCTCCCTGACCTGCGCGCGCACGCAGCATGCCCGCGGGAGCGACGTCCTCGATGGGCAGGCCGCGACGAGCCGCGACCTCCTCCGGACGCTGCAGCTCCTTGAGCGCGGCCACGGTGGCGTGCACCACGTTGATGGCGTTGTCCGAACCGAGGCTCTTGGCGATGACGTCGTGGACGCCGGCCGCTTCGAGCACCGGACGCACAGCGCCACCGGCGATGACACCGGTACCCGGGCTGGCGGGACGCAGCAGCACGACGCCGGCTGCGGCCTCACCCTGGACCGGGTGGACGATGGTGCTGCCGATGAGCGGCACACGGAAGAAGTTCTTCCGAGCCTCCTCGACACCCTTCTGGATGGCCGCAGGAACTTCCTTGGCCTTGCCGTAGCCGACGCCGACCATGCCCTGGCCGTCGCCGACGATCACGAGGGCGGTGAAGCTGAAGCGACGACCACCCTTCACGACCTTCGAGACGCGGTTGATGGTGACAACGCGCTCGATGTGGTTGCTCTTCTCGGCCTCGTTGCGGCCACCGCGCTGATCGCGGTCGCGGCCACCCCGGCCGCCGCGGCGGTCGTTCGAGTTCTCGGGGCCGTTGTTGTTTCCGGCGGGGCCGTTGTTGCCGCCGTCACGACGCTGACGTCCGGGCATCAGGCTGCCTCTCCTTCGATGGAAAACGTGCTGGTGTAGGTCATCAGAACTCCAACCCGCCTTCGCGAGCGGCGTCCGCGAGCGCGGCGATCCGGCCGTGGTACTTGTTGCCACCACGGTCGAAGACGACCGCGTTCACACCGGCTGCCTTGGCGCGGGCGGCGATCAGCTCGCCGACCTTCTTGGCCTGTGCGGACTTGTCGCCACCGGCGGCCTTCACATCGGCCTCGAGGGTCGACGCGGCGGCCAGGGTGTGACCCTTGAGGTCGTCGATCAGCTGCACGTGCAGGTGCCGGCTGGAGCGCTTGACCACGAGCCGCGGGCGGGCCGCGGTGCCCTCGATCTTCTTGCGCAGGCGGAAGTGGCGACGGGCCTTCGACGCGCGACGGCGCGTGGAGACGTCCTTGCCCACCGGGATGCGCTTGTCGGTCTGAGTTGCGGTGCTGTTAGCCATGAGTTACTTACCCGTCTTTCCGACCTTGCGACGGATCTGCTCACCCTCGTAGCGCACGCCCTTGCCCTTGTAGGGGTCGGGGCGACGGAGCTTGCGGATGACCGCCGAGACCTGGCCGACCTGCTGCTTGTCGATGCCGGACACGGAGAACTTGGTCGGGCTCTCCACCGCGAAGGTGATGCCCTCGGGCGCCTCGATCGGCACCGGGTGGCTGTAACCCAGGGAGAACTCGAGGTCCTTACCCTTGAGCGCCACGCGGTAACCCACGCCGTAGATCTCCATCTTCTTGGTGTAACCCTCGGTCACACCGGTCACCATGTTGGAGACCAGGGTCCGGGACAGGCCGTGCAGCGCCTTGTTGCGCCGCTCGTCGTCCGGACGGGCCACCACGATGGCGCCCTCTTCGTTCTTCGACACCGAGATCGGGTCGGAGATCGTCAGCGCCAGCTGGCCCTTGGGGCCCTTGACGGTGACGTCCTGACCGGCGATCTGCACGTCGACGCCCGCGGGAACGACCACGGGATGCTTACCAATACGCGACATATTCTTCTGTCCCCTTACCAGACGTAAGCGAGGACTTCGCCGCCCACGCCCTGCTTGGCTGCCTGGCGATCGGTGAGCAGGCCCGAGGACGTGGAGATGATCGCCACGCCCAGGCCGCCCAGGACCTTCGGCAGGTTGGTGGACTTCGCGTACACGCGCAGACCGGGCTTCGACACGCGGCGCAGGCCGGCGATCGAACGCTCACGGCTGGGCCCGTACTTCAGCGAAACGACGAGGTTCTTGCCCACCTCGGCGTCCTCGGTACGGAAGTCGGTGATGTAACCCTCGGACTTGAGGATCTCGGCGATGTTCGCCTTGATCTTCGAGTGCGGGAGCGTCACCTCGTCGTGGTACGCCGAGTTGGCGTTGCGCAGACGGGTCAAGAAGTCTGCGATCGGATCAGTCATGGTCATGACAGTGTCCGTCTACCTTTCTCGCAGCGGTTCCCATGCATCGACGGCGCTCTGGTGCCCCCAGGGGGCCTGGAACGTCCGACGGTGGGCCTACTACGAAGCAAACCGTCCTGCGATACCGTTGCACCGCAGGGATTCCGGACCGGCCGGACGGAGCCGTACCGGTTCGGGGAAGTGCGCCGGCCGTGCTCGAAGCACGACAGGCAACCTCTCTAGTGTAGAGAAAGTCCCGGTCAGAGTCGAATCGTCGCCGCACCGCTCCCCCGGCGCCACTGGCGGGCGCTCGCGAGCGGGTGCGTCGTCAGGTGCGGGCGGTGAGCCGCTTGATCAGACCCACCTCACCGTCGCGGTATGGGCGGCCATCGGGCCAGAGCAGGTCGTGGAACCACTGCTGCGGCTGCCGCGCCCCCACGTAGGGCTGCTTCCACGAGTCCCACGGGTAGTACGTCTGACTACGGCCCGCGACGAATCCCCACTGGTAGGCGTCGATACCGAGTTCCTTGCAGATCGGCAGGATCGCCTCGATGGTGCTGCCCTGAGGCCGCGCCATGTACTCGGTGAGCAGCATCGGACGGTTCAGTTTCGCCAGGTCGGACGCCATCGCACGGAACTTCTCCGGCGGGTCGTAGCTGTGGAAGCTGATCACATCGGACTGTTCGAGCTGGATCGCCCGGATCTCGGGACGGGTATCGGCCCACACCCCGGAGGTGAGTGGCTGTGTCGGATTCCCGGCGCGCGCCCATTCGAAGGCCTTCGGCAGCAGCTGCGCGACCCGCGCGACCTTGTCCGGCGGGCGCAACGGATAGGAGTCGGCGAGGTTCTCCGGCTCGTTCCACACGTCCCAGGCCACCACACGCGGGTCACCCGCGAAAGCCTTGACCACACCGGTGGCGTAGGCCTGGAGCTTCGCGGTGTCGCCGCTCAGACCGGCGGCGCCGGGGCTCTGGACCCAGGTGGAGTTGTGCACACCGGGAGTGGGTTCGCGCTGGTCGCCGAGCTTGGGATCGGGATCCCAGCAGGAGTCGAAGAGGACGAACATGACCTTGACGCCATTGCTCTGCGCGACGGTGAGGAAGGCGTCCAGACGCTGCACGAATCCGGTCGGATCCGCGGTCCACAGCTGGTCCTGCAGGAACACCCGCACCACGTTCATCCCCAGCCCGCGAGCCCAGCTCAGTTCGGTGCTCATCCGCCCCGGATCGAAGGTCTTCGCCTGGAACATCTCGAACTGGTTCCCGGCATTGGCGTTGATGTAGTTGCAGCCCACCATCCAGCCGTGCTGCGCGCGCCACTGGGCGGCACGCTCGACCGTCCAGCGTGCGGGCGCCGGACCGGCGGACGGCCCCGGCACTGCACCCGCCCCCGCTCCTGCTCCGGGCCCGGAACCCGGTTCGGCGCCGGCGCGGGCAGCGACCATCGCGGCGGGCAGCGTCGCCGCAGCCGCCGTGAGCATCAACCTTCGACTCATCTGCACCTCTAGCACCATACGTACCATTTGTCACAGAAGGGTCGCGACGCGGCCGGTGAATAGCGCGGTTTTCGACGCCACGAAGCCCGATTCGGCTTCATGGGCGCGAAATCCGCGGTTTTCACACCCTGAGGGGTGATAAAGACGCACTCGAGGGCCACCGTCGCCCGGCGCCGACCGATTCCTACCGGTTCCGTCTCACATGGCAGGAAGACGCGAAATCGGCAGCCGGATCACGGCCGGGTCACGGACCCCCGATCCCGTCGCCGATCCGCCGGCCAGATGCCCTTGCCGGACATGAATTCTCAGTAACGAAGATCACATCACGCGAATGTGACGCGCGTCTTAACTCGGCATTTCCGCACCCTCCGAAGCCGCCGCAGGGGTGATGACGGGAGCCCTGAACCGTGCTTAGCGTGACGATGCACGATCCCGAACGTCTCACAGGAAGAGTCACTATGGCGAACAACAACCTGAGCTCTCTGGCGAACTCCACCGTGTACGACCGCGACGGGGAGAAGGTAGGCAAGGTCGAGCAGGTCTACATCGACGGCGAAACGCAGTACCCCACGTGGGTCGCGGCCAAGACCGGCTGGTTCGGCTCCGCGTCACTGGTACCGCTGTCGGGTGCGCGCCACTCCGAGGACCGAATCGACGTGGTCGCCACCAAGGACCAGATCAAGGACGCACCGCACCTGGACACCGATGAGGGAATCTCGGAGGCGCAGCAGAACGAGCTGTTCCAGCACTACGGACTCACTCGGGAGACCGCCGGCTGGGACACCTACGGCAAGCACGCCGACGACGGTTCCACCGCGAACTCCGGCTCGACAGCCACCGGCTCGACAGCCACCGGCTCGGCAGCCGGCGTCGGCGCAGCGACCGGGGCTGCAGCGGGTGCCACCGACGACCGGCGCAGCGCCACTCCGACCGACACCGATTCCAGCGTGGTCCGCTCCGAGGAGCGACTGAACGTGGGTACCGAGCGCGTCGCGACCGGCCGCGCCCGACTCCGGAAGTACGTGGTCACCGAGGAGAAGACGGTGACCGTGCCCGTCACTCGCGAGCACGTCGAGGTGGTCCGCGAACCGATCACCGGCGCCGAAGCCGGCGACGTCGAGATCGGCGACGGGACCGCCGAGGTCACCTTGCACGAGGATCGCGTGGTCACCGACAAGGAGACCGTGCCGGTCGAGCGGGTCGGCCTGCAGGTCAACACCGAGCAGGGCAAGCAGACCGTCTCGGACACCGTCCGCAAGGAGCGGGTCGAGCAGGAGACCGTGGACCCGAGCCGGCGCTGATCAGCTCGCTTCCATCGGAGCGGCTCGCGAGGGGAGCATCCGCGGCGCGGGTGCTCCCCTCCCCTCGACCGGGACCGGATTCACGATCCGCGCGTAGGCGACGGCCATCGCGGCGACGGCTCCGAGCAGCATCAGCGCGGCGAGGTACCCGCTCTGCGCCATCGGCACGCTCACGTAGCGGATGGCCACGAGCACCGCAGCGAAGGCGCCCGCGCCTGCGGCGACGGTGACGATCCGGCGCTGGTCCCATCCGGTCTGCGGCCGCACCAGGGCCGCTTCGAGGGTCAGCGCGAAGATCAGTCCGGCGATCAGATCCACCCCGTAGTGCGCGCCCAGCCCCAGCGTGGCCGAGAGCGTGGTGACGAACCAGAACACACCGAAGGCCTTGAGCAGTCGCGGTCCACGCAGTGCGTGCAGCAGGATCGCCGTGGCCCAGGCGGTGTGCAGGCTGGGCATGCAGTTGCGCGGTGCGAGCTGGCTGTAGAACTCGGAGACCGGGGCCAGGGAGCTGGGCACGATCGACGGCCACGCATCCATCCAGCCGGCGCCGGGCACCTGGTCTCCGAAGGCGTAGGCCGGCCCCACCACCGGGAACAGGAAGTAGACGATCGGGCCGATCGCGCCGATCACCAGGAACGAGCGGATGATGTGGTGCCGCGGGAATCCCTGCACTGAGCTGCGGCGCAGTTGGAAGAAGGCGACCACGGCCGCTCCGACCGGCAGGTACGTGTAGACCTTGGTGATCAGCCACAGGTACCAGGTGTGCTCCTGCACGAACGCGCCCATCACCCACGACGGGCTGCCGAGCGCGCGGTCGGCGACCTCGACGAACTGGTCCGCCACCTCCGGCAGCGCCGCCATCGTCAGGCCCAGCCACACCGCGGAGACGGCGTTCGCGACGATCAGGATCGCGGCCACACCGGCCGCTTTGAGCGCCGCCGACCGCTCTCGCCCGACCAGGACGGTTCCGGCGTAACCGGCCAGGGCGGCGAGCGCCCACATCACGCCGTTGCCGAAGTGCAGCGGATTCCCCGCGACCAGCCGCTCGGTGTTGAGCAGCACCTCCACCAGGACCAGCACGCCGGTGAACGGCAGGCGGAGCCGGGCCGGCATGCACATCAGTGCCAGCGCCATCGCGGCGACCTTGACCTCACCGGTCACCGGCCGTCCGACGAAATCGGCGATCAGCGACTGCACCGGACCACGCAGACCGTAGACGGTGGCGGCGATCTGCACCACCAGGACGAACGCGCAGACGGCGAGCACCACACGCGTCCACTCACGACGTCCCCATCGACGTCGCTGCGCCCCCCGCGGTCCCCCCGGCAGCGCGAGATCCGATCGCACCAACATGACGTTAAATCATAGTGAACTCGCAGAGAATGACGGGTATCCACGAGAGTTTTCGTGACCGACGTCGCGTACGACGAAGGCGCGCACCCACCGGAACGGTGGATGCGCGCCTCGATTCGTATCAGTGGTCCCGGAGTGCCCGGGGCCTACTCACCAGCTGCTCTTGTGAACACCGGGGAGCTCGCCGGCGTGCGCCATATCGCGCAGGCACACACGGCACAGGCCGAACTTGCGGAACACCGAGTGCGGGCGGCCGCACTTGTTGCAGCGGGTGTACGCGCGGACGGCGAACTTCGGCTTCTTGTTGGCCTTGTTGACCAGCGCCTTCTTTGCCATGGCTCAGTTCTCCTTGAAGGGGAAGCCGAGGTGCTTGAGCAGCGCGCGGCCTTCCTCATTGTTGGTGGCGGTGGTCACGACGGTGATGTCCATACCGCGCGGGCGGTCGATCGAGTCCACGTCGATCTCGTGGAACATCGACTGCTCGTTCAGGCCGAACGTGTAGTTGCCGTTGCCGTCGAACTGGTTGCCGTTGAGGCCGCGGAAGTCGCGGATACGGGGCAGCGCGATCGAGGTGAGGCGATCGAGGAACTCCCACATGCGGTCGCCGCGCAGCGTCACGCGCGCACCGATCGGCATGCCCTCACGCAGCTTGAACTGCGCGATGGACTTGCGGGCCTTGCGGATCTCCGGCTTCTGGCCGGTGATCAGCTCGAGGTCCTTGACGGCGCCGTTGATCAGCTTGGCGTCGCGGGCGGCGTCACCGACGCCCATGTTCACGACGACCTTGACCACGCCGGGGATCTGCATGACGTTGTCGTAGTTGAACTCGCTGTTGAGCGCGTCCTTGATCTCGGCGCGGTAGCGCGCCTTCAGCCGCGGCTGGATCTTCTCGGAGGTAGTCATCTCAGATGTCCTTCCCGTTCTTGCGGGAAATCCGCACGCGCTTGCCGGTCTCCTCGTCGGTCCGGTAGCCCACGCGGGTGGGGTTGCCGTCCGAGTCGACGACCATCACGTTCGAGACGTGGATCGGGGCTTCCTTGACCTCGATCCCGCCCTGCGCGGTGGCGGAAGTGCTGGTGTGCTTCTTGATCCGGTTCACGCCCTCAACGAGGACCTTCTCGGCCTTCGGGAAGGCCTCGACGACCTTGCCCTTGGCGCCCTTATCGGGACCCGAGATCACAACGACGGTGTCTCCCTTGTGCACCTTCATGTCAGAGCACCTCCGGAGCCAGCGAAACGATCTTCATGAACTTCTTGTCACGCAGCTCGCGGCCGACCGGGCCGAAGATGCGGGTGCCACGCGGATCGTTGTCGTTCTTGATGATGACGGCGGCGTTCTCATCGAACTTGATGTACGAACCGTCCGGACGGCGGCGCTCCTTGGCGGTGCGCACGATGACGGCCTTGACGACCTCGCCGCGCTTGACGTTGCCGCCGGGGATGGCGTCCTTGACGGTGGCGACGATGATGTCACCGATGCCGGCATAGCGGCGCGAGCTTCCACCGAGCACGCGGATGCACAGGATTTCCTTGGCACCCGTGTTGTCGGCGACCCGCACTCGCGATTCCTGCTGAATCACTTTGCAGTCTCCTCAGACCTGGATTTTCATGCGCGCCGGATTACCGACCCGAACGCGCGCGGTCCGCCGCCCACGGCCACAGGCCGCGGGCAACCCGTCCATGATAGGCGAACGCGCAGGTCGCTGTCGAATCGCGTACCTTCAGGGCGTGCTTGCGTCCGATCTGCCGTCGAGTGGGGTCACCGTGCTGAGCGGTACCTCGGCAGCGGCCCTCGTAGCGGCGGCGGACCACCGGACACCGTCGGACCCGATCCTGATCCTCCCCGGCCTGAGCACCCCACTGCCTTCGGCGCCGCGCGCCGTCATCGACGACGTCCTGGACCGCCTGCTCACCGTGGCCCTCGCGCTGTACCCGGCGTGGCGGCCGGACACCGGGAACGACGCCGCGAGCAGCCCTGCGTTGGACACGCTCGCGGCCCACGCGCGCACGGCCCAGCGGCCGGATTCGAGCGCGGCGTTCACCGGCCTCCCCGCCGCCGACCGCCGCGAAGCGCTCGAACGCGCCCTCACCCGCAGCTACCGGGTACACGGCCTGGCCCTGGCGATCGAGGTCGATGAGCCGCCGGTCCCCCACCTCGCCGATGCGCTGTGCACCGCCGCGCAGTGGCTCGCCCGCGGCACGAGCGCGGTCTGGCTGATCGGGCCGGGCACCCGGTCCCTCGACCGGTTCCCCCGGATCACCCCGGGGGAGGTCGGCACCGGTCCGGAGCGCGCGACGACCGCCGGGCCGGTGTTCCCGCCTCTGCCCGGTCACCCGCACCCGTCCGAGCCGGCACAGGCCGATCTCGAAGGCGCCCTCTCCGGCTGCCGCTGGGCCGCCGGGCGGATCTGGAACCGGTCGGTCGATCTGGGGCCGGACCGTCCGCCGGTGCGGGTGGACCTGCTGTTCGGCGGAGCCCGGCTGGTGGTCCAGGTCGACGGTGCCGGCCACCTGGAGCCGGCGCGGTACGAGGACGATCGGCGCCGGGACGCCGACCTCATGCTGGCCGGATTCCGCGTCCTGCGGCTGACCGATACCCGGATCTTCACCGACCTGCCGGAGGCGTTGGCGATAATCCGTACGTTGGTGGAGGCGGGGGACCCCGCCGGCGAAGGGGGCGCGTGGTGAGTGTGGTCGGCCGGCTGACCGGAACCGAGGCGACGGTGCTGCTGGTGCTGGCCGCCGTGGTCGAGCCGGTACGCAATCCGGACCTGCGCCGCCTCGGCCCCGCCCTCGAAGCACCGTCGCGCCGCAAACTCCAGGAGCTGGGCCTGTTGGAGGTGGAGGCCGGGCCGCGCCGGTCGCTGCTGCTCTCACTGACCGACAAGGGCTGGGCCACCGCCGAGGATCTGCTGGCGGCACCACCGGCGGGCGCCACCGGGCACCAGCGCGCACTGTGGACCGTCGCCGCCGGCCTGGGCCGGTACCTGCGTCGGGAATCCCTCGCACTGGGCGAGGTGGTGGTCCCGCCGGACACCACTGCGATCAGCACTGCCGCCGCCGGCGCACCCGCACCCCCGGCCGATCCGGGGCCGGCCACCGTCGAGCAGGTGCGGCGGGCCTACCTGCGCATCGCCGCCCCCGGATCCTGGGTCGCGCTCAAGGATCTGCGGGCCCAGTTGCCCGGAGTGCCGGCCGGTGCGGTCGACGATGCGCTGCGCACGCTCTACCCCGAGCCCGGGGTGCACATCGTGGCCGAAGACAATCTGAAAGCCCTCACCGCCGAGGATCGCGCTGCCGCTCTGCAGCTGGGCGGTCGTCCCCTTCACGCGATACGGATCACTCGATGACGCTCTCCGATGTGCAGCGCGCCGCACTGCGTTCCGTCCGCCTGAGCTGGGCGCCGACCTACGAGGAGGTGTGGGACGGTTCGGCCCAGATGCAGGACACGCACGTCGACGGCCTGCACACCGACATCTGGGAGGATCTCGAGGACGCCCTCGGCGACGCGGTCGCCTCCACCGGCGCCTCCCCCACCGGGCTGGTGATCACCGGTAACGCGGGCACCGGCAAGACCCACCTGCTCACTCGCTTCCGCGAGGAGGTGCAGAGCGCAGGGCACTACTTCGTACTGCTGGAGCTCCTGGACGCCTCCGACTTCTGGCGCGCAGCGCTGACCTCGCTGCGCAGTTCGCTGCTGCGTCCGGCACGCGATCACCAGAGCCAGCTCGCGCAGTTGCTCTGGCTGCTCTCCGACGAGGCCGGACTCTCGCGCGCGCACCGCCGGGAGTTCTCCGGCGACGCCGTACCCACCCCGGAGGGCCTGGACGCGCTGGTCGCCGCCATGAGCAAGCGTCGCCCGCAGGTGCGGCAGTACCACGGTGTGCTGCGCGCACTGGTGCTGCTGGCCTCACCCGACACCCGTCTCGCCGACCTCGGCTCGGCCTTCCTCGACGACATCGAGGTCGAGGAGACCGCGGCCGAGCGCCTGCACTGGGGGCTCCCGGCGGGCGGCTTCCCGGCGGTCGAGACGGTGCGGGCGATCTCGGCGTTCATGGCCGAGACCGCGGCCACCGTGTTCGCCGTGGACCAGATCGACACCCTGCTCGCGCAGTCCGCGGCGACGCTCACCAATCCCGATGTCGCCGCCCGGACCGAGACCGAGGTGATCGAACAGGTCGGCCACGGCCTGATGTCGCTCCGGCAGGGCCTGTACCGCACCGTCACCGTCGCCTGCATGCTGCCGACGGCGTGGGAGACCCTCTCCGGCCGGGCGACCGCCTCGGTGGCCGCCCGGTTCCGGGTGGTCGGTCCGCTGAAATCGCTGCCCGACGGTGCCATCGCGCGCGCCATCGTCGAGCGCCGGCTCGGGACGGCGTACCGGTCGAAGGAGTTCGTTCCGCCGCACCCGACCTGGCCGGTGGCACCGGAGGCCTTCGCGTCGGCGGTCCACCACACCCCTCGTGACCTGCTCACCAAGGTCGATGCGCACATCCGGGCCTGTGTATCGACCCGTTCGGACTTCGAACTCGCGTCGTTCGACGAGGGCGCTGCCCGCACCACCGAGCGGCGCCGGGCCGCACCGTCGCTGCCCTCGGAGCTGCCCGAGCAGCCCCGGCTGGAGACGCCGGAGGACGCTCTCACCCGGATCGACGAGCAGTTCGAGGCGCTGCGGATCCGGGCCCGTGTCGGCGATGTGGCGACCGATCAGGCGGTGGCCGATACCCGGATGCGTGACCTGCTCGAAGCCGGCCTGCGGGCCTGGACCCGGGAGGACGGCGGCGACGGCTTCCAGATCGAACGCGGCGGTAAGCAGCTCGACGCGCGACTGCGGCGCAGGCTGCCCGGGCGGGTCGAGGACGAGCAGCACTGGTCGTTCCGGGCGATCCCGGCGGCCAACCCGATCGCGGTGACCAACCGGGTGCAGGGCGCCGCGACCGGAGCGGGCCTGACCTCCGGGGTGGACCGCCGACGGCTGTTCCTGCTGCGGTCCACGCCGTGGCCCACCAGCCCCAGGGCGTCGGCGGTGATCGCCGACGCCGTCGACCGCGGGGCGCTGCTCCTGCCGCTCGACGAGGGCGACCTGGCCTCGCTGGACGCGCTCGGCCGGATCATCGCCGCCGGACCGGACGGGCTCGACGAGTGGCTCACCGACCGGCGTCCGGCGCACCGGCTGCGCCTGTTCGCCGGACTCGACACCCCGCACCGTCGCTCCCCGGACGCCGGTGGTGCGGGTGACCACCAGGGTGCTGACGGCATCGTCGGGGCCCATACCTACGGGGCCGGCGTCGAGCCGGCCGCACGGACCCGGGGTGCACGCCGGGCCCGCGGGTTGATCCCCGGGGACGCGGTGGGCCGGGTGGGCGGGCTGTCCAACTCGGTCGCGGACGTGATGTTCGGTGGCCCGTCCACCCCGGCCCGGCCGACTCCGCCGGCACGGACGACCGCACCGATGGAGCCGTCGGCGCCGGTGGGTGCAGCGGTGTCGCCGGCGCGGGAGTCGATCACGCTGGGTACCTCTCCGGACGGGCGCGACGTCACCGTCGACCTCGCCGAGCTGCGCAAACACGTGTCCGTGTTCGCCGGGTCCGGCTCGGGTAAGACGGTGCTGCTGCGCCGGCTGGTCGAGGAGTGCGCGCTGCGCGGGGTCTCGGCGATCGTGCTGGACCCGAACAACGATCTGTCCCGGCTGGGCAGCGCCTGGCCGGATCCCCCGCCCGGCTGGTGGGACGGGGACTCCGACCGGGCGCGGCGCTATCTGGACCGGACCGAGGTGCTGGTGTGGACGCCGAACCGTCCCTCGGCGAAGCCCCTGGTGCTGGCGCCGATCCCGGACTTCGCGGCGCTGCGCACCGGCATGGACGGTGCCGGTGATCCGGACGGCGTGCTGGCGCAGGAGGCCCGCGAGGGGTTCGCGATGGCGGTCGAGGCGTGCGCGAGCGCACTGGAGCAGCACGTCGGGGTGAGCGGAGCGCGGCGCGAGCAGCAGCGGGCGGTTCTGCGCGAGTCGCTCGACGCCTACGGCCGGCAGATCGGCCGGGCGGATGTGCGCAGCTTCGCCGCATTCCTGGCCGAGTGGGACTCCTCGCGCAGCAGTCTCGCCAGCGCGGACAAGCGGGCTCCCGAGATGGCGGCGAACCTCCAGGCGGCGCTGATCAACAATCCCCTGCTGGGCGGGCGCGGTGAGGCGGTCGACCCCGGGACCCTGCTCACTCCCGCGGCCGGCAAACGCGCCCGCGTCTCGGTGATCAGCCTGATCGGGCTGCCGGACGAGACGCAGCGGCAGACCTTCGTGGCGCAGCTGCAGCTGGCCCTGTTCTCCTGGATCAAGCGGAACCCGGCCGGGGAGCGACCGCTGGGCGCCCTGCTGGTGATCGACGAGGCGCAGCAGATCGCACCGTCGGGTGCGGTGAAACCGTCCTCCGAGTCGACGCTGTTGCTGGCCTCACAGGCCCGCAAGTACGGGCTCGGACTGGTCTTCGCGACGCAGGCACCGAAGGGCCTGCACGACAAGGTGGTCGGCAACAGCGCCACCCACTTCTACGGCAAGCTCAACGCTCCGGTGCAGATCCAGGCCGCCAAAGACCTGGCGGCCGCGCGCGGCGGGCGGATCGACGCGATCGGCGGCCTCGGACCGGGTGACTTCTATCTCGGGGCCGGAGCGTCGACGGTGCGGGTGCGCACCCCGATGTGCCTGAGCCATCACGCCGCCAGCCCACCCACCGAGGACGACGTCCTGGCCATCGCCCGGCAGCACCGTCTCGACTGACCGGGCTCAGCCCGCGGGGCGGGTGGCGCGCCGGCGCGGCGCCTGCGTCCTGCTCTGCTGCGGCTGCCCGGACTGACGGGATTGGCCCGTCTGGCCCGCCTGGCGCTGACCGCGCGGGCCGCCCTGGCCGCGCTGCTGCCCCTGCGACTGCCCCCGTCCGGCACCCTGGGACTGCCCCCGTCCGGCGCCCTGCGACTGGCCCCGGCCGGGGTGCGGCTCACCGCGCCGCGAGCGCGGCGGGCGGCCCTGCGCGGGACGCTTGGCGCGCTGCTGTTGCGGAGCGGCGATCACCTCGGGCTTGACGTACGGCGCGGTCTCCCCCACCAGGTCCACCACCACGGCCGAGCCGGCGGTCACGGCCACCGGGCGGACGCTGATCGCGGCCTTCTTCAGCAGCGCCTGGGTGTCCTTGCGCTGTTCGGTCATCATCACCGTCACCACGGTGCCCTCGCTGCCGGCGCGGGCGGTACGGCCGCTGCGGTGCAGGTAGGCCTTGTGCTCGGCGGGCGGGTCCACGTGCACCACGAGCTGCACGTCGTCGACGTGCACGCCGCGGGCGGCGATGTCGGTGGCCACCAGCACGCGGGCCGCGCCGGAGCTGAAGGCCTCCAGGTTGCGGTCGCGCTGCGGCTGACTGAGGTTGCCGTGCAGATCACGCGCCGGGATGCCCTGCGCGGTGAGCTGCTTGGCCAACTTCTTGGCCTGGTGCTTGGTCCGGGTGAACAGGATCCTCCGGCCGGTACCGGAGGCCAGCACGCGCACCAGCTCGGTCTTCTCGTCCTTGGTGCCCACCTCGAAGACGTGGTGGGTCATATCGGAGACGGGCGAGGTCTCCGGGTCCACCGAGTGCGAGACCGGGTCGGTCAGGAACCGCTTGACCAGCTTGTCGACGCCGTTGTCCAGCGTCGCCGAGAACAGCAGCCGCTGCCCGTCCGACGGGGTGGCGGCGAGGATCCTGGTGACCACCGGCAGGAAGCCGAGGTCGGCCATGTGATCGGCCTCGTCGAGCACCGACACCGCGACGTCGGAGAGGTCGACGATGCGCTGGCGCATGAGGTCCTCGAGCCGGCCCGGGCAGGCCACCACGATGTCGACGCCGGAGGCCAGCGCCTGCTCCTGGCGGGACTGCTTCACCCCGCCGAAGATGGTGGTGACCGTCAGGTCCAGGGCCTTCGCCAGGGGTTCGACGGTGGCGGTGATCTGGGTCGCCAGCTCACGGGTGGGTGCCAGCACCAGCCCGACCGGGCGGCCCGGGCGCCGGCGCGAGCCACGGGCATCGTCGACGGCGACGACCAGCGGGATCGCGAAGGCGAGCGTCTTACCGGACCCCGTCTTCCCCCGGCCGAGAACGTCACGTCCGGCGAGCGTGTCGGGCAGGGTGTCCGCCTGAATGGGGAACGGCGTGGGCCGGTCCATCGCCGTCAGGGCATCGACGACGGGAGCGGGAACGCCGAGTGCGGCGAACGAAGGGGCTGTCATGCGGGTACGTGACCTCTGAACTTCTCTTTTGCTTTTGCGAACAACCACTCAGTCTATCCGGCCGAACCCCACTATCCGAAATCGCGTCTTGTCCGTGTGTCGGCGGGCACACCCCTGGTGCGGCACCGAACGGCGGAATGGGCGACAATGCAAACCGGAAAGCGTGCGCCGCGCACGTACGCCACGGGAGGCAAGCAGATGACCGTATCGATCACGTACTCATCCCGCCGCGTCCTCGCGACAGCAGCGCTGGGACTCTCCCTCGCGGTGGCGGGGTGTGCGACGGTGCCCGGCGCCGGAACCGCCGATCCGCAGGTGGTGGCCGGGTACCAGTCCGCCATCGCCTCGTCCCGTGCCGCCGCCGCTGAGGCCGCGGGCAAGTCCGCGTGCGCCTCCTGGCGGGCCGGGTACGAGACCCGCACGACAGCCACCCGCGCGACCGTGGCCCACACCAAGGATCCGAAGTGGAACTGGAACACCATCGCGCCGGTGATCAGCGCGGAGTTCGCCGCGATCACCACCGAATCGAATCAGTTGACCTCGACCATCAGCACCGCGCAGCCGGCCGCCACCATCCACACCGCGCTGGTCGATTACAAGTCCAAGCTGGACGCCTACAACGAGGCACTGCACGCGGACCAGTCGGCGCGGGGCTCGAACGAGGCCACCTGGCCGCGGACCAAGGCCGCCAATGAGCCGCTGCGCTCCGCGACGTCCACGCTGCAGCGTCTGTGCCCGCTGTGACAGCCGGACACGCACACTGAGCGACCCCGAGAACGCGAGAACCCCCGGCCCTCCCTAGCGGGGGGTCCGGGGGTTCTCTCGGTGGGCCGGTGGCCGGTAACCGCGAGGGTTACTTGGCCTTCTCCAGCACCTCCACCAGGCGCCAGTGCTTGGTGGCGCTCAGCGGACGGGTCTCCATGATCCGGACGCGGTCACCCACGCCGGCCAGACCCTCTTCGTCATGCGCCTTCACCTTGGAGGTGGTGCGGATGATCTTGCCGTACAGGGCGTGCTTCACGCGGTCCTCGAGCTCGACGACGATGGTCTTCTCCATCTTGTCGGACACGACGTACCCGATGCGCACCTTGCGGCTGTTGCGCTCCTCGACCGAGGTATCGGTAGTCACAGTGTTCTCGCTGCTTCCATTCTTGCTCATGCGGCGTCACCCTCCGGACCCGATGCCAGGCCGAGCTCCCGCTCGCGCAGGATCGTGTAGATCCGGGCGATGTCGGTACGCACGGTGCGCAGGCGACGGTTGTTGCTCATCTGTCCGGTGGCCATCTGGAAGCGCAGGTTGAACAGCTCCTCCTTGGCCTCGCGCAGCTTCTCCACCAGTTCGTCCGCGGTGAGACCGCGGAGATCAGCGGCGACGGTGTTGCTCATCAGAACTGCTCCTCTCGGGTCACGATGCGGGTCTTGCAGGGGAGCTTGTGCTGCGCGCGGCGCAGGGCCTCGCGAGCGATCTGCTCATTGGGGTAGGTCATCTCGAACATCACGCGACCGGGCTTGACGTTCGCCACCCACCACTCGGGCGAACCCTTACCGGAACCCATGCGGGTCTCGGCCGGCTTCTTGGTGAGCGGGCGGTCCGGGAAGATGTTGATCCAGACCTTGCCGCCACGCTTGATGTGGCGGTTGATGGCGATACGAGCGGACTCGATCTGACGGTTGGTGATGTAGGCGGGCTCGAGAGCCTGGATGCCGTAGTCACCGAACGCCACGGTGGTGCCACCCTTGGCGGCGCCGGAGCGCTTGGGGTGGTGCTGCTTGCGGTGCTTCACCCGACGGGGGATCAACATGGCGTCAGCCCTCCTGGTTCGTTGCGGCCTGTGCCGCCGCCACCGGAGTCTCCTCCGTTGCGGCGCGACCGGCCTCGGTGCTGGTGGCGGTCGTGCCCGACGCGCCGCTGCGACGCGGGCGCTGCGGGCGCTCACGACGCGGGCCACGACGGTCGTCGTTCGACGGTGCCGCCAGCTCGCGCCGGCCGCCCACGACGTCGCCCTTGTAGATCCACACCTTGACGCCGATCCGCCCGAAGGTGGTCTTCGCCTCGTGCAGGCCGTAGTCGATGTCGGCACGCAGCGTGTGCAGGGGCACGCGGCCCTCGCGGTAGAACTCGCTGCGGCTCATCTCCGCGCCGCCCAGGCGACCCGAGCACTGCACCCGGATGCCCTTGACGTTCGGCTGACGCATCGCCGACTGGATCGCCTTGCGCATCGCGCGGCGGAACGCCACGCGGTTGCTCAGCTGCTCGGCGATGCCCTGCGCGACGAGCTGGGCGTCGGCCTCGGAGTTCTTCACCTCGAGGATGTTCAGCTGCACCTGCTTGCCGGTCAGCTTCTCCAGCTCGGCACGGATCCGGTCGGCCTCCGCGCCGCGGCGGCCGATCACGATGCCCGGACGCGCGGTGTGGATGTCCACCCGCACGCGGTCCCGGGTGCGCTCGATCTCGATCTTGCTGATGCCGGCGCGCTCGAGGCCGTCGGTCAGCTTCTTACGGATCGCGACGTCTTCCTTGACGTACTCGGCGTACTGCTTGTCGGCGTACCAGCGGGACTTCCAGTCCGTGGTGATGCCAAGGCGGAAGCCGTGGGGGTTGATCTTCTGACCCATGCTTACGCTCCCTTCCGGCTGTTACGGCTGGTGGCGGCCTTCTTGGACGCACCCTCGACCGCCGTCACGACGACGGTGATGTGGCTGGTGCGCTTGCGGATCCGGTACGCACGACCCTGAGCACGCGGCTGGATGCGCTTCATGGTCGGGCCCTCGTTGGCGTACGCCTCCGAGACGACCAGGGTGCGCGGGTCGAGTCCCAGGTTGTTCTGCGCGTTGGCGATCGCCGAGGCGAGCACCTTGGCGACCGGCTCGCTGGCGGCCTGCGGCGCGAACCGCAGGATCGCGAGCGCCTGCTCGGCGTCCTTGCCGCGGACCAGGTCGATCACCCGACGAGCCTTCATCGGCGTGACGCGCACGAAGCGCGCGGTGGCCGAGGCGGTCTGGTTCTGGACTTCGGTGTCGTTACTCATTAGCGGCGCTTCGCCTTCCGGTCGTCCTTGATGTGGCCCTTGAACGTCCGCGTCGGGGCGAACTCGCCCAGCTTGTGGCCCACCATGTTCTCCGAGACGAACACCGGCACGTGCTTGCGACCGTCGTGGACGGCGAAGGTGTGACCGATGAAGTCGGGGATGATGGTGGAGCGACGCGACCAGGTCTTGATGACCTGCTTGGTGCCCTTCTCGTTCTGGACGTCGACCTTCGCGAGGAGGTGGTCGTCGACGAACGGGCCCTTCTTGAGGCTGCGTGGCATTCTCTAACTCCCTCCTAGCGCTTGTTCTTACCGGACTTGCGGCGACGCACGATCAGCTTGTCGCTCGCCTTGTTCTTGCGGGTGCGGCCCTCGGGCTTGCCCCACGGGCTCACCGGGTGGCGACCACCGGAGGTCTTACCCTCACCACCGCCGTGCGGGTGGTCGACCGGGTTCATCACGACACCACGGACGGTCGGGCGCTTGCCCTTCCACCGCATACGGCCGGCCTTACCCCAGTTGATGTTGCTCTGCTCGGCGTTGCCCACCTCGCCGACGGTGGCGCGGCAGCGCACGTCGACGCGACGGATCTCACCGGAGGGCATACGCAGGGTGGCGTAGGCGCCCTCCTTGCCCAGCAGCTGGATGCTGGCACCGGCCGAACGGGCCATCTTGGCACCGCCACCGGGGCGCAGCTCGACGGCGTGGATCACGGTGCCGGCGGGGATGTTGCGCAGCGGCAGGGCGTTGCCCGGCTTGATGTCGGCGTTGGGGCCGGACTCGACCACATCGCCCTGCTTGAGGTCCTTGGGGGCGAGGATGTACCGCTTCTCGCCGTCCAAGTAGTGCAGCAGTGCGATCCGCGAGGTGCGGTTGGGGTCGTACTCGATGTGCGCGACCTTGGCGTTGATGCCGTCCTTGTCATGGCGACGGAAGTCGATGACGCGGTACGCACGCTTGTGACCGCCACCCTTGTGCCGGGTGGTGATACGACCGTGCGCGTTGCGGCCACCACGGCCGTGCAGCGGGCGGATCAGCGACTTCTCCGGGGTCGAACGCGTGATCTCGTCGAAGGTCGAGCCCGACGAGCCGCGACGACCCGGAGTGGTCGGCTTGTACTTACGGATAGCCATTTAGCTCGCGCCTCCGAAGATGTCGATGGGCTTGCTATCGGCGCTCAGGGTCACGATGGCGCGCTTGGTGCTCTTGCGCTGACCGTAACCGGCACGGGTGCGCTTGCGCTTGCCCTGGCGGTTCAAGGTGTTGACGCTGTCGACCTTGACGCCGAAGATCTTCTCCACGGCGATCTTGATCTGCGTCTTGTTCGCGTCCGGGTGCACCACGAAGGTGTACGTGTTCTCCTCGATCAGGCCGTAGGCCTTCTCGGAGATCACCGGCGCGAGCAGGATGTCCCGCGGGTCGGCGGGGATGGTTGCGGTAGCCATCAGGCGCTCGCCTCCTCAGTCTTCGATGCGCTCGCGATGAACGAACCCAGCGCCTCGCGGCTGAACACCACGTCGTCGCTGTCGAGGACGTCGTAGGTGTTGAGCTGGTCGGGGTAGATCCACTTCGCGTTCGGCAGGTTCTGGACGCTGCGCTGCGCGGTCAGGTCCTCGCGGCCGACGACCACCAGGAACTTCTTGCGCTCCGACAGCGCGGCCAGGAACAGGCGGGCCGACTTGGTCGACGCCTCCTGGCCGGCCACCAGCTCGGTGACGACGTGGATACGGTCCTCGCGGACCCGGTCGGTGAGGGCACCGCGCAGGGCGGCGGCCTTCATCTTCTTCGGGGTGCGCTGGCTGTAGTCACGCGGCTGCGGACCGTGAACGGTGCCACCACCGGCGAACTGCGGTGCACGGGTCGAACCCTGGCGGGCGCGACCGGTGCCCTTCTGGCGGTACGGCTTGCGGCCACCGCCGCGGACCTCGCCGCGGGTCTTGGTGGCGTGGGTGCCGGCACGCGCAGCGGCGAGCTGCGCGACGACCACCTGGTGCATCAGCGCGATGTTGGGCTCCACGTCGAAGATCTCGGCGGGGAGGTCGACGGTGCCGTCGGCCTTGCCGTCGGCGGTCTTGACATCGAGAGTCAGCTTGCTCATGCGCGAGCACCACCCTTCACAGCGGTACGGACCATCACGAGGCCGCCCTTGCGACCGGGGATTGCGCCCTTGATCAGCAGGACGCCGGCCTCGGCGTCCACCTTGAACACGGTGAGGTTCTGCGTGGTCACCTTGTCCGAGCCCATGCGGCCGGCCATGCGCACGCCCTTGAAGACGCGGCCGGGGGTGGCGCAGCCACCGATGGAACCGGGAGCACGGTGGACCGCCTGCGCGCCGTGCGAGGCGCCCAGGCCGGCGAAGCCGTGGCGCTTCATAACGCCGGCGTAGCCCTTGCCCTTGCTGATGCCGGTCACGTCGACGAAGGCACCGTCGGCGAAGACGTCGGCGCCCAGCTCCTGGCCCACCTCGTACTCGGCGGCGGCCTCGGCGTCGGCGAGCCGCAGCTCGGCGATGTGGCGACGCGGGGTGACACCGGCCTTGGTGAACTGGCCCGAGACGGGCTTGTTCACCTTGCGCGGGTCGATCGCGCCGAAGGCCAGCTGAACGGCGTCGTAGCCGTCCGCGGCCTGGGTACGGATCTGGGTGACCACGTTCGGCCCGGCCTTGACGACGGTCACCGGGACGACCCGGTTGTTCTCGTCGAAGACCTGGGTCATGCCGAGCTTGGTGCCCAGGATTCCCTTGATCTTGTTCTCAGTCATTTAGAACTCGTCTCTCAAATCTCCGTTAGCTACCCGAAGCCGCTTACTGGATGTTCACGTCGACGCTGGCCGGCAGGTCGATGCGCATGAGCGCGTCGACCGTCTTGGGCGTCGGGTCCAGGATGTCGATCAGCCGCTTGTGGGTACGCATCTCGAAGTGCTCGCGCGAGTCCTTGTACTTGTGCGGCGAGCGGATGACGCAGTACACGTTCTTCTCCGTCGGCAGCGGCACGGGACCGACCACACGGGCGCCGGTGCGGGTCACGGTCTCGACGATCTTCCGAGCAGACGCGTCGATCGCCTCATGGTCATAGGCCTTGAGCCTGATGCGGATCTTCTGTCCCGCCACGCTGTGTCCTCTTCCGTCAAGTGTTCACGTATTGCCTGACGCACGGACAGCCTCATCACCTGCGGGAAATGTCCCGCTCAAAAGTCGATCGACGCTGTTCATGTGTCAAATTGCTCCGGTCCACGCGGTCGGGCGTGTCGCGCTGGCGCTCATGCTCCGCTGGATGGTCCGGTGGCTCCCTGGGGAGCCGGGGCGATACCTTCGACCCTGCGAACGACTCCGTGGTTCCCCGCGTTCCGACCGCCGAATACTCGACAGGTCGCACGACAAGTCACACGAAGTCACGCCGCCCGGTCAAGGCAACCCCACCAGTATGCACTTCTTCGACGCAGCTTTCAAATCGCTTCCGCCGGTCTCCGCCCCCGCCCTGCCGGTTGCGGCACATCTCACACCGGCACGTCTCACTCCCGGGCCGGGCACGGATGTCTGGAAGAATGTCGGCCATGACCGAAAAGCGCGTCGCATCGCAGCTCGGCGCGCTCCTGGTGGTGACGGCGCTGAGCGCCGGCTGCACCGTCGGGCCGGTGAGCAGCATCGGCACCTCGGCGGGCCCGTCGACCTCCTCGGGGGTGGCCGACCCGCCACCGTCGGCCGCCACGCTGCGCGACGATTCGATCCGCTACTCCTACCCTGCACCGGACGCCGACCCGCGGCAGAACTTCGGCAATCTGTACCTCCCGCGCGGCGCGCACGCACCGAGGTCGGTGCCGCTGGTGGTGCTGATCCACGGCGGCGGCTGGCGGGCCCGGGCCAACGCCGGGTACATGGTCGACGTGGCGCGGGCGCTGCAGCGCGCCGGGCTGGCGGTGTGGAACATCGAGTACCGGCGGGTCGGCTCGGGCGGGGGCTGGCCCACCACCTTCACCGATGTGGGGTACGCGGTCGATCACGTCCCCGCACTGGCGCAGTCGGCACCCGCGGTGGACCCGTCGAACGTGATCCTGGTCGGACACAGCGCCGGCGGGCAGCTCGCGGCCTGGGCCGCCTCCCGCGCCGCGCTGCCCCAGGGCGCCCCCGGGGTGACCTGGCCGCCGGGGGGCGGTCCGGCGGTGATCCCGCGCGCCTTCGTCTCCATGGCCGGTGTGCTGGACATGCGCACGTCGTCGCGCCTGAACGACCACGTGCGCAATGCGCTCGGCGGTATGCCGGACATCGTCCCGGACCGGTACGCGCTGGCGAACCCGATCCAGCGGATCGACCCGTCGATGCCGTCCATCGCGATCCACGGCACCGACGACACCGTGGTCCCGGTCCAGGAATCGGTGACCTTCGTCGATGCCGCGCGCGCGGCCGGAGCACCGTCGCTGCTGGTGGAGCTCAAGGGGGCGAACCACGGAACCCCGGTGAACGTGCGGACCCGCTGGTGGCCGACGATCCAGGACACCATCGTGCGGCTCGCCCGTGAGGGGTTCCCCGCGGTGGCGGCCGATCCGCCGCGCTGACCCGCTATCTTACCGCGCGGTAAGATAGCGTCATGTCTGATACCAACACGCTCAAGATGTGGCGCGCGCTCAGCGAGAAGCCGCTCGGCAAGCTCGCGTTCTCGGCGGGCGCCTCGCTGAAGGCCCCGTACTTCGCGTCGGTCACCCCGTACATCTCGGAGATCGAGTACGGGCGCGCGGTGATCCGCGGCCCGAAGTGGTGGTTCGTGCAGAACCACATCGGCACCTTCCACGCCATCGCGGCCTGCAACCTGGCCGAGGTCGGCATGGGCATGGTCATGGAGGCCTCGACGCCGAGCACGCACCGCTGGCTCCCGAAGTCGATGAAGGTCGACTACCTCGCGAAGGCCGAGTCGTCGCTGACCGCAACCGCGACCCTGGCCGAGGAGATCGACTGGGACGCGATCACCACCGGCCGTGACGTGGTGGTGGAGATCGCCGTGACGGACAAGAAGGGCACCGAGGTGGTGCACGCCCAGATCACGACCTGGGTCACCCCCAAACCCGCGCAGTGACCGCAGCGACGTAACCCGACGCAACACCAGCATCACTTCCCCCACGTGCAACAGATCTCGTTTGGTTTACACACGGTGTGGGGTGTGGCACGCTACCGACGACCGTTCCGCGCCCCGAGGAGGATCATGCGCCGCACCACCGGGTCCACGCCCAGCACCATCGCCGTCGCCATCGGTGCGGCGGTCGTCGGTGCGGGCGTCCTGATCCCCGCCCCTGCACAGGCCGCCACCACGATCGTCCCGGGCTCCTCGGTGCTCACCGTCTCCAAGCTGGTGGGCAACAAGGCCGACGGCCGCGGCTGCACCGTCGGATTCATCGGAGCGCGACCGGACGGCACCCGCGTGGGCCTGTACGCCGGGCACTGCGGCGCCGAGGGGCAGCAGGTGGTGGTGGACGGACGCATCGTCGGCGTGAACACCGGCTCGTCGGCACCGGCGCTGACCAAGTCGGACACCTTCGAGGTGCCCGACGCTCCGGACTGGGGCGTGTTCACCCTGGACCCGCGGCTGGCGACCGCCGCCCCCGGCGGCCGGGTGCGCCCCAGCTCGGTGGGCACCGCCAAGGCCGGCGACCAGGTGTGCAGCCAGGGCGTCTCGTCCGGCTGGCGCTGCGGCTCGGTGGTCAGCGTGGACGGCGGCTACATCGCCACCACCATCCCGGTGAAGGTGGGCGACAGCGGCGGGCCGCTGATCCGCACCTCCGACAACGCCGCCCTGGGCATCGCCAGCCGCGCCGCCACGTTCAGCGGTCCGGTGCGCACCAACGGCTCCCTGTTCTACGACCTGGGCGCCACCCTGCGCGCCACCGGCACCACCCTGGTCACCGGATAGCCGTGAATATCCCGGTTTTCGGGGCTACGAAGCCGAATCGGGCCTCATAGCCCCGAAAACCGCAGGTTTCACAGCGGGTTCAGCGCCAGAGCGTCGCCGCCGGATCCACCACGTCGGCCACCGGAGCGGTGGGCCGGGCCGCGGGAGTGCGGGAGAACCGCGGTGCCGGCATCGGCGCCATCGCCTCCCCCACCTGCTGCAGATTGCCGCGCGCGGCCATGTGCGGATGGTCCGGTGCCTCGGCGAAGGTGAGGATCGGCGCGACACAGGCATCGGAGTCGAAGAAGATCTCCGCCCACTCGTCCCGCGTCCGGGTGCGCAACGCCGCGTCGATCGCCGCCCGCAGCTCGGGCCATCGTGCCTGGTCCAGCTGGGCGGGCAGATCCTCGGCGTTCAAGCCCAGCTTGACCAGCAGTTCCGCGAAGAACTGCGGCTCGATCGCCCCCACCGAGAGGTACTTGCCGTCGGCGCATTCGTAGGTGTCGTAGAACGGGGCACCGCCGTCGAGAGTGTTCACGCCACGCTCATCGCTCCAGATCCCCTGCCCGCGGAAGTCCCACTGCATCTGCCCGATCAGGGATGCGCCGTCCACCATCGCGACGTCGATCACCTGCCCCTTCCCGGAGACGCTGCGCTCGTACAGCGCGGCCAACACCCCGAAGACCAGGAACATCGAGCCGCCACCGAAGTCGCCGACCAGGTTCAGCGGCGGCACCGGACGCTCGCCCTTTCGGCCGATCGCGTGCAGCAGGCCGGTGAGTGCGAGGTAGTTCATGTCGTGGCCGGCGCGCTGCGCGAACGGACCGTCCTGACCCCAGCCGGTCATCCGGGCGTAGACGATGCCCGGGTTGCGCTGCTGCACCTCCTCCGGCCCCAGGCCCAGACGCTCCATCACACCCGGCCGGAATCCCTCGACCAGCACGTCCGCGCGGTCGATCAGATCCAGCACAGCGGCGATCTGGTCCGGGTCCTTCAGATCCGCCTCGACGATCCGCCGCCCGCGCTTGACCCCGGTGGGCCTCCCGGTGAGGCCGGAGACTCCGACCCCGGGACGCTGCACCGAGACCACGTCGGCGCCCTGGTCGGCCAGCAGCATCGCCGCGTGCGGGGCGGGCCCGAGACCCGCGAACTCGACCACCTTCAACCCCGCCAGGGGGCCCTGCTTCGAATCAGTCATGAATCGACGTTAACTTGCCCGTACCCTGTCGACGTGACCTGGCTCTCCATTCACGATCCCGATGCCGGTACCGACGTCCGCGCGACCCTGGTACTGGCGCACGGCGCCGGCGGCGACCGCGACGCCACGATGCTGCGACTGCTCGGCGACGAACTGGCCGGACGGGGGGTGCGCACGGTACGGATCGACCTGCCCTTCCGCCGGCTGCGGCCGAAGGGCCCGCCGTCACCGTCGGGACAGCCGGCCGACCGCGCCGCCTTCGCCGAGGCGGTGCGCACCCTGGAGCTGGACGGGACGATCCTGTGGGGCGGGCACAGTTACGGCGGCCGGATGGCGTCGATGGCGGTCGCCGAACTCGCCGACGGAGCCGGCCCCGGAGCCGCACTGCCCGCGGGCCTGCTGCTGCTGTCCTATCCGCTGCACCCGCCGGGCCGGCCGGAGCGGGCCCGCACCGAACACCTGCCCGCCGTCTCGGTCCCGACGGTGCTGGTGCACGGCAAGCGCGATCCGTTCGCCACCACCGAGGAACTCGCCGAGGCCGCGGAACTGATCGCCGGACCCACCACGATCGTGGAGGTGGCCGCCGCACACGATCTGGCGCCCACCCGATCCGGCGCGCCGGTCAAGGCCGCCGACGCCGTGATCGCGCTGCTCGATCAGGCGCACCGATAACCTGTCAGGCATGAGTCTGACCCCCCATTCGAGCCGCAGCCAGATCGTCACCGTCACCGAGGTGGTCGACGAGACGGATCTCGCCAAGTCGTTCGTCTTCGACGCGCAGTGGGACTACCGGCCCGGGCAGTTCGTCACCGTCCGCGTGCCCTCGGAGCTGACCGGGTCGGTGGCGCGGTCGTACTCGCTGTTCACCTCCCCGTTCGACCCGGGCTCCCCCGGCGTGACGGTCAAGCGCACCGCCGGCGGGTACGCCTCGAACTGGCTGTGCGACAACCTGGCCGCCGGCAGCGAGCTGGAGGTCCTGCCACCGGCCGGTTCTTTCGTCCCCGAGAGCCTGGACGTTCCGCTGCTGCTGCTCGCCGCGGGCAGCGGGATCACCCCGATCATGTCGATCCTGGCCGCTGCGCTCACCGCCGGCACCGAGCCGATCACCCTGCTGTACGCCAACGCCGATCCGGCGTCGACCATCTTCCGGGACCGGATCGCCGCGCTGGAGGCCGAGCACGAGCGGCTGACGGTGCTGTGGTGGATGGAGTCCGAACGCGGCATCCCGGACGCCGACAGCCTCTCCACGCTGCTCACGCCCTACCACTCGCGGGCCACCTACCTGTGCGGGCGAGAGGAGTTCATGGCCGCGTGCAAGCAGGCGGCGAACCTCATCGGCACCCCTCGTGAGCAGGTGCATCAGGAGATCTACGCCTCGCTCACCGGTGACGCCTTCGCCGACATCGTGCCGCACGAGGTCCCCGTCACCGATGACGCGCCGCAGGTCACCGTGTACAACCTCGGGGCCACCTTCACCGTCCCGTGGCCGCACAGCGAGTCCCTGGTGGACGTGCTGATCAACAACGGCCACGACGTGCCCTACTCCTGCCAGTCCGGTGAGTGCGCGACCTGCCTGTGCCGGTTGACCAAGGGCACCGTCGAGATGGCGGTGACCGACGGACTCGACCCCGACGACGCCGAGGACGGCTACATTCTGGGATGTCAGGCCAAGCCGACGTCGCCGGAGCTGGAGGTCGAATACTGATGCGGATCCGCGGAGCGGTGCTCGAGGAGATCGGCAGGCCGCGCCCGTACGCGGATTCGACGCCGATCTCCGTCGGAGAGCTGGAGCTGGCGCCGCCCGGACCGGGCGAGGTCCTGGTGCGCATCGAGGCCGCGGGACTGTGCCATTCGGACCTGTCGGTGGTGGACGGGAACCGGGTGCGGCCGGTGCCGATGCTGCTCGGTCACGAGGCGGCGGGCATCGTCGAGGAGCTCGGTCCGGTCCCGGCGGGAACCGGACCCGATGTGGCCGTCGGTGACCGGGTGGTGATGGCCTTCCTACCGCGGTGCGGCGAGTGCGCGCCCTGCCGCACCGACGGCCGTTTGCCGTGCGCCCCGGGCAGCGCCGCCAACAACGCCGGTGAGCTGCTGGGCGGCGGACGGCGACTGAGCCGCGGCGGCGAGCCGGTGCACCACCACCTCGGCGTCTCCGGATTCGCCGATCACGCCGTGGTCGATGCCCGCTCGGTCACCCGGGTCGATGCCGACGTCCCGCCCGAGGTGGCCGCGGTGCTCGGCTGCGCGGTGCTCACCGGCGGCGGCGCGGTGCTCAACGCCGGCGCACCCGGCGGCGGCGACGACGTGATCGTGATCGGGCTGGGTGGCGTGGGGATGGCCGCCGTGCTCACCGCGAAGTCGCTGCAGGCCGACGGTGCCGTCGGCCGGGTGATCGGTGTGGATGCGCAGCCGGCCAAGCTGGACGCCGCCCGCGGACTCGGTGCCGACCTCACCTACAGTCCGCAGCAGGTGCTCGACGCCGGACTGCGGGCGCCGGTGGTGATCGAGGCGGCCGGGCATCCCGCTGCCTTCGAGACCGCCGTCGCGGCCACCGCCCCGGGTGGGCGGACGGTCACCGTCGGGCTGCCGAATCCGCAGGCCCGCGCGCAGATCAGTCCGTTGCAGATGACCGCGGAGGCGCGCACCATCATCGGCAGTTATCTCGGCTCGGCGGTACCGCAACGTGACATCCCCCGGTACGTGCAGTTGTGGCGGGAGGGCCGGTTACCGGTGGAGAAGCTGATCAGCGGGGTCATCGCCGTGGAGCAGATCAACCAGGGCATGGACGCGCTGGCCGACGGTGCCGCGGTCCGGCAGATCATCCGATTCTGATCGATTTTCCGCATACCGGAATCCGGTTTCGGGTTTAGGGTGGGCGGCATGGGATTGGCCGATTTCAACACCGCGGACCGCGACCGGGCCGCGCAGTGGGCCCGGGTGTGGGCCTCGATCGACTCCTGGGCGCTCGCACTGGCCGACGCGCGCCCGTTCGGCAGCGTCGAGGCCGCGGCCGCCCGCGCCGACGAGCTCTCGCAGTCCTGGACCGCGGCCGATCTCGACGCCGCCCTGGCCGACCACCCGCGGATCGGCCGGCAGCCCACCGGCGACGGTGCCGCGGCGCAGGCCTCCCGCTCCGAGCAGGCGGCGGTCGGCTCGGCCGAGCAGCGCACCGTCGACGCGATCGCGCAGGCCAACGCCGATTACGAGGCGCGGTTCGGGCGGGTCTTCCTGATCCGCGCGGCCGGACGGTCGGCGGAGGAGATCCTGGCGCACGCCCACCGCCGGCTGGGCAACGACGAGGCCACCGAGTCCGGCGAGGCGCTTGCGCAGCTGCGGGAGATCGCCCTGCTGCGACTACACACCGACCTGAGCGCAGGAGAACAGCAGTGACCCACTCGACCCACTCGACCCACTTGACGACGCATGTCCTCGATTCCACCACCGGCACCCCCGCCGCCGGTGTGGCGGTGGTCCTCACCGGCATCGACGGCACCGAACTCGGGCGCGGTAGTACCGACGCCGACGGCCGGCTCGCGCTCGGCCCCCAGCAGCTCGAACCCGGCGACTACCTGCTGGCCTTCGGCACCGGCGCCTACTTCGCCCGGGAGGGGCGCGAGAGCTTCTACCCGACGGTGACCGTCAACTTCAGTGTCGGCGACCGCCCGCACTATCACGTACCGCTGCTGCTCTCGCCGTTCGGATACTCCACCTACCGCGGCAGCTGACCTGCAACACCGGTGTAACCGGCCGCCTCGAATCGGAAATGTTGCGGTGACACACGCGGCCTAACGTGCCGGTGCATGAAGGTGATCATCATCGGCGCGGGCATCGGCGGAACCAGTGCCGCGCTCGCGCTGAGCAGGCTCGGGCACGAGGTCGTGCTCTACGACCGGATGCGGGAGAACAAGCCGGTCGGTGCGGCACTGTCGCTGTGGCCCAACGGCGTCAAGGTGCTCAACTGGCTGGGCCTGGCCGATCAGGTCGCCGAGCTCGGCGGCGACATGGCGTACATGGCGTACATCGACGGTCTCACCGGGGAGCCGATGTGCCGGTTCGGCCTGGACGCGGTCACCCGGCGCTCCGGGCAGCGTCCGTACCCGGTGTCCCGCGCCGACCTGCAGATGCTGCTCATGCGCACCGTCGGGCTGGACCGGATCCGTCTGGGGATGCGCGCGGTGGCGGTGACCGACGACGGCGCCGGCGTCACCGTCGAGTTCGACGACGGCAGCACCGACAGCGCCGACATGCTGATCGGGGCCGACGGTGCCCGTTCGGTGATCCGCGAGTACGTCACCGCCGGTCTCGACCCGGTCGAGCGCAGTTACTCCGGCTACACGAACTTCAACGGGCTGGTACCGGTGGATCCGCGCATCGGCCCGCCCGACCAATGGACCACCTACGTCGGTGAGGGCAAACGTGCCGCGGTGATGCCGGTGGCCGGGGACCGCTTCTACTTCTGGTTCGACGTGCCGCAACCCGCCGGTTTGCCCTACGACCGCGCCGATCCGATGGCGCCGCTGCACGCGGCCTTCGGCGGGTGGGCGCCGGGGGTTCGGGCCCTGCTCGGCGGGATCGACCCGTCGGCCTCGCTGAACCGGGTGGAGATCTGGGACATCGACCCGTTCCACACCTGGACCCGCGGGCGGGTGACGCTGCTCGGCGACGCCGCGCACAACACCACCCCGGACATCGGGCAGGGCGCCTGTTCGGCGTTGGAGGACTCGTTCGCGCTGGGGATCACGGTGGCGACGAACACCGTCTCGGTGGCCGACACCCTGCTGCGCTACCAGCGCATCCGCTCCGAACGGGCGGGTGATCTGGTGCTGCGGGCCCGGAAGCGGAGCCTGCAGACCCACGGCTTCGATCCGGCGGCCACGGCGGACTGGTACCGCAGTCTCGACGGGGCGGACGGCGAAGGCATCATCAACGGGATCCTCGGCAATGTCGAAGACAGTCCCGTCCATCTCGGCGGAGGGATCCTGTCATGACCGAATCGACGAAGACGGCGTCAGCGGACGCACCGCGCAGCGGCGCACCCGAGGACGAGTACCTGGGGCCGACGCGCACCGTCGGGTACGGCGTCCAGCACGTGCTGGCCATGTTCGGCGGGGTGATCGCGGTGCCGCTGATCATCGGCGGAGCGGCCGGCCTGGACACCGCGCAGAAGAGCGTCCTGGTCGCGGGTGGCCTGTTCATCAGCGGCCTGGCGACGATGCTGCAGACCCTCGGGGTGCCGGGTTTCGGCAGCCGGCTGCCGCTGGTGCAGGGCACCAGTTTCGCGGCGGTCTCCACCACGCTGGCGATCATCGGGGGCCGCGGCTCGCACGGCCTGCAGGTGGCGCTCGGCGCGGTGATCGTGGCGGCGGCGATCGGGCTGGTGCTGGCCCCGTTCTTCGCCCGGATCGTGCGCTTCTTCCCACCGGTGGTGACCGGCTCGATCATCACCGTGATCGGGCTGTCGCTGATGCCCGTGGCGGCGGGATGGATCACCGGGAAACCGACGAAGACCGTCGGCGGGCACACGGTGCCGAACCCCGACTTCGCGACGCTGGGCAATATCGGCCTGGCCATGTTCACCTTCGCGGTGGTGATCGCGCTCAGCCGCATCCGGGTGCTCTCCCGGCTGGCGGTGCTGCTGGGCCTGGCCGTGGGTACGGTCGCCGCTCTGCTGGTCGGGAAGGCGGTAACCGGCGGGATCGGTTCGGCGTCGGTGCTCGCGCTGCCGCAGCCCTTCGCCTTCGGCTGGCCCGTCTTCGAGGTGGGCGCGATCATCTCGATGACGGTGGTGATCGTGGTGATCATGGTCGAGACCACCGCCGACATCATCGCGGTCGGCGATGTGGTGGGCTCCCGGGTGGACAGCCGCCGGGTGGCCGACGGACTGCGCGCGGACATGGCCTCCTCGGTGCTGGCGCCGGTGTTCAACGCCTTCCCGGCGACGGCCTTCGCGCAGAACGTGGGACTGGTGGCGCTCACCGGCGTCAAGAGCCGGTTCGCGGTCGCTGCGGGCGGCGCGATCCTGCTGCTGCTGGGGCTCTCGCCGATGGCGGCGGCCCTGTTCTCGGTGATCCCCGGCCCGGTACTGGGCGGCGCCGGGATCGTCCTGTTCGGGACCGTCGCCGCCAGTGGCGTGCGGACCCTGGCGAAGGTGGACTACGCGGGCAACAACAACCTGGTCATCGTGGCCTCGGCGGTGGCCTTCGGCTTGATCCCGGTGGTCTCCCCCGACTTCTGGCAGGCCTTCCCCACCTGGTTCGCGGTGATCGCGCACTCCGGGATCAGCGCCGCGGCGATCGTGGCGGTGGTGTTGAACCTGGTGTTCAACGTGTTGCGAGCGCGCGCCGCCACCCCGGCATCGGCATCCGGATCGGCCGGCCAGTAGCCGGGGGTCGGCGGGCGGTCAGGTCGCCTCGGTCGGACGGGGCCAGTCGGTGGGACGGTGATGGGCGTCGAGGCCACCGTCGGCGAAGACCACCGAGCCGACGCAGTACCCGGCGTCCGGTCCGAGCAGGAAGGCCGCGAGCGCGGCGATCTCCTCAGCGGTCCCGGCCCGCCCGGCCGGGATCAGCCTCAGGTAGGCGTCCATCGCCGAGGCCAGGTGCGGGTCCTCACGCCCGGCCCGGGTCATCGGGGTGTCGATGAACCCGGGGGCGATCGCGTTGAGCCGGATGCCGCTGCGGATGTAGTCGGCGGCGTGGGTGCGCACGTAGTAGGCCAGCGCCGCCTTGGTGGCGGGGTAGGTCAGGACCGAGCCGTGCTCACCGTAGGAGTCGGCCAGCCGGGCGGCGGCGTGCTCGTCGCCGCCGAGGCAGGCCTGCGCCAGGTCGACGGGCCATCCGGGCTGGGTGGTGGTGGAGTTGGAGCTGACCAGCAGCGCCGACGACGGTTCCCGGGACAGCAGCGGCCGCAGCCCCACCAGCAGGTCGATCGCGCCGAAGTAGTTCACCGCCACCAGGTCGGACCCCGGGCGCCCGGCTGCGGGTGCCATTCCGGCGAAGGCCGCGAAGCCCTCGACCGGCGCCGATCCGACGAGTTCACCGATCCGGGCGACCGCCTCGAACCGGCCGCCGGGACTGCCGAGGTCGGCCTCGACGTCGGTCCCGGCGCGGTCCACTCCGATCACGCCGTGCCCGGCCCGGTGCAGCCGTTCGGCAGTGGCGGCGCCGAGACCCGAGGCCGCTCCGGTGATCACATAGGTACCCATCCGCGTTGCTCCCCTCATCGACGGAAAATCCGGTGACATCACTCGAGGTCCGTTCTAGCGTGAAACCACGCCGAAGGAAGGAGAAACCCCATGACCGACGACGGTATCGCCGACAAGTTCAAGGAAGCTCTGGACCGGAAGAACGCCGTACACCGGAAGGGATCGGCCCATCTGGACGGGGCCGCCAAGGCCCAGCAGCCGCACGGCTCGGAGAGCCATCAACAGCAGTTCCGCCGCAAGAGCGGATAGCCGGGAGAGCGGCCGCGCCGCGCGCTAGCATTGCGATCGCATGGTCCGGACCGGGTGAGGAGGCGATCATCGACCTTCCCCTGCTCATCCCGGTGCCGGTCCCCCTGCGCCGCACGGATCGACCATCGTCGGAGTCCTCGGATCCGGAACAGGCGGTGGAGAGCGCCCCGGTCCGGCAGGTCCGGGCGGTCATCGCCTCGGTGCTCGGCTCCCTGCGCGGCGGTCCGCACCTACCCGGCTCGGGCCTGCACTGGGCGGCCGCGTACCTGTTCCGCGACGATTCCGCGCTGCTCGTACTGACCGGCTCCGACGCCGGCTGGCTACCGGCCGGCACGGTGGTCCCGGCCGGGGTGCGGGTGCTGTGGAGCGAGCCGGAGGCGGCGGCGTGGGCACCGGTGGACGATCCCGTGCGCCAGCTCGTCGAGTTCGCCGGTGCGCATGGCTACAGCATCGGTGCGGTGGCCAGCACGCATCCGAGCCGGGCCCATCACATTCCGAAGGGCCGCTGGCAGCTGGTCGGGGAACATCACCTGGGTCCGGTGCTGCCCGGTTCGGTCAGCCGGTTCGAGGTGGTGGCCTCCCCGGACCGGGTACGCCGGGTGCGGTCCCTGCCGCCCGACGGTGCCCTCCGGCAGTGCCGGGCGCTGGTGCGTGATCTGGAGCGGGTCACCGTCGAACCGCGCCACGCGATCGGTGACCCGCAGACGCGGGTGCAGATCCGTCGGCGACTGGCGGCAGGCCGGGTGCCGCGGGCGGCGACCGAGCGGCTGCGCCTGGAACTGGGCGACGTCGAGGAGGCGTTGCGACTGCCGCGGGCGAATCCGCGCTCGGCCTTCCCGGCGGGGGCTCCGGACGGGGCCGCACTGCGCGCGCACCTGCTCGAACGGGCGATCATGGAGACGGCGCTCGCGGCGGCCGGCGGTGACGTCGAATCCGCGGTGTACTGCTGGACGGTGGCCCGGCACCTGGTCTAGACCTCGTCCAACGACAGCGGCGCCCCTCCCTTGCGGGAGGGGCGCCGTTGTCAGCTGCTACCGAAGATCAGGCGATGATCTTGGTGACGCGGCCGGCACCGACGGTGCGGCCACCCTCGCGGATCGCGAAGCGCAGGCCCTCGTCCATGGCGACCGGCTGGATGAGCTTGACGCTCATCTCGGTGTTGTCGCCCGGCATGACCATCTCGGTGCCCTCGGGGAGGGTCACGACGCCGGTCACGTCCGTGGTACGGAAGTAGAACTGCGGACGGTAGTTGTTGAAGAACGGCGTGTGGCGGCCGCCCTCGTCCTTGCTCAGGATGTAGGCCTGGCCCTCGAACTCCGTGTGCGGGGTGGTGGTGCCCGGCTTCACGACGACCTGGCCGCGCTCGACGTCCTCACGCTTGAGGCCACGAACCAGCAGACCGACGTTGTCGCCCGCCTGGCCCGAGTCCAGCAGCTTGCGGAACATCTCGATGCCCGTGACGGTGGTCTTGGTCGACTTCTCGCGGATGCCGACGATCTCCACCTCCTCGTTCACGTTGATGATGCCGCGCTCGACGCGACCGGTGACGACGGTGCCACGACCGGTGATCGTGAAGACGTCCTCGACCGGCATCAGGAAGGGCTTGTCGGTCTCACGCTGCGGGTCCGGGATGGACTCGTCGACGGCGTTCATCAGCTCGGCGATGGACTCGACCCACTTGGCGTCGCCCTGCAGAGCCTGGTAGCCCGAGACGCGGACGACGGGGGCGTCCTCGTCGAACTCCTGCGAGGCCAGCAGCTCGCGGACCTCCATCTCGACGAGCTCGAGGATCTCCTCGTCGTCGACCATGTCGCACTTGTTCAGGGCGACCAGGATGTAGGGCACGCCGACCTGACGGGCGAGCAGCACGTGCTCGCGGGTCTGCGGCATCGGGCCGTCGGTGGCCGCCACGACCAGGATCGCGCCGTCCATCTGAGCGGCACCGGTGATCATGTTCTTGATGTAGTCGGCGTGACCCGGCGCATCGACGTGAGCGTAGTGGCGCTTCTCGGTCTGGTACTCGACGTGCGAGATGTTGATCGTGATGCCACGAGCCTTCTCCTCGGGCGCCTTGTCGATCTGATCGAACGCCGAGACCTCGTTGAGGTCCGGGTACTTCTCGGCCAGAACCTTGGTGATGGCAGCCGTCAGGGTGGTCTTGCCGTGGTCGACGTGACCGATGGTGCCGATGTTCACGTGCGGCTTGGTCCGCTCGAACTTCGCCTTCGCCACTTGATGTCCTCCTGGACTTGAGTGCTTGCGGGGCCGGTTGCCCCACAAGGGTGATTACTTAACTTGTTGTCGACGCCGAGGCGCCAGGCGCCGAAGCGCCACGCTCCGGGGAGCGGGGAGGACTACTCCCCGTTCACCTTCGCGATGATCTCCTTCGACACGTTCGCCGGAACCTCGGCGTAGGAGTCGAAAACCATGGAGTAGTTCGCTCGGCCCTGGGTCTTCGACCGGAGGTCGCCGATGTAGCCGAACATCTCCGACAGCGGGACCTGAGCCTTGACCAGGCGGGCTCCGCTGCGTTCCTCCATGGCCTGGATCTGGCCACGGCGGGAGTTGAGGTCGCCGATCACGTCACCCATGTAGTCCTCGGGGGTGGTGACCTCGACAGCCATGATGGGCTCGAGGATGACCGGACCGGCCTGGCGTGCGGCCTCCTTGAAGGCCTGCGCACCGGCGATCTTGAACGCCATCTCCGACGAGTCCACGTCGTGGTAGGCACCGTCGAGCAGCGTGACCTTGACGTTCACCAGCGGGTAGCCCGCGAGCACGCCGTACTGCATCGCGTCCTGGGCGCCGGCGTCGACCGAAGGGATGTACTCCTTCGGCACGCGGCCACCGGTCACGGCGTTGACGAACTCGTAGGTGGCGCCGTCCTCGGCGTCCTCCAGCGGCTCCAGCTTGATGATGACACGCGCGAACTGGCCCGAGCCACCCGTCTGCTTCTTGTGGGTGTACTCGTGCTTCTCGACCGGGCGGCGGACCGTCTCGCGGTAGGCCACCTGCGGCTTGCCGACGTTCGCCTCGACCTTGAACTCACGACGCATACGGTCGACGAGGATGTCGAGGTGCAACTCGCCCATGCCGCCGATGACGGTCTGGCCGGTCTGTTCGTCGAGCTCGACGGAGAAGGTCGGGTCCTCCTCGGCGAGCTTCTGGATCGCGACGCCGAGCTTCTCCTGGTCGGACTTGGTCTTCGGCTCGATGGAGACGTTGATGACCGGGTCCGGGAAGGACATGGACTCGAGCACGATCGGGTTCGCCGGATCGCAGAGGGTGTCACCGGTGGTGGTGTCCTTGAGACCGATCATCGCGTAGATGTGACCGGCGGTCGCGTCCTCGACCGGCATCTCCTTGTTGGCGTGCATCTGGAACAGCTTGCCGATGCGCTCCTTCTTGCCCTTGGTCGCGTTGAGGACCTGGGTGCCCGAGTCGATGTGACCCGAGTACACGCGGACGAAGGTGAGCTTGCCGAAGAACGGGTGCGCGGCGATCTTGAAGGCCAGAGCCGAGAAGGGCTCGTCCTTGCTGGGCTTGCGCGAGAGGGTCTCCTCCTCGTCGCCGACGGCGTGGCCCTCGATGGAGGGGACGTCGAGCGGGCTGGGGAGGTAGTCGATCACGGCGTCGAGCATGGGCTGAACGCCCTTGTTCTTGAACGCCGAGCCGCACAGCACCGGGTACAGCTCACGCGCGACGGTGAGCTTGCGGATCTGAGCCTTGATCTCCTCGATCGAGAGCTCCTCGCCGGCGAAGTACTTCTCCATGAGGGCCTCGTCGGACTCGGCGACGGTCTCGAGCAGCTTCTCGCGGTACTCGGCGGCCTTGTCGGCGAGGTCGGCGGGGATCTCCTCGATGGTCGGCTCGGCGCCGATCTCGACCACGCCGCGCCAGGTGATGGCCTTCATCTCGAGCAGGTCGACGACACCGTCGAACTCGTCCTCGGCGCCGATCGGCAGCTGCAGGACCAGCGGCTTCGCACCGAGACGGTCCTCGATGGTGCGCACGGTGAAGTAGAAGTCGGCGCCCAGCTTGTCCATCTTGTTGACGAAGCAGATGCGGGGGACGTCGTACTTCTCAGCCTGCCGCCAGACCTGCTCGGACTGGGGCTCGACCCCCTCCTTGCCGTCGAACACGGCGACGGCACCGTCGAGCACGCGGAGCGAACGCTCCACCTCGACCGTGAAGTCGACGTGCCCGGGGGTGTCGATGATGTTGATCTGGTTCTTCTTCCAGAAGCAGGTCACGGCTGCGGAGGTGATGGTGATACCCCGCTCCTTCTCCTGCTCCATCCAGTCGGTGGTCGAGGCACCGTCGTGGGTCTCACCGATCTTGTAGTTCACACCGGTGTAGAAGAGGATGCGCTCGGTCGTGGTGGTCTTACCGGCATCGATATGCGCCATGATGCCGATGTTGCGGACCTTCGTGAGGTCGGTAAGCACTTCCTGTGCCACGGTGGTAAGCCTCGTTCTCTCAAGCGGATGGATGTACTTCCGGTGATCCGCGGGCCGGCGAACCGGCCCGCGGGATCAGATCACCAGCGGTAGTGCGCGAACGCCCGGTTGGCCTCGGCCATCTTGTGGGTGTCCTCGCGACGCTTCACCGAAGCGCCCAGACCGTTGCTCGCATCGAGGATCTCGTTGGCGAGCCGCTCGATCATGGTCTTCTCACGACGCTGCCGGGTGAAGGTCACCAGCCAGCGCAGCGCGAGGGTGTTGGCACGACCGGCCTTCACCTCGACGGGCACCTGGTAGGTGGCGCCACCGACGCGGCGGCTCTTCACCTCGAGCGACGGACGGACGTTGTCGAGCGCCTTCTTCAGCGTGAGAACCGGATCGGTGCCGGTCTTCTCACGGGTGGCCTCCAGGGCGCCGTAGACGATGCGCTCGGCGGTGGACTTCTTACCGTCCAGGAGCACCTTGTTCACGAGCTGGGTGACCACGGGCGAGCCGTAGACGGGGTCGTTGACGACGGGGCGCTTGGGCGCCGGTCCCTTACGAGGCATCAGCCCTTCTCCTTCTTCGCGCCGTAGCGGCTACGCGCCTGCTTGCGGTTCTTGACACCCTGGGTGTCGAGCGAGCCGCGGATGATCTTGTAGCGGACACCCGGGAGGTCCTTCACACGACCGCCACGGACGAGCACCATCGAGTGCTCCTGAAGGTTGTGGCCTTCGCCGGGGATGTACGCGGTGACCTCGACCGAGCTGGTGAGACGGACGCGGGCGACCTTACGCAGAGCCGAGTTCGGCTTCTTCGGGGTCGTGGTGTAAACGCGGGTGCAGACGCCGCGACGCTGCGGCGAGCCCTTGAGGGCCGCCGTCTTCGTCTTGGCCGCCTTGTCCCGGCGGCCCTTGCGGACCAGCTGGTTGATAGTTGGCATGGAAGCGCTGTTTCCTTCTTCGTTTCGGCTGATGCCGGCCATCCGGCCGGCACCGTAGCTGCTGCGGTTGTAGCTCCGGGCAAGTCCCGCGCTCCCCTTACGAGAGCGCACGACTTCCGCAGCGCGGCCCCACCAGGTTCACCAGTTCGCACTGTTTCCGCTGGTCAGTCCCGTCGCCGGGAAGTAGCTACCCGCCTCGCACGTACCCCGAGGTCGGGCGTGTCGCGCATCCGTGGGCGGTTCCGGATGTCCGGCCTGACCATGAACACGTGAAAATCGTCCTGGAACACCAGGCACGGCGACCAAGCCTACCCGGCTGAACTCACGCTGGTCAAAACCGGGTTCTCACAGGGCTCGGTAGTCCCGGACCGGAACCCGCGGCCCCCTTCGCTCACGGTCCACCCCGGCCCGCACCAGCAGGCGGATCACCCGTCCCCGCTGCCCGGCGTAAGGGGCCAGAACGTCGAGCATCCCGGCGTCGTCGAGCTCGGTTCCGGCGAGGGCGTGGCCCACGATCCGCGGCAGGTGGTAGTCACCGACCGGCACGGCGTCGGGATCACCGTGCGCCCGGCCGAGCACCTCGGCCACCGTCCACTCCCCGACACCAGGGAGGGCGGCCAGCCGCCCGGCACGGTGTTCCACGGCGACCGCGCTCGCCCCGACGACGGTGCGCATCCGGACGGGCTCGACCCCGGCGCGATGCCAGTCCCAGCTGGGGATCTGCGCCCACGCGGCGCGCTCGGGTGGCGCCCACAGCGGCGGGGCCCAGTCCGGTCCGGGTGCGGCGGTGCCGTACTTGCGAACCAGGTAGCGCCAGGCGCGCCAGGCCTCGGCGCCGACCACCTTCTGCTCCAGGATCGCCGGCACGAGGGCCTCCCACACCCGGTGGGAGCTGGTCAGCCGCAGACCGGGTGAGGCGGCGACGGCCTTCGCGACCACGGCGTGCCGCGGGAGCAGCAGGGAGGGGTCGTCGTCGGCGCCGGTCAGCGCGGGCGCATGGTCCAGCAGCCACTGGGCGCCGCTCCCCCAGGCGCGGGCCTGCACCTCGGCGCCGGTGTAGCGCAACCGGAGGGTTCCGGGCCCGTCTGGGGTGGCGACCGCACGCCAGAGGGCACCGTCGGAGGTACGGGCGTAGGTCGGATCACCGGCGCCACGGCGGAGCACGCCGACGGTGCCGTGCAGGTCGAGCGGGTATCCGGGCAGCCATGATCGTTCCGCCGTCACTCGGGCGAGGCTACCGATTCACGCCGCGCGGTACTTGCGGTCGTACTCGGCGGCACGACGACGGTGCTCCTGAAGCTGGGCGCCGCTCTCGGTGTGCGGATCGATGCCATTGTCGACGAGCAGTTCCTGCAGGTAGATCGAGCGGAGGCCGCCGACGAAGACGATCGCCGGGAGCAGCATCATGGCGACCATCGCGAGCTTGACCCACAGCGGCGAGGGAAGCAGCAGGGCGACCACCACGAAAGGCAGGAACATCAGCGCCCCGCGGATGAAGAAGCGACGGTTGTGGCCGGGGCCGGTGGCATCGCGCACCACCCAATCGCGCATGGAATCCGGTAGGCGCCTGCCCATCAGGTACTGCACCCGCTGCCAGAGGTTCGGCGTGGTTCGGACGGTTGACGTGGACATACTCCGAGCGTACGCCCGTGTGATTCAGGTCACAATCGGCATTGCTCTGTGAAACCTGCGGATTTCTGGCCCATAAAGCCAGATCCGGCTTCATCGGGCAGAAAACCGCACATTTCACAGGCGAGTGGCGATCCTTGCTTGGACCTCCGGCCGGCGCAGCGGCGGGACCGTCTTCGGTGGCTGGCGACGTACGGGCAGCGCGTCAAGCAGTTCCTCGGTCGCAGCGGTCACTGCGGCGACGGCCTTCTCGAAGGGTTCGCGGTTGGCGTCGCTCAGTTTCTGGATGCCCGAGACCTTGCGCACGTACTGTCGCGCCGCAGCCTCGATCTCCTCGTCGGTAGCGGCGGGTTCGAGTCCCCGCAGTTCAGTGATGTTCCGGCACATGAATCAACGGTACGTCCGCGAGCTCGCCGCGGCCAGGGCCTGCACGTTCGGACGCGCGGCACCGCCGACCTCGATAGGGTCGCGCTGTGAGCGACTACGAGTTCCTCCAGTCCGAACCACCCGGCCCGTCGTTCGAGCGCACCTGGCCCGTCCGCACCGGGGATGTGAACCCCGAGCGCCGGGTCCGCCTCGACGGTATCGCCCGATACCTGCAGGACATGGCCAACGACGAGATGTTCCACCGCGGATTCGACGCCACCGATCCGTACTGGCTGGTGCGCCGCACCATCATCGACGTGCATCGGCCGCTCACCTGGCCCGCGGATGTGACCCTGCTGCGCTGGTGCGAATCGACCAGCTCACGCTGGTGCAACATGCGCGTCACGCTGCGCGACACCGCCGGTGGGCACGTCGAGACGGAGGCCTTCTGGATCAGGTTCTCCGCGGACAGCGGCATGCCCACGCACATCAGCGACGGCGGTATGGAGTACCTGCAGCGGTACGTCGCCGAGACCCGTCTGCGCTGGAAGGCGCTCAACACCGAGCCGACCCCGCCCCCGTCGAGCGACGATCGCGAGTTCGCGCTGCGCGCCACCGACTACGACCCGTTCCGGCACCTCAACAACGCCGCCTACTGGCAGCTGGTCGAGGACGATCTGGCCGAGGCCGATCTGCTCGCGGCGCCGCACCGCGCGATCATCGAGTACCTCGCGCCGCTTCCGATCGGCTCGCGCGTGCAATTGCGCACCCGGCGCGACGACACCGGCTACCGGATGTGGCTGCACCGTCTCGACGACGACGGTGCCCCGGACGCCAAGCCGGCGGCGACCGTCACCGTCGTCCCGCTGCCCGGTGAGCCCTTCGGCCCGCCCGCGCCGTGGCCGCCCGAGCAGGTCGAGCGGATCGACTGGAAGGCGTAACCCCCGAGCCCCCGAGACCCCGAGCCCCCGAGACCCACTGCCCAGGAGCCCCCGAGCCTCCGAGTCCTCAGTCCCGGACCCGGTCGGCGCGGGTGTAGACGTTCATGTGGTCGTCGCGTACGAAACCGATCAGGGTCAGTCCGGTCTCCTCGGCCAGGTCCGCCGCCAGCGACGACGGTGCCGAGACGGCGGAGAGCACCGGGATCGCGGCCATGACCGCCTTCTGCACCAGTTCGAAACTGGCCCGACCCGAGACCTGCAGCACCGTCCCGCGCAGCGGCAGGCGGTCGGCGAGCAGGGCCCAGCCGATCACCTTGTCGACGGCGTTGTGCCGGCCCACGTCCTCCCGCAGCACCAGGAGTTCGCCGGTCGCGGCGTCGAACAGTGCGGCCGCGTGCAGGCCGCCGGTCTTGTCGAAGACGCGCTGCTGGGCGCGCAGCCGGCCGGGGAATTCGGAGATCTGCTGGGCACCGACGGTGACCGGATCCTCCCGGACCTCGTGGCGGGCGACGGTGCGGACGGCGTCGATGCTGGTCTTGCCGCACATCCCGCAGGAACTGGTGGTGTAGAAGGTACGCGCAGCCCCGGGCGGGAGCGGGGCGGCGGCCGGCCCCAGGGTCACGTCGAGCACGTTGTACTCGTTGACCTGCCCGTCGGGACCTCCGCAGTGGATCGCGGAACGGAAGTCCTCAGCGCCCCCGACCACGCCTTCGGAGACCAGGAACCCGGCGGCGAGTTCCACATCGTGACCGGGGGTGCGCATGGTGATCGCCAGCGGGGCGCCCGCGATCCGGATCTCCAGGGGTTCCTCCGCGGCCAGCGTGTCGATCCGGCGCTGCGTCGGCTGCCCGACAGTGACCCGCTGCATGGCCCGCCGCACGGTGATCCGGCCCATACGTCAGCGGGGCGCGGTGGACGAGGCCGACGGGGCACCGGGCGAGGCGGGCGCATCGGTGTCCCCGAAGGCCTGCCGCGGAACGTCACGGTCGGGAGTCACCGCACCACCTGCCAGGGTGTAGGTGACCACGACCGGCCCTCCGGACCGTCCCGCCGTGGTGTCCCCGGGGTTCAGCCAGCGGTAGGAGACGGCGACAGTACTGTCCGTGCTTCCCACGACGCCGGTGAACGCGGTGGGTCTGCTGGTAGCGGTGCCGAGGTAGCCGCGGCGGTCGAAGAACAGCACCCACTCCGGGGAACTCGCGGTGCCACCGGCCAGCTCCGCCTTCGCCCACAGCAGCTGCGGGCAGCTCCCGAGCTTCGCATCGGTGCCGCCGCGCGCGACGTAACCCCGTCCGTAGAACGCCGGCAGTTTCGCGACCGCGGCCCGCACCACCGGGGAAGCGAGGTCGAGGCACAGGCCCTGTCCCGCTGTCGCCGGACGGTCGGCACCGGCGCCGCCTGCTGCGGTGGCCGTGGCCGAACCGGTCGGCCGGGCCGGCTGTGGGGACCGCACCCCTTCCGATACCCCGCCCGGGGCGGTTGCCCCCGTCTGGCTGACCGGTGACGGCGTACCGTCCACCGTCGTCCCCTCGCCGCACGCGCTGAGCAGAGCCGCGACAGCGGCGACTGCGATGACTATCGGTGTCCTGGCCACTGCACCCTCCGAAGAACTGTCGGCACCGGTCTCGGGCCTCTACTCGACGACGTCGTCGATCCTCGCACCTGTGTTACGCCCGGGACAGCTCCAGCGACTCGACGAACGGAGCCCCCTGAGAGGGGGCCACCACAGAGAGACGTTACTCACAAGTAAAGAACATGCATGAGCTGCATCACAACCGGCGTGACCGGGCTCACCGGCGCCGCGAACGCCATCGCGACCGACGGGCCCGACGGACCCCGCGCCGAACACGGCGGACACTCCGGGCAGTTCACGTACAGTTTCCGGGACGCGGGCGTTCACAGCACCTGCGATTGCAGATGCATCGACATCGTCCCGGCCGCGGCACGGTCGTTGCGGTCGCGAATCCGAACCGGTGGCCGGCGATCCTCAGCGAACGTGTGGTTAAGGCTCACCTACCGCTAATCTACCCATGCTCCGAGGAGGCTCGGGGTACGGCAACGACGCCTCGCGGCGTCACCGTGCAGACAGCAGTGTGAGGGTCCGTGTCGATCATTCAATCCGGCGTCGCCAAGGTCGCGCAGGGCAGTCTCTCGGGACTGACCCAGGTCGGCATGATCTTCCAGCTGTTCGCGAGCATCGTCCGCAACACCTTCCGCCGCCCGTTCCAGTTCCGCGAGTTCATCGAGCAGTCCTGGTTCATCGCGAGCGTCACCATCCTTCCCACCGCCCTGGTCGCGGTCCCGTTCGGCGCGATCGTCTCGCTGCAGACCGGATCCCTGATCGGCCAGCTCGGCGCCGAGAGTTTCACCGGCGCGGCCAGTGTGCTCGCGGTGGTCCAGCAGGGCGCCCCCGTCGTGACCGCACTGCTGGTGGCGGGCGCCGCCGGTAGCGCCGTCTGCGCCGATCTGGGCGCCCGCACGGTCCGTGAGGAGATCGCCGCGATGGAGGTGCTCGGCATCGATCCGGTACATCGCCTGGTGGTTCCCCGTGTCCTGGGAATGATGCTGGTCAGCGCCTTCCTCAACGGTCTGGTGTCCGTGGTCGGTGTGGTCGGCGGCTACTTCTTCAACGTGGTCCTCCAGCACGGCACCCCCGGCGCCTACCTGGCGTCCTTCTCGGCCCTGGCCCAGCTCCCGGACCTGCTGGTCGGCGAACTCAAGGCGCTGGTCTTCGGCCTGATCGCCGGTGTCGTCGCCGCGTACAAGGGCCTGCATCCGGGTGGCGGCCCCAAGGGCGTGGGCGACGCGGTGAACCAGTCCGTGGTGATCACCTTCCTGCTGCTGTTCTTCGCGAACATCATCCTCACCGCGGTGTACCTGCAGATCGTCCCGGCGAAGGGCTCGTAGACCATGGCGAACTTCACCTACCGTGCCCGCCGCGCCGCGCAGGCCCCCCTCAAGGTGCTCGACGGTGCCGGCGAGCAGATGTCGTTCTACGCGCGCTCGATCGGCTTCATCCCGCAGTCACTGCGGCGCTACCCGAAGGAGGTCGGGCGGGTCCTGGCCGAGGTTGCCTTCGGCAGCGGCGCCCTGGCCGTGATCGCCGGCACCGTCGGCGTGGTCCTGATGCTGTGCGGTTTCACCGGCGTCGTGGTCGGCCTGCAGGGCAATGCCGCACTACAGCAACTCGGCGCGTCGGTGATGACCGGCTTCCTCTCCGCGTACGTCAACACCCGTGAGCTGACTCCGCTGGTCGCCGCTCTGGCGATGTCGGCGACCGTCGGCTGCGGTTTCACCGCGCAGCTCGGAGCCATGCGCATCTCCGAGGAGGTCGACGCCCTCGAAGCGATGGCGATCCCGTCGATCGCCTTCCTCACCGCGACCCGCGTGATCGCCGGCTTCATCGCCGTGATCCCGCTGTACATCGTGGGCCTACTCGCCTCGTACATGATGACGAGGTTCGTCAACACCACCCTGCTCGGGCAATCGACCGGCACCTACGACCACTACTTCAACCTGTTCCTCTCACCAGCGGACGTGTTGTGGTCCTTCGGCAAGGTGCTGGTCTTCGCGTTCGTGCTGGTCCTGGTGCACTGCTATTACGGCTACCACGCCTCCGGCGGTCCGGCCGGTGTCGGTGTGGCGGTGGGGCGCGCGGTGCGTACCTCCCTGGTGGCGATCGCGCTCCTCGACTTCTTCCTCAGCCTCGCCATCTGGGGCACCACGACCACGGTGAAGATCGCCTGATGCGCACGCTCAAACGCCGCCTGCTGGGACTGGCCTTCTTCGGTGTGTGCGCCCTGTTCCTGTTCGTCACCATCGGCAAGTACCAGCAGCGTTTCGAGACCTTCACCTGGGTCGATCTGGCGACCGACACCGCCGGCGCGTCACTGCCCGTCAACTCCGAGGTCCGGGCCCGCGGCGTCGAGGTGGGGACGGTGCGCGAGGTCTCGGTCCGGGACGGCCGGACCGTGATCCGGATGGGCCTCAAGCCCGAGCAGGCCCGTCAGATCCCGGGTGAGGTGACCGCCCGGATCCTGCCCAAGACCCTGTTCGGCCAGCGTTACGTGGCGCTGCAGGTGCCCGCCGGACAGGGCGGTACCGGCACAGCGGCGGCGTCCTCGCTGCGTGACGGTGCCACCATCAGGACCGACACCTCGGGCAATGCGACCGAGCTCAACCAACTTTTCGACAAGCTGCTGCCGTTGCTGCGCGCGGTCCCGCCTGAGGATCTCAACGCCACCCTGGGTGCGCTGTCGAACGCACTGTCCGGCAACGGCCAGAAACTCAACACCACGCTGGCGCAGTTCGACACCATCTTCACCCGGGTCAACGCGGTGATGCCCGATCTGCAGTCCTCACTGCGCTCGCTGGCCACCGTCACCGACACCTATTCCGATGCGCTGCCCGATCTGATCACCGCGCTCGACACCTTCCGCACCACCAACAACACGGTGGTCTCCGGCAAGCAGGCCTTCCACGCCTTCTGGACCTCGGTCGCCGACGGTGCCGGGCGCACCGCGGGCCTGCTGGAGGCGAACCGGTCCGAGCTGGTCACCGTGGCCAACAAGTCGCACACCACGCTGAGCATTCTGGCCCGCTACTCCCCCGAGTTCGGCTGCACCTTCGAGCGCTTCGCGACGCTCCTGCCCGAGGCCAACCGCATCGTCGGCCAGAACACCAACCAGCCCGGTGCCCGCATCTCGATGATCATCGCCAACTCCCGTGGCCGGTACCTGCCCAATCAGGATGAGCCGCGCTGGTTCGACGACCGCGGCCCGGCCTGCTACACCAGCCCCATCAAGCCGTCGCCGGGCTACGCCGGGGGTCCGTACGCCGGCGGCGCGTTCTCGCCGCCGTCGAGCAACCCCGGCCCCCAGGACGACCGCTTCCAACTGCCCGAACCGAACATCTCCGCACCGTCGCCGATGCCCACCGCGTCGGTCGCCGCGCAGAACTCCCGCGCCACCCGCGCCGCGTTCGGCGCCGCGTCCGGGATGAACGGCAACGACGTGCCCGAATGGCTGACCGCCGCATTCATCCCCGCCCTGGTGGGTAAGGAGGTGGAGATCCGATGAAGCCGCTCACCGGACCACTGCTCAAACTGATCGCCTTCGCGGTGATCACCGCCACCGCGACCGGCCTGCTGGGCGCGTCGATCGCCCAGTTCGACTTCTCCTTCGCCCGCTCCTACCACGCGATCTTCTCGGACGCGACGATGGTGCAGTCCGGCGACGAGGTGCGGATCGCCGGAGTGCGCGTCGGCCAGGTCACCGGTGTCACCGTGCACGAGCGCGGGCAGGCCGACGTCGCCTTCAACCTCACCGACCGCGACTCCCTCCCGGCCACCGCGACCGCCGCGCTGCGGCTGAAGAACCTGGTCGGGCAGCGGTACCTGGAGCTGATGCAGGCGCCCACCGAGGAAGAGCCCGTCCGGGGCGGCGCGCGCACGTCCCCGTACCGCCCGGGCGACACCATCGGCATCGAGCGGACCCGTCCCGCGGTGAACCTGACCGACCTGTTCAACGGCTTCCGGCCGCTGTTCAAACAGCTCACCGCCGACGACGTGAACAAGCTCTCGAACCAGATCATCACCGTCTTCCAGGGACAGGGCGGCACCGTCAACGATCTGCTGGTCAACACCTCCTCGCTGACCAACACCATCGCCGACAAGGACCGCGTGATCGGTGAGCTGATCACCAACCTGACCAAGGTGCTCGGCACGATCAACGAACGCGACGAGCAGTTCACCGCACTGCTGACCACCACCCAGCAGCTGATCTCCGGTCTGTCGCAGGACCGCGGCGCGATCGGATCGTCGCTCGGCTCCCTGGCGAGCCTGACGACGGTGACCGAATCGATCCTCACGCCCACGCGCGGCGCGATCAAGGACGACGTCGCCGCACTCAAGCAGCTCACCGACAAACTCAACGGCCGCAGCGCCGAGGTCAAGCAGACGCTGAACTTCCTGCCGGAGAAGATCGAGGCGGTGGGCCGGCTGGCCTCCTTCGGCGGCTGGTTCCAGTTCTACCTGTGCGGGGTGGACCTGGTGGCCGGTACCGGTAAGGGCGACAACCTGGCGCTGGCGATCGACATCCCGTCGGTGAACCAGCCGGTGTACACCAACACCGCCACGCGGTGCTACCGGGACGGGAACCCGCGATGACCGAATCCACCTCCGAGCACAGCACCGGTTCCGGGGAGCGGCGCCGCGGGCAGCACCGCTCGCCGTTGCAGACCGGCGCACTGGGCATGGTGCTGCTGTTGATGGCCACCGCGTCCGCGTTCTTCATCGACCGGCTGCCGCTGATCGGCGCCGGCACCACCTACACGGCCCTGTTCAGTGAGGCCGCGGGCCTGCTCCCGGACAACGAGGTGCGGGTCGCCGGGGTCAAGGTGGGCACCGTCGAGGACGTCGATCTGGACCTGCAGGCCGCGAAGGCCCGGGTCACCTTCCGGACCAAGGACGTGTGGCTCGGCGAGAACACCTCGGCCAGCATTCAGATCAAGACGGTGCTGGGCCAGAAGTTCCTCGCTCTCGAACCGCGGGGGACGCAGCGCCTGGACCCGAAGAAGCCGATCACCGACACCACCTCGCCCTACGACGTGGTGGCCGCGGTCTCCGATGCCAGCTCCACGATCGACAAGACCGACACCAAGCGTCTGGCGCAGTCGATGCAGTCGCTCGCCGACGCCTTCCGGCAGACCCCGCCGAACGTGCGTGAATCGCTGACCGGGATCACCCGCCTGTCGGAGACGATCAACAAGCGCGACGAGGATCTGCAGCGCCTGCTCACCGAGACCGGCAAGACCTCGAAACTGCTGGCCGACCGGACCGAGAACTTCCGCAAACTGATCTCCGACGCCGGTGCGCTGCTGAGCACGCTGAACCAGCGGCAGGACGACATCACCCGCCTGCTGGACACGGTGCAGTCGCTCTCGACCACCCTGACCGGGATCGTGCGGGACAACGAGCAGCAGATCGGCCCGGCGCTGACCTCGCTGCGCCAGGTGGTGCAGTTGCTACAGGACAACAAGCAGAGCCTGCAGAGCACGATCACACTGCTCGCGCCGTTCTACAAGGTGTACAGCAATGTCTTCGGCAACGGCCGCTGGCAGGAGTCGGTGGTCACCAACCTCACCCCGCCCGGCCTGCCGGTGATCCCCGGTAGCCGCGCCCCGATCCGGGGCGACTTCCTGACGAACGGAGGCCGCAGGTGACCCTCCAGAACCGGATCATGGGACTGAACCCGCGCCGGGTCGCGATCCTCGCCGCCCTGCTGGTGGCGGTGGTGGTGATCGCGAGCGGCGGCTGGTGGCTGGCGCGGTCGCTGGGCGCGACCCGGGTGACCGCCTACTTCGACCGCGGCGTGGGCATCTACGCCGGCTCCGACGTGCGGATCCTCGGCGTCAAGGTCGGAGAGATCGACGAGGTCACCCCCGAGCGGGATCGGGTGCGGGTGCAGCTGAGCGTCGACCGCGGCGTGCAGCTGCCCAAGGACCTGTGGGCCGCGCAGGTCACCCCGTCGGTGATCTCGGACCGCTACGTCCAGTTGCTGCCCGCCTACACCGGTGGTCCCACCACCAGCAGCGGTGCGATCCTCGGGCAGGACCGCACCATGACCCCCGTCGAGATCGACCAGGTGTACGCCTCGATCAGCACTCTGGCCAAGGCCCTCGGGCCCGACGGTGCGAACAGGGCCAAACCCGGCGAGGACGGTGCGCTCACCGAACTGCTCGACGTCTCGGCGCAGAACCTGGCCGGCAACGGACAGGCCATGGCCGATGCGATCGCCGGGCTGTCCAAGGCGAGTACCACCCTGTCGAACTCGCGCGGCAACATCGCCGCCACCGTCAAGGGCCTGAACACCTTCGTCACCATGCTGGCCGAGAACGACAAGCAGGTGCGCACCTTCAACACCCAACTGGCCGATCTCACCAAGTACCTCGCCGGTGAGCGGGAGGACTTCAGCAAGGCACTGAACCTGCTGGCCACCGCACTCGGTGATGTGGGCGCCTTCGTCCGCGACAACCGGGAGTCCCTGAGCTCGAACGTGCGCGGTCTGACCGAGGTGACCAAGGTGCTCAACGACACCAAGACCGCGCAGGCGCAGATCCTGTCGTACCTGCCGGTCGCTGCGAGCAACCTCAACCAGGCCTACGACGGCGAGACCGGCACCCTGAACCTGCGGCCGAATCTGCCGGATCTGCAGGACCCGCTGGGCACCATGTGCAAGATGGCCGATCTCGGCAAGCTGATGCCGGGCAATCCGCAGTTCGCGCAGATCAGCCTCACCCTGGGCCCCCTGCTCGCGCAGTGCTCGAATCTGGCGAAGCAGATCACCGACGGTGTCCGCACCCCCACGCTGAACCTGCCGCTGGGCATTCTCTCCGGCACCAACCTGCAGCGCGCCCCGGTCCCCGGGACGGTGCCCGGTCGCACGGCCCCGTCGGTCGACGGTGTGTTGCCGCCCACGCCGGCGGGAGCGGGTAGTGCTCCGGAGCCCTCGGCGGCACCGTCGGCGCGGCCTTCGGCATCAGCCGGCGCGCAGCCGTCGGCACCGGTTCGGTCCGCGGCACCGTCGACCTCAGGAGGTGCCCGATGACCCCGATGCCCCCAGCGACCCGGGCGACCCCGGCGAAGCGCAGGCTGCTGGCCGCCGGTGCGCTGGCCATGAGCTCGGTCCTGCTCAGTGCCTGCGGGGGGATCTACTCGATCCCGCTGCCCGGCGGACCGTCGCTCGGTGACCGCCCGACCACGCTGCACCTGCAGTTCGCGAATGTGATGGACCTGGTGCCCGAATCGTCGGTGCGGATCGGTGGCGCCACCGTCGGGAAGGTCGAGTCGATCGGCTTGGCCGATGACGGCTGGACCGCCGACGTGGTGGTCAAGGTGCGCGACGGTGTGAAGGTCCCAGTGGACACCCGCGCCGTGATCGAGCAGTCGAACCTGCTCGGCGAGAAGTACGTCACCCTGGTCTCCTCGGGGGGATCCGAGGGCGCGGCCATGCAGAGCGGCGCGACCGTCCGGGCGGCATCGAACAAGACCAATGCGTCCGTCGAGCAGGTGCTCGGGGTGCTGTCGCTGGTGCTCAACGACGGTGGCGTCGGGCAGCTCAAGCCGATCGTCGACGAGCTGAACACCACGCTGGCCAATCCGCAGCAGGTGCGCTCGCTGATCACCCAGACCGATCGCCTGATCGAGGGCCTGAACAAGCAGCGTTCGGACATCACGGCCGCGATCGACGGGGTGGCCAGGCTGTCCGAGCGGGCCGCCGGGCAGACCACGCAGATCAGCCGGATCCTGGCGGAGTTGCCCCGGGGCACCGCGATCCTCAATGAGCAGCGGCCGCAGATCATCGAGATGGTCCGCCAGCTCGACCGGCTCGGCAAGGTCGGTACCGAGGTGCTGTCGAAGTCGCAGCGGGAACTGATCGAGAACCTGCTGGCGCTGCGTCCGACGTTGCGGGCGCTGGCCGGCGCGGCGGACGACATCGTCACCGCGCTGCCGTTCGTCGCCACTTTCCCGTTCCCGGACGCCGGTGTCGACGCGATCAAGGGCGATTCGATGAACCTGTTCATCTCCCTGGACACCCGCCTGATCAACCAATTGGAGGCGCTCGGCGCGGGCGCCGGCCCGAAGGTCCCGGTGGCCCCGAAGTACGGGCCCGGTGCGGGCCGGCCGGCGGGCTCCCCCACCTCGGCGGCGGCTTCTGCACCGCCGTCGGCGCGGGCTTCAGCTCCGGCGTCGGCGCCTGCTTCAGCTCCGGCTTCAGCGCGCACGTCGGCACCGGCGCCGGCACAGGGAGGTTCCCGATGATCCCCACTCTGCAACGCCGCCAGTTGCTCGCCTTCGCGGTGCTGGCCGTGGTGGGCATCGCCTTCGTCGGTGCGCAGTACGCCCGGATCGACAAGATGCTCGGATTCGGTGTGTACACCGTGAAGGTGATGCTCAAGGACTCCGGCGGCATCTTCACCAATGCCGAGGTCACCTATCGGGGCACCCCGGTCGGGCGGGTCGGGCAACTGCGCCTGGTGCCTGAAGGGGTGCAGGTCGATCTGCAGATGGACTCCAGCCGCCCGACGGTGCCGGACGACGTACAGGCCGTCGTCGCGGAGCGCTCGTCGATCGGTGAGCAGTACATGGACCTGGTGCCCAGGAAGCTCCCCGAGGGCGGGGCACCGTCGAACCAGGTCCTCAGGGACGGTTCCACGATCCGAGATGCGCGCACGCAGGAACCGATCGAGGACTTCCTCAAGCACGTCACGGTGCTCAGTGAATCGGTGGACCCGGCGAAGCTCAAGACCGTGGTCACCGAACTGTCGGTGGCGCTCGGCGGGAACGGCCAGAACCTGCGGGCACTGATCGAGTCGCTGTCGCGGCTGGCGCAGACCGGCACTGAGACCCTGGACCCGACGGTGTCGCTGATCAGCAACGGTCGTACCGCGCTGGCGACACAGGCGCAGCAGTCCTCGGCGATCCGGCAGTGGGCGGACAGCCTCAAGGTGGTGACCGCCACGCTGGCCGGCAGCGACGCCGATGTGCGGCGCCTGCTGCAGACCGGCAACCTCTCGTCGACGCAGCTCAGTGCTCTGGTCCAACAGGCCGGCGGCGATGTGACGAAGGTGGTGCACGATCTGGCGGCGCAACTGACCGCAGTGGATCCGGTAGCGCCGAATCTCAAGCAGATCCTGATCCTGTTCCCGATGATCGCGGCCGGGGCGTTCGCCACCTCGCCGGGCGACGGCCTGCTGCACTACGGTGTGGTCCTCGAAGTGAACAACCCGCCGGCGTGCACCGTCGGCTACGAGTCGACGCAGAAGATGATCGACGAGATCAAGAAGCAGAAACCGGATTTCGACGTCACCCGTGATCCGTTCCCGTTCAACACCGAGGTCGGCTGTGACGTTCCGCAGGGCAACCCGACCGGGGTGCGCAGCGCCGACCGCGCCCGGTACGCGGACCCGCGGGTGTCCCAGCCGTGGGACTCCAAGCCCAAGGTCGGGGCGCCGGACCGGCTGGACCTGGGGCCGGTGGCCAAGGCTGCGGCGACCATCCTGGGAGGTCACCCGAAGTGAGTATCCGTTCGAGATCGACGTCGCGGTTGGCACTGCCACTGATCGCCCTCGCGGTGGCCCTGATCGCCGCGATCGTGGTCGGCGTGCTGTGCTGGAATCAGTATTCGGAGCGTTCGCGTGCCGCCTCCCGGGACGCCGCGGTCGACGGTGCCCGGCAGGCGATCGTGGATGTCCAGACCTTCGACACCGCGAACATCGAGGGCACACTGAACCGGATCGGTTCCGCGATGACCGGCGACCTGCGCAAGCAGTGGGACGATCAGGATCGCGCTTTCACCGAGGATCGGATGAAGGAGCGCAGCGAAGCCGGGTTCCGCACCGAGCCGATCGTGGTGGCCAGTTCCCCCACCGAGGTCGATACCTCCGCCGGCACCGTGAAGGTGCTGGTCTACATGGTTCAGAAGTTCTTCATCGGCGGCAAGGAGAACAAGGACGCCTACCGCTGGACCTACCTGATGACGATGTCCGAGGTGGACGGCCGGTGGAAGGCGTCGGCGATGACCCCGCTGCAGGAGGGCGGCAAGGTGGGATCCGCCGATCCGGCGCAGCCGGGCTCCGCTCCCGCGCCCACCGCCGGGCCGGCCCCCGAGCCCGCACCGGCTCCGGCACCGGCTCCGGCACCGGCACCGGCACCGGCACCGGCACCGGCACCGGCACCGACTGAGGGAGGCACGCCGTGACCGACGAGGCGAAACCCGAGAACACCGACGAGGACAAGACCGTCAAGCGGCGACCCGTGGCGCGCGGCACCTCCCTGCGCCGTCCGGCGTCCGGTGATGCGGACCGCTCGGAGAAGACCGACCTGCCGGAGTCCCCGGGAAGTGCCCGGGAGGCCGCCGAGCCCGCTGAGGGCGCTGAGGGCGCTGAGGGGGACGCCCGCGCAGAGGCACCGTCGGGCCGGGGTGACCGGCTGCGGATCGGGATCCTGGCGGCTGCGGCGCTGCTGGCGATACTGGCGATCGTGGGCGGCGTGCTGCGCTTCGTGGTCGGCCCGGTGGACAACCGGGCCTATGTCGATACCGAGCTGACCTCCCAGGTGACCTCCGTCGCCCGGCAGGCCGCGAAGCAGATCTACACGATCGACATGAACGATCTGGGGCCGTGGGAGCGCAAGCTCGGCGACGTACTCACCCCCGGCATGGTGGACGAGGCGAAGAAGCTCGGTACCGCGATCACGCAGGCCGCGGGCGCACTCAAGGACGTCAAGGTCAAGGTCGACGATGCCGACCTCACCGCCGGGGTGTCGCTGGCCCGTGCCGATCACGCCGAGGTGCTGCTCAACATCACTCAGCAGGCGACGGCGCAGGGCGTGCCGGTGGCCACCTCGCAGTCACCGATGAAGTTCGTCCTGGACCGTTTCGACGGTGTCTGGAAGATCTCCTCGATCACGCCGCTGTAGCGGCGCGCTTGGCTCCGATCCGACGCCCCACCACGGTGCCCGCGGCTGCGGGGACGATCACCAGCAGGGTGCTGAAGCAGGCTCCGATCACCAGCTCGAAGGGCAGTGAGCTCTGTCCGATGCCGGGGAGCGCCCAGGTGCCCAGTGCCCAGCAGATCGCGCCGGAGAGCACTCCGGCGAACACGGCCGCCTTGAACCAGCGGCCCACCAGGTCGATCCCCTGGTCGGCGACGGGGTAGCGACGAGCGTCTGTCAGCCCGTCGAAGCCGCCGAAGAAGGCCGCTACCGCCACCACGACGGCGACGGCGCCGAACCGCTGCGCGGTGCCGGACATCGGGTGGGCGACGATGCCCCAGGCCAGTGCGCAGCGCACGATGACCTGCACGACTGCGAGGATCACGCCGCGAATGAGCCAGGGTTTCATGGAGGGAATCCTACCCACGCCCCGGTGCATCCCCGCACTCGCGTCGCAGCGTCGCGGACCACGACACCGGCCTGCTCGTCTCGGGTCCTACCTGCGGGCCCCAGCCGGACCACAGGCCGGACCGCACCTGATGCGAAGACAAGAAAACCCCCAGCGGACTGGGGGTTTCTGGTGGCCAGGGCCGGGATCGAACCGGCGACCTTCCGCTTTTCAGGCGGACGCTCGTACCAACTGAGCTACCTGGCCGACCGGTGCCGGCGCTGCCGTCACCGCCGAGTTGAGACAACTCGGATGGCGACCCTGACGGGACTCGAACCCGCGACCTCCGCCGTGACAGGGCGGCGCGCTAACCAACTGCGCCACAGGGCCATATAAAATTGTCGTCTTACGACGTACCCCCTACGGGATTCGAACCCGCGCTACCGCCTTGAAAGGGCGGCGTCCTAGGCCACTAAACGAAGGGGGCTCGCTTCGGGCGACTCGAAGCCGCTCTCCGCACCGCTTCCGTGTTCCGTTGGGAGCTGGGATAGCTTATGGCACATCCCCCCGAACTCCCAAATCGCCTGGTCAGACCCCGGAAACCGGGACCAGTGCGCGACGCTGTCGGCACCGGACGCTCACCACCGGTTTCCGCGATCAGTTCTGACAGTTCATAACGTTGCAACGACATGAGGAGTCGGAAGTGATCGCGGGAACGCGCGGGTCGACAGTTCACCGGCGCATCAGGAAGGTTTTGTACCCCCCGTGGGACTCGAACCCACAACCAGCGGATTAAAAGTCCGATGCTCTGCCAATTGAGCTAGGGGGGCGCCGCGGAAATCCTAGCAGCGGCCAACCCCGCCAACCACTACGGCGCCGTGGCGTTGACCATCCAGTGCACGCCGAAGCCGTCGACGCACATGCCGAAGGTGTCACCCCAGGGCGCCTTGGCGAACGGCACCGTCACGGTGCCGCTACCGGAGAGCTTCTCCCACCAGCCGGTGAGCTTGTCGAGATCGTCACCGGAGAGCGAGATGGAGACGTCGTCACCGACGGTGCGCGGCATCCCGGCGGGGGTGTCGGCGGCCATCAGGGAGAGCCCGTCGGGGGTGGAGAGGAAGCCGTGCATCACCTTGGTGACATCGGCCGGGTCGGTGAGCATGTGCTCGGGCATGCCCTCGAAGGTGGAGATCTCCAGCTCACCGCCGAAGACCTCACGGTAGAACTCGAGCGCTTCACGGGCGTTGTCGGCGAAGCTGATGTACGGGTTCAGGCGAACGGTCATACCTGACGATTGTGCTCCTCGGCACCGACGAGTACACACAGTTCGCCCAACCGACTCCGCCTGTTCACCGTCGCGACCTCCCCCGCAGGCAGCCTGACGGGATGCAGTCCATGCACATCGTCCAGCTCGCGAACTTCTACGGGCCCCGCTCCGGCGGTCTGCGCACCGCCGTCGATCAGCTGGGCGCGGGCTACGTGGCACACGGACACTCCGCCACCCTGGTGGTCGCCGGTCGCGAGCACGCCGACGAGGTGCTCTCCTCCGGGGTCCGCCGGATCACCGTCCCGGGGCGCCGCTTCTTCCGCGTCGAGGGCTACCGGGCGGTGAGCCCCTTCCTCATCCGGCGCCTGCTCCCCCAACTCGCCGCCGACAGCCTGGAGGTCTCGGACCGACTGACCCTGCGCGGTATGGGGCCGTGGGCCCGAGCGCACGGCATCGGTTCGATCATGATCAGCCATGAACGTCTGGACCGGATGATCGAGTTGGGCGCACCACCCGCCGTCGCCACCTGGGCCTCGGACGTGGCGAACCTGGGCACCGCCCGCAGTTACGACACCGTCGTCTGCACCACGGCCTTCGCCGGCGAGGAGTTCGCCCGGGTCCAGGCACCGAACGTGGCGACGGTGCCGCTCGGCGTCGATCTCGACACCTTCCGCCCGGCGCGCGCCACCGACGCCGCGCGCAGCCGCTGGGCACGCGGCGCAGACGTTCTGCTGGTCCAGTCCTGCCGGCTGTCGATGGAGAAGCACCCGGCCCGCGGGATCGAGGTCCTGCGGGCGCTCCTGGCCGACGGCGTCCGGGCTCACCTGGTGGTCGCCGGCGGCGGCGCCATGTCCGACGAGCTCAAGCGGCAGGCCGCCGGCCTGCCGGTCACCTTCACCGGGCACGTCACCGACCGCGGCGCGCTCGCCGATCTCCTGGCCTGCGCCGACGTCGCGATCTGCCCCGGGCCGCACGAGACCTTCGGACTGAGCGCGATGGAGGCGCTGGCCTCGGGCACCCCGATCGTGGTCTCCCGCAACAGCGCCCTCGCCGAGGTCACCCGCGCCGATTGCGGTCTCCCCGCGGCCGATACCGGTTCCGCGTTCGCGACCGCGGTACGCGCGGTGCTGGCCCACGGTGACTACGCCGCCGCGGCCCGCGCCTGCGCCGAGCAGTACACCTGGGACCGTGCGGTGCAGACCATGCTGGAGCTGCACCGGCGCACCGCGCAGCGGCGCTGGTTCCTGCGCGGTGGCCGCTCAGCGCAGCCGGTCTCCCGACTCCGCGTGGAAGAACAGCGCCTGCGACGCCGCCGGGACCAGGCCGGCCTCCTCGCCGGCTCGTAGCTCGGTCGCCCGGTCCACCCGCGCCACGACGGGCTTGTCCTGCCCGTCCACGGTCAGGTACACCAGCGCCTCCGCGCCGAGCTCCTCCACCAGGACCACGGTGCCCGCCACGGCGCCCGGCGTCTGCGGCGGGGCCACGTCCAACGCCTCGGGGCGCAGGCCGACGGTGACCGTCTCCCCGGTCTCGACGGTGCGCGGCACCGGCACCACCGCACCGGCGAGCTGCGCACCGGCGTCGGTGCGGCGCACCGTCAGCAGGTTCATCCCGGGTGATCCGAGGAAGCCCGCCACGAAGGTGTTCACCGGATCGTCGTAGAGCTCACGCGGTGCCGCGACCTGCTGCAGCAGACCGTCTTTGAGCACCGCCACCCGATCACCCATGGTCATCGCCTCGACCTGATCGTGGGTGACGTACAGCGTGGTCACCCCGAGCCTGCGCTGCAGGGCGGAGATCTGCGATCGGGTCGAGACCCGCAGTCGCGCATCGAGGTTCGACAGCGGCTCGTCCATCGCGAAGACCTTGGGATGGCGGACGATGGCCCGCCCCATCGCCACCCGCTGCCGCTGCCCGCCGGACAGCCGCGCGGGCTTGCGGTCGAGCAGCGGTTCGAGCTCCAGCATGGCGGCCGCCTCCGCCACCTGCTTGGCCGTGTCGTCCTTGGACACACCGGCATTGCGCAGCGCGAAGCCCATGTTCTGCGCCACCGTCATGTTCGGGTACAGCGCGTAGTTCTGGAAGACCATGGCAACGTCACGCTTCTTCGGCGAGACCGAGGTCACGTCGACGCCGTCGATCAGGATGCGGCCGTCGGTCACCGCCTCCAGCCCCGCGAGGGCCCGCAGGCTGGTGGACTTCCCGCAACCGGAAGGCCCCACCAGAACCACGAACTCACCGTCGGCGATGTCCAGATCGAGTGCCGACACCGAGGGACGGTCCGTCCCCGGGTACTGCACCGACGCACCGTCGAAACGCACCGTTGCCATGATCTTCCCGTCTTCCCTGACTCGTGGTTCCTACGAAACCGATACCGCGGGTGCTACTTCGGCAGCTTCGGCTTGATCTGCGAGTCGATCTTGCCCTGGATCGTCTTCTGCAGTGCCCCGAGCACGGCTGCGGCGTCACCACCGGTCGCGATCTGCTGCAACGCCTGGCCGATGTCACGGCCACCGCCGGGCACGAAGACGCGGGCGTTGTCCTGGACCCGGGTGTGCGGCAGCTGCTTGACCGCGGTGCCGAAGTTCGGGTTCTTCTCGATGAAGGCCTTCATCGACGGGTCCTCGGCAGCGCCCTTACGGACCGGCATGTACCCGGTGCCCTGGGAGAACTTCGAGGTGTTCGCGGTGTTGGTGAGGAACTCGATGAACTTCACCGCGGCCTTCTTGCGATCCTCGGAGATGTCGGCGGCCACCGCCACACCGGCACCGCCGGTGGGGCAGGACTTGCCCTGGGGGCCGGGCAGGAAGGCGGTGCCCAGCTCGAACTTCGCGGTGGTGCTGATGGTCTTGAGCGAACCGGTGGACTGCAGCGTGACCGCCGCCAGGCCCGCACCGAAGTCGTTCTCCGGCTTGCTGGTCAGCCGGCCCCACTTGCCGATGACCTCCTTGAGCTGGTTCGCCGCCCCGATCGACTCCGGCGTGGTGAACTTCAGGTCCCAGCCGTCGGAGTAGGCGCCACCCTTGGACCAGTTCCAGCCCTCGAAGACCCAGTCGATGTAGTTCGCCGAGTCGGCGAGCACGATCGCCTTCTTATCGCCGCCGATCGCCTCCTGGATCTTCGGGGCCCAGGTGACGAACTCGTCCCAGTCCTTGGGGCCGCGGTCCTCGAGTCCGGCCTTCTTCCACACGTCCTTGTTGTAGTAGAACAGCGGCGTCGACCGGGCGTACGGCACGGCGTAGTGCTTGCCGTCGAACTTGGTGTCGGCGAGCAGCGAATCGACGTAGTCGGCGGGCTTGAGTCCGGCACCGGAGAACAGGTCGTCGAGCGGGGCGATCTGCTTGTTCAGCGCGAAGTTGAACCAGGTGACGTCGGAGACCACGATGATGTCGGGCTTGGCGCCACCGGAGAGCGCGGTCTGGAACTTCTGCGCCACCTCCTCGTAGTCCTTACCGCCGTCGAGCAGTTCGACCTTGATGCCGGAGTTGGCCTTCTGGAAGGCGTCGATCAGCTCCTGCTCGATCGCCTTGGAGCTACCCGGGTGGTTGGACAGGAACCGCAGCGTGATGTCGCCGCCACCCCCACCTGCGGAGTTCGACGAGCCGCTGCCCGAGCTGCCGGAGCCCGAGCAGGCGGCCGCCAGCGCCGCGGTGGCGGCGAGTCCGGTCGCGAGGAATCCGCGTCTAGTGAAGTCGGCCATTGTTTTCTCCCTTGGGATTTCGAGTTTCAGTGTTCAGAACGACGGTGTGATGAGTTGCGGTCCCGGTCAGCCCTTGACTGCGCCGGAGGTGAGGCCCTTGATCATCTGCCGCTGCAGGATCAGGAAGACGATGAGCATCGGCAGCGCGGTGAGCAGGGTGGCCGCCATGACCGGCCCCCAGTTCACGCCCTGCTCGGTGTTCTGCAGCAGGGTCAGGCCCACCGGCAGCGGGGCGACGGCCGCGTTGTCGGACATCAGGAACGGCCACAGGTACTCGTTCCATTCGTTGACCAGCGTGATCACCGCGAAGGCCACCATGGTGGGGATGGAGATCGGCAGGATCACCCGGAACAGCAGCCGCAGGTGACCGGCGCCGTCCATCCGGGCCGCCTCCACGATCTCCTTGGGCAGCGAGAGGAAGTGGTTGCGCATCAGGAAGGTGCCGAAGGCCACGCCCGCGAGCGGAACGATGATGCCGAAGAAGGTGTTCCGGTAGTCGGCCATCAACGCGTAATTCGAGATGACGGTGATCTGGTTGGGCACCATCAGCGCCGAGATGACCACCAGGAACAGCAACCTCTTCAGCGGGAAGCGCAGGAAGACCAGTGCGTACGCGGTGCTCACACCCAGGACGAACTTGATCGATCCGGTGACCAGGGTGATGATCGCCGAGTTCCGCAGGTACCGCCAGTACGGGATCTCCTGCGTCACATAGCTGTAGTTGTCCGGGTACCAGCTCGGCGGCCACCAGGTGGCCGGCGAGATGAAGATGTCCGGCCGGTCCTTGAACGAGGTGATGAAGATGAAGTACACCGGTACCGCCACCAGCAGCACCGTCGCCACCATGCCGAGGTAGCCGAGGATCCTCATACCGCTGCCGGAATGCGCTGCGCTCACTTGTCGTCCCCCCGGTCCATCATCCGCACCTGCACCACGGTCACGATCAGCAGTACCAGGAACATGATGGTGGCGATCGTGGCTCCGTAACCGGCGCGCTGATTGCGGAAGGTCTGCCAGTAGATGTCGAAGACCAGAGTGGTGGTGCCGCCCTGCGGGCCACCGTCGGGGAACATGATGTTGAGGATGTCGAAGACCTGGAGGCTGTTGAGCAGCACGGTGATCGACAGGAAGTAGGTCGCCGGCCGCAACTGCGGCAGCGTCACCCGCCAGAACTTGCGCCAGGCGGGCGTCCCGTCGATCGCGGCGGCCTCGTCGAGATCCTTGTTCAGGCCCTGCAGCGCGGCGAGGTAGATCACGAAGGTGTAGCCCAGGTTCTTCCAGATGTAGGTGAAGGTCACCAGGAACAGCGCCCAGCCCGGCTGCTGGTAGAAGTCCGGGCTCTCGATCCCGAACCAACCGAGGATCGAGGCGGCGGCACCGAACTGCGGGTTGAACACGAAGTAGAAGGCGGCGCCGATCGCGGCACCGGAGATCACGAAGGGCGCGAACACCGCCGACCGGACCAGGTTGCGGCCCTTGAGGTTCTGATCGAGCAACATTGCCAGCGCCAGCCCCAGGACCATGGAGAGGATCACCGCGCTGATCGTGAAGATCAGGGTCACGGTGACCACCTGCCAGCTCTCCGCCTTGGAGAAGAACTCGCGGTAGTTGTCCAGCCCGATCCACTTCGCCGGCTCCGAACTGGCCAACGACCAGTCGTTGAGGCTCAGCCACACGTTGTCGAGCAGTGGACGGTAGGTGAAGACGGCCAGCAACACCAGGTTCGGCACCACGAACAGCAGGAACAGCAGATTGTCCTTGGGTACCAGATTGGCGGCCAGCCCCGTCTTGGGTGAAGGCTCCACCCGTTCGGTCGCGGCGGTCACTGCCGTAGCGTGCTGCACTCGCGCGTCCGGCGCACGAAAATTCGGCAAAAATCCGGTAACGAGTTCGTGATGTCACGGGTATCACGGGTATGACAAATGTCACCGGCCGCTGATGACAACCGCTCCGCAAGAGCTGACAGCGGGCACTACAGCCGGGCCGGAAGCCACGCGAAGCTCGAAGCATGAACGTCAACGACCTGCACTCCGGCCATCCACCACAGCGATCTCCGGCACCGTCGAAGGGCGGACTGCACGACTTCCTGGTCGACTCCCTGCGGTTCGGTCCGGCACCCACCGCCGCCCGCGAGCGCGCGGTCCAGATCGCGACCGTCGTCATCGTGGCGCTGGCGATGTTCCTGCTGCAGCCGCCACCGGTCCTGGTGGCGATCGTCATCGCCGCGATCGCCCTGCAACTGGTCGTCCGACTGGTGCTCGGCCGGCGCAGGTGGAGCCGGCGATGACCGGCCCGGTGATCGAGGCCACCGGCCTGCGTCGCAGCTACGGATCGGGGGCGGGCGCCTTCGAAGCGGTCCGCGGGATCGACCTGCGGGTCGAGGCCGGCGAGGTCTTCGCCCTACTGGGCACCAACGGCGCCGGTAAGACGTCCACCCTGGACCTGCTCGAAGGGCTCGCCGAGCCCAGCGGCGGCGAGCTCGCCGTCTTCGGTCTGGACCCGCGCACACAGCGCCGCCGGGTGCGGCCGCTGTGCGGGATCATGCTGCAGTCCGGCGGACTGCCGGCCGAGCTCACCGTCCGCGAGACCCTGGACATGTGGCGGGGCACCTGCACGAACCCCACCACCACCGATGCCGTACTGGACCGAGTGCGGCTGACCGACCGGGCGGATGTGCGGGTGCGGGCCCTCTCCGGCGGTGAGCAGCGCCGTGTCGACCTGGCCTGTGCCCTGATCGGGCAGCCGCGACTGCTGTTCCTGGACGAGCCCACCACCGGCCTGGACCCGGAGAGCCGGCGCGCCACCTGGCGCCTGCTCGCCGACCTCAAACGCGAGGGCGTGACGATGGTGCTCACCACGCACTACCTCGACGAGGCCGAGGCCCTCGCCGACCGGATCGCGATCATGCACCGCGGCACCGTCGCCCGGCTCGGCACACTGCGCGAGATCGTCGAGGGCCATCCCGCGCAGATCGCGCTCGACGATCCGGCCGTCCCGCTGCCGCAGCTCTCCTCACCGTGGGACACCGGCACCGACGGGCGGGTGGTGCTGCGCACGCACCGTCTGCAGGCGGACCTGCACGCCCTGCTCGACTGGGCCGCCGGACGCGGACTCGCGCTCTCCGGACTCTCCGCCGAGCACCCCTCCCTGGAATCGGTCTTCCTGTCCGTCGCGGACGAGGCCCATTCCGATTCCCCCGAGCCGATCGGAGCAGCACAGTGACCCCGAAGACCGCGAAGGCCACGCATACCCCGGAGCCCGCGATGGCCACCCCGGCCCCCGACACCGCACCGGCACCCGTCGCCGGATACGGGCGCCGCCGCCTTCGGGCCCTGGCCCGCGCCGAGTACCTGCAGTTCCGGCGCAACAAGACGCTGCTGTTCATGGGCACCGTCTTCCCGATCGGGATGCCGATGCTGCTGTTCTTCGTCGCCCGTGGCGACGGTGCCCCGAAACCGCTGGGCGTGGCGATCACACTGGAGACGTTCGCCCTGATGGCGCTGCTGATGGTGCAGTACTACTCGGTCCTGTCGATGGTCACCACCCGGCGCTCCGAGGGGGTGCTCAAGCGCCTGCGCACCGGGGAGTCGTCGGATCTGCAGATCCTCGCCGCACCCGCGGTGCCCGGTGTGATGTTGACCCTGATCGGCGCGGTGGTGGTGTGCGCGGTGATCTACGGCTCGGGCGGCCCGCTGCCGGTCAATCCCCTGCTGATGGTCGCGGCCCTCCTCGCGGGCCTGGCGATCTTCACGCTGCTGGCGCTGGCCACCAGTGCCATGACCAAGAACGCCGAAGCGGCGCAGATCACCTCGATGCCGGTGATGGTGCTGTCCATGGCGGGTATGGCGAACCTGCGCCAGCTCATGCCCGATCGTCTCGGAACGCTGGCCGATCTGACCCCTTTCGCGGCGGTCTCCGATCTCATCCGGCTCGGGCAGGCGGGGCTGGCCCCCACCTCCCCCGACGACGCCGCGCCGCTCGACTTCGCCGCCACCTTCACCGAGGTGGGCCGTCCGCTTGCCACACTGGCGGTATGGACGGTGATCGCGCTCATCCTCGCCAAGCGGTGGTTCCGCTGGGACGATCGCGGGTGATCCCCGCGCCCGTCCAGCGGGCCGCCCGCGGGTGGCGGACGATGTCCGGCCCCGACAAGTACCGTCTCTACACCCGGCTGATCCTGCAGAGCGTGCTGATCTTCGTGGTCGTGATGGTGTTCATCGGCGGAGCCCGGACCTGGCCCACCATCGGAGTGATCGTCGCCGGCCTGGCGGCGATCGCGGGGATCGAGGCGCAACCCGATCTCGCCCTCCTGGCCTCGGCCGCGCAGCGCCGTCTGGCGTGGCGGTTCGCCGTGGCCGGCGCCGTCACCGTCTGGCTGACCTCGGTGATCGTGGCGCAGGTCGCCGATCCCGAGACCGGACAGGACGCGGCGGTCGCCGCCTCCACCACGTTCCTGATGGCCTCGGTCGGGGTGATCCCGTTCCTCCCCGGCCGCTGGATCATCCTGATCGCCGGCGCGATCGCCACCAGCGCGGCGACCCACGGCGGCTTCGCACCGCGGGTGCTGATCGTCCTCATCGCGCTGGGCACGTTCTTGCTGTGGACCACCCGCAGCACCGCCTGGGGTATGCGGGTGCTCGCCGAACTGGAGGACGGCAAACGCGCCGCCGCCGAACTCGAGGTGGCCCAGGAGCGCCTGCGGTTCTCCCGTGACCTGCACGACGTGGTGGGCCGTGCGTTCTCCGCGATCGCGGTCAAGAGCGAACTGGCCGCCACCCTGACCAGGTCCGGAGCCGCCGACCGCGCCGCCGCCGAGATGGACGAGGTGCACGCGCTGGCGGTCAGCTCCATGGAGGACGCCCGCGCACTGGTCCGCGGCTACCGCGGGATCGATCTGACCACCGAGGTGGCCGGTGCCCGGTCGCTGCTCGCGGCCGCCGGGTGCGAGCTGCGGGTGATCGGCGAACCCACGGACGTTCCGGCCGCGTTGCACGAGGCCGCCGCGTGGGTGGTCCGCGAGGGCACCACGAACATCGTCAAACACTCCTCCGCCTCCCAGGCCGTGCTCACCCTCAGCGGCACCGGCCTGGTTCTGCGCAACGACGGTGTCCCCCTCCGGGACGGCCCGGCGTCGGGGGCCGGCTCGGGGATCGAGGGCCTGCGCGGGCGGCTGTGTGCCCCGGGCGCCCCGGGCGCCGCACTCGCCACGGCCCGTGACGGGTCCGAGTTCACCCTGTCCGCGACCTGGGAGGATGCCCGATGACCAGTGGTGATGCGATTCCTCCGCCCCCTGTCATCGAGGTGGTGATCGCCGACGACGAGCACCTGATCCGCACCGCGGTGGCCGCACTGCTGGAGCTGGAACCGGACATCACCGTCGCCGCCGAGGCCGCCTCCGGCACCGAGCTGATCGCGCTGTGGGACCGGCGGATCGCCGAGGGTCGCCCGCCCGCGGTCGCCGTGATCGACCTGCAGATGCCCGGCCCGGACGGCATCGACACCGCAGCGCATCTGCTCGAACGCACCCCCGGCGCGGCGACGATGATCGTCACCAGCCACGGCCGGCCCGGCTACCTCAAACGCGCGCTGGCCACCGGCGTCCGCGGCTTCCTGCCCAAGACGGTGCCCGCCGCCACCCTGGCGCAGGTGATCCGCACCGTCGACGCCGGCGGGCGGTACGTCGACCCGGAACTGGCGGCGGAGGCGATCAGTGCCGGTGATTCACCGCTCACCGCCCGGGAGGCCGACGTCCTGGAGTTCGCGGTCGACGGTGCCTCGATCGAGGAGATCGCCAAGCGGGCGCACCTCAGTCCGGGCACCACCCGCAACTACCTGTCGTCGGCGATGGCGAAGCTGGGGGTCTCGAACCGGTACGAGGCCGCGGTACGCGCCCGTGAACACGGCTGGATCCTGTGACCGATGTCCCCAGACAGATGTCCCCATTTTCGATCGCATCCTGGGCGGACGCCGAAAACCGCCGGTCGGAGGGTGTCTTGCGGTCCTGATGGTCCGTAACGTCGGGAAAGTTCCGGGCGAGACCTGCTCCGGGCGCACACCCCGTCACCGCCGAGGACGGGGCGCAGCGATGGCATCACCGTGGTCGGCGGCGAAAGAAGGATCATGCGGCGCAAACTCACCCAGATCGAGCTCCTGCACGAGCTCTCGGGCGTTGCCGAGCAGAACGTCAACCGGCACCTCGCGATGACCCGCGACTGGAATCCGCACGACTACGTCCCGTGGGACGACGGCCGCAACTACGCCGCGCTCGGCGGCCAGGACTGGGATCCGTCGCAGTCGCAGCTCTCGGACGTCGCCCGCGCCGCGATGATCACCAACCTGCTCACCGAGGACAACCTGCCGAGCTACCACCGGGAGATCTCGGACAACTTCTCGATGGATCACGCCTGGGGCCACTGGGTGGGTCGCTGGACCGCCGAGGAGAACCGGCACAGCATCGCGATGCGCGACTACCTGCTGGTCACCCGCGCCGTGGACCCGGTGAAACTGGAGGAGTTCCGGATGACCCACATGGGTCACGGCGCCACCTCGGAGAACCACACCGGTGCCGAGACCGGGCAGCGCAGCATCCTGCACCTGGTCTCGTACGTCACCTTCCAGGAGCTCGCCACCCGGGTCAGCCACCGCAACACCGGCAAGGCCTGCAACGATCCGGTCGCCGACAAGCTGCTGCAGCGGATCGCGGCGGACGAGAACCTGCACATGATCTTCTACCGCAACATCTGCGGCGCGGCCCTGGATCTGGCTCCGGACCAGGTGCTGCGCGCGGTCACCGACATCGTGACCGGTTTCCAGATGCCCGGCGTGGGTATGCCAGACTTCCGCCGCAACGGTGTGCTGATGGCCAAGCACGGCATCTACGACCTGCGCCAGCACAAGGACGAGGTGGTCATGCCGGTGCTGCGCAAATGGAACGTCTTCGAGCGTGAGGACTTCGGCCCCGAGGGTGAGAAGACCCGCGAGGAACTCGCCGCCTTCCTCGACGAACTCGAGGCCGCCGCGGTCAAGTTCGAGGAGATGCGCGACCGTTCCCTGGCCCGCGAGGCCGCCAAGCGGGAGAAGGCCGGCCTGGCCGTCTGACATGACAGGCACGCGCGGTCGTGCGAACCTGTAACAGCGACGGCCGGAAACCGGGAGGCCGGGCGGATATCGTCACTCTTGGCGCGCTCACATTGAGTAGTGGGGTCCGAGTGCGTAGACTTCAAGGATAATCTGGAACAAATCCAAACGTCGGAAGAGGAATGATGTCGACCCGTCAACTCACCCAGCTCGAGCTCCTTCAAGAGCTCTCTGGCGTTGCTGAGGACAACGTCAACCGCCACCTCGCGATGACGAAGGATTGGAGTCCGCACGACTACATCCCGTGGGCGGACGGCCAGAACTTCTCCGCGCTCGGCGGTCACGACTACGCCCCCGAGGAGAGCCAGCTCGATGACGTCGCCAAGGCGGCGATGATCACCAACCTGCTCACCGAGGACAACCTCCCCACCTACCACCGGGAGATCGCCGCGAACTTCTCGATGGACGACGCCTGGGGTCACTGGGTGGGTCGCTGGACCGCCGAGGAGAACCGGCACAGCATCGTCATGCGCGACTACCTCGTGGTCACCCGCGGTGTGGACCCGGTCAAGCTGGAGCAGGCCCGCATGACCCACATGACCAGCGGCTGGGATCCGCAGGGCAAGGTGGCTCAGCACACCGAAGAGAAAATGACCATGCTCCACTCGGTCGCCTACGTGACCTTCCAGGAGCTGGCCACCCGGGTGAGCCACCGCAACACCGGCAAGGTCTGTCAGGACCCGATCGCCGACAAGCTGCTGCAGCGCGTCGCGGCGGACGAGAACCTGCACATGATCTTCTACCGCAACATCTCCGGCGCCGGCCTGGATCTGGTCCCGGACCAGGCCATCCGGTCGATCACCGACACCATCAAGCACTTCGAGATGCCGGGCGCCGGTATGCCCGACTTCCGCCGCAACGGTGTGCTGATGGCCAAGCACGGCATCTACGACCTGCGCCAGCACAAGGACGAGGTGGTCATGCCGGTGCTGCGCAAGTGGAAGATCTTCGAGCGTGAGGACTTCGGCCCCGAGGGCGAGAAGACCCGCGAGGAACTCGCCGCCTTCCTCGACGAGCTCGAGGCCGCCGCGGTCAAGTTCGAGGAGATGCGCGACCGTTCCCTGGCCCGCGAGGCCGCCAAGCGCGAGAAGGCCGGCCTGGCCGTCTGACCGCGATTCGACCCCGGAACCCGCCGCGCGCCTGGTCGCACGGCGGGTTCTGCTCTGACCGGAGATCTCACATGACCGCCACGACGGCCGCACCCACGTTGCACATCGGGCGCTTCGAGCTGGAATCGCCCGTCGTGCTGGCACCGATGGCGGGTGTCACGAACGTCGCCTTCCGCAGTCTGTGCCGCGAGCTGGAACGGGCGCGCACCGGCGCTGGGAACGCGGCATCCGGACTGTACGTGTGCGAGATGGTCACCGCGCGGGCGCTGGTCGAGCGCCACCCGGTCACCATGCACATGACCACCTTCGCGCCCGACGAGGACCCGCGCAGCCTGCAGCTGTACACGGTGGACGCCAAGTGGACCTACGAGGCGGCCCGGATGATCGCCGAGGAGGGCCTGGCCGATCACCTGGACATGAACTTCGGCTGCCCCGTCCCCAAGGTCACCCGCCGCGGCGGCGGTTCCGCCCTGCCCTACAAGCGGAACCTGTTCGCCTCCATCGTCGACGCCGCGGTCCGCGGCATCGCCGACGGCAGTGCAGGTGTCGCAGCGGATGCGCGGATCCCGGTGACGGTGAAGTTCCGCGTCGGCATCGACGACGAGCACCACACCCACCTCGACGCCGGCCGGATCGCCGCCGAACAGGGCGCGGTCGCCGTCGCCCTGCACGCGCGGACCGCGGCCCAGCGGTACTCCGGACAGGCCGACTGGGACGAGATCACCCGGCTCAAGGAGCACATCCACCACCATTTCGGCGACACCGTGCCGGTGCTCGGCAACGGTGACATCTTCGCCGCGCAGGACGCGGTCACCATGATGGAGCGCACCGGCTGCGACGGCGTCGTGGTGGGCCGTGGCTGCCTGGGCCGGCCGTGGCTGTTTTCCGAGCTCGCCGCCGCGCTGAACGGCACCCCGATGCCGGTCCCTCCCGATCTCGGTGAGGTCAGCGAGATCATGTACCGGCACGGTGAGCTGCTGGCGGCGCACCACGGTGAGGACAAGGGCATGCGGGAGATCCGCAAGCACGTCGCCTGGTACCTGCGCGGTTTCCCCGCCGGCGGTGAGCTGCGCACCCGCCTTGCCACCGTCAAGACCCTCGCGGATCTGCGCGCCCTGCTCGACACCCTGGACCCGCGGGTTCCCTTCCCCAAGGATGCGGAGGGCCCACGCGGGCGGCAGGGCACCCCGGGCAAGGTGGTGCTTCCGGAGGGCTGGCTCGACGATCCCTGGGAAGCGGACGCCGCGGCGATGCCGGGCGCCGAATCCGACAACAGCGGCGGCTAGGTTCCGTTCACCTCAGGTTCATCCGGTGGTGCAGATGCGTAAGAATCGGTCGATATACTCGGCATATGCGTACCGCGTACACGCAGCAGATGGCTGCGTTCAATGACATCCTCGGCGACATCTGTGGCAAGTCGGGTGTGGCCATGGAGAAGGCCACCAATGCCCTGCTGCAGGCCGATCTCGCCCTCGCCGAGGAGGTCATCAGCGAGCACGACGCGATCGTGCAGCTCAGCCGTCGCGCCGAGGAGGAGGCCTTCTCGCTGCTCGCGCTGCAGGCTCCCGTCGCCGGTGACCTGCGCGTGGTGGTCTCCGGATTCCAGATCGTCGCCGATGTCGACCGGATGGGTGCCCTCGCGCTGCACGTCGCCAAGGTGACCCGCCGCCGGTTCCCGAACAAGACCCTCCCGGAGGAGGTCAACGGCTACTTCGCCGAGATGGGCCGGCTCGCCGTCGAGCTCGCGACCTCCGCCCGCGAGGTCCTGATCAGCCAGGACCCGACGCAGGCCGCGGAGATCGAGGAGCAGGACGATGCGATGGACGATCTGCACCGGCACCTGTTCACCGTCCTCATGGACCGGGACTGGAAGCACGGTGTGGCCGCGGCCGTCGACGTGACCCTGCTGGGCCGCTACTACGAGCGTTTCGCCGACCACGCCGTCGAGATCGGCCGCCGGGTGATCTTCCAGGCCACCGGCGCTCCGGATCCCACCGCGGACGTCACGACCGACCGCGCCTGACCTGCGGTTTCCCGGCTAGCCGTGCACGAACTCCTGTAGGCGCAGGATGCGGCCGCCCAGGTGGATCTCGGTCCCAGGGGCCACCGGGACCGGCCGGCCCGGGAACAGGCGCAGTGGCGCCGCAGCCGACGGGGGCCGGATCCAGGTCCCGTTCGCCGATCCGGCGTCCACCGCCAGCAACTGCCAGCCGTCGACCCGGATCTCCAGGTGCACCCGTGAGAGTGCTCCGGTCCGGTCCTGCAGGGTGATCGGCAGCAGGCCACCGGCACCGTCGAAGGAGCGTCCCGCGCGCTGTGCCACGTAGCCCGCAGGGTCCCGCCCGATCACCAGGTCGGTCTGGACCGGGAAGCTCGTGCCGTCCTCGGCGATCAGGGTGGCCAGCGCCGGCCGAGGGCCCACCTCGACCGGCGCGCGCCGGTCCACCAGCGCGCCGCAGCGCGCGCAGTACGCCAGGTGCGGGGCGTTGAGGTGCCCGAAGGCGCAGCGCTTGCCCTCCACCCGGACGGCACCGTCGACGACGCGGGCTTCGGCGCGGACCTCGGCGAGGGTCTCGCCGTCGGTGGTCTCGGTGACGATGTCCGCCTGATTCGGCGCCACCGACTCCTCGGTCCACAGCACCGCTCCGGCGCCGGGTACCGCGCCGCGGAGCAGGTGCAGGGCGGTCGGGCCGCACACCGGTCCCGGTGACGGTGGCGGGCCGACGGTGACGGTGACCACCGCACCCGGCTCCAACGGCGCCACCCGCTCGATGAAACCGGCCTCGGCGGTGAGCACGTGCAGCGGCGTCGCCGCCGAGGCCGAGGTGAAGATCGCGACGGTGAGCGCCTGGTCGGGTGCGGTCTCGGGCAGGCCGCGGAGCATCGCCCGGGCCGTACTCTCGGTGACCTCCACCACCGCGAAGGGCACCCCGGTGTGTGCCGCCAGTACCGGCGCCAGATCACCGGGGACGTCGATCGCCGCCGCCAGTTCCGCCGCCTCGGCGGCGTCCAGGGCCGGCGCGTCGACCACCAGGATCGCGCTGCGGACCCGGGCGACCACGCGGTCACCGGGCAGCACGGTGGAGTGCCGTCCGCCCGTCTGGACCCCGTCCCCCGGCCGTTCGCTCATTGTTCGAGCCTACCGCCGCAGCCCGGCGGAGCCGGACCGCGGCGGTAGCACCGGATCAGCCGAACCGGCCCGAGATGTAGTCCTCGGTGGCCTTCTCGTCCGGGTTCGAGAACATCTTCTCGGTGGGGTTGATCTCGATCAGCTGGCCGGGCTTGCCGGTGGCCTCGAGGTTGAAGAAGGCGGTCTGATCGGACACCCGCGCCGCCTGCTGCATGTTGTGCGTGACGATCACGATCGTGTACTGCTGCTTGAGCTCGCCGATCAGGTCCTCGATCGCGAGGGTCGAGATGGGGTCGAGCGCCGAGCAGGGCTCGTCCATCAGCAGAACGTCCGGGCTGACCGCGATCGCGCGGGCGATGCACAGACGCTGCTGCTGGCCACCGGAGAGGCCACCGCCGGGCTTGCTCAGGCGGTCCTTGACCTCGTCCCACAGGTTCGCGCCGCGCAGCGAGGACTCGGCGATCTCGTCGAGCTTGGACTTGCTGCGGATACCCTGCAGCTTCAGACCGGCCACCACGTTGTCCCGGATGGACATGGTGGGGAACGGGTTCGGGCGCTGGAAGACCATGCCGATGGTCTTGCGCACACCCACCGGGTCGACACCGGCACCGTAGATGTCGGCACCGTCGAGGGTGATGTGCCCGTCGACCCGGGCACCCGGGGTGACCTCGTGCATGCGGTTGATCGACCGCAGCACCGTCGACTTGCCACAGCCGGACGGTCCGATGAACGCCGTCACCGAGTTCGGCGGAACCGAGAGGGTCACGTCCTTCACCGCGTGGAAGGCGCCGTAGTAGATGTTCAGGTCTTTGATGTCGAGGCGCTTCGCCATGACGGTTCTCCTTGTTCCTTACCCGAGAATCACTTGGTCTTGGGGGCGAGCAGGCGGGACATCAGCGCCGCGAGACCGCTGGCGATGGCCACCAGGATCACCAGGGTCAGAGCTGCACCCCAGGCCCGGTACTCCCCGACCGCACCCGGGTTGTTGCGGTACTGGTCGAAGATGAACAGCGGCAACGACGACATGCTGCCGTCGAAGATGTTGTAGTTCAGGCGGTCACTGCTACCGACGAGCAGCAGCACCGGCGCGGTCTCACCGACCACGCGGGCGATCGCCAGGAAGACGCCGGAGACCATGCCGGAGGCCGCGGTGGGGAGCACGATCCGCAGGATGGTCTTCCACTTGGGCACCCCCAGCGCGTAGGAGGCCTCCCGCAACTCGTCGGGCACCAGTTTGAGCATCTCCTCGGTCGAGCGCACCACCACCGGAACCATCAGCAGGATCAGGGCCAGGCTCACCGCGAAGGCGGACTGCTGCAGGCCGAGGGTGGTGATCCAGACGCCGAAGACGAACAGCGCGGCCACGATCGACGGGATGCCGGCGAGCACGTCCACCATGAAGGTGGTGATCTTGCCCAGGCGGGTCCCCTCGGCGTACTCGACGAGGTAGATGCCCACCATCACGCCGATCGGCACGGAGAACAGGGTGGCGATCGCGGCCTGCACCAGAGTGCCGTAGAGCGCGTGCCGGATACCGCCGGCATACGAATCCGGCGCCACCCTGGCCATGGACTTGGTCCACCACTCCGGGTCGATGATGGCCGGCAGGCCGTTCGCGATCACCATGTAGAGCAGCGAGATCAGCGGTGCGAGGGCCAGCAGGAAGCAGGCGCCGAAGATGATCGCCGCGGCGTTGTTGCGGAGTCGGCGCGAGACCGAGGTCCGGTGGAAGACGGTGCCGCTCTTGGCGACGGTGTCGAAATCTGCGGCGGTCATCCGTTCACCCGTCCTCCGCCGATCCACCGTGCGACCGCGTTCACCACGAAGGTGAGCAGGAACAGCACGAGGCCGGCGGCGATGTAGGCGCCGCGCTGGTCGACGTTGTCGAACTCAGCGGCAGCGGAAGCGATCTTCGAAGCGAAGGTGTAGCCGCTGTCGAACAGCGACCAGATGGAGTTGCTGGTGGCGGCGAACAGGATGATCAGCACCGCGATGGTCTCACCGAGTGCGCGACCGAGCGCCAGCATGGAGCCGGCCACGATGCCCGAGCGTCCGTACGGGAACACCGTCAGCCGGATGACCTCCCACTTGGTGGCTCCGAGAGCCAGGGCGGCCTCCTGGTGCGCGACCGGGGTCTGCCGCAGCGACTCCCGGGTGATGGAGGTGATGATCGGCAGGATCATGATCGCCAGCACGATGCCGGCGGTGAACACGGTGGCGCCGAGCGACAGCGAGACGTTGCCGGTCTTGAACAGGAAGAACCAGCCCAGGTTCCGGTTCAGCCACTCCTGCATCGGCACCAGGAACGGTGCGAGCACGAAGATGCCCCACAGGCCGTAGATGATCGACGGGACCGCGGCCAGCAGGTCGATCACCGCGCTCAGCGGGCGGGAGAGCCGAGCCGGGACGTACTGCACCAGGAAGGTGGCGATGCCGACGGCCACCGGCACGGCGATGATCAGGGCCATCACTGAGGAGAGCACCGTGATCTTGAGCAACTCCAGGATGCCGAAGCGCATGTTCGACGGGGTGGTGCTCCACTCGGAGCTGGTGAAGAAGTTCGCGTTGTTCTTGGTCAGTGCCGGAATCGCCTGGACGACGAGCTGGGCGAAGATGAGGCCGATGACCACCACCAGCAGCATGCCCGCTGCGTACGCGGTCCACTTGAAGGTCTTCTCCATGCGGTCGTGCCGCGCGGCGAAGACCGTCGACGCCTCGATCGACTTGTCCGGATCGACGGGTACGGCTACTACCGCTTCCGCGCCATCGGAGCCGGCGGCTCGTTCGATCGAATCCTCAGTCGCCATGTTTCCCCGTTGTTGAGCCATCGTGTGGCATTCCTTCCGGCTTGCCGGGCGGCGTGCGCGAGGTGCGCACGCCGCCCGGCATCGCAGGTGTGTCTTACTTGATGGAGTCGATCGACTCGTTCAGCGTGGCGCGGAACGAATCGGGGATCGGGGCGTAGCCCTTGTCCGCGAGCTGATCCTGCGCGGGCTTACCGGCCGCGACCTTCAGGAAGGTCTTCAGGCCCTTGCCGACCTCGGCGTCGGTGTACTTCGAGCACACGATCTCGTAGGTCGCGAGCACGATCGGGTAGGCACCGGTGGCGGACGGCTTGTAGAAGCCCTCAGTGTCGATGACCAGGTCCTTGCTGCCCGGGGTCTTGAACTTCGCGGTCTCGATGGTCTTGGCGACCGACTCGGCGCTCAGCTTCACGGCCTCGGGGCCGGCCGAGGTGATGATGTTCGCGATCTGCAGCTTCTGCGCCTTGGCGAAGCTCCACTCGGTGTAGGTCACGGTGCCCTCGGCCTTGTTGACCGTGGCCGCCACCTGCGAGTTGCCGCTGGCGCCCTGGCCGACGCCGCCCTTGAAGGCCTTGCCCTTCTTATCGGCGGACCACTCGGCCGGAGCGGCCGAGGCCAGGTACTTCTGGAAGTTCTCGGTGGTGCCCGACTCGTCGGAACGGAAGACGACGGTGATCGGAAGGTCCGGCAGGTTCGCGCCCTTGTTCTCGCCGGCGATCTCGGGGGCGTTCCACTTGGTGACGGCGCCGGTGAAGATCTTGGCCAGGGTCGGGGCCGAGAGGTTCACGGAGACGTCGCCGGGCAGCTTGTAGGCGACCGCGATCGGGCCGAAGACCAGCGGCAGGTTCAGCGCGGGAGCGGTGCACTTCTCCTCGGCCTTCTTGGCCTGATCGGCGTTGAGCGGCGAGTCCGAGCCACCGAAGTTGGTCAGCCCGGAGGTGAACTCGGTGATGCCCTGACCGGAGCCGTTACCGGTGTAGTCCACGTTCGCGCCGCTGCAGTCCTGCGAGAAGGCGTTCTTGAACACGGTCATGGCGTTGGCCTGCGCCGTCGAGCCACTGCCCTTGAGCTGCAGCTTGCCGTCACACTTGACGCCGGAGCCACCGGCGGAGGCACCGCTGGAGCCGGCGCCGCCGGTGGACTCCTCGCTGCCACACGCCGAGAGGGTCAGAGAAAGTGCTGCTACTGCGGCGACGGCCGCAACGGATCCACGCTTGAAGTTCACCGAGATTCCTCCGGGTCTGGTCGGACTGGTACACCGCCGTAACGGGTGTCATCGAGCAACCTAAAGTCGCCGGGTGTCCGGATTGGGGGTCCTCGGTTAACGCTAGGGAAACTCCACCGGTCGAGTGGCCGTCCGTTGTCCGTACGCGACATGTCTTTCGCGTTCCGTAAAGCCCGCGCGGGCGTAGGTGCGCAGGGCGGGGAGGTTGTCGCCCTCGACGTACAACTGCACCCGGGTCACCCCCCGGCCCGCGAGGTGACGCAGCCCGGCGGCGGTGAGCACCCTGCCCAGCCCGCGGCCCTGGCCCTGCGGGGCCACCGCCACGATGTACACCTCGCCCTCCGACTCCCCCGCCGACTCCCCCGCCGGGACCGCGCCCTGAGCACCCGGCTGGGTGGCGGGCTGGGTGGCGGGCTGGGTGGCCGAAACGGGGACCTTGGTCCAGTGCAGGCCCAGCAGCGCATCGTCGGCGTCGACGGCGAGGATCAGGCCGTCCGGGTCGAACCAGTCGGCACCGGTGCGCTCGTCGATCTGCTGCTGTGTCCATCCGCCCTGTTCCGGATGGGTGGCGAAGGCGGCGTTGTTGACCGCCAGGATCGCGGCGTCGTCCTCCGGTCCGGCGTATCCGCGCAGGCGCACCCCTTCGGGTAGGCGCGGCGGATCCGGTACGCCGGCCGGCGCCCCCGCCTCCGGGTCGAGACCTCGGCTGAGGTTGAGCAGGGTCCGGACCGGGGCGAGGTCCAGGTGCGCGGCCACGGCGCGGGCGGCGGGGAGGTCGCCGTGCGCCCAGACGGTTCCGCCGTCACCGAGCAGGGTCAGCGCCTGCGCCACCAGTTCGCGGCCGAGACCTCGACCGCGGTGCCCGGGTGCGACCACCACCTCGGCCGAGCCCGGCCCCCCGGCGGGCGGGACCACGATGCCGGCGTAACCTCCCGAGGCCATCAGGTGCGGGCCGGGACCGCGCAGGCCCAGCAGGAACTGTTCGGACAGCGGCGCGATCGCGTCCACGGCCCGTGCCTGCTCGGCGATCCCGGTGATCGCCGCGACCGCCGCTCGGTCACCGACGGGGCCGTGCAGCACCTCGGCCATCAGGCCTCCTCGAGGTCCTCGTCCGGCTCCAGGTCGACGGTGTCGTCGAGCGCGGGCCGCTCGGTCTTGCCGCGCACCGGGCGCACCGCCTTGTAGCCGACGTTGCGGACGGTGCCGATCATCGACTCGTGCTCGGCGCCGAGTTTGGCCCGCAGGCGCCGCACGTGCACGTCGACGGTGCGGGTGCCACCGAAGAAGTCGTATCCCCAGACCTCCTGGAGCAGCTGCGCGCGGGTGAAGACCCTTCCCACGTTCTGCGCCAGGAACTTCAGCAGTTCGAACTCCTTGTAGGTGAGGTCGAGCGGTTTGCCGCGCAGCCGCGCGGTGTAGGTGCCCTCGTCGATGAGCAACTCACCGAGGGTGATCTTGTCGGCCACCTCGTCCTCACCGCCGCCGGAGTGGCGGGCGACCACCAGGCGCAGCCGGGCGTCGATCTCGGCGGGGCCGATCGCGGGCAGCAGGAAGTCGTCGAGTCCCCAGTCGGCGCTGGCGGCCACCAGCCCGCCCTCGGTGAGCACCGCGACCACCGGGATCTGCCCGCCGCCGGTGGTACCGAGCAGCCGGCACAGCCCCCGTGCGGCCACCAGATCGGTGCGTGCATCCACCAGGGCGACGTCCGCAGAACCCACTTCGAGCAGCGAAGACACGTCCGCGGGCAGGGGTCGCACCGCGTGCGCCAGCAATGACAGAGCCGGCAGGACCCGATCCGGATCCGAGTCGGACGTCAGCAGAATGAGATCCACGGTCCTCCCGGTGAGCGGCGGTCTTATCTGTGAAGAACGAATGTCAGAATAGCGGTGGCCAGTGAGCCGTGTGTGACGGCGCTGCAGTAAAGAGAGGAATCGGTGTGACCGGAGGGCGTGGGCGGGCATGGCTGCGGCGGTGCCTGGTGGCCCTGGCGGTGCTCCTGGCGGTCGGATTCCTCGCCGAGACCGGTACCGCGGCGACCGCCGAGTACCGGCTGTCGCGGGAGTTGCGGGCGGCGGCGGAACTGACCGCCGATCCCGAGGTCACCGTCGGCGGATTCCCCTATCTGCTCTCCGGTGGCGACCATCCGAAGCTGACGATCGCGGTTCCGGCGCAGGTCCGCGGGCACATCGCCCGGCTCGAGGCGGAACTGCGCGGGGTGGCCGTGATCGGCGGGGTGCTGCCCTCGTTCGGCCCGGACACCCCGATCGTCGCGGGGCACGTGGAGTCGCGGGTGCGGCTGGACCAGAAGACGGTGGGCCGGTACATGGGCATCGTGGACCTCCAGGTGCACACGCCGGCTCCGAAGCGGCCCGGCGCCGGCAGCCCGGCCGACGGCTACGTCAAGGCGTCCAACGGGATCGTGCTCACCGGCACGGTCGCGCTGCCCACCCCCACCGACCCGAAGCGCACGGTGCTGATCTCGGTGGCGGCGGACTTCTCGGCGGCCGGTGACGCCGTCTCCATCCGGGCCACCGGCATCTACTCCGGGCCCGAGGATCACGCCGAGGCGGATCTGCTACCCGGCGAGGAGCCGGCGGTGCTCGCGGCGTTCACCCGGAACCTGCCGGCGATGGCGTTGCCCTTCGGCATCCGGCCCACCGCGGCGCGGGGCGAGAACGCCGATGTGGTGCTGCTCGGCGAGGCCGACGGGGTCACGGTCACCCCCGGTGCGTTCTACCGGCCCCTGCCGTGACGGAACCGCCGGCGTTCGGTAGTCTCGATTCCATGCGCAACCGCTGTGAGCTGCTGCTCACCCGCCGACTGGCGGTCGATCTGTGCCGTATGGCCGGTTGTCGCTGTCTGGGCTAGTCCCGTTCCCCCCGGCGGGCACGGGTGCATCCCGTGCACCCCTCCGCCCTTCCAGCGCATCCGCGCACCCTCTCGAAGTAGCGTTCGCGCCTTCATATTTCACGTCCATGGAATCAACGAAAGGGATCCTCATGGCTCGCTCCGACGTCCTGGTCTCCGCAGACTGGGCTGAGCAGAATCTCGGCACGCAGGGTGTCGTCTTCGTCGAGGTCGACGAAGACACGTCGATCTACGACGACAACCACATCGAGGGCGCCGTGCGCCTGGATTGGCGCAAGGACCTGCAGGATCCGGTCCGCCGCGACTTCCTCGACCAGGAGAAGTTCTCGGCGCTGCTGTCCGAGCGCGGTATCGGTAACGACGACACCGTGGTGCTCTACGGCGGCAACAACAACTGGTTCGCCGCCTACGCCTACTGGTACTTCAAGCTGTACGGCCACCAGGACGTCAAGCTGCTCGACGGTGGCCGCAAGAAGTGGGAGCTCGACGGCCGTCCGCTCTCCACCGAGGCCGCGACCCGCCCGGCGGCGAACTACCAGGCCAAGCCGGCCGACCTGTCGATCCGCGCCTTCCGCGACGAGGTGATCGACTCGATCGGCAAGAAGAACCTGGTCGACGTGCGTTCGCCCGACGAGTTCTCCGGCAAGATCGCCGCCCCGGCGCACCTGCCGCAGGAGCAGGCGCAGCAGCGCGGCCACGTCCCCGGTGCGATCAACATCCCGTGGTCGAGCACCGCCAACGAGGACGGCACCTTCAAGTCCGACGAGGATCTCACCGCGCTGTACGCGGAGAAGGGCTTCGACGATTCGAAGGGGACCATCGCGTACTGCCGGATCGGCGAGCGCAGCTCGCACACCTGGTTCGTGCTGCAGGAGATCCTCGGCAAGGACAACGTGAAGAACTACGACGGCAGCTGGGTCGAGTACGGCTCCCTCGTCGGCGCTCCGATCGAGATCTAAGAACTACTCCCAGAAGGAAACCCATTATGTGTGGAGCACCCAAGCAGGGCCAGACCCTGCCCGCCGGCGTCGACGTCGAGAAGGAGACCGTGCTTACCGGCTCGGTCCTCGACGGCTCCGGTAATCCTGTGGCCGGCGCCTTCGTGCGCCTGCTGGACGGCACCGGCGAGTTCACCGCCGAGGTCGTGGCCTCGGGCACCGGCGACTTCCGCTTCTTCGCCGCACCGGGCACCTGGACGCTGCGCGCCCTCTCGCCCGTGGGAAACGGCGACGTCGAGGTCTCGCCGGAGACGAACGGTGTCTACAACCAGGACATCACCGTCTCCAAGTAGTCGCACCCGGCCCGAGCACACGAGGCGCGCACCCGCGACGGGTGCGCGCCTCGTGCGGTTGCAGGGCACTGCGCGGCGGACGCTAGACTCGGAGCATGGTCATCTTCTTCGAGATCCTGATGGCGGTGGCGTCGGTCGCGATCTTCGCGTTCGCCGTGTTCGTGATGTACCGCGTCCTCACCGACGGCCAGTAAGTCGCCACGATGAGCGACGAGGGCACCCCCGCGTCGGCGGCATCCTCCGAGTCCGGCGGCGCTGCCGCCGGTTCCGGCCAGGAGGCGCTGGACGCGGCGATCGAGCGTGCCGAGAGCACCTCCTCGCGCAATGTCTCCAACCTCCCCGGGCTGCCGCTGGCCGATGAGACCGCGAACCTGCGGCAGGGGCCGGATCTGCACCCGGGCCTGCTGGGCCTGCTGCCGCTGGTCGGGGTGTGGCGCGGTGAGGGTGAGGGGCACGACGAATCCGGCGATTACCACTTCGGCCAGCAGATCATCGTCAGTCACGACGGTCAGAACTTCCTGTCCTGGCAGTCACGCTCGTGGAAGCTGAACGGCGAGGGCGAGTTCTCCGAGCCGGATCTGCGGGAGGCCGGTTTCTGGCGGATCGGCGAGGACGACGAGATCGAGTTCGTGCTCACCCACGCCAGCGGCATCGTCGAGCTGTACTACGGCAAGCCGGTCTCGCAGACCGCGTGGGAGCTGCAGACCGATGTGGTGATCCGCGCCAAGTCCTCTCCCCTGGCCGGTGCCGCGAAGCGGTTGTACGGGCTGGTCGAGCAGGGCGGTGCACTGGCCTACGTCGAGGAGCGGATCGATCCCGACGGTGATCTCGTGCCCCGGCTGTCGGCCAAGCTCAACCGCTACGCCGGCTGACGTCCGCCCGGCGCGGCGTCGACCGACGAGAGCCCCCTGGGAGAGTGAACCTCACTCGCCGCAGGGGGCTCCGTCATTCCAGGTGGGCGACCGCCGTCAGGCGGCGGCCACCTCCTCGATCCTGAAATTCACCATTTCTCGGACCACCTCCTTTCGTTGACGCCTGCGACGTTACGCCCGGCGTACGGGGGCGGCAACGGATTTTCCGGTGCTCCGGAAGCGCGGGTCAGGACGGTGTGCCGTACAGCCGGGCGATGGTCTCCGACGATGCCCAGCGGGCGTAGGTCGGGCCCTGCGGCCACCCCTCGGGGACGTCCTGCCAGGCCTCCTGCCGTCCGTAGGGCAGGGCGTCGAGGATGCCGAACAGGTAGCTGAGCTGCTCGGTGCCGCGGCTGGCGGTGGTCCACACCCGGTAGACGGTGTGCCCGTCGCGCAGGAAGGTGTTGAGCGCGAAGCCCTCCCCGGGTGCGGCGCCCATATCGGCGCCGAACTCGCTGCCGGCGCTGGAGTACCAGGTCATGGTGTTGCCGACGCGCTGCTTGTAGGCGAGGACCTCGTCCATCGGCCCGTTGGTGACGATCACGAAGCGGGCGTCCCAGGCGTCCAGTGCGTCGAGTCGGGTGAACTGCGAGGTGAATCCGGTGCATCCGGCGCACTGCCACCGGTTCCCGTCGGTCCACATGTGGTGGTAGGTCAGCAGTTGGCTGCGCCCGGCGAAGACCTCGGCGAGGCTCACCCGGGAACCGTCCTCGGCGGTGAGCCGGTACTCGGGCAGCTCGACCGCGGGCAGGCGGCGACGCTGTGCGGCGATCGCGTCGAGCTCGCGGGTGGCGGACTTCTCCCGGATGCGCAGCTCGTCGATCCGTTGTTGCCAGGTCTCGCGGTCGACGACGGGTGGAATGGCGGTCGGAATGGCGGTCATGGCTGCTCCTCGTCATGTTCACGGCGTACACATCTGATATGTTCACACCGTACACTTGGGTGGCAGGAGACACAAGGTAATGGCGTATCACCACGGCGATCTGGCGCAGGCGCTGGTCACCGCCGGTTTAGAGGTCACCCGCACCGGTGGACCGTCGGCATTGACGGTGCGCGAGGTGACCCGCCGGGCCGGCGTGAGTCCGAACGCCGCCTACCGGCACTTCCCGGATCGTCTGGCGCTGTTGCGGGCGGTGAGCGCGGCGATCGAACAGCGCATGGCCGACGCCATGCCGGTCCACGCCGGCCAGGGCCCCGTCGAACGCCTGCGAGCGGTCGGCCTGGGCTACATCGGTTTCGCGCTGGCCGAGCCCGGCTGGTTCTCGGTGTGCTTCTTCGGCGACGAGGCTCCCCCGCCGGATGAGCTGGCCACCATCCCGCCCTACATCGCGCTCTCGGACTCGCTGGACCTGATGGTGCACGCCGGGCTGCTCGACGCCGATCGGCGCGAGTCGGCCACCTGGTCGTGCTGGTCGATGGTGCACGGCTTCGCCGAGATGGCGCTGCGCGGTCCGCTGCACCATCTGCCCGGTAAGCAGCAATGGCCCCTGGCGGAGGCGGCCGTGGACGCCGCGATCCGCGGTATCAGCAGCTGATCGTCCGCACCGGCAGCGTCGGTCGAGCGTGCCCGGCGACCACCACGGTTCGGCCGGCGAACAGCCCCGCCGGGTCCAGGATCTGCTCCAGTAGCCGGGCGGCATCGTCCCGGTCCAGGTGTTCGGTCGGCTCGTCGAGCAGCACGACGGTGACCTCGCTGAGCAGGGCGCGAGCCAGTAGCAGCCGCCGGCGCTGGCCACCGGACAGCGAATCCGCACCGCGGTCGAGATCGGTGTGCACCCCGGACGGCAACTCGTCGAGCCACGGCCCGAGTCCGACCCGCCGCAGCGCCGTCTCGATCTCGGCGTCGGTGGCGGATCCGCGGGCCACCCGGCAGTTCTCCGCCACACTGGTGGCGAAGACGTGCGCCGCCTCGCCGAAGAAGCCGACCACCGAGGGGACGTCGGCGAACTCGGCGACGGGGGTCCCGTTCAGGGCGGCGGTTCCACCGCGCCGGTCGAGCCCGGCCAGGGCCAGCAGCAGTGTGGTCTTCCCCGAGCCGGAGTCCCCGCGTACCAGCAGCCGTTCACCGGGCTCAACGGTGAGGTCCCCCAGCGTCAGCACCGGGTGTGCGGGCACCTCCCTGGTGCCCTCCGGGACGGCTTCCAGGCGCAGGAGCCGCGCGATGCGAGCGGCGGCGTCGGTGGAGCGGACGTACTGCCGCGCCGCCTCGGGCAAGGTGGATACCGCTTCGAAGGCACTGAGCGGCAGCAGGATCAGGATGCCCAGCGTAGTGGCCTCCACGGCTCCGGCACGTTCGGCGCCGAGCAGGAGGGCCGCGATCAGGGCCAGCCCCACAGCCAGTGGTACGGCGGCATCGGCGAGCGCGCCGATCCGTGCGGAACCGTCGACGGCGGCGCGGCGCCGGTTTTCGGCGCACTCGGCGCGCCGGCGCACCTCATCGAGCCGTCCGGCCACGGCCAGTTCCCCGTTGTGGTCCAGGATCGCCGAGGCGGCCGCGCCGAACTCCTCACCGCTCGCCGCCTCCGCGGCGGCGCGCTCGCGGGTCGCCCGGGCCACCAGGGCGGGGACGGCGACACCGGCGATCAGCAGGCAGGCCATCAGAACGGCACCGGCCCGCGGATCGACGAACCACATCCATCCCACGGCGGCGGCGGAGACGGTCGCGGCCGCTGCGGCGGGGATCAGGGTGCGCACCACCGCTTCCCCGACGGCGTCGACATCGGCTCCGGTGCGCGCGAGCAGTTCACCGTCGGACAGTCGCACCGACTCGGCGGCGTCGGCCCGGGACAGCGCGGTGTACACGGCCACCCGCAGGTCGGTGAGGCCCCCGAGCGCGACCCGGTGCGTGGCCAGTCGCTCGACGTAGCGCATCACACCGCGGGTGATGCCCAGGGCACGCACGGAGGTCACCGCCAGCGACAGTGCGAGCACCGGCGGCATCGTCCACGCCTTGGTGATCAGCCACGCCGACAGCCCGGCGAGTGCGAGGGCGCTGCCGGACGTCAGCACACCGGCCCCGATCGCGCCGAGGACCGCGAGCGGCCGAGTCCGCATCGCGCGCAGGCAGATCAATAGATCACGCACGTTCGACCTCCAGTACCTGATCGGCGGCGGCGAGCACGTCGGCGTCGTGCGCCACGATCACCACGACGGCGCCCTCGTCGGCCCGCGCGCGCAGGGCGCCGAGCACCCGGGCGGCGAGATCGGCGTCGAGATGCGCGGTGGGTTCGTCGAACAGCAGCACCTCCCGCCGCAGGGCCAGGGTGCGGGCCAGCGCGAGCCGCTGTCGCTGCCCGGCCGAGAGGCCGGCTCCGGCCGCGCCGACGGGTCGCTGCCAGCCGCGTTCGGCGACCACCTCGTCGAGTCCGGTGGCGCTCAGCACATCCGGGACCGTGCTCGGAGCAGGGGCACCGAGCACGGTGAAGTTGTGTTCCAGGGAGCCCGGTTCGAGGTACGGGTGCTGCGGGCACCAGGCCACGTGCCGCCACCAATCCGGGCCGCCGGTGAGCGGGGCACCGCCGACGGTGACGGTGCCCGCGTCCGGGGACGCCAGTCCGGCGAGCACGGTCAGCAGGGTGGACTTACCGGAGCCGTTCGCACCGGTGAGGGCGGTGATCTCTCCGGGCGCGAAGACACCGTCGAAGCCCGACGGTGCTGCGCCGTCGCGCCCGTCCACCCGGACCCCCCGAGCCTCGATCCGGCCGGTCCGGGCGGTGCCGGCGGCGGTGACCGGCTGCGGCGCGTCGAGCAGCGCGAACACCCGGGCGGTGGCCTCGATGCCCTGCTCGGCGGCGTGGAACTGGGCGCCGATCGCGCGCAGCGGCTGATACACCTCCGGGGCCAGAACCAGCGCGAAAGCTCCGGCGAACAGGGTCATCTCACCGAACACCAGGCGCAGTCCGATACTCACGGCCACCAGCGCCACGCACAGTGTGGCGAGCAGTTCCAGCGCCATCGACGAGAGGAAGGCGATGCGCAGGGCACCCATCGTCTCGGTCTCGTTGCGCTCACCGAGTTCGCGGACGGTGCGCTCCGGGCCGCGCTGGCGGCCCAGTGCCCGCAGCGTGGGCAGCCCGGCGACCAGGTCCAGCAGCCGTGACGACAGCCGGGTCATCGCTTGCAACCTGCGGCGGGTGCGATCGCGGGTGAGCAGCCCGATGAGCACCATGAACACCGGCAACAGCGGCAGTGTGCCCAGCGCGATCGCTCCGGAGATCGGGTCGGCGATGAACATCGCGATCACCAGGGCCGGTGTCGCGATCACGCTCAGCGCCAACGCCGGTACGTACCCGGTGAGGTACGGCGGTAGATCGTTCAGCCCGCGGGTCAGCGCGGTGCGCAGTTCCTCCCGCTCCACCGGCAGCCGTCCCGGGCCGACCGCACGCAGTGCGGCCGAGCGCAGTTCGGAGACCACCGCATCCGCGGCGCGGCGCTCGATCCGGGAACGCAGGTAGACCACCGCGACTCGGACCACGATCGCACCGACCGCCAGCAGTAGCGGCAGCCGCACCACCGCATCCCCGGTCACCAGACCGGAGAGGGCGGTGGCCACGGCGTAGGCGAGCACGATCACCGCGGCCGTCTCGATCACGCCGCAGCCGATCACGGCTCCGATCAGGACCCGCGAGCTGCCGGCGGTGCGCAGCAGTCGGGGGTCGACCGGTGCCCGGCTCTCAGGCACGCGGGCGCAGGCCGATCGACGGCGGGATGTGCGCGGTCGAGATCCGCTGGCGGAACACCCAGTACGTCCACGCCTGGTAGATCAGCACCAGAGGCATGAGCACCACCAGGCACCAGGACATCACCACGAGCGTGTAATGCGACGACGAGGCCGCGGCGATGGTGATGGCACGCTCGGGATCGGTGGCGTTGAGCACGTTCGGGAACAGCGAACCGAACAGCAGCGCGGCGACCGCGACGATGGCCAGGCAGGTGGATCCGAAGGCCGCGAGCTCCCGGTCGGCGCGGATCAGCAGTCCGGCCAGCACCAGTCCGACGGCGGCCAGCGCCACCATCGCCCAGGTCCACGGCTTGCCGTGGGCGAGCTGGGTCCACACCGCGAAGACACCGCCGACCACGGTGACCGGCAGCCAGATCAGCGCGGCGAACCTGCGAGCATCCACCCGGACGTCACCGTCGGACTTGAGGGCCACGAAGATCGCACCGTGCAGCATGAACGCTCCCAGCAGCGTGATACCGCCGAGCAGTCCGTACGGATTGAGCAGGTCCCACAGGTCACTGGTCATCGACCCCTGGGCGTCGATGTCGACACCACGGACAACGTTCGAGAACAGCACGCCCAGGCCGAAGGCGGGGATCCAGGAGCCCAGGCCGATGCCCACGTCGGCCCAGGCGCGCCAGCGCGGATCGTTGATCTTGCCGCGCCATTCGATCGCGCAGACGCGGGTGATCAGGCCCACCAGCAGCGCCAGCAGGAGGAGGTAGAAGCCGGAGAAGACCTCCGCGTACCACACCGGGAAGGCGGCGAACATCGCTGCGCCAGCGGTGATCAGCCACACCTCGTTGCCGTCCCAGACGGGTCCGATGGTGTTGAGCAGCACCCGGCGGCGCTCATCGCTGTCGGGGTAGCTGCGCCTGCCCAGGATCGGCATGAGCATACCGACGCCGTAGTCGAAGCCCTCCAGCACGAAGTAACCGGTGAACAGGAAAGCGATTGCGAGGTACCAGTATTCAGGCAGTGCCATGGTCGACTCCTAGTACGCGAACGAGAGCTGTTCGGACGGGGCCTTGCGGGCGGTGCCGTCACCGTCGGGGGTGCCGTCGCCGTCCGGCGGATTCTCACCGTCCGGCGGACCGTCGTCCTTGTGGATGGAGGGCCCCTCGATGACGTAGCGCCGCAGCAGCGCGAACCACAGCAGGTACAGCCCGCCGTAGACGGCGGCGAAGGTGACTATGGAGAACGCCATCATGGTGGTCGAGTGTCCGGAGACGGCCTGCCCCACGGTGAGCCGGATGTTCGGGTCGCCCTCGGGGTTCGGTGCCACCACCCAGGGCTGACGTCCCATCTCGGTGAACACCCAGCCGGAACTGTTGGCCAGGAACGGCGTGGGCAGCGCTATCAGGCAGAGTCTGCTGAACCAGGTCGCCGACGGTATTCGTCCGCGGCGGGTGACCCACAGGCCGGCCAGTGCGAGTAGCCCGGAGCCGATGGACCAGCCCATCATGAACCGGAAGGACCAGTACGAGACGAACAGGTTCGGGCGGTAGTCGCCCGGTCCGAACTTCCCGACGTACTCGGACTGCAGCTCGGTGACACCCTGCAGAGTCGCGTTCGGGTCGTTGGTGGCCAGGAACGAGGTCAGGTTGGGGATCGAGAGCACGTGCTTGACCGATTCGCAGTCGTTGTGCGTACCCACGGTGAGCAGTGAGAAGTCGGCACCGGTCTCGGTGTGGCAGAGCGATTCCGCAGAGGCCATCTTCATCGGCTGCTGCTGGAACATCAGCTTGGCCTGGAAGTCGCCGGTGATGGCCAGTCCGATCGCCGAGACCATCATCACACCCAGGCCGAACCGGGTGACGGGACGGAACATCTGCGCCAGTTCGATCGCGTCCGGATCGCCCTTGCGCATACCGCGCACCATCCACCATCCCCCGATCGCCGCGACGAACGTCCCGGCCGTGAGCCAGGCCCCGAAGACGGTGTGCGGGAACGCGGCCAACGTGGTCGAGTTGGTGAGCACCTCCCAGATGCTGGTGAGCTCAGCACGTTTGGTCTCGGGGTTGTAGGTGGCACCCACCGGGTGCTGCATCCACGAGTTCGCGGCGATGATGAAGTACGCCGAGGCGTTGACGCCGATCACCACCATCCACAGACACGCCAGGTGAACGATCTTCGGCAGCCTGGACCATCCGAAGATCCACAGTCCGAGGAACGTGGACTCCATGAAGAAGGCGATCAGGCCCTCCAACGCGAGCGGAGCGCCGAAGACGTCGCCGACGAACTTGCTGTACTCGCTCCAGGCCATGCCGAACTGGAACTCCTGGACGATGCCGGTGGCGACGCCCAGGGCGAAGTTGATGAGGAACAGCTTGCCGAAGAACTGCGTGGCGCGCAGCCAGGCGTTCTTGCCGGTGACCAGCCACAACGTCTGCATGATCGCGATCATCGGAGCGAGGCCGATGGTCAGCGGGACCAGGATGAAGTGCATCACCGTGGTCATTCCGAACTGCCAGCGCGCGATGTCGAGTGCGCTCATGTGTCCACTCCCTGGGCCGAGGGCGTCATCGGCGCAGGCGCCGATCGTCTGTCTACTATCACCCGTAGTAGTTACTACCGATAGTAGTAGATGCGGTGCGTGATCCCAAACAAAGACATTAAGCACATTTGGTCAACGGCACATGTCAACCAGAGGAATCGGCACCGCACAGCGCGCGGAATCCGCACCGTGGTGAAGACGGGATTCGCGTCAGGGGGTGTTCGCGATGCCCACGTCGATCAGCGAACGCACCGTCTGATCCATCGGGGAGTCGGGCAACGAGCGGCCGTCGAGGGTGTGCACCCGAGCGCACAGCGTGATCGACGAGACCAGCCAGACACCGTCGTTCATCACCAGGTCAGCGGGGAAAATCGGCTCGATCGCGGTGTCGATCCCCTTGTCCTCGGCGGCGTCGAACAACGCACGGACGGTGGTCCCGGGCAGGATGCCCTGATCGTCCGGAGGCGTCACCAGCGTGCGCCCACGGGCGATCACGACGGTGGCGCGCGGGGCCTCGAGCACCCGCCCCTCACTGGAGGTGAAGATCACATCGTCGGCACCCTGTTCGGCCGCGTACCGGGCCGCGGCCATGTTCACCGCGTACGAGAGGGTCTTGGCTCCGAGCAACAGCCAGGGCGCGGAATCCGCGAGGGCGGTCGAGTACCCCCGGCTGAGCGTGATCGCGCTGATCCCGTCGCGCCGCGCGGCGATCGCCCGCTCCGGGAGCGGGGCCACGCTGACGTAGGCGGTCGGCGTCGCCGGATCGGACTCCCGGCCGCGGGAGTAGACCAGCCGCAGCGCACCCTCTCCGTCGCCGGCCTTCTCGCCGAACAGCATCGCAGCGCGCTGCATCGCGGCCCACCAGGCACCGTCGTTGAGATCGGGCAGGCCCAGTGCCGCGGCGGACCGGGCCAGGCGGTCCAGGTGCGCACGTCCCTTCAGCGGAGCTCCGTCGCGCACCAGGACCGTCTCGAAGCAGCCGTCGCCGCGCACCGCGCCGAGGTCGTCCGCGTACAGCAGAGGCGTGTTGGCCGGATGCACGGCACCGTCGAGAGTGACCACCACGGAAGTCATGGCGGCAACAGTATGCGACGCCCCCGGAGCCCGCGCGGGCAGCGGGCGTAAGCTCGAAGCGTGGTCGACGCTGAACATTTCGAGTCCGGCATCATGAACCTCGATCAGTCCCCGGATGCCGGCGTGACCTGGCATTACGGTGATCCGTTCGGGGAACAGCGGGCCGCAGAGAGCGGTGCCGCGGTGGTCGACCGCTCGCATCGGCGGGTGATCACCCTGACCGGCCCGGAGCGGCTGAGCTGGCTGCACTCGATCACCTCGCAGCACCTGAGCCGGCTCCCCGATCGCACCCCCACCGAGGTGCTCAACCTCGACGGCAGCGGGCGGGTGCTCGACCACTTCCACCTGATCGACGTCGACGGCACCGTCCACCTCGACACCGAGCCCGCGGCACTCGCGCCGAAGCAGGCGCCGCTGAGTCCGGACCTGGCCACCTACCTGCAGCGCATGGTCTTCCGGTCGGACGTCCAGGTGCAGCCGCGTCCGGATCTGGCGGTACTGACCGTGATCGGGCCGGGCGCCGAGGACGCGATCACCGCCGCGCAGATCGACGGGGTGCAGCGCACCGCGCCCGGTGAGGTGAACCTGATCGTTCCGCGCGCGCAGCTCGCCGCCGGCTTCGGCGCACTGGTCGCCGCCGGCGCCCGTCCGGCCGGCACCTGGGCCTACGAGGCCCGGCGGGTGGCCGCCGCACGCGCCCGCCAGGGCGTGGACACCGACGAGAAGACCATCCCGCACGAGGTGGACTGGATCCGCACAGCGGTGCACCTGGACAAGGGCTGCTACCGGGGGCAGGAGACTGTCGCGCGGGTGCAGAACCTGGGACGCCCGCCGCGCCGGCTGGTGCTGTTGCACCTCGACGGTTCCGCCGACACCCGCCCCGGGACCGGAGATCCGGTCACCGTGGACGGACGCACCGTCGGACGGCTCGGCAGCGTGGTCGAGCACGCCGATTACGGACCGCTCGCCCTGGCGCTGATCAAACGGTCGGTACCCGACGACGCCCGGCTCGAAGCGGGCGGTGCGGCTGCGGCGATCGACACCGGGGTCACGCCCGCAGCCGACGCCGGCGAACAGGCCGGACGCTCGGCCGTGGACCGACTGCGGGGCCGGTGACCGAGGTGGGTCGGGTACTCGCGGTGTGCCTGGTCGCAGCGGAGCGCCGGCTCGACCCGCGCAAGCCGGACCGGAGCACCGCGATCGACAAGCGCTCGGTGTCCGGCCCGGTCCAGGTGGACCTGCTGGGACCGCGGGGCGACCACGTCTGCGACACCCGGCACCACGGCGGCGCGGAGCAGGCCGTCTACGGCTACTCCGAGCACGAGGCGCAGCGCTGGGCCCGGGAACTGGGGTGCGAGCTGCCGGCCGGCTGGTTCGGGGAGAACCTGCGGATCGACGGTGACACCACCGACCTGGTGGTGGGAACCCGGCTGCGGATCGGTACGACACTCGAACTGGAAGTCACGATTCCCCGCACCCCGTGCCGGACCTTCGCGCTGTGGTCGGGCCACGAGAACTGGCTGCGCCGGTTCACCGAGCGGGGCGATACCGGCACCTACTTCCGGGTGGTCAGCCCGGGCCCGGTCACCGCCGGCGATGCGCTGACCGCGGTGTTCGTGCCGGAGCACGGCGCAACCGTCCGAGATGTTTTCCAATCCTCACGACCGGATCGGCTGCGGGCCCTGCTCAGTGTCGATGACCTGCCACCGAAGGTCGCGCGGGATGCGCAAAGGGCCCTCAATCGCGCCAACTGACACCCGGGCGGCAGCACCATCGCCGATCGCACGCTAAACTGGGCACCAGGAAGAATTTGTACACGAAGAAAGGGGCCGCCACCCGCCGGGGAATCCGGTAGCTGGCCGCCCCTTCATTGCGCGAGGGGGTCCCCCATGGGCCGCGGCCGGGCAAAGGCGAAGCAGACCAAGGTTGCACGTGAGCTCAAGTACAGCTCGCCGACCACTGACTTCAAGAGCCTGCAAGCTGAGCTGACGGGTAGTGAGAAGGACGAGGCCGATGCCCTCGCCTCCCACCCGGAGTGGAGTGACGTGTACTCGGAGGAGTCGTACCGCACCGAGGAGTGGCGCCGCGCCTGACGCGACCCGCTCCCCGGTGCGGTGACGCCGCGCTGACGCGCGTCTCCCGCGCCCCGTCGGGGCCGAGACCGCAGGAGCCGGTCACCGGCCCGGTCTCGCACGAGGCGGTTCGTCAGAACCGCGGGTGAGAGCCGCTGAGCACGGCCCGGTTCCCGGCACCGTCGGACTTCTTGATCGATCCCAGCACCCAGCTGTCGATGTGGCGTGCGGTGAGCACGGCCAGAGCGCGGTCGACGTCCTCCGGGGCCACGATCGCCACCATGCCGACGCCCATGTTGAAGGTCTTCTCCATCTCGGCCTGCTCGACGCGGCCGCGGTGCGCGATCATCGAGAACACCGCCGACGGGCTCCAGGTGGCGCGGTCGAGTTCGGCGACCAGACCCTCCGGGATGACGCGTCCGAGGTTGGCCTCCAGGCCGCCACCGGTCACGTGGCAGAACGTGCGCACCTGCGTCTCCTGCGCCAGTCGCAGGCAGTCCAGGGCGTAGATCGCGGTGGGTTCGAGCAGTTCCTCACCGAGGGTGCGGCCGAACTCCTCGACGTAGCCGCCGAGGTCCATGTGCCCCCACTCCAGCAGCACCTTGCGGGCCAGGCTGTAGCCGTTGCTGTGCAGGCCGGAGCTCTTCATGGCGATCACCACATCGCCCGCGCGCACATTGTCCGGTCCCAGGACCTCATCGGCCTCGACCACGCCGACACCGGTCGCGGACAGGTCGTACTCGCCGTCCGCCATCAGGCCCGGGTGCTCGGCGGTCTCGCCGCCCAGCAGGGCGCAGCCGGCCCGGACGCAGCCCTCGGCGATGCCGCCGACCAGCTCGGCGACGGTCTCCGGGACCACCTTGCCGACCGCGATGTAGTCCTGCAGGAACAGCGGCTCGGCGCCGGTCACGACGAGATCGTCGACGACCATCGCAACCAGGTCGATGCCGACGGTGTCGTGCTTGCCCATGGCCTGCGCCACGGCGATCTTGGTGCCCACACCGTCGGTCGACGCGGCGAGCACCGGCTCGCGGTACTTCTTGAGCGCGAACAGGCCGGCGAAGCCGCCCAGGCCTCCGAGAACCTCGGGGCGGGTCGCGCGCTTGGCATGGGGCTTGAAGAGTTCGACGGCCCGGTCACCGGCCTCGATGTCGACTCCGGCAGCGGCGTAGGAGGCGCCTTGCGGCGGGTGGGAGTTGGAATCCGTCACAACTGGTAAGGCTACCGGACCCCTCCCGTCAGCGGCCCGGCCGGACCGGACCGCGACCGGAGCACGACGTGACCGATCCGTTCCGGGGACGTTCCGGGCCCGCGGCGTGCGGGCCGGACGTCAGGGGCGGCGCAGCGCCGAGGCGTTGTCGTTCTCCGCGCGCAGCGGATCGCCCGTGCTCGGACCGGCCTTGAGCATGTTCTCCAGCACCGCCTTACCCATGGACGTGGAATCGGGCAGCGGGATCGGGTAGACACCGTCGAAGCAGGCCCGGCACATCGACTCCCCCGCGTGCTCGGTGGCCGCGGTCATCTCCTCCAGCGAGATGTAGCCCAGCGAGTCGGCACCGATCGCCGCGCGCACCGATTCGACCATGGCCTCCATCGAGTCGACACCGCCGCCGTTGGCGATCAGTTCGGCCGGGGAGGCGAAGTCGATGCCGTAGAAGCACGGCCACTTCACCGGCGAGGAGGCGATCCGCACGTGGATCTCGGCGGCACCGGCCTCGCGGAGCATCCGGATCAGGGCCCGCTGGGTGTTGCCGCGGACGATCGAATCGTCGACGACCACCAGCTTCTTGCCGCGGATCACCTCTTTGAGCGGGTTGAGCTTGAGCCGGATACCGAGCTGCCGGATGGTCTGGCTGGGCTGGATGAAGGTGCGGCCCACGTAGGCGTTCTTCATCAGGCCCTGCCCGTAGGGGATGCCCGATTCCTGGGCGTATCCCACGGCAGCGGGGGTGCCGGATTCGGGGACCGGGATCACCAGGTCACCCTCTGCGGGGTGCTCACGGGCGAGTCGCCGGCCGATGTCCACGCGGGTCGAGTGCACCGAACGGCCGTGGATCACCGAGTCCGGGCGGGCCAGGTACACGTACTCGAAGATGCAGGTCTTCGGGGTGGGCTCGGCGAACCGGGTGGACCGGACACCGTCCTCGTCGATCGCCAGCAGCTCACCGGGCTCGATGTCGCGGACGAAGGAGGCGCCGACGATATCGAAGGCGGCGGTCTCCGAGGCGACCACCCAGCCGCGGTCGAGGCGGCCCAGCGACAGTGGGCGCACGCCGTGCGGATCACGCGCCGCGTACAGGGTGTGCTCGTCCATGAAGGTCAGGCAGAACGCGCCCTGGAGGGTGGGCAGCAGCTCCATCGCGGCCTGCTCCAGGGTGCGGTCGGCGGCCGCATGGGCGAGCAGGGCGCCGACGATGTCCGAATCGGAGGTGGCGGCGTTGGCGCGGGCACCGGGGACACCCAGCTCCGCGGCGCGGTCGGCCAGCTCCGCGGTGTTGACCAGGTTGCCGTTGTGACCGAGCGCGACGCCGTTGCCGGCGCTGGTGGTGCGGAAGATCGGCTGGCTGTTCTCCCAGGTGGTGGACCCGGTGGTGGAGTACCGGCAGTGCCCGATCGCCACGTGCCCGGACATCGAGCTCAGCGTCTGCTCGTCGAAGACCTGGCTGACCAGGCCCAGGTCCTTGAACACCAGCACCTGCTGGCCGTCGCCCACGGCGATGCCGGCGGCCTCCTGGCCGCGGTGCTGGAGGGCGTACAGGCCGTAGTAGGACAGTTTCGCGACGTCCTCACCGGTGGCCCAGACGCCGAAGACACCGCACTCCTCGCGGGGCTCGCTCTCCTCGCCGTCATCGAGCGGGGTGCCGGTGGGATTGACGACGGTGAGCGGAAGCTGCTGCACGGCTGACTCCTGGGTCTGGCTGGGGCGGGCCTGTACCTGTACCCGATTGTAGGTGCGATCGAGCAGATCGAACGAATCGACGAGTACCTTTCTTCCAGCGACGGCGAGTGCCGCCGCGCGGACCCCACCGGAACGGAGCGCAGATGGCCAAGCGGATCGACCCCGCGCACATGCGCGCCTCGGTGCTCGCGGTGGCCGAGTGGCTGGCCGACGACGCCGCCCCGGTGCCACCGCGCGCCGCCCTCGCGGACGCGGTCCGGACCACCGCGAGGATGCTGGCGCAGGACGCTCCGGGCGCGTCGGTGGAGGTACGGGTACCGCCGTTCGTGGCGGTGCAGTGCATCGACGGTCCGCGGCACACCCGGGGTACCCCGCCGAACGTGGTGGAGTGCACGCCCAGGGTGTGGCTGCGCCTGGCTACCGGGATGGTCACCGTCGAGACGGCGACCACGGCCGGTGAACTGGCCGCCAGTGGCGCCCGCGCCGCTGAGGTGGCCCGGCATCTTCCGGTCCTGCGGCTCTGAACACGGCGCTGACGACGGCGCGGCCGACACGCGGATGCCCGGAATACGCCCCACGCGACGTGCTGTTTCTGTCAGGCTTCGGCCATGGGTGCCGATGTCGAGGCAAGGGTGTTCACGCGCGAGGACCGGATGCGGTTCCGGCGCCAGGTGCAGCGCGGCACCGACGCCATCGCCCGGATGCTCTCCGAGGGACTGTTCACCGATGACGGTGCGCCGCCGCAGCCACTGCTGGGCATGGAGGTGGAGCTGAACCTCGTCGATGCGCAGATGGCGCCGGCGATGGCGAACGCGGAAGCGCTCGATGCGATCGCCGATCCGGACTTCCAGACCGAGCTCGGGCAGTTCAACATCGAGATCAACGTGGCGCCGCGTCCCTTCGTCGACCAGCAGACCTTCGGCCTGGAGCAGGCGCTGCGGGATTCGCTGAACCGGGCCGATTCCCGAGCGAGGGAACGCGGCGCCCACTTGGTGATGATCGGGATGCTGCCCACGCTCGAGGAGGAGCACTTCGCCGCGCAGTGGTTCTCCGCGAATCCGCGCTACGACCTGCTCAACGAACAGGTCTTCGCGGCGCGCGGGGAGGACATCGAGATCGACATCGAGGGTGCTCCGTTGCCCGGCGCGGTGGTCGGCGAGCGGCTCGACATCACCTCCGACACGATCCTGCCGGAGGCGGCGTGCACCTCCCTGCAGCTGCATCTTCGAGTGGCGCCGGAGGATTTCGCCGCGCACTGGAACGCCGCGCAGGCGATCGCCGGGGTGCAGGTGGCGATCGCGGCGAACTCACCGTTCCTGGCCGGCCGGGCGCTGTGGCACGAGACCCGGATCCCGCTGTTCGAGCAGGCCACTGACACCCGTCCGATCGAGTTGCGCAATCAGGGTGTGCGGCCGCGGGTGTGGTTCGGAGAGCGGTGGATCACCTCCACCTTCGATCTGTTCGAGGAGAACACCCGCTACTTCCCGGCCCTGCTGCCGGTGTGCAGTGACGTCGATCCGCTGGAGGTGGTCGCCCGCGGTGAGTCGCCGGAACTGCCGGAGCTGCGGATGCACAACGGCACCGTGTACCGGTGGAACCGTCCGGTGTACGACGTGGTCGACGGTCACGCGCACCTGCGCGTGGAGAACCGGGTACTGCCCGCCGGCCCGACGGTGGTCGACACCATGGCGAACGCGGCGTTCTACTACGGCGTGGTGCGGGCGATGGTCGACGCCGAGCGTCCGATCTGGACGCAGATGAGTTTCGATGCGGCCACCGAGAACCTGCACTCCGGAGCGCGTGACGGATTCGATGCCGGCCTGTACTGGCCGAACGTGGGCTGGATCCGTCCGGACGAGCTGGTGCTGCGGCGGCTGCTGCCGCTGATGGACGAGGGTCTCAAGGCCTACGGTGTGGGTTCGCAGTCCCGCGAGCGGTATCTGGAGGTGCTCGAGGGCCGCTGCATCGCGCGGCAGACCGGTTCCTCCTGGCAGCGGGCGGCCGTCGCCCGGCGTGAGGCCGCGGGCGAGTCCCGTCCGCAGGCCCTGCGCGGGATGCTCGCCGACTACGTCGAGCTGATGCACCAGGGCGATCCGGTGCACACCTGGCAGGTGTGAGACCGGATCAGGAGTGCACCTCGCGACGTTCGAGCGAGACGACGCCGACTGCGAGTGTCACCGCGGAGAGTAGAACGGTCGCCACCAGCGCGGTGATTACCGTTCCCGGGGTGAGAGTGCCGCTGTCGCCGAACGATCCGGAAGCCAGCTGGGTGGCCCGCGCCGCCAGTGCGTACGGGAGGACGAAGACCGCGGCGTGGACCTTCGCGGTGAGCAGGACGACGGCGCCCCCGGCCCCCACCAGTGCAACGGCTATCGGCGCCGCGAAGGAACGCAACGACATCGACATCCAGGACTGCACGGCCGCAACCGGTGCCGAGGCCACCATGATGAGTACGCCGATCACGAGGTAGCGCGCGGGCAGCATCCCGGGGAGATCGAAGACCGTCTTTCCGATCACCACCACGGTCACAAGCATCACCGATTGCATTCCGGCGGTGAGCAGGGCGACGGTACCCGCTTTGGCGACGACGATCCTCGACGCCGGAAGCGCGCCGGACATGAGGGCGTTCCAGTTCCCACCACGGTGCTCACCGCGCCACACCAACGAAGCGAGGACCGCGATCCCGAGCGGGAGCGGGAACAGACCGTAGAAGACCACGGTACGCAACCACAGTGTGTCCCAGCCATTCTCGAGTTCGGCGCCGGAGCCGAGGGTGTTGAAGGTGCCGACGGCCGCGATGAGTACCGGCAACGCGACAACCACCACCCACGCCTGCGAGCGGCGCAACTTGATGAGTTCCACGACGAATGCGTTCATCCCGCTGATTCCTTCCGATCGAGTCGCACTGTGATCGTGTGGAAGCCGATCAGAGCCACCACCGCCAAGAGGACGACACTCGGATACGACGGCGTGAGGAACACCGCTGCATCCCCCTGGTAGTCCGCCGGTTCGACCAGCGAGTAATAGCCCCACGGCGTCAGGTGAACGAGCGCACGGGGCATCGCCGGGGCGGACAGCGCGATGACCGTCCCCACGATCCCGGTCCCGAGCCCGATGAGTTGGTTGTCCACACGGGCCGCGATCAGGACCTGAGCCGCCAGCACGACGAGGTTGATGATCACCACCGAGAACGTGTACGCCATCCACAGTCCGACCGGAGGACGACCCGTGCCACCGAGAAACAGACCGATGACGAGCGCCGCGCAGGAACTGATGACGGTGCCGGCGGCGACGAGCGCTCCGGCACTGGTCACCTTCGCGCGACACAGTTGTCCGCGTCCGACACCGGTCCCTGCGTTCAGCATCCAACCGTTGCCCTGGTGTTCGATCTCCACCGCCCGGCTGGCGAGGACCGCGATCAACAACGGCGCGACGATCGGGAAGGCGAGGCCGAGACCGGCGAGAGGCAGCGCCCACGTGAACGCCTGCACCCCCTCCCCGGACGTACCGCCGACCATCCCGATCGCCGTCAGACCCGTGACTCCCAGCAGCAGCACCGCGGCGATCGCGCCGAGACGGAGACGGCGGAACTTGGCGAACTCGTTGCGCAGCACCGCCGAACCACCCAGGGCCGCGGTCATGATCGCGCCCCGCCGGTGAGGCTCATGAACACGTCTTCGAGTGATTGTTCATCCCGCCGGACCCCGAAGACACCGACACCGGCCCCGGCCAGGTCCGCCACCACGCGAGCAGTACTGCGATCATCGATGCCGGGCAGTCGCAGGGTTCGCCCGTCGATCCGCGCGGGGATCTTCTCCCGCAGGGTCTCCGCAGCGGCCGCAGGATCCATCGTCTCGACGAGCACGTCCGGGACCGTCGCGGCCATCAGGTCCGCGCGCGTCCCCTGGAAGATCATGCGTCCCGCGTTCAGGATGCCCAGCACATCCGCGGTCCGGTCGATCTCTCCGAGCAGATGACTCGAGACCACCACCGTGACACCCCGATCAGCGAGGTGGCGCAGCAGTCCGCGGATCTCCTCGATTCCTGCTGGGTCGAGCCCGTTGGTCGGCTCATCGAGGATGAGCAGTTGCGGTTCCCGGGCCAACGCCATGGCGATGCCCAGGCGCTGCTTCATACCCAACGAGTAGTTGCGCACCTTCTTCTCCAATTGCTCCTGCAGCCGGACGGTGCGCACCGCTCCCGCGATCTGGTCGTCGCGCAGACCGAGGGATCGCTGAACGATGCGAAGGTTCTCAGCCCCGGTCAGATGTCCGTACCCGGGGGGAGTCTCGATGAGCGAGCCGATCCGGGCGAGCTGCTCTCGCCGTGTCGAACGGGTCATCTCCCGGCCGAAGATCCGGATCTCCCCGCAGGAGGGCTGGATCAGCGACAGGAGCATCTTCATCGTGGTCGACTTACCGGCGCCGTTGGGGCCGAGGAATCCGTACACGCAGCCCTGCGGCACACGGAGGTTCAGATCCTCGACGACGGTCGTCGAGCCGTAGCTCTTTCCCAGGCCTCGGGTACTCACAACGTCCATGCCACCATCGTCACGCCGCCGATGCCGCGCGTCGTCCCCCCGAAGTGGGAATCCACCACCTATACCCGAGTATTACCCGCCGACGAGGCCGGTCTCGTACGCGACGATGACCGCCTGGGTGCGATCGCGCACCTTGAGCTTGGCGAGTACCCGGCTGACGTGGACCTTCACGGTAATCTCCGCTATCGCCAGATGTTCCGCGATCTCCGCATTCGACAGCCCGGTGGCGACCAGTCGCAGCACCTGCACTTCCCGGGAGGTCAGATCCGATAGGTCCGGCGGAGGGGAGAAGGTGACGCCTCTCCGGGTGAAGTGCTCGATCAGCCGCCTGGTCGTACTGGGTGCCACCACCGCATCGCCGGCGGCGACGTGCCTGATCGACGCCGCCAGTTCATCGGCTGTCCCGTCCTTGAGGAGGTAGCCGCTCGCCCCGTTCTTCAGTGCGTGGAAGACGTACTCGTCGAGGTCGAAAGTGGTCAGTACCAGAACCTTCGGAGGGGCGTCGCCGGAGCACAGCTCTCCGGTCGCCGCGACCCCGTTCATCACCGGCATCTGGATGTCCATCAGCACGACGTCCGGCCGGACCCGCCGCACCACGCCGAGTGCTTCCCGGCCGTCGGCGGCCTCGCCCACCACCTCGATGTCGCGCGATTCCAACACCATTCGCAAGCCCGCGCGAACGAGCTCCTGATCATCCACCAGCACAACGCGAATCGTCATCCGAGTTCGCCTCCGGCGATCGGCAACCCGGCGCGTATCCGGAATCCGCCCGACAGGGGGCGGGAGAACTCCACCATCCCTCCCTGCGCCGTCACCCGCTCCCTCATTCCGGTCAGGCCCAAGCCCTCCACTGCAACGTCCTCACCATTGCCCCGGAGATCGCGCTCGCCGTCATCGGTGATCTCAATGGCGAGTTCGTCGCTACCCCACTGCACGGCCACCTGTACCGCTGTCGCCGCCTCTGCGTGCTTGCGCACGTTGGTCAGTGCCTCCTGGATCATCCGGTAGACGGCCAGTTCGGCTCCCCCGCCGATGGGAACCGGTGTCCCAGTGACCTGCATCGTCACCGGAACTCCCACGGTGCGGGACTGATCGATCAAGGCGTCGAGGTCTTTCAGGCCCGGTGCCGGTGTGCCCTCGTCCACGCCGTCGGCGCGCAGCACCAAGAGCATGGAACGCATCTCCGCCATCGCTGTACGCCCGGTACTGCTCACCGTCCGCATCGTCCGGGCCGCCACTTCAGGATCCTTGCGGACCACCGATGCGGCCCCGTCCGCCAGTAGGACGATGGCGCTCAGACCGTGCGAGACGATGTCGTGGAGTTCGCGGGCGATCCTGGTGCGTTCCTCGATCACGGCCACTCGGGCACGGATCTCCTGCTCCCGTTCGGCCTGGCGAGCTCGTTCCTCCAGACTCAGCACGTACCGGTGGCGCGTCTGGGACAGCGACCCGAGCAACCATGCGAGCACCGGCAGGAGGGCCACAAGCGCCACGTCCCCGATCGACCAGCCGTTCTCGGTACGGGCCGGCAGTGCGATCAACAACGCCCAGATCACCACGGCCGCAGTCGTGGGTACGGATCGTCGCCACGAATCCGCTCGGGCCACGCGATAGAGCGCGAGCAGCAGCATCACGTCGGCTACCAGCAGCCCGATCCCGGCCGCGAGTTGCACGTATGCGGTGGCGCCGACCACGAGGAACGCGATCAGCGGTCGCCGACGATGCAGGAACATGTAGGGGAAGCACAGCATCACCGGCAGCAACAGTTCGGGCATGCCGGGAAAGCCCTGGACGGGCAGGTTGTAGAGGAACACGGCGACAGGGATGACTTCGCCGAGGTACGCCAGGAGCGAAAGCACATCCTGGACGCTACCCGTTTCCCGGCCGGGAACGACGGCCAAAACCCGCCCACCTCCGAGCGGGTGAGGGCGGCGTTGCGCCCGTCCGCGCCGAGGCTCTCACACGATCCGGCCCAGCCCCACGTACCCGTAGCTGCACCGCAACTGCTCCGGGGTGAGCGGGAACTCGGGCCGCCAGCGGCCGTACCGCACCAGCCCGGGTGCCACCAGCTCGGTCCCGTCGAACCACTGCTCGATCTGCTGCTTCGAGCGGAGGTGCAACCGGTCCGCGGTCTGCTCGTACTGCCCGCGCACCCATTGCACTTCAGCGGCGACCTCCTCGTCCGGGCAGTCGTCGGTGGCCTGCGAGAGCGCCAGGTAGCTCCCCGGCACCAGGTGCTCGCGGTAGCGGCCGAGCACCGTCCCCGGATCGTCCTCGTCGGACAGGAACAGCAGCACGCCGACGGCCAGCAGGCCCACCGGCCGGGAGAAGTCGATCAGCTCGCGCGTCGCCGGGTGTCCGAGCACGGCATCGCAGTCCCGCAGGTCGGCGTTCAGGATCGCCGCATCAGGATCACCGTCGAGCATCTGCCGCGCCATCTCGTAGGCCACCGGCTCGTTGTCGACGTACACCACCTTCGCCGCCGGGTTGAGACTGCGGGCCAGCTCGTGGACGTTGCCCGCGGTCGGGATGCCGGAACCGAGGTCGAGGAACTGGTCGATCCCGGCGACGGACATCGTCTGGACCGCGCGCCGCACGAACGCCCTGTTCAGCCGGGCCCCGATGAGCCAGTGCGGGGCCCTGGCGCCGATCCGCTCGCCCGCGTCGCGATCCACCGGTGTGTAGCTGACCCCGCCGAGGAAGTAGTCGTACATCCGGGCCACGTTCGGGCGATCGACGTCCAGCGAGCGCGGTCCGGACGTCCTGCGGTGCGACGGTGTCTGCTGTTCTGTCATGCTCTATTCACTGTAGCCAACGGACGTTGCCATTAGGCTGCGAATGTGAGGTGAGGAGGTGCGGATGACCGATCGCCCCTCACCCCTGCGTGGCCTGGCTCGCGGTGAATCCGTGGTGGCACTGTTGGTGGACGACTACCTCACCTCGATCGCCGACGTGGTGTACCTCCCCTTTCCCGCCGCGGTCTGCCGGTCCGCGCTGGCGACGGCTTTCGAGGGCGTGATCGCGGCGCTCACCGCCGAGGACTTCTCCCCGGACGCCGGCCGTGAGTTCGGGCGGGTCCTGGTCTCATTGCAGATCACCGCGGCCGAGGCGGCCGCCGCCGCGGCCCGGTCGATCGCCGGACTGGCCGACGCACTGATCCCCGATCCGTCCACGGAGGTCCGCCGCCGCACCGCACTGATCCTGGCCGAGTTCACCGGCGGATACGCCGACGCGTCCGCCCGCCGGATCGTCGACGGCCAGGCCGGTGTGCACCGCGCCACCGACGCCGCCCGGCGCACCGCGGTCGAGGGGGAACGGCAGGCGCTGGCGCGGCTGCGGGTGATGTTCGAGCACGCCCGCTCGGCTCTGTTCGTGGCCGACGAACGGGGCACCCTGCTGGAGGTCAGCCCGGTGATGGCGATGGTGATCGACGCCAACCGCGATCTGGTGGGTGCCCGCGCCGACGACGTCCGGCCCCTGCTCAACGACGATCCCGCCACCGTCGACCGGGTGCTCCGCGAGCTGATCGAGGCCGACGACGACACCGTCACCCGGTTCCTCGAACACCCCCGCCTGCACGCCGGAGGCGGGACGGTGGGCAGCACCGTCGGACGGTGGGCACTGAACCGGGTCCGCTCCCGGGACGACCGGCCCGCACTCATCGTGGGGGTCGGTCACGATGTGACCGAACTGCAGGAGCTGCACGCCCAACTCAGCCACCTCGCGCATCACGACGCGTTGACGGGGCTGCCGAACCGCCGGCGATTGACCGACGATCTCGATGCCATGCCGCCGGTCCCGTTCGGCTTCTGCCTGATCGACCTGGACGGCTTCAAGCACTTCAACGACCGTCTCGGGCACGCCGCGGGCGATCAGCTCCTGGTCGCCGCCGCGCACCGGATGCGGTCGATCCTCGGCGGCACCGGCACCCTGTACCGGGTCGGTGGTGACGAGTTCGCGGTCCTGGTGCCACAGCCCTTCCGTCCGCAGGACGCGGCCGAACTGCTGCACCGGGCCCTGTCGACACCGCTGGAACTCCCCGCGGCCGACGGGGTCGGACCTCGTCCCCTGCCGGTACGAGTGGGCGCCAGCATCGGCACCACCGTCGCGACCCCGCAGCAGGCCACGATCGAGACCCTGATCGCGGCCGCGGACGCCGGGCTCTACCGGTCCAAGGAGGCGCGCCGGGCCTGAATCCTGGCGTGCACCGCACCGGCCAGCCACAGCGCCAGTACCACCGCGGCGGTGGAGAGCACTTGACTGCGGACGTCGGCGTTGCAGACGGCGGCCGTCACGATGACCAGCAGCAGCACCAGCACCGCCCACGACAGGTACGGGTGGCCCCACATCCTCAACGGCAGCGCCGTGCCGTCCCGTTCGGCGCGACGGCGCAGCACGATCTGCGAGCCGATGGTCGCGAGCCAGGTGACGATCAGCGTGGAACCGACGACGGCCAGGAGCCGGTCGAGCACCTCGGCGCCCCACAGGTACGTCGCCGGGACCGCGAGGAAGCCGATCACCGAACTCGCCAGCACCGCTGTCACCGGCACACCGGAACCGGTGGCCCGCGCCGCGGCGGCCGGGGCCATGCGCCGCTCGGCCAGCGAGTACAGCATGCGCGAGCTGCCGTAGAGGTTCGCGTTGAGCGAGCTGAGCAGTGCCACCACGATCACCACACCGAGCGTGGCGCCCACGGCCGGCAGGCCCGCGGCGTCCAGCACGGCGACGAAGGGCTTCTCGGCGACGGCCTTCGAATCCCACGGCAGGGCCAGCAGGATGACGGCGACGCTGCCCACGTAGAACACCAGGATCCGCCAGACGGTGGCGCGGATCGCCCGGCCCACCGCATGCTCCGGATCGCGGGTCTCGGCGGCGGCCACCGCCACGATCTCGATGCCGCCGAAGGCGAAGATCACCACCAGTAGCGCGGCCACCACACCGCCGGCGCCGTGCGGGGCGAACTCGGTGAGATTGCCCAGTCCGGGCGACGGTGCCGACGTCCAGCCGAGCAGGAAGCCCACGCCGACGATCAGGAACAGCGTCACGAAGATCACCTTGATCAGCGAGAACCAGAACTCGAACTCGCCGAACCCCCGGACCGCGGTCAGGTTCAGCGCGGTCAGGGCGGTCATGAAGATCAGCGCCCACACCCACACCGGTGGCCCACCGGGCAACAGCCCGTTGAGGATCGCGGCGGCGGCCACCGCCTCGGCGGCGACCACCAGGCACAACTGGACCCACCACAGCCAGCCGACGGCGAACCCCGCGCCGGGGCCGAGCGCCCGGCCGGCGTAGTACGAGAAGGCACCGGGGTTCGGGTCCGCGGCGACCATCTCGCCGAGCATCCGCATCACGGCGATCACCACGACACCGGCCAGCGCGTAGGCGACGAGCACCGCCGGACCGGCCAGTGCGATGCCCTTACCGGCGCCCACGAACAGCCCGGCGCCGATCGCGGAGCCGAGGCTCATCATGATCAGGTGCCGGGCCCGCAGGCCCGCGTGCAGTCGTTCCTCGGTGCGGGGCGATAGCTCGGCCGACGATGCCGCCATCAGCCGAACAGCGCCGGTAGGGTGCCCTCGTGCGCGGCCCGCAGGTCCGCGAGGGTCACGGTGAAACGGCCCTGGACCTCGACCGAGTCGCTGCCCTGATCGACCACGCCGATCCGGGCGGCGGGCAGTCCACGGGCGGCGCACATCGCGGCGAACCGGGTCTCCTCGGTGCGCGGGACGGCCACCAGCACACGCCCGGACGACTCGGAGAACAACTGCACGAACGCGCTGAGCGCCTCCCCGTCGGCAGCCCCATCGGCAGCCGGGACACCGGCACCGTCGAGCAGCAGCCGGCAGCCGGTCTCCCCGGCGAGTGCCCCCTCGACCACGGCCTGCCACAGTCCGCCCTCGGAGAGATCGTGCGCGGCCGAGATCAGGCCGTCGCGGGAGGCGGCGGTGAGCACTTCGCCGAGCAGTTTCTCGCGCTGCAGGTCCACCTGCGGCGGCACGCCACCGAGGTGATCGTGCTCGACCTGGGCCCAGATCGAGCCGTCGAACTCGTCGCGGGTCTCGCCCAGCAGGTAGAGGGTCTCTCCGGGCTCGGTGCCCAGCCCCGTCGGGATGCGGCGGCGGACATCGTCGATCACGCCGAGCACACCGATCACCGGGGTCGGGAGGATCGCGGTGGCACCGGTCTGGTTGTAGAAGCTGACGTTGCCGCCCGTCACCGGGATGCCCAGTTCCACGCAGCCGTCGGCGATCCCGTGCACGGCCTGCTGGAACTGCCACATCACGCCCGGGTCCTCGGGGGAGCCGAAGTTCAAGCAGTCGGTGACGGCCTTCGGGGTGGCACCGGTGACCGCGACGTTGCGGTACGCCTCGGCCAGCGCGAGCTTGCCGCCGGTGTACGGGTCGAGGTACGTGTAGCGACCCGAGGCATCGGTGGACAGCGCGATCCCGCGCTGGGTGCTCTCGTCGATGCGGATCACCGCGCCGTCGGCGTTCTCGGCCAGGACGGTGTTGCCGCGGACGTACCGGTCGTACTGCTCGGTGATGAACTTGCGCGAGCACAGTGCCGGGGAGGCGAGCATCTTCAGCGCGGTGGCGCGCAGCTCGTCGTCGGAGGCGGGACGGCGCAGCCCTGCGGTGGTGTCCGCGACCACCGCGTCCATGAAGTCGGGGCGGGCGACCGGCCGGTGGTAGACGGGGCCGTCGTGGGCGATGGTGCGCGGCGGGGCGTCGACCACCGTCTCGCCGCGGAAGGTGATCTCCAGGCGCTCACCGTCGGTGACCTCGCCGATCACGGTGGCCAGCACGTCCCACTTGGCGCACACGGCCATGAACGCGTCGACGTTCTCCGGGGTCACCACCGCACACATGCGCTCCTGCGACTCGGAGGAGAGGATCTCGGCGGCGGTCATGCCCTCCGCGCGGCAGGCCACCTGGTCGAGGTCGATGAGCATGCCGCCGTCGCCGGCCGCGGCCAGCTCGGACGTGGCGCAGGACAGCCCGGCGCCGCCGAGGTCCTGGATGCCGACCACCAGCTTCTCCCGGTACAGATCGAGGCAGCACTCGATGAGTACCTTCTCGGTGAACGGGTCTCCGACCTGAACGGCGGGCAGCTTCCTGGGCTTGCTCCCCTCCTCGAAGGTCTCGGAGGCGAGCACGGAGACTCCGCCGATGCCGTCGAGGCCGGTGCGGGCGCCGAACAGGATGATCTTGTTGCCGGCGCCGGAGGCGAAGGCCAGGTGCAGGTCCTCGGTGCGCAAGACACCCGCACACAGCGCGTTGACCAGCGGGTTACCGGCGTAGGAGGCGTCGAAGACGGTCTCACCGCCCACATTCGGCAGGCCCAGGGAGTTGCCGTATCCGCCCACTCCGCGGACCACGCCGTCGAGTACGCGGCGGGTGTCGGGGGCGTCGGCGGGACCGAAGCGCAGTTGGTCCATCACCGCGATCGGCCGGGCGCCCATGGCCATGATGTCGCGGACGATGCCGCCGACACCGGTCGCGGCGCCCTGGTACGGCTCGACGTAGGACGGGTGGTTGTGCGATTCCACCTTGAAGGTGACGGCCCAGCCGTCACCGATGTCCACCACGCCGGCGTTCTCACCGATCCCGGCGAGCATCACCTCGCGCATCTCGTCGGTGGTGGTCTCGCCGAAGTAGCGCAGGTGCACCTTCGAGCTCTTGTAGGAGCAGTGCTCGGACCACATCACCGAGTACATGGCGAGTTCGGCGTCCGTGGGCCGGCGGCCGAGGATCTCGCGGATTCGCTGGTACTCGTCGTCCTTGAGCCCGAGCTCGCGGTACGGCTGGTCGAGATCGGGCGTGGCGGCGGCGTGGGTGACCGTGTCTACGTGCACGCGGTCAGTTTAGAGGGCCGGTGCGACGGCCGAGTCCGCAGCAGTGCTCCAGCAGGATCTGCGCCTGCGCGGTGGGCTCGCCGTCGGCCGGGCGGAGCACCACGTCCGGGTGCTGCGGCCGCTCGTAGGGCGCGTCGACGCCGGTGAGATCGGTGATCTCCCCGGCGCGGGCCTTCGCGTACAGCCCCTTCGGATCACGCTGTTCGCACAGCTCGACGGGGGTGTCGACGAAGACCTCCAGGAAGGGCAGGCCCGCCTCAAGGTGCTGGGCGCGGATCAGGTCACGGTCGCGCCGGTAGGGGCTGATCAGGGAGGCGATCGCGATGGTGCCGGAGTCGGCGAGCAGCTGTGCGACGGCGCCCACCCGGCGGACGTTCTCGGCGCGGTCCCGCTCGGAGAAGCCGAGGTCGGCGTTGAGTCCGTGTCGCAGATTGTCGCCGTCGAGCCGGTACGCGGGAACCCCGCGTTCGACGAGCAGGCGTTCGAGCTCGCACGCCACCGTCGACTTACCGGACGCGGACAGTCCGGTCAGCCAGACGGTGCCTCCCCGGCTCGCACGCTGTTCGCGGGTGACCACCGCGGTGTGCCATACGACCTGCGCCATCGTCTCCCTTTCGGTCCAAATGTGGACCGGACTGGCCCGGCCGCGCAGAAGATAGAACGCGTTCTGGGCGGTGTCAACGGCCAGGACGGGATCTGAGCGGCGGTCAACAGGAGCGACTACCGGCGGGCGATGCGCCGGCAGGCCCGCATCAGCTCACCGCCGCGCTCGGCGAGCTCGCAGGCGGAGAACTCACCGTCGAGATGCAGGCTGGCGACCATCGTCTGCCGGCCGTCCGGGTCGCGGACCGGGGCCGAGATCACGCTCACCGGGTACCGCCCGCCACCGGCCTGCGGCAGCAGCACCCGGGCCGCGAGAGCGCCGATCACCTCGCCCAGCTCCCCGGCGCGCACCGCCTCCCCCGCGGTCAGGGCCCGGCGCACCCGCGCCCCCGCCTCGGTCCCGGCCTCCACCAGGTAGCCGTCCGCGCGGACCCGCTGCAGCAGCGGATCGTCGGTCTCGAAGTCCGCGTCCCACAGCCGGTACATCAGCGCCCCGTCGCCCCCGCCGAAGCCGTCTCCGGGCCGCATCCCGGGCGCGAGTCCGGCCACGTCGAGTACCACGATCCGGCCGGCGAGCACCGCCGAGATCGAGGCGGGCGCCCCGAACCGGCGCGAGAGCGCGGCCAGCGCGGTGCCGCCCACCGGTGCCGCGCGCAGCGATCGGCGCGCCGCCCGCCCGACCGGGACCAGCGCCGGCCCCAGGCGGTAACCGGCCTCGGCGTCGCGGATCAGGTGCCCGCGGGCCACCAGGGTGGTGACGATGCCCAGGCACGTGGGTTTGCTGACCTCCGCCCGGCGGGACAGTTCGGACAGCCCGAGGGCACGGGTCGGCTGCGCGGCGAGAACGTCGAGGACGGCCAGGACGCGCTCGGTCGGCGGCGAGGTGCGAGTGGTGGGCGGCACCGGGATTCCTCCATTCCCTGGACAGATGACAAGAACACGTTCTAGCGTGCGTCGACGGTATCCGACCGGTTCACATCTGTACCGGGTTCGTGAGAGAAGGGCTCCGATGTACAGCGAACCGCTCACCGCTGCGATCTCCGAGGCCGAGGCGCTGGTGGCCGCCGCCCCGCACATCGAGACCGAGGCCGATCTGCTGGAGGGCATGCAGTACCTGGCACAGGGCGTGGCAGCCTGTGTGCACGGCGCCTTCCATTTCGACAAGGACCACCCGTTCCTGCTCAGCGGCACCGGGCCGTTCACCAAGATGGGTCTGGACAACCCGGACACCCTGTACTTCGGCGCCCGGGTCGACGGCGCGCACGAGTACCTGGTGACCGGCCGCCGCGGCACCACCTGCGATATCAGCTTCCAGGTGCTCGGCGGGGGCGAGTACACCGACGAGAACGTTCCGGCCAGCACCGTCGCCTTCGACGATCGGGAGCTCACCGTCGACGCCGAAGGCCGGTTCGAGGTGCGCTTCGGTCCCGGGGAACCCGGTCCCGGCTACTACCGGCTGCCGCCCGGAAAGGCCCAACTGGTGATCCGTGAGGTCTTCGACGACTGGGCCGCGCGGCGCAGCACCTTCGCGCTCTCCCGCACGGACACCGACGGCACGGCGCCGCCCCCGGTGACCGCCGAACTGATGGCCAAGCGGTACGCAGGCGCAGGGAAACAGCTGGTCAGCCGGGTCAAGACCTGGCTGCAATTCCCGAAGTGGTTCTACGATCCGCTACCGGTGAACACCCTGACCGCGCCGCGGCTCACGCCCGGCGGGTTGGCCACCCAGTTCTCCTCGGTGGGGCATTACGAACTGGCCGACGGTCAGGCGCTGGTCCTCACCGTGCCCCGGGGCGAGGTCCCGTACCTGGGCTTCCAGCTCGGCAGCCGGTGGTACATCTCGCTGGACTACATCCGCCATCAGACCTCGCTCAACGGCAGCCAGGCCCAGGTGGACCCGGACGGCATGATCCGCATCGTGGTCTCGGACACCGACCCGGGCGTGCACAACTGGGTCGAGACGCTCGGGCATCGCCGGGGGTACCTGCAGTTCCGATGGCAGCGCACGAGCCGCCCACTCAACCCCGGCGACGGCCCGGTGGCGGAGCTGGTGCCGGTGTCCGAGCTCGCGCGGGCACTGCCCTATTACGCCGACAACCGGATCACCGAACGGGCCTGGCGCGAGCGGATCTCGGCGCGTACCCGACTGATCGGCGAGAGGATGGTGGGTTGATGCCCGGCTTCGGACTCGACGGCAGGGTCGTCGTGATCGCCGGTGCGGGTCCCGCACTGGGCGCCACACTGGCCCGGCGGTTCACCGCCGAATCGGCGCGGGTGGTGCTGGTCGCGCGGAACGCGGACCGGTTGCAGGCGCTGGCCGACGGGATCGACGGTGCCGTGGCGATCCCCGCCGACATCACCGACTTCGATTCCGTGACCGCGTTGGCCGCGCGGGTGGACGACGAGTTCGGCCGGGTCGACGCGGTGATCAACAACGCTTTCACCTATCCGGCCATGCAGCGGCTGGTGAAGACCGATCCGGCGCACATCCTGGAGAGCGTGAACCTGATGGCGCTCGGCGCCATGCGCACCACGCTCGCCTTCCGGGCAGGGCTGGCGGCGTCATCGGCGGACGGCGGCGGCGCGGTGGTGAACGTGAACTCCATGGTGATCCGGCACTCCGAGCTGCGGTACGGCGGTTACAAGGCCGGGAAGACCGCGCAATTGGCTCTGGCCCAGTCGTTGGCCACCGAACTCGGCCCCGAGGGCATCCGGATCAATTCGGTCGTGCCGGGGTGGATATGGGGTGACACCCTGCGCTCCTACTTCGAGTACCGCGCGCAGACGAAGGGCGTGAGCGTCGAGGAGGGCTACGCCGAGGCCGCGCGCAACGCCGATCTGCGGCGCCTGCCCACCGAGGACGAGGTGGCCTCGGCAGTTCTGTTCCTCGCCTCCGGATGCGCATCCGGCATCACCGGTCAGACCTTGGACGTCAACTGCGGAGAGTTCCATGCCTGATACCTCGCTGCCTGATACCCCTTCTTCCGGCCCGCGCAGCTCCGCCGACTCGGAGCGCGGCCGTACCGGCACCGTCGGAACCGTGGACGATCTGCACGAATCCGCGATGCGCCGCACCGGATTGAGCGACTTCGGCGACCCGTCGGACGGCTATCGTGAGGCACTCGGGGTGCTGTTGGAGTCCTACCGCGACGAGGCCGCGCTCACCGAGACCGGCTCGAAACTGTCGCGGGTGTTCCTGCGCGGGGCGCTCTCGGCCCGGCTGATCAGCGAGGCCGCGTTCGCGGCGAATCCCGCGGCCGCGCACACCGGGATCGACCGGCCGATCTTCGTGACGGGTCTGCCCCGGTCCGGCACCACGGCGCTGCACCGCCTGCTCGACGCCGACCCCGGTAACCAGGGGCTGCAGATGTGGCTGGCCGAGGTCCCGCAGCCGCGTCCCGAGCGCAGCACCTGGGAGCAGAACCCAGTGTTCCGGATGCTCGACGAGCAGTACGCGCAGCACCACACCGACCACCCGGAGTTCATGGGGCTGCACTACATGTCGGCCGGCGAGGTCGAGGAGTGCTGGCAATTGCTGCGACAGTCGGTGCAGTCGGTCTCCTACGAGTGCCTGGCGCACGTGCCGGGCTATGCGCGGTGGTTGGCCCAGCGGGACTGGACCCCGGCGTACCGTCGACACCGGCGGAACCTGCAGTTGATCGGCATGAACGATCCCGGAAAGCGGTGGGTGCTCAAGAATCCCAGCCACCTGTTCGCGCTGGATGCGATCTTCGAGGTGTACCCGGACGCGCTGATCGTGCAGTGCCACCGTCCGGCGGAGACGATCATCGCCTCGGTCTGCAGCCTCGCCCAGCACGCCACTCGGGGCTGGTCGACGGTGTTCGCCGGGGACGTGATCGGCGCCGATCAGCTCGATACCTGGGCGCGCGGGCTCACCGCGTTCGACGATGCCCGCGCCCGGCACACCGCCGCCGGCCGGGGCGACCGGTTCGTCGACGTCGACTACCGGGACCTGGTATCCGACCCGCTGGGTACCGTCGAGCGGATCTACCGCGCATTCGGCATCGAGTCGACCACGCCGGCGCGGGAGGCGATGGACGCGATGCACCGGGCCAGCCGCACCGGCGCCCGCCGCCCCAACCACACCTACTCCCTCTCCGACTACGGCCTCACCGAAGACCTGGTCCGCGCCACCTTCCCCCCTCCCGATTGAACACTGTTACGGACAGAGAAACCGCAGGTCGCAGCGGACCGTAACAGTGTTCAATTGGAGGGGGCGAGGGCCGGGGTGCCGTGGTCGTCGACCATCGTCGCCTCGTCGAACGGCACCTGCTTGTCCAGCACCTTGCGGGTGTGGTCGATGTCGACGGTGCCGGTCCACTTGCCCACCAGCAGCGTGGCGATCGCGTTGCCCGAGAAGTTGGTCAACGCGCGGGCCTCGGACATGAACCGGTCGATGCCGACGATCACACCGACGCCACCGAGCAGGTCCGGACGGTGGCTCTGCAGGCCACCGGCCAGGGTGGCCAGACCCGCACCGGTGACGCCCGCAGCGCCCTTGGAGGCGATCATCATGAAGACCAGCAGTGAGAACTGCTCGGCGTAGCTCAGCGGCGATCCCATCGCGTCGGCGATGAACAGCGACGCCATGGTCAGGTAGATCGCGGTGCCGTCCAGGTTGAACGAGTAGCCGGTGGGCACGACGATGCCGACGGTGGTCCGGTCGACGCCGGCGTGCTCCATCTTCGCGATCAGCCGTGGCAGTGCCGACTCACTGGAGCTGGTGGCGACGATCAACAGGTACTCGCGGCCCAGGTACCGAACGAGTTTTAACACCGACAGGCCCGTGACCACTCGAAGGATGGTGCCGAGCACCACGAACACGAACAGCACGCAGGTGATGTAGAAGGCGAGCATCAGCCAGCCGAGCTGCAGTACCGCGTCGAACCCCGTCGCCCCGACCACGGCGGCCATCGCACCGAACGCGCCCACCGGGGCGAGCCACAGCACCATCACCAGTACCCGGAAGACCAGCTTCTGCAGGACCGCGATGGCTCGCACCGCGGGCTCCCCCGCCGGCCCCATGGCCTGCAGCGCGAAGCCCACCAGCAGGGCCACGAACAGCGCCTGCAGCACGCTGCCGGCGGTCAGCGCGGAGAACAGTGTCTCCGGCACGATCCCGCGGATGAAGCCCCAGGTACCGCCGGCGGCATGGGCCTGATCGGCGTACTTGGCGCCGGCCGCCGCGTCGGCGTGCACTCCGAGGCCGGTGCCGGGCTTGAGCAGGTTGCCCACGACCACACCGATGAGCAGCGCGAACGTCGACATCGCGATGAAGTAGCCGAGTGCCAGTCCGCCGATCCGGCCGACGCTGGCGGCGGCGCGCACCGAGCCGATGCCCAGCACGATGGTGCAGAAGATCACCGGGCTGATCATCATCTTGATCAGATCCACGAAGATGTCGCCCAGCGGTTTGAGGCTCTTGCCGAACTCCGGTGAGACCAGTCCCACGGTGATGCCGGCGATCACCGCGATGATCACCGCGATGTACAGCCAGTGTGTGCGGTCCCGTCTGGGTGTGGGCGCTTGCGCGGCGCTGTCGATTCCCGTCACCGTGTCCTCCTTCGATGGTCCGGCGGCTCGGTGGCAATCATGCGAGGGGTGTGACCTGCCACACAACTTGTGTTCATTGTGTAAACGTCTTCCTGTGAGGAACCGAGCCCGCAGCGTGGCCACCCAGTCCTTCCTGGCGCAGGTGGCGATCCTGATCGTGATCGCCGTCGGCGCTTCCTGGCTGCTCATCACCCAGGTCCGAGACGACGGTGACCGCACCGCGAGCAGCCAGACCCGGGCCGCCGCGGTCTCGCTCGCGGCGGCACCGTCGACGGTGGCCGCGCTGACCGATCCGGTGTCGGCGGCCGGTGTGCAGGCGGTCGCCGAGCAGGTGCGATTGCGCGGCGGTCTCGACTTCGTGGTGGTGATGCGGCCGGACCGCACCCGGCTCAGCCACACCGATCCGACGCTGATCGGCGGGCGGTTCACCGGCACCATCGACCGGGCGCTGGCCGGGCAGACCTTCACCGAGACCTACGCGGGCAGCCTGGGACCGTCGATCCGCACCGTCACCCCGGTGCACGACGCCTCCGGTGCACTGGTCGGCCTGGTGTCCGCGGGTGTCACCCGGGCCCGGCTCGGCGACCAGGTACGCGAGGCGATGCCGCGGATCCTGGCCGTGGTCGCGGCGGCGCTGCTGCTGTTGACGGCGCTGTCCGTACTGGCGGAGCGGCGGCTTCGGCGACAGACGCTGGGTTTGTCGGCGCACGATCTGCGCGGCCTGTACGAGCACCACGATGCGGTGCTGCACACCTTGTCGGAGGGGCTGATCGTGTTCGATGCGCAGCTGCCGGACGCTCCGGCGCGGGTGGTCAACGACGAGGCCCGCCGCCTGCTGCAGTTGCCGGACGGTGACGTGCGCCAACCGGATCTGCCCGCGTCGCTCCGCGGCGCCGCCGACCTGACCGACGAGCTGCACGTGACCGGTGATCGGGTGCTGCTGGTGAACCGCCGGCCGGTCACCGGTCCGACGGGTCCGCTGGGAACCGTCCTGACGGTGCGTGATCGCACCGAACTGCAGACGGTGCTGGGCGAACTCGACACCGCTCGCTCGCTGGCCGAGGCGCTCAGCGCGCAGGCCCATGAGCACGCGAACCGGTTGCACTCGGTGATCACCATGATCGAACTCGGGGAGGGTGGTTCAGCAGCGGAACTGGCCGTGGCCGACCGCAGTTCGGCGCAGGGCCTGATCGACCGGCTGGCCGGCGATGCGGCGCCATCGGCGGTGGCGCTGTTGGTGGCCAAGACCGCAGCGGCGTCCGCTCTGGACGTGGAGCTGACGGTCACCGAGGGCACCGATCTGGCCGGTGCACCGTTGCCGGATCCGCAGGTGTTGACACTGCTGGGGAACCTGGTGGACAACGCGGTGGAGGCGGCCGGGCCGGGCGGCTGGGTGGAGGTGTCCGCGCAACGCAGCGGGGCCGCGTGGGAGTTACTGGTCGCCGACAGCGGGCCCGGGATGACGGCGGACGAGTTCGCGCGGGCCCGTGCCCGCGGCTACACCACCAAGGATCGTGCGGATCGGCTGCACGGCGGCGGTCTCGGGTTGGCCCTGGTCGATCAGGTGGTGCGTGCGGCCGGTGGCAGGATCGAGGTGGGTAGGGCACCGTCGACGGTCACGGTGCGATTGCCGGGAGGTGAGCGATGACGGTGCGCGTCCTCGTCGTGGACGACGAGCCGCAGATCGCGGCCGCGCACGCCGAGTACGTGGGCCGGATCGACGGATTCGAGGTCGCGGCGGTGACGGGTACCGCGACTGCGGCGCTGCACGAGGTGAGGCGGTGCGCCGACGCCGGTTCCCCGGTGGACCTGGTTCTCGCCGATGTGGGACTGCCCGATCGCAGTGGGCTGGACCTGGCGGCCGATCTGGCCGGGGTCCGGCCGCGGCCGGACGTCATGATGATCACCTCGGCGCGGGACATCGCCACTGTTCGTGGCGCCATGGCGGGCGGCGCGATCCTGTACCTGATCAAACCGTTCACGTTCGCCGCGTTCGCCGACCGGTTGAGCCGGTACGCGTCGTTCCGCGATGCCCTCAGCGGACCGGACGTGGGTCAGCGGGAGGTGGATGCGGCGTTCGCAGCGCTGCGGCAGAGCCCGCCGAGCACCTCCGCACCGAAGGGGCTGGCGCCGTCGACCCTGGAATCGGTGACGGCCGCGCTGCGTCACTCGGACGTTCCGCTGGGCGCGGCGGAGGTGGCCGCGAGTACGGGCATGTCACGGGTCACCGCGTGGCGTTACCTGGAACGCCTGGCCGATGACCGGTTGTGCGAGCGGGTCACCGAGTACGGCGGCCGCGGGCGGCCCCAGGTCCGCTACCGCTGGCTGTGACCGCCGGCTATCCGAGTTCTTCGACGGTGACCGTCATTCCGGCGATCGTGGCCTGCTCCGGTTCCGGTATTCCGCGCGCCACGATCCCGCACAGCCCCGGACTCTCGCTCTCGACGAACCGGACCTGGGCGCCGGGAAGTTCGACCGTCGTGTCCCGCACTGCACACCCGACGAACTCGGCGAGTAGCCGCGACTCTCCGTGTGGATCCGCGCTCCCGATGACCAGTGCGACCAGTTCCGGGCCGGGGCCGACCGGTGTTCCGGCCGCTTCGAGTGCTTCAGCACGCATCCGCGCGAGCTCTGCGCGCGGCGGCGAGTATGTGATGAAGAACGGAAAATGAGCCGGGGCATCACGCACGAATACCTCGACGAACCCGACATCGAGGTCCTCGAAGTGCACCTCGACGACCTCGACGTCGCGGCCGGCGGCGCGCATTCGGGCGGCGGTGGCGCGGGCATCGTCGACGTCCACGGCGAAGGTCAACAGACCGGGGCCGACGAGCGCGTCGATAGCGGGTTTAAGGACATCGATCGCGGTTGCGTACTTCGACTCAGTGACGGCCCGCCAGTCGTCGACCGCCGCCAGCTCCACGTAGCGTTCGGCGTCCACCGGCCAGGCCGCGTTGCGGAATCCTGGCATCGTGAGGACCGGGACCGCCGGGAGTCCGCATCGTCGGTACTCCTCCGTCACGCGGTCGAGGTCATCGACCCAGTGGACGAGATGGTCGAATGCGGCGTCCTCCGGCATGAGCCCTCCTCGGTAGATTAGGCCAGCCTAAGTGATTCGAACCCACCTGGGAAATCCTGCCCTCCTAGGACCGCTACCCCGAGGTCGTGTCGATGACCGGGGTCATCGCGCCGCCTCGAATCGCACGGTCACTGGTGGCGATCGCCAGTCCGCGCCGAGTGGCCTGCGCGACGATCATGCGATCGAAGGGGTCGCGGTGGTCCCAGTTGAGCTGTCCGGCCAGTGTGGCATCGGCCGAGTCCATCGGGAGTTCCTGCGCACCCATCGCGTGCAGCGTATCGCTCCAGCTCGAGAGGATTCCCGCCCCGTCGAGACGACCGAGCCGGGTCTTGATGGAGATCTCCCAGGCCGAAGCAGCGGAGACGAACAGTTCGTTTGCAGGATCCTCGACCACGGCGAGAGCAGGCGGAGCGATCCGATCCGGAACCGAGACCAGCCACAGCAGGGCGTTGGTATCGAGCAGGATCGAGGTCACGACGCCGGATCCCAAGCTGTGAGTTCATCCTCGGGCAGCGGCGCATCGAAATCCCCGGGGATCGTCAGTCCCGGGAACTGCCCGAACGTCCGCGTTCGTGGCACCACCGACGAGATCACCGCCACCGCGCGACCGCGCGAGGTGATCGTGACCGGGCTACCCGTCTTCTCGACCTCAGCCAGGATGGCGTTCAACGTCGCCTTCGCTTCGGTGCTGGTGATCGTGCGCATGAGACCCACGATACGCCAAACTGACTAGTCACACTAGTCTGACTAGTCCACCGTTGAGTAGCCGCGACGACGGCTCGCATCAGGCAGCGTCGTGACGGCACTTGTCAGACCCCGGCGCGATCATGACGGCATGGGAATCGAGCAGGGCGCGCGGGCAGGAGCCACGATCCTGCACGCCGATCTCGATTCCTTCTACGCCTCGGTGGAGCAACGCGATCACCCCTGGCTCCGCGGCCGCCCGGTCCTGGTGGGCTCCGGGGTGGTGCTCGCCGCCAGCTACGAGGCGAAAGCGCACGGGGTGCGCTCGCCCATGCCGCACCGCGAAGCACTGGCGCTCTCCCCTTTCGCGATCACCATGCCGCCGCGGTTCGAGGTCTACATGCAGGCCAGCCGCCGGGTCTTCGAGGTCTTCCGGGACATCACCCCGCTGGTCGAAGGCCTGTCGGTCGATGAGGCCTTCCTCGACGTGGCCGGCCTGCACCGCATCGACGGCACCCCGGTCCAGATCGCGCAGCGGCTCCGCGAACGTGTCAAGCACGAGGTCGGACTGCCGATCACCGTCGGAGTGGCGCGCAGCAAGTTCCTGGCGAAGGTTGCCAGCGCCGTCGGCAAGCCGGACGGGCTGCTGGAGGTTCCGGTCGGTACCGAACTGGACTTCCTGCACCCACTGCCGGTCCGCAGGCTGTGGGGCGTCGGCCCGAAGACCGAAGCGCGGCTGCGTGATGCGGGAATCAGGACCGTCGGGCAGATCGCCGAACTCGGCGAGCAGCAGCTGGCCGGATTCCTCGGAGCGGGCAGTGCCCGCCACCTGTACGCCCTGTCCATGGCACACGATCCGCGCCGGGTCGATACCGGGCGGCGACGCAAGTCGATCGGCGCCCAGCGGGCTCTGGGCCGGCGGATCAAATCCGAGTCGGAGATCGAATCCGTGCTCCTGGCCATCGTGGACCGGCTCGGCGAACGGCTGCGTGCGGCCGGGCGCGTCACACGCACGGTGGAACTGCGACTGCGGTTCCACGACTTCTCGGCGGTCACCCGCTCCCGGTCCCTGCGCGAGCCCACCGATCACACCGAGGTGGTGCTGGCAACGGCTCGCGGCCTGCTCGACGAAGCCCTACCGCTGGTCCGCGAACGCGGTTGCACGCTGATCGGCCTGTCCCTGGGGAACCTGGAGAACCACGGGGCGGTGCAACTCACGCTGCCCTTCGACGGCGAGACCCGCGCCTGCGATCTCGACCTCGCGCTCGACGGTCTGCGAAACCGGTTCGGGCGCTCCGCCGTCACCCGCGGAGCGCTGCTGCACCGCCCGCTGGGCCCCGACGCCCCGATGCTCTCCGAACAGGATTGAACGATGCGCCCGGCGGCGGTCACCGAAACCGCGCAGTCACCGCTGAGCGGCCCGCCACTGCTCGGCCGTCACCCGTTCCTCGCCGGCCTTCGCCGCGAACGCCGCACGGGCCTGCTGGTGCTCGGGAGTATTGCGGATGACCAGGTAGCCGATACCCACCAGCAGGAACCACACCGGGGTCACCAGCATCGCCTGCAGCGTGTCGGTCTCGCGGGTGAACGCCCACAGCAGGAAGGCGAAGAAGGCGAACACCACCCAGGGCATGATCGTGCCCAGTGGCATCTTGAACGCGCTCTCGGCGTGCAGCTGCGGGCGCCTCCGCCGGTACACCAGGTAGCTGGCCAGGATGATCGTCCAGACGAACATGAAGCACAGCGACGAGACCGTCGTGACCACGGTGAACCCGGTGGACTTGTCCAGGCCGAAGGCCAGCAGCACCACCGACGACAACATCATCACCGCGGTGAGGAACAGTGCGTTCTGCGGCACCTTCCGACCGGAGAGGTGTGCGAACACCTTCGGCGCATCGCCGGCGGTCGCCAGCCCGTAGACCATCCGCGAGGTGGAGTAGATGCCCGAGTTCGCCGACGACATCGCCGAGGTCAACACCACCGCGTTCACCAGATGCGCGGCGGCACCGAGACCGGCGAGGGTGAACAACATGACGAACGGCGATTCGTCCTTGCTGAACCGGTCCCACGGCACCACGGACATCAGCACGATCAGTGAGCCCACGTAGAACAGGAGGATGCGGATCGGGATCGCATTGATCGCACGCGGCAGGTTCTTCTCCGGATTCTTGGTCTCGGCGGCGGCGGTACCCACCAGCTCGATACCGACGAACGCGAACACCGCGATCTGGAAGCCGGCCACGAAACCCATGAAGCCCTGCGGGAACATGCCGCCGTGCTCCCACAGGTTGGTCAGGGAGGCGCGGGCACCGTCGTGTTCGAAACCGGTGATGATCAGCACCGCACCGACGATGATCAGCGCCACGATCGCGATCACCTTGATCATGGCGAACCAGAACTCGGTCTCACCGAAGGCCCGGACCGTGGGCAGGTTCAAGCCGATCAGCAGCACGATCACCGCGACCGCCGGAATCCACGGAGGGAGGTCCTTCGCCCAGAAGGTGATGTACACCGACGCGATCACCACCACGTCGGCGACGGCCGTCACCACCCAGCAGAACCAGTAGGTCCAACCGGTGAAGTGCGCGGCCCAGGGGCCGAGGATGTCGCCGGCGAAATCGGAGAAGTTGCGGTACCCGGTCCGGCTGAGCAGCAGTTCACCCATGGCGCGCATCACGAAGTACAGCATGAAGCCGATGATCATGTAGACCACGATCACCGACGGTCCGGCCACCGAGATGGTCTTGCCCGAGCCCATGAACAGGCCGGTGCCGATCGCGCCACCGATGGCGATCAGCTGGATGTGGCGGTTGCTCAACGCACGGGTCAGGTGCTGATCCTCGTGCGGGTCGAACGGTGCCTCAGCCGGTGTGGTCATGTCCTGGGACAGTACTGGCCCCCGGCGGTGCCCCCTGCGCAGACCCCGGCTCAGGCGGGTGCGAGGAACGCCGCCAGCGCCGCGGAGTACATCGCCACGTCGGCCGCACCCATCAGCTCCCGGGAACTGTGCATCGCCAGCTGCGGGGCGCCCACGTCGACGGTGCTCAGCCCCGTACGGGCGGCCGTGATCGGACCGATGGTCGAGCCGCACGGCAGGTCCGCGCGGTGCACGTACCGCTGCAACGGCACCCCGGCCTGCTGCGCGGCGAGGGCGAACACGGCCTCGCCGACCGCATCGGAGGCGTAGCGCAGGTTCTGGTTCACCTTGAGCACCGGTCCACCGTTCACCGTGATCCGGTGCCCCGACTCGTGCCGGTCCGGATAGTTCGGATGCGTCGCGTGCGCCATGTCCCCGGACGCGCACACCGAACGGCTCATCACCCGGAGGAAGTCCTCGCGGTCGCCGCCGGCGGCGAGCACGATCCGCTCCAGCACCGTCAACAGCAGGTCCGATCCGGCGCCGCGATCGGAACCCGAGCCGACCTCCTCATGATCGAACAGTGCCAGGACGGGGGCGATCGTCTCCCGCGATCGGACCGGCTGCGCCGAGAGCAGCGCCTCGGTGGCGGCGTAGCAGGTGCCCTGATTGTCCAGTCGCGGCGCGGAGATGAGGTCTCCGGCGGCGCCGACGACCCGGCTGGGCGCCAGATCGTGAGTCATCAGTTCCCAGCCGAGCACCCGGTCCGCGCCGACCCCGGCCGCACGCGCCACATAGTCGCGCCAGGGCGTCGTCTCACCGACACCGCGGATCGCGTTGAGATGGCGTTGCGGATCGAGTTCGACCCCCTTGCGGTTCTCCGACAGGTGGATCGCGAGCTGCGGCACCCGCAGGACCGGCTCGTCGATGCGGATCAGGACGGTCTGCGCACCGTCGTCACCGCGGACCGAGAGCCGCCCCGAGACGCCGAGATCGCGGTCCAGCCAGGAGTTGAGCCAGGCGCCGCCGTACGGCTCGAGCCGCACCAGAGACAGGCCCGCCGATTCCGCGTCGGGATGCTGCTTGACCCGCAGGTTGGGGCTGTCGGTGTGCCCGCCGACGATCCGGAAGGCGCCGGACTCGAAGACCCCGCCGGAACCCACCCCGCCGTCTGCCGGTCCACCGCCTGCCGCGCCGAAGGCGGTGGTGTCGAAGGCGACGATCGATCCGCCGCCGCGCACCACGAAGTGCTTGCCCGCAACCGGCCAGCGATCACTCTCGGCGAGCTCGCTGTACCCGGCCGACCGGAGCCGTGCGGCCACCGTCTCCACCACGTGGAAGGGCGACGGCGAGGCGTCGACGAACGCGCACAGCCCCTCCGCGGACGCTCCCGCAGCCAGGTCGGTCATCAGGCCGAGAGCACCGCGTCCAGCGCGGAGTAGAAGATGCCCAGGCCGTCGTCGGACGGGCCGGTGAGCGCCTCGGTGGCGTGTTCGGGGTGCGGCATCAGGCCCACGACCCGGCCGTTCGGCGAGGCGATGCCCGCGATCGCCCGCGCGGAACCGTTCGGGTTCTCACCGGCGTAGCGGAACGCGACTCGGCCCTCGCCATCCAGCTCGTCGAGGGTGCGCTCGTCGGCGACGTAGCGGCCCTCACCGGACTTGAGCGGCACCAGGATCTCCGCGCCGGCCTCGTAGCGGGAGGTCCACGCGGTGTTCGTGGCCTCCACCTTCAGCCACTCGTCACGGCAGATGAAGTGCAGGCCCTCGTTGCGCACCAGGGCGCCGGGCAGCAGGCCGGCCTCACACAGGATCTGAAAACCGTTGCAGATGCCGAGCACCGGCATCCCCTTACCGGCGGCGGCCACGACCTCGGTCATCACCGGCGCCAGCGAGGCGATGGCCCCGGCCCGCAGGTAGTCGCCGTAGGAGAAGCCTCCAGGCACCACCACGGCATCCACGCCCTGCAGGTCGTGGTCCTTGTGCCAGAGCGGAACCGCCTCACCGCCGGCCAGAGTGACCGCGCGGGCGGCGTCGACATCGTCGAGAGTGCCCGGGAAGGTGATGACGCCCACCCGGGTACCGCCGGAGGTCATGCGTCGACCCGGGTCACGGTGAAGTCCTCGATGACGGTGTTGGCGAGCACGTCCGCCGCGATCTGCTGCAACTGATCGTCGGTGAGGTCACCGTCGACCTCGAGCTCGAAGCGCTTGCCCTGCCGCACATCCGCCACCCCCGGGAAACCGAGCCGGCCCAGTGCCCCGACGATCGCCTGGCCCTGCGGGTCAAGGATCTCGGCCTTCGGCATCACGTCCACCACAATCCGCGCCACGTGCGGCTCCTTAACGAAGTATCCATCACGCCCGGGGAGTCGAACGCGCTGTACGGGCCAGTTTACCGGCGCATACTGGCCCCATGCGACTGACCCACTTCCGCCATTCCTGCGTCCTCGTGGAGATGTCCCGGACGCGGGTCCTGTTCGATCCCGGCACCTTCTCCGAGGGCTTCGAAGAGGTGCGTGACCTCGATGCGATCGTGGTGACCCACCAGCATCCCGATCACCTCGATCCGGAGCGGATCGACGCCCTGGTCGACGCCAATCCGCAGGCGCAGCTGTTCGCCGATCCGACCACTGCCGCCGCGCGCGGGGGCCGGTGGATCGCCGCGGCGGCGGGCCACGATTACGGGATCGGGAACCTGATCGCGCGCGCGATCGGCGGGGTGCACGCCACCATTCACCCAGACATCCCGGTGATCGACAACACGTCGTTCCTGCTCGGTGACGAGCAGCGGTCCGGGCGCTTCTACCACCCCGGTGACGCCCTCGAGGTACCCGACGTGGCGGTCGACGTGCTCGCGCTTCCGGTCAGCGCGCCGTGGTCGCGGATCAGCGAGACCATCGACTTCTTCCGCGCGGTGCACCCGTCCGTCGCGGTGCCGGTGCACGATGCACTGCTCTCGGAGGCCGGTTCGGCGATCTACCTCGGCCGGCTCACCGAGATGCGGCCCGACGGCGCCCGGGTGCTCCCGGTGGGCACCGGACAGACGGTCGCGCTGTGACCCGCTGACAGACTTCGAAGGTCAGGCGGCGACGAGCAGCCGGGCCCGGTGTTCGTAGACCGAGGGTCGGGCGCCGTGGTGCAGCGCCAGATCGACCGCGTCGAGCATGGTTCGCTCCACCGTCGACGACTCCAGCCGCCGTGCGTCGACGGCCAGGCGCAACGTTCCGCCCCGCCGAGCGATGCGATTGGCCTGCGCGAGCAGCGCCCGGCACCACCAGGGCTCGCTGAGGAATCCGTCGCCGATACCCAGCACCCGGGCCTTGTCCTCCTCGCCGGTCACCAGGTCGGTGATCGCGGTGTAGCCCAGGTTGACCCGGAACCCGGCCCCGGGCAGGGCGGCCAGGGCGCCGATGGAGGCGTTCCAGCGGGGTGCGGCGAAGACGCGGGTACGCAGGCCGACTTCCTCCAGCACCCGGTCGGCGGCGGTCAGTCGCAGCTTCGCCTCGTGCGCACCGAGGGTGGAGAACTCCGCCCGCCGGCGCTTGGTCGCGGCCTGGTCGTAGCCGTTGAGCACGATCGCGTCGCCGGCGGCCCGACGCTCACGGAGAAAGGCCTGGGTCGACGGATCCTCGATCAGGCGGTACTTCCCCTTGAGCCGGGGCGCGACCAGCAGGGAGACGGGGACTCCGCGATCGGCGAGCGCGCCGGTGAACCGCTCGGCGCAGTCGCGGGTGGCGTCGGAGAGTGCGGAGACGGAGACGTACAGCAGCGCGCTCATGGGGTCAGTGTGGGCGGCGGACCTTTCCGGCACAGGGATGGGAGGTTACGTGTTCCCGAACTGCCCGGCCCGTCCACCGGTCGCGGCCGGACGGCCGGACGGCCGGAACGCGGCTGTAATGCAGAACACACTATTGTCGATTGTGCAATGGTTGCGGCAGCGTTATCGTTTTTGGGTGCAAGCAACCTCCACGGAAGTCACCCCCGAGGTCCTCACCGAGGTGTTCGGGGAGTTCATGGGCCGCCTGATGTGCAACGTCACACAGGAGAGCCTCGGCACGATGTTGTCCTCGGACATCACTGCGCACCAGTTCCACATCCTGCTGCAGCTCGCGGCCGCGGACGCTCCGCTGCCGATCAACCGTCTCGCCGACGACCTCGGCCTGTCGGTCGCAGCAACCGGACGGAACGTGGAGAAGCTCGTGCAGCTCGACATGGTGGATCGGCGCGAGGACGCCTCGGACCGCCGGATCAAGAACCTGACGATCACCGACCTCGGGCGAAAAACAGTTGCATCCGCGATCAGCGACAAGCACCGTGAAGTGCTGAGTTTCGCCGAGCGGCTGCCGCTGGAACTGCGCACCCGGTTGCACGACGTGATGGTCGAGATCCTCGACGAGGGCCTCATCCCTCCCAACCCCATCTTCACCGCAATGAAAGAGAAGGCATGAGTACCGAGAACACGCTCGACAAGAGCGAGATCCCGCACGCGGGTGAGGGCCTCGATCGGCGCGTCCTGCTGGTCGCGGGCGTCGTCGTGCTCGGCGCGATCATGTCCATCCTGGACATGACCATCGTCGCCGTCGCGCAGAACACCTTCCAGTCGCAGTGGGGTGCCTCCCCGGCCACCGTCGCCTGGACGATGACCGGATACACCCTGGCACTGGCCGCGGTCATTCCGCTGACCGGCTGGGCCGCAGACCGATTCGGCACCAAGCGGCTGTACATGATCGCCACCGGACTGTTCGTAATCGGCTCGGTGCTGTGCGCCACCGCCGGCTCGATCAACGCGCTGATCGTCTTCCGTGTGCTGCAGGGCCTCGGCGGCGGCATGCTGATGCCACTGGGCATGATGATCCTCACCCGCGCCGCGGGTCCCGAGCGGATCGGCCGAGTCATGGCCGTGCTCGGCATCCCGATGCTGCTGGGTCCGATCGGCGGCCCGATCCTGGGCGGCTGGCTGATCGAGTCGTTCTCCTGGCACTGGATCTTCCTGATCAACCTGCCCATCGGCATCCTGGCGATCATCTACTCGTACGTCGTGCTGCCCAAGGACGAGCCGGTCACCGGACAGTCGTTCGATCTCGTCGGCTTCCTGCTGCTCTCCCCCGGTCTGGCACTGTTCCTGTTCGGCATCTCCTCGGTGCCGGAGGCTCAGGCACAGGACGGCACCTTCTTCACTCCCCGGGTGGTCGCCACCACGCTGATCGGTCTCGCGCTGATCGTCGCGTTCGTGTTCTGGGCGCTGCGCGCCAAGCTCCCACTGCTGGACCTGCGGCTGTTCAAGAACCGCAACATGACGGTGGCCATGATCACCTTCGCGTTCTTCGCGATCGCCTTCTTCGGCAGCTCGATCCTGTACGCGCAGTACTTCATCGGCATCCGCGGTGAGACCACGCTGATGGCCGGACTGCTGCTGGCCCCGCAGGGCATCGGCGCGATGGTCACCATGCCGGTGGCCGGTGTCCTCACCGACAAGATGGGGCCGGGCAAGTTCGTCATGGGCGGACTGGCGCTGATCACCCTGGGCCTGGTGGCGTTCACGCAGCTCGACGTGGAGACCAGTTACTGGCTGATCTGCGGCTCGCTGTTCGTGCAGGGCCTGGGCATGGGCATGACCATGATGCCCACCATGTCGGCCGCGATCCGCACGCTGGCGCCGGAATCGATCTCACGCGGTTCCACGCTCACGAACATCGTGCAGCAGATCTCCGCGTCGATCGGTACCGCCGTGTTCTCGGTGCTGTTCACCAACTGGCTCACCCACGCCGGCCCCATGATGCCCAGCCCGAAGGGCGGCGAGGTCGCCACCGGCGCGGCGGCGTTCGGCATGAACTCCAGCCCCGAGGCCCGCGAGGGCGCAGTCACGATGATGGGTGGCGCCGACCGGTTCCAGGCCTTCCTGGAGCAGAATCTGCCGTTCGCGGCGGACGCCTTCGGCAGCACCTACTTCGTGGCCGCGATCCTGGTGGCGGTGTGCATCATCCCGGCGTTCTTCCTGCCCCGTACCCACGAGACCGATACCGAGGCCGCCGAGCGGCAGATGGTCATGCCGCACTGATCCTGCGCTGGAAACCGACAGTGCCCGGCCCCTTCTGGGGCCGGGCACTTCTCGTTCGGAATGCCGGGTACGCCGCTGACAGCCCGCCTCAGCCGCGGCCGAGGCGAGTGAGGATCCAGGCGTACTCGAAGGCGGTCTCACGCCATTTCGCATACCGCCCGCTGACTCCGGCATGACCGGCCACCATCTCGGTCTTGAGCAGGATCTGCTCACCGGACGTGCTGTGTGCGAGGAGCTTGGCGACCCACTTCGCGGGCTCGGTGGGCAGCACCCGGGTGTCGTTGAGCGAGGTCGTCGCCAGAATCGCCGGATAGGCCCTGGCCGTGACGTTCTCGTACGGCGAGTAGTCCCGCATGTACCGGTACACCTCGGCGCTCTCCAGCGGGTTGCCCCACTCGTCCCACTCCCCCACCGTGAGCGGCAGGCTCGGGTCGAGGATCGAGGTCAGCGGATCCACGAAGGGCACATCGGCGACGATGCCGCAGAACAGCTCCGGCGCCAGGTTCGCCACCGCACCCACCAGGAGCCCACCGGCGCTACCGCCCATGGCGACCAGGCCTCGCGGCTGTGCACGGCCACCGTCGACCAGGTGCTGCGCGACGTCCACGAAATCGGTGAAGGTGTTTTTCTTCTCCAGCTTCTTCCCGTGGTCGTACCAGGCACGTCCCATCTCCCCGCCGCCGCGCACGTGCGCGACCACGAAGACCACGCCCCGGTCCATCAGCGACAGGCGGGCCACCGAGAACCAGGGGTCCATGGTGGCCTCGTACGAGCCGTACCCGTAGAGCAGCGTCGGCGCCGCTTCCGTCCCCTCGGTCCCGTCGGGCGCATCGGGCTTCTTGCGGCGCACCACTGACACCGGGATCTGCACGCCGTCGCGGGCGTCGACCCACAGTCGCTCGGCGGTGTACTGCGCGGCGTCGTAGCCGGGCACGTTGACCCGCTTGAGCACCGTCTGGTCCCCGGATTCGAGGTCGATCTCGAGGACCGTCCCCGGAGTGATGAACGATTCGTACGCCAATCGCAGTCGCGGTGCATCCCACTCCGGGTTCGCCGCGGGGCCGAGGTTCACCAGTTCCTCGCCCGGGTTCCACTCGACGAATTCCTGCGCACCGGCAGTGGGAGCCAGGGCGAGCCGCGGTAGGCCGCCGCGACGGTAGCCGAGCGCCAGCCGGTGGGCGTAGGCGTCCACGTACTCCAGGCGGATGTCGTCGCGGTGCGGTACCAGTACGGTCCAGTCCTGCGGGGTGTCGACGGGGGCACTGGCCAGTTCGAAGTTGATGCCGGTGCGGTTGTGCAGGAACAGGAACCTGTCCTCACCGTCGAGTACAGCGTGGTCCACCGAGTACTCGACGTCCTCCTCGCGGGACCGCAGCACGCGGAACTCGCCGGTCGGGTCGGCGGCGTCGAGCACCCAGGTCTCCGAGCTCAATGTCGACGATGCGGAGATCATCAGGTACTTCTCGCTGCGGGTGAGACCGATTCCCACACCGAACCGCTGATCGGTCTCGTGGAAGACACGCACATCGTCTGTCGCCGAGCCGATCTCGTGGCGCCAGATACTGTCGGCGCGCCAGGCGTCGTCGACGGTGGTGTAGAACAGGTGCCGGCCGTCGGGAGCCCAGGTGGCGCCGTAGAACACACCCTCGACGGTGTCGGCGAGCACCTCACCGGTCTCGATCACCCGCACTCGCAGGGTGAATCGCTCGTCACCGGTGGTGTCGAGCGAGTAGGCGAGCAGCGCACCGTCGGACGAGACGGAGGCGGCGCCGACGGCGATGTACTCGTGCCCCTGCGCTTCGACGTTCAGGTCCAGCAGCACCTGCTCGCCGGGCAGCGGATCGTCCGACAGTACCGGTGGAGCCCAGTCACCGGAGTCGGTGATCGGTGCGCGACAATGGATCCCGTACTGCTTTCCCTCAGCGGTGCGGGCGAAGTACCAGTAGTCGCCGCGCCGCTGCGGGACCGACATGTCGGTCTCCTGGGTGTGCGCCTTGATCTCGCCGTAGATCGCGTCGCGGAGCTGCTGCTGGCCTGCGGTCGCGGCCTCGGTGTAGGTGTTGTGCGCCCGCAGGTAGTCGAGCACTTCCTCGTCGGAGGTATCGGAGAGCCAGGCGTAATCGTCGATCACGGTGTCGCCGTGGAAGGTCCGCTCGGCGGGCACCTTCTTGGCGATCGGCTGAGCGGCGCTCACGCCTGGCCGCCCGGCCAGTCCGCGAAGCTGAGGCCGGAGATGCGCTCGTAGGCCTCGATGTAGCGGTCGCGGGTCCGGCGCACCACGTCCTCGGGCAGCGGAGGCGGTGGGGCGTCGGAGTCGGTGGACCAGCCCGAATCCTTGGTCAGCCAGTCACGGACGATCTGCTTGTCGAAGCTGGGCTGCGACTTCCCCGGCTCGTAGAGCGCCCCGTCCCAGTACCGCGACGAGTCGGAGGTGAGCACCTCGTCGGCCAGCAGTAGGACACCGTCGGAATCGTGACCGAACTCGAACTTCGTGTCTGCCAGGATGATTCCTCGCTCCCGGGCGATCTCCGCGCCGCGCGCGTAGACGTCGAGCGTGAGGTCGCGCAACTGCGTGGCCAGTTCGAGTCCGACATCGGCGGCAACCCGCTCGAAGGAGACGTTCTCGTCGTGGTCGCCGATCGCGGCCTTGGTCGCGGGGGTGAAGATCGGCGGCTCGATACGGCTGCCGTCGACCAACCCGGCCGCGAGCGGCACTCCGCAGACCTGACCGCCGGCGCGGTACTCCTTGAGACCGGAGCCGGTGAGGTAACCGCGGGCCACGCACTCGACGGGCACCATCTCGAGCCGCCGGGTGATCAGCGCGCGGCCCAGCACCGATTCGGGGATGCGCGGATCGTCGACCTGTCCGGCGAGATGGTTCGGCACCCCGAGGGCGTCGAAGAAGAAGACGGACATCGCGGTGAGTACGCGTCCCTTGTCCGGGATCGGCGTGTCCAGGATGTGGTCGTAGGCGCTGATCCGGTCGCTGGCGACGAGCAGCAGGTGCTCATCGTCGATCTCGTACAGCTCGCGGACCTTGCCCGAGTAGATCGGCGTGTACTCGCTCAGTTCAGGACGCACCCCCCAACCCTATCGCCCCTCCGATTGAACACTGTTACGGACGATGAAACCCCAGGTCGCGACGTCAGTAACAGTGTTCAATCGGGGAGGGGATCCGATCGTCGAGCTGGTGCGTCCAATTCATATGATGAGTCGCACACGGGACCTGCTCGCCCGGCGCAGTCACCGCTCGGTCCGGTCGTCGACGGTGTCCGTCATCCGGGGCGTCCGCAGTGACGCCGGTGCCGCGCCGACGGTGGACGAGGTCCGGGCGGCGCTGGTGTTCAATTACCCCGGGCTCGCCTTCAGCTGCTGGACCGCGGCGGAGCTGCACGGAGTTCCCTTCGCCGCGGGGCACCCGCCGGAGATCTGGCTTCCCGAACAACGACACCGTCGCGGCGTGGTGGTCCGGTGCGGGCATCTGCCGGCGGAGGACGTGGTCATGGTGTCCGGATGGCCTGCGACGTCGGTGGTCCGGACCGCGGTGGACGTCGCCCGCCTGATCAGGAACGACGAGGCCGTCGTCGGCATCGACCAGTTCCTCCGGCGTAACCGGGACGGACGATCGATCACGACCAGGCACGCCATCGCCGCGTACCTCGACAGCCATCCGGGTCTGTACGCATCCAATCGCGTCCGCGCGGTCCTCGGCGAGGCCGACGGGGGCTCGCAGTCTCCGTGGGAACGTACAGCCGGCTCGTCGTGCACCGCTCGGGACTCGACTTCTTCCGGCCGCAGCAACCGATTCCGGGCACGCCCTACCACGTCGACCTCGGCTCGCAGCGGTACCGCGTCGCCATCGAGTACGACGGTGGCTATCACCGCACCGACGAGCAGCAACGCGCCGACGTGATCCGGTGGAACGCCATCACCGGACAGGGCTGGAGCCTGATCCGGGCCACGTCGACGACTCTGCTCAGCGGCCGAGCCGCGTTCCTAGACCGCGTCGAGCGCGAGCTGCGGTCCCGAGGCTGGAACGGCCCGTCGCCGACGGTCCCGAAGCTGACCCTCCCCCGCCGACCGCAATTGAACACTGTTACGTCCGGCATAACCGCAGGTCGCGGTGGACCGTAACAGTGTTCAAGCGGGGTTAGAGGATGGGCGACGGGGTGTAGGAGGCGGCGGCGGGGTACTTCGCGACCAGCGACTCGACATCGGCGATGACCTGCGCGACCTGGTCCTGCGCGGCGCCGGTGAAGGCGGCACGGTCGGCGAGGGCGGCGTCGAGCTCGGGCCGGGAGAGGCCCAAGCGGGAGTCGCCGGCCAGACGGTCCAGCAGGTCCGGCTCACGCCCCTGCTCCCGCATCGCCAGCGCGACCGCCACCGCGTGCTCCTTGATCGCCTCGTGCGCGACCTCGCGGCCCACCCCCGCACGCACCGCGGCCATCAACACCCGCGTCGTCGCCAGGAAGGGCAGATAACGGTCGAGCTCATTGGAGATCACCGCCGGGTAGGCGCCGAACTCGGCGAGCACCGTCAGGAAGGTCTCGAACAGCCCGTCCAGCGCGAAGAAGGCGTCCGGCAGCGCGACCCGTCGGATCACCGAGCAGAAGACATCGCCCTCGTTCCACTGCGCACCGGCCATCTCGGCGGCCATCGAGCCGTACCCGCGAAGCACCACGGCGAGACCGTTGACCCGCTCGCAGGAGCGGGTGTTCATCTTGTGCGGCATAGCGGAGCTACCCACCTGCCCCGGCTGGAACCCCTCGGTGACCAGCTCGTGCCCGGCCATCAGCCGGATCGTGGTGGCCATCGACGACGGTGCCGCCGCCACCTGGACCAGGGCGCTCACCACGTCGTGATCGAGCGAGCGCGGGTAGACCTGCCCCACCGAGACGAACGACTCCGAGAACCCGAGGTGCTCGGCGACCCGCGATTCCAGGGCGGCCAGCTTCGCGGCGTCACCGCCGAGCAGGTCCAGCATGTCCTGCGAGGTGCCCATCGGGCCCTTGATACCGCGCAGCGGGTACCGGGCGATCAGATCCTCGAGCCGGGCGATCGCCACCAGCAGCTCGTTCGCCGCCGACGCGAACCGCTTCCCGAGCGTCGTGGCCTGCGCCGCAACGTTGTGCGACCGTCCGGCCATCACCGTCGACGAGTACTCGGCCGCACGCTCGGCCAGCCGCGCCGCAACAGTCACCGCGTGGTCGCGCACGTACTCCAGCGAACGCAGCACCTGCAGCTGCTCGACGTTCTCGGTGAGATCGCGGCTGGTCATGCCCTTGTGGATCTGCTCGTGCCCGGCGAGATCACTGAACTCCTCGATCCGCGCCTTCACATCGTGGCGGGTGATCCGCTCACGGTCGGCGATGGACGCCAGATCGACCTGGTCGACGACCCGCTCGTAGGCCTCGACGGCCCCGTCGGGAACGTCGATCCCGAGGTCGCGCTGCGCCTTGAGAACCGCGATCCACAGCTGCCGCTCCAGCACGATCTTGTACTCGGGCGACCACAGCTCACGCATACGCCCGCTGGCGTACCGGTTGGCGAGGACATCGGGAATGCGGGGAGTGCTCACCCGACGATTCTCGCACGTACCGCGGTACCGGGACCGGCGCGGGGAATCACTGCGGCATCAGTGCCAGATCGTCGACGACGACGGCCAGCGCCTCCCGGACCGCACGCTCGACATCGGCACCGTCGGTGGCGAGCGCCGCCAGCGCGGCACCGTCCTCGATCGCCATCAGACGCTCGACGGTGCGCCGATCGGCCCGCCGGCCGGACCGCGCGAGCACCTCACCGTGCAGATCCGCCAGCACGGAACGCGAACGCGCGTGCACCCGAACGAGTTCGGCGTCACGCGAGCACAACACCATGCGCTCGTACCGCGAGACCAGGGCGCTGCGCTGCGCGGGCGTCTCGCAGGCGAAGAAGACCGCGGCCAGCATTCGCGCCAGGGCGCCGTCACCGCGCCGGCGGCGGCTGACCTCCGCGGCGCGTTCACGCACCGTCTCCGCATCGTGTTCACCGGCGTAGGCGACCGCGTTCGCGAGCAGGTCCCCCAACGATTCGAAGTAGTACGTGGTGGCGGCGAGCGGGATGTGCGCGCGGTCGGCGACGGCGCGGTGACGCACCGATTCGAAGCCGCCTTCCACGAGCAGTTCACCGGCGGCGGCCACCAGGGCCGCCCGCCGGCGCTCTCCCTTGGGCGTGGTCGCGGCCGTCATCCCAGACATGGTGCCAGGCAGCCGCGCCCCGTCAGCCGGTTTCGATCAAATCACTCCGACCGGGGACGGCGCAGCGGGTGAATTGCACTACTGCAAGGCCTGATGTCCGATATCGGTGCGGAAGTGGCTGCCCGGCAGCTTGATCCGCTCCAGCTTGGCGTAGGCATCGGCGCGGGCCGCGGCCAGGTCGTCGCCCACACCGACCACGTTGAGCACCCGGCCACCGGCCGAGACCAGACGGCCCTCGGCGTCGCGGGCGGTGCCGGCGTGGTAGATCCCGGCACCGTCGGCTCCGGTGATCACATCGCCCTTACGCGGTGCGGCGGGGTAGTTCTCGGCCGCGAGCACCACGGTGATGGCGGCACCGTCGCGCCACCGCAACGGTGCGAGCGCACCCAGCGCGCCGGTGGCGGTGGCGTTGAGCGCCTCACCGAGCGGGGATTCGAGCAGGTTCAGCACCGCCTGCGTCTCGGGGTCACCGAAGCGGCAGTTGAATTCGACGACTGCGGGCCCGTCGGCTCCCATCGCCAGACCGGCGTAGAGCAGGCCGGAGAACGGCACGCCGCGGCGCACCATCTCCCGGGCCACGGGGCGCACCACGGTCTCGACGATCTCATCCACCGCGCCCTCGGCGAGCCACGGCAGCGGCGAGTAGGCACCCATACCCCCGGTATTGGGGCCGGTATCGCCGTCGCCGACCCGCTTGTGATCCTGCGCGGGCAGCAACGGGACCACGTCCTCGCCGTCGACCAGGCAGAACAGTGAGACCTCGGGGCCGTCGAGGAACGACTCGAACAGGGCGGGACGGCCGGATTCGATGAGCTCAGCGGCGTGCGCGCGGGCCTGCGCGCGGTCCGCGGTGACCACCACGCCCTTACCCGCGGCCAGACCGTCGTCCTTGATCACCCAGGTGGGTCCGAAGCGGTCCAGGGCGGCGTCGATCAGCGCGGGACTGTCGATCATCTCGCTGCGGGCGGTGCGGACGCCCGCTGCTTCCATGACGTCCTTGGCGAAGGCCTTGGAACCCTCGATCTTCGCGGCCTCGGCGGAAGGACCGAAGACGGCGATACCGCGGGCGCGGACCGCGTCGGCCACGCCGAGGACCAGCGGCACCTCCGGTCCGACCACCACCAGATCGGCGCCGATCCGCTCGGCGAGCCCGGCCACCTCGTCCCCCGAGGAGGCGTCCACCTCGTGATTGGTGGCCAGCGCCGCGGTTCCGGGGTTGCCCGGTGCCGCGTGCAGCTCGGTGACCTTCGGGTCGCGCGACAGTGCATCCAAGAGGGCGTGTTCGCGGCCGCCCGTGCCGATGACGAGTACTCGCACGGTCATGACACTACCGGGGCGCTCCACTAGCCTGGGCGCATGGCAACCGTCTTCTCGAAGATCATCGCCGGAGAGCTACCCGGCCGGTTCGTGTACCAGGACGATTCGGTGGTGGCGTTCCTGACCATCGCCCCGCTCACCCAGGGCCACGTGCTGGTGGTTCCTCGGGACGAGGTCGATCACTGGGAGTCGGTGGACGACGAGCTGTGGAACCACATCAGCACCGTCGCCCGCAAGCTCGGCCGCGCCGTCAAACGCGCCTTCGACGCACCGCGCGCGGGCGTCGTGATCGCCGGCCTGGAGGTTCCTCACCTGCACGTACACGTCTTCCCGGCGTACACCCTCGGGGATTTCGACTTCGGCCAAGCCGACCCGAACCCGTCCGCGGAATCCCTCGACGAGGCGCAGACGAGGATCGTCGAGGCCCTCGCCGCCGAATAGACTCCGAGATCCGCGTGCCCCGCGGATGGCGTTCAGCGGGGCAGGCGGACGGTGAACCGCGCCCCCTGCCCGGGGGCGGTGTGCACGGTGACCGAGCCGTCGTGCCGTTCGACGATGCCCTGCACGATCGACAGCCCCAGGCCGGAACCGCCGCTGCCGCGGCTGCGGGAGCTGTCGGTGCGGTAAAACCGCTCGAAGACCCGGGCGGCCTCGTCGGGCCCCATCCCCGGTCCGGTATCGGCGACGGAGATCACCACAGCATCGGCCTGCGCCGTCACCGACACCTGCACCGAGGCATCGTCGGGGGTGTGCCGCAAGGCGTTCGAGACCAGGTTCGTCACCACCTGGTGCAGCCGGTCCCGGTCGCCGGTGATCTCCGCGGCACCGGGTTCACCATCGGCGCGCACCTGCAGTCCGATATCGCGGCCCGGTTCGCGGGCCTGCGCGGCGCGCACCACGTCGTCGGCCACGACGGCCAGGTCGACGGTGTCGCGGGCCAGGGGACGCCGCGCGTCCAGCCGGGCGAGCAGCAGCAGATCCTCCACCAGCAGGCCCATCCGCTGCGCCTCGGACTCGATGCGGGACATGACGAAGCCGATGTCGTCGGTGGCGCCCTGCCGGTACAGCTCGGAGAAGCCACGGATCGAGGTCAGTGGGGTACGCAGCTCGTGTGAGGCGTCGCCGACGAACCGGCGCATCCTCTCCTCCCCGGCGCGGGCCTGCTCCTCCGATGCGGCGACCCGCCCGAAGGAGTCCTGCACCTGGTGCAGCATCACGTTGATCGACGACGACAACCGTCCGACCTCGGTGTTCGGCGGCGCCTCGGGGACGCGGCGGGTGAGATCACCGGCGGCGATCGCCTCCGCGGTGGTCTCGACCTCCTCCAGCGGGCGCAGTGAACGGCGCACCACCAGGTAGCCGACACCACCGGCGACGATCAGCACACCGCCGCCGATCAGCAGCTCCAGCGCCACCATCGCGCGCAGTGTCGCCTCCAGATCGGACAGTGTGACCGCGACGAAAGCGACGCCGTACGGCGAGCTGGACTGCACCACCCGCCATTTCGGGCCCCGCCCGCCGACCGAGTGCACCGTGACGGCGGCGCCGTGCAACTCGTCCAGCCCGGACAGATCCGGCCGCTCGGTGAAGTCCGGGTTGCTGATCTGCAGCTGGGTACCGTCCGGGAGGAACAACGCCTGGTAGAAGCGGGTCGGCGGGGTCCGGCCGCGGGTCGGCTCGGGCAGGCTCTGCCGCGGTCGCGCCCAGGTGTCCGCGGCCTGCCGCAGGTTCTGGTCCTCCCGGGAGAGCAGACGGTCCTGCATGGCGGCGGTAAGCGCGGTACCGGAGACGAACAGCCCCAGGAAGACCAGCAGGACGACCACCGCGACCAGGGAGAACCGCAGCGGTATCCGCGATACGAGGGGGAATCGGCCCGGCATGGCTACCGCGGCTCGCGCAGCACGTACCCCACCCCGCGCAGCGTGTGGATCAGCCTCCGCTCCCCGGTGTCGACCTTGCGCCGCAGGTAGGACACGTAGGACTCGACGACGTTGACGTCACCGCCGAAGTCGTAATGCCACACGTGATCGAGGATCCGCGGCTTCGACAGCACCACGCCCGCGTTCACCATGAAGTAGCGCAGCAGCGTGAACTCGGTCGGTGACAGGGCCACCAGCTCACCGGCCTTCCACACCTCATGGGTCTCGTCGTCGAGTTCGAGATCGGCGAAACTGATCCGGGTGGATACCTCCTTCTCCCCGAATCCGCTGCGCCGCAGCAGCACGTTGATCCGGGCCACCACCTCCTCCAGGGAGAACGGCTTGGTCACGTAGTCGTCCCCGCCGAGGGTCAGGCCGGTGACCTTGTCCTCCACCGAGTCGCGGGCGGTGAGGAACAGTACGGGCGCTTCCACACCGTCCTGCCGCATCCGCTTGAGCAGGCCCAGGCCGTCCATACCCGGCATCATGATGTCGAGCACCATCACATCGGGGCGGAAGCCGCGCACCACATCGAGGGCCGCCGGGCCGTCCTGCGCAACCGCCACGTCGAATCCCTGGAACTTGAGGCTGACCTGCAACAACTCCCGGATGCTCTGCTCGTCGTCGACGACCAGTACCCGCGGCGCCGACTCGGTGTTGATCCTGCTCACCCGATCATCGTGCCCGTGGGACCGGCCAGGACTCTGACGACTCGCTGTCAGTTCGCTGTGAACGTCTACTCCCGTCTCCTCCGGGGAGTGAGCCTGGTGGTCGGCAGTGGGGGCGCGGGTAGGTACTGATCGTCGCGCCAGCCTTCGACGGTGCCGAACCGCTCGGCCCGGGCCTGCCACTGCGCGCGGTACTCGGCGATCTCATCGTGGCTGCGGCCGACGAAGTTCCACCACATGACGATGTCCTCGTCGAACGGGACGCCGCCGAGCAGCACCGCGCGGGCGGGTGCCTCCGTGGGGTTGTGCAGACGCAGGCCGGCCGGGCCCGGTGCGAGGTAGCCGAGGTCGCCGTGGGCCAGGCGGACGCCGTCGACGATCATCCGCTCGGTGTCGAGCAGTACGCCGTGCTCGAATCGCGGGTCGACGGTCAGCGCGATCCGGGCGCCGGGCGCGAGGACCAGTTCGGCGCCGAGCAGCTCCGTGGCGGTGACCACCTCCGCTCGGCTTCCGGCGAGCTCACCGGCGAACACCCGGACCGTCGCCGCCGGAGCGCCGGACCGGACATCGGGAACATCCACGGCTGGCGGCGCGTAGTGCTGGAAACCGTTGGGGGCGTGACGCGCCCGGTCCGGCAGTGCCAGCCACAGCTGCACGCCGTGCAGTCGCACGGTGCTGCCGGTGGAGACCTCGGAGTGACTGATCCCGGCACCGGCGGACATCAGGTTCAGCTCCCCCGGCAACACCGGGGCGACGACGCCCGCACTGTCGCGGTGCTCGATCTCGCCCTCGAACAGCCAGCTCACGGTCTGCAGCCCGGTGTGCGGGTGCGGCGGCACGTTCATCCCGCCGGAACTCGACACCTGATCGGGGCCGTAATGGTCGGCGAAGCACCAGGCCCCGATCATCGACCGCTGGCGGGTGGGCAGAGTGCGGCGCACCGTCATCGCGCGGGGGCCACCGAGGGGCACCTCACGCGCCGCGATCACCTCCACCCCCGAGTCCGGTACCGCGCCACCGGCGCCGCACGCCAGTTCCTCGGGCCGTCGATCGAGGTTGCTCATGGTTCCGAGACTAAGCCCCGATCGCGGCCGCAGTCACAGGATGCGCTGCATGAGAACCAGGTCGAGCCAGCGTCCGAACTTCCTGCCGACCTGCGGCATCTGACCGGTGACGCGGAACCCGAGCTTGCGGTGCAGTGCCACCGACGCGTGGTTCGACTCCTCGATCGCGGCCACCACGACGTGCACATCGGACTGCTGAGCGCGTTCGATCAGTGCGTTCATCAGTGCCTCGGCGATCCCCCGCCGGTAGAAACCGTCCGCGACGTACACCGAGTTCTCCACCGTGTGCCGGAACCCGGACTTGCCGCGGAACGGCCCGTACGAGGCGTACCCACCCAGTTCACCGTCGACGATCGCGACCAGCACCGGGAATCCCCCGGCCGTCCGCTCGGCCAGCCACGCCTCACGCTCGGCGAGGTCCGTCTGCTCCTCGGACCAGATCGCCGTCGAGCTCTCCACCGCATCGTTGTGGATGACCAGGATCGCCGGCAGGTCGGACGGTTGCGCGTCGCGGATCTCCATACGGCCAGCTTATTGCCCGCTCGTGAGATCGCACCACCGAAGCGCTACCACCACCGGCCCGGGACGTGCCGGTGCCACTGCTCGATGCGTTCGAGGTGCGCGGCCAGGGAGATCAGCGTCTCCTCACTGCCCGGGTCGCCCAGCAGTTGCACGCCCAGCGGTACCGACTCGGAGAATCCGGCCGGGACGCTCACCGCGGGCCAGCCGAGCACGTTCCACGGCCAGGTCATCGGACAGTGTTCGGTGATGATCCGGTTGGTGGCGATCGGCCCGGCGGAGTCGATGCCGTGCACGTCCGGAGCGGGCGTGGCGGTCGCGGGCGCGAGCACCACGTCGAACCGCCGGTACAGCTTCCCGACGCGCCGGCCGAACCCCGCCTCGGCCCGGCGGGCGGCGCCGAGGACGGGTGCGATCGCGATCGACCCGAGAGCGGCGTTCGAGCGGGTGCGCCGGTCCTGCGGAACGATCGCCGGACGTTCGGTGACCCACTGATGCAGACCCGCCATCGACCGCGGCAGGAACTGCAGACCGTCGTAGAAGCGGTACGGCATCGAGGTGTTCTCCACCTGGTGACCGAGCTCGCGCAACACCCGTCCCATCCGCTCGGTCGCGGCGACCACGACCGGGTGCACGCGGTGCGGGAAGCCGGAGAACGGGACGGTGGTGGCCAGACCGATGCGCAGCGGACCGGGGGTCCGTGCGGCCGCGGCGACGGCGTCGATCGGCTCGGCGCGATGCAGGTCCGCCTCGGCGTTGCCGGAGATCACCGACAGCAGCAGGGCCGCATCGCCGACGGTGCGGGCCAGCGGCCCGGAAGTGGTCAGGCCGTTGAACAACTCGGGCCAGGGCGCTGTCGAGACCCGGCCGCGCTGCGGTTTGATGCCGACCAGGTTGCTCCAGGCGGCGGGGATCCGGATGGACCCGGCACCGTCGGATCCGACCGCCGCGGCGACGATCCCGGCCGCGACCGCGGCGGCACTGCCACCCGACGAGCCGCCGGGGGTCAGTTCGCGGTTCCACGGGCTGCGGGTGTGCCCGAAGGCGGGACCGTCGGTGAACGGCCACTGCCCGAGCTCGGGGGTGTTCGTCTTGCCGACGATGACCGCGCCGGCCTCCCGCAGCCGGCGCACGATCTCGGCATCGGCGGTGGCCGGCGGCACCTCGCCGCCGCACCCGAAGTGGGTGGGCAGGCCCTCGATGTCGGTGTCGTCCTTGATCGCGATCGGTACACCCAGCAGCGGCTTGCGCTCCGCGGCCGCCGCGTCGCGGGACCGTTCGGCGTCCGCGGCGGCGGCCTCGGCGCGGGCCCGGTCGGCGCGGACGTGACGGAAGCAGTTCAGCGTGCTCTGCGTCCGGTCGATCTCCCGCAACGCTCGGTCGACCAGAGTCGTGGAGGTGGTGCTCCCCTGGGCCAGGCTCGCGATCTGTTCGTGCAGCGGTCCCGCAGTCATGACACCGACTCTCGCACGCCGTCAGTCCGCGACGATCCGCGGCGCCTGCGAGGCCCGGGAGGTGAACCGCGGCGCTCGCTTGTCGAGGAAGGCCGCCACGCCCTCCTTACCGTCGCCCACCGAGGTGTAGTACATCGCCAGAGAATCGGCGAGGTGCGCCTCGAACGGGGTCGCTGCGCCCATTCCACGGTAGATGAGCTGCTTGTTCAGCGCGATCCCCACCGGCGAGCGGCCCACCGTCCACGACCGGGCCAGTTGCTGGGCGGCCGGCAGCAACTCGTCCGGCTGGTGCAGGCTGCGCACCAGTCCGCCCGCATGCGCGTCCTCGGCCGTCAGCACCTCCGCCGAGTACACCCATTCCAGCGCCCGGGCGGGGCCGACGATCCTCGGCAGGAACCAACTGGAGCAGGCCTCGGTGACGATGCCGAGCCGGCCGAAGACGAACCCGATCCGCGCCGTCGTCGACGCCAGCCGCGTGTCCATGGCCAGCGTCATGGTGGCGCCGATCCCCACTGCGGGACCGTTGATCGCCGCGATCACCGGCTTCGGCAGCGCGTGGATCGCCAGCGTCAGCTTGCCACCGGTATCGCGCACCCCGTCCTGGTACGGAGGACGGTCGAAGTTCGCCGCGAACTCCTCCGGAGTCGGGTCGAGCGACTCGTCCAGGCCGAAGACGTTGCCGCCCTCACCGACCTCGGTGCCCTCCCCGGTGAGGTCCATGCCCGCGCAGAAGGCCCGTCCGGACCCCGTCACCACCACCGCGCGCACCTCGTCGCGCTGGGCGTTCACCGTGAAGAACTCGGTCAGTTCCCGCGCCATGGTCACACTGAAGGCGTTGAGCCGATCCGGCCGGTCGAGCACCAGGGTGGCGATGCCGTCGGCGTCGAGCGTGCAGCTGATGGTCTCGAAGGAGTCGGTCATGGGGCAACGATATGCTGTGCATCGACGGCCGTACGGCCGCCCGCCTCCCTAGCTCAGTGGTAGAGCACCGCTCTTGTAAAGCGAAGGTCGTCGGTTCAATCCCGACGGGGGGCTCCATCGACGGGTTCAGCGCCGGCCCCGGCCGGTTCTGCGCCCGTTCTGCTTGTAGGACCACAGTGCAGCCCCGGAGGAGGTGCCCCGGACATGACCCCATTCCGCGACCGTCTCGCGAACGCGGTCCAATCCGTGACCGGCCGTAACGCCGCCACCGTCGATACCGCGGGCATGCCGGTGCTGACCCCGCTGCAACCGGTCGACCTACGGGACAACGAGACCGTCGGCGAGGTCCTCGAAGTCGCGATGAAGGTCGGGGAGGTCCTGCTCGACTCGGGCACGGGCGCCGTCGACACCGAGGCCCAGGTGCGGTACGTGGCCGCGACCTACGGCATCGACGAGGTGACCGTGAGCGTCACCTACAACTCGATCAACGTCTCGGTGCAGCGCGGCCGCGGCCTGCCCCCGTCGACCTACATGCGCACCGTCAGCCACCGGTCCCTGGACTACACCCGGCTGTCCCAGGTGGACACCCTGGTGCGGCGGATCGGCCGCGGCCGGATCCGGCCCGACCAGGCGCTCACCGCCCTCGAATCGATCATGACCGCCGGGCACCCGTACTCGCGCACCGTCGCGACCCTGGGTTGGGCGATCATGTCGGCCTCCCTGACCATGCTGCTCGGCGGCCAGCCGGCGCTCGCCGCGGTGGCCTTCGTGACCACCGCCCTGATCTACGCGGTGAACGTGCGGCTCAGCCAGTGGGGCCTGCCCTACTTCTTCCAACAGGTCGTCGGCGGTTTCCTGGCGACGCTGCCGGCCGCGCTGATCTACCGGCTCTCGATCACCTACGACTGGGACGTGCAGCCGTACCGGGTGATCGTCGCCGGAATCATCGTGCTCATGGCCGGACTGTCACTGGTCGGCTCGGTGCAGGACGCGATCACCGGGGCGCCGGTGACCGGTGCGGCCCGCTTCTTCGAGGTGGTCGTCTTCACCGGTGGTGTGGTCGCCGGTGTCGGCATGGCACTGCGCGTCACCAGCGAACTCGGGGCGACCCTACCGCCGATGCAGCAACAGCCCTTCGACTACGCACCACTGCCGATCCTGGTGGTGGCCGGCGGTGTCGCGGCTGCGGCCTTCGCACTGGCCGGATACGCGCAGCTGCGAGCCCTCACCGCGTCGTTCCTGGCGGGCGGAGCGGGAGCTCTGGTCGCCGGTTCGATCCTGAACCTGGGCGTCGGGCCGATCGTCGCGTCGACGGTGGCCGCCACCGCCGTCGGCCTCGCAGGTGGCCTGCTCGCCCGGCGCGCCGTGGTTCCCCCACTGATCGTGGCCGTCGCCGGCATCACCCCGCTGGTGCCGGGCCTTGCGGTGTACCGCGGGCTATCGGAGTTGATGGACGGACAGACCACGTCCGCGCTGACCAACATGGCCACCGCGCTCGCGGTGGGATGCGCCCTCGCCGCCGGTGTGACCCTCGGCGAATGGGTGGCGCGCACCATCCGCCGGCCCCAGATCAACGGCCTGCCCTTCCGCCGGGTCCGCGAATAGATCCATGCGCGGGTAAAGTGAAGACGTTCGTCACTCCAAACAAAGGTGCGTTCATGCCCCCGAAGACCACGCAGGACATCAGCGAAGACGATCTCGAGCCCGTCGGGGACGAGACCGCCCGCCAGGCCCAGCGGGTCGTCGCGGCGTACGCCGAGGACGCCGACGAGTGCCGCATGCTGCTGTCGATGCTCGGCATCGGCCCCAAGGAGGCGTAGCCCTTCATGGCTGCTGCGGTGCGGGGGGAATCCGATTTCATCGTGGTGGCCAACCGGCTGCCGGTGGACGTCGAGCAGGCTCCTGACGGGACTCTCACCTGGAAGGAGGCACCCGGCGGCCTGGTGACCGCGCTCAAACCGATCCTCAGCGCCCGCAACGGCGCCTGGGTCGGGTGGCCCGGCGCCCCGGACATCGGCGGCGGGGCCGACGATCCGGTGACCGGTGAGGACATGCTGCTGGTCCCGGTCAAACTCAGCGCGCAGGAGGTCGAGGAGCACTACGAGGGCTTCTCCAACGGCAGCCTGTGGCCGCTGTACCACGACGTGATCGTCAAGCCCGAGTACCACCGCGAATGGTGGAACACGTACGTCGAGGTGAACCGCCGGTTCGCCGAGGAGACCGCGAAGGTGGCCGCCGAGGGCGCCACCATCTGGGTGCAGGACTACCAGCTGCAACTGGTGCCCAAGATGCTGCGGATGCTGCGGCCCGACGTGAAGATCGGGTTCTTCCTGCACATCCCCTTCCCCCCGGTCGAACTGTTCATGCAGATGCCGTGGCGGCGCGAGATCATCGAGGGCATCCTCGGCGCCGACCTGGTCGGATTCCACCTGCCCGGCGGCGCCCAGAACTTCCTCTACCTGGCCAAACGGCTCGCCGGTTACCCCACCAGCAAGGGCTCGATCGGGGTGCGCTCGAAGTTCGGCGTGGTCACCGTCGGGTTCCGGTCCGTGCGGGTCGGCGCCTTCCCCATCTCCATCGACTCCGCCGAACTCGCGTCGATCGCGAAACTGCCCGAGACCCGCAAACGCGCGCGCGACCTCCGCAAGGACCTCGGCAACCCGGAGAAGATCCTGCTCGGAGTGGACCGCCTCGACTACACCAAGGGCATCGACGTGCGGCTGCGCGCCATCGGCGAGCTCTACCAGGAGGGCCGGCTCGATCCGGAGCGGCACATCTTCGTCCAGCTCGCCACCCCCTCTCGGGAGCGGGTCGAGTCGTACAAGGTGATGCGCGACGACATCGAGCGCCAGGTGGGCCGGATCAACGGCGACTTCGGGCGGGTCGGGCACCCTGCGGTGCACTACATCCACCGGCCGGTGCCGCGCCGCGAACTGATGTCGTTCTTCGCGGCCGCCGACGTCATGCTGGTCACCCCGCTGCGCGACGGCATGAACCTGGTCGCCAAGGAGTACCTGGCGTGCCGCACCGATTCCTCCGGCGCGCTGGTGCTCAGCGAATTCACCGGCGCCGCCGCCGAGCTGCGGCAGGCCTACCAGTGCAACCCGCACGACCTCGAAGGCGTGAAGAACGCCATCGACGAGGCCGTCAACCAGGATCCCGAGGAGGGCAAACGCCGGGTGCGCACCATGCGCCGCCAGGTTTTGCAGTACGACGTGGACCGCTGGGCCCGCTCGTTCCTGCAGACCCTCGCCGGCAAGGTCGACGAGGCTCCCCGGGCATGATCACCCTGCCCGGGGCGCTCGAACGGTTCGCCGCGCTGCCGACGGTTCTGGTGGCCTCCGACTACGACGGCGTGATCGCACCGATCGTCTCCGACCCGGCGGCGGCGTTCCCACTGCCGGGTTCGATCGCGGCGCTGCAGGCACTCGCCGCTCTGCCCGGGGTCACCGTCGCCCTGGTCTCCGGGCGCGACCGCGACACCCTGGGCCGACTGTCCGGGGCGGGCGGCCCGATCGTCACCGTCGGCAGTCACGGGGCGGAGTGGGCCGACGGATTCGAGGCCGCCCTGGACGAAGGGCTCAGAGCTCTGCGGACGACCGTGCTCGGGCGGCTCACCGACATCGCCGGGCGCTACCCCGGCGCCTCGGTCGAGGCGAAACCACTGGGCGCAGCACTGCATGTGCGCAACGTCGAGGCGGGCGCCGACGCCGCGGCGCAAGCGCTCGACCAGGCCCGTCAGGGGCCTGCCGCACTCGCCGGTGTGCACGCCACCGAGGGGAAGGCGGTTCTGGAACTGACGGTGCTCGACGCCTCCAAGGGCCGGGCCCTGCAGATCCTGCGGGAACGGATCGGTGCGCAGGCGGTGCTCTACCTCGGTGACGACGTCACCGACGAGAAGGCCTTCGCGGTACTCACCGGCGCCGGTGACGTCTCGATCAAGGTGGCCACCGATCCGCAGGTGGCGACCGGCGCGCGGTACCGGGTCGACGATCCGGCCGCCGCACGCACCGTCTTCGAGGATCTGCTGGCACTGCGCCGGCGCTGAACCGCTCCTACCCCGATCGGGCGCGCCGGCCGGGTTGGGCCGTCAGGCGATCGGGACCAGGGCTCCGGGATCGTCGACCGGCAGCGGCTCCGCGGATTCGGCGGTCACGGTGAGCTGCTCGAACCGGATGGACCCGCCGTGGTTGTCCAGGAAGGCGATGTCGGAGGCGTCCCGCCCGGTGGCGATCCGAACCATCGCCGCACGCGGCGCCAGTCCGGTGGCGTCCAATACCCACCAGCGTCCGTCGATCAACACCTCGGTGACCGCGTGGAAGTCCATCGGATCGCATCCCGGCGCGTACACCGCCGTCATCCGGGCCGGCAGTTTCAGCGCCCGCAGCAGCGCGATCGTCAGGTGCGCGTAATCGCGGCACACCCCGGCCGAGGCCAGCAGGGTGTCCGAGGCACCGTCGAGCGAACGGCTGGCTCCGGGCACGTAATCGAGCCGGCCCGCCACGAAGTCACGCACCGCGAGAGCCTTGTCGGTGTCGTCGGTGATGCCCGCGAACTGCTGTCCGGCGAACCCGAAGAACCGGTCCACATCGGCGTAGCGCGAGGGCCGCAGGTACAGCGAACTCAAGTAGTCGTCCACCGGTTCCGGATCGGCGCAGCCCGATACCCGCGCCAGGTAGTCCACTTCGATGGACCCCGAATCAACCTCCACCCGGTGGATCCGCCCGCCTTGGGGTCCGACGATCTCGCGCACCGGATACGGTGCGCCGTCGCGTGTCACCGAGAGCGACTCGTACACCTGCAGGCCAGGGACCCGCGCCACGGTGACCTGGTACTCGAGCGCTGTCGGAGCGAGCACGGTGCACGAGATCCGCGCCGACATCTTCCGGGCTGCGGTGGCGGTCATAGCGCCACCCTAACCAGCACCGGCTCCGGATGCAGTTCCACCCCGAACCGATCGCGCACTCCGTCGCGGACCTCCGCGGCGAGTGAGAGCAGTTCGGCGGTGGTGCCCGTGCCCCGATTGGTCAGCGCCAGGGTGTGCTTGGTCGACAGCGACACCCCTGTTCGTCCGCCGCTGTAACCCTTGCCGAAGCCGGCGCGTTCGATCAGCCAGCCGGCGGAGAGTTTGATGCCGTCCGGCGCCGGGTACCGCGGCGTGCTCTCGCCGGTCAGCTGCTCGATCCGGTCAACGATCTCCTGTTCCGGGACAACCGGATTGGTGAAGAACGAGCCCACACTCCAGGTGTCGTGGTCACCCGGGTCGAGCACCATGCCCTTGCCGCGGCGCAGCGCGAGCACCTGCTCGCGCGCGACCGCCGGGTCGACGGTGTCTCCCGGTTCGGCACCCAGCGCGCGGGCCAGTTCGCCGTACCTGATCGGGGCGCTGACACCGTCGGTCAACGCGAACCGCACCCGCAGCACCACGTCGGAGTCGGTGGCGGAACGTTTGAGCCGGGACGTGCGGTAGGCCAGTTCCAGGGACTGCGGCGTGACCCACTCGACGGTGCCGGTCGCGCGGTGGTACAGCTGCACCGCGTCGAGCCAGGCACCCACCTCCACGCCGTAGGCGCCCACGTTCTGCACCGGGGTGGCTCCGGCCGAGCCGGGAATGCCGGACAGGCATTCCAGGCCACCGAGCCCGGCTTCGACGGAGGCGGCCACCACGTCGTCCCAGACGGCGCCGGCATCGGCGGTGAGCGTGGTCCCGTCGATCTCGATCGCACTGCTTCTCACGTGCACGACGGTGCCGTCGAAGCCCTCGTCGGAGATCACCAGGTTGGAGCCGCCGCCGACCAGCAGCACCGGTTCACCCGCGGCGTCGGCGCGCGCCACCGCGTCCACGACCTCGGCTCCGCCGGCGCAGCGCAGGTACGTCCGCGCCGGGCCGCCCAGGCGCAGGGTGGTCAACTCCGATAGCAGTTCAGGCACGAAGCAACGGTAACGTGTCCCGCTATGAGCACCCGTCTCGAGCGCTCGCTCGACTTCGCCGCGACCCCGGCCGCACTGCACGCCGCCTTCACCGACGACGCGTACTGGCCCGCCCGGGTGGCTGCCGTGGGCGGCGACGGAGCGCGGATCGAGGAGCTGGATGTGACCGGCGACGGTGCCGCACGCACGGTGCGGGTCCTTGTGGTGCATGTGATCAGTGAGGACAAGCTGCCGCCTGTGGTGACCGCGATCCGGCCGGGCGGGCTGGAGATCCACCGCCGCGAGGAGTGGGGGCCGCTGCAGGGTGACCGCTGTGAGGGGCGTTTCTCCGCCGATGTGCAGGGCGTTCCGGCGCAGCTCTCCGGCACCGCAGTGCTGGAGCCCGGACCCGACGGTGCCCGGATCACCGCCGCCGGTGAGGCCACCGTGTCGATCCCGTTCGTGGCCTCGAAGGTGGAGTCGCTGGTGATCGAGAACCTGCAGGAGCTCATGGTCAGCGAACGCGAGTTCACGCTGCAGTGGATCGCCGAGCACCCCTGACCTTGTAAAGTCTCCCTTCATGGCACGACGCTTGAGCTATTCGGCGCGGTTCCCGTTCCCCGCGCAGGTCTTCTACGACGCGTACTCCACCAAGGAGTACTGGACCGAGAAGATGACCGATTTCCGCAACCTGACCCCACTGTCCGAGGTGACGGAGTTCGACGTCGACGACGAGGGGATCACCGTCGTCCAGAAGCAGAACCTGCCGCACGAGTACCTTCCGCCGATCGCCCAGGGCGTGGTGAAGAAGGACATGATCATCACCCGTGAGGAGTTCTACGGCGCGTGGGACGGGGAGAACTCGATCGGCGATTACAAGGCGTCCATCCCCGCCGGACCGGGCTCACTCAAGGGTGAGAGCTCGCTGTTCAACACCGAGACCGGCTGCACCATGCGGTACACCACTGTGGTGAAGGTCTTCGTGCCCTTCGTCGGCACCAAGCTCGAACAATTGATTCTGATCAACCTGGTGGACCTGTTCCGCGCCGAGGCCGAGTACCTCAAGTACTGGGTGTCCAAGAACGACTAGACCGGTGCCGGCCGCTTCGCCTCACGGGCGCATCACCCGCGGCACCACCGGCCTGAACCGGCTTCGGCGCAGCGACCGCTGGACCGCGCACGAGCGCACCGTCCGCGCCGCACTCGACGGTCCCTCCCCGATGGCCGTGGACCTGGGCTACGGCGCCCGCCCGGACACGACTCTCGAATGGGCCTCCTGGCTGCGGCGGGTGGCACCGTCGGTGCGGGTCACCGGCCTGGAGATCGATCCGGCACGGGTGGTCCCCGGACGCGACGGAGTGCACTTCGCCCGCGGCGGTTTCGAACTCGCGGGGTTGCGCCCGAACCTGGTGCGCGCGTTCAACGTGCTGCGGCAGTACGACGAGCCCGAGGTGCCCGATGCGTGGCGGACCGTGCTGGAGCGGCTCGCCCCGGGTGGGGTCTTCATCGAGGGCACCTGCGATGAACTGGGCCGACGGTGCTGTTGGCTCACGCTGGACCGGTCCGGCCCGCAGGTGCTCACCCTGGCCTGGCATCCCGGTTTCACCGGCCGCCCGTCCGAGCTGGCGGAGCGGCTGCCCAAGGCGCTGATCCACCACAACGTCCCCGGCGAGAAGGTGCACGCTCTGCTGACGCTGGCCGACGAGTGCTGGGACCACGCCGCCGGGTACGCCCCGTACGGCAACCGGATGCGGTGGCGGGCCGCCGCTGCCGCGCTGGCCGAGCGCACCGGCGGTGCCGCGCGGGCACCGCGGCGGCCGGTCCGCGACAACCTGCTGACCGTCGATTGGGCCCTCGTCGCGCCGTGACCGCCCGCCGGCACGAGGTGACTCGGCCGCCGGCTCGCCCGGCAGCACCGCAGCGGCTCGCTGAGTCCGCACCCGAAGTCAGTAGTGTGGTGTGCACGACCTGCGCGTACTCGCCGATCGCCGGGACATCGCAACTGCAACCCGAGGATGAGGAACAATCACAGCCGATGGATACGAACCTGAACCCTCCGCAGAACCCCGCCCCGCGCGGCCCGAACCCGGCTCCGGCCGCGAAGCCCCAGGCGAAGAAGTCGCGTGGCAAGCTGATCGGCCTGGTCGCCGTCGGGCTGGTCGCGCTGCTGGTGATCCTCGCCGTGGGCTCCGAACTGTACATCCGGAACCGCGTGCAGGGCTGTCTGGCGGACAACATCAAGAACGGCACTCAGGCCAACGACGTGCAGGTCTCGTTCGAGAAGACCCCGATGTTGCTGCAGGCCACCGGCAAGATCCCGTCGATCGACATTCGGGCGAACGGCCTCAACGGCACCGAGGGCCTGTCCGCCCGGATCCTGCTCAAGGGCGTCGAGCCCAGCGGTGAGAACCGGGTCGACGACGCCACCATCGTCGGCGAGTTCACCGCCGACGGGATCAAGAACAAGATCACGCAGGTCAAGGTGATCTCGGACCCGAAGGTGAACCTGAACGCGGCGGAGAACAAGATCGAGATCAGCGGCACCGCGGTGATCTTCCCGGTCACGGTGAACCTGACGCCGTCGATCAAGGACAACAAGGTGGTGCTCACCGCGAGCAAGGCCTCGGTCTTCGGGATCGGCGTACCCGATGACCTGGCGCAGCAGCTGATCACCGCCGTCGCCGACATCCCCACCCCGAAGGGACTGACCGCCAGCGACCTCAAGATGACCGATCAGGGCATCTCGATGCGCTACAGCGGCCAGAACGTGCTGCCCAACGATATCGAGAGCGGTAACGACGTGGGCGCCACCAACTGCTCGCTGCTCTGATCCGGCTACTCGGGGAACCCGGCCAGAACGGCCCGGGTCCCCGAGAGACCGAGGCGGTTCGCGCCGGCGTCGATCATCTCCTGCGCGGCGTCGGCGGTGCGGATCCCGCCGGAGGCCTTCACGCCCACCTCGGGGCCGACGGCCGCGCGCATCAATCGCACCGCCTCGGCGGAGGCGCCGCCGCTGGGGTGGAACCCGGTGGAGGTCTTGACGAAGGTGGCGCCGCCCTTGACCGACCGGCGGCACACCTCGGTGAGCAGGTCGGCGTCGCCGAACTCCAGCAACGCTGCGGACTCGACGATCACCTTGAGCACCGGGTCGGCGCCGATCGCCTCGCGCACCGTCAGCACGTCGGCGAACACCCGGTCGAGGTCGCCGGCGAGCGCCAAGCCGACGTCGATCACCATGTCCACCTCGTGGGCACCCTCCTCGACCGCCATCCGCGCCTCGGCGGCCTTGATCAGCGAGTGGTGCTTGCCGGACGGGAAACCCGCGACGACGCAGGTCCTCGGAGCCCAGCGGCCCTGCGCCCCAGCGGCCTCCTGCGCATCGATCGCGATCCGCAGCGGCAGCATCGACGGGGACAGGCAGACGGCGTAGACGCCCAGGTCCAGCCCCTCCTGGTAGGCCGCGGCCGCGGCACTCTCGGTGGCCTCCGGCTTGAGCAGCGTGTGATCGACGAGGGCGGCGACTTCGGAACGTGTGAGCACGTCTGAGACGATACCGTTCGTGACCAGTGATACCCGCTACGTCCTGACCCTCGGCTGCCCCGACACGACCGGCATCGTGGCGAAGATCTCGACCTTCCTCGCCGACGTGGGCGGATGGATCGTCGAGGCGGCGTACCACTCGGATGCGGACTCCGGGTGGTTCTTCACCCGGCAGGCGGTACGGGCGGACAGCGTCGACCTACCGCTGGAGCAGTTGCGCGCCCGGTTCGCCGAGGTCGCCGCCGAGATCGGACCGGAGACCGAGTGGCGGCTGACCTCCACCGCCGAACCCAAGGACATCGTCGTCCTGGTCAGCAAGGAGGGGCACTGCCTGCACGATCTGGTCGGGCGGGTCGCGACGGGCGAGCTGCGCGCGCGGATCGCGGCGGTGATCGGCAACCACGAGGACCTGCGCGATTTCACCTCGCGGCTGGACATCCCGTTCCACTACGTGCCCTTCCCCGGCCCCGGACAGGACAAGTCGGAGGCCTTCGCGGAGGTCGCCGCGATCACCGACCGGTTCGACCCCGACGCGGTGGTGCTGGCCAGGTTCATGCAGGTGCTGCCGCCGCAGCTGTGCGAAGCGTGGGCGGGGCGCGCGATCAACATCCACCACAGCTTCCTGCCCTCGTTCGTCGGCGCCAAGCCCTATCACCAGGCGTTCACCCGGGGGGTGAAGCTGATCGGTGCCACCTGTCACTACGTGACCGCGGATCTGGACGCCGGGCCGATCATCGAGCAGGACGTGACCCGTGTCGATCATTCCGACGAGGCCTCGGACATGGTGCTGCGCGGCCGGGACATCGAGAAGGTGGTGCTGGCCCGCGGTCTGCGCTGGCACCTGGAGAACCGGGTTCTGGTGCACGGCCGCAAGACCGTCGTCTTCTCCTAGCGGCTGTCAGGCGGGGGCGCCGGTGTGCGCCGGGCGGCCCTCGATGATCGAGTCGAGCAGTGCGTTGACCTTCTCCGGCTGCTCGATCGGCAGCATGTGCCCCGCGTCGCGGATCACCGCGAACCGGTCCAGGTTCCCGGCGATCTTGAGCTCGGCGGCGATCGCCTCGGCGTCCACCGGCGGGGTGAGGTGATCGAACTGTCCGACCGCGACGGAGGTGGGTACTGAGATCTTCCGCAGCCCCTCGGTGACGTCGGCGCCGGCGAGGACGTGCCCCCATTCCGAGCGCACATCCGTCGGGCAGGCGGTGACCATGTCCTCGGTGTACTTCACCGCACCGTAGGAGGAGTAGCCGCACAGTGCGCTGTAGCGCAGCACCGCGGTCTGCAGCCGGTTGTGCCGCACCTTCACCGGCGCGCCCAGGAAGGCGTCACCGACCTTGGCGGTCAGGCGCGGTGCCACCCGGGTCAGCGCCGCCAGCGGGGTGGCTCCGACGAAGTTCGCGATCGGTTCGCTGGCGAAGGTCGACATCAGCACCGCGTGGTGGATACGGCCCGCGACCTCGTCCGGGTACTTGTCGGCCCAGGCCATCACCGTCAGGCCGCCCATGCTGTGCCCGACCAGCAGTGCTCGCTCGCCGTCGGGAATCACCGAGCCGAGCACGGCGTGCAGATCGTCGGCGAGGACGGAGGCGGAGTAGGCGAAGGCGCCCGGGTCCGATTGACCGTGTCCGCGCTGGTCGTAGCAGTGCACCCGGTATCCGCGAGCCACCAGGTGTTCCACCTGGCGCGGGAAGGATGAGACGTTGCAGCTCCAGCCGTGCACGAAGACCGCCAGCGGCCCGCCGACGGTGCCCCAGCTGCGCACGTGCAGGCGCGTCCCGTCGCCCGAGACGACGAACGAGTCCTCGTGCGGACCGTCGTAGTCCTCGATGAGCTTGGCGTTCGCCGGCACCTTCGGCGCGGAGAGCGCGTATGCGGTGACCCCGGCGGCCACGGCCGCCGCCCCGGCACCGAGAGCGCCGAGCGCACCGACGACGAGCTTGCTGGAGATCTTCATGCGGCTCACCTTACTAACGAATGCTCAATAGCGCGGGCGGCGGACCTCATCGAGTTTGGGCCGCACGTCCAACAGATATACGAGCACACCGACCGCACCGATCACCAGCCCCATTCCGCCGAGCCCGGCGAGCGCCAGCAGCGCGCAACCGATGAGCGTGATCGCCCAGTAGTTCTTCTGCCACTTGCCGGCGGCGGTGAACGCCTGGGCGGGCGCCCGGAGCGCGTGCACCAGGGCGAAGGCGGCAGCGCCGACGATCAGCAGGGTGATCGCGAGGTAGGCGTAGAAGGACAACTGGCCGTAGGCCGCGAGCAGACTCATGTCACCAGCCTAAAGGTCGGGCGTCCGGCGGCTGTTGCCGCCGGACGCCCGGGTGCTGCTCCGGTGGTGCCCGGACGACGCACCCCGTGGGGTGCGACGCTCGGTTCCGCCCTGTTTAGGAGTCGGCCTTCTTGGGAGCGGCCTTGCGCGGGGCGGCCTTCTTGACGGCGGCGGCGCTCTTGTCGGCGGTCTTCTTCACCGCGGCGGCACCCTCGTCCGAGGCCTTCTTCGCAGCGGCCTGGGCATCGTCGGCCACCTGAGCGACCTCGTCGCCGGCGCGGTTGACCAGCTTGGCGGCACGCTCGCCGACCTGCTTGGTGGCCGAGGCGACCTGGCCCAGCGAGGACTCGGTGAGCTCGACGGCGGAGTTGTAGGCCTTGGTGGCCTGACCGGTGGCGTCCTCGATCACCGATCCGGTCTTGATCCGCTCGTAGGCGGTCTCGCCGCGCTCGGCGAGCGACTCGTAGATGTCGGTGGCGACCTGGATGTAGGCGGCGGCCACCTTGCGGAGCTCGTCGGCGGTGAACTTGGCGCGCAGCTCGTCGACGTCCTTGGGCAGGCCGTCGCGAGCCTCGGTCAGCTTGGTCTGCGCGGTGTCGGCGGCATCGCCGACCTTGGCCTGGGCCTCCTCGACGCGGGTCTGGAAGTCCTTGGAGGCGTCGGTGGCGGCGTCGCGCAGCTTCTCCACGACCTCGGCCACGGCCTCGTAGGCGTAGTCGCCGGCACCCAGGGCGGCGAACAGGGGGGTCTTGAGGTCTTCGAGGGTGTTCTGTTCGGTCATGGCAGGTTCTCCTTCAGTTCTGGATCCCGATCCCGCGAGATCTCAGTCTCGTTCTCACGGCGGAAGCTCTCGTAGATGTCGAGCAGAGCCCGCTTCTGCCGCTCGTTGATGGCCGTGTCCGCGATCAGCGCATCGCGTACCGGGGATTCCGGACGCTCCTCGAGGATCCCGGCTTGCACGTAGAGCACCTCGGCCGAGAGCCGCAGTGCCTTGGCGATCTGCCCGAGCACGTCGGCGGACGGTCGGCGGAGCCCTCGTTCGATCTGGCTGAGATACGGGTTGGACACCCCCGCCCGCTCGGCCAACTGCCGGATGGACACCTCTGCCGCGAGACGCTGCGCCCGAATGAACTCGCCGATGTCCGAGCCCGATTTCGCGGAATCACCGCCGGGCTCTTGATCGCTCGTCATTCCCGGTCTCCCGTCTGCGCGGCTGATTCCACGCTAACAGCTAGTGCTAGCTCTTGCAAGCGGTTTGTTAGCAACCTGTCTTCACCCGAACATCAATTGCGTGATCGTGTAGATCACCAGGCCCGCGATGGCACCGACGACGGTGCCGTTGATCCGGATGAACTGGAGATCCCGGCCCACCTGGAGCTCGATCTTCTTCGAGGCCTCCTCGGCGTCCCAGCGGGCGACGGTGTCGGTGATGATCGAGGTGATCTGGCCGGCGTAGTTCTCCACCAGGTGCCGCACGGACCGGTCCACCCAGAAGTCCACCTTGTTGCGCAACTCCGGGTCGTCGCGCAGACGTACCCCGAACCGGGCCGCGGACTCGCTGAACTTCTCCCGCAGCGTGGAGTCGGGGTCCTCGACCGAGGCCTCGATCGTCCGCTTGGCGGCCCGCCACGCGGCCTGCGCCGCGGTGCGCACCTCCTCCCGGCCCATCAGTTCCGCCTTGACCCCCTCGACCTTGGCGATGGTCCGCGGATCGTGCTGCAGATCCGAGGCGAAGTCCCACAGGAACGTGCTCATGGCCTGCCGCACCTCGTGGTCCGGATCGCTGCGCACCTTCCAGGTGAACTCCACCAGTTCACGGTAGATCCGCTCCCCCAGCAGCGAGTTGACGAACTTCGGGGACCACTGCGGACCGTCGGTGTCGACGATCTTGTCGATCACGCCCTGGCTTCCCAGCGCCCAGTGGTGCGCCCGCTCGGAGAGCAGGTTGATCAGCGGGAGCTGTCGCTGCTCCTGCAGCAGGGTCTCGACCAGGCGGCCGATGGGCGGACCCCACTCGGGTTCGGCGAGCCGTTTGATGATGGTGCTGTTGAGTACCGCCTCGACGTCCTCGTCGCGCAGCACCTCACTCATCACCTTGACCAACTTGGCCGCCTCGCCACCGAGCCGCTGCGAGTTCGCCGGGTCCGACATCCAGCCGGCGACACGGCCGCTGAGTTCGAGCGATCCGACCTTCTCGGCGATCACATCGGGGGTGAGGAAGTTCTGTTGGACGAAGCCACCGAGGGCATCACCGAGCTGGTCCTTCTTCCGCTTGATGATCGCCGTGTGCGGGATCGGCAGGCCCAGCGGATGCCGGAACAGCGCGGTCACCGCGAACCAGTCGGCCAGCCCGCCCACCATGCCGGCCTCGGAGGCGGCCTTGACGTAGCCGACCCACGGTCCGGCGATGGCGAGCCCGGCACCCTTGGTGTCGAGGTACTCGCAGACCAGGTAGATGATGGCCGCACCGATGAGGAAGCCGAGCGCGACCGCCTTCATCTTCCGCAGATCGCGCCGCTTCTGCTCGTCCGGCGTGCCGAACGGGCCGACGGCCGGGCTCGCGGGCGGTACGGACTGCGAGGTCGCCGCGGCGTGGCGCGGAGACCCCGGGGATGTAAACACCGTCACGATTCGATCTTGCCCGAAGTCCGGGGACTTCGATGGTTAGGGTTGGGGAATGGCGAACGACGGCTGGCAAACCTCCGCGTCCGAGGCCCTGCGCTGGCGCCCCGGGACACAGGTCTCGGAGATCGACACCTCGGCCCGCCCCGGCTTCGACGGCGACAAGCAGTTCGGCGAACGACTCATGGTGGCACGCGGTGAACGGCTCTCGCAGCTGCAGGAGCTGCTGTACGCCAACGGCCGCGCCGGTGACCACCGCTCGGTGCTACTGGTGCTGCAGGGGATGGACACCGCGGGCAAGGGCGGCATCGTCCGGCACGTGATCGGGATGGTCGACCCGCAGGGCGTGCACACGGCGTCGTTCGGCAAACCGACACCGGAGGAACTCGCGCACGACTTCCTGTGGCGGATCCACCGACAGGTGCCCAAGGGTGGGCAGATCGGCGTGTTCGATCGCTCGCAGTACGAGGACGTGCTGGTGGTGCGCGTGCACGAGTTGGTTCCGCAGTCGGTGTGGGAGCCGCGCTACGAGATCATCAACAGCTTCGAGGAGGATCTGGCCTCGTCCGGCGTGACGGTGGTCAAGTGCGCGATGTTCGTCTCCCTGGACGAGCAGAAGCAGCGCCTCGCCGAGCGCCTGGATCGGCCCGACAAGTTCTGGAAGTACAACCCGGGCGATCTCGACGAGCGCTCCCTGTGGCCCCAGTACCAGCAGGCCTATCAGGACATGCTCGACCGCACCAGCACCGACGGTGCCCCCTGGCACGTGATCCCCGCCGACCGCAAATGGTTCGCCCGCGTCGCGGTCACCGAATTGCTGATCGAGGCTCTGGAGGGCCTGGACCTCGACTGGCCTCCCGCCGACTTCGACGTCGACGCCGAGAAGGCCCGGCTCGCCGGCGCCTGACCGCCGCGCCCGTCCGACCGCAGCCGTCACCGTCGTACTCCCTAGCGGGACGCACGCTCCCCAGCCCGACCATGCCCTCCCCCCGTCCAGATCCGTGGGGAGCGCGGCGCCCCGCTAGGGAAGGCCGGGACGCTCAGGCAGGGCGGCGGGCGGTGACGAACTGGCCCTGGCCGCTGATCACCTGGTCGATGTCGGCCATATCGCTCTCCCGCAGCCAGCCGGTGACCTCCTCGCGCCCGAACCACCGGAATCCCGATATCCGCTCCGCAGTGGAGGAACCGAAGACCGAGGTCAGCGGCGTCTGCAGGGAGGTGAACAGGGCGATCCGGCCACCGCCACGGGTCACCCGGCAGATCTCCCGGACCGCGAGCCGCGGCGCCGGAATCAGGTACAGCGCGGCCAGACAGACGACGGTGTCGAAGGTCCGGTCCGCGAAGGGCAGTTCCAACGCGCTGCCACGGACGTACGCCACGTGGTCGCCGGAGTTGTCGCGGACGGCGCGAGCGAGCATCGGCTCGGAGACGTCGAGTCCGATGGCGACACCGTCGCCGGTGAGTTTGCGGGCCAGCGGCCTGGTGTAGAGGCCAGGTCCGCAGGCGACATCGAGGACCCGCTGCTCACCACGGCCTACCAGCTCGTCGAGCAGTACCTCCTGGCGACTCATCGTGCCGGTCCCACCGAGGCTGAAAAGCCGGGTGAACGCCGGCCGCCACGCCTTCTCGTAGACCGCGGCCAGCGCCGGATTCTGCATCAGCACGTTGCCCAGCCCCGCGGGCCTCGCGCTCTCAGGGGCGAGAACGTCGAGGTAGCCGCGGGTGCGATCGGGGGCGCGTCCGATCCGTGCGGGATCGAGCAGTGCCTCTGCACGGTCGAGTGCGGTGGTCATGCCGCAACGCTAACGCGCCGTCGACGCTCCCGCGCCGGGGACGCTACTTCGCGGGGTACTGGTAGATCCCGCGACCTGACTTCTTGCCCACGTAACCGGCCTCCACCAGTCGCAGCAGCAGCGGCGGCGCGGCGTAGGTGGGCTCCTTGTACTCGGCGTACATCGCGTCGGCGATGAACTTCACCGTGTCCAGGCCCACCAGGTCGGCCAGCTTGAGCGGGCCCATCGGGTGCGCGCAGCCGAGCATCATGCCCTTGTCGATGTCCTCGGCGGTGGCGAAGCCCGACTCGTACATGCGGATCGCGGAGAGCAGGTACGGCACCAGGAGCGCGTTGACGATGAACCCGGACCGGTCGGTGGCACGCACGACCTGCTTGCCGAGTACCTCGGAGGCGAACTGCTCGGCGCGCTCGGCGGCGGCCTCGGAGGTGGACAGCGAACTGATCACCTCGACCAGCGGCAGCACCGGAACCGGGTTGAAGAAGTGCAGCCCCAGCACCCGGCCGGGGTTCTTCGTAGCGGTGGCGATCCGCTGGATCGGCAGCGACGAGGTGTTCGAGGCGAGCACGGCGTCGGGGTCGGTGACCACCTCGTCGAGCTTGCCGAAGACCTCGGCCTTGACCGCCTCGTTCTCCACGATCGCCTCGACCACCAGCTGCCGGTCGGCGAAATCGGCGAGGTCGGTCGTGAAGGTCAACCGCTCGGCGGCCTGGTCCCGTTCGCGCTCGGTGATCTTCCCGGAGGAGACGGCGCGATCGAGCGAGGCGAGGATGCGGGTGCGGCCGGCCGCGGCGAGGTCCTCTGTGGCCTCCCAGACCAGCACGTCGGCGCCGGCCCGTGCCGACACCTCCGCGATGCCGCCACCCATCTGACCAGCGCCGACGACACCGACGCGCGAAACTACTTCGCTCATGAAATTCCCTAACGTGACAACAGATTCAAGTGGGACGAGGGTAACCCCGCTGGGGTGCGCCCAGACGGTGCCCGCCTACGCGACAGGCGGCCCGCGACGATAGTCACGGGCCGCCTGTGGTCGCGCTGGATCCGCCTTCGGCGGCGGGAACAGTTCCTAGTGGAACTGGCCCTCCTCGGTCGAGCCCTTGAGCGCCGCGGTGGACGTGTTCGGGTCGACGGTGGTGGCGATCCGGTCGAAGTAGCCGGCGCCGACCTCACGCTGGTGCTTGGTGGCGGTGTAGCCGCGCTCCTCAGCAGCGAACTCGCGCTCCTGCAGGTCGACGTAGGCGGTCATGCCCTCGCGGGCGTAGCCGTGCGCCAGGTCGAACATCGAGTAGTTGAGGGCGTGGAAGCCGGCCAGGGTGATGAACTGGAAGGTGAAGCCCATCGCGCCCAGCTCCTTCTGGAACTTGGCGATGGTCGCGTCGTCCAGGGCCTGCTTCCAGTTGAAGGACGGGCTGCAGTTGTAGGACAGCAGCTGGTCCGGGAACTCCGCCTTGACACCCTCGGCGAACTTCTTCGCGACCTCGAGGTCCGGAACGCCGGTCTCCATCCAGATCATGTCCGCGTACGGCGCGTAGGCCTTGGCGCGGGCGATGCACGGCTCGATGCCGTTCTTGATGTTGTAGAAGCCCTCGGCGGTGCGCTCACCGGTCACGAACGGCTTATCGCGGTCGTCGACGTCCGAGGTGATCAGGGTGGCGGCCTCGGCGTCGGTGCGCGCGATCACCACGGTCGGCGTGTTCGACACGTCGGCGGCCAGGCGGGCCGAGGTCAGGGTGCGGATGTGCTGCTGGGTGGGGATGAGCACCTTGCCACCGAGGTGGCCGCACTTCTTCTCCGAGGCGAGCTGATCCTCCCAGTGGGTACCGGCGGCACCCGCGGCGATCATGGCCTTCTGCAGCTCGTAGACGTTCAGGGCGCCACCGAAACCGGCCTCGCCGTCGGCCACGATCGGCACGACCCAGTTGTCGACCGACTTGTCACCCTCGACGCGCGCGATCTCATCGGCACGGAGCATGGCGTTGTTGATGCGACGCACGACCGACGGCACCGAGTTGGCCGGGTACAGCGACTGGTCCGGGTAGGTGTGTCCGGAGAGGTTCGCGTCACCGGCGACCTGCCAGCCGGAGAGGTAGATGGCCTTGAGGCCGGCGCGCACCTGCTGCACGGCCATGTTGCCGGTGAGGGCACCCAGAGCGTTGATGTAGGAACCGTCGCCCTTGGTGACGCCCTCCCACAGGATCTCCGCGCCGCGGGTCGCGAGCGTGTTGGCCTCGACGACGCTGCCCTGCAGCTCGGCGACCTGCTCAGCGGTGTACTCGCGCGTGATGCCCTTCCACCGCGGGTTGGTGTCCCAATCCTGCTGGATCTCTGCGGCGGTCCTCGGCTGTCCGACGGTGCTCATTGGCTCCCCGTTCTTCGTTGCGTCGATAGTGGATCTATTAGGCCACCGGCGGCGGGCGAGAGAGGCTGATCGCTAACCCGCTTCACACTTCCGGCGTTGCGCCCGACATCACTGTGCCACAGCTAAAGCCGCAGGCCAAGGGCCTACCCGATGCCAAAGCAAGCCACGAAAGCGCACCGATCTTGCTAATCTTGCGAAGTCCCGGTTCGAGAACCCGCGAAAAAAGTACGCCCGTACTGGGAGTTTGCCGGGGCGGGTCGCCGGACCGTGCGGAGCCGGCGACCGGGCCGCACCGTCGGATCACGGGCACCATCGGCGTCGTTGTGTGATGCACTTCACTGCCAAGTGCTGCGAAGGGTGCCCGAACCGACCGGTAGCTGGGCTTCCGGCGCTAATATTCGCGCCATGTCCAAGACCTTCGTGGGTGCTCGCCTTCGCGGCCTGCGCAAGGAACGCGGGCTCTCGCAGGCGTCTCTGGCAGAAGCGCTGGAGATCTCGCCGTCGTACCTGAACCAGATCGAGCACGACGTGCGTCCGCTGAGCGTGCCGGTGCTGTTGAAGATCACCGACGTCTTCGGCGTGGACACCTCCTTCTTCAACACCCAGGACCAGACTCGCCTGATCGCCGAGCTGCGCGAGGTCACGATGGACGTGGACGCACCGACCAGCACCGACGAGCTCTCCGAGCTGGCGCGCGATCACCCCGGTTTCGCCCGCGCGATGGTCGCGCTGCACCGTCGGTACCTGGGAGCGGCCGATCAGCTCGCCCAGGTGACCGACGGCCGCAACGACCCCGGTGCGCGCGGCGCCATCCCCAACCCGCACGAGGAGGTGCGGGACTTCTTCTACCAGCGGCAGAACTACTTCCACGAGCTCGATACCGCAGCCGAGGAACTGACCGCACGGATGCGCATGCACAGCGCGGATGTGCGCGCGGAGATCGTGACCCGCCTCGAGGCGGTGCACAACGTCTCCATCCGCCAGCGCGTCGACCTCGGTGAGACGGTGCTGCACCGTTACGACCCGCGCACCCGCGTACTGGAGATCAACCGGCACCTGTCCGGGGGGCAGCAGGTCTTCAAGATGGCCGCCGAGCTGGCCTACCTCGAGTGCGGCCGGGAGATCGAGGAACTGGTCGACGGTGCCGGCTTCGGTTCCGAGGAGGCCGGACGGCTCGCCCGGCTGGGCCTGGCGAACTACTACGCTGCGGCGGTGGTACTGCCGTACACCCGCTTCCACGGCGCGGCCGAGGAGTTCCAGTACGACATCGAACGGCTCTCGTCGTTCTTCACGGTGAGCTACGAGACCATCGCGCACCGGCTCTCGACGCTCCAGCGTCCGAACCTGCGCGGAGTGCCGCTGTCCTTCGTCCGGGTCGATCGCGCCGGCAACATGAGCAAGCGCCAGAGTTCGACGGGGTTCCACTTCTCCGCCTCGGGCGGCACCTGCCCGCTGTGGAGTGTCTACGAGACCTTCGCCTGGCCGGGCAAGATCATCACGCAGATCGTCGAGATGCCCGACGGACGCAACTACCTGTGGGTGGCCCGCACCGTCGAGCGGCGGGCCGCGCGGTACGGGCAGCCCGGCAAGACCTTCGCCATCGGGATCGGGTGCGAGCTGCGGCACGCTCATCGTCTGGTCTACGCGCGCGGCCTGGATCTGGCCGAACCCGAGGCCACCCCGATCGGCGCCGGCTGCCGGGTGTGCGAGCGGGCGGGGTGCCCGCAGCGCGCCTTCCCGGCGATCGGCAAGAACCTCGACATCGATGAGCACAGGTCGACGGCCTCGCCGTACCTGGTCCAGTAGCGTCGATGCCATGACACCGCGCGTGACTCCCGGCGGACTGCGCCGGCTCGGACCGATCAACTACGCGATCGCGCGGATCGGTGCGCGGGCGGTGCGCGCGGACGACATGCACCTGTTCGCAACGCTCGGTCGCACGAAGCGCCTGTTCCTGGGCTGGCTCGGTTACTCCGGCATGTTGATGCCCTTCGGTGCGCTGCGCCGGGCCGAATCGGAGACGGTGATCGTGCGAGTCGCACACCTGCGCGGCAATGCCTACGAGCTGGGCCATCACCGCCGGATCGGGGCGCGGGCCGGGCTCACCGCCACCCAGTTCGACCGGATCTTCGACGGTACGGGCTGGGACCCGCGCAGCGCCGCCCTGCTGGCGGCGGTCACCGAGATCGTCGGGCGCAAGTCCGTCTCCGACGCCACCTGGACCGCCCTGACGCAGTTCTACGACGAGCGGCGGCTGGTGGAGATCGTGATGCTGGCGACCAACTACGACGGCCTGGCCACCACGATCGACGTCCTCGGCATCGAACCGGAGCATTCACCCGACGACGTTTCCCGCTGAGCGGGATGGCGGTCCCGCGCTGCTCGGTGCGAACGCGGCCAGCGTCAGCGGAACTCACGTAGAGGCGTACGCAACGGCTCCGGCTTCAGTCGAATCAGCACGGGCGCACCGTTCCAGGTTCCCTCGACGACCGCGCCCTCGTCTGACCGCGCAAGCGCGAGGCCGTCGGCGACGATGCCGCCATCGACGGTGCGCGCCGGGATCCGGCGGAGCACACCACCATCGACCTCGACTATCAGTGCGGTACTGACCGGACGTGCCTCGACGGCGAGCCGGTGCCACCGCGGACCAGCGCCCCGGAACTCGGCGATCGACCACAGCCCGTCCAACCCGGAGAGCCGTTGGGTGTAGTCGCGGTGCGTGCGGGCACCGTTCACCCCCATCGCCACAGCGACGGCCGCCAGCACCATGAGGTGTACCGCGTGTGCCCGGCCTCGACTCCACCCCCACGATTCCGGCGCTGCGGGCACCGCAGAACCGCAGACGAGCGCCCACAACCGAGGCCACCAGGGCACCGTCAGAGCGACCGCGCACGCGAGCATCGCAGCAGGCGGGAACAGGACCGGGACGTCGTAGGTGAGATTGAGCAGGAGAACCTGGGTCATCGCGACGGTGGACACCCCTGCACCGGCCAGAACGGTGCGCCGCCACACCAGCAGGATTCCACCGATCACCTCGACGACACCGGTGGCAACGGTGTACGGGGACGACGCCGCCATGAACGTCCACAGCAAGGAGCGGTCGCTGAGGTCCGCGACCGGTTCCAGCAGTGCACCGGGAAGTGTGTACGCGATGAACTGCGTGGGAATCACCTTGACCATCCCGAAGGCGACCATGGCCACAGACAGGGCAACCCGCCCGGCGGCATGGAGCAGAGCGCCGATGCGCACCGAGCGGGTTGTGGTCAACGTGAACGGTGGAGACAGTTACAGGTTGATCATGTGGCCGGCGAGTCCGTGGATCGATTCCTGCAGGCCCTCCGACAGCGTCGGGTGGGTGTGCACGTTGCGTGCCAGCTCGTTGACGGTCAGGTCCCACTTCTGCGCCAGTGTCAGCTCGGGCAGCAGTTCGGAGACGTCGGGGCCGATCAGGTGGCCGCCGAGCAGCTCGCCGTACTTGGCGTCGGAGACCAGCTTGACGAAGCCGACGGCGTCGCCGAGTCCTTGGGCCTTCCCGTTCGCCGAGTACGGGAAGGTCGCGGTCTTGACGTCATAGCCCTCGTCGCGGGCCTGCTGCTCGGTGAGGCCGAAGGAGGCGACCTGCGGGTGGCAGAACGTGGCGCGCGGCATCATCCGGTAGTCACCCAGCGTCTGGGTCTCGGCGCCGGCGATGGTCTCGGCGGCCACCACACCCTGCGCCTCGGCGACGTGCGCGAGCTGCAGCTTCGCAGTGACGTCGCCGATCGCGTACACACCCGGCACGTTGGTGCGCATGTGGTCGTCGATCGCGATCGCGCCGCGCTCGGTGAGCTCGACCCCGGTCTTCTCCAGACCGTAGCCCTCGACGCGCGGGGCGAAGCCGATGCTCATGAGCACCTTGGACACCGTCAGTTCGCCGCCTCCGGAGCCGTCGGCGCCGGTGTACTTGACCACTACCTTGTCGCCCTGGTCGTCTACCGACTCGACCTTGGTGGAGGTCAGCAGCTTCACGCCCAGCTTCTTGTACTGCTTGGCGATCTCCTTGGAGACGTCCGCGTCCTCGTTGGGCAGCGCACGGTCGAGGAACTCGATGATGGTCACGTCCACGCCGTAGTTCTTGAGGACGTACGCGAACTCCATGCCGATCGCGCCGGCGCCGACGATGGCGATCGACTCGGGCAGCTCGCGGGTGAGGATCTGCTCTTCGTAGGTGACCACGTTGTCCGAGAGCTGCACGCCGGGGAGCAGGCGCACCGTCGAACCGGTGTCGATGATGATGTTCTCACCGGTGATCGTCCGATCGCCCACGGAGATGGTGTGCGCATCGACGAACGTGCCCCACCCGTTGATCTCGGTGATCTTGTTCTTCTTCATCAGGTAGTGCACGCCCTTGACGATGCCCTCACTGACCTTGCGGCTGCGGTCGAACGCCGCCCCGAAGTCGAAGGAGACGTCACCGGAGATGCCGAACAGCTGCGCCTTGTTGTGGAAGGTGTACGCCAGCTCGGCGTTCTTGAGCAGTGCCTTCGACGGGATGCAGCCCACGTTCAGGCACACACCGCCCCAGTACTTCTCCTCGATGACCGCGACCTTCTGCCCGAGTTGGGCGGCGCGAATAGCGGCGACGTAGCCTCCTGGGCCGGCGCCGAGTACAACAGTGTCAAAGTGATCAGCCACGGCTTTCAGCCTAGCCCTAGTGTGGAGTCCATGGACCAGTACGCATGGCTCGAAGAAGTGGAATCCGCCACTGCCCTGGATTGGGCGCGCGCGATGAACGAGGCCACCACCTCCCGCCTGGCCGGCCCCCGGTTCGACGAACTCGAGTCGCGCGCCCTGGCCATCCTCGACACCGACCAGCGCATCCCGTATCCGGTGCGCCGCGGCGAGTACCTGTGGAACTTCTGGCGCGATGCCGAGCACCCCTACGGCCTGTGGCGGCGCACCACTCTCGAGTCCTTCCGGAGCGAGTCGCCGGAGTGGGACGTGGTGATCGACGTCGACGCACTCCGCACCGCGGAGGAGGAGAACTGGGTGTGGCACGGCGCCGCCGTCCTGCGGTCGGTCTCCCCCGACGGTGAGCCCTACGACCGCGCGCTGGTCTCGCTCTCGCGGGGCGGGGCCGACGCAACCGTGGTGCGCGAGTTCTCCATCTCCCGCCGCGAGTTCGTCGCCGACGGCTTCGAGCTCCCGGAGGCCAAGACCCGGATCTCCTGGATCGACGGTGACACCGTGTACGTGGGCACGGATTTCGGCGCCGGCTCGCTCACCGACTCCGGGTACCCGCGGATCGTCAAGCGGTGGCGGCGCGGTACTCCGATCGGGCATGCGGACACCGTCTTCGAGGGACATCCGTCCGATGTCGCGGTGGGTGCCGGATACGACGACACCCCTGGTTTCGAGCGGCATTTCGTCAACCGCGCCATCGACTTCCACAACCGCGAGTTCTATCTTCTCGATCCGCAGACGCTGGCCCTGGAGCGGATCGACGTGCCCTCCGACGCCGACGCCGACGTCCACGAGTCCCGATTGATGGTGCGCCCGAAGACGGCGTGGGAGCTGCCCGGCGGCACCGTCGAACCGGGTTCGCTGGTGGCCTTCGACTTCGACTCCTACCGGTCCGGCTCGCGCGAGTACGACACCGTCTTCACACCGGATGCGCACACCGCTCTGGCCGGGTTCGCCTGGACCAAGTCGTACCTGCTGCTGCAGACGATGCGCGATGTGCGCTCGGAATTGCACACGCTCACACCCGGTAGTTGGGAGGAGGTCCGGACGACGGGTTTCCCGGAGTTGGCGGAGATCGGCGTGTACTACACCGATCCGCGTGAGGGTGACGAGATCCTGGCCACCGCGAGCGGTTTCACCCTGCCGCCGACCCTGCTGCACGGATTCGCCGGCGGTGCGGTGGCTCCACTGAAGTCCGCGCCCGCCTTCTACGACGCGGACGGGGTCACCGTCGAGCAGTTCTTCGCTACCAGCGACGACGGGACGCAGGTCCCCTATTTCGTGGTGGGCCGACGCGGGCCGGACGCGGCGCCCGGACCGAGACCGACGCTGCTGTACGGGTACGGCGGTTTCGAGGTCTCGCTGACCCCGGACTACACGCCGGTCTCCGGGGCGTCGTGGATCGAGCGGGACGGGGTGTACGTACTGGCGAACATCCGCGGCGGCGGCGAGTACGGGCCGAGCTGGCACACCTCCGCGCTCAAGCAGAACCGGTTGCGCTCGTATCAGGACTTCGCGGCGGTGGCGCGGGATCTGGTGACGCGCGGAATCACCACTCGCGAGCAACTGGGCGCCCAGGGCGGCAGTAACGGCGGGCTGCTGATGGGCGTGATGTACACCCGTTACCCGGAATTGTTCGGCGCCATCGTCTGTCAGGTGCCGCTCCTGGACATGCGGCGCTACCACCAATTGCTGGCGGGGGCATCGTGGATGGCGGAGTACGGCGATCCGGATGATCCCGCGCAGTGGGCGTTCATCAGCGAGTACTCGCCGTACCAGAACCTGCCCGACGGTCCGGGCGAACCCGGGGATCTGCCCGCCCTGCTGGTCACCACCTCCACCCGTGACGACCGGGTGCACCCCGCGCATGCGCGCAAGTTCGTCGCCGCGTTGCGCGAGCACGGCATCGAGGTGGACTACTACGAGAACATCGAGGGTGGGCACGGCGGCGCCGCCGACAACAAGCAGGCCGCGTTCAAATCCGCTCTCGCGTACGAGTTCCTGTGGCGCGAGCTGAGCGACGGTCGGGAGCAGCGATGATCGCGGCGTTCTCGATCAGCCCGATGGGTGGTGCGGATGAGTCCGGCGACGGCGGCGTCGCGGCTGCGGTCGCCGAAGCGGTGGCGATCGTGCGGGCCAGTGGCCTGCCGAACGAGACCAACTCCATGTTCACCAACATCGAGGGCGAGTGGGACGAGGTGATGGCGGTGATCAAGGCGTGCGTCGATCGCCTCGCCGAGACGGCACCGCGGGTATCGCTGGTGGTCAAGTGCGATATCCGGCCGGGCCGCAGTGGTGAGCTGAGCGGCAAGGTCGAGCGGGTGGAGCGTCACCTGCGCTGAAGCCGGGCCTCCACGCCGAGTGGCTCGTCCGCAGCCACACGCCCCGGTCCGCTGCCGACGATGCCGAGCAGTACCAGTAGCAGGAGCCACTCGGAACTGTAGAAGAAGTGACTGAGGAAGCCGGGGACAGTGGTCGATGCCGCCACGGCGGTGGGCCAGGTCGAGTAGTAGATCGCGCCGATCATCGTCACCGCCAGGCCGAGCCCGGCGACGCGGGTGAGCAGGCCCAGTACCAGCAACGCGCCCAGGACGAGCTCGGCCCACGCGGTGATGGTGGAGGCCAGCGCAGGCTCCGGGATACCCCAGGCGGTGAAGTCGGCGGTGAACTTGGCGGGGTTGGCGGCCTTACCCCAGCCACTGATGAAGAACATCACTCCGACGCTCACCCGCGCCGCCAACAACCAGAAGTCCCGCATCCGCTCCATTGACACCACGGTACCGATCCATCGCGTCGCTGCGGGCCGGAGCACCCCGTGCAATACTGTGACGCATGTTGCTCAAGAGACGCCAGATACTGGTGGGGCTGGCTACGGTTCCCGCTGCGGCGGTCGTCTCGTCGATGACGGTGCCGCACGCTGCGGCCGCCGACGCCGACAAGGCGCTGCTCGACGCGGCAGTCGCGGCCGCACCGACGGCCCGCGAAGTCATCACGGTGGCGGCGCCGTCGTTCACCGCGACCGACGTGCAGGTCTCGGCGTGGGCGCTGCTCGCGCAGGGCTGGTCCAAGGTCTACGGACCGGTGCCGGGCAAGGTCGGCCAGCAGGGGATCGGCGAGGGCAAGGACGGTGTCCCGCGCACCCCGTACGGAGTCTTCGAACTCGATCTGGCATTCGGCCGGCTGGACAATCCGGGCACCACGCTGCCGTACACCAAGGTGACCGATCAGCACTGGTGGGACGGCAACGTCGCCTCCCCCACGTACGACCGCATGGTGGTCCAGCCGCAGAGCCCCGGCCCGGAGAGCGAGAATCTCTACGATGCCGGGCCGGTCTACGACTACGCGGTGCACTTCGACAACAACCCCACCCACACCCCGGGTAAGGGCGGCGCCATGTTCCTGCACGTCAGCGACGGCAATCCCACGCTCGGCTGCGTCTCGATCAGCAAAGAGGGAATGGTCACGCTGCTCAAATGGCTCGCACCCGCACACAACCCGGTGCTGGTCACCGGTCTCGCGAGCTGACCGGCGAGCTCCCTTCGACGCACTCCGCGGCCGGAGACCGCCGTTTCACCGCAGAACGCTTCGGAAGTTGTTCCTCACTCAAGGGTGCGGATCCAGCGGTCCAGGACCGGAACCACGAACTCCGGTGACCCCACCCACTGGTTGTGCCCGAGCGGCTCGGCGATCCGCTCATGGGTCACCGATCCGGCGGGGAACTTCTCCCCCACGAACCGTGACTGCCGATCACTGACCAGCTCATCACCGGCGACGGCCACTGTCAGCACCGGGGTCCGCGTACCGGCCAGCCGGACCTCGTAATCGACGTCGGCACCGTCGACGTTAAAATCGCCGGTACTCACCAGATGGTCGAAGTCGCGGACGATGCCCCGGGGCACTTCGCCGAAGCCGTCCGGGCCGGACCAGTGGCCGCGCCGGGCAGCGGCACGCGCTGCCACCGAGGTGCCGATCCGCCGCGCCGTCCCGGAGAGGCCGTCGAGCTTGTGGTAGCCGGTGCCGCAGGCGATCAGCGCCAGCCCGGCGAGATTGCGCCGGGCCCGCGCCGCGTACATCACGCCCATCAGCCCGCCCAGGCTGTGCCCGAGCAGGATCCGTGGTGCGTCGGGGAACTTCTGGCGGACCAGCGCGGACACCGCGGGGTAGTCCTCGACCACCACGTCCTGGAAGCCGTGCCCACCGGAAGCGCCGCGCGGCCGGGAGTCGCCCTGCCCGCGGTGCTCGGCGGCGACCGCGTTGTACCCGGCGTCCACCAGCGCGCGCCCGAGGTCGTCGAAGTATCCGGCGGGCACGTTCACACCCGGCCACATCATCACCACCGGCGCCGACGGCTCCGGCCCACGGAAGATCCGCACCGGGTTTGTGGTGCCGTCGCGGTAGGTGAGCGTCGCGACGGTGGGCCGACGGGCCGGGGAGGTCACCAGCGGGTCTCCGCGCGGCGGGCAGCGATCGCGCCCAGACCACCGAAGATCAGTCCGATCAGCGCGATCGCGCCGCCGATCGCCGCCTCGGTCACGATCCACGGGGTCAGGCTCTTGGTGACCTGCCCGATCGCGGCGTCGAGCACCGTCGGACTCAATCCGCCGGTGCCGCCCCGCCCGGCCACGTACGACGGTGCCGCGACGCACAGCACCCAGGTCACTCCGGCCGCGACCGCAGCCCCCAGCCCCAGGTAGAACAGCATCATTCCGCGGCGCCGCGCCGCCCACAGCGCGAGCAGTGCGGCCACCACCGCGACGATCGGGGCGATCCACGCGGCCTGACGGATCAGATCCGCGGCGGCCGCGTACCGTCCGGCGCGGAACAGGTCCCGGTTCGCACCGGTCCCGGAGAGGTCGATGGTCACCCGCTGCGGGACCTGCACCTTCACGTCGTTCGCGGCGGCCACGTCGCGGATCATCGGCGCCAGGTCGATCTCGGCGGTGGTCGCGCCGCGCAGGCGCTGCTCGTCGGTGGGCCGCACCAGCAGCCAGGTGTGGACCTGCCCGACGGCCTCGGTGAAGGTGCCGGGGAACTTCGGACCGTGGGCGTACTCGGAGACGTACGGGGTGATCGCATCGAGCGGGGGCCGCACGTCGCCCTGCTCGGTGAGCAGCCGCTGCACCTGCTGGGCGATCTCCTGGGTCATCGCGTCCTGCACACCGCGGTCACGGCCGAGGGGCTCCATCAGCGCCATGAACTCGCCGCGGTCGAGGACCGTCTGCTTGGCCCAGTTGGCGGGGACCGCCACGAACGTGGCGACGATCGCCACGAGCACGAGGAGGAAAGCCGTCAGAGAGCGCACGGCGTCAACGCTACTCGACGGGCCGACGGTTCCCGCCCCACTCCCGGCACCGGATCAGTCGCTGAGAAGGTTCTTACCTCGGCCAACGATCAGCGGGTCCGGTACGCCGACCACGTCGTAGTCCTTATTGTCGTAGTCGAACTTGCTGAGGATGTGACGCATGGCGTTGAGCCGCGCCCGCTTCTTGTCGTTGCTCTTGACCACCGTCCACGGCGCGTAGTCGGTGTCGGTGGCGGCGAACACCTCCTCCTTCGCGGCGGTGTAGTCGTCCCACTTGTCCAGCGAGGCCAGGTCCATCGGGGAGAGCTTCCACTGCCGGACGGGGTCGATCTGCCGGATGGCGAAGCGGGTGCGCTGTTCGAGCCGGGTCACCGAGAACCAGAACTTGGTCACGTCCAGTCCGTCCTCGACCAGCATCTTCTCGAACAGCGGCACCTGGTGCGCCCAGCGCTCGTGCTGTTCGTCGGAGCAGAAGCCCATGACCCGCTCGACGCCGCCGCGGTTGTACCAGGAGCGGTCGAACAGGACGATCTCGCCCTTGGTCGGGAAGTGGTCGATGTACCGCTGGAAGTACCACTCGCCGGCCTCGCGCTCGGTGGGCTTGACCAACGCCACCACCCGCGCGCCACGAGGGTTGAGGTGTTCCATGAAGCGCTTGATGGTTCCGCCCTTGCCCGCGGCGTCGCGCCCCTCGAAGACGATCACCAGACGCTGGCCGGTGTCCTTGACCCACCGCTGCAGCTTCAGCAGTTCGATCTGCAGCAGCCGCTTGTCGCGCTCGTACTCCGAGCGGGGCATCCGCTCGGAGTACGGGTAGCCCTCGCGCCAGGTGTCCACGACGTGCCGTTCGGGCGTCAGCAGCACCGGGTCGTCGTCATCGTCGTCGTTGACCGCGAAACCCTCGGTCGCCCGCAGGTCCACGATCTTCTGCAGCGCCTCGCGGCCGCTGACGCTACTGAGGTCGATTCCCACCGGCAGATCAAGATCAATCACCCTGCGCACGCTAGTTGCAAACCGAGTCCGCTCGGTGAACTGCACATGAACCGGTGGTTCGTGCGGCCGCACCGGTAAACTCCCACCGGTGCCCGAGACCACCCATCGCACCCGGCGCCGAGCCGAACACCTCGGCCCGGAGAAGCGTCGACCCCACGTGCTCGACGCCGCACTGGAGATCGCCGTCCGGGATGGCCTGGCCGGTGTGACGATCGGTACCGTCGCCGAGAAGTTGCAGGTCACACGCCCGGTGGTGTACTCGTGCTTCCCCGATCGGGTGGCCCTGATCAGCGAACTGCTCGACCGTGAGACCACCATCCTGACCACCTACGTGCTGCAATCGCTGCACAGCACCCGCGGTGACGATCCGGAGACCGTCTTCATCGACGGTTTCCGCAGTCTGCTCGCGGTGGTCAACGAGCGGATCGACACCTGGCAGCTGTTGTTCTCCGGCGGAACCGATCCGGAGGTCGCGCACCGCCTTCGGGCCGCCCGTGCGATCGTCACCGAGCACGCGCAGGCGTGGATCCGTCCGGCGCTGGACCGCTGGTGGGACGTGCGTGACATCGACGCGAAGGTGCCACTGCTGATGGAGTTGTTCGTCTCCGGCTGCGAGGCGGCGGTGCGATCGATGCTGGCCGACCGACCGGAGGACGCCGGCCCGCAGTGGCGCGGCGATTCCGAGCGGATCGGGCGGTTCTACGGCTCGGCGATGTACCGGGCGTTCGTGGGAGCCTGAATCTCGAACGGCCCCAGCACTGTCCGCAGCTTGTTCGCGGTCTCGGCGAGTTCGGCCAGCGGATCGGAGGCACCGACGATGCCGCCCCCTGCGTAGGCACGCAGGTTCGCCCCGTCCAGTCGTGCGCATCGGATCCCGACCCGCCAGTGGCCGTCACCGTCGGCGCTGGTCCAGCCGACGGCGCCGGCGTAGAAGCCGCGTTCACCCTCCAGGCCGGCGATCGCCGCAGCGGCTGCGGGCCGGGGCACGCCGCATACGGCGGCGGTGGGATGCAGTGCCAGTGCCAGGTCCAGGGCGGTGGTCGACGGGTCCGCGAGCCGGCCGGAGATCGGGGTGCCCAGGTGCCAGACCGGTCCGGCGCGGGTCACCGACGGCTGGGCCGGCACGTCGAGTTCGGCGCACAGCGGCGCGAGCGCGGCGGCGATCTCGTCGACCACGTAGGCGTGTTCCTCGCGGTCCTTCGCCGAATCGAGCAACCCGTCCGGGGAGGTCGCGGTGCCGGCGAAGGGGTGGCAGTACAGATCCGCTCCCACCCGCCGGACCAGGATCTCCGGACTCGATCCCACCAGCCAGCGGCCGCGCCAGCCTTCGCCGGCCGCGCTGAGATCGACGGCGAAGGCATTGCCCTGCGGGTCCCGGGCCTCCAGGGCGGCGGCCAGCACCAGCGGATCGATGTCGTCGTCGGCGGTGAAGTCCAGCGCCCGCGCCAGCACCACCTTGCGCAGGTCGGAGCTCTCGATCACCGCGATCGCGCGGCGCACCCGGTCGAGGTGCACTTCGGGTGCGGGATGTTCGGCTGTGCGGCGAAGCCGCGGCAGTTCAGCGGTCCGGGGCGCCTCGGCGGGCCCGAACCACTCGGGCACGGTCAGGGCGGCGGGCCCGGTCAGGTCGAAGGGCAGCGCCCCCACCACCGACGATGCCCCGCCCGAGCGCAGCGCATCGGCTGCGGCGTGCGGATCGGTGAAGACGTCCTCGGTGCCGCGGGCCGCCAGCCGATGCCCGGCTGCGGCCAGCATGAAGTGCGGCCGCGCAGCGGGCCGGGTCATCGCAGCACCTCCAACAATCCGATCGGTGCTCTCCACTCTGCCGCATCGGGTCGCCGTCCCGGCATCCGACAACACCCCGTGGCCGATACAAAGCCAACCCTATCCTTAGGTAGTGATACCGTCCGGTGTGTCTTCCGATCCCCACGACCGCACCGCAGTGGCTGCGCTCCGCGCCGCCGGCATCACCGCAGTCCCCGGAACCCCCGAGTTCTGGAACGCACTGGTCGAGCACGGAACTCCGGTGTTCATCAGGACCGACGGCGGCTTCGACGCATTGGTCCTGCGGGCCACCGCGGGTGTGCTTCGCCGCGAATGCGAGCGAGGCCCCGTGCCGTTGCGGCGGCTCTCCGGTGCCCCCGCCGACCCTGCTGTCCCGGACGCGCCTGCTGTCCTGGGCGATCCTACGGTCCCCGGCGCCGCTGTCTGGTTCACCACGTTCCACCTGCCGTCCGGCCATCGGCAGACGTACTGGTTCGAGGACGAGCCCTCCGCCGCGCCCGCCTCCGACAGCGCTGATCCGCACAATCAGGAGAGCGCCGGGCCGGGACGGTCCTTGGCGGTAGCGCCCGACGCCGCACCCCAGCCGTACTGGCCGCCGCGCACACCGGACCGGATCGAACCCCTACCGCGGCCCCGGATCCGCTGGCGCAGCGATATTCTCGGCAACCGCCGGACGGTGCGAGTGCACCGCACCGGGACGGGCGGCCCGGTGGCGATCCTGCTCGACGGTGACGACTGGCTGTTCCGGCACCCGATCGCGCCCGCCCTGGACGCGGCGCACGCCGACGGCCGTATCCCGGACGCCACCTTCGTGATCGTCCCGGCGACCGATCGCGAAGCCGAGTTCACCGGCGGGGCACTGTGGCGGGCGATCATCGGGGAACTGCTCGACCTGGTCGCCGAGAGCGGACCCGCCGACCGCAGCACCGTCGTCGCCGCCGGGCAGAGCCTGGGCGGGCTGTCGGTCCTGCGGGCCGCACTCGACCACCCCGGTCTGCTCCGCGCGGCGGCTGTGCAATCCGGAGCGTTCTGGTGGCCGGCACCACCGAGCGGGGATCCGCTCGCCGGACCGGCGGGTGGGGAGATCGCCGAGCGCCTCGAAGCGGGGGCAGATCTCGGCGGCCTGCGGCTGTTCCTCGATACCGGTGCCGCCGAACCGCGGATGCACCGGCACATCGAGGCCGTCGCCGATCTCGCCGGCCGGTGCGGCGCCGACGTGCACACGCAGGTCTCCCCTGCCGGTCACGACTGCGCGGGCTGGCGACACGCTCTGGTACGGGACCTGTGCGCGGCCCTGACCGCGCTGCGGTGACTCAGCGCGCGACGGCCAGCCGGTAATCCTGACCGGCGGCCAGGCTGCGGTGGGTGCCCTCCGCCACCACCGAGCCGCCGTCCACCACGATCACCCGGTCGGCGAGGTCCAACAGCGCCGGAGCCGCAGTCACCACCACGGTGGTGCGTCCGGTGCGGGTTCGAACCAGGTTCGAGGCGATCATCTGCTCGGTGACCGCGTCCACGGCACTGGTCGGATCGTCGAGCACCAGGATCTCCGGGTCGGTCGCCAGCGCGCGGGCCAGGGACAGGCGTTGCCGCTGACCACCGGAGAGATTCGCGCCACGGTCGCGGATCACCTGGTCGGCACCGGCCGGGTGCAGGTCGATCACATCACCCAGCAGGGCTGCTTCGGCGGCCCGTTCGAAGGTCTCGGTGCCCGGACGTCGCGGCGCGAGCATCACGTTCTCCCGCAGTGTCCCGGAGAACACCGCATCGTGGTGCGACGGTGCCAGGACCGTTGCGCGCACCGATTCGGCGGAGAGCGAGGCCAACGGCAGTCCGCCGAGGAGGACCTCGCCGCCGTACTCGGCCGGCGGAAGCCGCAGTTCCAGCAGATCGCCGAGTGCCCGTCCCAGTCCCGGCTGGTAACCGACGACCGCGACGAACTCACCCGGCTCGATCCGCACCGACAGGCCCAGCCCCGGCGCACGGACGTCCCGCAGCTCCAGCGCGGGTGCCTGCGGTGCAGTGCCGTCGCCGTCGGCGAACCTGGGCTCGGCGTCGAGCACCAGTGCCAGCCGATCCGCGGAGGCCCTGGCGGTGGCCACGTACTTGGGCATCTCGGAGAAGAGCTTGATCGGTTCGATGATGAACTGCGAGAGCCCCACCGCCATCACCAGTTCCGCCACTGAGATCCTGCCGATCAGTGCGAACCATCCAGCGGTGAGCGTCACCGCCACCGCCAGCGCGAGATTGAGCAGCAGGGCCGCGCCGGCGTAGGCGCCGGACACCCGGGCGACCCCCACCGCCTGCCCGGCGGCACGGCGGCTGACCACGCGGTAGCCGTCGAAGGCGGCGCGGTTGCCGCCGAAGCCGTGCAGCGGGCGCAGTCCCGCGATCAGGTCGGCGACCCGCGCGGTCGCGACCGCGACCCGGGACTGCTGTTCACGGGTGGCCTCACCGATCCGGCGGGCGAGCACCCCCAGCACCGCGAGGGTCACCGGTGTTCCCACCACGATCAACAGGCCCAGCGGGATGTCAATCCAGGCCAGCAGCCCCGCGGTCACCACGACGGCGAGCAGCGACGAGACCAGCAGCGGCACCACCTCGATGATGTCAGCGGTCTGGTCGGCGTCATCGGTGCCGATCGTCAGCACCTGCCCGGAGGTCAGGTCGGTACGCGGCGGCACCGGCCGGATCACCCGGTCGGCGACCCGCACCCGCAGCCGGTGAGCCTCGGTGGTGTTGGCCCGCTGCAGGATCCGCATACCGAACCGCCAGCACATCGAGACCGTCAGCAGGGTGACGCCGAGCAGTGCGACGCCGATCGCCGCGCCGGTCATCCCGCGCTGCAGCAGGTGCCCGGTGGTCAGGCCCAGGACCACCGGCACCGCGGTCTCGGCGAGCTGGTAGCCGGTCATCAGGACGGTGCCGGCCACCAGTGCCCGACGATTCCTGCGGATCGCGGTCCGCAGGATCTGGCGACCGTTCATCGGTTCTCCTCCACGTGCTGGGCGACCGACTCGACGCTGCGCAGCGCGAACAGGTCCTTGATGCTCAGGCACGGGCCGAACTGCGCGCGCAGGAGTCCGACGAGCCGTACCGCCACCATCGAGTGTCCTCCGAGATCGAAGAAGTCTCCGGTCGCGGTCACCTCCTCGGGTTCGAGGTCGAGCGCCTCGGCGAAGATCTCGCAGACGATCTCCTCGGTCTCGGTCTGCGGCTGCCGGCCACCACCGCCGGGCAGCGGGCCCGCCTCGGGCAGCGCGGCCACGTCGACCTTCCCGTTGACGGTGAGCGGGATCGAGTCCACCAGTGCGTACCGGGCCGGCACCAGGTAATCGGGGAGGCTCGCGGTGGCCTCGTCGACCAGGGTGCGTGGATCGGCGTCCGGGTCCAGCACCAGGTAGGCGGCGAGGTGCCGGGAACCGTCGGCCCCGGCTCGGGCCAGGACGGTCGCCTGCCGAACGTCCCGGTGCGCCTCGAAGGCCGCGGCGACCTCGGCCGGTTCGACTCGATGCCCACGGATCTTCACCTGGTCGTCGGAGCGCCCGAGGTAGGCGAGGTGCCCGTCGGGTCGGCGGAGCACCACGTCACCGGTGCGGTACATCCGCTCCCCCGGTGCGCCGAACGGGGACGCCACGAACAGCTCCGCGGTCAGCCCGGGCCGCCCCAGGTAGCCGCGGGCGATACCGGCCCCCGAGACGTACAGCTCACCGGGAACACCGTCGGGTACCGGCCGCAGCCACCCGTCGAGGACGTGCACGACGGTGTTGTCGATCGGCCCGCCGATCACCGGGTCGTCGCATTCGTCGGTGCCCACACCGAGGGTGTTGATCGTGTACTCGGTGGGGCCGTACAGGTTGTAGCCGGTGACCCCGGGGGTGTCACCGAGCAGGCTCCACAGTCCGGCGCCCACCGCCTCACCGCCCAGCAGCACCAGCTGCGGCGGACTCTGCGAGGACAGCAATCCCTCGCCGACCAATTGCGTGGCGTAGGTGGGCGTCACGTTGATCACGTCGATCCCGTGATCGGCCACGTACCGCACCAGCTCCGGGGCGTCACGGCGCAGTTCCTCATCGCAGATGTGCACCTCGTGGCCGTCGGCGAGCCACAGCAGTTCCTCCCACGACATGTCGAAGGCGAACGACACCGTGTGCGCCACCCGGAAGATCCGGTCACCGGCGCTCGCGAGAACCGGCTCGAAGATCCTCCGCCGGTGATTGAGCAGCATGTTGGTCAGGCCGAGATGATCGGTGAGCACGCCCTTGGGTCGCCCGGTCGAGCCGGAGGTGTAGATCACGTAGGCGGCCGCGCGCAGCCGGTCCGGATCGCCGGGTGCGAACCCGGTGACCGGTGCGGCTCCGGAGAGCGGCGCATCCAGCAGCAGTGCGGGGATCGCTCCGGGCAGCCGATGCGCCACCGCGCCGACGGTGACCACGGCCGCCGGCCGGGCGTCGTCGAGAACATCGGCCAGCCGCGCATCCGGGTGGTCGAGTTCGAGGGGCACGTACGCGGCGCCCGCTCGTAGTACCGCGAACAGTGCGACGATCGACTCCGCCGACCGCGGCACGGCTATCGCCACGAGATCGCCCACACCGATGCCGCGGGCGTGCAGGTCACCGGCCACGTCGCGGCTGCGGTCGCGCAGCTCGGCGAAGCTCATCCGCCGGTCACCGGCCACCAGGGCGATGCGGTCCGGATGTCGGTCGGCGGATTCGTCGAAGTAGTCGACGACGGTGGCGGTTCCGATCGGCTTCTCACCGCCGCCGATCGGCGCGCCCGCACCGGGCACCGGCACAGCGGCCAGAAGCTGCTCCGGTCCGGAGTCGGCGAGTGCGGCCAGGATCGCGCAGTACTCGTCGATCAGGCCGGTCGCCAACGCCTGCGAGACGCGGTCGGTCCGGTATTCGAGCTTCAGGGCGAGTCGCTCGCCGGGGGTCAGTACCCAGGTGAGCGGGTAGTGGGTGGAGTCCTCCGCCTCCGAGTGGGTGATCGAGTGCCGTCGTTCCATCTCGCCCAGTGCGTCCAGGTCGAGGAAGTTCTGCAGCACGAAGAGGTTGTCGAACACCTCGGACATGCCTGCGGCACGCGCGATCTCGCCGAGTCCCAGGTGCTCGTGCCGCATCGCCTCGGTCCGGTCCTGCTGGATCCCGTCGAGGTAGGCGGCCAGGCTCTGATCGGGCCTGGCGGCGGTGCGCATCGGGACGGTGTTGAGCAGTACGCCGACCACGCCTGAGACGTCCGACGGCTCCGTGCCTCCGGGGAGCACCACGGCGTCACGACCGGAGACGGTGACACCGAAGATGGCGTCGTCGCGTCCGGTCCGGCGCACGAGCAGCAGCCCGAAGGCGCCGGTCACGAGCGTGTTCAGGGTGATGCCGAGACGCCTCGACAGGCCACGCAGCCGGTCGCTGAGCGAAGCGTCCAGGGTGCGGAACACCTGCTCTGGGAGCGCGCTGGCGGCCGCCTCGGGACCGGCCGGACGCGGATCGCCCGCGAGCAGCGTGGGACCCGCCGCTTCGCCCAGGTGGGAGGCCCAGAACCGGTGCGCCGCCGCGGTCTCCGCATCGGTCCGTTGGGTGATCGCGCGAACGACCTCGGCGAACGAGGGACTCGCGGGGCGGGTCTCGGGTTCGGCTCCCGCGATGATCGCGGCGTAGGCGTCGAACAGCTCACGCAGCACGATCTCCCGCGACCAGCCGTCCCACAACACCAAGTGGTAGCTCAGCAGCAGGGCGTCGGTATCGGCGCCCCGGAGCACGTGCATCCGCACCAGCGGCGGCGCTTCGAGGTCGAATCCGGTTGCGCGGTCGCGCTCGCGGAACGCCGCCACGTCGACCGGGTCGGATCCGGCTGCGCCGTCGACGACGGTGACCGGCACGTGCATCCGCTCCCGCGGGAGCACCATCAGCGGCGCCCCGTCGTCGATGGTGAACGCGGCACCGACCACCGGGTGCCGGGCGATCACCACGGACATGGCCTCGGCCAGCGCGCCGGTGTCCAGACGGGTGGAGAACTCGAACCAGCTCTGCGCGACGTAACTGCCGCCGTCGCCGCCGGCGTGGTCCTGGAAGATCAGGCCGCGCTGCAGCGGGCTGGGTGCCACGGATCCGGTGGTGGTCCGTGCCGCGTTCTCCAGTGCCGCGGTCCAGTGCTCGGCGAGTTCGCTCGGAATGCCCGCGGCTAGGGTGAATTCGGCGCGGATGCGGCCATCGGTGATCCAGGTGTTCAGCTCCACCGCGTGCGCGTTCCGTGCACCGGGGTCGGGCACGTGGATCGTCGAATCCTCCGTTCCCGCACCGAGGTAGTTCATCAACACCTGTGGTCGCGGGAGTGCGCTGAGCCGGGTCCGGCCCTGTGGGTCGAGGTAGCGTACTTCGCCGTAGCGGCGGTGGCGGTCCGCGCTGGGCGCGGTGGCGCTCAGCTCGCGGGCGGCGGCGACCGGGTCCTGCGCGGGTGCCATGCGCACCGGTGCGATCGCGGTGAACCAGCCCACCGTCATCGCATGCGCCGCCGCGAGCTCGCCTCCGCGGCCGTGTCTTTCGAGTTCGATCACCACGTCCTGCGGTTCGGGCTGCTCAGCGGTCAGGGCCACCCGCAGCGCCCCGGCCAGCAGATCGGTGAGGTCGGTGCCGGTGCGGGCGGCGAGGTCCTGCACCGCATCGGCCGGGGTGTCGACGGTCACGGTGCGTGCCGGCAGCGCCGGGTCGGTGCGCAGCACCAGCTCCGGTGCGTCGAGCAGGTCGGTCCACCGACCCAGGTCGGAGGCGTCGTTCCCGCGCACCGCCGAGGCCACCGCGTGATCGAGGAACCGTCCTGCTTCCGGCCGGCACTCTGCTCCCCGCGCCGCGATCTCGTCGGTCAGGACCAGCCAGGAGACGGCGTCGACGGCGAAATGGTGCGCCGCGACCACCACGGTGGCGGTGGACTCCACCCAGGCGAAGGCGATCATCACGCCGTCGGCCGGGTCGAGGGCGGCGATCGCAGCCGAGGTCGCCCGCTGCTCGTCGGCGGCGATGAGCACCACCGGATCGGCGGTGTCGCGGATCCGTGCCGACCATCCGCCGCGGTCGGTCGCCACCTGCATCCGCAGCGCATCGTGCCGGTCGAGCAGGGCATGCGCCGCCCGCTCCACCGCGGCGCGGGTTCCCACGCCCTCCACCCGGCGTGCCTGCGCGAATCCGGGCCGCAGCACGCCCTCGTCGATCTCCCACTGCCGGAGCATCATCGGAGTCAGCGGCAGCCGCCCACCGGTGGTGACGGCACTCGATGGCGCCAGGGTTCCGGCGCGCTCCCCCTCACGGGCGGACAATGCGGCCGCCAGCCGGGCGGGGGTCTTGTGCAGGAAGATCTCGCGGGGCGTCACCGTCAGACCCGCGGCGCGGGCGCGCCCGACGACGGTGATCGCGATGATGCTGTCTCCGCCGCCGGCGAAGAAATCGGTATCGACTCCGGCCTCGCCGAGTACGTCGGAGTAGATCCGCACCAGCGCGGACTCGATATCGGCGGCTCCCCCGGTCGCAGTGGCGTTTCCGGTCGCGGTGGATACCGGTTCCGGCGCCGCCTCCCGGCCGGCCGCGGCCAGTGCCGCCCGGTCGAGCTTCCCGTTCACCGTCATCGGTAGGGCGTCGAGGCTTCGGTAACTGTGCGGGATCATGTACGACGGCAGCGTTCGGCCGAGAAGCTGCGCCGGGTGCTCCGGCATGACGCCCACGACGTGTGCGATCAACCGGTCCTCGGTCACCGTGACCGCCGCGTCGATCACCGTGTCGATGTCGCGCAGCGCGCTCTCCACCTCGCCCGGTTCGATCCGGAAGCCGTTGAGTTGCACCTGGTCGTCGTCACGGCGCTCGAAGACGAGTTCGCCGTCGAGCGTGCGGTGGGCGATGTCACCGGTGTGGTAGAGCCGTGATCCGTCGTCCTCGAACGGGTTGGCCACGAACCGGGTGGCGCTCAGCCCCGGCCTGCCGAGGTAGCCGACGGCCAGTTGATCGCCGGAGACGAAGACGTTGCCGGCGACGCCGGGCGGCACCGGACGCAGCCGGTCGTCAAGCACGTGTACCCGCAGCCCGGGCAGTGCGCCACCGATCGGGCTGGTGTCACCGCGCAGATCCTGTTCGCCGAGCACCCGGTGGGTGACGTGCACACAGGTTTCGGTGATCCCGTACATGTTGACCAGTTCGGTGTCCGCGAGCGGGTGCCGCCGCGCCCAGTCACGCAGTCGGGCGGGCTCCAGTGCCTCTCCACCGAAGATGATGCGGCGCAGGCTCAGTGACCGGCCAGCCTCGGCGGCACGATCGGCCTCGTCGAAGCGGTGGAAGGCCGACGGGGTCTGGTTGAGGACCGTCACCCCCTCGTCCCGGACCAGGGCGTGGAAGTCCAGCGGTGAGCGGCTGAGCGGATAGTCCGGTAGTACCAGCCTGGCCCCTGAGGTCAGCGCGCCCCACATCTCCCAGACGGCGAAGTCGAAGGAGTAGGAGTGGAACATCGTCCAGACGTCGGTCTCGTCGTGCCCGAACAGCGGATCGGTCCGTTGCAGCAGTGAGACCACCGCGCGGTGCGGTACCGCGACGCCCTTGGGTCGCCCGGTGGAACCGGAGGTGTAGATCACGTACGCCGCCTGGTCCCAGTCGGCTCCGCCGTCCTGGTGTCCGTTCGGGGATGGCTGGGTCGACACTCCTACCTGCATCAGGCGGGTGCCGTTCCCGTCCGTGAGTGCGGCGGCAAGGTCCCGGTGACCGGCGCTGTGCAGCAACACGTGCGGGAGGCTGTCGTCGACGATGTACTGCAACCTCTGTTCCGGGTGGGCCGGGTCGAGCGGAATGTAGGCCGCACCTGCGAGCACGGTCGCGAGGACGGCGACCACCTGGTCCACCGATCGTTCGGTGAGCACGGCGACCCGCCCGCCGGGTCCGGCCCCCTGCGTGGCCAGGTGCGCCGCGAGGGTTTCCGCGGCGGCCGCGAGCTCGGTGTAGGTCCGCTGGTCACGGCCGCCGTCGAGCCGGGCCACGGTCAGCGCGGTCCGATCGCCGAATTCGAGTGCAGCCCTGCGGAACATCGTGGCCAGAGTCTGCGGCTGCACACGCGCGGCCGGCGCCACGACCGAGCTCTGGGGATCGTTCAGCAGCCCGTCGAGTCGCCGACGGAAGGTGTCGTACAGCGCGCGCGCCTGGGCCTGTGTGACCGCCTCCGGGTCGCGGATCAGCTGGAAACGGACACCGTCTGCGCCGCGCATCACCACCAGGGTCAGCGGGTAGTGCGGTGCGCCCTCGTTGCTCAGGTCGACGATGCGGAACTCGTCGTCCTCGGCACCGAGTGTGCTGACGTCGGTGGCGAGGTCGAAGACCACCAGGGTGTCGTGCTGCGCCTGCGGCGCAGCACGCAGGGTCCGAGACAACGAGAGGTGCTGGTGCGCTCGGACGTCGGCGCTGAACGTGGAGACCTCGTCGAGCAGTTCCCGGCCGGTGCGCCCGCGCAGCCGCACCCGCAAGGGCACCGTGTTGATGAACAGGCCCACCATGTCCTCGATGCCGGTGACGTCTGCGTCACGACCGGACACCGTGGAGCCGAAGCACACGTCGTCGCGGCCGAGCAGTCCGCCCAGCGCCGCTCCCCAGGCGGCGTGCACCGCGACGCCGAGCGTGACCCCCGCGGCCCGGGCTCCGGCGTCGAGGCCGGTGATCGGCTCGGTGATCTCGTGCGCCGCCCGGCCCGACGGTGCGTGATCGGGTACCAGCAGGGTCGGGGCGGGGCAACCGTCGAGCAGCCGGGCCCACACGGCGGAGCTCTCGGCGTCGTCGCGCTCGTGCAGCCAGCGCAGGTAGTCCGCGTACTCCCCGCTCGCGCGGCCGGATCCGGGACACCGGTACTCGGCCAGAAGGGTGTCCAGCATCGGTGGGACCGACCAGCCGTCCGCCACGATGTGGTGCACCGTCTGGATCAGGGTGTACTCGCCGGCCGGACCGTCGTCGTGGGTGAGCAGGGTGAACCGCATCGGGATGTCGTGAGCGAGGTCCATCCCGGCGGTCCGGTCCCGTTCGGCCAGTGCGACCACCTCGCCCGGTGCGGCAGCGGCGACCGTCACCGCGGGTTCGGCATCGGGCCGGAGCACGGCGACCACCCGGCCGTCCGCGAGCGAGACGAAACGTGCGCCCAGGTTCGGATGCACCGCCAGCAACCGACGTGCGGCGGCGCGCAGGCGATCCGGGTCGACGGTGCCGGTCAGGCGCATCACCTGCTGTTCGACGTAGTCGCCGCGATCGTCGTGGTCGAACACCGCGTGGAAGTACAGCCCCTCCTGGAGCGGGCTGAGCGGAAGCACCGCCGTGACCGGGCCGTCGGCTTCGAGCCGGTCCACATCGGCCTGGGTGAGTCCGACCAGGTCGAAATCGCTCGGTGAGTGCCCACCGGTCCGCTCGGCGGCCAACCGGTCGAGTGCGGCGGTGAAGTCGGCGGCGAGTTCGGCGACGTCGACCTCCTCCAGCACCCCGTCGGGCCAGGAGACGGTAGTCACCAGCACCGGCTCGCCGGTGTCACCGGGCTCGGTGACGGCGTTGAACTCCAGCGGCCGGGGCAGCAGCATGCCGGGGTCGCGCCGTTCTCCGAGCTGTCCGGTGCGCTCGGCGAACCGTCCGAGGTAGTTGAACAGCACCTGCGGGACTCGGTCGCCGCAGTCCACCCCGGCCAGATGCTTGAGCGCTCCGTAGGAGATCCCGGACCGCGGCACCCGGGCCAGGTCGTCCTTGACCGCCTTGAGTGCAGCCGCCGGGTCGGTCGTCGTACCCGGATCGACGACCACGGGGAACAGCGTGGTGAACCAGCCGACGGTGGCGCTGAGATCCGGTTCGGCGAGCCCCTCGGCAGCGACGTGCCGGCTCTCCCGGCCGTGCCCCTCCAGCTCGATCAGGGCATGGCTCTGGTGCACACCGCGCCGCGCGCGCCACTGCGCCAGTGCCAGGGCCAGGGCGGTGAGCAGCACGTCGTTGACGTGCGCGTGGAACCGGGTGGGAATCTCGGAGAGCACCGCGGCAGTGGTGGCCGGGGTGCACTGCACCGTGAGAGTGCGCTCAGTGGCGACGGTGTCCCGCGCGTCCAGCGCACGGGTACCCACCGGTGCGTCCGGTCCGGGCAGCGGCGTTCGGTAGTAGGCGGCGTCGTCGGTCCATCCGGCGGCGGCCGCGGCGAGCAGTTCGGTCCACCGCCGCATGGAGGTACCGGAGGGCTCGGTGCCGAGGTCACCGGCGGTCAACTGATCGCAGATGATGCGCCAGGAGATGCCGTCCACCACGGTGTGATGCGCGACCAGGGTCAATGCGAGGTCGTCCGGCCGCCAACCGGCTGCGAGCATGACGCCACCGTCGGGGTCGAGGCGCGTGCGGGCGGCCTGCTCGGCCTGCTCGGCCGAGCTTCCCGGCGCGAGCGTGTGCACCGGGACAGCTCGCACGGCGTCGGCGGTGGGCACGTCGAATCCCCAGCGGTCGCCGCGCAGCAGGCGAGCGCCGAGCATCGGATGACGGGAGACGAGTGCGGCCAGCAACCGGTCGACGTCCGCATCGGTGGTCGCGGTGGGCAGGGCGACGGTGACCGCCTGCACGAAACCGGCCACCGCATCGGTGGTCTCCCCCAGCCAGGTGACGATCGGGGGGCCGTCCACGCGCCCGTGGGGACGGTCGTCGAGGTCGGCAGCGGCGGTCGCGGGGACGGCGAGCGGGGCCAGCGCCTGCGGAGTGGGCGAGTCGAAGATCTGGCTGGTGCGTACCGACAGGCCCTGTTCCCGAAGCGCCGCGAGCAGCGAGATCGCGACGATGCTGTCACCGCCGAGTTCGAAGAAGTCCTGATCGGCTCCCACAGCCTCCAGTCCCAGGACCGTGGCGAAGGCTCGGCACATGGCGCGCTCGGTGTCGGTGGTGGGGGCGGCGCCGCTTTCGACGGTGGCCGGGACCTCGGGCAGCGCACGCCGGTCGATCTTCCCGTTGACCGTGAGCGGGAACTCCTCGAGCACGATCACATGTGCGGGAACCATGTACTCGGGGAGCCGGCCGCTGACCCAGTCGCGGACGGCCCCCGGTTCCGATCCCGACTCGTCCCCGGCGATCACGTACCCCACGAGCTGCGTACTACCGCCCGGGGTCTTGCGGGCCACCACGCAGCTGTGCCGAACACCGGGGTGGGCTGCCAGCGCCACCTCCACGTCTTCGAGTTCGAGCCGCATCCCCCGCACCTTGACCTGGTTGTCGGCGCGGCCGAGGAAGTCCAGGGAGCCGTCGGCGGCGAACCGGGCGAGATCTCCGGTCCGGTACAGGCGCGAGCCGTCGGCGGCGAACGGGTTCGCCACGAACCTGGACGCGGTCAGGCCCGGTGCGCCGACGTAACCGCGACCGAGCAACTCGCCGCCGGCGTACAGCTCCCCACCCACCCCCACCGGGCAGGGACGCAGCTCGTCGTCGAGCACGTACAACTGGGTGTTCGGGTTCGCAGCCCCGATCGACGTCGAGAGACGTTCGGCTGCACCGCGGTAGATGACATGGGAGACACCGATGGTGGCTTCGGCGGGGCCGTATCCGTGGTAGAGCGTGATGTCGAGCTGGCGCCGGAACCGCTCGTACAGGTCCGGAGTGAGAACCTCACCGCCGCACCAAACGTGCGCCAGCGACCGCAGCCTTCCCGCCCCGGCGTCGATCGCCAGCAGCACGTCGAGCATGGAGGCCACCAGGTAGACGAAGGAGACGCGGTGCCGCTCGATGGTGTCGAGCAGGTACAGCGGATCCCGTTCGCCGCCCGGATCCGCTACCACCAGTCGTCCGCCGCAGACCAGGGGCAGGAAGATCTCGTTGATCGAGATGTCGAAAGACAGTGGAGCTTTGAACAGCGAGGCATCGTCCGGACCGAAGTGCAGGATCTGATCGCGCTGCCACAGCAGTCGCTCGGAGATCGCGGCGTGCCGGATCATCGCGCCCTTGGGCCGGCCGGTGGAGCCGGAGGTGAAGATGACGTAGGCGAGGGTGTCCGGCCCGGGACGCGGGACCTCACCACGGTGCGGTGCCGCGGCCGCGAGTTCGTCGAGGTCGATCACCACGGCCTGCGGTTCACCGGCCGTCACCGGCGCGTTCGGCTCGACCAGAAGCACCGTCACACCGGCGTCGTCGATCACCATACGGCGACGGTCCGCGGGCAGGGCCGGGTCCAGCGGTACGAACGCGCCGCCGGCCATCAGCACACCGAGCAGTCCGACGACCATCTCCATCGAACGCGGGACCGAGATGGCCACCGCCGTCTCGGTGCGCACGCCGCGCTCGCGCAGGAGCTGCGCCAGTGCCGAGGACGCCGCCACCAGTTCGGAGTAGGTCAGGCGCCGCTCCCCGTGCTCGACGGCCACCGCCTCCGGTCGGATACGGGCCTGTTCGGCAATCAGGGAAACCAGATCGGGACGTTCGCGGGGATGATGGGTGGCGTTCCACCGGCGCAGCTGCTCGAGCCTGCTTTCGTGGTCCCCCGGGCCGACGCTGCCCAGCGGCCTGCGCGGGAAGTCGATCAGATCGTCCAGAGCGGACTGGATCTGATCACGAGAGTGCAGGCCGGCACCGTCGGGCAGGTCGATCCGCCAGCCACCGTCGCCGTCGGGCGACAGCGGCCACTCGCCGGTACCCGCCCCGCACAGCAACTCCACCACGTCGGTCTCCGGATCGGTACCATCGGGCGTCACCCACCGGGCCAGGACGGCGGCGACGGCCGCCGCCACTGCGGCGTCGTCGCCGAGCGGCGCGTCCTCGCCCAGGCGGCGGCGGAGTTCATCGACCTGGCTCGCGGTGAGCGAAAGAGTGTCGAGAGTGCGGGTCATGTGTGCGGTGTCTCCTTGTGGCGGTCTCGGGCGTGGCAGCGGATCAGGTGCCCGCTTGCCAGGCTTTCCAGAAGGTGGCGTATCGACCGTTCGCGGCGACCAGTTCGTCGTGGCTGCCGTACTCCACGATCCGGCCGGCGTCGAGCACGGCGATGCGGTCCGCGACGGCGGCCTGGCTCAGTCGGTGGGCGACCAGGAGTGCGGTGCGGCCGTCGCAGGCGGCGGCCGCGGCCCGCTCCAGATCGGCCGCTCCCTTGCTGCCGGCTTCGGCGGTCGATTCGTCGAGGACCACCACCGGGAACCGGCCCAGGACGAGTTTGGCGAGCGCGAGCCGCGCGACGACGGTGCCGTCGAGCGGCTCACCGCCATCACCGACGGCGGTCTCGAGACCGTCCGGAAGGCTCCGGAGCCAGTCGTCGGCACCGACGATCGTCAGTGCGGCGATCAGCTCCGCATCGGTCGCTTCCGGATCGGCCAGCCGCAGGTCGTCGGCGAGCGATCCGGAGAACACGTGCGTCTCCTGCGTCAGCAGGCCGACGGCGCGGCGTACCAGGGTGGGATCGTCTGCGCCGACGTCGATCCCACCGATGTCGATCCGGCCGGTGTTCGCGGTCTGCAGGCCGCCGAGCAGCGCGGCGACCGTGGACTTCCCGGCGCCGGTCGCACCGACCAGTGCCAGTGTTCCGCCGGCGGGAATCTCGAAACTGACGTCTTCGATCACCGCGTGCGTCGAACCGGGATAACGGAATCCGACGCCGTCGAAGGTGACCGGCAGCGCATTCGAGTCGACTCCGGGGGCGGAACCGGGGCCGCCGACCATCGGTGTGTTCTGTGCCTCGTGCAACACACCGACCAGGCGGGTCATGCTCGCTCCGGCGCGCTGCGCCGAGTCGAAGGTGAACAGGATCGCACCGATCGGCCCGAACAGGCGGTGGAACAGCAGCGACGCGCTGGCCACGGCTCCGAGCGTGATCGCCCCGGACGGCAGCAGCGCAGCACCGACGATCACGATCAGCGCGAGGCCGATGAATTCGGCGCGGTTCTCCCGGCCGACGAATCGGCCGAAGTAACCGAAGGCCTCGATCCCCAGGTCGCGTACTCGCCGCGATCTGGTGCGCACGTCCGCCACGACCGGTCCCTCGATCCGGTAAGCCCGCACGGTGTCGATACCGTCGAGGCCCGCGATCACCGCCTGCGAGCGCTCGCCCTGGGCGATCCGCTGCTGCCGGTACAGCGGTGCCGACCGGGGCAGGTACCAGCGCAGGGCGATGGCGTAGAAGGGCAGTGCCATGGCGCCGGCCAGGCCGAGTCGCCAGTCCAGGCCGAACATGCCGGCCACGGCGATCGCGACCAGCACGGCCGCCGAGAGCACCGTGGGGACCGCCTTCGCGACGCCCTGCGCGACCTGGGCGACATCGTCACCGACCCGGGCCAGGACATCACCGCGACCCGCTTGCTCGATCCGGGTGCTGGGCAGCCGCAGCACCGAGTGAACGACTCCCTCACGCAGTTCCGCGAGCAGCAGTGCCCCGAGGCGGCCGATCAGGTACGTCGAAAGACCGGTGAGCACTGCGCCGACGATCGCCGCGATCGCCGCCGGTATCCCCACACTGAGCAGCAGGTCGGCGGGGTCGACGCCGGGTCGACCGACGCCATCGACGATCTTCTGCAGCAGCAGGATCGGGACGACCTGCCCCACCGCGCCGAGCACCGTCGACAGCGCGGTGGCCGCGGTGAGCCAACCGTGCCGGCGCAGGCCACTCAGGAGCCAACGTAGGCCGTCACCGCCGGAGACGGTCGCCAGGCGAGCGTCTCCGGCGGTGACGGATTCAGGGGTGTTCACTCGCGCGCGCTGACCGGCCGCATATCGGTCCAGTGCTCATCGACGAACTCCACGCACTCCAGGCGGGAGGCGGGCGCATCGGCGCCGTGCACGATCTGCCACCCGCCCGGAACCTCCTGGAAGGTGGGCCAGATCGAGTACTGCCCCTCCGCGTTGCGCAGCGCGTAGAAGGTGCCCGCTTCGTCGTCGAAGGGGTTAGGCACCGTTCACAGCCTTCACCACGCCCTCGATCGCGTAGGGCATCGCGGGCAGGGTGGCCTGCGACAGCGCGGCACCGATCGACGGTGCGTCCGAGTCGTTGAGGTACGAAACCTGGCCGGACTGCACCACCTTGAGCGCGGCGAATGCGGGAAGCGCCTTGATGGCGTTCTGATCCTCGGGATCGTTGATCACCAGCAGCCGGCCCACGTCGATGGCGTTGAGCCGCTCACTGGAGAGCGGGAACGAGAACTTCCCGCCGGAGAGGGCGTCGAGCTCGGGGGCGGGCTTGAAACCGAGGCCCTGCATGATCTGGCCGCGCACATCGGTGTTCGCGAACGGGTAGACCTGGTTCTTGTACCAGGACACGGCTGCCGCGGTCTGCTGCGCGAACTGCGGGTTCGCGGTGCGCAACTTGGTGTTGAGCGCGTCGATCTCCGCCAGCTTCGCCTTGGCCTGCTCCTCCTTGCCGATGGCCCGGGCGATCTGCTCGATCGTCTCGCGCCAGGTACCGGCGAACGCCTTGGCCTCGCTCTTGTTACGGGCCACCGTCGGCGCGATCGCGTTGAGCCGCTTGTAGGTGTCCTCGTCGATGTCGGAGTACACCGCAATGATCAGATCGGGCTTGAGCGAGGCGATCTTCTCCACGTCCGGCCCGGAGTCGCCGTTGGTCATCACGACCGCGGGGGTGTCCGTGCCCCACAGATCCTTGACCCACGGCCACTGCGTGTTGATGTCGGGCTTCTGATTGCCGGTGTTCGGATACTGGTCCGTCATACCGACCGGCTTGATGCCCAGCGAGAGCACGGTCTGGTCGTCGGTGTAGCCCACCGTGACCACTCGCTTCGGCGTCTCGGGCACCTTGGAGGTGCCGAAGAAGTGCTCCACCGAGCGGGTGTTGCCGGAGGCCCCCTTATCGTCCGTCGACGAGCCGCACCCGCTCGCCGCCAGCACGATCGCCATCGACGCCGTGACGGCACCGAGGATCCGCTTGAATGACATTGACTCTCCTTGCATCTATGTGACTACTCTTCCGCCATTATCGGCCGAGATACGCACCCGAGTCACCGAGGATCTTCTCGGCCGGGTGCTCGGCTCCGTCGGCGGTGCGGACCCGCTCGACGATCACCGCTCGGTTGGTCCCACGCCATGCGTCAGGTCCGGCGACGACGGCGATGCCGTCACCGTCGGGAACGCAGACCCGGCCCGGAGTACCGCCGAATCGCTTCGAGGACAACGATGCTCGCGTGATAGCGAGCCGCTCACCCCGGAATACCGTGTGCGCGTTCGGGTACGGGTCGGATTGTGCGCGGATCAACCGCTCGATCGCCTCCGCCGGCCAGGACCAATCGATTCTGCTGTCGGCATCGGAACGTTTGTGGAAGTAGGTGGCGGCGGCCGGGTCCTGCGGAACCGGCTGCGCGGTACCCGCCTCCAGCTCCGCGAGCGACCGGGTCACCAGCGGCCCGATCAGGTCGACGGTGCGGTGGAACAGGTCGACGGTGCGGTCCGCCGGCCCCACTGTGATGGACTCCTGGGCGACGATGGGACCGGTGTCCAGGCCGTCGTCCATCAGATGTGCGGTGACACCCACGTGGGTCTCGCCGTTGATCAGCGCCCAGATCAGCGGCGAGAAACCGGCGTAGCGCGGGAGCAGCGAGTCGTGGATGTTCAGGGTGCCCAGGCGCGGCATCGAGTAGATCGACTTCGGCAGCCAGGTGCGCCAGTTGTTCGCGACGATGATGTCGGGTTCCGCCCGGGTGACGGCCTCCAGCAGGGCGTCGTCCGGCTTCTTGGCCAGGTGCACGTCGACGCCGCGCTCGCGCGCCAGCTGCTCGACGGAGTCGTTCCACATCATCTCGTACGGGTTGTTCGAGACCGGGTGGGTGACGGCGAGCGTGACCTCGTGCCCGGCGTCGAGCACTGCCGAAAGGGTGCGGTGCCCCCAGGTCTGGAAGCCGAAGGTGACGACGCGCATCAGGCCCCCTTGGCGATGCCGGCCAGGCTGGTGTCGGCGACCAGGTTCTCCAGGATCTCACCGGAGCGCACCGCGACGTTCGACAGCAGCGTGGAGCCGAGCCCGTGGGTCGCCTCGGTGGCGCCCTGCACGTACAGCCCCGCCACCGGCGCTCCGTCGATCTCGAGCCGGTAGTCGCGGGCCACGCTCATCCGCTCGGGATCGATGTCCCAGCCGGAGAGCACGTCGGAGACACCGATCGAGCGGAATCCGGTGGCGCACACCACTGCCGTGTACTCCTGGGTGTGACGCACTCCGGAGAGCCGATCGTGGAGCTCGACACGAACACCGCTCTGGGCAGGGGTCACCGCACAGATCTCGGTGGCCGGCCGCATGAGTAGACGCCGGCGGCCGGTGACCTTCTCCTGGTACTCGACGGCGAACAGTTCGTTGATCAGTTCGATGTCCACGCAGCCGTAGTTCGTGGTGGCGTGACGGATCATCAGTTCCGAACGTACCTCCGCAGGTGCGTCGAAGAAGTCGTCCACCGCGGACGGGTCGAAGACCCGGTTGGCGTAGGGGCTGTCGTCGGCGGGCTGGAAGCCGTAGGAGCTGAATGCGCACTCGACCACCGCCTGCTGATACTCGCGGTGCAGGTACTGCGCGACTTCCGCCGCGCTCTGCCCGCCACCGACCACCAGGAATCGGTGTGGCGCTTGCGGGTCCAGGTTCGCAGCCGCCACATGTTCCAGCAGGCGGTGGTTGTGGAAGATCCGCTGATCTCCCCGCGCCCACTCCGGCAGTCGCTCCCGCAGACCGGTGGCCACGACCACCGAACGCGACCGCACCGCCTGCTCGCCCTCCGGACCCGAGTACACGACGCGCCAGCGCGCACCGTCGGTGGTGTCGGCGCCGAGGGATTCGACGGCGGTCACGGTGCAGCCGTAGGAGATCGGTGAGCCGACACTGTCGGCGACCCAGTTCAGGTAGTCGGTGAACTCGACGCGGGTGGGGAAGAAGGTCTGGTGATTGACGAAATCCACCAGCCGGCCACGATCCTCCAGATAGCTGAGGAAGGTGAACGGGCTACGCGGATTCCGCAGCGTGACAAGGTCCTTGAGGAACGCGATCTGCATCGTCGCACCGTCGAGCAGCATGCCCGGATGCCACGCGAAAGCCGGCTTGCGTTCGAGGATCGCCATTGAGATCACACCGAGCCCGGCGCGGTTGTACTCGTCGACCGCTGCGGCGAGGCCCAGGTTCGACGGTCCCGCTCCGATACCGACCACATCCACAGTGGTCTCCTGCTGTGCCATGAGACTCCATTCACTTTCCAACGGCGGCATGGATAGGATAGCCATACCTACACCCGACTGCCAGCTTGACGGGAGTGCGCCTGTGTCGATCACAGACCGCTCTCGGGTTATTGGTTAGCCTAACCTACTTCCCCATGGAGGGGTAGCACCCTCCCATCCATCGAACTTCGGGGAGATCCGGTTTCCACCATCGACGACGGCGGGGCAACTCGGGTGGGCAGGACTGAATTCCGCACTCCTGCGGACAGAAGAAGGGATCACCCAGCGACACTCCGTTTCCGTCGATCGCGCATCGCGCTCGCTGCCACCGCGGCGTTGGCCACCTTGCTCGCCGCTTGTGGTTCTGGCAACGCACCCGGCGAACAGTCCACACGCCTCGCCTCAGGATTCCCGGTATCGATCACCTCCGCCCTCAGCGCCGTCGAGATAACGAAGCAACCCGAACGGGTGGTCACTCTCGGCTGGGGAAGCACCGAGGCCGCACTCGCTCTCGGCGTCAGCGCAAGTCCTTTCTACCGCTGATCGATCCGCCGCTGGTGTTCGCGGTGAGCTCACCCAACGTGCTCAACATGCCGTGGCTGGTGGAGCGCTACGTTCCGCTGCTTTCCGCGGCGGCCGGGCACGCCAGCTGATCCGTCCACTCTGGAGGCCGCGGGTCACAGACCTGCGGCCTCCAGAGCCTGGTCGTAGCGATCGATGGCCTCATCGCGCGAGAGACCTGCGGCCAGCGCCTCGGCGTAAACGGCGCGCAGGCGGTCCTCTCCTGCCGCCTCGAACCGAGCGTTCCACTCCTCCGCACGGAAGCGCCAATAGCCCACCACATCAGCTCGATCGCGCGCCATGCCGACACCTCGGACGTGCTTCTTCGCCGCCCGCGTGTCGGCCGCCTCACCGGCCAGCCACAGGTAATCGTCGGCGCGCATGTCCAGGGCGCGCAGAGCCTCCGGCAACCGGCTGGGCGCCGCACCGTTGCCCGTGCCGACCAGCTCGATCACCTCGGTGCGTGGCCGTTCGGGCAGGTACCGCAGATCGTCACGGTCGAGGACCTCGGCGATCACCGTCACATTCACCTCTGCAGGAGTCGATTCCACGATCCGCGCCAGCGCCGGAAGCGCGGCGAGGTCGCCGGCAAGCACGTGCCTGCTCGCGTCGACCGGGGGCTCGTACCAGGAGCGCGGACCGGCGGCGAGCAGCCGCCAGCCGGGCTGCGCCGCACGGAACCAGTCGATCGCCGGACCGTGACCGTGCTCGGCCACATCCACCAGCATCCGGCGCGTTCGAGGATCGAAGCGGCGAACGGTGTAGTTGCGACTGCCCCGTTCGCGCTCGGAGTCGACGATCTCCCACCCGCCGAGCGCTCCGGGATCCTCGGAGAGCCGGGTCCGCAGTTCGGCGCCGTCGGGCGAGAAGTAGAAGGCGATGGCCTCGTCACCGGCGATGATCGGCAGGTACCCCTCGCCCGAACCACCGTCGACCTCGAATTCGAGACGCAGCAGGTTCTCGGTGACGGGCGAGGCATGCCTCAGCGTCAAGACGAAATCATTCCATTTCACGCGATCACTCCGTTTCGTGCGGGTCCGACACCGTCTGCCATCCCTGAGGTCAGGGTAGACTAACTTAGTGTTGGATAACCATAGTTCCTGGTAGGGAGGCGTCCCGGAGCGAGTCCGGCGCTGGTGAGGCAGAGTTGAGGCATGGAGTTACGCATCTTCGTCGAACCCCAGCAGGGTGCCACGTACGCCGATCAGCTCGCCGTCGCACGGACCGCCGAGGACGCCGGATTCGGAGCCTTCTTCCGCTCCGACCACTACCTGGCGATGAACGCCGAAGGTCTACCCGGACCCACGGATTCGTGGATCACCCTCGGCGGCATCGCCCGTGAGACCTCGTCGATCCGGCTCGGCACACTGGTCACCTCGGCGACCTTCCGCCGGCCCGGCCCCCTGGCCATCTCCGTCGCGCAGGTCGACGAGATGTCCCGAGGCCGGGTGGAGCTGGGGATCGGTGCGGGATGGTACCGATCCGAACACGCCGCCTACGCCATCGCATTCCCCGACGTCCCGGAACGCTTCGCCCGCTTCGAGGAGACGGTGGAGATCGTCACCGGACTGTGGGCCGCGACCGAGCCCTACTCGTTCGACGGTGCCTGGTACACGGTCACGGATTCACCGGGGCTGCCCAAACCCGTGCAGGCGCACGTGCCGATCATTCTCGGCGGCGCGGGCAAGAAGCGCAGTGCGACCCTCGCCGCCCGCTTCGCCGACGAGTACAACACCCCGTTCGTGCCGGTCGAGGAAGCGGCCGCGGTGTGGGGCCGGATCGACGCTGCCTGCGAGGCGGCCGAGCGTGACCCCAAGACGATGCTCAAATCGGCCGCACTGGTGGTGTGCGGTGGCCCGGATGCGGCCACCGTCGACCGTCGCGCGGCAGCGATCGGCCGGGAGCTACCCGAGCTGCGGGAGAACGGACTGGCCGGGTCCGCCGATGAGATCGTCGACAAGCTCGGCACATTCGCTCAGGCCGGGGCGTCGCGGGTGTACCTGCAGGTGCTCGACATGGGCGATCTGGCGCACGTCGAATGGATCGGCTCGCAGGTACTCCCCCAACTCGACCGGAGCTAGTCCGGCGGCCGGCCGGTACCGTCAGCCGAGGTTGCGGGCCAGGTGCCGGGCCAGCACCGCGGCGAACTCCGCGGGCTCGGCCACCGCGCCACCCTCCGCGAGCACCGCGGTGCCGTAGAGGATCTCGGCGGCGTCCTGCAGCGCGGCATCGTCACCGGAGGCGTCACCGGGGTCCGGCACCCGGTCCCGCAGCGCCTGCACCAGCTCGTTGTCCGGGTTCAGCTCCAGCGTGCGGCGGGTGTGCGGCACCTCCTGTCCGCTGGCGCGGTACATCTGCTCGAGTTGCGGTGTCAGATCGAACTCACCGCCCACCAGGCACGCCGGCGAGGTGGTCAGCCGGGAGGTCAGCCGAACCCCGGAGACCTTGTCCGCGAGAACCTCGGCGAGCCACGTGGTCAGCGGCTCGAAGCCCTCGGCCTGCGGGGCGTCGTCGTCCCCCAGATCGGCCTCGCCCTTGGCGACCGAGACGAACCGCTTCCCGTCGAACTCCGCGCCGGTGGTCCACAGTTCGTCGACCTGATCGGTGAGCAACAGCACCTCGAAGCCCTTGGCGGCGAACGCCTCCAGGTGCGGGGAGGATTCCAGCTGGCGCCGCGACTCGCCGGTGGCGTAGTAGATCACGTCCTGCCCCTCGGGCATCCGCGCGACGTACTCGGCGAGGCCCGTGGTGCCGCTCTCACTGAACGTCGACTCGAACGCCGATGCCTTGAGCAGGGTTTCGCGGTTCTCCTGGTCGTCGAGCAGCCCCTCCTTGAGGACCGCACCGAAGGCGGTCCAGAAGGTGTCGTACTTCTCCCGCTCGTTCTCCCGCATCGCCGTCACGGACTGCAGAACGCGCTTCACCAGGCGCTTGCGGATCATCACCAGGCGCCGGTCGTTCTGCAGGATCTCGCGGGAGACGTTGAGCGACAGGTCCTGCGCATCGACGACGCCCGCCACGAACCGGAGGTAGCCGGGCAGCAACGCCTCGCAGTGGTCCATGATGAACACCCGCTTGACGTACAGCGCGGGGCCAGGCTTGGTGTTCCGGTAGAACATGTCGAACGGTGGCATCGAGGGGATGAACAGCAGCGCCTGGTATTCGAACGTGCCCTCGGCGCGGACCGCGATGGTCTCCAGCGGCTCGTCGAAAGCGTGGCTGACGTGCCGGTAGAAGTCGGCGTACTCCTCGTCGGAGACCTCGTCCTTCGGGCGCGCCCACAGCGCCTGCATCGAGTTGAGGGTCTCCGGCTTCGGCGCCTCGCCCTCCGTCTCGCCCTCCGCCTGGTCGCCGTCCGGTGCCGGGAGAGCGGGGAGGCGGATCGGGAAAGCGATGAAATCGCTGTACCGGCGGACGATGCTGCGCAGCACCTGCTCGGACGTGTAGTCGTGCAGACTGTCGACGTCATCCTGCGCGCGCAGCTGCAGGGTGATCGCGGTGCCGTGCCCGTCGGGCACGTCGTCACCCGTGAGGTCGGTGACGGTGTAGGTGCCGTGCCCTTCGGACTCCCAGCGAGTAGCGGTATCCGCACCGGCCTTCCGGGTGACCAGGGTGACCTTGTCGGCGACCATGAAGGCCGAGTAGAAGCCGATGCCGAACTGGCCGATCAGCTCCGCAGAGGCGCCCTGCTCCTTGGCCTGCTTGGCGGCCTCCAGCTTGTGCCGCAGCTCACCGGTGCCGGATTTGGCGAGCGTGCCGATCAGCTCCACCACCTCGTCGCGGCTCATACCGATGCCGTTGTCCGCGACGGTGAGGGTGCGGGACTCGGCATCGGTGCGCAGCTCGATGTGCAGATCGGAGACGTCGGCGTCGAGATCCTTGTCCTGGTAGGCCTGCAACCGCAGCTTGTCCAGTGCGTCCGAAGCGTTGGAGATCAGCTCACGCAGGAAGATGTCCTTCTCCGAGTACACGGAGTGGATCATCAGCGATAGCAGCTGGTCGGTTTCGGCCTGGAACTGCAGGGTCTGCGCGGTCACGTCTCTCGCCTCTCCTCGTACGACGGTGCACCGTCGATTCTGCCAACCGCGTCGGCGCGGATTTCAGGCGGTATCACCGTCGGAAGTCGAACGCGAGGTGCACGGGCGAGCGATGCACGTCAGCCCTCCCCGCTCGAGCCGGTCGGACCGACTCGGGCGGGAAGGGCTGACGTGGGTGGGCTGCCGATCCGTCAGCGCGCGGTGAACGATCCGCTTCCCGGTGTGGCCGGGAAGAACGGTCCGTTCGCACCCGGCGCAGGGGTGATATGGCTGGTGAAAGTGATCTTGCCCGGGTTCACGTACGCGTCGACGACCTTCGGTGCGTTGCCGTAGCCGAACCCACACGGGTTGACGGTGACGCTACCGCCGCGGTTCACCGAGACGTTCCAGAAGTCGACCCGCATGTAGCGCTGCCCGGCCGTCGTCGCGCAGACGTCCGGAGGGGTCGGCACGGAGATCCGCACCTTCCCGGAGACATCGGTGCTCTCAACGGCGATCGATGCGCGCCAGATCTTCGGGATCAGCATGCCGCTGTGAGTAGTGGTGACGGCCGGGACCTGGGCGATCGGTAGCGGTGCGGCTTGGGCCGTTCCCGCAGTGGTCGTGGAGATGAATCCGGCGCCGACGATTCCGGCGACGAGGAGCTTCTTGGTCGTGTTCACGATCTATCCTCCGTGCTCGAAAGGGTGGCGCCCTGGGCTTGAGCGCGATTCCAGTAGCCAATTCGGTACGGGCGCGCACTCCGTTACATCAGAAACCGGCGTTCTGTTGCCATACAGCCGGCCATGGCGGTGCAGGGCAGCAGAACGCCGGTTCCTGAAACGGGGCGGGCCCGACACCGTCGCAGTGCGACGATGCCGGGCCCGGTAGTAGCCGAGTGGCTGGACTCAGAAGTCCATGCCGCCCATGCCGCCGGTCGGATCGACCGGGGCACCGGCCTTCTCCGGCTTGTCGGCGACGACGGCCTCAGTGGTGAGGAACAGCGCCGCGATCGAAGCTGCGTTCTGCAGCGCCGAGCGGGTGACCTTCACCGGGTCGTTGATGCCGGCGGCCAGCAGGTCCTCGTACACACCGGTGGCGGCGTTGAGGCCGGTGCCGGCGGGCGAGTTGCGGACCTTCTCGGCCACGACGCCGGGCTCGAGGCCGGCGTTGATGGCGATCTGCTTGACCGGAGCGTCCAGCGCGACCTTGACGATGTTCGCGCCGGTGGCCTCGTCGCCCTCGAGATCGAGGGAGTCGAAGACCTTGCCGGACTGGGCCAGAGCAGCGCCACCACCGGCGACGATGCCCTCCTCGACGGCCGCCTTGGCGTTGCGCACGGCGTCCTCGATGCGGTGCTTGCGCTCCTTGAGCTCGACCTCGGTGGCGGCACCGGCCTTGATGACGGCCACGCCGCCGGCCAGCTTCGCCAGACGCTCCTGCAGCTTCTCACGGTCGTAATCGGAGTCGCTGTTGTCGATCTCGGCACGGATCTGCGAGACGCGGCCCGCGATCTGCTCCTTCGAGCCGGCACCGTCGACGATGGTGGTCTCGTCCTTGGTGACGACGACCTGGCGGGCCTGGCCGAGCACCTCGAGGCCGGCGGTGTCCAGCGACAGACCGATCTCCTCGGAGATGACCTGGCCACCGGTGAGGATGGCCATGTCCTGCAGCATCGCCTTGCGACGGTCGCCGAAGCCGGGGGCCTTGATGGCGACCGACTTGAAGGTGCCGCGGATCTTGTTGACGATGAGCGTCGACAGGGCCTCACCCTCGACGTCCTCGGCGATGATCGCGAGCGGCTTGCCCGACTGGATGACCTTCTCCAGCAGCGGCAGCAGGTCCTTGACGTTCGAGATCTTGCTCGAGACCAGCAGGACGTAGGCGTCCTCGAGCACGGCCTCCTGACGCTCGGCGTCGGTGGCGAAGTAGCCCGAGATGAAGCCCTTGTCGAAGCGCATACCCTCGGTCAGCTCCAGCTGGAGACCGAAGGTGTTGCTCTCCTCGACGGTGATGACACCTTCCTTGCCGACCTTGTCCATCGCCTCGGCGATGAGCTCACCGATGGCCGGGTCGCCGGCCGAGATACCCGCGGTGGCAGCGATCTGCTCCTTGGTCTCGACCTCCTTGGCCTCCTTGAGCAGCTGATCGGTCACGGCCACGACGGCCTTCTCGATGCCGCGCTTGAGGCCCATCGGGTTCGCACCCGCGGCCACGTTGCGCAGGCCCTCGCGCACCAGCGCCTGAGCCAGAACGGTAGCGGTGGTGGTGCCGTCGCCCGCGACGTCGTCGGTCTTCTTGGCGACCTCCTTGACGAGCTCGGCACCGATCTTCTCGTAGGGATCCTCGAGCTCGATCTCCTTAGCGATGGAGACACCATCGTTGGTGATCGTGGGGGCGCCCCACTTCTTCTCCAGGACGACGTTGCGGCCCTTGGGACCGAGCGTCACCTTGACAGCGTCGGCGAGGACGTTCAGGCCCCGCTCGAGACCGCGGCGGGCCTCTTCGTCGAACGCGATGATCTTGGCCATTGCGAAGTGATTCCTCCAGATAGGGGCCGGTCCGGCCCGTACTTTGGACACGTCTTCTAGGTCGATTCGGTGCCCGCGACGGACGACCCGGCGTGTCACCTCCGCGGCTACGCGGAGGGCCCGGCCTCACCTACCTGACCTAGCACTCACGTTATCCGAGTGCTAAGTCGTTTCTAGCACTCGACACAATCGAGTGCAAGGTCGTCCATCGCCGCCCCGGCGGGGCCGGTCCACTGCTGGGTAGTATCCGGTCATGGCAACCCCGGTATTGGAGTCGAGCGTCGTGATCGACGCCCCCGTCGAGAAGGTCTGGGCCGTGGTGTCGGACCTCGCGAGCATGGGGCGGCGCAGCCCGCAGTGCAAGAAGGTGTTCGTCTTCGGCGGCCCCATCAAGGTGGGCACCCGCATGCTGAACATCAACCGACAGGGCTGGAAGGTCTGGCCCACCAACACTCAGGTCACCGAGTTCACCGAGAACGAGCGGGTCGCGTTCAAGGTCATCGAGAACAACTCGACCTGGAGCTTCACCCTGGTGCCCGACGGGGACCGGACCACCGTCGTCGAGCGACGGGAGGCACCCGGCGGACGGACCTCCGCGGTGAGCAGCCTGCTGGTCGGCGCACTGCTCGGCGGCAACGCCGATTTCGAGCGCAGCCTGCTGGTCGGGATGAAGCAGACCCTCTCGCACATCAAGACCGACGCCGAGAAGTAGCCGCGCCGCAGTTACTTCGGGGCTCCCTGCAGCAGCAGGTACGAGGCACCCGCGGCCTGCTTCGCGCGAGCCTCCTGCCCGTCACCGACCTCGGCGAGGTACCGGCCCACCGGCACCACGCAGTACGCCTCGGTGTCCCTCGCACTGGGATACTTCCGGTAGGTCGCACACCGACCGCCGGGAACCCCCTTGATCGTGGACTCGACCGACCCCTCGTAGAAGCTCTTGATCTCGGACAGGAATCGGTCCGCGAGTAGTTCCGCAGCGGCGGCGTCCTTCGCCCGGTAGACCATGTTGCCGGCCCGGGCGACCAGATCGACACCGGTATCGGCGAAGTTCTTCACCGACGCCGGGATGTCCGTCTGGTTGACCACGGTGGAGCGCGCCGGGACGGTCGCGTTCCTCTGTGACGGTGCGGCCAGGGTGTACCGGAGCAGGTTGTCGCGGTCGACGGCCAGGGTGGAGAACTTGTCCACCGGAGTGGGGGCGAAACCGTCGAGCGCCTTGCCCTGCAGGTCGAAGAACTTCTTGATCGACTCCGGGCCGACCGTCATGTAGAAGGCCAGCACGAACTGTCCCCGCGCCAGCACGCCCGCGTACGAGACCGTATTGGTGCGGTCCCACTTCTTCGAGTACACCTTCGCCTCCGGATAGCCGGGCACGCTCTCCGGAACCTTCGGCTGCGACGCCGCGCCGAAGACGTCCTTCTCCGGCCCCATGATCGCCGGATTGGCCACCGCCGCGGCGGCCGCGGCGGGATCCTTCATCCGGAACACCCCCATCACGACCTGCTTGCTGCCGGCCGAACTGCTCGTGCCCGGCTTCGTGTCGTTCGCCGAGGTGTAACTCCCGACCTCCATATCGTGCAGCGCAACACCGATACCCTCACCGAACGTCGAACTCAGACTCGGCTTGCCCACGGTCGACCGCCCGTTGTACCGCGTCGACGGATCGATGTCCGGGGGCAGCGGAATGGTCTCGACCATCCGGTAGCCTTCCACCGCTCGCCCCTCCGTCTCGCTGGTGGGACCGATCGAGCGCGGGGTCGTGGCGAAAGAACCGGTATCCGGCTTGGGGATCGCCGACGGGTCGGCAACCGGATCACCGGCCACCGTCGTCGAGCATCCGGTGAGTACCAAGGTCGCTCCCACCGCGACCGCGACCAACTTGCGCACCATCGATTCCTCCTCTGGATCCACCCGAGTCAATCACGGACCACTCCGGCACGCCGACCCGCGCTATCGTGAGCCGATGACGGACAGCAGCCTGCGCGACACCGTCGCCGCTCTGATGGGAACCGCCCGGACGGACCTCGCCGAACTGCTCTCGCACCCGTCCGTGCACCAGAGCGCCGAGTTTGGACCCGAACCGGGCCGCCGGTCCGCACAGTGGGTCGCGGACGCCTTCGCCGACGCGGGAATCGGGGCGATCGAGCAGATCACCACCTCCGACGGTTCGATCGCGATCGTCGGCCACAGCCCCGCGCCGGACGGTGCTCCGACGGTGCTCCTCTACAGCCACCACGACGTCCAGCCACCCGGCCCGCGCGAGGCCTGGGACAGCGACCCGTTCACCCTCACCGCACGCCCCGGACCCGACGGTGCCGAACGCTGGTACGGCCGCGGCGCGGCCGACTGCAAGGGCAACCTGATCGCGCACCTGACCGCTCTCCGGGCGGTCCGACGGCAGTACGGCGAGCCGCCGGTGGGCGTGCGGATCATCATCGAGGGCTCGGAGGAAGCGGGAGGCGCCAGACTCGACGACCTGATCGCCGCGCGCCCCGATCTGGCCCGGGCCGACCTGATCGTGATCGGCGACACCGGGAACGTCGCCGTCGGACGTCCCACGCTGACCACCTCCCTGCGCGGCGTTGCCATGGTGCGGGTGCGGCTGCGCACCGGCCGCAGCGATCTGCACTCCGGCGCTTTCGGCGGCGCCGCTCCGGACGCCCTCGCCGCGCTGATCGCGCTCCTCGCGACCCTGCGCGACGAGCACGGCGACACCACGATCGACGGTCTGGACGCCACCGGCCGGTGGGCCGGTGAGCCCTACGACCGGGGCGCCTTCACCGCTGACGCCGCACTGGTCGACGGTGCCGAGGTGCTGGGCTCGGGCACCATCGCCGACCAGCTGTGGGCGCGACCCGCGGTCACCGTCATCGGACTCGACGCCCCGCCGACCGCGACCGCCGCCGCGGCGATCCAGCCGCAGGCGGGTGCACTGCTGAACCTGCGGGTACCGCCCGGCACCGATCCGCGGGCCGCGGGCGAGCTGCTGCTGGCGCACCTACGCGCGCACACCCCGTGGGGCGCACAGCTCGACGCGGAGATCGAATCCGTCGGTGAGCCCTTCGCCGCCGAGACCGGGGGCCCCGGGTACACCGCGCTGCGCGCCGCACTGTCCGAGGCCTACGACGGCGCGGAGGTCGTCGCCAGCGGGCAGGGCGGCTCGATCCCGCTGTGCACCCAGCTCCGCCGCGCGGCACCGGACGCCGAGATCGCACTACTGGGGGTGGAGGAGCCGTTGTGCCGGATCCACGCGCCCAATGAATCGGTGGATCCGGAGGAGCTGCGGCGCACCGCGCTGGCCGAGGCGCTGTTGCTCTCCCGGCTCGCGGGCCCACGCGAATGAGACCGGTCGAGGATCACCGCGCCGAGGTCGCGGCACTGGTACCGGGCCCACGCCTGGTCGAACTGCCTCCCGAGCAGGCCCTCGGACTGACCCTGGCGCGGGATCTGTGGGCACCGATATCCCTGCCCCCGTTCACCAATTCGGCGATGGACGGTTACGCGGTCCGCGCGGCCGAGGCGGTCGCCGGGGCGGTGTTACCGGTGGCCTACGACGTTCCCGCCGGGCGCAGCGACGTACCGCCGCTTCCAACCGGTGCGGCCTGCCGGATCATGACCGGCGCCGCAGTCCCCGACGGCGCCGACGCGATCGTTCCGGTCGAGCAGACCGACGGCGGCATCGAGCGGGTGCGGATCGACACCACCCCCGAACCCGGCCGCTTCTTCCGCGCCGCGGGTAGCGACATCGCCGCCGGGGAGATCGCGTTGCACGCCGGCGAGACGGTGCACGCGGCCACCGTCGGTCTCGCGGCGGCACTCGGACTGACCACCATCGCGGTTCTGCGCCCGCCGCACATCGCGGTGCTGTCCACCGGTTCCGAACTGGTCGAACCCGGGACCCCGCTACTGCCGGGGCAGATCTACGAGTCGAACGCGCCGATGCTGGCCGCCGCGATCCGCGAGGCCGGAGCCGGAGCCGAGGTCCTGCGGATGGTCGCCGATCACCCCGACGATCTGCTGCAGCGGCTCGCGGACCGGCTGGCGCGCGGTGACATCGACGTGGTGGTGACCACCGGCGGGGTCAGCGCCGGGGCGTACGAGGTGGTCAAGGACGCGCTCACCGACCGTGGTGTGCGGTTCACCAAGGTCGCGATGCAGCCCGGGATGCCGCAGGGCTGCGGCACCGTCGACCTGGGCGGAGTGAGCACCCCCTTCGTCACCTTCCCCGGCAATCCGGTCAGTGCAATGGTCTCGTTCGAGGTCTTCCTGCGGCCCGCACTCCGGGCCGTCATGGGCCTGCCGGACCGGCCGAGGGTGCGACTACCGCTCGAAGGGGAGGTCCAGTCCACCCCGGGGAAGCGCCAGTACTTCCGCGGATGCCTGATTCGGACCGAGGACGGTACCGATTCGGTCTCAGTTCACGGTGGCGCGAGCTCGCACTACCTACGATGGTTGGCACAGGCGGACTGTCTGCTGGATGTGGCACCAGAGGTCAAGCACCTGGCCGACGGCGCGAGCGTGGACGTGATCCTCCTGCGACAACCGAAGAAGGAGACACCATGATTACTCAGTACGCAGACGCCCTATACGCCGCTGGTGGCGTGGAGAAGGTCGGCTGGATCGCCTGGATCGTCATCGGCGGCCTCGCCGGCTGGATCGCCAGCATGTTCATGGGAACCGACAGGCAGCAGGGCCTGCTGCTCAACATCGTCGTCGGCATCGTCGGCGGCCTGCTCGGCGGCTTCATCCTCAAGCTCCTCGGCGTCAACGTCGCAGGCGGAGGTTACTTCTTCACCTTCCTCACCGCCGTCGCCGGCGCATGCATCCTCCTGTTCATCGTGAAGCTGGTCACCGGCCGCAGGGGATAGCGGCCGCGGGTGCGAGAATGTCACCCGATCATGACCGCGAACAGAGAGGACGTCAGGTGGCGCGCCGACCCCGCACGCCGGTCGACGGGCATCTGACCGAGCACTCCACCGGCATCGAGCACGTCACCGAGCTCATCCGGCACACCGTTCCGCCGCTGCACCCCGCAGGGGTCCCGTTCATCGCGGGATCCCTCGGGGTGGCCGCGGTCGGGCGGCGCCGGCGCTGGATCCGCGTCCCCGCTCTCCTCACCGCCGCCGCCTGCGCCGGCTTCTTCCGGCACCCGCCGCGCGTCCCCCCGACCACGGAGGCGGTCGCCGTCGCACCCGCCGACGGCGAGGTCACCCTGGTCGACACCCACGTCCCGCCCGCCGAGCTCGGTCTGGGCTCCGAGCCGCTACCCCGGGTCTCGATCTTCCTGTCCGTCTTCGACGCCCACGTCCAGCGCGCACCGCTGCCCGGCGTGGTCGACACCGTCGTGCACACCGACGGACAGTTCCTCTCCGCCGACCTCCCCGAGGCCAGCGACCGCAACGAGCGCAGTTCCCTGCGCCTGGCCACCGAGTACGGCCCGATCGGCGTGGTGCAGATCGCGGGCATGGTGGCCCGCCGCATCCGCACCGACGCCGGACCCGGCGACAGCCTCGAACTGGGCCAGACCTACGGCATCATCCGATTCGGTTCGCGGGTGGACACCTACTTCCCCACCGGCACCGAGCTCACCGTCTACAGCGGTCAGCGGGCGATCGCCGCCGAGACCGTGATCGCGCGGCTGCAATGACCCCCGGCAACGGCGCCCCCCGCCCGGTCGGCGTGATGATCCTGCCGTCGATGCTGACGGTGGCCGCACTGTGCGCCGGCCTGACCGGCGTGCGTTTCGCCGCCGACGGCAAGGTCGACCTGGCGATCATGCTGGTCATGGTCGCGGCGATCCTGGACGGCGTCGACGGCCGGGTCGCCCGGCTGTTGGGTGCCTCCACCAAGATCGGCGCCGAGCTCGATTCCCTGGCCGATGCCATCAACTTCGGTGTCACACCCGCCCTGATCCTGTACTTCGCGTGCTTCCCCGGCTCACCGGTGGCGTGGATGGTGGCGCTGCTGTTCGCGGTCGCGATGGTGCTGCGGCTGGCCCGGTTCAACACCCTGGCCGCCGATCCCACCGCCCCGGCCTACACCAAGGACTTCTTCGTCGGCGTACCCGCACCCGCCGGCGCCCTGCTGGTGATGGCGCCGCTCGCGGCGCTGCAGCAGTGGGGCGCGGGCTGGTGGTCGAACACCGCCACCGTCGCCGTGTGGACCCTGGCGATCGCCGCGCTGACCGTCTCCCGGATCCCTACCTCCAGCTTCAAGACGATGACCGTCGACCCGGCCAAGGCCGCGCTGGTGCTGGTACTGGTGGCCGGCCTGGCCGCTCTGGTCGTCACCTACCCGTACATCGCCCTGCTGGTGGTGGCGCTGGCCTACCTGCTGCACATCCCGTTCGCGTGGCGCTCCAAGCGCTGGGTCGCGGCCCGTCCGGCCGCTTGGGACACCAAACCCGCCGAGCGTCGTGCGATGCGCCGCGAGCAGCGCCGGCCGGTCCGGCCCCGCCGCCGGGCCGCGACCGCCGGACGGGGCGGACGCCGCACCGCCGCACGCCTGGGCCTGCGCCGCCCCACCCGCGAGGACTGATCGCACCGTCGCACCCGCCGCGCGCGAACTAGTGTTGACGGTGTGCCACAACTGTCGCTGACCGTCCGCCTGCAGACCTCGGCCCTCGAAGCCCGTCGGGGCATCGTCCGGATCCATCCGGAGGCGCTGGCAGCGCTCGGGCTGCGCGAATGGGACGGTATCGAACTGCTCGGCGCGCGCCGCACCGCGGCGGTGGTCGCGGCCACACCGTCCGGCACCCCGCCCGGCGTCGCCCTGCTCGACGAACTGACCATGACCAATTGCGGCCTGCACGAGAACGCGACCGTGGTGATCTCCCCCGCCACCGTGCACGGCGCCCGACTGGTCCTGTTGCGCGGCAGTTCCCTCACCCGCACCGCGCTCGACGGTGCCGCGCTGCGGCAGGCGCTCCTCGGCAAGGTGATGATGCCCGGAGACAGTGTCTCGCTGCTCCCCCGGGACCTCGGACCGGGCACCTCGAACGCCGAGGCCACCGCGCAGCTGTCACGGCTGGTCGGGATCACCTGGACCAATGAGCTGCTCACCGTCGTCTCGGTGGATCCGGCACCCGGTCCGGTATCGGTGCAGCCGAACTCGGCGGTGATGTGGGCGGACGACGCCGGCCCCGGGACCTTCGCGGGTTCTCCAGCGGAGCCCGGCACCGGGACCGGGGCAGGACCGGCGGCCGGGACGGCGTCACCTGCGGAGGACCAGCCCGTCGCCGCACCGGTGGAGCGGGCGGTGGCCGATCTGGTCGGCGCGGAGAACGCGGTCAAACGGCTCACCGAGTGGATCTCCCTGGCCTTGGACGAGCCGGAACTGCTCGAACGCCTGGGCGCCCCCGCCCGGCTCGGGGTGCTCATCACCGGGCCCACCGGCGGCGGTAAGGCCACCGTGGCCCGGGCGGTGGTGGCGCCCCGGCCGCTGATCGAACTCGACGGTGCACTCACCGGTGCACTGGAGCCGCAGGCCCGGCTGGCCGCGGTCCAGCGGGCCGTGACCCGGGCACGCACCGCCGAGAACGCCGGAGGGGCCGCACTGCTGATCCGCGATGTGGAGGCGCTGCTGCCGGCCACCCGCGAGCCCGTCTCGACGATGATCCTCGACGAACTGCGCACAGCGGTGTCGACGCCGCGGGTCGCGCTGCTGGCGACCACTTCCGCTCCGGGGGATCTGGACTCGCGCCTGCGTGAGCCGGACCTGGCGGACCGGACCGTCACCGTCGACCTCCCCGATGCGCGGGAGCGGGAGGCGCTGCTGGCCCTGCTGCTGCGCGAGGCCCCCACCGACGATGTCGACCTGCACGAGATCGCACTACGGGCACCCGGTTTCGTGGCCGCCGATCTCGCGGCGCTGTGCCGCGAGGCGGCGCTGCGAGCCGCGGCACGGTCCCTGGGCGAGGGCACCTCCGACGGTGTCGCGATCACCCAGCCCGATCTGGTGGGTGCGTTGACGGTGATCCGGCCGGTATCGCGCTCGGCCACCGAGGAGGTCTCGGTCGGGTCGGTCACCCTCGACGACGTGGGCGACATGGTCGAGACCAAGCAGGCGCTCACCGAAACGGTGCTGTGGCCCCTGCGCCATCCGGACACCTTCGCCCGGCTCGGAGTGGAGCCGCCGCGCGGTGTGCTGCTGTACGGTCCCCCCGGCTGCGGGAAGACCTTCGTGGTCCGGGCGCTGGCGGCCTCGGGGCAGTTGTCGGTGCACGCGGTCAAGGGCGCGGAGCTGATGAACAAGTGGGTCGGTGAATCGGAGAAGGCGGTCCGGGACCTGTTCGCGCGGGCCCGGGGCAGCGCACCGTCGCTGATCTTCCTCGATGAGGTGGACGCGCTGGCCCCGCGCCGGGGCCAGTCCAGTGATTCCGGTGTCGGTGACAAGGTGGTGGCCGCGCTGCTCACCGAACTCGACGGCGCCGAACCGCTGCGGGACGTGGTGGTGCTCGGTGCGACCAACCGCCCGGACCTGGTGGATCCGGCGCTGCTGCGGCCGGGCCGGCTGGAGCGTCCGATCTTCGTGCCGCCACCCGATGCCGAGGCCCGCGCCGCGATCCTGCGGACCGCGTCCCGGTCCATCCCGCTGGCCCCGGACGTGGATCTGGACGCACTGGCCGAGAACCTGGACGGCTATTCGGCGGCGGACTGCGCGGCGCTGCTGCGGGAGTCCGCACTGACCGCGATGCGGCGCGATATGGATACAGCCACCGTCACCGCCGCCGATGTGCGAGCCGCGACCGAAGTGGTGCGCCCCTCGCTGGACCCGGCACAGGTCGCCGATCTGCAGGCCTACGCCGATCGCCGCAGCAACTAGGTTCGCAAACCGGCCTCAGCTCGGTCCCCCGGTCCGGCCAGTGGGTCGAGCCGGTCCAGCAGACCACGAACGGTCCGATCCGGGCCATCTCGGGCACGGTTCCTGGAGCTACGCCTTGCTGACGGAGTAGAACACCGCGTTCGGAATCGCGGCGTCCTGCACCGAGCTGACGGTGATCACGTAGCCCTTACCGGAGAACTGGGAGGACTGCGAGCCGCCGGGATCGCCGGCGCCCAGCGCGAGGTAGCCGGCATCGGTGAGCTTCTTCTTCGCGGCGTCGTAACCGCCCGGCTGCGCCTGCACCGTCACGTTGAACACCGTCACGCCGTCCTGTGCGCGTTCCCCGGCGTCGATCAGATTGCCCTCGACCAGGGGAACCTCGGCCTTGGGGAAGCTCGCGGGAAGCGTCACGGTGGACTCGGTCGGCTCCGATCCACCACTGCTGCAAGCCGATCCGAGCAGCAGTGCACCGACTACGAAGCCCGCCGCCGTTGCCCGCGCGAGCCGTCCGCCCCCGTTGCCGCCGCGATCACTCATCTGCTCCGTACGCCTCCCGAATAACCGGCCGGTAGAATGTCCGAAGAATGACACGCCGCTCACAAAAAGGACGGAGTGCCCTTGTTCGTCATCCTCGTCTGTTTGTCATTGGCGACCTTAGCCGCACCGGTCGTGGTCAACCGATTAGGCGCGCGCGCCTTCCTCGGTCTCGCAGTCGTGCCCGCAGCGGCCATGGTGTGGGTGATCTCGGCGTGGCCATCGGCGGGCGAGCCCGACCGCACCGAGTCCATCCGGTGGGTGCCGGTGCTGAACATGGACGTCGACCTGCGACTGACCCCGCTCAGCGCGATCATGTCGCTACTCGTCCTGGGTATCGGCTCGGTGATCCTGGTTTACTGCGCCGGGTACTTCACCGGCGTGACCAGCACCCGCAAACTACCGGTCTTCGCAGCCGAACTGGTCGCCTTCATGGCCGTCATGTTCGGTCTGGTGGTCAGCGACAACATGCTCGCGATGTACGTCTTCTGGGAGCTGACCTCGGTCCTGAGCTTCCTGCTGGTCGGCTACTACGCCGAACGAGCCACCAGCCGCCGTGCCGCGACCCAGGCGCTGCTGGTGACCACGATGGGCGGCCTGGCGATGCTGATCGGCATCGTCATCGTCGGTGAGCGGTACGGCACCTACCTGTTCTCCGAGGTGATCGCGCGGGCCACCGCCGATCCGTCGACCATCTCACTCGCCGTCGAAGTGGGTGTGGTGCTCGTGCTGATCGGCGCGATCAGCAAGTCCGCGATCGTGCCCTTCCACTTCTGGCTGCCCGGCGCGATGGCCGCGCCGACCCCGGTCTCCGGTTACCTGCATGCGGCGGCGATGGTCAAAGCCGGTGTGTACCTGATCGCACTTCTGGCGCCGGCGTTCTCTCATCTGGTCTCCTGGCGGGCGATCGTGCTGGGACTGGGAATCGTCACCATGGTCCTGGCGGGATGGCGGGCGCTGCGCGAGTTCGATCTCAAGCTGATCCTGGCCTTCGGCACAGTCAGCCAGCTCGGCATGATGGTGGTGCTGGTGGGCACCGGCGAGCGGAACGTCGCGCTCGCGGGCATCACCATGCTCACCGCGCACGCACTGTTCAAGGCGACCCTGTTCATGGTGGTGGGCATCATCGATCACGCCACCGGCACCCGCGACATCCGTCGTTTGGCGGGTCTGGGGCGCGCCCAGCGCCCGCTCGCGGTGATCGCCGCGCTGGCGGCGGCGTCGATGGCGGGCCTGGCGCCGATGTACGGCTTCGTCGGTAAAGAGGCCGTGCTGGAGACGATGATGCACGCTGCACTCCCGGCACCGCTGCCGATCGTGCTGCTGGTGGGACTGTGCATCGGTTCGGCTCTGACCATGGCCTACAGCATCCGTTTCCTGTGGGGAGCGTTCGGCGGCAAGGGGCAGCAGAGCCCCACCCGCGCAGTCGCCGAGATGCACACGATCAGCCCGCTCTTCCTGGCCGGACCGGCACTGCTGGCGACGCTGAGCCTGGTGTGCGGGATCGCCTCGTCCTGGCTGGACCCGGTGCTCGCGCAGTACCCGGACTCCGCCTTCGCCCCGGCCGACGCGCCCTACTACCTCGCCCTGTGGCACGGCTGGACGCTGACGCTGCTGCTCACCGGTGTGATCATCGCGGTGGGCACCCTGATCGTGCAGCCGCGCAGTCCACTGGCGAAGCTGCGCCGCCGCAAGAGCGTGCTGCTGGGCAACGCCGACCGGCTCTACGACGCCACCCTCCGCGGCGCCGACGTGCTCTCACTGCGCATGACGCAGAGCACCCAGCGCGGCTCGCTCCCGCAGACCCAGGGCACAATCCTGCTCACCCTGGTGGCGCTACCGATCGGTGTGCTGCTGCTCGGAGCGCAGGCCAAGCCGGACCTGCGGGTGAACTTCTCCCCACTGCTCCTGCTGCTGTCCGCGCTGATGTGCATCGCCTCGATCACCGCGGTGGTACTGCGCAACCGCCTGGCGACGGTGCTGGTGGTCAGCGTCACCGGGTACGGCACCGGTGTGGTGTTCGCGGTCTACGGTGCGCCCGATCTCGCCCTGACCCAGTTCCTGGTCGAGACGGTGACCCTGGTGATCTTCGTGCTGGTGCTGCGCAAGCTGCCCGCCGAGGCCCCGATCATCGGCAGTCCCCGCACCCGCCTGGCACGAGCCCTGATCGGGGTGTCCGTGGCCGTGACGGTGGTCGCCGTCGCCATCGCCGCGCGCGCGGCGCGAGTGGCAGCACCGGTCGCAGATCGCCTGCCCGATCAGGCCTACCAGTTCGGCTACGGCAAGAACGCGGTGAACGTGATCCTGGTGGACATCCGGGCGTGGGACACCTTCGGAGAGATCGCCGTCCTGGTGGTCGCGGCGACCGGCGTCGCCTCGCTGGTCTTCCGCAACCGGCGGTTCGGCGCCGCTCCGCGGGTGAGTGCGGAGGCCGCCGCGGCCGCTGAGGTCACCCCGGGCACCACCTGGCTGCGCGGAAGCGCGCTGCGCGATCCGCGGCACCGTTCGCTGGTCCTGGAGGTGACCTCCCGACTGGTCTTCCCGACGATCATGGCGCTCTCGGTGTACTTCTTCTTCTCCGGTCACAACGCTCCGGGCGGCGGCTTCGCCGGCGGGCTCACCGCCGGGCTCGCCCTGGTGCTGCGGTACATCGCCGGCGGGCGGTACGAGATCGGTGAGACGATCCCGCTGGACGCGGGCCGGATCCTGGGCACCGGCCTGCTGCTCTCGGCGTCCGGCAGCGTGGTGTCACTGCTGTTCGGGGCGCCGGCACTGTCGTCGGTGGCCTTCGAGTTCACCGCCCCGGTATTCGGTGACGTCAAGTTCGTCACCGCGCTGATCTTCGACGCCGGTGTCTACCTGGTGGTGGTCGGGCTGGTTCTGGACGTGCTGCGCAGCCTCGGCGCCCGACTCGACCTGGAGGGCTCACCCGCCGACATGACCTCACCGCTGCCCGTGCAGAGCGGGGGAAACCGATGAGCATCGACGTGGGCCTGTTCGCCGCGGTGGCCGTGATGATCGCCACCGGCGTGTACCTGCTGCTCGACCGCAGCCTGACCAGGATGCTGATGGGCATCATCCTGTTCGGCAATGCGATCAACCTGCTACTGCTGACCCTGGCCTCACCGCCCGGTGCGCCACCGATCATCGGGTACTTCTCCGCCGGCCGCGGCGCCGACGCCGATCCGCTGGCGCAGGCGCTGATCCTCACCGCGATCGTGATCACGATGGGCCTGGCGGCGTTCATCCTGGCACTGGCGTACCGCTCGTTCGTGATCAACACCGACGACGAGGTCGACGACGATCCCGAGGACGCGAAGGTGCTCGAACGCGACGGCGACATCGCCTCGCAGGAACCCGATTACGACGCGTCGGACGATCCGGTGACCGGCGCACCGTCGGCGCTCGGTGACGCCTTCGGCCCCGACGGCGAGCCGCTCACCCCCGAGCAGATGCTGCAGGCCCGGCTCGACGCGGTGGACACCGGCGCCCTGCCGGTGGACACCGCACGGCCGGCCGGCGATGGACCGGAGGCCGGCCGATGATCACCGAATCGACGATGCTCACACTGATGCCGCTGCCCACGGTGCTGCCGATCGTGGCTGCGGCGATCGCCCTGGTGATGGGACGACACCGCCGGCTCCAGCAGGTGATCTCGCTGTTCTCGCTGACCGTTCTCGTGCTGGTCGGCGCAGTGATGCTGTACTACACCGACCGCAACGGCGCGGTCGCACTGCACGTGGGCGGCTGGGGCGATCGGGACGGCGGGGGCGGTCCGCTCGGCATCACCCTGGTGGCGGACCAACTCGCCGCGCTGATGGTGCTGGTCTCGGCGACCGTGTTGCTCGGTGTGCTGGTGTACTCGGTCGGCCAGGGTATCCGCGACGGTAGCGACGATCAGCCGGTCTCGATCTTCTACCCGACGTACCTGATCCTCGCTGCGGGCGTGTCCAACTCGTTCCTCTCCGGCGACCTGTTCAACCTGTTCGTCTCCTTCGAGGTTCTGCTGGCGGCGAGTTTCGTGCTGCTCACCGTGGGCGGCAGCCCGGACCGGGTGCGGGCCGGCATCTCCTACGTGATGGTCTCGATGGTCTCCTCGCTGGTCTTCCTGCTGGGGATCGTCTACGCCTACGCCGCCACCGGCACCCTGAATCTGGCCGATATGGCGCTACGGGTTCAGGAACTGCCGGCCGGGACCCGCACCACACTGTTCGCGGTGCTGCTGGTGGGCTTCGGGATCAAGGCGGCGGTCTTCCCGCTCTCGACCTGGCTGCCCGACTCCTATCCGACGGCTCCCGCCCCGGTCACCGCGGTCTTCGCGGGCCTGCTGACGAAGGTCGGCGTGTACGCGATCATCCGCGCCCACACCCTGATCTTCCCCGGTGGCGCGCTCGACGACGTGCTGATGATCGCGGGCCTGCTGACCATGATCGTGGGCATCCTCGGTGCGATCGCACAGACCGATATCAAGCGGCTTCTCTCGTTCACACTGGTCAGCCACATCGGTTACATGATCTTCGGGATCTCGCTGTCGACGGCGCAGGGCCTGAGCGCCGCCATCTACTACGTGGTGCACCACATCCTGGTCCAGACCACGTTGTTCCTGGTGGTGGGACTGATCGAGCGGCAGGCGGGAGCGGCCTCGCTGCGCCGCCTCGGCGGTCTCGCCGCGGTCAGCCCGGTGCTGGCGCTGCTGTTCTTCATTCCGGCGCTGAACCTGGGCGGGATCCCGCCGTTCTCGGGGTTCATCGGCAAGGTCGGCCTGCTCGAGGCGGGCGCGCAGCAGGGCTCGGTGCTGGCCTGGGTACTGGTGGGGGGCAGCGTGGTCACCAGCCTGCTGACCCTGTACGCGGTGGTCCGGGTGTGGACCAAGGCGTTCTGGCGGGCCCGTGCCGACGCCCCCGAGGGGCAGTTGGCGGGAGCGCATCCGGAGGCGCTGCTCGACGACGCCGACGTCATCGAGTTCGCCGACCGCGAGGACCCGGGCCGGATGCCGCTGAGCATGGTTGCACCGACCGCCGGCCTACTGGCGGTGGGCCTGTTCATCGCCCTCTGGGCCGGGCCGATGTTCGAGATCACCGATCAGGCCGCCAAGCAGTTGATCAGGCGGGCCGATTACATCGAGGCGGTCCTCGGCCCGGACGCACTCACCGCGATCAAGACTCCCGACGGTGGCGCGGTCCCCGTCGGGCAGGACGGAGGCCCCCGTGGCTAAGCGATTGGTGAACCGGATTCTGCCGGACCTGCGCGACGGCCGCGCGGTCGCTCTCAAACTCGGGCAGCTGGCCTGGTTGGACGCGGTGTGGGTGATGCTGTGGGGCCAGGTGACCTGGGGCAACATCGTGGGCGGCCTGATCGTGGGCCTGGTGATCCTGCTGCTGTTGCCGCTGCCGCCGGTGCCGGTGGAGGGCCGGGTGCACCTGGGCTCACTGCTGAAACTACTGGCCGTGTTCGCCATCGAGATGTTCAAGTCGTCGGTGCAGGTCGCGTGGATGGCGGTGCGGCCCGGGCCGCCGCCGATGAGTGCGGTGCTGCGGGCGAAGGTGCGGATCAAATCCGATCTGGTGCTCACCCTGATCGTGGACGTGATGAACCTGATTCCCGGGACCATGGTGATCGACATCGACACCAAGCGCCGCCTGCTCTACACCCACGTGGTGGACGTCAGCAGCGAGCGCGCGGTGCGCCAGTTCTACCGCAGCACCGAGCGGTTGGAAAGACTGTTCATCAGTGCCTTCGAGCGGGAGAACGAGTGGCACGCCAGCCCCCTGCACGGCGTCGACGACGGTGCCTACTCCGCCCCGGCCCGTCGCACACCCCCGACCGAGGAGCAGCAGTCATGACCGTGGTGTTCACCGTGACCGGCGTGATCCTGGTGCTCTCGGCCTTCTTGACCACGTACCGCCTACTGGTGGGGCCGAGCACGCTGGACCGGGTGGTGGCCGTCGACGCGCTGGTCGCGATCGCGATGGGCGGTCTGGCCGTGTGGGCGGCGTTCAGCCTGAACTCCTCGGTGATCCCGGGGGTGGTGGCGCTGTCGCTGGTCGGTTTCGTCGGGTCGACATCGGTGGCGCGGTTCCGCGTGCCCGACGATGCCGGCCTCGCCCCGACCGCTCCGAACGAGACGCCGGACGTCTCCGGCCGAGGGGGTGACGGCCGATGATCCTCGACGTGATCTCCGGGACCCTGTTCCTCACCGGTGCGCTGTTCGCGCTCACCGCCGCGATCGGCATCATCCGGTTCCCGGACACCATGACCCGGATGCACGCCGCCACCAAGCCGCAGACGATGGGCCTGCTGTTGCTCCTGCTCGGTGCGATCATGCGGCTGAGCGACTCGATGGACGTGTGGATGCTGGTACTGGCCGGGATGTTCGCGATGTTGACCGCACCGGTGGTGGCGCACCGGGTGGGTCGTGTCGCGTACCAGGAGCAGCGTCTCAAGGACGCCACCATCGACAAGGACGACATGGAGACCGGCGCCCGGGACTGACCCTCCCGGGGGCAGGTCAGGACGGGGAGGCCTGCGCCGCGTCCGACGGTGCGCCCAGCGCGCGCCGGGCCTTCAGCGCGAACGCCGCGGCGATCAAGGTGGTGCCGCCCAGCGCCGCGCCCACACCGGACCAGCCGAAGGTCGCCAGCGCGGTGCCACCGATGGCCGCACCGGCGAAGACGCCCACGCTCTGCGCCGCACCGTTGAGCGAGAGGACGGTGCCCCGCAGCCCGTCCGCGGCCCGCACCAGAGTGGTGGTGACCGCCGCCGCGATCGCCGCGTGCGAGGCCGAGACGACCGCGACCATCAACCAGGCCAGTACCAGGTTCGGCGCGGTGTACAGCAGCATCATGCCGACCGCGGCGAGCACCACCGCGCCGGCCACGAACACGAGCAGGGTTCGCGCCGACCGGTCCTGCATCAGCTTGCCGGCGAAGAAGTTCCCGAGGAAGAAGGCCGATCCCGAGGTGGCCCACACCAGGGAGAACCATCCGGTGCCGAGGCCGAAGCGTTCACTGAACGCCGCCGCGATGTAGGCCAGCGAGCCCATGAAGGCGAGCGTGCGCAGCAGCGAGACCATCAGCACGTCCAGGGCACCGGGGATGGAACGGACGGTGCGGAACGCCTGCAGGTAGCCGACGCCGGTGTTACCCCCGTTCGGGTCCCGCCGGCGTGCCACCAGGGCGGCCACGATCAGCAGTACCACCGCGGCGGCGGCCATATCGGCCTGCCAGCCCCACACCACGGCCGGCAGTGCCAGTACCGGCGCCGCCAGTACCGCGGTCAGGGTCATGGTCGACGAGACCAGCGTGGCTGCCCGGGCGGAGGCGCCGGGTGCGTCGAACCGGTCCGCCGCCATCGCCGACAGTGCCGGATTCAGGACCGCGGTACCCGCGCCGATCAGCAGGCAGAAGACGATCCACGCCGCGGTGCTGCCCTGCAGCGAGAGCCCGCACCCGATTCCCATGACCAGTAGCGCGAGTGCAGCCACCGTCGACCGTGGGAGCCGGTCCAGCAGTGGCGCGGCGGCCACGCCGACGATCAGCGCGGCGACACCGCCGAGGCCGCGCAGGCCTCCGATCAGGTCGACTCCGGCGCCCGCGTCCTCGGCGATGGCGACCAGGAAGTTCGCCATGATCGTGAACGGGACCAGGCCCAGCGCGGCGGCGGCCAGCAGTGGCCACAGCCGCCGCACCAGGACGCGGTCGGGTACCGGGGCGGGTGCACTCATCAATCGGCTCCTGTATCGGTTCGGTAGAGGTACATCGCGGTGGCGTCCGCGGAGAACTGCGAGAACGGGAAGTGCTCCGCCGACAGCGCGGTCACGCCCGCGCCGAGGAATCCGCGGGCCACTGCGGCGCCGCTCTGTGCATACACCACCAGCGGCAGGTCGCGCTCTCGGCACACGCCGAGAATCTCGTCGAAGGTGCCGTTGCCCAGGGTCATTCCGGTGGCGAGGACGGCATCGGCCCGGTCGAGTACGGCGAGGTGGTCGTCGGCGACGGGGTCTCCCCACTGCGTGCGGTCGAGGTTCCGGTCGGCGAGCAGCGGCTCGCATCCGCGCTCACGGATCGCCGCGACCAGCGGGTTCACCACGCCGATCAGCGCGACACGGGCCCCGTCGCCCACGGTGAGCAGTTCGGCGACGGCTGCATCGCGCGCGACGGCCCGCTGGTCCGGTGTGCCGGTGGGGAGCATTCGCAGCTGGGCGCGCGGGTCGGTGCGGTGCGGGGATGCGGCGCCGAGTGCGGCATCGGCTGCGGCCAGGGACAGCGGCCGGGACGGGTGGTCGATCAGCGCGGCCAGCGGCTCACCGGAGAGGTCGGCGATCGACGGGTCGAGTTCGCCCTCCTCGAAGGCGCACGCCCCGAACGAATCGGCGACGCGGACCAGCACGTAGCGGTTGCGGTAACGCTGGTCTCCGCCGGCCAGGCGAGTGCCGTGGGAGACGAAGAAGACGCTGCGCGCCACCTGATCGGTCGCGGCCCCGCGGGCGAGGTCGAGGGCGTCGTCGACGGTGACCGGTGCCGGGCTCATCGTGCGGCTCCGCTCTGCTCGAGGTAGTCCGCGAGTGCCGTTGCCGCGTCCAGGTTCCGTGGTCCGGAGACCAGCTCGGCGTAATCCACCACCCGGATCCTGTTCTCCCTCACTGCGGGTGAGTCCTTGATCGGCGACGACTGCCGGAGGTAGTCGATCTTCTGCTGGGCGGGCTGCTTGTCGTAGTCGACGATCACGATCACCGCCGGTTGCGCAGCCACCACCGATTCCCAGCCTACCGTGGTCCACCGGCCATCCACCTCGTGCGTCACGGAGCGGCCGCCTGCCAGGGCGACGATCTGATCGGCGGCGGTGCGGTTGCCCGCGGTGTACGGCTCCGAGGTTCCCGAATCATAGATGAACACAGTCGGTTTCACATTCTTAGCGGCCGCGCGCTGACGCAGTGCCGTTTCCCGCCCGCGCAGCGCACCGACCAGCGCGTCGGCCCGGTCCTCGACGCGGAAGATCTTCCCGAGGTTGACCAGATCGGTGTAGGTCTCCTCGATCGGGTTCGCCGCGCGCTGTGCGGGCTTGTCACCGTAGTTGTAGCAGGTCTCCTCCTGCATGTAGCTGTCGATTCCCAGCTTGCCCAACGACTCCGGGGTCACCCCGCGGGCCGGGCTGAATCCGGCCTGCCATCCGGCGAAGACCCAGTCGGCCTTGGCGCCGACCAGTGGTTCCTGGGTCAGGACACCGTCGCTGAGAATCGGGACCTTCGCGTACTGGTCTCGGTACGGGGACTTCGCGATCACCCCCTGCACCGTCTTGGGTAGCACCATGCCCTTCATCCGGTCGGCGAGTCCGAGCGCGAACATCTTCTCGATCGCGGAGACGTCGTAGGGGACGGCGGCGCTCGGCGACCGGTACTGCCGATCGATTCCACAATTGGTGACACCGATCCGGTCTGCGCCGGGGTCAGCGGGTTTCGCACCGCACGCAGCGGTGAGGACGGTGGCCGCCAGGGCGGCGGCGAGGAGGGGACGGGAATGCATGGTCGGTCCTTCCGATCGGTTCGGTTCTAGAGTTCGAAGCGCACGCGCGGCGGGCCGGCGTCGCTGGGGAGCACGGTGGGACGCACCCCGTAGACCTGCCGGATGCGTTCGGCGGTGAGGACGTCCGCCGGGGTCCCGATGGCCACCACCCGGCCTGCGTCGAGCAGCACCAGTTGGTCGCAGCTCTGCGCCGCGAGGTCGATGTCGTGGATGGCGGTGACGGTGGTCTTGCTCGCCGTCCGCAGCAATCGCAGCAGTTCCAGCTGGTGCCGGACGTCGAGGTGGTTGAGCGGCTCGTCGAGCAGCAGGACCGGGGTCTGCTGCGCGAGCGCCCGGGCGATCATGATGCGTTGGCGTTCACCGCCGGACAGACTCAGGACACTGCGACCGCGAAGGTGCCGCGCGTCCACGGCCTCGAGTGCGGCGGCGCAGACCTTCTTCGCGGTCCGGGTGCCGGCGTCACCGCGGGCGAACCTGCCGAGCATGACGGTCTCGCCTGCGGTGAACCCGAGGTACCCCGAATCACTCTGAGTGACAGCGGCGATCAGGCGAGCACTGGAGCTCCGTGGCAGCCGGTGCAGGTCCTGTCCATCGATCCGTACCGTCCCGGAGTCCGGGGCGAGCGCGCGGTACAGGCAGCGCAGGAGCGTCGACTTCCCGCTGCCGTTGGGGCCGATCAGGCCTACGTGCGCCCCGTCGTCTATCCGGAGACGGATCCGGTCCAGGACGGTTCTGCCGCCCAGTTCGACAGTGACCGAGTCGATCTCGAGAGTCATGCGCCGCCGCCGAGGAGTCCGCCGCGGCGGCGGAGCAGGCCGATGAACACAGGTACCCCGATCAACGCGGTGACGATGCCCAGCGGCAGCTCCCGGGGGGCGACGATCAACCGGCTCAGCAGATCCGCCCACACCAGCAGGAGCGCACCGAGCAGCGGTGCCAGCAGCAGGACTCTGCGATGCGCGGGGCCGACGATCATTCGGACCGCATGCGGAACCACCAGTCCGACGAATCCGACGGTGCCCGCGACCGCGACCAGTACCGAGGTCAGGACGACCACCAGGAGGAAGAGCGTTCGCCTGGCCCGATGCGGATCCAATCCCAGTGCGGCGGCGGCTTCGTCGCCCTGGGCCAGGACGTCGAGGGTACCGGCCTGCTGGACCGTGATCAGGACGACCGCTCCGACGGTGACCGCGACCAGCGGTAGCACCGGCCACTGGGCGCCGCCCAGTCCGCCGAGCAGCCAGAACATCACCGACCGGGCCGCATCGCCCACCGGATCGAGGAAGACGATGGCGCCGGCCAGGCCCTGGAAGGCGAAGGCGAGTACCACGCCGGTCAGCACCAGCCGGACCGGGCTGAGCGCGCCGTCGGCCTCACGGCTGAGCAGGTACACCAGCAGTGACGCGAGCAGCGCGGTGAGGAAGGCCGCACCGGCGGTGCCCGCGACGCCGAACCCGATCAATGCACCGGTGGTCACCACGAAGCTGGCTCCGACGCTGGCGCCGCTGGAGATGCCGAGGATGAACGGATCCGCGAGCGGATTGCGCACCAGAGCCTGGCAGGCGACTCCGGCAACGGCGAGTCCCGCGCCGACCAACGCGGCCAGCAGCACGCGGGGCAGCCGCAGGTCCCACAGGATCGAATAGGTGGAGAAGTCTTCGCGGGCAACGGTTCCGCGGGTCAGTGCGGCCCAGATCAGTCGTCCGGTGTCGCCGAGGGGAACGGTGACCGCTCCCTGGCAGACCGCGAGCGCCATCGACGCCAGTAGGACCACGGTGAGCGCCCCGGCCGGGAGCAGCGGGGGCAGGCCGGTGCGCGGGCCGAACGGGTGGGGAATCACGCGGCAACATTAACGACAACAGTTATCGTTAACAAAGACGCATAGGTCTATACGTCACGCACCCGGTCTAGGGCAGGATCAGGTCTCCGGTCACCGAGCGCACCACGTCCCGGTAGGCATCGGGACTGCACACTCCGCCCGCGACGGCGCGTTGGCGCTGGTAGGAGGCCCCGCGCCGGGGGATCTCCGCGACCGCGGCCAACTCCCGCGCGCAGTCGAGCCGCCGGGCCACCGGCTCCAGCCGCTCCAGCAGTGCGTCGAGATCCTCGGTGACCAACTGCTCGTTGTTGTCGGCGTCCTGGATGATGATGGCGTCGAGACCGTACCGCGCGGCGCGCCACTTGTTCTCCTGGACGTGCCACGGAGGCAGTGTCGGCAGCCGCTCCCCGGCGTCGAGCCGCTCGTCGAGCCACACCACCAGGCAGTGGATCAGCGCGACCACCGCTTCGAGCTCGGCGAAGCCGGACATGCCGTCACAGATCCGCACCTCGATCGTGCCCAGGTGGCACGCGGGCCGCACGTCCCAGCGGATCTCGTTGAGGTGATCGATGATCCCGGTGGTCTTCTGATCGTGCACGAAGCGCTCGAACTCGCTCCACCGCTCGAACTGGAAGGGCAGACCGGCCGTGGGCAGCTGCTGGAACATCATCGCCCGGGTGCTGGCGTAGCCGGTGTCGTGGCCGCCCCACATCGGGGAGCTGGCCGAGAGCGCCAACAGGTGCGGGTAGTAGTTGAGCAGCGCGGAGATGATCGGCAGCACCTTGTCGCGGTGGCGCACACCCACGTGCACGTGCACGCCCCAGATCAGCATCTGTCGGCCCCACCACTGGGTGCGGGCGATCAGTTCGTCGTAACGGGGGTTCTCGGTGAGCAGTTGTGCGTTCCACTGCGCGAACGGGTGGGTGCCCGCACCGAACAGGTCCACCCCGAGCGGGTCCGCGGTCTCGCGCACGGCGGCGATCACCCGGCGCAGATCCGCCATCGCGCCGGCCGTGTTCTCGCATACCCCGGTGACCACCTCGACGGTGTTGCGCAGCATCTCCGAGTGCAGTTGCTGCGCGACCTCGGGGTGCCCCGATCGGACACCGTCGAACAGCTCATCGGCCCTGCTGACCAGATCCGCGGTGCCCCGGTCGACGAGTGCGAACTCCCACTCGACGCCCAGGGTGGACCGCGGCGACGCCTCGAAGGCGACCGGTTCGATGGTCAGCCGACCTTGATCACACCGCACGCGATACGTCCGCCCGCGTCGCCGGTGGCGATGGTGGTCTCATCCGGCACGGGCTGGCCGGGAACGATGTTCGCGTAGCGCGAGGACGGGATGTTGCCGAAGTTGTCCGGTCCGGCGTGGATCATCAGCGCGTTACCGGCCGAGTTCTTCTTGATATCGGCCAGGGTGAACGCGCCGGTGCTGGTGACCGTCTGGCCGGTGCCGTTGGCGTTGACGTACATCGAAACCAGGTCGCCGGTCATCGGGTGCCCGGTGGCGCCGGTCTTCTGCCAGTGGCCGCCCGCGGAGGCGAAGTTCGCGGCCGAGCCGGGCGCGCCACCCGGGGCGACCGAATTGGGTTCGCACTTGCCGACCTCGTGGATGTGCATACCGTGGAAGCCGGCGGGCAGGCCGGTGACCTTCACATCCACCACCACGACGCCGTTCTTCTCGGTCAGGGTCGCCTCGCCGGCGCTGGTGCCGTCCGGCTTGACCAGCGACGCCTTGGCGGTGCCGGCCTCCGGGGAGCTCTCGCCCGCACCCTTCTCCGACTTCTCCTCGTCCTTCTTCCCGTGGCCGCCGGGCTCCAGGCTGCGCACGGGCCCCTGGGCGGGCACCGACGCGCCGGTCACGACTGCGGGAGTGGTGCCCGCGCCCGGCGCCGCCGGCTTCTCCTGCGTCGTGCAGCCCGCCAGGGCGAGGGCCGCCACCGGAAGAATCGCAATCGGGGCGAGGAACTGGCGCTTCGTCATCGACGACTCCTTATGGAAGGGCTACCGGGCTGGCTTGCCCGGAATCATATCGGGAGCGTTTCTACTTCTTGACGACGGCCACCGCGACCGGGCCGGCGCAGGCCTCGAGTCCGGCGGGGCGGGGCGCGGTGGGCACGTCCAGGGCGCTCGCCACCGTCTTCGCCTCGGCTTCGCCGCCCTCACCGAAGAAGACGGTGGTGCCGCGTGGAGCCGGGGGCCGGGCGGGCCAGGCCTCGTGGCCGGCGGTGATCTCGAAGCCCGCCCGCTTGAGCGTGTCCTCGGTCTCCGTGGTCGCAGCGCGGGCCACCGACAACAGGCACACGGGTGCCTTCGCGGCCGGCGCAGGCGCCGGGGTGGTCTCGGTGGCCGCTGCGGAGAGTTTGGCCTCCTGCGCGTTCAGCGCGGCCTGCGGATCATCGTCGCGGGTGATCAGGCCATGGATCCCGACCGCCGCGAGAATGATCGCAGCAGAGACGAGGATCATGATGATCGTCCGGATGGGGACGGCGCGGCTGTTCTGGGTACTGCTCACGACAGTCGACTCTATCGGATCTCTCAGATCTCGAAGCCGAGCTTGCGGGCAGCGCGGGCCTTCTGCCGGCTGGCGCGCACCCGTCGCAGCCGCTTGACGAGCATCGGATCGGCGGCCAGCGCCTCGGGAGTGTCCACCAGTGCGTTGAGCACCTGGTAGTAGCGAGTGGCGGAGAGGCCGAAGAGTTCCTTGATCGCGTCCTCCTTGGCACCGGCGTACTTCCACCACTGCCGCTCGAAGGCCAGAATGTCGTGCTCACGCCTGGTCAGACCGTCTTCGCCCCGCTCGTGGGCGGGCTGCGCGTCGTTCCGCGCGGCCGTCGCGCCCTCCATGCGTTCCCCTCGCATTCGAAATAACACTTCTGTAGTTCGCTACGAATCTAACCACGGTGCAGCACGCACCGAGAGGGCTGTGGGCGCGTGTCGCCGGATCCGAAGTACTACCTTGTCTCACATGAGCGTCCTCCCCATCGTCATCGTCGGCGACCCCGTGTTGCACAACCCCACCCGGACCGTCGACCTCGACGCGGACGGGCGGCCGGCGGCCGAGATCGTGACCCTGCTCGACGACATGTTCGAGACCATGGACGTGGCGAACGGTGTGGGCCTGGCCGGCAACCAGGTGGGCCGGGACCTTCGGCTGTTCGTCTACGACTGCCCCGATGAGCAGACCGGTGAGCGGCGGCGCGGTGAGGTGATCAACCCGGTGCTGACCTCGTCGGACGTCCCCGAGACGATGCCCGATCCCGACGACGACTGGGAGGGCTGCCTCTCGGTGCCCGGCGAATCCTTCCCCACCGGCCGTGCCGATTGGGCCAAGGTGGTCGGCACCGATCGCAACGGCGACGCCGTGGAGATCGAGGGCACCGGGTTCTTCGCGCGGATGCTCCAGCACGAGACCGGCCATCTGGACGGATTCCTCTACACCGACGTTCTCACCGGCAGATACGCGCGACAGGCGAAGAAGGCGATCAAGAAGAACGGGTGGACCGAGCCCGGCCTCACCTGGGTTCCCGGCACCGTCGACGATCCGTTCGGTCACTGAGATGCCGGCCGCCGGCGACCGCGTGGTGGTCCGGCATCTGCTCGCCTCCGGGCAGGCCACGGACGTCATCGGCATCCTGATCGACGACGGCGATCCGGTGATCGTCGAACGCGACGGCCTGCACCGGGCGATCGACCGGTCCGCCATCGTCGCGGTCAAGACGGTGCCGGCCCGACCGGTCCGGGCCAGTGAGATCCGTTCCCTGGATCTGGCGAGGGCCCGATCGTGGTGGTCGCTCGAACAGCAGTGGATCGACGGCTGGCTCTGCCGCGCCGCCCCCGGGTACAGCGGTGCCCGTTCCGGTTGCGCGGCTCCCCTGCATCCCGACGCCTCACCGGCGGGCCTGGACCCGATACGGGAGTGGTTCGCCTCCCGCTCGCTGCCGCTGCGACTGACCGTCTCGGAGCGGCTGCTACGCGGCGCGGACCCGGGCGGCGCCGACCCGGCACTGGAGACGGTGGTCCTGGTCACCGACCGGGTACCGGAGGGATCGGCCGACGGGCCGCGGGGCGTGACGGTGCGCTTCGCGGACTCGCCGAGTCCACAGTGGCTCGCACTCACCGGCGTCCCGCAGCGCCTGGCAGAATCGGTGGACGGTGCCGTGAGCTTCGCCTCGATCGACGGGGCCGACGGCGGCCTGCTGGCCGCCGCGCGGCTGTCGATCACCGCCGATGCAGCGGGAGCGCTGTGGGGCGGGATCGGTGCGGTCACCGTCGCCGCGGGGTACCCGGGTGCGGACCCCGGGCCGGAGTTGGTGCGCGGCCTGGCGGCGTACGCCGATGCGGCGGGTGCGCGGCGACTGTTCACCGAGGCCGGGCCGGACGACCCTGCGCTGGCACGGTTCCGCGACCTGGGGTTCGCCCAGCATCATCGGTCCCACACCTGGACCGAGCTGTGACCGCGCCGCACTCGGCCGACTGGCCCGACCAACCGCACCACCGAGACCATCGGCGCATCGAGATCACCACCCCGATCGGCCGCGGCGACGCCGATTTCGCTCGCGCCGCGCACCTGGTCCTGCGGTGGGGAGTGAAGACGGCGAGCGGGTTCACCGTCTCGGACGATTCCCCGGTGACGGAAGGACAACACCTCACGGTGACCGCCCGGATCGCGGGATTCACCGTCCGGGAGCCGGTGCGAGTGGACCGGGTGACGCGAAGCGTGGACCGCGTGGGCTTCTCCTACTGCGCACTTCCGGGACATCCGGTGCGCGGCGAGGAGGCGTTCGTGGTGCACCGCGAGGGTGACCGGGTGTTCCTCACGATCCGCTCGCTGACCCGCCCGGCACCCTCGGGCTGGTGGCGGACGGCGTACCCGGCACTGCTGGTGGCACAGCGCATCGCACACCGAAGGTACGCACGGGCATTGATCCGCTGACGATCCGGCCCACCGGGCGCCGCGGGCCCGGTACTCCTACGTGGGCGCGGCGGACGGGGTGACCACGTCCTGGTACTGCGGGAAGCGCGCCAGGAACGACCGGACGTAGGTGCACACCGGGATCACCCGGCGATTGCGCGAACGCAGGTCGTCGAGCACACCGGCGACCAGTGCGCGGGCGAAGCCCTGCTTGCCGAACTTCTCCATGACCACGGTGTGCAGGAGGATCACGTCACCGTGGTCGGTGACCTCGTAGCCCTCGACCCCGATGAGCTCCTCACCGGACCAGATCTCGTACCGATCGCGCACCGGGTTGTCGAAGAGCCGCAGCGGCTCCCCCAGATCCGGCGCGGGTGGCGGAACCTCGACCTTGTCTGCCATTGAACGAACCTCCCTGTGATGCGTATCACCCACCGTACGCTCGAATCCTGACAGTTCCGGAGACGCGCCGACACGTTTTCACATCTGTCACATTTTTCGATCGCGAACTCCAGGCGGGGCTATCGTGGCGGGCATGACGCTGATCGCCCGCGGGCTCAGCCGCACCTTCAAACAGCACGTCGCGGTCGAGGACGCCACCCTCACCCTCACCCCCGGCCGGATCACCGGCCTGGTCGGGCCGAACGGCGCAGGCAAGACCACCCTGTTGCTGATGCTCGCGGGACTGCTCCGCCCCACCAGCGGCAGCATCGAGGTCGACGGCGCCGCGATCGAACCGGAGGCGCTGCGCTCGCGCACCGGCTGGATGCCGGACGTCTTCGGCACGTGGGACTCGCTGACCCCCACCGAGATCCTCACCACCTTCGCCCGGCTGTACGGTGCAGCACCGGCCGACGCCGCCCGGCGGGCGCACGAACTGCTCGAAAACGTGCACCTGGCCGAGTTCGCGGACCGCCCCGCCGAGGTCCTATCGCGCGGTCAGAAGCAACGGCTCGGCTTCGCCCGCGCCATGGTGCACCGGCCCCCGATCCTGCTGCTGGACGAGCCGGCATCGGGGATGGATCCGCGCTCGAGGTTCGAACTGCGGGACTCGCTGCGCGCGGTGGCAGACGGCGGCGTCTGTGTGCTGGTGTCCTCGCACATCCTCTCCGAACTGGCGGAGATGGCCGACGACATCGTGATGATGGCCGGCGGCCGCACCGCACCGCCACCGCAGCCGGCGGCGAGCACGTGGCGGCTTCGACTGGTCGGCGAGCCGCCGAGCGGCGGCAAGCAGGTCACCTTCGACTCCGAGGCCGAGGCCGCGCAGTATCTCGCGCAGCAGATCGCCGCCGGCGCCGCGGTGATCGAATTCGCCCGCGCCACCAACGCCCTCGAGGACTCCTACTTCGCACTGGAGGCAGACCGCACATGAGCCGAATCGCGAACTGGTGGCGCACCGTCGGCATCGTGGTCGGCCTGGAACTGCGCCAGCGCACCCGCACCACCCGCTGGCGCGTACTGCTCGGGGTGTTCTTCCTGGTGGTGACGACGGTGGTGTTCGGGCTGTACTGGTTCATCACCACCATCTCGCCGGATACGGGCGGTCGGGCCTTCCTCGAGAACCTGTACTTCATCGTGCTCGGATTCGTCGGCTTCCTGGGACTGGTGATCGCCCCGACGATGACGGCGACCTCCATCAACGGTGACCGCAAGGACGCGACGCTGGCGGTGGTGCAGGCCACGCCCGCGACCGGTTCACAACTCGCGACCGGGAAGTTGCTGGGCGCGTGGATCGCCTCGTGCGCGTTGCTGCTGGTGACCGCCCCGTACCTGATCTGGGCGATCGTCGTCGCCGAGTACCCACCGCTGTACTCGATCCTGGGCGTGGTCGTGGTCGCGCTGATCTTCTTGAGCTACTGCGGCATCGGCCTGGGCCTGTCGGCGCTACTGTCCAGGCCGATCGGTTCGGCGGCGATCACCCAGCTGGCGACGCTGTTCCTGCTGGCCGGCCTGCCGATCATCACCGCACTGCTGGTGCCGGCCACGGAGACCAGGACCACCGCGCTGCAGCCGGACTTCTCGCACAACGCCGGCACCGACGATTGGACCTGCCGCGCGGTACCGACCGAGATGACGGTCGAGCACACCGAACGCATCTGGTGGATCACCGCACCGAACCCGCTGGTGATCTTCGCCGATGCCGCCGCGCAGCGCGATTACGGACGCGACGCGCAGAACTCCCTCGCCGGTCGCCGGTACGCCGACTACACCGACGCCGGGCAGCGCCGGCCCTCGAAGTCGGCTCTGGCCGAGGTCGCCGACGCCGTGGCCGTCGCCCGCACCGGGCCCGGCCCGGTCCGGGACCGGCAGTGCCCGGTCGGCCGCAACCTGCCGGTGATCATCGACGACGACGTCACCTACTCCGGCAACAGCCGTGAATCGCAGCGCAACCTCGGGCGGTCCTGGTACTGGGGCCTACTGGCGAACCTCGCTCTGGGCGGGATCGGCCTGGCCTTCGCTGCGCATCGGCTGCGGGTTCCGGCGGGAAGACTGCCCCGTGGAGTCCGGATCGCCTGAACCCGCGGCGCGCGTGCGTTACCCTCGGAAGCGCACACCAACGGGAGCTCGTGGCAACGAGCTGAGAGGACGCCCGACGCCGGCGTCGACCGTATGAACCTGTCCGGGTAATGCCGGCGTAGGGAAGAGGAGTCCCACATGTCCAGTGCCGTTTCCGATCCGGTCGATACCGTCACCGTCGGTCCGATCGAAGGATCGTCCAAGCAGTACCGCACGCTCGCCGGCGCCGACGGCGGCGCCGATCTGCACGTCCCGTTCCGGCGCATCGCCCTGACCAACGGCGATCACCACGACGTCTACGACACCTCCGGCCCGTACACCGGCTACACCGGTGAGGAGCAATTGCACGATCTTGCAGTCGGCCTGCCGAAGACCCGCGAGAGCTGGTCCCGTCCGGCGCCGGTCGACGGAGCGAGTACCCAACTCGCTTGGGCCCGTGCTGGAATCATCACCGACGAGGTGCGTTTCGTCGCTGCTCGGGAGGGATTCGATCCCGAGGTGGTGCGCGAGGAGGTCGCCGCCGGCCGCGCGGTGATCCCGGCCAATCGCCAGCATCCGGAGCTGGAGCCCGCGATCATCGGCAAGGCCTTCGCGGTGAAGATCAACGCGAACATCGGCAATTCGGCGGTGACCAGCTCCATCGCCGAGGAGGTGGAGAAGATGGTGTGGGCCACCCGGTGGGGCGGCGACACCATCATGGACCTGTCTACCGGCAAGGACATCCACGAGACCCGCGAGTGGATCATGCGCAACGCCCCGGTCCCGGTGGGCACGGTTCCCATCTACCAGGCACTGGAGAAGGTCAAGGGCGATCCGACCAAGCTCACCTGGGAGATCTTCCGGGACACCGTGATCGAGCAGTGTGAGCAGGGTGTGGACTACATGACCGTGCACGCCGGAGTGCTGCTGCGGTACGTGCCGCTGGCCGCGAACCGGGTCACCGGCATCGTCAGCCGCGGCGGCTCGATCATGGCTGCGTGGTGCCTGGCGCATCACCAGGAGTCATTCCTGTACACGCATTTCGGCGAGTTGTGCGAGATCCTGCGGGAGTACGACGTCACCTTCTCGCTCGGCGACGGCCTGCGTCCGGGGTCGATCGCCGATGCCAACGACGAGGCCCAGTTCGCCGAACTGCGCACCCTGGGCGAACTGACCAAGGTCGCGAAATCGTATGGGGTCCAGGTGATGATCGAGGGTCCGGGCCATGTCCCGATGCACAAGATCGTGGAGAACGTGCGACTCGAGGAGGAACTGTGCGAGGAGGCGCCCTTCTACACCCTGGGTCCGCTGGCCACCGACATCGCGCCTGCCTACGACCACATCACCTCGGCGATCGGCGCCGCGATCATCGCGCAGGCCGGTACCGCGATGCTGTGCTACGTGACACCCAAGGAGCACCTGGGGCTGCCCAACCGGGACGACGTCAAGACCGGAGTGATCACCTACAAGATCGCCGCACACGCCGCCGACCTGGCCAAGGGACACCCAGGCGCGCAGGCGCGTGACGACGAACTCTCCAAGGCGCGCTTCGAGTTCCGCTGGGTCGATCAATTCAATCTCTCGCTCGATCCGGACACCGCTCGCGAGTTCCACGACGAGACGCTGCCCGCCGAGCCCGCGAAGACGGCGCACTTCTGCTCGATGTGCGGCCCGAAGTTCTGCTCGATGCGGATCAGCGCCGATGTCCGCGCTTACGCTCAGGAGCACAACCTGGTCACTCAGGACGACATCGACGCCAAACTGGCGGCCGACATGGCCGCCAAGTCGCAGGAGTTCGCCGAAGCCGGTTCGCGGGTGTACATCCCGCTGGAGGCCACTCGCGCGTGACGGGCACCCCCACTCCCCCGGCACGTGCGGTGACCGTCGGCGCGGCGTCGGAACTGCCGACCGCCGCGCTGGGCACGACTCCGCACCGGGTGCTGACCATCGCCGGATCGGACTCAGGCGGCGGCGCGGGCATCCAGGCCGATCTCCGCACCTTCGTCACCCTGGGTCTGCACGCCTGTGTCGCGGTGACCGCCGTAACGGTGCAGAACAGCGTCGGCGTGCAGGACTTCCAGGAGATCGATCCGCCGGTGGTTGCAGCGCAGATCCGCTCCGTCGCAGGCGATATCGGAGTGCAGGCGGCCAAGACCGGCATGTTGGCGTCGACGGCGATCATCGAGTCCGTCGCCGCCGCCGTGGACGAGTCGGACATCGGTGCGGGCCGGTCCGCACCGCTGGTGGTGGACCCGGTCGCGGCGTCGATGCACGGCGATCCGCTGCTCGCCGCCGACGCCCTCGATGCCCTGCGTACCGTGCTGATACCACGCGCCACCCTGGTCACGCCGAACCTCGACGAAGTGCGACTGATCACGGGCGTCGAGGTGCGTGACGCCGCAGGCCGGCGCGCTGCCGCCGACGCTCTACTGGCACTCGGCGCGCAGTGGGCCCTGGTCAAGGGCGGGCACCTCCGGGAGGACGACAGCAGCCCGGACCTGCTCACCGACGGCTCCGAGTTCATCGAGTTCACCGCACCGCGGGTGCCCACCGGCCACGACCACGGAGCCGGCGACACCCTCGCCGCCGCGGTCACCGCGGCGCTCGCCCACGGCCGGAGCGTGCCGGAGGCCGTCGAGTTCGGCAAGGCGTGGGTGACAGAGGGCCTGCGCTGGGCATACCCGCTCGGCGCCGGCCACGGGCCGGTGAATCCGCTGTGGTCGGTGGCCCGGCGGTAGTCTCACTCGCATGCAGCACCTCCCCCTGCCCGAGTCCGGCGCCGCACCGGTGACGGTGATGACGATCGCCGGGTCGGACTCCGGCGGGGCCGCCGGATTGCAGTCCGATCTACGGACCTTCGCACTCGCGGGGGTTCACGGCACCAGCGCGGTCACCGCGGTGACGGTGCAGAACAGCCTCGGAGTCACCGGCTTCCATCCGGTGCCACCGGAGACGGTCGCCGGGCAGATCCGCGCCGTGGTCGAGGACATCGGCGTGCGTGCGGTGAAGACCGGGATGCTGGCCACCGCGGAGATCATCGACGCGATCGCCGATACCACCGAACAACTCGGTATCGGGGGCGACGGCGCGGTGCCGCTACTGGTGGACCCGGTCTCGGCATCGCAGCACGGTGATCCGCTGCTCACCCCCGAGGCGATGGACACCCTGCTGCGGCGCCTGTTCCCGCGGGCCACGGTGGTGACCCCGAACCTGGACGAGGTGCGGCTGATCACCGGGATCGAGGTGGTCGACGGTGCCTCGCAGCGGGAGGCCGCGCGCGCCCTGCACGCTCTGGGGCCGCGCTGGGCGCTGGTCAAGGGCGGGCACCTGCGAAGCGCCGCCACCAGCACCGATGTCCTGTTCGACGGAACCGATTTCCTGGAGTTCGAGGAGCAGCGGCTACCGACCCGGCACGATCACGGCGCCGGGGACACACTCGGTGCGGCCACCGTCTGCGCGCTGGCGCACGGCTACCGGGTGCCCCAGGCGATCGCCTTCGGCAAGCAGTGGGTGACCCGGTCGATCGCCGCCGCGTACCCGGTGGGGGCGGGGCACGGTCCGGTCAATGCGTCGTGGCGGCTGCGCGAGAGTCCCTGACCTCGGAGAGCCGGTTGATCGCCGTCACCACCAGGGGCAGGGCGAGAACGACCACGATCAGTCGCAGGCTCTGCACGGTGGCGATGAGCGCCATATCGGCCTCGGCGCTGCCCGACGCCGATGCCACCACCGCGTTGATCCCGCCCGGAGTGGTGGCGAGGTAGGCATCGGCCAGCGGCACACCGGTGATCCGGGCCGCCGCGGCCGCGAGTAACGCCACCAGCGCGCAGAGCACCAGGATCCCACCCGCGATCGCGGGCAGCAGGTGCGCGAGCCGGCGCAGCACCCGGCGATCGAACATCAGCCCCACCTCCAGACCGACCACGATCAGCAGCAGTTCCTTGAACGCTCCCTGCGGCGCGAAACCACGGGTCAGTTCGGCGGCGCCGAAAGCGGCCGCCACGAGCATCGGGCCGATCAGACCACCGCCGGGCAGGTTCAGCCGGCGGCCCAGCCACATACCGGCCATCGCGAACACGATGGCGGTGCTCACGCCGGCGACCTGATCACCGCGGCCGACGATCTGCAGGTCGAGGCTCCACGGTCCGGCGGACGCGGTCGAGCCCGCGGCGAGGCCCACCATCACGAACGGCGCGGTGAGGCTGACCAGCAGCACCCGGGAGTACTGCATCACCCCGACCACGTCCTTGCGGGCACCGAGCTCGTCGCTGAGGGTGACGACCGCGGAGGAACCTCCGGCCATCAGCCCGAGGATGGCGGTTCGCTGGTCCAGCCCCGCGATCCAGCGGCTCAGTGCCCAAGCGGTACCCACCGAGAGCACGATGGTCAGCACCGAGATCACCACGAAGGGCGCGAGCACCGGTCCGACCGCGCGCATCGCCTCCAGATTGAGGTACCCGCCGAGCATCACGCCGATGAACGCCTGGGTCCACCGCCCCGCCGTCTCCGGGACGCTGACCTCACGTCCGATCACCCATCGCAGTGCCGCACCGAGCAGGAGTGCGGCCAGGAGAGCAGGAGCCGGTACACCGGCCCGACCGAGGATCTCAGCGAGCAACCAGGCTCCGGTGAGCACCGCCAGATAGCGGCTCCAGCGCCGGCCGGCGCTCCGCCGCTCGGATCCGGGGTCCGGATCCGGCGGCGGCGGTGCGTCGGCTGTGGTCGGCGGCGCTTGGCTCTCGACGGTCACACATTGTGTGTAGCACCGCGAACTACTGATTGCCAGGGCGGCGGGGCATCGTTCACACAGTGCTTACCTGGGCTGTGGTCCGTCACACATCGCGACGCGAGATCAGGGCGACAGCGCCCACCCACAGCAGTCCGACGACCGCCACCAGGTACACCGCGGATACCGTCGCGGACCACGGGAACTCCGGGTTCATCAGGACCCCGAGGAAGTTCTGCAGGTTCGACAGCAGCAGGTACGGCCCGGCATCGCGGGTCTGCGGGATCGCGGCGACCACGTTGTCGACCACGAACAGATAACCCAGCAGCAGCGTGATCGCCCCCGCCCCGTTGCGCACCGCACAGCCCACCGCCACTCCGAGCACCGCCGAGATCGCGGTGGCCACCGGGAAGGTGAACAGGAAGGCGGCGCCGGAACCGAACGCGAACAGTGGGGAACCGTCGACGATGACCCCGAAGACGACGACGCAGACGATCATCACGGCGGCGTACGCGAGCGCGCAGACCACGGCGACCACCAGCGTCTTCGCCGACAGCGCCAACCACCTGCGAGGAATCGCGAGGAAGGTCGACCGCAGTGTGTTGTACCGGATCTCGGTGGTCACCGAGAGCACCCCGATCACCGCGGCGAAGGTGATCGCGAGCCCCGGCAGTCCACCGAACCCGGTGAGCGGGCCGAGCGCTACCGCTCCGACGTCACTGATCGTCTCACCGACGTTGCGCACCACCAGCGCCGTGACGACCGTCAGCGCCAGCGCCGCCGCCATCGAGCCGAGCAGTAGCCACTTGGTGGCGCGGACCGTGGTGATCTTCACCAGTTCCGCCCCGATCGCCCGCGTGATCATGCGATCCCTCCTGCACCGCGGTACTCCACCGCTCCGCCGGTGATCCGCATGAACACCTGCTCCAGAGAGCCGGCCTGCGGGGACAGTTCCGCGAGCGGCAGCCCCTCCGCGGCGGCGATCTCGCCGACCGCGTCGCTGGTCGTGCCCCGCACCGTCAGCACCGTCCGCCCGCCGCCCTGCGGTGCGGCCTCGGTCGTGACCTCGACCTGCACGCCCCGCGCGGTGAGCGCCTGCGCCAGGTCGTGCTCGCGCGGGCTGCGCACGCGCACGGTGTGCTCGGAGTTCTGCGCGATGAAGTCCGCCATGGGCCCGTTCCACACCAGGTGCCCGCGGCCGACGATCACCACGTCGTCGGCGGTGAGCGCCATCTCGGCGAGCAGGTGACTGGAGACCAGGACGGTGCGCCCCTGGGCGGCGAGCGACTTCATGAAGGTGCGCACCCAGACGATGCCCTCCGGGTCGAGTCCGTTGACCGGCTCGTCGAACAGCAGGACCCCCGGATCGCCCAGCAGCGCGCCGGCGATGCCGAGACGCTGCGCCATCCCGAGGGAGAATCCACCTGCCTTCTTCCGCGCCACGTCGGTCAGGCCGACGGCGGCAAGGCAGGTGTCCACGCGATCGGCGGGAAGCCCGTTCGCCACCGCCAGCCAACGCAGATGGTCGCGGGCGGAGCGGTTCGGATGCACCCACTTCGCGTCGAGCAGGGCCCCGACCTCGGTGAGCGGCCGGTCGAAGGTGCGGTAGTCGCGGCCGCCGATCGTGGCGTATCCGGCGGTCGGTCCATCGAGGCCGAGGATGCAGCGCATCGTCGTGGACTTCCCGGCGCCGTTGGGCCCGAGGAATCCCGTCACCCGGCCCGGCCGGACGGTGAACGAGAGATCGTTCACCGCGCGAACCGCGCCGTACGTCTTGGTCAGTCCTGCGACTTCGATCATGCCTGCACGCTAGCAATCGCGGGCGCTCCCGGTCCGGAACGCGGCCCGGGCTCCGGCACCGACGGTGCGGCGTTTTCGGCCCGGGCGACGAACCGGACATGCCATGATGGGTCACCCTGACCGCCGGAGACGCCATGCCCTCGCACGACTCGTTGGACGACGACGCGACGCGGGCGGCCCTGAAGACCATTCGCACCCGCACCGATCTACCGGTGTCGTTCGCGGGAGTGGTCGACGGCGATCGGGTGATCCTGCGCGGCGGAGTCGGCCTGCGGACCGCGGCGCTGAGCGGGTTACCAGTGGTTCGCGGTGCCGGCCTCGGCGGGCACGTGCTGCGCACCGGCCGCCCCACCTCGGTCACCGATTACGGCAGCGCGAAGATCACCCAGCACTATCGCGCGCAGGTCCAGGCCGAGGGACTGCGCGCGATGGTCGCGGTTCCGCTGCTGGTGGACGACACCGTCCGGGCGGTGTTCTACGCCGCGGACCGCCGGGACACCGGTTTCGGCGACAGCGTGCTCGGCGCCGTCGCCCGGACGGTGCGCGACCTCGGGTACGAGTTGCGGGTCCGCGAGGAGGTACAGCGCCGGATGCGCTTCGCGGAGGCCGCCACCGCCGAGCGCACCGCCCTCACCGGCTCGGACCGAGAACTGTTGCGGGAGGTCTTCTCCGAGCTGCGGGCGCTCGCCGGGGAGATCACCGACGGTCCACTGCGCTCACGACTGGAGGCGGCCTGCGGACGGATCAGCGGATTGGGCCGCACCGCGGCCGACGGTGCTGCGGCACTGCGCGCGCCACTGCCGCAGCGGTCGCTGACCGCGCGCGAGGTGGATGTGCTGGCGCAGGTGGCGCTGGGTTGCACCAACGGTGAGGTGGCGTCCCGATTGTCGATCAGCTCCGAGACGGTGAAGGCCTATCTTCGCAGTGCCGCACAGAAACTCGGAACCGGCACCCGGTTCGAATCGGTGACCCGCGCCCGCAGCCTCGGCCTGCTCCCCTGAGCCGCCCGCCTCGACCGCCACAGCCACAGCCACAGCCAGGTTCCCGCACCCCCATTCGGGGGTACCTCCGATGTGACGCGCATCACTAACGTTCGTCGGGTCCCCGGAATCCAAGGAGCGCATGTGACTGCACCGGACCTCCCGGCCGTCCCGGCACCGCGGCTACGCCGCGTCGCGATGGCCAGTTCGATCGGAACCACGATCGAGTTCTACGACTTCTTCATCTACGGCACCGCCGCCGCGCTGGTCTTCCCCACCGTCTTCTTCTCGAACATGTCGCCCGGCGTCGCGACACTGGCCTCGTTCGCGACCTTCGCGGTGGCGTTCTTCGCCCGCCCCGTCGGCGCGATCCTGTTCGGGCACTTCGGCGACCGGATCGGCCGCAAACGCACCCTGGTGTGGACGCTGCTCATCATGGGCCTCGCCACGGTGATGATCGGTCTGCTCCCCGGCAGCGAGAGCGGTGTCTTCGGCCTGTTCCCGGACGGGATCGGCACACTGGCGCCGGTACTGCTGGTGGTGATGCGGTTCCTGCAGGGCTTCGCCGTGGGTGGCGAGTGGGCCGGCGCGACGCTGCTCACCGCCGAGTACGCGCCCCGCGGCAAGCGCGGCATGTACGCGATGTTCCCCCAGCTCGGCCCGGCCTTCGCGTTCCTCCTCTCCAGCGGCACGTTCCTGCTGTTCACACTGGCCGCCGGCGATACCTCGTCGGCCGACAGCGCCTTCATGACCGTCGGTTGGCGCATCCCGTTCCTGTTGTCCGCGCTGCTGGTCGCAGTCGGCCTGTGGGTGCGGCTCTCGGTCGAGGAGACACCGGTGTTCACCGAGGTCCGCAAACGAGCCCTGTCCGAGATCAACCGCACCCGACTGCCCTTCCTGGACGCGATCCGCTTCCAGTGGAAGGAGATCCTCATCGCCGGCGGAGCGCTGGCCAGCCTGTTCTCGCTGTTCTACATGGGCACCGCGTTCCTGACCAACTACGCCACCAAGAACCTCGGCTTCCCGCGCACCACGGTGCTCGCCATGGGCATGGTGGCCGCGGTCTTCTTCGGCGTCTCCATCGCGGTCTCGGCCGTGTACTCGGACCGGATCGGCCGCCGCAAGGTGATCATGGCCTCCTGCGCGATGGCCGTCGTGTGGACGCTGGCGCTGTTCCCGATCCTCGACACCGGATCACTGCCGATGTACGCGGTGGGACTGATCGGCACGCTGATCATCTTCGGCATCGCCTACGGGCCGGCCGGTGCCGCACTACCGGAGCTGTTCCACGAGCGCTACCGGTACACCGGCGCGGGCCTGGGCTACAACCTCGCCGGGATCTTCGGCGGCGCGATCCCGCCGCTGCTGGCCGCGCGACTGGTGGCACAGGGGCAGGTGCTGTGGGTGGGCATCATGCTGGCCGCGTTGTCGGCGGTGAGCGTGTTCTGCTGCTATCTGATGGTCGAGACGAAGGACCACGACATCCTGCAGTCCGGTCGCAGCTCCGCCGACGGCGCCGAGTCCGACGAGGACCTCACTCCGGTGTAGCGGCCGCCCCCGGCGCTCCGGCGCCGGGGGTACGAGCCCCGCCGAGGAGCTGTCCGGTCACGATCCGGGCGCTCTCGGCGGGGTTGGTGACGTCCACGTCGTTGACCATCGCCGCCACCACCCCCAGCAGATAACCGACCCACGCCTCGGCGATGAACGCGATCCCGAGCCGCTCGTCGAGCAACCCTGCCTGCTTCGCCGGGGCGAGTATCCGGGCGCACCGCTCGGCCGCCGTGACGTACAGCTGCAGGTGCTCGCCGTAGGCCTGCGAGTCCACCCCCGGCACCTCCATGAGCAGGAAACGGAACTCGTCCAATCGCTCGCCGACATCACTGAGCACGGTCAGGTTCGCCCGGTGGATGCCGTCGCGCAGGCCGTCGGCGGTCAGCGGCTCGGGCAGATCGGCGGCCACCTCGTCGACCATTCGGATCAGTGCGGCGGTGTTGTGTTCGACGAGCACCGCCAGCATGTGCCGTTTGCTGTCGAAGTAGTTGTAGAAGGTGCCGTGGCTGACCCCGGCCCGCTCGGTGATCTCGGTGACACCGACCTCGGCGTAGCCGCTCGAAGTGAACGCATCCACCGCGGCGCGCAAGAGCTCACCGGCGCGTCCTGGGACCGGTTCCGCGGCCGCGACCGGCGGCGGATCGGTATCCGGGCAGGTGGCGCTCAGGGCGGCTCGGGCACCGTCGGCCAGGATTCCGCGACCGGACATGCGCACCGCCGACCGGACGTAGACCTCGCGGACGGCGGGCTCGCTCTCGCCGCGCAGCGCCATCACCACGCCGGGGACGCCGAGCGCCGGCAACAGCCGCCCGAGCAGGACAGTCTCGGTGTCCGGGTGCGCGGTGCGGGTGATGATCCAGTCCCGCTCCCGGGCCAGTCGCAGAGCGCGGCCCATCATCGCGTCGAAGCTCTGGTAGAGCCCCTGGATCCGGTAGCGCAGTTCCTCGTCGACGGTGCCGGCCTGCACCAACACCACTTTGAGGATCTCCGGCTCGGTGTCGAGCAGGTGGAACAGGCGGGCGGCGAGATCCAGGACGGTCTGCTCGGACGCCTCGCGGTCACCGGACTCGGTGGCAGCGATCACCGCCTCCGGTGAGATCGCCGTCATCAACTGCTCGACGCAGTGGTCGAAGACCAGGTCCAGCAGCTCCCGCTTCCCGTCGACGTAGCGGTACAGCGTGCCCTGCCCGATACCCGCGCGTTTGGCGATCTCACTGACCGTCGCCCGCTCGTAACCCATCTCGGCGAACACCGCGAACGCCGCGCGGGTGACCTCCTCGCGCCGGCGCTCGGGCAGCCCCTGCGAGCGCGGACGCCCGCGCCGTGGACGCGCGTCCACGACCGCAACCGGATCCGATTCCGACATGGTTTCCGAGTCTATCCGCGGTGATCCGGTCTGCGGGCCGACCACGCGGCAATCTCCCGGCCCATCGGGGTCGACGGTGGCCCGGCGCCGACCGCTTCGGCGGCGATCGCCCGCCACGGCGCGCACGCGCGCAACTCGCCGAGCAGCGCCACCGTCGAGATGTCGGTACGCCGCCCGAGCGCGTGCGCCTCCTGCAGCGTCTGCCCCTCGAGCAGATCGTAGAAGCCGCCGCCGGGCAGTGCGGCCGCCGCGACCGCGGTCCGCGCGGTCTGCGGGGTGATCGTCTCCGGCCCCTCCCGCAGATGCCAGCCCACCACCTGATCGATGTACTCGCCCAGTTCGGCCGGCCCCATCAGATCCGGGCGGCCGATGAATCCGGCCTGCACCGCCATCGCGTGCACCCGGTCGAGGTCGCCGTCCAGGACGGTGCGCAGCAGGTCCTGCTCGAAGGCGTGCACGTCCGGTGCCAGCCGCACCGTCATCCCGAAGTCGACGAAACCGGCTCGCCCGTCCGGGAGGGCGATCACATTGCCCGGATGCGGATCCGCGCAGAACCGGCCGGTCCGGTACATCTCGCCGCAGTAGAACCGGTAGATCGCCTCCCCGAGCCGGTCGCGGAGGCCCTGGCCGGCGTCGCGGACCGCCGCGAGCGGTCGCCCGTCGAGGAAGTCGGTGACCAGCACCCGGGGAGTGCACAGATCCTCCACCGGTCGGGGCACCACGATCGCCGGGTGCCCGTCGAAGACGTCGGCGAAGTATCGGTGGTGGTCACGTTCGGCGGCGAAGTCCAGTTCCGCGGTCACCTGCCGGGATATCTCCTCGGTGAGCGCCTGCGCGTTCGACGCGGGCAGGTACCGGCCGAGCACCTTGACCAGGAGCCGCAGGTTCTTCAGGTCCGCGCGGACCATCGACTCGACCCGCGGGTACTGGATCTTCACCGCCACCGGGCGCGCATCGTCGAGCACACCGCGGTACACCTGCCCGATGGACGCCGCGGCGATCGGCCCCTCCAGGGCCGTGATCCGACTGCGCCGCGGCCCGAGCTGCTGATCGAGCAGTCTCATCATCGCGGCATCGGTCCACGACGGTGCGGTGCGCAGCAACGGCTGCAGGCGCGCTGCGAACTCGTCGCGGGCGGATTCCCCGGTGATCCCCAGATCGATCACCGCCAGCAGCTGTCCCACTTTCATCGCGGCGCCGCGCATCCCGCCGAGCACGGTGACCAGATCGTCGGCCAGTGCGAGCAGTGCTGCGTCGCGGGCCCGCCGCGCGGATTCGTCGCCCCGCAGCGGCGCAGCGGCCCATGCCGACCGGGCCACGTGCCGCACCGCGACCCCACCCAGGCGTGCACCGCGACGCACCCGGCCGGTGGGTGCCGAGGTGGCTCCCTCCGCCGGCCGGTCGCGGTCACCGGAGGGTTCAACCACCCGCGCGGATCCGCCCGTCCATCCGGCCCGCCGTGGGTGACGAGGCCAGCGCCCACCGTCGGCGCGGGATGCGGCCCGCCGAGCGGGCGAGCCGGCCCGAGGCGACCGCCAGCCGCATCGCGGTGGCCATCGCCTCCGGATCAGCAGCGCGGGTCACCGCGGACGCGAGAAGCACCGCATCGCAGCCGAGTTCCATCGCCAGAGCGGCGTCACTCGCGGTACCGATCCCGGCGTCGAGGATCACCGGTACCGGTGACTGCGCCACGATCATCTCGATGTTGTGCGGGTTGAGCACACCCAGGCCGGTACCGATCGGGGAGCCCGCCGGCATCACCGCGGCGCAGCCGACATCGGCGAGCCTGCGGGCGGTGATCGGATCGTCATTGGTGTACGGCAACACCACGAAACCGTCGGCCACCAGCTCTTCCGCGGCCTCGACCAGCGCCACCGCATCGGGAAGCAGGGTCTCGTCGTCGCCGATCACCTCGAGCTTGATCCAGTCGGTGTGCAGCGCCTCGCGGGCCAATCGCGCGGTGAGGACGGCTTCGGCGGCACCGAGACAGCCTGCGGTGTTCGGCAGCGGCGTGATCCCCAGCTCCCGGATCAGGTCGAGCACCCCGCCGCCCTCGGCGATGCTGGTACGCCGCAGCGAGACCGTGGTCATCTCGGTGCCGGAGGCGATCAGCGCCGACCGCAGGTGTTCGAGGTTCGAGCTGCCACCGGTGCCGGTGATCAGCCGCGAGGCGAACTCGCGGCCGGCGATGACCAGCGGGTCCGCACCGTCAGCCACCCTGCACCGCCGTGAGCACCTCGACCTCGGCGTACGCGGGAAGCGTCTCGTCCCAGCGTGAACGCGGGTGCACCGCGCCGTTGACCGCGATCGCCACGCCCTTGTCCGGTAGGCCCAGCCGGTCGAGCAGCAGCGCGGCGGACGTATCGTCCGGCACCAGCCGGTCCTCACCGTTGACCGTCAGCTCCATGCCTGTACCTCCTCGCTGAGCACCATATCCGCCGCGCGCACCGCTGTGACCGGAGCGAGCAGGATCCCGTTGCGGCCGTGCCCGGTGGCGGCGAACAGCCGGTCGCCGAGCGGCGCGATCACCGGCAGATTGTCCGGTGACGCCGGACGCAGGCCCGCGATCACCTCGATCAGGTCGTATTCGCGGAGGAACGGCAACACCGTGAAAGCGTCATCGAGCAGATCCACCACCGGGCCGATCCGCGGTGTCAGGTTGCGGTCGTCCTCGTACTGGGTGGCACCGACCACCACTCCGTCGGAGCGGGGCACCACGTACACCTGCCGGCCGTGCACGCGGGCCCGCACGGTCACCGTCGGCGGCGGCAGGCAGGACGGTCCGCGGCGCAGCCGCACCACCTCCCCTTTCACCGGACGGATCCCCAGCTGCGGTACCAGCGACGCCGAATCCGTTCCGGCGCACACGATCACCGCTTCACCGGGGAGGGTCCGTGGGTCGATCGGAGCGGGGACCGCCTGCTCGCGCAGCTGGACGCCGGTGTCCGCACAGGCGGCGAGCAGGGCGCGGTGCACCAGCCGGTTGTCCACCGCGATCTCAGTGGGCGCCTGCGCCGCCGCCCGGATCCGGGGCGCCGCCCCAGCCACCGCGCGCACCGCCTCGGACGGGCGCAGTGCCGAGAACAGCGCCTCGTCGTTCACCGCGGCGGCGATGGTGGCCAGGTCCTGGGCGTCCCCGTCGTCCACCGCCAGCCAGACGGTGCCGCGCGCGGTGACCAGCGGACCGTCGGCGTAGGACTGCAGATCCCGGGCGAACCCCTCCCACAGGCGCAGCGACCGCGCGCCCAGTTCGGAGAGCTCCTGCTCCCCCGGCCACGCCTCCGAGTACGGGGCGATCATGCCGCCGGCGACCCAGGAGGCACCGCAACCCGGTTCCGGATCGAAGACGGTAACGGCGGCGCCGCGGCGGGCGAGCGACCACGCGACGCTGAGCCCGACGGTTCCCCCGCCCACCACGGACACACCATTCACCTGCGGATATCCTTCCTTCGCCGGCATTACCCGGATCAGGTCCGACGGTCAGGGACGCGGTCAGCCCCACTCTCAGCCCCGTTGCCCGGAGCTCCCGTGTGTACGCCGCCAGCCTACTCCGGGCGCCTAGTGTGGGGGCATGCTCTCCCCGCGTGATCGTCTCGCCTCCGCCTCCCTGTATCTGTGCACCGATGCCCGCCGGGAACGCGGTGATCTGGCGCAGTTCGTCGCCGCGGCCCTGCGGGGCGGTGTGGACATCGTGCAGTTGCGGGACAAGGGTTCGGCCGGTGAACGCGAGCTGGGGCCGTTGGAGGCCGCCCAGGAGGTGGAGCTCGTCTCCGAGCTGCGGGAGATCGCGCACGCGCACGGTGCGCTGGTCGCGGTGAACGACCGCGCCGACGTCGCGCTCGCCGCGCGCGCCGATGTACTGCACCTGGGGCAGGACGATCTACCGGTCACCGTCGCCCGCCGGATCCTGGGGCCGGACGTGCTGATCGGGCGCTCCACGCACGACGACGCGCAGGCCCGCGCGGCCGCGGGCGAGGCCGGGGTGGACTACTTCTGCACCGGGCCGTGCTGGCCCACGCCGACCAAGCCGGGCCGTCCGGCACCGGGGTTGCCACTGGTCAGCAGCACTGCGGCGGCGGCGCCCGCGCGCAAGTGGTTCGCGATCGGCGGGATCGACCTGGAGCGGGTACCGCAGGTGCGGGAGGCGGGCGCCGACGCGATCGTCGTGGTGCGCGCGATCACCGAAGCGCCCGATCCGGAAGCCGCTGCCCGCGATCTGTCGGCCGCGCTGGGCCGGCCGTAGACGGGGCGTCAATCGGAGCCGAGGGCGTGCACGTGCGCGTGCAGCTGCGGCCAGGACTTCGCGAACGCCGGATGCAGTTTCCGGTCCGGGACCTCACCGAGGTGCACCCAGTCCAGAGCCGTGGACTCCTCGTTCGGCACCAGCTCGCGCGGCTCCACCAGCCGGGCGAACACCGTCGTGTAGGTCCAGCCGGCCTGCGAAACGGTGGTGACCACCTCGGAGAGCACGTGCAGCGAGGTGGGTGGCAGGCCGGTCTCCTCGAAGGCCTCCCGCAGCGCCGCATCGGCGGCGGACTCATGCGAATCGCGCGCGCCGCCGGGCAGCGCCCAGGTGCCTCCCTGATGACTCCACCAGGAGCGGTGCTGCAGTAACACCTTGTCCCGATCGGGCGACAGAGCGAGTAGGCCCGCGGCGCCGAAACGGCCCCAGAACCGGGACCCGTCCGGGTCCCGGACCCAGCCGTTCCCGTCACCCAACATGCACTCCACCGTAGCCGACGAGAGCCGCTCAGGGGCGGGAGAAAAGGCGCGTCATCGCGGGCCGGAGACACCGCTGCGCGATAGGGTCGAACAACACCGGCCGGCGTGGGACTCCCCGCGGCCGCGCGGGCGATCAGGCGGAAGGGAGCAGGCGGTGACAGCCCACACGTCGAAGAATCGGCAGCTGTCCTCGCTCCGCCTCCGATCGTTCCCCGAATCGTCGGTGCTGGCCGAATTGCGGGAGTTCTTCACCTCCAGCCCAGGCAAACTGGTCTCGATGGCGATCGTGCTCATCACCATGTGCCTGTTCACCGGATGGTTCACCTCCGCCGCGCAGCTCTCCCGCACCCAGGTGCTCGAACAGAACCTCGCCGATTTCGAACCCCGCGCGCACGCCGCGCAGGTGCTCTACAGCTCGCTGTCGGCGGCCAACGAATCCGCGAACGCCGTCTTCGTGGCCGGCGGTATCCCGTCCGACGAGATCCAGACCAGCTACACCCTGGCCCTGGCCACCGCCGGGAAGGCGCTGATCACCTCGTCGACCCGGCTGCCGTCCGAAGACACCCTGGCGCACGCCAACCTGGACACGATCGCGATGAACCTGCCGGTGTACACCGGCCTGGTGGAGACCGCGCGCGCGAACAACCGGCTCGACAACTCGGTGGCCGCGGCGTACTTGGCGACCGCGTCGACCCTGATGCAGGACACTCTGCTCCCGGCGGCGGAGAGTTTCTACCGGGAGGAGACCGAGACGCTGCGCGCCACGCACGCGCGTTCGGCCTCACCGCCGCTCGCGGTCTACGGGGTACTGGGTGTGGCCCTGGCCTCGGTCCTGCTGACCCACCGCTACCTGGCGCTGCGCACCCAACGGCTGATCAACCGGGGACTGGTGGTGGCAGCGGTCGCGCTCGCGGTGGCCCTGCTGTGGGTGGTGGTCGCGGGACTGACCTCCTCGACCTACTCGCTGCGCGCCGAGCAACGAGGTACCGCAGCAGTGGACGCGCTCTCCCAGGCGCGCACGCTCACCCAGCAGGCCCGCTCGATGGAGACGATGGGCCTGGTCCAACGCGGCGCCGGACGCGGCGCACCGGCCGGCGCGTTCGCCGAGACCATGCAGCGCGCCCAGCGCGCTCTCGACGCCCTCGGTGACTCCGACGCCGAGATCACCTCAGCCGTCACCGCCGCGCGCGGCGACGCCGGCCGGTGGATCGCCGCGCACCAGCAGATCGCCGCGCGCGAGGCCACCGGTGACTACCTGGGTGCGATCCGGCTGGCGATCGGCACCGATCCCGGTTCCGCTGCGGTCGCCTACCGCTCCCTCGATCGCAACCTCACCTCTGCGATCTCGCAGGCCCGCACCATCTACCGCGACAACGAGAACACCGCCCGGTTCGCGATCGCCTTCTCCGGGCCCGGCGCCTTCATCCTGTGCGTGGTGGCCGCAGCGGGCGTCACCGCCGGCTTCTACCCCCGGGTCAGGGAGTACCGATGATGCGAAGACTGCTCGGCGCGATCGCGCTCACCGTCAGCGTCGCCCTGGCCGGCGGCTGCACGGTCTCCGCGCCCGACGCTCCCGGCGATGCGGTGACCGCGTTCCCGCCGCCGATCCCCGGCTCCGGTTCGGTGGTCCCCGCCGACACCCCGATCCCCGCCGAGGTGTCCATGTGCCCGGGCACGCTCTCGCCGTCCCCACTGCCGCCGCCCGGACAGATGGTTCCGGGCTCCACGGCGGCCACGATCCTCGAACGCGGACAGTTGATCGTGGGCATCGACATCGGCTCGAACCTGCTGTCCTTCCGGGATCCGATCAGCGGTGAGATCAAGGGCTTCGACGCCGACATCGCCCGGCAGATCGCCACCGCGATCTTCGGTGACCCGAAACGGGTCCGGTTCCGCATCCTCTCCAGCGCCGAGCGGCTCAAGGCGCTGGAGGACGGCACCGTCGACGTGGTGGTCAAGACCATGTCGGCCACCTGCGACCGGGCGAAGAAGGTGGACTTCTCGGCCACCTACTTCATCGCGCAACAGCGCATCCTGGCGCCGCGCGGCGCCCCGATCAACACCGTCGGTGACCTGTCCGGGCGCCGCGTGTGCGAGGTGCGCAGCACCACCTCCCTGGATCGGGTACGGCGCCTGGTCCCCAGCGCGATCGTCACCGCCGCCGATTCGTGGTCCGACTGCCTGGTGATGCTGCAGCAGGGGCACGTGGACGCGGTCTCCACCGACGACGCGATCCTCGCGGGACTACAGGACCAGGATCCGAACCTGACCCTCACCGGACCGTCGATGGGTTTGGAGTACTACGCGGTGGGTATCGGGAAGAACCGCCCGGACCTGGTGCGTTTCGTCAACGGCGTGCTGCTGCGGATGGCCTTCGACGGCACCTGGATGCGACTGTACAACCAGTGGTTCTCGCCCTCGCTGGGCCAGGTCTGGTCGGCTCCCGCGGCGCAGTACACGGGGTGATCGAGGATGAGTGCGGATATGACTGACGATGAGGAACCGGAGAGCACCCAGGCTCAGGTAGTGGTCTTCGACGATGACGACGAGGACCAGGGCACCGTCGGCGCTCCGATGGAGAACCTGTTCGACACCGAACCCCCACCGGTGGGAACGCAGCTGACCGCGGTCGCGGCACCGGACGCCACCGCGCACACCGAGGCGACGCCGCGGTTCGGCAACGGGCCTACCCGGGCGGTGGTGACCACCTCCCGCAGTGCCGGACGGCGCCGGGTGGGCGGCGGCCTGGTGGAGATCCCGCGGATCCTGGAGGTCGATCCGTCCGAGGCGATCAAGACCAATCCGATCATCGCCGAAGGCAAACGGTACTGCTGGAACTGCCGCAAGCCCGTCGGCCGTGCGCACGACGGTGAGCCCGGGCAACTGATCGGCACCTGCCCGCACTGCGGAGCCCGGTTCTCCTTCGAACCGGCACTCGAACCCGGCGACATCGTGGCCGATCAGTACGAGATCCAGGGAGCGATCGCGCACGGCGGAATGGGCTGGATCTACCTGGCGACCGATCTGAACGTGGTGGACCGGCCGGTGGTGCTCAAGGGGCTCCTCAACTCCGGCGACGCGCAGGCACAGGCCGTCGCGGTCTCGGAACGACGGTTCCTGGCGGAGATGACGCACCCGTCGATCGTGAAGATCTACAACTTCGTCGAGCACCCCGATCCGGACGGCACCCAGATCGGCTACATCGTGATGGAGTACGTGCCCGGCAAGACGGTCAAGGAGATCCTGGCCGAGGCCGCCTCCAGTGAATCCGGTACGGCGGTCGAGGTGGAGCAGTCGATCGCCTACATCCTGGAGGTGCTGCCCGCACTCGGCTACCTGCACAGCCTGGGCCTGGCCTACAACGATCTCAAGCCGGACAACATCATGATCAGCGACGAGGACGTGAAACTGATCGACCTCGGCGCGGTGGCGCCGCTGGGCGGATACGGCTTCATCTACGGCACACCGGGGTTCCAGGCGCCGGAGATCTCCTCCACCGGACCGACCGTGGCCTCGGACGTCTACACCGTGGGCCGCACCCTCGCCGTGCTGGTCGCCGACATCCCGATGGTCAAGGGCAGGTACGTCGACGGTCTGCCCGACCCCACCGAGGACGACACCCTGGCGGCGTACAACTCGCTGTACCGGCTCCTGGTCAAGGCCACCGCCGAGAACCCGGACGAGCGTTTCACCTCCGCCGCCGAGCTCACCGACCAACTGTTGGGGGTGCTGCGGGAGTGCCTGTCCACCAAGTCCGGTGAGCCGCGACCGGGACTGTCCGTGGTGTTCACCCCGCAACGCTCGACCTTCGGGGTGGAACTGATGCTGCGCGCAGTGGACCCGGACCCGGAGGTGCACGACGACATGCTCCGCGCCCCGGAGGTGCTGGCGGCGCTGCCGATCCCGATCGCGAACCCCTCGGACCCGGCCGCGGGAGTGCTGGCGCTGACCATGCGCAGTGATCCCACGCAGATCCTGGACTCCCTCGCGGAACTGCGCGAGGCGATGGCCGGCACCGTCGAGATCGATCTGGCCGAGGCGCGAGCGCACCTCGAACTCGGTGAAGTGGACGCCGCGACCGGGCTGCTCGACGCGCTCGCCGCGCGGGAGCCGCACCGCTGGCAGGTCACCTGGTACCGCGCCGAGACCGCGCTCATGCAGGGCGATTACGTCAGTGCCTACGACTACTTCGAGTCGGTCACCGATCAGGCGCCCGGGGAGGCGGCACCGAAGCTGGCCGCCGCCGTGGCCGCCGAGTTCTGCTACCTGTCCGGCGAATCCGATCCCGACGGCTGGCGCGACCGGGCGTGCGAACGCTACGAGGGGGTGTGGCGCACCGACCGGGGCATCATCTCGGCGGCCTTCGGCGCCGCCCGGATGCGCCGTGCCGCAGGGGATGTACCGGGCACCGTCGAGATTCTGGACCAGGTTCCAGCGACCAGCCGGCACTACCACAACGCGCTGTGCTCGTCGGTGGTCGCACTGGTGCACGGCCGCGACCTCGCCGAAGTCACGCAGGCGCAGTTGCAGGAGGCGGCGCGCCGGGTCCGGACGCTGCCGCGGTCCGAGTTCCGGCGGTTGCAGCTGCGGGCACTGGTGCTCGGGGTGGCGCTGGGCTGGGTGCAGCACCCGAACCAGCACGGCAGGCTCGACGAGAACTCGAACCTGCTCGATCATCCGCTCACCGAGCGGGGCCTGCGCACCGCTGCGGAGAAGTCGCTGCGCGAGCTGGCACTACTGGCCGAACGGAAGCGGCAGCGGCACGCGCTGGTAGATCTGGCGAACGCGATCCGACCCCGCACCACCTTCTGAGGCACGGACTTCCGGCACGGACCACTCGAGCACCGAAATCCCCAGCGCTACCGTGCCTACCGGTCCGCGATGTCCGAACGCCGTGCGGCGGTGCGCCGGGCGCCGATCGGCACGATGCACGGCCGGCCGGGCGAGACCGGATCGTCGATCACCGTCGAGCTGAGACCGAAGACCTCGCTGAGCATCTGCTCGCTGATGATCTCCGACGGGGTGCCCTGCGCGACCACCGCACCGTCGCGCATGGCGATCAGGTGGTCGGAGTAACGGATCGCCAGGTTCAGGTCGTGCAGAACCATGACGATGGTGCGGCCCTGACTGCGCAGCTCGTCCACCAGATCCAGCACGTCGAGCGCGTGCGAGAGGTCCAGGAAGGTGGTGGGCTCGTCGAGGAGCAGCAGGTCGGTGCCCTGGGCGAGGGTCATCGAGATCCACACCCGCTGCCGCTGCCCGCCGGAGAGCGAATCGACCGGCCGGTCCGCCAGATCCCGCACCCCGGTCTGCGCCAGCGCCGCGTCGACCACGTCGGCGTCGTCGGAACTCCACTGCCGCAGCCAGGACTGGTGCGGGTGGCGCCCGCGGGCGACCAGATCGCCCACGGTCAACCCCTCGGGGGCCTGCGGGCTCTGCGGCAGGAGACCCATGGTGGTGGCGATCTGCTTGGACTTGAGAGTGGCGATGTCCACCCCGTCGAGCACCACCTGCCCGGACGACGGCTTGATCAGCCGGGCCAGCGTGCGCAGCAAGGTCGACTTACCGCAGCCGTTGGGCCCGATGATCGTGGTGACCACACCGGTCGGGATCTGAAGATCCAACTCGTCGAGGATGGTGACGTGCCCGTAACCCGACGAGACGGACTTCGCTCCCAGGCGCGACGGTGCCGTCCGACCGGACTCCGCCGGTGCGGACCCGCCGGACTGCGCCGGTGTGCTCGCGGTGCTGGTGACGGTCGGGTTCACTTGGCCCCCTTGAGGTTCTGACGGACGAGCAGGTACACGAGGAACGGGCCGCCGACGGCTGCGGTGATGATGCCCACCGGCAGTGAGACCGGGAAGGCGGTGCGCGCGATCAGATCGGCGCAGACCAGCAGGGCGGCACCCATCAGAGCGGACGGGATCAGCGGCGGGGTCGGCAGGCGCGTCAGCCGCATCGCCAGCTGCGGAGAGACGAAGGCGACGAAGGAGATCGGCCCGGCCGCGGAGACACCTGCCGCGGCCAGCAGCACCGCCGCGATCAGCAGGACCGCACGGGTGAGCCCCAGCCGGACACCGAGACCGAGCGCCACGTCGTCGCCGAGCTGGACCGCGCGCAACGCGAATGCGCCGAGCACGGCGAGCCCGAACGCGGGCACCGCGATGACCATGGCCGATCGCACATCACCCCAGTCGCGGCCCTCCAGTGAGCCGACCAGCCAGGCCTGCGCACGGGCGACATCCCGGATATCGGCGCGCACCAGCATCCAGTCGATCAGGGCCCGCATGAGGGCGGTGATGGCGATACCGACCAGGATCAGCCGGATGCCGTCCACGCCGCCGCGCACCGCGAGCAGGTACACCACGGCGCCGGTCGCCAGGCCGCCGGCCAGCGCGACCAGCGGTAGACCGTAGTCGTTGTTGAGGGTCGCCGCGAGGGTGCCGGTGGAGGTCACCAGGAAGACCGCGGCCACCCCGGCGCCGGCGGTGATGCCCAGGATGTCCGGACTGGCCAGGGCGTTGCGGGCGATGGACTGAACGATCGCGCCGGACATGCCCAACGCCGCTCCGACCACCACGCCGACCAGGGCCCGCGGCATCCGCAGGTCCATCACGATGAACTGCGTGGTCGAATCACCCTGCCCGGCGATGGCACCCAACACCTCACCGAACGACAGTGGGAACTCGCCGATCCGGATGCTCGCGCACATGGCGACGAAGGCGACCACCGCGAGCAGTCCGGTCACCGCGACCGGCCACGGCCGCCAGACGAACGAGACCACGTTGCCGAAACGCACTCCGGGCCGGATCGGGGGAAGGGAGGACTCCCCGGCGGACGCGCCGGCTCCCTCCGGCCCCTGCACCGTGGTACTCACACTCGCACCGCCTTCCGCCACCAGACCAGACCGACGAAGAACGGCGCACCGATCATCGCGATCACGATTCCCACCTCGAGCTCGCCCGGCCGGGCCACCACCCGCCCGACGATGTCGGCGGCGAGCAGCAGCAGTGCACCCATCAGCGCCGAGGCCGGCAACAGCCAGCGGTAGTCCGGGCCGGTGAAGTAACGCACGATGTGCGGGACCATCAGGCCGAGGAACGAGATGCTGCCGCAGGCCGCGGTCGCCGCGCCCACCAGTACCGTCACCGCGATCACGCCGACGGTGCGGGAGAGGTTGACGTTCAGTCCCAGCCCCTTGGCCACGTCGTCGCCCATGTTCAGCAGGTTCACCGCCGGACCGTTGGACAGTGCGAGGATCGCGCCGACCACGATGAACGGGGTCACCACGGCGATCACGTCGAAGCCGCGGCCGACCACTGCGCCGGCGTTCCAGAAGCGCAGGGTGTCCAGTGAGGCGCTGTCGCTCAGGGCGACCGCCGAGGTCATCGAGCTCAGGAACATCGCCACTCCGGTACCGGCGAGGACCAGCGTCAGGGGTGAGGCCGCACCTCGACCCACACTGGAGAGTCCGAACACCACCACCGCTGCGATCGCGGCGCCGGCGAAGGCGAACCACACGTACTGGATCGGGGCGGTGAGGCCGCCGAGGAAGGTCGCGCAGACCACTGCGAAGGCCGCGCCCTGCGTGATGCCCAGAATGCCCGGATCGGCGATCGGATTGCGGGTGTGCCCCTGGATCAGGGCCCCGGCCAGGGCCAGTGCGCCACCGGCCAGCAGCGCGAGCAGAGTCCGCGGTACGCGCAGCGTCTGGACGATGATCGCAGCCTCGTTGAGCTGGGGATTCTCCGGATTCGGACCGGTGGTGTACCGGTAGCTCAGACCCGCCCACACATCCGCCGGCGCCAGGCTCCGCGAGCCGATCGCGAGCGAGGCGATCACGGTCAGCAGCAGCAGCACGAGCAGCAGGACCAGGCCGACGATGCGGCGGTTGCGGCGCGCCGTGCCGGCGTGCGGTTCCGGCCCGGCGGGCGGACCCCCTCCCGCGGCGGCCTTCTGGGTCGAGATGACAGTCACCCCCTAATGATAGGCTGCCCTTCCTCACTAGGAAGGATCGGTATGCGTCTGGCAACCTCGGTGATCGCACTCCTGTTGGCCGTCACTCTGACGGCCTGCTCGTCCTCGGGCGACGGCTCCTCATCCGCCGACGGCTCGTCGCAGACCCCGAAACGGGTCGCCGCACTGGGCCTCGGCGACGTGGACACCCTGCTCGCGCTCGGCATCGAACCGGTGCTGGTGGCGCCGTGGGCCAAGGACGCCGTGGAGCCGGTCGGCGAATGGGCCAAGCCCCTGCTCAAGAGCAAGCCGCAGATGGTGCTCGGCACCAGCACCGAGGTCGACACCAAGGCGCTGGAGAAGCTCGCGGCCACCAAACCCGACGTCATCGTCGCGGTGAACTCCGGTTTCAACGACGCCACCTACCAGCGGCTGGAGGCGATCGCACCGGTGGTGCGCCGGCCGGCGAAGTTCGAGGCGTGGAGCGTGCCCTGGGAGGAGCAGGTGCGAGCCATCTCGGCCGGTGTGAGCAAGGCGGCCGAGGGCGATGCTCTGATCGCCAAGACCAACGAGACGATCAACCGGACCAAGGCCCAGTACCCGCAGTTCCAGGGCCGGACCGGCGCCAGCATCCTGCCCAAGTCCGACGGCGGGTTCTACGTGTACTCCACCGGCGACGGCCGCGGCCAGGTGCTCCAGCTGCTCGGATTCACCCTGCCGGAGAGCGTCTCGAAGCTGATCCCGGCCGGCAAGTTCTTCGCCGAGATCTCCGCCGAGAACCTGTCCGTCCTGGACCTGGACATGCTGGTGTACCTCGACTACGGGACCAAGGTCAGCGAGGACACCGCGTTCCGTTCGCTCAAGGTCAGCCGGGACAAGCGCGTGGCGACCATCGATCAGAACCTGGGCAACGCCATGTCGATGCCGAACCCGGTGACTCTGGAATGGGTGCTCAAGACGCTGCCGCCGAAGCTCCCCGCCTGACCGGCGGGTCAGCGTTTCGCGAGGTACATGCGGGTGGGTTCGGTGCGCCCGCGCAGCAGGTCGACGGGGCCGGTGCGCCAGCGCACGCATTCGCGGGGGTCGGCCGCCGCGACCGCTGCGGCTGAGGCCCAGGGCACCGTCGGATCGGCTTTGGCGTAGCTGGAGATCCGCGCGGCCTCGTTGACCGGGTCGCCGATCACCGTGTACTCGAAGCGGTCCGCGGCGCCCACGTAACCGGCTACCACCACGCCGTGCGTGACTCCGCACCCGGCCTGCACCTCGGGGACCTCCACCGCGAGCCGTCGCATCGTCGCCCGGGCGGCGGCCAGCGCCGCACCGGCCGGATCGGGCAGCGGCGACGGAGCCCCGAACACGGCGAGAACGGCGTCGCCCTCGAACTTGTTGACCAGTCCGCCGCGGCTGTTGACCTCCTCGACCACCACCGCGCACAGCCGGTTGAGGATCTCCACCACCTCACCGGCCGGACGCTGCGCGGCCAGCGCCGTCGATCCGATCACGTCGATGAACACCACCCCGACGACCTGCTCAACCCCGCCGAGCTCCGGCTCCCGCGCGATGGTTGCCCGCGCGACCTGCTCGCCCACCTGCCGGGCGTAGAGGTCACGAACCCGTTCGCGTTCGCGCAGCCCCGCCGCCATGGCGTTGAACCCCGATTGCAGATCACCCAGGGTGGTGCCGTCGTAGACCACCACCTCGGTGTCGTACCGCCCGTCGGAGACCCTGCGCATCGCGTCCCGGACACTGCGCACCGGCGCCGAGATCCGGGCCACGCCCAGGAGGTTCAGCGCGATTCCGGAGACGATGCCGCCTCCGGCCACCGCGCAGATGCTGATCGCCACACCCTGCACCGACGACCGGGACGGGTCGGCGATCGCGAACAGGCCGAGCATCACCACCCCGGCCGCGGGCAGGCCCGAGCCGAGGAACCACAGCCACAGCGAACGGGCGGACAGATTCTGGTGCTTGGGGGTCGGACGGTTGGTCTGCAGGACGATCGCGGTCACCGGCCGCAGGCTGAACTCGGCCAGTACGTGCGAGGCGCCGGAGGTCACCAATCCGACGCCGGACAGCACCAGCACCACCTTGATCACCAGGTGCGGATCGTTGATGCCGTACGCGAAGCCGAACAGCGCCGCGGCCGCACCCCAGTTGAGCAGCTGGAACCGGAAGATCCGACGCGGCAGCATCAGGGTCCGGCGGGCCTGGTCGGGGGTCGGCGGGGCGTCCGTACCGGACCAGTGCAGGGCCCGGTGCACCACGATCCCGGCGTACAGGAACCCCAGGACGGTCCCCGCGACCAGATAGGACGGCACCCACACCGTGTTCACCGTGTGCAGGTCCGGTTGCAGTACCGACGGCTCGGGCAGGCCGACCAGGATCAGCATCGCCGCGTATCCGGCACCGAGGATCGTCGCGATGGCGGTACCACCGCTGAGCAGCAGGACGGTGCGCATCCGGCGTTCACGCGCCCCCGCCGTCCGAGTGCCGAGCAGTGGCGACCCGTAGTCGCTACCGCTGCCGCTGCCCTCCCCCGACGCGGCCCGCCCGCGCGGCATCAGAGCGCCGCGGCCTCGCGGGCGATCGCGAGCTCCTCATTGGTCGGTACCACCAGCACGGCGACCGGCGCGTCCTCCGGTGAGATGCGGGTGGGCTCGGTGACCCGGCCGGTATTGCGATGCGGGTCGACGACGATGCCGAAGCCCTCCAGCCCGGCCAGGGCGTCGGCGCGCACCTGAGCCGAGTTCTCCCCGACCCCGGCGGTGAAGGTGATCGCATCGGTCCGGCCCAGATCCACCAGGTACGCGCCGATGTAACGGCGCAGCCGGTGGATGAACACCGCGTAGGCCAGTTGCGCGTCCGGATCACCCTGCTCGATCAGTGCACCGAGCGCGCGGAAGTCGTTCTCCCCGGCGAGTCCCTTGAGCCCGGAGTTCCGGTTGAGCAGGGTGTCGATCTCGTCGACTCCCATTCCGAGTCCGCGGGCGAGGTGCAGCACCAGGCCCGGGTCGATATCACCGGACCGGGTACCCATGACCAGGCCCTCCAGCGGGGTCAGGCCCATGGAGGTGTCCACCGCGCGGCCACCGCGTACCGCCGAGGCGGAGGCGCCGTTGCCCAGGTGCAGCACGATCTGGTTCACCTCGTCGCCGGGCCGGCCGAGGAACTGCGCGACCTGCTGCGAGACGTACTGGTGCGAGGTGCCGTGGAAGCCGTACCGGCGGATCGAGTGCTCGCGGGCCAGTTCCCGGTCGATGGCGTAGATGGCGGCCGCGGCCGGCAGGTCGAAGAAGAACGCGGTGTCGAACACGGCGACCTGTTTGACCTGCGGTAGCAGCTCCCGCGCCACCTCGATGCCCTGCGCGTTCGCCGGATTGTGCAGCGGCGCGAGCGAACTCAGTCGCCGGATCTCGGCCAGGACGGCGTCGTCGATCAGGGTCGGGGCGTGGAACGAGCGTCCGCCGTGCACCACACGGTGTCCGACGGCGGCGATCCCGTCCGCGGTACCGGCACCGTCGGCCAGGTCCAGGCCCTGGTCGGCGAACTCGTCGAAGACCATGCGCAGCGCGGCCTTGTGGTCGGGCACGTCGGTCTCGCCGATCCGCTCCACGATGCCGCCGTGCACCACCACTCCGGTGTCCGGGTGCAGCAGTTGGTACTTCAGCGACGACGAGCCGGAGTTCAGGACGAGGACCGTCCCCGCTGTACCGGTCACCGATCGCTCCTCTCGGCCGCGAAGCCCTGCGCCTGGATGGCGGTGATCGCGACGGTGTTGACGATGTCCTCGACCAGCGCGCCCCGCGAGAGGTCGTTGATCGGGGCGTTGAGGCCCTGCAGCACCGGGCCGATCGCGATGGCACCCGCCGACCGCTGCACCGCCTTGTAGGTGTTGTTGCCGGTGTTGAGGTCCGGGAAGACCAGGACCGTGGCCCGTCCGGCGACGTCCGAGCCGGGCATCTTGGCGTCGCCGACACCCGGGTCGACCGCCGCGTCGTACTGGATCGGCCCCTCCACCAGCAGCTGCGGTGCGCGTTCGCGGACCAGGGCGGTCGCGGCGCGCACCTTGTCGACGTCGGCGCCGCTGCCGGACTCACCGGTCGAGTAGGACAGCATCGCCACCCGCGGTTCGATCCCGAACTGGGAGGCGGTCTCGGCGGAGGAGATGGCGATATCGGCGAGCTGGGTGTCCGTCGGATCGGGGACGACGGCGCAGTCGCCGTACGAGAGCACCTTGTCGGCCAGGCACATCAGGAAGATCGAGGACACGGTGGAGACGCCCGGCTTGGTCTTGATGATCTCGAACGACGGCCGGATGGTGTGCGCGGTGGTGTGCATAGCGCCGGACACCATGCCGTCGGCCATCCCCAGGTGCACCATGAGCGTGCCGAAGTAGCTGACGTCGACCACCGTCTCGGCGGCCCGTTCGAGTGTCATGCCCTTGTGCTTGCGCAGCTCGTAATAGGTCTGCGCGAACTTCTCGATCAGGTCCGGGGAGCGTTTCGGATCGATCACCGCGGTCTCGCCCAGGTCCACACCGAGTTCGGCGGCGCGGGCCCGCACCCGTGACTCCTGGCCCAGGATGGTCAGGTCGGCGACCTCGCGTTGCAGCAGCCGGCCCGCGGCGCGCAGGATCCGGTCGTCGGCGCCCTCGGGCAGCACGATCCGTTTGCGGTCGGCGCGGGCGCGGGCGATCAGGTCGTACTCGAACATCTGCGGCGTCACCACACCCGGGTTCGACACCTGCAGCGCTTCGAGCAGGTCGGCCGAGACCACGTGCTTCTCGGTGAGCGCGATCGCCAGATCGACCTTGCGGTCCGAGCCCGGGCCGACGCGGCCGCGCGTGGTGGCAGCGATCCGCGCGGTCTCGTAGGTTCCGTGTTCGACGGCGATGATCGGCACGTTCGGCTTGAGACCGTCGACCAGCGCGGCGGTCATCGGATGCGGTGCGTAACCGCCGTTGAGCACGATCCCGGCCAGCGAGGGGAAACCGTCGGCGCGGTGCGCGGTCACCATCGCCAGCAGCACCTCGGAGCGGTCACCCGGCGCGATCACCGCGACGCCCTCGGTGAGCCGTTCCAGGCTGTGCTCGGCGGTCATACCGGCCACGAGCACCTCCATCGCCTCGCGGGAGAGCAGTTCGGGATCGCCCCACAGCAGTCGTCCGTCCAGTGCGTCCATCAACTCCCCCATGGTGGGGGCGGTGAGCACCGGCTCCTCCGGGAGCACCCACACCGGGACGCCGGTGGCGCTCTCGAGTGCCGAGCCCACCTCGTCGAGCAGGTTCGGCGCGCACCGGTTGGCGATCACCGCGACCGTCTGGGCGTGGTTCGCCTTGATCTCGGCGATGCACTGCTCGGCCACCGAGACCACCTGCTCCGGGCTCCGGTCGAGGGCCTTGACGGCGAGCAGGATCGACGCCCCGAGGTTCGCCGCGATCCGGGCGTTGAAGGACAACTCCGTCGGGGTGGTGACGTCGGTGTAGTCCGACCCCAGGATCAGCACGAAGTCGCACTTGGCCGCGACGGCGTGGAACCGGTCCACGATCTGCGCGATCGCGGCGTCCGGATCGCGGTGCACCTGCTCGTAGCTCACCCCGACGCACTCGTCGTAGTCCAGGTCGGCGGTGGACTGCTCGATGAGCAGTTCCAGGATGTAGTCCTTGTGCTCGCCGGTCGAGCGCGGGATCGGCCGGAACACCCCGATCGTCCACCCGGTGGAGGTGAGCAGGTTCATCGCACCCAACGCGATGGTGGACTTTCCGGTGTCCCCTTCCGGGGAGGCGATGTAGATGCTGCTCGTCTTGGGACTCGCGACCATGCCATCCACTATGGCATTGCGCCGGTGACGGCGCCTCGGCGCGCCCGCTCGCCGGACCGATGCGCTAGGCGAGCGCGCGCAGCCGGGGCTCGAGGTCGCGCTGGAAGTTGTCGAGGAATCGCCGCTGGTCGTGCCCGGGGGCGTGGAAGACGAGGTGGTTCATGCCCGCGTCCACGTACTGTTTGACGGCGGCGACGGCCTGGTCCGGATCGGAGGCGACGATCCACCGCTCGGCCACCTGCTCGATGGGCAGCTCGTCCGCGAGACGCTCCATCTCCGCGGCGCTGTCCACCGAGTGCTTCTGTTCGGCGGTCAGCGACAGCGGAGCCCAGAAGCGGGTGTTCTCCAGCGCGAGGTCCGGGTCCGGGTCGTAGCTGATCTTGATCTCGATCATCTTGTCCAGAGCGGCGAAGTCGCGGCCGGCGATGCCCGCGCCCTCCTGGGCGGCGGGGATCAGCTTGTCGGTGTAGAGCTCCATACCCTTACCGGAGGTGCAGATCATGCCGTCGCCCACCCGCCCGGCGTACTTGGCGACGACCGGCCCGCCGGCGGCGATGTAGACGGGGACGGGCCGCTCCGGGATGTCGAACAGGACGGCGTCCTTGGTGCTGTAGTAGTCACCGTCGAAGTTCGTGAGTTCGCCGGACCACAGGGCTCGCATCAGGCGAACGGACTCACGCAGCCGGGCGAACCGCTCCTTGAACTCGGGCCACGGTCCCTGGAAGCCGGTGGCGTACTCGTTGAGCGCCTCGCCGGTGCCGGCGCCGAGGAAGATCCGGTCCGGGTACATGCAGGCCATGGTGGCGAAGGCCTGCGCGACGACGGCGGGGTTGTAGCGGAAGGTGGGCGTCATCACCGAGGTGCCGATCGTGACCCGTTCGGTGCGCTCACCGACCGCGGCCATCCAGGCCAGCGAGAACGGGGCGTGGCCCCCGTTGACGCGCCAGGGCTGGAAGTGATCGCTGACGGCGACCGAGTCCATTCCGGCCCGCTCGGCCTCGACGGCGATCTCCACCAGCTCGCGCGGGTCGAACTGTTCCGCTGACGCCTTGTATCCCAGCTGCAACTTCGCCATGGATTCACCCTACGGTGCCGGGCCGACGGCCTGCCGAACCAGAACCCGGAGGCCGGCCCGGCGGGCGGGTCGGGGAGCCGGGGCTAAGGAGCCGGGGCGGCCACCGGATCGTCGGAGCGGGAGGCGCCGTACTCGGTCTCGAAGACGCGGCCGTTCTGCGACATCACCAACCCGCCGGTGCTCGCGACGATGGCGTCGGTGCGGGGGTCCTCCTTGTCGACGCCGCCGTAGACCTGCGACTCCTGGGTGTCGTTGAAGCCGTCACCGCGTTCGGGACCGCGCACCAGCGCGTAGGAGCGGGCGGCGATGGCCTGCGCCTGCAGGGCCGCGACCCCGCCCTGGTCGGCCCACCCGGCCGAGCTCTCCACCGGCACCACCGAGCGTACGTAGTCCTCGAGTCCGACCACGTTGAGCACCTTGCCCCCGCGGGAGGCCAGGCTGCCGCGGTAGCCGGCGTTGTCACTGCAGAACCGCAGCACCTGGTTCGGCGCCTGGGACTGGTCGGCACGCGGCGGGTTGACGGTGCCGTCGGGCACCTGCCGGGTCTCGACCACCGGCCCGCCGCAACCGGCGCGCACCGTCGCCGTGGTCCCGTCGATGCTGACCGCCTGACCGGGCGCGACCTGAGTCCCCCCGACCACTGCACCGGCCGGGGCCAGCACGTCCACGGCGTTGCGCTGGGTCAGTTGAACGGTGACCGGCAGGCCGGTGTGCACCGAGCCGAGGGTGGTGCCCGGGTAGTACCGGTCCAGGATCTGCTGCACCGTCCATCCCTGCTTGGAGTACTGGTAGGCGCCGAGCTGACTGAGCCCCCGCCCGTGGCCGCCGGCCGCGCCGGGCGCGGTGTTGCCCACATTGGCCTCGTCGACCAGTTTCGGGTCGTTCGCACCGGGGCCGGGCTGTTCCCAGTTCAGGCCGGCGGCGACCAGCAGTGCGGGTACGACGGTGACCGCCGCAGCGCGAGCGGCGCGCCTTCGCCCGGAGCGGCGGGGGCCGCCGTCGATCCACACGGGCATCGGAAGGCTCCTTCGATCGGTGGCTGCGGACAGTTCGGACGCGATGGCCGGAACTGCGTCGGAACTGTTACAGATGTGACTGTAGTTGTTATTGAGGTTCGTGTACATCGCGCGGATTGTCAAGAAGCTGCCGCTTCAGGTGGACATGAACCGAACTTCAGGTCCTAGCCTTATATGCATGAGCATGGAATCAGTTGCATGGAACACGTTGTACCGCGGCACGCATGCCCCGGACGCTCCTGCTCAGCGCCCCAGCCGGACGCTGCGCCGGATGGGACCGTTCGCCCGGCCGCACCGCTGGCGGCTGACCGGGTTCCTGGTGCTCTCGGTGCTGTCCGCACTGCTCGCGGTGGCCACCCCGCTGCTCGCCGGCCGGGTGGTCGACCGGATCGTGGGCGGCGGACCGACCGGCACCGTCGTCGAACTGGCTCTGCTGATCGCGGCGATCGCGCTGGTCGGAGCCGGGGTCGATCTGCTCTCGCGCTGGCTGTCCGCCCGGATCGGGGAGGGTCTGATCTACCAATTGCGCACCGCCGTGTTCGACCACGTCCAGACGATGCCGGTGGCCTTCTTCACCCGCACCCGCACCGGAGCGCTGGTCTCGCGGCTCAACAACGACGTGCTCGGCGCCCAGCGGGCGTTCTCCGACACCCTCGCGGGAGTGGTGACCAACGTGGTGACGCTGCTGCTCACGCTCGGTGTGATGCTGAGCATCTCCTGGCGGATCACCCTGCTCGCCCTGGTGCTGCTACCGGTGTTCATCATCCCGTCGCGCACCATGGGCCGCAGGATCGCCGCGCTGTCGCGGCGCGCGGCCCGGCACAACGCCTCGATGGGCGATCAGATGACCGAGCGGTTCTCCGCGCCCGGCGCGACGCTGGTCAAACTGTACGGCCGCCCGGAGATCGAATCGCGCGAGTTCGCCTGGCGCGCTGGTGCGGTGCGCGACATCGGAGTGCGCACCGCGATGGCCCGGATGACCTTCGTGACCATGCTGACGCTGGTGAGCTCCCTGGCGCTGGCCCTGGTCTACGGTCTCGGCGGCTACTACGCGATCCGCGGCGAGCTGCAGGCCGGCGCGGTGGTGGCCCTGGCACTGCTGCTCACCCGGCTGTACATGCCGCTGACCGCGTTGGCCAACGCCCGGGTGGAGGTGATGACGGCGCTGGTCTCGTTCGAGCGGGTCTTCGAGGTGCTCGACCTGGAGCCGATGGTGCGCGACGCCCCCGGCGCCGTCGACGTCACCCACGGCCCCACCGAACTGCGTTTCGACGGTGTCGACTTCGCCTACCCGTCCGCCGACAAGGTCTCACTCGCCTCCCTGGAGGAGGTCGCCCAGCTCGACACCCGCGGCGGTGAGACGGTGCTGCACGACATCTCGTTCACCGCGGAACCGGGATCGATGGTCGCGCTGGTCGGCAGTTCCGGTGCCGGTAAGTCGACGATCGCGCAGCTCGCGACCCGCCTCTACGATCCGGACAGCGGTGCGATCACGCTCAACGGCACCGACCTGCGGCAGATCACCGCGCGCAGCCTGCACCGCACCGTCGGCCTGGTGACGCAGGACGGGCACCTGTTCCACGACTCCATCCGCGCGAACCTACTCCTGGCGAGCCCGGAAGCGACGGAAGACGAGGTCCGCGACGCCCTGCAACGGGCACGACTCGACGAGCTGATCGCGCATCTGCCGGACGGCCTGGACACCGTGGTCGGAGAGCGTGGTTACCGGCTCTCCGGCGGTGAGCGGCAGCGGTTGACCATTGCGCGGCTGCTCCTCGCCCAGCCCTCCGTGGTGATCCTCGACGAGGCGACCGCGCACCTGGATTCGACGTCGGAGGCCGCGGTCCAGGCGGCCCTCGGTGAGGCGCTGGCCGACCGGACGTCGCTGGTGATCGCACACCGGCTGTCCACGATCCGGGCGGCGGATCAGATCCTGGTGCTCGAATCCGGGCGCATCGTCGAACGCGGAACGCACGAGGCACTGCTGGCCAAGGGCGGCCGCTATGCCGAGCTCTACCGCACGCAGTTCGCCGATCAGGCGGCGTGACGTCCGACCACGTGCCCGGCGTGTCTGGCTACCGGGAGAGCCGTGCCCGCCGCAATCGCCGCAGCGCCACCGCCACGCCCAGGACCGCGACCCCGATCACGATCAGGACTGCTCCGATCACCACCGACTGCGGCTGCAACAAGGCCAGGAACCACGACAACGGCGGCCCGGGCAGCCGGTACTCGGCTGCGTCCGGACCGGGCGCGACGCCGGTGAAGGCAGGCGCATCGGGCAGGTTGAGTACCGCGTTCGCACATGTCGGGTAGACCCAGCGCGGACCGCCGCGTTCGACCACGATGCTCAATCGCTGTCCGTCGGTGAAGGAGCTTCCGCAGGACGAGTAATTGTCCGAGAGCGCGCGGATCACCGTCGTCCGCTCCGGGGCCGCGCCGTACATCGACGTCACCCGCACCTGCACATCGACATCGCGGAATCCCACGCGTTGCTTCTCCACGATCCCGTGGATCACGACCCGGCCCGGTGGGATCCGCTCCGAAGGCGACACGGCGCAGGAACACGCGTACGCCGTCCCGCCCGCACCGGGCAGCACCACCGCCACGCCCAGGACCGCGAGCAGCACCGTCAGCGCTGCCGCGGCCCTGCGGATCACGCCGCCTCGCTCCAGGCCGCTTCGGCCTCGGTGAGCTTGTCCGACAGGAACCCGACGGTGACCTGGTAGGCGGCCCAGGACTCGGGAGTGAGTCCGGCGCCGACGACGAAGGCGTGCACCTGGCCGTCGTAGATGTGCACCTCGCTCTCCACACCGGCCCGGTCGAGCGACTCGTGCAGTTCCAGCGAGTCGACCTCCAGCGCCTCCCGGGCGGCGACGATGAGCACGGTGGGTGGGAAGTGCGCGGCGGTGCCGGCGGTGGTCATGTCCTCCGGGCCACTGAGCAGCTCCGGACCACGGCCGAGCACCTTGCGGAGTTTGCGGATCTTGGCCAGCGGCAGCATCGCGTCGTGCCGCGACGACCTCGGCAGCGACGCGCTGATGTCGAGGAACGGCGAGAAACCGGCGAACGCCGTCGGCCGAGGGATCCCGGCCTCGGCGGCGTACTCGATCACCTTCGCGCAGACGAAACCGCCCGCGGAATCACCGGCCACCAGGATCCGGTCGAACTCGCCCGTGTCCAGCAGTTCCCGGTAGGCGGCGAACCCGTCGGCGACCGAGGTGCCGACGCCGCCGTCCGGGTACTGCCGGTACTCGACGTTGAAGACCGGCACCCGCAGGCCGCGCGCCAGCAGCACCGCGATCCGACGGTGCGTGTCCAGGTTGCAGCCGACGAACGCGCCGCCGTGGAAGTAGACCAGCGCGGCCCGTGGGTGGGGGTCGGCGTCACCGTCGGGAACGATCCGCTCGGTCGGCACACCGCCGAGCGTGATCCGCTCGATCCGGACACCGCGCACCGATTGCGGGGCGCGGCTCAGGTACGGCTCCACGGCACGCAGCAGTGGCAGCGTCCGGTCGCTCATCGGGTACAACCGGAACGCGGTCTTCATCACGATTCGCACCAACCACAGCAGAAGCCGGGAACGCAGGCTGGCGCCCCGATGTGCGATGACCGACAACTTGATCACTCCTGGTTACTCGCCGGTAATGGCCTTTTCACAGGATAGCCCTGCCCGTCCGTGCTGCAAGGCGTAGACGACCTGACAGAATCACATTCGCCAATGTTGCGTTCTCACTAGTACCCCGTCGCAGTGAACCGGAGGAAGTCGGCCATCGTGGTCCCGAACGAGATCCCCCTGCAGTACCTGCTCTCGGCGCAGGCCCCCGAGCCGCGCACCCTCATCGACATCCTCCGGGCCACCGTCGATGCCCAACCCGAGGTCCCCGCGATCGACGACGGCGAATCGGTGCTCACCTACTCCGAACTGTGGGACGAGGTGCTCGAAGGCGCCGAGTTCCTCGGCCGCAGCGGCGTCCGGGCCGGCGACCGGGTGGGGGTGCGGATGCCGTCCGGACAGCGATCGCTGTACGTCGCGATCCTGTCGACGCTGGCCGCAGGCGCCGCATACGTCCCGGTCGATGCCGATGACCCGCAGGAACGCGCCGACCTGGTGTTCGGCGAGGCCCAGGCCGCGGCGATCTTTACCGGCGACGGGCTGTGGCGCGCCCCGCAGACCAAGGCTCGCGCCGCGGCGATCGAGGCCGGCTCCGCCGAACCCGGAAACCGGCTGCCCACCCCGGACGACGACGCCTGGATCATCTTCACCTCCGGTTCCACCGGCACCCCGAAGGGTGTGGCCGTCACCCACCGCAACGCCGCGGCCTTCGTCGACGCCGAGGCTCGCCTGTTCCTGCAGGCCGAGCCACTGCGCCCCGGTGACCGGGTGCTGGCCGGACTGTCGGTGGCCTTCGACGCCTCCTGCGAGGAGATGTGGCTGGCGTGGCGGCACGGCGCCGCCCTGGTCCCGGCGCCGCGCTCGCTGGTCCGCTCCGGCATGGACCTCGGTCCGTGGCTGGTCTCCCGGGACATCTCGGTGGTCTCGACGGTGCCCACACTGGCCGCCATGTGGCCTGCCGAGGCCCTCGAAGCGGTCCGGCTGCTGATCTTCGGCGGCGAGGCCTGCCCGCCGGAGCTCGCGCAGCGGCTCGCCGTGGACGGCCGCGAGGTGTGGAACACCTACGGCCCGACCGAGGCCACCGTCGTCGCCTGCGCCGCACCGCTCGACGGTCGTGGCCCGGTCCGGATCGGCCTGCCGCTGCAGGGCTGGGATCTGGCCGTGGTGGATCCGGCGACGGAGCTGCCGGTGGCGGTCGGTGAATCGGGTGAACTGGTGATCGGCGGGGTGGGCCTGGCCCGCTACCTCGATCCGGCGAAGGACGCCGAGAAGTACGCGCCGATGCCCACCCTGGGCTGGGAGCGCGCCTACCGCTCGGGCGATCTGGTCCGCCTGGAACTCGAGGGACTGCTGTTCGAGGGGCGTGCCGACGATCAGGTCAAGGTGGGCGGACGGCGGATCGAGCTGGGCGAGGTCGACAACGCGCTGCAGAACCTGCCGGGCGTCTCCGGTGCCGCGGCCGCGGTGCGCAAGAACTCCGCGGGCACGTCCATGCTGGTCGGCTACCTGGCCTCGACGTCGCCGGACTTCGATCTGAAAGCGGCCCGTGACCTACTCGCCGAGCAATTGCCGGCGGCGCTGGTGCCGCGCCTGGCCCTGGTCGACGAGTTGCCCACCCGCACCTCCGGCAAGGTCGACCGCAATGCGCTGCCGTGGCCGCTCCCCGGCGCCGACGACGCCGATACCGGTGATCTCGCCGGCACCGCCGCGTGGGTCGCCGAACGCTGGTCCGGGATCCTCGGTGCCTCGATCACCACCGAGGACGCCGACTTCTTCGCCGAGGGCGGCGGCTCCCTGAGCGCCGCGCAGCTGGTCACGGCACTGCGCGAGCAGTACCCGTCGGTCACCGTCGCCGATCTGTACGACCATCCCCGGCTCGGCTCGCTGGCTGCTCATCTGGATTCGCTGCGTCCGGCCGAGGTCGCCGAGCCGCGGCATGTGCGGCCCACGCCGTGGACCACGGGGCTGGCGCAGATCCTGCTCTCGGTGCCGCTGACCACGCTGACCGGTCTGCAGTGGCTGACCTGGATGGCTATCGCCAACAACGTCTTCGCCGCGGCCTCCGGCTCGGAACTGCTGCCCACCCTGAACTGGTGGCTGGTGCTGGTGCTGTTCATCGTGTTCATCACCCCGATCGGCCGGATGACGATGTCGGTGATCGCCTGCCGGTTGCTGCTCGGCGGTATCGAACCCGGCGTCTACCGTCGCGGCGGCCCCGAACACCTGCGACTGTGGATCGCTGAACGCTTCACCGCCGCCTCCGGCGCCGAGAACCTCTCCGGTGCACCGTGGATGATCTACTACGCCCGCGGTCTGGGCGCGAAGATCGGCCGCGGTGTGGACCTGCACTCGTTGCCGCCGGTGACCGGCATGCTGGAGTTGGGCGATCATTCCTCGGTCGAGCCCGAGGTCGATCTCGCCGGGCACTACCTCGACGGCGACGAGCTGCACATCGGCGCCATCAGCATCGGTGAGGAGGCCTCCATCGGGGCCCGTTCGACGCTGCTCCCGGGTGCGAAGATCGGGCGCCGCGCCGAAGTGGGACCGGGTTCGGCGGTCTTCGGCAAGGTCAAGGCCAAGCAGCACTGGGCCGGTTCGCCCGCGGAGAAGATCGGCAAGGCCGAGCACCCGTGGCCCGCTGACCGCCCGCCGCGCAAGCCGCACTGGGTGTGGATCTACGGCGTGAGTTCGGTGCTGCTGGCGGGCCTGCCGATGGTCGCGATCGCCGCCGGGCTGGCCTTGATCGGCTGGATCGTGCGCGATGCGACCAATCTCGAGGAAGCGACCCTCCGGGCGCTGCCGGCGCTGCCGATCGCGGTCATCGTCTCGCTGACGGTGTACGCGCTGCTGACGCTGATCGCGGTGCGGCTGCTGGCGATCGGCCTGCGGTCCGGGTACCACGCGGTCCGCAGCCGCGTCGGCTGGCAGGTGTGGGCCACCGAGCGCCTGATGGACGCCGCCCGCACCTTCTTGTTCCCGCTGTACGCCTCGTTGCTCACGCCCATCTGGTTCCGCCTGCTCGGCGCCAAGGTCGGTAAGGACGCCGAGATCTCCACCGCGATGGTCATCCCGAAGTTCGCCAGCATCGGCGACGGTTCCTTCCTCGCCGACGACACCATGGTCGGCAGTTACGAGCTCGGCGGCGGCTGGATGCGCATCGACGAAGCGAAGATCGGCAAACGTGCGTTCCTCGGCAACTCGGGGATGACGGGGCCCGGCCGCCGCGTCCCGAAGGACGGTCTGGTCGCGGTGCTCAGCGCCACCCCGTCGAAGGCCAAGAGTGGCAGTTCCTGGCTGGGTAGCCCGCCGGTGCGCCTGCGCCGCACCGCCGGCAACACCGATTCCACGTTCACCTACAACCCGTCGATGGGTCTGCGGGTGGCCCGCGGCGCCGTCGAGACCGCGCGTCTACTGGCGGTCTTCGTCAGCTTCGGGCTGGGACTGGGCGTACTGGTGGCACTGAACTACTTCGTGATCAATGTGGGCTGGTGGCTCGCGGCGCTGCTCTCCGGCGCCACCCTCCTGGTGGCCGGCGCCTGCGCGTGCTGCCTCGCGGCGGCGGCGAAGTGGCTGGTGGTGGGGCGGATAGGACGTGAGGAGCATCCGCTGTGGAGCTCCTTCGTGTGGCGCAACGAGCTTTCCGACGCCTTCGTCGAGTGCGTGGCCGCGCCGTGGTTCGCGCACGCCGCCACCGGCACTCCGATCCTGAACCTGTGGCTGCGGATGCTGGGAGCGAAGATCGGTCGCGGCGTGTGGTGTGAGACCTACTGGCTGCCGGAGGCCGATCTGGTCACCCTGGGCGACGCCGCAACGGTCTCGCGCGGCTGCGTGGTGCAGACGCACCTGTTCCACGACCGGATCATGGCGATGGACACCGTCGAACTCGGCCGGGGTGCCACGTTGGGCCCGCACTGCGTGGCGCTTCCTGCGGCGTCGGTGGGCGACGGTGCCACCGTCGGCCCGGCGTCGCTGGTGATGCGGGGGGACTCGGTGCCCGCCAACACCAAGTGGCAGGGCAATCCGATCTCGCCGTGGGTGTTCAACCAGGGCAAGCGCAAGCGCGACTGATGACGGGTTCCCAGAACGACGGTCTCTCGGTCACCCCGTTCGAGCCGCACGACGTGGCCGAACTGCTGGTCCTGCAGCGCTGCTGCTGGGTCTCGGAGGCGCTGGCCAACAACAGCCTGGCGATCGCTCCGCTGACCGAGACCCATGACGACATCCTCGCCTGGGCGGCGCACTGGGCCACCTTCGTGATGCGCCTGGACGGCCGGCTGATCGGGGCGGTACGGGGCCGCGCGGAGCCCGGCGGCCGCTGGCACATCGGTCGGGTCATGGTGGCCCCCGATCTCGCCGGGCGCGGACTCGGCTCCGAGCTGATCACGCTGATGGAGACGCTCGCGCCGAAGGGCACGCGCGAGTTCGTCATGTTCACCGGCGCGGGGAGTGAGCGCAACATCCGCACCTACCGGCGTGCCGGGTACGCCGCCTCCGACCCGGTCCCCGATCCCGACGGTGGCCCGGCCACGGTGACGCTCCGCAAACCCGCGCCCTGACCGGCGATCACCCGCGAGCGCCGGTATGGTGACATACCTACCCCAGGCGAAAGGAAGTGCGATCCGTGGTGCGCAAATCGGCGAAGCCGAAGCTCATTGCCGCACCGAATCCGCAGCACGCCCGCGCCGTCGACAGGTACGTGCCCGGTCACGGCAACCCCGGCTACCGTGTCTCGCGCTACGATCTGGACCTCGAGTACAAGGTCCACAGCAACCGGCTGACCGGTAGGGCCGAGATCACCGCGACCGCGTCCGAGCCGCTCAAACGGTTCTCGCTGGACCTCTCCCGCGCGCTCACCGCCTCGAAGATCACGATCAACGGCCGCCGCCCGCAGCGCTATCTGCAGCGCGGCGACAAGCTCGAACTGACCCTCGCGAGCGAGGTGCCGGCCGGCGGAGCGATGACCGTCTCCGTGCGCTACGCCGGCACGCCCCGCCCGATCCGTTCCACCTGGGGTGAGGTCGGCTGGGAGGAACTGACCGAGGGCGTGATCGTGGCATCGCAGCCGAGCGGTGCACCGTCGTGGTTCCCGTGCGACGACCATCCCGCCTCGAAGGCCTCGTACCGCATCTCCATCACCACCGATTCGCCGTACCGGGTGGTGTCCAACGGTGTGCTGGTCTCCCGCAAGGTGGCCGCCGCGCACACCACGTGGGTCTACGAGCAGGCAGCCCCGATGGCCTCGTACCTGGCGACGATCCAGATCGGCAACTACGACCTGATCAAGGTCGCCGATAAGCCGGTGCCGATCAAGGCGGCCCTGCCGCCGCGGTTGAGCGCCGGCTTCGAGCGCAGTTTCCGCAACCAGGAGCGGATCATGCGGGCGTTCACGGAGTGGTTCGGCCCGTACCCGTTCCCGCAGTACACGGTGGTGATCACCGATGACACCCTGGAGATCCCGGTCGAGGCGCAGGGTGTGTCGACGTTCGGAGCGAACCACTGCGACGGCACCCGCGACGCCGAGCGGTTGGTGGCACACGAGCTCGCGCACCAGTGGTTCGGCAATTCGCTGACCCTCACCCGCTGGAAGGACATCTGGCTCCACGAGGGGTTCGCCTGCTACTCGGAGTGGCTGTGGTCGCAGGAGTGCGACGAGGCCACCACCCAGCAGATGGCCACCCGGTACTACGCGAAACTGGCCGCCTCCCCGACGGACATCGTGATCGGTGATCCCGGTCCGGATCTGATGTTCGACGACCGCGTCTACAAGCGCGGCGCACTCACCGTGCACGCGCTGCGCGCCGCGATCGGGGACGCCGCGTTCTTCTCGCTGCTCCGCGAGTGGACCGCGGAGTACGCACACCAGTCGGTGACCACCGAGGACTTCATCACCCTCGCCGCGAAGTACAGCCCGGTCCCGCTGCGCGAGCTGTGGCGCACCTGGCTCTACGAGACGGCGCTGCCCCCACTGCCGGTGCTCACCCTCTCCTGATCCGATCCTGCTCGCCCGTCTGCGAGGCGGTGGAAACTCGTCGTGGGGAGGATGTCGAAACGGGGTCGTCCCGTTCGACGTCTGTACGAGACACGCTCACCACCACACAGATGAAGGACTGATCGATATGCCTCGTTTCATGGGATTCGTACGGATGGCAGAGGGCCCCGAGGTCGGAACGCCGCCCCAGGCGCTCTTCGACGCGATGGACGTCCACATCGCGGAACAGGCGGCGAAGGGCCACTTCCTCGACGGCGGCGGTCTGTACGGCACCGAGGACGCCGTCAACTTCGTCGTCCGCAAGGGCGAGGTCACCCGGGTCGACGGCCCGTACGCCGAGTCCAAGGAGATCGTCGGCGGCTGGGCCCTGCTGCAGTACGACACCGTCGAGGAGGCCGTCGCCGGGCAGGCGGAGTTCGCCGAACTGCACGCCGAACACTGGCCGGAGGTCTCCATGGTCGCCACCCTGCGTCAGATCTCGGAAGGCCCCGAGACGCCGGACGCCTGACACGCCTCGGCGGTGGTCCTACGCTGGTCGAGTGCCAGCCGGGACCACCGCCGACGCCGGGAACGGAGCGAGCGGGTCGAAATCAGCCGAAGCGATCACCGCCACCTGGCGGGCCGAATCCACGCGCCTCGTCGGCGCGCTCACCCGCATGACCCGCAGCATCCAGCTCGCGGAGGACCTTGCGCAGGACGCACTGGTCGCCGCGCTGGAACAGTGGCCGGAGACGGGAGTCCCGAACAACCCGGCCGCGTGGCTCATGACCACCGCGAAGCGCCGCGGCGTCGACTCGATCCGCCGCGCCGAGACCCTGCGCCGCAAGACCGAGGAGATCGGCCGCGGCCTGCGGGAGGACGACGGTATGCCCGACCTCGACGCGCAGGTCGACTTCATCGAGGACGACGCGCTGCGCCTGATCTTCCTGTCCTGCCACCCGGCGCTCACCGCCGAATCCCGGGCTGCCCTCACGCTGCGCGTGGTCGGCGGGCTCACCACCGCCGAGATCGCCCGCGGCTTCCTGGTCCCGGAGAAGACGATGGGCCAGCGCATCTCCCGCGCGAAGAAGACCCTCACCACCTCCCGCGCCGAGTTCGAGCTACCCGTCGGGGAGGACCGGGCGCGCCGGCTCGACGATGTGATGGCCGTGATCTACCTGATCTTCACCGAGGGCTACTCCGCCGCAGCGGGCGACCACTGGATGCGGCCGGATCTGGCCCGCGAGGGCATCCGGCTCGCTCGCATGCTCGCCGAGCTCGCGCCCGACGAGCCCGAGGCCCACGGACTGCAGGCCCTCGTCGAACTGCAGGGCTCCCGCATCGACGCCCGCACCGGCGCCGACGGTGCTCCGGTACTGCTCGACCAGCAGGACCGGGACCGCTGGGACCGCCTCCTGATCCGGCGGGGACTGGCCGCGCTCGGCCGGGCCGAGGACCTCGCCGCCCGCGGGATACCGGTGGGCAGGTACTACCTGCAGGCCGCGATCGCCGCACAGCACGCACGCGCGGCGACGCCCGCCGACACCGATTGGACACGTATCGCCCGCCTGTACGACGCCCTCGCCCAGGCGGCTCCCGGCCCGGTCGTCGAGGTCAATCGGGCTGTGGCGCACGGCCGGGCGTTCGGCCCCGGGGCGGGTCTGACGGTGCTCGACGCCGTGGATCCGGCGACGCTCGGCGACGCTCCGCTCATACCGAGCGTCCGTGGCGACCTCCTGGAGCGTGCCGGACGGCATGCGGAATCGGCGGAGCAGTTCGACGAGGCCGCGCGCCGCACCCGCAACGCGGGCGAACGCGCACTGCTCCTGGGCAGGGCCACGGAGAACCGAACCGGGTGAGGCGCCGCGCCGGTGCGCATCCCGCACCGGTCGTCAGGTGCCGGTCGTCAGGCACCGGTCTTCACGGCCCCTGCCAGACGGGCAGGGCGCCCGCAGCGAGCGCCTCGGCGAGCGACGGTGCCCCCGTGTCCTTCTCGGACAGGATCGGCGGAACCTCGCGGGGCCAGGCGATGTTCAGGTCCGGGTCCAGCGGGTCAACGCCGTGTTCGGCGGACGGGTTGTACTCGGAGGACACGTGATAGGCGACGACGGCGTCGTCGGTCAAGGCGCAGAAACCGTGTCCGAGCCCCTCTGCGAGGTAGACCGTGCGGTGCCCTTCGGCGTCCAGGTGCACCGTTTCCACCGCGCCGAAGGTGGGCGATCCGACGCGGAGGTCCACGATCACATCGAGCACCGCACCGTGCAGGCAGGCCACCAGCTTCGCCTGCCCCGGTGGCACGTCCGCGTAGTGGATGCCGCGGATCGCGCCGCGCCGGCTCACCGAGACGTTGGTCTGCGCCACGACGAGGTCACGGCCGGTGGCCTCACGGAAGGCCGAGGCCTTGAACAACTCGAAGAACTCGCCGCGCTCGTCGGGGAAGACCCGCGGGTCCAGGACGAAGGCGCCGGCGACGGGCAGCGGCGCGACGTTCACCGCCCCTCCTCGAGAAGTCCGTGCAGGTAGGTGCCGTAACCGGACTTGACCAACCGGTCGGCGTGCGCGCGCAGTTGCGCATCGTCGATGAAGCCGCACCGCCACGCCACCTCCTCGGGCGCCCCGATCTTGGTGCCCTGCCGCTGCTCCACGGCCCGCACGTAACCGGTGGCGTCGGCGAGGGCGTCGAAGGTTCCGGTGTCGAGCCAGGCGGTGCCGCGCGGCAGCACCTCGACGGTCAAGCGCGCCTCGTTCAGGTAGTGCCGATTGACGTCGGTGATCTCGAGTTCGCCACGCGCGGACGGCTTGAGGTTCCGCGCGACCTCGACCACCGACGGATCGTAGAAGTACAGGCCCGGTACCGCGTACGGCGAACGGGGGCGCTCCGGCTTCTCCTCGAAACCGACGGCGCGCCCGGCATCGTCGAACTCGATGACCCCGTACGCGCGGGGGTCGGCGACCCGGTACGCGAAGACCGCGCCGCCGTCGATTCCGTCGAACCGGCGCAACTGCGTTCCAAGCCCCTGACCGTAGAAGATGTTGTCGCCCAGGATGAGCGAGACCGTCTCGTCGCCGATGAAGTCCGCGCCGAGGACGAAGGCCTGCGCCAGGCCCTCGGGGCGGGGCTGCACCACGTACTCGATCGAGACCCCGAACTGCGATCCGTCACCGAGCAGCCGCCGGAACTGGTCCGCGTCGCCGGGCGTGGTCACCACCAGGATCTCACGGATACCGGCGAGCATCAGGGTGGACAGCGGGTAGTAGATCATCGGCTTGTCGTAGACCGGGAGCAATTGCTTGCTCACGCCGACGGTGATCGGGTGGAGTCTGCTGCCCGTGCCCCCGGCCAGGATGATCCCTCGCATGTGCTCACCCTAGCCGCACAACCCGGGCACGTTACGGTATGCACATGCACATCGTGGTCACCGGCGGCGCCGGCTTCATCGGTGCGAACTTCGTCCGGCGCACCGCCGAGACCCGCCCGGACGTTCGGATCACCGTGCTCGACGCACTGACCTACGCCGCGAACGAGTCCTCGCTCGACGGCCTGCGCGACCGGATCGACTTCGTCAAGGGCTCGATCGCGGACCCGGCACTGGTCGACGAGGTGGTCGCGGGCAGCGACGCGGTGGTGAACTTCGCCGCGGACACCCACAACGATAACTCGCTGAGCGATCCGTGGCCGTTCCTGGACACCAATATCCGAGGCACGGCGGTCCTGCTCGACGCGGTGCGCCGGCACGACGTGCGGTTGCACCACATCTCCACCGACGAGGTCTTCGGCGATCTGCCGCTGGACACGCCAGAGCGGTTCACCGAGGACACCCCGTACCGCCCGTCCAGTCCGTACTCGGCCTCGAAGGCGTCATCGGATCACCTGGTGCGGGCCTGGGTGCGCAGCTTCGGGGTGCGGGCCACGATCTCGAACTGCTCCAACAACTACGGCCCGTACCAGCACGTGGAGAAGTTCATTCCCCGGCAGATCACCAACATCCTCACTGGTGAGCGCCCCAAGTTGTACGGCGCCGGCGCGAACGTGCGGGACTGGATCCACGTCGACGATCACAACGACGCGGTGTGGGCGATCCTGGACCGGGGCACGCTCGGCCAGACCTACCTGATCGGCGCCGACGGTGAGCGCTCCAACCGGGACGTCCTGGCGATGATCCTGGAGACGATGGGCCGCCCGGCGGACGATTTCGACTCCGTCCCCGACCGCGCCGGCCACGATCTGAGATACGCGATCGACTCCTCGAAACTGCGCCGTGAGCTGGGATGGGAGCCCTCGCATCCGGATCTGGCGTCGGGTCTTGCGGGGACGGTGCAGTGGTACCGGGACAACCGTTCGTGGTGGGAACCGTCGAAGGCGGGAGTCGAGGCCGGTTACGCGTGTCGGGAGAACCGCGGCTAGGTTCCTCGTCCGCGGCGGAGTGTGATCTTCGCCCGATGCTTCGCGGAACGTACAGGTCCGGTACGAAAACCTGTTTCAATTGTTCGACATCCACGGCGGCCGAGAACCGAGCCGCCCTGCAGTAGACGACCACGAGGTGACCATCCATGCCGCCCGAAGGCACTCCCGCCGCTCCCGCTCCGGCCGCCCCCGCTCCGGCCGCGACGTCCCGCGAGGAACTCGACACCGCAGGACAGCGGGAGCGTCGTAAGCGCATCATCGACGCGACGCTGGCGCTTGCCCGCAAGGGCGGGTACGAGGCCGTGCAGATGCGCGCCGTGGCGAAGAAGGCCGACGTGGCCCTGGGCACCCTGTACCGGTACTTCCCGTCCAAGGTGCACCTGCTGGTGGCCGGCATGGTCAGCCAGTTCGAGCGCGCCGGTGAGCGGATCGGCAAGACACCCATCCCGGGTGACACCGCCGCACAGCGGCTGATGTTCGTCCTCGACCGCAACACCGAGGCCCTGCAGCGCGCTCCGTTGCTCACCGAGGCGATGGTCCGGGCCTTCATGTTCGCCGACGCCACCGCCGCGGCGGAGGTCGAGCGAGTGGGCCGCCTGCTGGAGGGGATGTTCGCGCACGCGCTCGGGATCACCGAACCGGACGACCGGCAGCGCGACACGTTCCACCTCATCGCCGATGTGTGGATGGCCAATCTTGTGGCATGGGTCACACACCGGGCGTCGGCGACCGAGGTGCAGAAACGCCTCTCGGTGGCCGTTGACCTTCTGATTAAGGACTGAGAACCTCCCAGTTCACAGCTGGTCTTCGGGCCAAAAACTGAAACACGTACTAGTTTGCCTCGGTAGTTGATACGCTCCTGCTGAATTTCAGCGAGAGGACACCGATGGTCACGTTCGGAGGCGCGGCATGAGGGCCGCAGCGCTCTACCGGCTGTACCGGTTGGTCGCTGTCTTCACCAAGAGCCTGTCGACGATCGGCCGTTCGGTCCTGCTCGCCGGGCAGATCATCATGTGGACTGTCCGCGGCATCGTGCACCGCAACTTCGCCGTCGGCGAGACCGTCACGCAGGCGGTCACCCTGCTGCGGGTGACCACCCTCCCGGCGATCCTGGTCGCGATCCCGTTCGGCGCGGTGGTCTCGGTCCAGGTCGGCGCCCTGGTCGACACCGTCGGCGCGAACTCACTGGTCGGCGCGGCGAGCGGCATCGGGATCATCCGGCAGGGCGCACCTCTGGCCACCGGCGTGCTGCTGGGCGGAGTCTGCGCCTCGGCGATCGCCGCCGACCTCGGCTCGCGCACCGTCCGCGAAGAACTTCAGGCCATGCAGGTCATGGGCGTCGATCCGATCGCCCGGCTGATCGTGCCCCGGATGCTGGCGCTGATGATCATCGCCCCGATGCTGCTGGTCGCGATCGTGGCGGTGGCCATGGTCGTCGCGCTGACCATCTCGGTGTGGCAGTTCGGGCTCAGTTCGGGTGGCTTCTGGTCGTCCTTCGGAGCCTTCTCCGCACCGGCGGACCTCGCCTTCGCGGTGCTCAAAGCCGAGACCGGGGCCATGATCGTCGGGTTGGTCGCCGGGCTGCGCGGCCTGGAGGCCAGCGGCGGCCCGCGCGGCGTCGCCGACGGCGTGAACTCGTCGGTGGTGCTCTCGATCACGCTGATCTTCCTGTCCTTCCTGGGCCTGACCCAGGTGCAGACCATGTTCTTCCCGAGTCAGGTGGCGTGATGACCACGACCGCACCCGCCCCGCAGAGCCGGCAGCAGCCGCCGCGCCGCAGCAGCGGCAGGGCACTCAACTCGCCGCCCGCGAGCCTGATCGCCCGCATCGGCGAGGCCGTCGTCTTCGTCGCGCAGTCGATCTACCTGGTGCCGCTGGCCGTCCTGAAGTACGGCGGCGAAACCTCCCGGGTGCTCAAGACGCTCGCCTGGGGCCGCCGGTCGGTCATCGTCGACGGTGGCGTGGTGGTCATGATGGTCATCCTCGGTGCCGCGAGCGGTGCCGCGGTGGCGATCGAGGCCTACGCCGGGCTGAACCTGATCGGCTTCGGGCCGTTGACCGGTGTGATCGGCGGCCTGGCGAACATCCGCGAGATGATCCCGATCTCCGCCGGCATCGGCTTCGCCGCCCAGGCCGGTTGCCGGATGACCGCGCAGATCGGCTCGATGCGGATCGCGGAGGAGATCGACGCGGTCGAGGCGCTCGGCATCCGTTCCATCCCGTACGTGGTCAGCACCCGGCTGATCGCCGGCATCATCGTGGTGATCCCCGCCTACCTGCTGACCCTGCTGCTGGCCTTTCTCACCTGCAAACTGATCGTGGTGGTCTTCCACGGCCAGGCGGAGGGCACCTACAACCACTACTTCGAGCAGTTCCTCAGCCCCGGTGACATCGCACTGTCCACCGTCAAGGCCGTGGTCTTCTGCGCCGCCGTCACCATCATCCACTGCTACTACGGCTACTTCGCCAAGGGCGGTCCGGAGGGTGTGGGCCTGGCCAGTGGCCGCGCGGTCCGCGCCAGCCTGGTCACGGTGCTCACGCTGGACTTCATCCTGACCGTCGTGATGTGGGGCGTCACTCCCACCATCATCTTCAAGGGATAAGGGGGCCCACGTGTACGAAATGCTCGGCGGCACACCACAACGCCAACAGCGCATCTTCTTCCTCGTCGGTGCCGCCACGGTCGCGGTGATCCTGGTGGCGGTACTCGCCGGCCTGATCTCCAGCCGCCTGCCCGCCGACGACGACCGGCTCGCCGTCACCGTCGAATCCACCGACGTCGGGCCGGGTGTCAAGGCCGGGACCCGGGTAACCCTGCGGGGCGTACCGGTCGGTGAGGTCGAGGCCGTGCAGATCCCGCGGGCCGGCCAGGCCAAGGTCTCCGTGCGGCTCGAGCAGGGCGGCATCAACGGTCTCACCGACGCGCTCGCGGTGCGCTACCAGCCGGGCAACTACTTCGGCGTCACCGAGATGGCGCTGCTCCCCCAGTCCGGCGGCAGTGCGCTGCGCTCCGGCGCCACCCTGCGCCCGAAGTCCAGCAATGACACCATCTCCGACCTACTCACCCGCAGCGCGGTCTCGGTCTCCGGGGTGATCACCCCGAGACTGATCGACGTCACCAAGCGGGCCACCGAGTACACCCAGGCCATCACTCCGCTCCTGCAGGTGGCGTTCTCGGTCGAGCAGCAGAACGCGAAGTCGGTGAAGGTGCCGATCGGGACCACCCTGCGTACTGTGCGGACCACACTCGACGGCGCCCCCGGCCTCGTGGAGGCGGCGTTCGACGGCTGGTTCGTTCCGCAGATCCACGGCGGAACGGCTGCCGGTTCGTTCGACTACACGGTCAACAACTACGAGCGGATCGACGCCACCACCACCCTGCTCGGCACCGGCTTCTTCACCCCGCTGGCGGACATGTTCGGCTCGCACGAGGCCGAGTTCAAGCCCGGGACCGTTCTGCTGCGGGTGGTCATGGACAGCACCACCAAGGTGATGCGCACCGTCAGCATCCCGCGTCAGGTGGTCCCGTTGATCAACGGCCTCAACAGCTCCTTCATCTCCCTTCCGGAAGGCAATGCGTTGCGCATGAACGTCATCGTCGATCGCTTCCCGGCCGCGGCGTCGGTCATCGAGGGAGGACGCTGATGCGCGGCAAGAACACCCGCGCCACGATCACGCTGGCCATCGCCCTGCTGATCACCGTGGTCATCGCCTCCGGCATCTTCGCCGCGCTGCGCAATCCGGCGAGCGGCGAGACCCGCGAGTACGAGGCCTCCCTCTCCGATGCCTCCGGTCTGCGAGTGGGGAGCGACGTGCGACTGCGCGGCGTGCTGATCGGCAAGGTCACCTCCGTCGGAGTCCGCGGCGGCGACGGCGGCAACGTGGCGGTGGTCGGGTTCACCGCGCAGAACGAGCACCGGGTCACCTCCACCACCCGGCTGGCGGTCAAGTACCGCAACCTCACCGGTGAGCGCTTCATCGAGATCGAACCGGGCACGTCCGCGGGCGGCACCCCGACCGGATCTGTCCCCCTCGCTCGCACCACCCCCTCGTTCGACATCACCACTCTGTTCAACGGACTCGCCCCGGTGCTGCGCACCCTCAGCCCCGAGGACGTCAACGAACTGACCCGGAACCTGTTGGGACTGCTGCAGGGTGACGACACCACCGCGACGCAGACCTTCGGCGCGATCGACAGGATCACCGCGAACGTCGCGGACCGTCAGGCGGTGATCAAGACACTGGTCGACAACGTCACCCGGGTGGCGAACATGATCAACGGCTACTCCCCACAGGTGGTTGAGTTCATCTTGAACTTCGACCTGCTCCTGACCAAGGTTCAACAGAACATCGACGAGTTCACCCGGACCGCCGTCTACGGTCCCGGTTTCGGCGCCGCCACAAACCGAGTGCTCTCCGCCATGGGGCTGTCCAAGGATCTCGACGTGGAGAAGCTGATGTTCACCGCGATCAAGGATCCGGGTGCCGCGGTCGAGGCGATGAGCAAACTGCCGGGTCTGTTCACCGGCGTCGCCGCCCTGCTGGGCGCGCCCCCCAAGACGTGCACCCAGGGTGATGCGCAGCTGCCGAATTCGACGAACGTCCTGCTCGGCGGAACGAATGTGACGGTGTGCCTGAAATGATCTTCACCGGACGTCCGCCGTGGCGCACACTGATCTCCCGCAGCACCAAACTGGGTGCACTCGCAGTGGCGGTCGCACTACTGATCACCGCGGGACTGACCTACCTGTACATGCGTCCTCCGGGGCAGAAGGAACTGACCTTCGTCACCCAGGACGCCGCTCTGCTCAAACCCGGTGTGGAGGTCCGCGCGTCGGGTGTGCGGATCGGATCGATCTCCTCTGTGGATCTGGAGAAGGAGCAGGTGAAGGTGACCGCCCGGATCGACGACTCGGTCTTCGTCGGAGATCAGGCCTCGGTGGCGGTGCGCATGCTCACCGTGGCCGGCGGGTTCTATGTGGCGGTGAACTCAGCGGGCCGGGCCCCGCTCGGGGACAAGCAGATCCCCCGTGCCCGGGTGAGCCTGCCGTACACCATCGGTGACCTGCTGCAGGACGCCCCGGAGAAGATCACCCCGATCGACCGGACCCAACTGGCCTCGTCCATCAAGGCACTCAGCACCGGGCTCGATGCCAACCCTGGCTCGATCGACAACGTGGTCAAGGGTGTGAACTCCCTCATCGGGCAGCTCACCGAGCAGCGCGATCAGGTGGGCCGGATCGTCAACATCAGCACCCAGTACGCCGCCGATTTCAACCAGCAGCGCGAGGCGATCATGACCATGATCCGCAAGGCCTCACTGACCATCGTCACGCTGGATCAGACCGCCGCGAACTTCGGCGTCGCGTACGTGGGCCTGGCCGGAATGTTCGGGAAGATCAAGCCCTTCCTCGAACTGTATTGGAAGTACCGCGAGCCGGTCGGTGCCACCTTCGCCAAGCTCGAGGCCGCTCTCAGCACGGCGAACGTGACCATCCCGGCCATGATCGCCGAACTGCAGAAGGCGATCGGGGCGATGCAGGCATCACTGGAGAAGAAGGGAAAGCCCATGCCCGCGAACACGGTTCTGGCCAGTGGCCTGTGCTTCCCGACGGCGACGGCGAGCTGCTGATGCGCCGCCCCACGAGGATCTCGATGCTCGCGCTCGCGGCCGCGGTGATCGCGCCGGCTCTGCCACCGGCCGTGGGCGGTGCCGCGGCCGCGTCCACGCAGTGCGCGTACCTGGCCGACGGGATCGGCCTGTACCCGGACAACGACGTCACTCAGATGGGCGTCAAGATCGGCTCGGTGCGCAAGGTCGAGCCCAGTGGCGACGGGGTGAAGGTCACCTTCGAGGTCGCCGGCCGCACCCTGCCCGCATCGGTGAAGGCGGTCACCCGCAGCACCTCGATCCTCGCCGATCGCACGCTGGAGCTGGTGGGCAACTACTCGTCCGGGCCCACGCTCAGCTCCGGGAACTGCATCAGCCGGGACCGGACCGCCACCCCGAAGTCGATCTCGGAGACGACCGCCGCCGCCACCGAGCTGGTGAACTCGGTGACCGAGGGCGGCGCCTCCGCCGATCTGGGCAAGCTGCTCACCACACTCGACACCCAGGTGGGGCCGTCCGTGCCGCCGCGCGCGTCCCGCTCGCTGAACAATCTGTCCACACTGCTCAGCGATCCCGCCGGCTTCCTCGGCGATGTGACGACGGTGGTCTCCAACATCCGGCCGATGATGCAGGACTTCGATGCGCAATGGGGCGAGCTGATGCTGGTTCTGCGGCACGTGGGTAACGTCCTCGACCAGTACGGCAGCGTCACCTTCCTTGCGGTGAAGGACATCTACGAGACCCTGCCGACGTTCTTCCTGGCCGGCGACGACATCATGCGCCGCTACGGGCACATCCTGCGGCCGGGCGGTGTGGCGGCCGCCGACGCGGTCCGCCTCGCGGCGACCGGAGTGCGGTCCACCCCCGAGCTGGCCCGGGTGCTGCCGGTGTTCGGCTCGATGGTCGCGCCGTACCTCCCGCGCGGCGGCGGTGCTCCACCGACGTCGGTGTCCGGGGTACCTGTGACCACCGTCGCCACCGCGGACCCGGCGGGGCTGTGCGCCCGGATCAATGCGCAGGCCCCGGGAAGTTGCGCGGTGGTCGCCGGCGCGGCGCAGGCAGCCACCGTCGACCTGCTCGCGTTGCCGCTCGGACCAGGAGGCCGATGATGAAGCGCCCGATCGCCGGATGGCTCCCCCGCCGGGCCGCGAGCGTACTCGCGGCCGGCGCCACCGTCGTGCTCGCGGGCTGTTCGGTCAGCCCGGCGAACATGGACATGCGCAATCCGCTCGGCGGATCCGATCAGTACGACATCAAGATGCAGTTCGCCGACGTGCTCAACCTCCCGATCGGCTCCCGCCTGGCTCTCGGCGGACTGACCGTGGGCCGGGTCAAGGCCGTCGAGCTCGGTGAACAGGCGGCGACGGTGACCGCACGCGTGGATCGGGCGACCACGCTGCCCTCGGAGATCCACGCCTCGGTGCTGCAGGACACCCTGCTCGGTGAGGCGTACGTGCGGCTCGAGATGCCCGAGGGCACCTCCGGAAGCGGCGCGCCGCTCCGCGCCGGCGCGACCCTGCCACTGACCCAGACCAGTCCGCCGCGCTCGGTGGAGAGCACGCTGACCATCCTCGCCGACTACTTCGGCAGCGGCTCGGTGCAGGACGTCAGCCGCACCATCACCCGGCTCAACACCGCCCTGCCGAAGGACCGCCCGCAGTTCGACAAGCTCTCCCAGCAGCTCAGCCGGGACGTGACCGGGCTGGGCTCGGCCACCGCGGAGGTCAACCGGCTGCTGGACTCGGCGACCTCGATGGCGGACCGGATCGCCAAGCAGGAAGCCAACTTCAGGTTCACCCTGAGCCCGCACAACATGAAGTACTGGAAGAACCAGGGCAAGCTGATGTCGAACATCGGCGTCCTGCTGCCCGCGGTGGGCGGGATGCTGCAGCAGGGGTCCTGGCTGATCCCGCTGATGAACTCGTCCTCCGACCTGTTCGAGTTGCTCACCGCCGACATGGTGGCGCTCGGCAGTGCGATCCACGGCGGATCGATCCTGGTGAACAAGAATCTGGTCCCGTTCTTGAAGAAGCCCACTGTGAAGGTCGATTCGGTCACCGACCCTCAGGGACAGGACCTCTCCGAGGGGGCGATCAAGGTGCTGCGACTGATCGGAGGTGCACGATGAGCCGCTCGACGATCGCCTCCACTCTGGGACTGATCGCTCTGGTCGTGATCCCGATGCTGCTGCTCGGGCAACAGGGCGTGCGCTGGCTCGGCCCGTCCGGTGAACGCACCGCGTTCATCGCGCTCACCGATGCGAACGGGCTGATGGAGGGCTCGCGGGTACTCGACCGGGGTGTCGAGGTCGGTACCGTCCGCTCACTGAGCACCGATGCGCAGCGGGTGGAGATCGAGATCGGTTACTCCCCCAACACCACGATCACCTCCGATGCGAAGGTCCGGGTGCAGAACCTCTCCGGCCTCGGCGAAACCTACCTGACCATCGAGAAGGGCGACGGTGAGCCGCTGCGCGACGGCGCACGCCTGGCCGGGATCGTCGATACCGCCGACTCCACAGTGGGCGCGCTGTCGAGTTCGCTGTCCCGTTTGATGAAGCAGTTGGACCCGTCGGTGGTGCAGCGGCTGCTCAAGCAGGCCGACGAGGCCCTCCCCCGGGATGAGCAGACGCCGGTCACCATCGATTCGGGTGCGGTACTGGCGGCCACCTCGATCCTGCGACAGCTGCCCGACATCGGGGATCTGCTGGGCTCGTTCAACTCCATCACCCCCCGCGCGAGCGATGTGGGCGCGCTGCTGCTGAGCCTGGACCGGCCGCTGCGGACCTTCGGCTGGGGCTACGGCGAAATGGCCCCGGCCACCGTGCTCTACATCAAGGAGGCGAACTACCCGGACGTGATCAAGGACGGTGTCCTGGAGCTGTTCAAGGTGATCCAGAAATTCGAGGACGACTCCGCCCCCAGCGTGCAGTACCTCTCCGAGCTGGTCCTGCCCTCGGTACGGGCGATCGCCGCGCCGTTGTCGACGATCGACGCCGGCCAGTTGCTCGATACCGCACTGACCGCGGTGCGCAGCCGCAACGGCGGTGTCACGATGCGGCTCGCACCCGAATCCGGTGCGCCGCCGCGTCCCTCAGCGGCGCCATCGGCCGCTGCGCCCACGCGTTCGGCTCCTCCGTCGTCCCGTCCGGCCACCGCGCCGAGCGGAGCCGCCGGAGCACCGTCGAGCTCCACCGCCGTACCGCGCTGACGCGCAGACCGAAGGAGAACCGTGCCCCTCGCCCTGACCAATGTCCAGCTCACGCTCGCGGAGACGATCCGTGGGTGGGCCGAGCGTGCGCGTCCTGTCGACGCGGTCCGCAGCGGCGATGCCGGTGCTGCGGAGAAGATGTGGCGCGGGCTGGCCGACATCGGCGTCTTCGGGATCACCCTGAGCGAGGCGCACGGGGGAATGGGGGGCGGCGCCGACGACGCCGCGGCTGCGGTCGAGGCCGCGACCTCGGTGCTGGTCCCCGGACCGGTCTCGGGCACCGTCGCAGTGGCGGCCCTGTTGGAGAGCCTGCTCGGCGAGTCGGACCGGCTGGCCCCGGAGCGCGCGGCGATCGCCGCGGGCGAGGCGTGCGCGGCCATCGTGATCGGCGGCGACGGTTCACTGGTCCCCGATGCCACCCCGGATTCGCATCTGTTGGCGGAATCGGCCTCCGGCAGCTGGCATCTGCTTCCACCGGGTCATCCCGGGGTGCGGGTCGAACCGGTGGAGGCCCTGGACCCGACCCGCCCACTGGCCCGCGTCCGACTCACCGATCCGGAATTCGGCGCGGACACCGTCGTGACCGGCCTGACCGCCGAGGACGCCGGCGCGGCACTGGCGACCTTCGCCGCGGCGGAGGCGGCGGGGATCGCGGGGTGGGCACTGGCGACCGCCGCCGAGTACGCGAAGATCCGGGTGCAGTTCGGCAAGCCCATCGGCTCCTTCCAGGCGATCAAGCAGATCGCCGCCGAGATGCTCTGCCGCGCGGAGCAGTCCGCGGCGCTGGCCTGGGACGCGGCACGCTCGCTCGGCAGCGGCCCGGAGCATCACCTGGCGGCCGCTGCCGCCGCAGCCGGTGCCCTCGACGCGGCCGTCGACAACGCCAAGGACGCCATCCAGGTGCTCGGCGGGATCGGTTTCACCTTCGAGCACGATGCGCATATGTACCTGCGTCGCGCCGTCGCGTTGCGGCAGTTGCTCGGCGACACCCCGCCCTGGCGTGCCCGGGTCACGGAGTTGGCCCGTTCCGGGGTCCGGCGCAGCCTGGACTACCGGGTCGACGGTGACCACAGCGCCGCGGCCGCCGAGGCGCAGGCCATCGCCGCGCTTCCGGAGGAGCAGCGCCGGAACGCGCTCGCTGAGTCGGGCCTGCTGGTGCCGCACTGGAATCCGCCCTACGGCCGGGGTGCGGGACCGGCTGAGCAATTGGTTCTTGACACCGCCCTGGAGGCCGCGGGAGTCGAGCGGCCGTCGCTGGTGATCGGGGCGTGGGCGGCGCCGACCATCGTCGAGCACGGCACCGCCGAGCAGGCGGAACGATTCGTCTGGCCCACCTTGCGTGGGGAGATCACGTGGTGCCAGTTGTTCAGTGAGCCGGAGGCGGGTTCGGATCTGGCGTCGTTGCGCACCAGGGCGGTTCGGGTCGAGGGCGGTTGGTCACTCACCGGTCAGAAGGTGTGGACCTCGCTGGCGCATCGGGCCGATTGGGCGATCTGTCTGGCCCGGACCGATCCGGACGCCCCGAAGCACAAGGGGATCACCTACTTCCTGGTGGACATGCGCTCGGACGGTCTCGATGTGCGTCCACTGCGGGAGATCACCGGCGATGTGCGGTTCAACGAGGTCTTCCTGGCCGACGTCTTCGTCCCCGACGACTGCGTGGTCGGGGAGTTGGGCGGCGGCTGGCGTCTGGCCCGCACCACACTCGCCAACGAGCGGGTCGCGATGAGCGGATCCGGGCTGGGCGCGCGATTGGAGTCGCTGCTGACCGATCCCGGACCGGCGCCCGACCCCGACCTGCTCGGTGCGCTGATCACCGAGGCCGCATCGTGTTCACTGCTGGATCTGCGCGCGGTGATCGCCAGTGTCGGTGGGCAGGACCCCGGTCCGGCGTCGAGCGTGCGCAAACTGGTGGGGGTGCAGCACCGTCAGGCGGTCGCGGAGGCCTGCCTGCGGCGCCTGGGTCCCGACGGTGCCCTCGCCGCACCGGAGGACCCGGCCGATGACCGGTACGAGTTCCTCCTGTCCCGCTGCCTGTCGATCGCCGGCGGCACCTCGCAGATCCTGCGCAATGTGGCCGCCGAGCACCTGTTGGGGTTGCCCCGATCCTGACGCGGACGGAGCGGCAGGATCCGCCTCGCGGAAGTGGAACCTGTTCTACCATTGGCGGCATGGACGAATCCGCTGTCTCCGCCGCCGCGGACGCGCTGCTCGGTGCGTACGCCAGTGGCACCCCGATCGATCCGATCATCGGCATGTTCCCTGACGCCACGATCACCGACGCCTACCGGATCCAGCAGCAGCAGGTGCGTCGCTGGGAGTCCGACGGTGACCTGGTCAAGGGCCACAAGGTGGGGTTGGCGTCGTTGGCCATGCAGCGGCAGATGAACGTCTTCGAGCCCGACTTCGGACACCTGACCGCGTCGATGTTCCACCTCGAACACCTGCCGATCGACTCCTCCTCCTGGATGCAGCCGCGGATCGAGCCCGAGATCGCCTTCATCCTCGGTCGCGAACTGCGCGGTCCCGGTGTCACCGTGGCGGAGGCCATCCGGGCCGTCGATTACGTGGTTCCCGCACTCGAGGTGGTCGATTCCCGGATCCGCGACTGGAACATCTCCATCGTGGACACCGTCGCCGACAACGCCTCCTCCGGCGGAGTCGTGCTGGGCAGCCGGCCCACCCGGATCGACGCCCTCGACCTGCGCACGGTGGGCTGCACCTTCCGGATCAGCGGCGAGCAGGTGGGAACCGGCGCCGGCGGCGCGGTTCTCGGCTCCCCGATCAACGCCCTGGTGTGGCTGGCGAACACCGTCGGTCCGCTCGGCACCTCGCTCGAACCCGGCCACGTGGTGCTACCGGGATCCATGACCCGAGCCGAACCGGTGCGCGCCGGCGACACCATCGTCGCGGACATGGGTCCGCTCGGGTCGGTCACCGCCGTCCTCGCCCCCTGATCACCGAACGGAGATACGACATGAAGATCATCATCGGCGACGCCTGCACCGGTTTCGGCGTCTGCGAGGGCATCCGCCCCGATGTCTTCGAGGTCAACGACGAAGGCTTCGCCGAGGCGAGTTCGGAAGGGCTCACCGACGCCGACCGCGAGGACATCGAGTACGCGGTCAGCCAGTGCCCCACCCAGGCCATCCGCATCGAGGACTGAACGCACCGGTGCACCCCACCGCCGGCGAGGCGGGGTGCACCGGTCGTCGATCAGGCCTTCTCGGCAGCCATCTCGACGGCGATCGCGATGATCATGTCCTCCTGGCCGCCGACGTAACCTCGGCGACCGCACTCGTAGAGGATCTCGTGCGCGGCGACCCCGTACCGCTGGGCCGCGCGTTCGGCGTGTAGCAGAAAGCTGGAGTACACACCCGCGTAGCCCTGCACGATCGAGCTGCGGTCCATCACCGGCAGGCGGGTGGTGTACGGCTTGACCACGTCCTCGGCCGCGGCCATCAACGCGTCCTTGTCGGTACCGGTGCGCACGCCCAGGCGCTCGAAGGTCGCCGCCAGGATCTCGGTCGGCGAATTGCCGGCACCGGCGCCGAGCGCCAGCAACGAGCCGTCGATCTGCCGCGCACCGGCGCGGTACGCCAGCACCGAGTTGGCCACGCCGAAGCTGAGGTTCTGGTGCCCGTGGTAGCCCACCTGCGCGTCCTCCCCCAGTTCGGCCACCAGCGCTTCGACCCGCTCGCCGGCGTCCTCCAGGATCAGCGCACCGGCCGAGTCCACCACGTACACGCACTGGCAGCCGGCATCGGCCATGATCCGCGCCTGCTTCGCCAGCGCCTGCGGAGTGGACATGTGCGAGAGCATGAGGAAACCCACGGTCTCCAGGCCCAACTCGCGGGCCGCGCCGAAGTGCTGGATGGACACGTCGGCCTCGGTGCAGTGGGTGGCGATGCGCAGCACACCGGCGCCGAGATCGGCCGCCACCCGGATGTCCTCGACGGTGCCGAGACCGGGGAGCATCAGCACCGCGATCTTCGCCTGTTGCGCCTCGTCCACGGCGGCGGCGATCAGCTTGCGCTCGTCGACCAGGGAGAAGCCGTAGTTGAAGGTGGATCCGCCCAACCCGTCGCCGTGGGTGACCTCGATCAGCGAGACACCGGCGTCGTCCAGCGCACGGACGGTATCGCGCACGTTCTTCTCGGTGAACTGATGCGCCATCGCGTGACTGCCGTCGCGCAGGGAGGTGTCGACGATGCGCACGTCCCGATTCGGATCGCTCCACAGATCGCCGTTGATACCGGTCATGCCTTCACTCCATCCAGGATTCGCTGCGCCAGCAGCTCGCCGGCCTGTGCTGCGGCCGCCGTCATGATGTCTAGGTTGCCCGCGTAGGTGGGCAGGTAGTCACCGTTGCCCGCGACCTCCAGGAAGACGGCCACGCGGGCCTTGCCCTCCCAGCCGGGACGCGGCTCGTCGTACTGCGGCGGCGCGGTGAGCGTGTAGCCCGGCACGTAGACCTGCACGTCCGCCACCATCTTCTCGATCGACGCGGTGACGGCGTCCCGGTCGGCGTCGGGGTCGATCGCGCAGAACACGGTGTCGCGCATGATCATCGGCGGCTCGACCGGGTTGATGATGATGATCGCCTTACCGCGGGCGGCACCACCGACCTCCTCGATGGCGCGGGCGGTGGTCTCGGTGAACTCGTCGATGTTGGCACGGGTCCCCGGTCCGGCGGAGCGGGACGAGACCGAGGCCACGATCTCGGCGTAACTGACCGGGGTGACCCGGCTGACGGCGTGCACGATCGGGATGGTGGCCTGTCCACCGCAGGTGATCATGTTGACGTTGGGGGCGTCGAGCTGGGACTGCAGGTTCACCACCGGGCAGGCCAGTGGTCCGATCGCCGCAGGGGTGAGGTCCACCGCGACGATGCCGGCCTCTGCGTAGCGGGGTGCGTTCGCGCGGTGCGCCTTCGCCGAGGTGGCCTCGAAGACGATCTGCGGCGGCCGGGGCTGCGCCAGCAGCCAGTCCACTCCCTCGGCGGAGGTCTGCACACCCTGGGCGGCGGCCCGTTTGAGGCCGTCCGATTCCGGGTCCACGCCCACCATGTAGCGCACCTCGATCCGCTCGCTGCGCTGCAGTTTCGCCAGCAGATCCGTTCCGATGTTGCCCGGGCCCACGATGGCCGCGGTCACCTTCTCCGTCATACCGACCACGATGCGGCCGCCGATGCCGGACACTCAACACATGTGTCCCGCTCAGCGGAACGACGGCGTGACCGTTGCCCGCATCACGGAATTGCTCTCCGCCTTCGGCCCGGCGGACGGCGCTCTCGGGGTCTCCGAGCTCGCGCGGCGCACCGCACTGCCCAAGTCCACGGTGCACCGGCTCACCGGACACATGGTGTCCGCCGGGCTGCTCGAACGCGCCGGCGCCGGTCTGCGATTGGGGCTGCGACTGTTCGAGATCGGGCAGTTGGCCACCGGTCACCAGGATCTGGTCGATGCGGCCCGGCCACTGCTCGCCGACCTGCGCTCGGCGACCCGCAACACCGTCCACCTTGCGCGATTGGAGGGTACGGAGGTGATCTACTTCGAGGTGCTGCCCGGCCCCGACGCACCGAACCTCCCGTCCCGGGTCGGCGGGCGGATGCCGGCTCACGCGACCGGCGTCGGGAAGGCGATTCTGGCGCACGCCGACGAGGCCGCCGTCGAGGCGGTGATCGCCGCCGGGCTGCCCCGGCTTAGCGCCCGCACCATCACCTCGCCGGCGATACTTCGGCGCCAGCTCCAGCGGATCCGCACCGAGGGTGTGGCCTACGAACGGGAGGAGTCCGGTGACGGCACGGTGTGTGTGGCCTGCCCGATCCTCGATGCCGACGGTGCGCCGTTGGCGGCGGTCTCGGTGACCGGGTGGAGTAATCGCCTACGGCCCGAGCGGGTGGCCCCGGCGGTGCGGGCCGCCGCACTCAGCCTGTCCCGCACCCGTGCGGGTACCGGCCACCTCGACGCCGCCACCTGAGCGCGTTCAGAGCTTGAGCGCGTGGGTGGCCGTGGCGCCACCGTCGGCCACGAACTCCGCTCCGGTGCTGTAGCTGCTCTCGTCGGAGGCCACGAACAGGATCATGGACGCGATCTCGTCGGCGCTGCCCTGCCGTCCGATCGGCAGTCGCTGCTTGAGCCATTCGGTGGGCGGCTCGTTACCGCCGAGCGCCTCGGCCACCATGGCGGTGTCGATCATGCCGGGGTGCACCGAGTTCACCCGGATTCCGTACTGCCCCAGCTCCATCGCCGCCGACTTGGTCATTCCGCGGATGGCGAACTTGCTGGCGGTGTAGGCGGCCAGATAGGGCATTCCGCCGAGTCCCTCGATCGACGAGGTGTTCACGATGGATCCGCCGCCTGCGGCCTTCATCGGCTCGACAGCGGCGCGCATACCGAGGAAGCACCCGAACTGGTTGATCCGGACGACCCGTTCGTAGTCGGCGAGTGAGGTCTGTTCCAGGGCCGAGAAGAACAGCACGCCGGCATTGTTGACCAGCACGTCGAGGCCGCTGAAGCTCTCCTGCATCTGCTCGATCGCGACGGTCCAGTCGTCCTCCGCGGTCACGTCGAGGTGCTGGTACCGCGCCGCGTCGCCGAGTTCGTCGGCCAGGGCCCGACCCTGCTCGTCCAGGACGTCGGCGATGAGAACCTTCGCTCCCTCGGCGACGAACCGGCGGGCCACCGCCGCGCCCTGCCCTCGCGCCGCCCCGGTGACCAGTACCCGTTTTCCGTGCAGTCGTGCCATGCCTGTAACTCCCTACGGTGTCATTCCAATTGCTGCGCGACGAACATCGCGTCGTCCCGGTCCGCGAAGTAGCCGCCGACCGAGGCGGCCAGACCTTCCTGGTCCCACTGCCCGCCCGCTGCGTCGAAACGACGCTCGAGGGTCGGCGGAGCCATGAGGGCGACCATGCCGCCGTGCACCACGAAGACCTGCCCGTTGATCTTCTCCGCCTCGGGACCGGCGAGGAACCGCACGAACCGGGCCACGTGATCCACCGACAGCGGGTCGACGGCGCCGGCCGGTGCGTCCCCGAAGACGCCCTCGGTCATCGCGGTGCGCGCTCGTGGGCAGATGGCATTGGCGCGGACGCCGTACCGGCCGAGCCCGCGGGCGGTGGCGATGGTCAGAGCCGCGATACCGGCCTTCGCCGCAGCGTAATTGGGCTGCCCGACCGAGCCGAAAAGGAAGGCCTCGGACGAGGTGTTGACGACCCGCCCGTACACTTGCTGACCGGTGGACTTGGCGGCGCCGCGCCAATAGGCGGAGGCGTTGCGGGAGAGCAGGAAGTGCCCGCGCAGGTGCACCCGGACCACCGAGTCGAACTCCTCGTCGGACATCGAGAAGATCATCTTGTCGCGGCAGAATCCGGCGTTGTTGACCACGACGTGCAGGCCGCCCAGGGACTGCGCCGCCGCCATCAGGGCGTCGGCGGTCTCCCGGTCGCCGGAGTCGCCGAGCACGAGTTCGGCACGGCCTCCGTCGGCGCGGATCAGCTCGGCGACCTCCTCGGCGGCGGGTGAGACGTCTCCGAGCACCACTGCGGCGCCGTCCCGGGCCAGCGCCAGCGCCTCGGCCCGGCCCAGTCCGGCTCCGGCGCCGGTGACGATCGCCACCCTGCCGTCGAGACTCGCCACACCGTCCTGCGCCATCGCGCCACCCTTCGATCGAGAACCCGGTCACCGCGGACTACTCGTCCACTGGAAGGGAAAGTACCCCTGAGTCCGCAGTTCCGTTCCGCTTTTCTAGAACTTGTTCTACAGTGGCGCCATGCGGATCGACTATGCGCCGGAGCAGCAGGAGCTGCGCTCGACCCTGCGCCGCTACTTCGCAGAACTCATGACTGATGAGCGTCGCGAAGCGCTGGCCGGAGCCGGCGGGGAGTACGGCGACGGTGAGGTCTACAGGGAGATCACCCGCACTCTCGGCGCGGACGGATGGCTCGCGATCGGCTGGCCGAAGGAGTTCGGTGGTCAGGCCCGTCCCACTCTCGACCAACTGATCTTCACCGACGAGGCGGCGATCGCCGGTGTCCCGGTTCCCTTCCTGACCGTCAACACGGTGGGGCCCGCCATCATGGCCGGCGGCACGGCGGAGCAGAAGGCACAGATCCTGCCCGGTATCGCTGCCGGCGACACGCACTTCTCCATCGGCTATTCCGAGCCCGACGCCGGTACCGACCTCGCCTCCCTGCGGACCCGGGCCGTCAGCGACGGCGACGACTACGTGATCAACGGCCAGAAGATGTGGACCTCGCTGATCGAGTACGCCGATTACGTCTGGCTCGCCGCCCGCACCGACCCACAGGCCGAGCGGCACCGGGGAATCTCGATCCTGTTGGTCCCCACCACCGCTGAGGGCTTCTCCTGGACCAAGGTGCATACCGTGGCCGGGCCGGGCACCTCGGCCACCTACTACCAGGACGTGCGCGTACCGAAGACCTCCGTCGTCGGCGATCTGCACGGCGGCTGGAAACTGATCACCAACCAGCTCAACCACGAACGGGTCGCCCTGACCTCCGCCGCACCCCTCCTCGACGCCGAGCGGCAGGTGCGGCTGTGGGCGCAGAACACCCGGCTCGCCGACGGATCCCGGGTGATCGACGCGCAGTGGGTGCGGATCCACCTGGCGCGGGTGCACGCGCACGCCCAGTACTTGAAGCTGCGCAACTGGAAGATCGCCTGGGCCGCCGACCACAGTGAACTCGGACCCGCGGACGCCTCCGCGACCAAGGTCTTCGGCACCGAGTTCGCCACCGAGGGCTACCGGCTGCTGATGGAGATCCTGGGCACCGCCGCGGTGGTCCGCGCCGGATCACCGGGCGCGCTACTGCGCGGACGGATCGAACGACTGCACCGCAGCTCGCTGATCCTCACCTTCGGCGGAGGCACCAACGAGATCCAACGCGACCTGATCGCCGGCGCCGGGTTGCGGCTCCCGGTCAGCCGCTGAACCGGGCGAAGGAGAGACATGGATTTCACCGTTCCCGAGCCCCGGACCGATCTGGCTGGTCTGGCCAGAAAGATCGCCGAGGAGTGGTCGGCTCGAACACCGCACCCCACCGACTCCGGCCTCGATCAACAGCTCTGGACCACGCTGGCGCGCTCCGGCGTCCTCGACGCCGCACTTCCGGCCTCGGTCGGAGGGGGCGGGCTGGGACTGCTCGGGCACTGCGCGGTGCTCACCGAACTCGGCCGCGTCACCGCACCGGCGCCGTACCTGGACTCGATCCTGGTCGCTGCCGAGATCCTCGCCGAGCACGGCAGCCCCACGCAGGTCGAAGAACTGTTGCTGCCGTTGATCCGTGGCACCGCCACCGCGACCGTGGTCCTCAGTGACGAGGCGACCGGGTTCACCGCGCGGCAGGCCGGTCCCGGGTGGCAGCTCGACGGTGTCCGGACCGCCGTACCATCGGCGGCCTTCGCCGATCTCCTGCTGATCGAGGCGAGCACCTCACAGGGGCCGGCCCTGTTCGCCGTCGACCGGAACACCGCGGGCCTGACGATAACCGCCCAGCAGGTGGTCGACGGCACCGATGCCGCCCTGGTCGAGGCGCACGCAGCCCTCCCGCCACATGCGCTGGTCAGTGGTGCCGGGGCCGCCGAACGGGCGAGGCGACTGGCGAGCATCGGCTGGTGCGCGCTGCAGTCCGGGATCACCGAACGCGCCCTGGAACTGACCGCCGACTACGCGCGCACCCGCGAGCAGTTCGGCAAACCGCTGGGCGCCTTCCAGGCCGTCCGGCAGCGTCTGGCCGACGCCTACATCGATGTCGAAGCCGTCCGGTTGACCTGCCTGGAGGCGGCCTGGCGGGAAGCGGAGGGCCTGGACGCATCCGCCGAGATCGCCACCGCCGCGTTCTGGGCCGCCGAAGCCGGGCACCGGGTGGCGCACACCGCCGTCCACGTGCACGGCGGTGTCGGCATCGATACCGACCATCCCGTCCACCGCTATTTCGTGGCCGCCAAACGCGCCGAGTTCACCCTCGGCGGCGCCACTGCTTCGCTGCGCGCCCTGGGCGCGACGCTCGCCGGAAGGAACCCCGCATGATCCGCAAGCTGTACCAGACCACGACCTCCCCGCTGTCGCGGGACGAGACCGTCGATTACATCGTGATCGGCTCCGGCAGTGCCGGTTCGGTCGTCGCCGGACGGCTCGCCGATACCGGCGCCGGCGTCGCACTGCTCGAGGCCGGCAGGTCGGACAAGACCCGGATGACGCAGGTCCCCGGCATGATCACCATGGTGCACACCGTCCCGCAGATGAAGGCGCGGGTGGCGTGGAAGCAGTACTCGGTGCCGCAGAAGTTCGCCAACGACCGCCGGATCCCGATGACCCGGGGCAAGATCCTCGGCGGCTCCAGCTCGATCAACGGCATGCTGTTCGTGCGCGGCAACCGCGCCAACTACGACTCCTGGGCCGCCGAGGGCGCCACCGGTTGGGATTACGGGAGTGTGCTGCCCGCCTTCAAACGGATGGAGAACTGGGAGGGCGGCGCCGACGACCTCCGTGGCTCGGGCGGCCCGATCGAGGTCACCCGGCAACAGCACCTCACCGACGCCACGCAGTCGTACATGACGGCACTCGGCGAGACGCTCTCCGCGCCACGCAACGACGACTACAACGGCTCCTCCCAGGAGGGGGTGAGCGTCTTCCAGCAGAGCGCCAGGGGTGGCACCCGCTACAGCTCCGCACAGGGATACCTGCGCGCCGACCGGCCGAACCTGCGAGTGCACGTGGGCGCCCACGTCAAGCGGGTGGTGATCGAGGGCGGACGGGCCGTCGGCGTGGAGGTACTCGACGGTTCGGGTGTCACCACCATCTGCGCGAACCGCGAGGTGATCGTGAGCGCGGGCGTGATCGGCACCCCGCAGATCCTCATGCTCTCCGGCATCGGCCCGGCCGCGCACCTGCGCGAGCACGGGATCGACGTCGCGGCCGATCTGCCGGTCGGCCAGAACCTGCACGATCACCTGTTCGTGCCGACCACCTTCCTGATGAAGGACGCCGTCAACAAGGGGACCCCCGCGTACTTCGCGAAGGGGCTGGCCGACGAGTACCGCAGGCCCGGCGGTACGTGGATGGCGAACACGGTCTTCGACGCGGTCGGTTTCGTGCGGACCTCCTTCGCCAAGGACGTCCCGGACCTGCAGATCCACTGCCTGCCGTGGAACTACCCGGTGCCGAATCAGGACGCCGACACCATGCACCGGGTCGATCCGCGGCCGGGCCTGACCATCCTGCCCACTCTGATCTACCCGCGCAGCCGCGGCGAGTTGCGGCTGAACTCGACCGATCCGCTGGACTCCCCGCTGATCGATCCCGCCTACCTCTCCGATCCCCAGGACACCGAGGTACTGATGGAGGGCATCTCGATGATCCGCGAGGTGATGAACCATCCGTCGGTCCGGGGAAAGGTCAGTGAGGAGTTCACCCCGGGTGCCTCGTACCGCGACGAGACCGCGCTGCGCCGTGAGCTCCCGAACCGGGTGCACTCGGTGTACCACCCGGTCGGTACCTGCCGGATGGGGGTGGACGAGCGGGCCGTGGTCGACCCGCAACTGAAGGTGCACGGCATCGAGGGACTGCGGGTCGCCGATGCCTCGATCATGCCCTCGATCACGGGCGGTAACACCAACGCACCGTCGTACCTGATCGGTGAGATGTGCGCGCGTTTTCTGGGCGCGTGAGATGAACAGCGTCGCCGATCTCCTCCTCGCCCGCATGCAGGACCACGGCACGGGCCTGAGATCCGGCGACGCCACCTGGACCTGGGCCGAACACGTCACGGCGTCGGCGGCGCGCGCGTCGGCGCTGTCGGACCTGCTGCCCGAGGGCGCTCCCCCACACTTCGGGGTGCTCGCCGACAACATCCCCGAGTTCTCCCTGCTGCTGGGCGCCGCCGCGCTCTCCGGTTCGGTACTGGTGGGGCTCAATCCGACCCGCAGCGCCGAGGGCCTGCGCCGTGACATCGCGATCTCCGATTGCGCGCTGGTGCTCACCGCGGGCCATCACGCCGCGGCGCTGGAGGAGGTGTGCATAGGGGTCCCGGTGATCGACCTCGACGGTGCGCCGTGGCGGCGGATGGTGTCCCAGCACGACGGTGCGCCACCGTCGTCCGTGCCGCGCAGCGCCGACGATCTGCTGGCGCTGGTGTTCACCTCGGGCACCAGCGGCGAGCCGAAGGCGGTGCGCGCCACGCACGGGAAGTTCTGCGGCGCCGGCCTGATGCTCGCGCAGCGGTTCGGGATCACCGGCGACGACACCGTCTACATCAGCATGCCGCTGTTCCATTCCAACGCCCTGCTCGCCGGATGGTCGGTGGCGGTCGCCTCCGGAGCGGGTATCGCACTGGCGGAGCGCTTCTCGGCCACCGGATTCCTGCCGGACGTGCGACGCTACGGGGCCACCTACGCCAACTACGTGGGCACGCCACTGGCCTACGTCCTCGCCACGCCGCCGCACCCCGATGACGCCGACAATCCCCTGCGGGTGCTCTACGGCAACGAGGGACGCCCCGAGGACATCGCCGCCTTCGCCCAGCGTTTCGGCTGCCACGTCCAGGACGGTTACGGATCGTCGGAGAACGGAGTGGCGATCGCCCGCACGCCGGACACCCCCGCCGACGCACTGGGACCGCTGCCCGGCGGCGTGGCCGTCTGGCGCCCCGGCACCACCGACGAGTGCCCGCGAGCGCGGCTCGCCTCGGACGGCGCCCTGCTCAATCCGGAGGAGGCCATCGGAGAACTGGTGAACACCGCCGGGACCGGCGGCTTCTCCGGTTACTACAACGACCCCGTCGCCGACGCCCAGCGGTCCGCGGGCGGGGTGTACCGCACCGGTGATCTCGCCTACGTCGATCAGGAGGGGTTCGTGCACTTCGCCGGCCGCACCGGCGACTGGCTGCGGGTGGACGGCGAGAACCTGGGTACCGCGCCGATCGAGCGGATCCTGCTCCGGCATCCCGACATCGCGGAGGCCGCGGTGTACGCGCTCCCGGATCGAGTGGGTGACCAGGTTGTGGCGGCCGTGGTGCTGACGCCGGGCAGCCGACTGTCGGTGCGCGATCTCGATGCGTTCCTGACCGCGCAGACCGATCTGAGCGCGCGGCAGCACCCGCGCCGGCTGCGCATCCTGGACGCGCTCCCCCGAACACCGTCGTTCAAGGTGCTCAAGCGGGCGCTGGCGGCCGACGGTATCGCGGCCACGGTGCCGCTCCCGGAACGTCGGTGACGTTCAGCGGATCCGCAGCTTGCGCATCCAGCGCAGCACCTGGACCGTCTGCTGGGCGTACTGGCCGTAGGTCTGTCCCGGCCGCAGCCCGTAGACCTGCTTCTTCAGCGTGGCCAGGTTCGTGGTGTCGGTGTACTTGAGCAGGCCCGCGTCGCCGTGCCGTGCACCCACACCGGAGGCCTTCCACCCGCCGGACGGGGTGCCCTTGCTGGCGAACGAGGCGGCGAAACCGTCGTTGATGTTCACATTGCCGGCTTCCAGCCGGGCACCCACCCGTGCTGCGCGGCGCAGATCCTTGCCCCAGACGCTGGCGTTGAGTCCGTACCGGGTGTCGTTGGCGAGGGCGATGGCCTCGTCCTCGGTGCGGTAGCGGAACAGCGAGACGACGGGCCCGAAGGTCTCCACCGTGGCGATCTGCATCTCCGGGGTGACTCCGGTGAGCACCGTGGGTGCGTAGAAGGCCGGGCCGACGTCGGTGCGTTCGCGCCCACCGCAGAGCACCGTCGCCCCTTTGACGCGGGCGTCCTCGACCTGTGCGGAGACCCGGCGCAGTTGCTCCGGTGAGGCCAGCGATCCCATGTCGGAGTCGTAGTCGTAACCCGCGGCGAGTTTCAGCGCACCGGCGGCGGCGACGAAGCGTCGGCAGAACTCGTCGAAGATCCGCTCGTGAACGTACATCCGCTCGATGTGCATGCACGCCTGACCGGCGTTGGCGAAGACCGCGAAGATCGCCGAGGTCACCGCCTCGTCGAGGTCGGCATCGTCGAGCACGATCATCGGGTTCTTACCGCCGAGTTCGAGGCTGCAGCCGATCAGGTTGCGGCCGGCCCGCTCGCCGACGGTGACGCCGGTGGCGCTGGATCCGGTGAACATGACGAAGTCGGACTCGTCGATCAGAGTGGGGCCGACGTCCGGCCCCTGTCCACAGACCACCTGGAACAGACCGTCGGGCGCACCGGCCCGGCGCAGCAGTTCGACGCCGTACAGCGCGGCCAGAGCGGTCTTGTTGTCCGGTTTGAGCACTACTCCGTTGCCCGCGATGAGCGCCGGGATCGCGTCCGAGAGGGCCATCGCGAAGGGGAAGTTCCACGGCGCGATCACACCGATCACGCCCTTGGGCCGGTGCAGTTCGACGGAGCTGCTCAGTACCGGGATCGGGCCGCCGCGTCGCTGTGCGCGCAGCAGTCGCGGTGCGGTCTTGAGGTAGTGGCTGATCACCATGGGCACGTCGCAGGATTCCTCGAAGGCCATCCGGCGGTTCTTGCCGGTCCCGCTCTGGATCAGGTCCACCAGCAGTTCGTTGTTCTGCAGGATCAACTCGTGCAGGCGACGGAAGACCTCCAGCCGTTCCTCCAGCGGCTGCTGAGCCCACCGCTGCTGGGCCCGGCGCGCGGTGTCGAACGCGGCGGCGACGTCGGCCGGGGTCGATTGCGGCAGGCTGCCGATCGGGGCGCCGGTGAACACCTCGGTCATGGTGAATCGCTCACGGGAGCCGTCCGCGACCACCAGTGCGGTGAGCCGGGAGATCAGCTCGTCGGTCACACGCGCGGGCAGCGTGTTGCGGGTCTGCGTCGGCGAAGCCATAGGCGAACTCTAACCCATCTTCGTAGAACCTGTTCTAGATTTGAGTGATGGTCAATGATCTGCGACTCGGACTCAACCTCGGCTACTGGACCCGCGGGCCGGAGGACCACAGCGCCACGGCGATCGCCGCAGACCGGCTCGGTTACGACTACCTGTTCACCGCCGAGGCCTACGGCTCGGACGCCTTCTCGACACTGGCCTGGTACGGCTCGCAGACCAGCCGGATCAGGCTCGGAACAGCGGTGGCGCAGATCCCCGCTCGCACTCCGGCGGCCACGGCCATGCACGCGCTCACCATCGACGGCCTCTCCGGAGGCCGGATGGTTCTCGGCCTCGGTGCGTCCGGGCCGCAGGTGGCCGAGGGGTGGTACGGCGATCCGTTCCCCAAGCCGCTGGCCCGCACCCGCGAGTACGTCGACATCATCCGTCAGGTGATCGCCCGCGAACGTCCCGTGACCAGCAACGGCCCGCACTACCCCCTGCCGCTGCCGGGCGGCACGGGCCTGGGGAAGGCACTCACATCGATCGCCCTGCCGGTGCGGCCCCGGATCCCCGTCTTCCTCGGTGCGGAAGGGCCGAAGAACGTGGCACTCGCGGCCGAGATCGCCGACGGCTGGCTGCCCCTGTTCATCGACCCGCAACAGGTGGACACCGTCTTCGGTGAATCGCTCGCCGGCCGTGCGGCGGACTTCGAGATCGCCGCGACCGTTCCGGTGATCGTCTCCGATGATCTCGACGAGGCGCTGCTGCGGGCCAAGGCGCCACTCGCCTTCTACATCGGCGGTATGGGCCACCGGTCCACGAACTTCCACCTGGACCTGATCGGGCGACTCGGTTACGCCGACGCGGCCGTGGCGGTGCAGCAGAAGTTCATCGCCGGAGACCGAGCGGGCGCGGTCGCCGCGGTCCCGGCCGCGCTCGTGGATTCGATCTCACTACTCGGCCCGGCGCACCGGATCGCCGAACGGATCGAGCTCTGGCGGGACTCCCCGGTGACGACGGTGCTGTTCAGCGGCGTTCGGGACGAACCGACACTGCGACTGCTGGCGGACGCCGTCCGAGGATGACACCGCAGGTCACGGCCTCGCACGGGCACGGTTGCCCCGCGGAATCGGCCACCGGCGTCGCGGCGATCCGGTCAGAGGTATTCGGCGGTGCTGCCACTGACCGGCATGGCCGGCATGCCCAGCTTGCGGTGGTCCCAACTGCGAACACGCTCGGCCCGCAACCGCACCGCGACCCGCTTGTTCATCATGGCGTCGACGGCGGGCCGGGCCTCGTCGGAGTACGGGCCGAAGTACCGCCGGTAGACCTGCTCGCAGACCGCGCGCACGGTCGCCTCGTCGTCGGCGATCTCCGCGACCCCCTCGAAGGTCACCCCCCGCAACTGGTCGTAGGACCGGCCCGCTTCGACGGAGGCGCTCATCACCGGATTGCGGCGCAGGTTCACCACCTTCTGGGACTTCGCCTTCGTCTCGATCCACAGGTCACCGTCGATCACGGCGTACCACATGGCCACCAGGTGCGGGATCCCGGTGGATCCGACGGTGGCGATGGTCGCCGTCCGGCTGCGCTGGAGGAAGTCGCCGATCTCGGTGTCGGTCATCTGGATCTGGCCCCGCTGGTTCGCTCCCATGGGATCAGCGTGCCAGGTTGACGCGGGCAGCGGCATCGTCGAACTCGCCGACCAGCTCCGCCATGATCTCGGCGACCGGGCGTACGGCGTTCATCCGGCCCACGATCTGACCGACCGGCATGGCCACGACGGACGGATCACCCGAGGCGCTGATCCGCCGGTGCGCCTGCCCCACCAACAGGTTCTGCAGCGGCATCGGTAGCGCCGAGGGTGCCCCGGGCTGCTCCCAGGCCTGCGTCCAACGGGACCGGAGCAGGCGTGCGGGTTTGCCGGAGAAGATCCGGGTGCGCACCGTGTCGGCGGAGGAGGCTGCGACCAGCGCCTCCTGCATGGTGCGCGAGCCGCTCATGGTCTCCAGGTATTCGGTGGTGGTCAGCCAGTACGAACCCATCCAGACACCGTCGGCCCCGAGGGCCACGGCCGCCGCGATCTGCCGTCCCGATCCGATCCCGCCCGCGGCCACCACGGTGGCCGCGTCACCGACGGCGTCGACGATCTCCGGCAGCAGCACCATCGAGCCGATCTCGCCGGTGTGCCCGCCCGCTTCGTAGCCCTGAGCGATCACGATGTCGACACCGCCGGCCACGTGCGCCAGGGCGTGGCGGGCACGGCCGGCGAGTGCGGCGATCTTCACCCCGCGCTCGTGTGCTGCGGCGATCACCTCCGCCGGAGGTGATCCGAGTGCATTGGCGATCAGCGCGATCGGGTGCCGCAAGGCGACGTCCACGTGTGAGCGGGCCACCGAGTGGAGCCAGCCGAGGACGCCGGATCCGTCGTCGTCGGGTAGTTCCGGGACGTTGAGCTCGCGGAGCGTCCGTTCGACGAAGGCGCGGTGCTCGGGCGGGATCAGCTCGGCCAGATCGCCCGCGCTGCCCTCGGTGGGCACCTTGTTCGGCATCACCACGTCGACGCCGTAGGGTCGGCCGCCGGTGTTGGCATCCATCCAGTCGAGGACGGCGTCCAGTTCGTCCGGATCGTTGAACCGGACGCAGCCGAGGACGCCGAGTCCACCGGCTCGGGAGACCGCTGCGGCGACGTGCTCGGACGGTGTGAAGGCGATGACCGGGTAGTCGATACCCAGGTCCTCGCACAGAGGTGTGCGCATGGGGTCCTCCTGAAGAACTTCCCCACAAACTAGAACCTGTTACTGTCCGGGGAAGCGGATTCCCGGAATTGCCGGGCCGTTTCTTCTGCCGCGCACCCCCCGGACTCAGGAGCTGGCCATGACCGCAGACGCCCCGCACGCCCTCGTCGAGCTGCGCGGTCACACGCTGGTGATCACCATGAACCGGCCGGAACGCAAGAACGCCCTCACCGGCGAGATGCTGCAGATCCTCGCCGACGCCTGGGACCGGATCGATGAGGACCCGCAGATCCGCAGCGCGGTGCTCACCGGTGCCGGTGGTGCGTTCTGCGCCGGAGCGGATCTGAAGAACATGGCGTCGTCGGATCCGGGTGCCGCGATGTCCGGCGGCGGGTGGGATCCCGCGCGCATCCCCGGACTGATCAAGGGCCGTCGTCCGAGTAAACCGCTGATCGCCGCGGTCGAGGGTGCCGCGATCGCCGGGGGTACGGAACTGTTGGCGGGCACCGATATCCGGGTCGCGGCGCAGAGCGCGACGTTCGGTGTCTCCGAGGCGAGATGGAGCCTGTATCCGATGGGCGGTTCCGCGGTGCGGTTGCCGCGACAGATTCCGTATACGGTCGCGGCGGATCTGCTGCTCACCGGCCGGCACATCACTGCGGCGGAGGCCAAGGAGTACGGCCTGATCGGCCACCTGGTCCCGGACGGCACCGCACTGAACAAGGCGATGGAGCTGGCCGAGTCGATCAACGCGAACGGTCCCCTCGCGGTTCAGGCCGTCCTGCGCACCATGCGCGCCACTGAAGGCATGAGCGAAGACGACGCCTTCACGATCGACGCCCAGAACGGCCTGCCCGTGTTCGGCTCCCACGACGCCAAAGAGGGGCCCCGCGCCTTCACCGAGAAGCGCACCCCCGTCTTCGAAGGCCGCTGACTCCCCAATTGAACACTGTTACTGTCCGGCGCGACCTGCGGTTTCGGCGGCCGTAACAGTGTTCAATTGCGGGGCGGGGCGTAGCGGGCCCGCAGCGCCTTCTTGTCGGGTTTGCCGAGCGGGCTGACCGGGATCGATTCCACCAGGTCGACGGTCTTCGGCGTGTGGACGGCGCCCTTACACTCGCGTACCAGCTCGCGCAGCTCATCGACATCGACGTCCGCACCCGCTCGCGGAACGACCACCGCTTTGACGGCCTCGCCCCACTTGTCATCGGGCACTCCGATCACGGCGACGGCGGCCACGGACGGGTGCGTGGAGATCACATCCTCCACCTCACGGGGGAAGACGTTGAAACCACCGCTGACCACCATGTCCTTCTTCCGGTCCACGATGTAGAGGAAGCCCTCGTCGTCGAATCGACCGATGTCTCCGGTGTGCAGCCAGCCGTGCTCGGTGGCCTCAGCGGTCTGCTCCGGCTTGTTGAGGTAGCCCTGCATGACCAGGGGGCCGCGCACGCAGATCTCCCCGGGCTCGCCGGGTTCGACGGGGCGTCCGGCATCGTCGAGCAGGGCGACCCGCACCCACGGCACCGGCCTGCCGCAACTGGCGAGACGATGGGCATTCGCCGGGTCGTGTTCGTCGCGGCGGAGCACCGAGATGGTCATCGGACACTCCGCCTGACCGTAGAACTGGAAGAACTTGGGCCCGATCCGTTCGATCGCCTCGGCGAGGCGGGTCGGTGAGATCGAGGAAGCGCCGTAGAACACCGTCTCCAAGCTGGAGAGGTCGTAGTGGTCGAAGCGCGGATGATCGAGCAGCGCGTAGATCATGGTCGGCACCAACATGGTCGCGGTGATCCGGTACTTCTCGATCGCCGCGAGCACCGCCTCCGGCTCGAACCGGGGCAGCACCACCATCGACCCGCCGGCCATGGCCGTCGGATTCCAGAAGGCGCCGCCGGCGTGGCTGAGTGGGGCGCAGACCAGGAACCGGATGTCCTGCGGCCATTCCCATTCGGTCCGCTGGATACGCAGGAGCGCAGCGCCTCCGGAGTAACTGAGCATCACCCCCTTGCTCTTACCCGTGGTCCCTCCGGTGTACGCGAGGCTCGCGGTCGACGACGGATCGGCGGTGTGGGCGCTCAGCGGTGCGGGCGCGAAACCGCCCGCGACCGCGGTGAGATCGGTCCCGACGTCGGTGGGCCCCAGGGAGAGCAGGTTCTTCAGGCCCGGAACGCGGTCTCGCAGGTCCGCGGCGCGCTGCTGGTACAGCGTCGGGTCGTAGATCAGCGTCTCGACACCGGCGTCGGCGAGGACGTACGCGTGATCGTCCAGAGAGCCCATCGGATGCAGTGCGGCGAACCGAGCACCGGTGATGAGGTTCGTCGACTGTGCGATCAGCACCTCGTAGCGGTTGCCGGAAAGCACGGCGAGCTTGCTGCCGGCGCCGATTCCGAAGTGGGCGTAGGCCTGCGCATACCTGCTGACCTCGTCGCGCACCTGCGCGTAGGTGAGGGTGCGGTCACCGTCGGGCCCGTTGACATGCACCGCCACACGGTCCGGGTACGTGGCGAGCGAGCCGAGCAGGATGTCACCCGGGAGCGGCTCGCGGTGTAGGTCGTCGGCCATGGAACACCTCGTCGTCGGAGCGGGGCACCCGTCTCGGACGGGCTCGGACTCCTGACCACGGTAGGTGGATCCGCCCTTTCCGGGATAGTCTTGCGGCAAAAAGTTAGAACATGTTTCACTCGAATGGTGAGCGCAGAACCGCAGACCCTCTCGGCCCCGCTGAATCTGTCCTTCGACTACACCCGTTCTCTCGGGCCGGTGCTCGGCGCGTTCATGACCGGACTGCGCGAGCGCCGTGTCGTCGGTAGCCGCGACAGCGCCGGACGGGTGCATGTACCCCCGCTGGAGTTCGATCCGGACACCACCGCCGCGCTCACGGAGATCGTCCCCGTCGCCGACACCGGCACGGTGACCACCTGGTCATGGAACCAGCACCCGGTGGACGGACAACCCTTCGACCGCCCCTTCGCCTACGCCCTGATCACGCTCGACGGTGCCGACACCGCCCTCCTGCACGCCGTCGACGTCTCCGGTCCCGAGCAGATGGCGACCGGGATGCGGGTGCACGCGCGGTGGGCCGCCGAGACCCGCGGAGCGATCGGAGACATCGAGGCATTCGTTCCCGGCGAAGGTGCGAACACCCCCTCCGAGCCCCCGCCGGAGCCGGCGCCAACGGCGGATCCGGTGACGATGCTGACCACCCCGGTCTCGCTGAGCCTGCAGCACTCGGCCTCCGAGCCGGAGACCCGGTACCTGCGTGCCCTGGCGCAGGGCCGGCTCCTCGGGCAGCGGTGCAGCACCTGCGGGAACGTCTACGTACCTCCGCGCAACGCCTGCCCGATCGACGGCATCCCCACCACTGAGGAGGTGGATCTGCCGGACACCGGTGTGGTGACCACCTTCTGCGTGGTCAACGTTCCGTTCCTGGGCCAGCGGATCACCCCGCCGTACGTGGCCGCGTACGTCCTGATCGACGGTGCCGACATCCCCTTCCTCCACCTGGTACTCGGCTGCGAGCCGTCCGAGGTGCGCATGGGTATGCGGGTCCGGGCGTCCTGGAGACCACGTGCGGAATGGAGCGAGAGTCCCGGCAACATCTCGCACTTCGAGCCGACCGGTGAGCCCGACGCCCCGTACTCCGATTACGAGAGGCACCTGTGATGGCACGTTCCTGCACCGATCCCGACGGCTCCGTCGCCGTCGTCGGCTACGCGGCGACCCCGTCACTGCGCAGCGCCGAGACCACCACCAACGGTGTGGAGCTGCTGATCCCGCTGTTCGCCGAGGTCTTCGCCCAAACCGGATTGACGAAGTCGGACATCGGTTTCTGGTGTTCGGGATCATCGGACTATCTCGCCGGGCGGGCGTTCTCGTTCATCGCGGCGATCGACTCGATCGGCGCGGTACCACCGATCAACGAGTCGCACGTGGAGATGGACGCCGCATGGGCGTTGTACGAGGCGTGGGTGAAGATCCGCACCGGCGAGGTCGATACCGCGCTCGTGTACGGCTTCGGGAAATCGTCGGCGGGCACGCTGCGCCGCACCTTGACGATGCAACTGGACCCGTACACCGTCGCCCCGCTGTGGCCGGATTCGGTGTCGGTCGCGGCTCTGCAGGCCCGGGCCGGCCTCGACAGCGGTGCGTGGTCACAGGCCGATATGGCGCAGGTCGCGGCGCGCAGCCTCTCCGATGCGGCAGACAATCCGACGGCGCAGTTCTCGCGCACCGTTGACGTGCAATCCCTCCTGGCCGAGCCGATGTGGGCGGATCCGCTGCGCCGGCACGACATCGCCCCGGTCACCGACGGTGCCGCGGTGGTGGTGCTGGCCTCCGCCGATCGCGCTCGTGAGCTCCGCGAGATCCCGGCGTTCATCACCGGGTTGGAACATCGGATCGACTCACCTGCGCTCGGCTCGCGCGATCTCACCCTGTCACCGTCGGCCCAGGCGGCCGCCCGCGCCGCGGGCACGGACGGGGTGCGGATCGCCGAGCTGCACGCCCCGTTCACGCACCAGGAGCTGATTCTGCGCACAGCGATCGGGCTCGACGAGTCGGTACGGATCAACCCGTCGGGCGGCGCACTGGTGGGCAATCCGATGTTCTCCGCGGGCCTGGCCCGTATCGGCGAGGCGGCCCGCGCGGTGTGGAACAAGGAGGCGGACCGGGTCCTCGCGCACGCCACCAGTGGACATGCTCTGCAACAGAACCTGATCGCCGTGATGGAGGCCTCGTGAGCCCGCAGCCCACCGCCGTTCTGGGAACCGGCCAGACGCACCACCGCGCCAAGCGCACCGACGTCTCGATGGCGGGAATGATCCGTGAGGCGGTCGATGCCGCACTGATCGACGCCGCCGTGTCGATGACGGAGATCGACGCAGTGGTGATCGGCAAGGCACCCGACATGTTCGAGGGCGTGATGATGCCCGAGTTGTTCCTCGCCGATGCGCTGGGCGCCGTCGGCAAGCCCCTGTTGCGTGTGCACACCGCCGGCTCGGTGGGCGGTTCGACCGCCGCGGTCGCAGCGGGCCTGGTCAAAGCCGGGGTTCACCGGCGGGTGCTCACCGTGGCGTGGGAGAAGCAGTCCGAGTCGAACGCCATGTGGGCGTTGTCGATACCGGTACCTTTCACCGTCCCGGTGGGCGCCGGCGCCGGTGGTTACTTCGCCCCGCATGTGCGTTCGTACATCCGTCGGTCGGGCGCTCCCGCTCACATCGGTGCACTGGTCGCGGTGAAGGACCGTCGCAACGGCGCCCGGAATCCTCTGGCCCACCTGCACCAGCCGGACATCACCCTGGAGTCCGTGCAGGCCTCCCAGATGCTGTGGGATCCGATCCGGTTCGATGAGACCTGCCCGTCGTCCGACGGGGCCTGCGCGATGGTGCTCGGTGACGAGCACGCCGCAGCGCAGTCCGAGGCCGCCACCGGCAACCGCGTCGGGTGGGTGCTCGCCACCGCGATGCGCACCGAGCCACTGGCCTACGCCGGGCGGGAGAACGTCAGCCCGCAGGCCGGTCGGGACGCCGCGGCCGCCCTGTGGCGCGATGCCGGTATCACCGACCCGCTGCGCGAGGTCGACGCCGCCGAGATCTACGTCCCGTTCTCGTGGTTCGAGCCGATGTGGCTGGAGAACCTCGGCTTCGTGGCCGCCGGCGAGGGTTGGAGGCTCACCGAATCCGGCGGCACCGAGATCGGGGGCACGCTGCCGGTGAATCCCTCCGGCGGAGTGTTGTCCTCGAATCCGATCGGGGCTTCCGGCATGATCCGGTTCGCCGAGGCCGCCAGACAGGTCATGGGACGCGCCGGCGATCACCAGGTCGACGGTGCCCGAACCGCGCTGGGCCACGCCTACGGCGGTGGCTCGCAGTACTTCTCACTGTGGCTGGTCGGCGCCGAGAAGCCTCTGTGAACCGTTCCTGCGCGTCGCGATCTCATCAGTGATCGCCGAATCAGCGGTCCGGGCGGCGATCCGGAGACGAGCAGATCCCCCGGGCAGGCCGGGGGCTCTCGTCGTCGGCGAACCGACTACTCGTAGGCCACTTTCCAGTGCTTGATGCCGTTGAGCCAGCCGGACCGGAGCCGCTGCGGCGGCTCGAGCTCCCGTAGGTTGGGCATGACGTCGGCGATGGCATTGAACATCAGGTCGATCTCCAGCCGGGCCAGGTTCGCGCCCACACAGTGGTGCGTGCCCGAGCCACCGAATCCGACGTGCGGGTTCGGGTCCCGCAGGATGTCGAAGGTGTACGGATCGTCGAAGACGTCCTCGTCGAAGTTCGCGGAGGCGTAGAACAGCGCCACCCGCTGCCCCTTCTTGATCTGTTGACCGCCGAGCTCGAGATCCTCGATGGCGGTGCGCTGGAAGGCCGAGACCGGGGTGGCCCAGCGGACGATCTCATCGGGTGCCGTCCGGGGACGCTGCTCCTTGAAGATCTCCCACTGGTCGGGGTGATCGACGAAGGCCTTCATGCCGTGGGTGATCGCATTGCGGGTGGTCTCGTTGCCGGCGACGGCCAGCAGCAGCACGAAGAACGCGAACTCGTCGCTGCCCAGAGCCTCGCCGTCGATATCGGCCTGGACCAGCGAGGTCACGATGTCGTCCATCGGACAGCCGCGACGCTCCTCGGCGAGGTTCCACGAGTACCCCACGAACTCGGTCATGGCGGTCATGTAATTGCCCTCGAACTCGGGATCGTCGTAGGCCATCATCGAGTTCGACCAGTCGAAGAGCTTCCTGCGGTCCTCCTGCGGGACGCCGAGCAGTTCGGCGATGGCCTGCAGCGGCAACTCACTGGCGACCTGCTCGACGAAGTCTCCGCCACCGGCCGAACGGGCCTCGTGCACGATCTTCTCAGCGCGCTCGGCCAGCGCGTCGTGCAGCGACTGCACCGCTTTCGGGGTGAATCCGCGCGAGATGATGCGCCGCGTCTTGGTGTGCTGGGGCGGATCCATGTTCAGCAGGAGCATGCGCTGTACGTCGATCTGCTCGCGCTCCATCTCCGGGCCGAACCGGACGACTGCTCCGTTCTCCCAGTTCGAGAACTGCTTGGGGTTGCGGGAGATGGCCTTGATGTCGTCGAGCTTGGAGACGACCCAGAAACCGCCGTCGTCGAAGCCGGTGGTGCCCGGCGGGATATCCTGCCACCAGACCGGAGCCGATCGCCGCAGTTCGGCGAACTCGGCCTCGGGCCGCCGTTCCGACCACAGGTCAGGGCTGGTGAAATCGAACCCTGCGGGGAAGTGCACGCTCACGCCGCCTCCTCAAGCGCCTGCACCCGGCCTCACCGGGCGTAGATGAAACATGTTCTACTCATTGAAACACAGACGGTCCGCGTGTGAGCTAGATTGCGAAGGACGCTGCCGCAGTAGCAGTTCATCTGGGACGTATCCGGTCCCGGCGCCATCCCCAGGGGCTCGACAGGCCCCCGATCAGGCGCCACAATCGAGAACGTGCTCTACCTCTCCCGGCGGAGCAGAGAATGTGAGGAACGATCGATATGGGAATCCCCGTCATCGTCGACGCCGTCCGCAGCCCCATCGGCAAACGCGGTGGTTGGCTCAGTGGCCTGCACCCCGCCGAACTCCTCGGTGGCACCGTCAGCGCGCTGCTCCAGCGCACCGGCGTCGACGCCGCTCAGGTCGAGCAGATCATCGGCGGCAACGTCACTCAGGCCGGCGAGCAGGCCGGCAACATCACCCGCACGGCATGGCTGGGCGCGGGCCTGCCGGACACCACCGGCGCCACCACCATCGACGCGCAGTGCGGCTCCGCGCAACAGGCCACCGGACTGATCGCGGGACTGATCGCCACCGATACCATCTCGATCGGCATGTCCTGCGGTGTCGAATCGATGAGCCGGATACCGCTGGGCGCCAACCGCCCCGAGGGACTCGGCAACTCCCGGCCGCCGTCGTGGACCATCGACATGCCGAACCAGTTCCTCGCCGCGGAGCGGATCGCCGAACGCCGGGGCCTGACCCGCGAGCAGATCGACACCTTCGGTCTCGAATCGCAGAACAAGGCCCTACAGGCGTGGGCGGAGGGTCGTTTCGACCGTGAGATCGCGCCGTTGAAGGCACCCGCCATGGCCGACGGCGCCCCCACCGGCGAGACCATCGAGGTCTCCCGCGATCAGGGGCCCCGGGAGAGCACCCTCGAGGGTTTGGGAAGGCTGCGCCCCATGCTCGACGACGGTCGGCACACCGCTGGAACCTCGTCGCAGGTTTCCGACGGTGCCGCCGCGGTGATGCTGATGGACTCCGATCGTGCCGAGGCGCTCGGGCTCAGGCCCCGTGCCCGGATCGTCTCCCAGGCATTGGTCGGCGGCGAGCCGTACTACCACCTCGACGGTCCGATCCGCGCCACCGAACGAGTCCTCGAGCGATCCGGCCGCGCCCTGCGCGACATCGACCTGTTCGAGGTCAACGAAGCCTTCGCCTCGGTCGTGATGTCCTGGCAGCAGGTGACCGGGGCCGACCCGACGAAGGTGAACGTCAACGGCGGCGCGATCGCCCTGGGCCACCCGGTCGGTTCCACGGGTGCACGCCTGATCACCACCGCGCTGCACGAACTCGAGCGCCGCGACGCCTCCACCGCCCTGATCGCGATGTGCTGCGGGGGCGCGATGGCTACCGGCACGATCATTGAACGGATCTGAATCGATGCGGGTGGCAGTGACCGGCGCGGCCGGATTCGTCGGGGGGAACCTCCTGCAGTTGCTCTCCGAGCAGGGCCACGAGATCGTCGCGATCGACCGCACCGCGTCGCCGCACGCCCCCGACGGGGTGCACTGGGTACGGGCGAGCGTCCTGGAACCGGATCAGATGCGCGCGGCGCTCGAGGGCGTCGACGTGGTCTACCACCTGGTCGCGATGATCACCCTGCGGATGGAGGACGAGGTCGCCTGGCGGCTGAACACCGAGGGCGTACGCGTCGTGGCACGCGCGGCGCTGGATGCAGGTGTCTCGAAGATGGTGCACCTGAGTTCCATCCACGCCTACGACCAGGATCTGGTGCAGGTGATCGACGAGAGTGCCCCGCGATCCGAACGCCCGGAGATCCCGGTCTACGACCGCTCCAAATGGGCTGGTGAGCAGGAACTGCGGCGAGTCATCGACGACGGTCTCGACGCCACCGTCTGCAATCCGACAGGCGTCTGGGGCCCGGCCGATCACGGCGCGAGCCTCTCCCGCCTGAACCGTCTCGCGCACACCGCCGCGCGCGGCCGGCTCCCCGCGTTCGTGGCCAAGGCCGGCTTCGATCTGGTGGACGTACGCGATGTGGCCGAGGGTGTGATGCTGGCCGCGGAGAAGGGGCGCACCGGCGAGAACTACCTGCTCGGTGGTGAATTCGCACCGATCATCGATACCATGCGGCTCGCCGCTCAAGCGGCCGGGCGCTCCGGGCCGCAGATCGCGGTGCCGATCGGCGCACTCGCGGCGATCATGCCGGTGCTGGAGCCGATCGGCGCCTTGCTGGGTTCGGACGTACTCTCCAAGGCCGCCCTGGGTCCGCTGTTCGCGTCGCCACTGGTGGATATCACCAAGGCCCGTACGGAACTCGGCTACTCCCCACGATCGATGGCCACCACTGCTGCGGACCTGGTGCAGTTCTTCACCGAGAACTCCCGCTTGACCGTGCGGGTCTGACCACCGTCCGGCGACACGTGTCGGGCGGCTCCACACCCGGCCGGTGATGCCGGGGCCGCGCGGGTGCGGGCCCGGCATCACCGGATCCGGGTCAGGCGCCGTAGACGGGCTCCGGCGACGGAGCCGTCCGGATCAGATCGCGAACCACCGGGCCGAGTTCGGCGGGTTCCCAGCGGGCGCCCTTGTCCTGCTCCGGACCGTGCCGCCATCCCTGCGCCACCGAGACCTTGCCGCCTTCGACCTCGAATACCCGTCCGGTGACATCGCCCGCTTCAGCACTCCCCAACCACACCACCAGCGGGGAGATGTTCTCCGGCGCCATGGCGTCGAAACCCTCCGTGGGAGCCGCCATGTCGTCGGCGAAGGTCACCTCGGTCATGCGAGTCCGCGCTGCCGGAGCGATCGCGTTGACGGTGATGCCGTAGCGGCCCATCTCCGCGGCCGCCTGGATCGTCATCTCGGCGATGCCGGCCTTGGCAGCCGCGTAATTGCCCTGCCCCACGCTGCCCAGAAGCCCCGCTCCGGAGCTGGTGTTGATCACCCGCGCCTGCGGCTGCCGGCCGGCCTTGGACTCGTCCCGCCAGTACCCGGCGGCGTGCCGGAGCATCGCGAAGTGCCCCTTGAGGTGCACCCGGGTCACGGCGTCCCATTCCTGCTCGGACATGTTCACCAGCATCCGGTCGCGGAGGAATCCGGCATTGTTCACCAGCACGTCGAGGCGGCCGAACTCGTCGACCGCGGTACGGACCAGAGCGGCCGCACCCTCCCAGTCGGCGACGTCCGAGGCGTTCGCGACGGCGCGGCCCCCGGCCGCCCGGATCTCGTCCACCACCTGCTGGGCCGGTCCGGACGATGCATCAGCACCGTCGAGGCCCACGCCGTAGTCGTTGACCACCACGGCGGCGCCCTCGCGGGCGAAGGCCAGTGCGTGCGCCCGGCCGATACCGCGGCCGGCTCCGGTGACGATGACCACCCGGCCGTCGACGATTCCTGTCATTGGCGTTCTCCTACTTGTTGTTCCGGTCCGAATCATGGCTGTGATCGGCATTGGCGGCGGCGAGGAAGGCCGGCCGCTCACCGCCGCCGTGCACCAGGAGCGTGGCTCCGCTGACGTACGAGGCGCGTGGCGAGGCGAGGAAGGCGGCGCATTCGCCGATCTCCTCCGGGTGGGCCAGCCGTCCCAGCGGAACGGTGGCGCCGATCGCGGCGATCCCCGCGTCGTCGCCGTAGTGCTGCTCGGCGGCCTCGGTACGCACCATTCCCACATCCAGTGCGTTGACCCGCACCGCCGGAGCCCATTCGACGGCCAGGCTCGCGGTGAGCGAGTCCAGTCCGGCCTTGGCCGCACCGTAGGCCGCGGTTCCGGGCGATGGGCGGGTGGCACTGACGGAGGAGACGTTGACGATCGCGCCGCCACCGGCGGCCTGCATGGCGGAGTTCGCGCGCTGCGCGACCAACAGCGGCGCCAGTAGATTCAGTCCGACCACTTTCTCGTGCAGTCTCGGTGACGCGGTCGCGGCATCGGCGAACGGCGCTCCGCCGGCATTGTTGATCAGGACGTCGAGCCGGCCGTGCCGTTCGACGATGCCGGAGACCAGGGCATCGACCTGCTCCGGGTCACGGACGTCGGCGGCGGTGAACTCGGCGACGGCACCGCCGGCCTCGACCGGGCCGTCCGGTTCACGCCGGGCGCAGACCACCACGGTGGCTCCGTGACGCAGGAAGACGCGGGCGATGCCCGCGCCGATACCGCGCACCCCTCCGGTCACCAGGACCACCGCGCCGGCGAGGTCCGATCGGGTACTGCTCGACATCTGATCCGCCTTCTTCGTTCCGGGGCAGTGGACTTCGGTGGTAGCGTACCAAGCAATTGCTAGGTTTAGATCATGTTCTACCTGTCTACCTCGAAGGAGTCGGTGTGTCCTCACCGATAACAAGCACAGTCGACGACGTCGGAATCCACACGATCACCGTCGATGCACCCCCCGTCAACGCCCTCACCGTGCAGGGCTGGTTCGACCTCGCCGAGGCGATCACCGCCGCCGGACGGGACCCCGCGTGCCACGTCGTCGTGGTGCGCGCGGTCGGCCGCGGCTTCAACGCCGGAGTCGACATCAAGGAGATCGACGCCGCCCAGTCCGCGGGCAGCGGATACCAGAAGCTGATCGGCGCCAATCAGGGCTGCGCCGCCGCCTTCTCCGCGGTGTACGACTGCGAGGTCCCGGTGATCGTCGCGGTGAACGGCTTCTGCCTCGGCGGTGGTATCGGGCTGGTCGGCAATGCGGACGTGGTGGTCGCCTCCGACGACGCCACCTTCGGGCTGCCCGAGGTGGACCGGGGTGCGCTCGGCGCCGCGACCCACCTGGCGCGATTGGTGCCGCAGCACCTGATGCGCACGCTGTACTTCACCGCCGGCACCGTCACGGCGCAGCAGTTGCACCACTTCGGCTCGGTGTACCGAGTGGTGCCGCGTGCCGATCTCGACGAGGCGGCGCAGGAGCTCGCCCGGACGATCGCCGCGAAGGACACCCGGGTGATCCGCAAGGCCAAGGAGGCCATCAACGGCATCGACCCGGTGAACGTGCACACCAGTTATCGCTTCGAGCAGGGCTTCACCTTCGAGCTCAACCTCGCAGGCTATTCCGACGAGCACCGGCGGGAATTCGTCAGCACCGGCCGCACCGTGGGCGAGGCGGCCCGGGACACAGAGCAGGAGAACCGATGACCGACAAGATCATGACCGCCCAACAGGTGGTCGCCGAACTCGAGGACGGGATGACGCTGGGCATCGGCGGCTGGGGCTCGCGCCGCAAGCCGATGGCGCTGGTCCGGGAGATCCTGCGTTCGGATCTCAAGGATCTCACCGTGGTCTCGTACGGCGGCCCCGATGTGGGCCTCCTGGCCGCGGCGGGAAGGATCCGCAAACTCGTCTTCGGATTCGTCACCCTCGACAGTGTCCCGATCGACCCGAACTTCGCCCGCGCCAGGCAGTCCGGCTCCATCGAGGTCGCCGAATGGGACGAGGGCATGTTCGCCGCCGGGCTCAGGGCCGCCGTCCAGCGCCTGCCCTTCCTGCCGTTGCGGGCCGGTCTCGGCTCGTCGGTGATGGACGTCAACCCGGACCTGCGCACCGTCGTCTCCCCGTATCCGGACGGTGAGGAACTGGTGGCGGTGCCCGCACTGCGGCTGGACGCCTCGCTGATCCACATGAACCGTGCCGATGCCCGGGGCAATGCGCAGTACCTCGGTCCCGACCCGTACTTCGACGACGACTTCGCCCTCGCTGCCGACCGCTGTTACCTCTCGTGCGAACGGATCGTCCCGACCGAGGAACTGGTCGCCGGGGGGCCCGTGCAGTCTCTGCTGATCAACCGCAGCGCCGTCACCGGCGTGGTGGAGACCCCCAACGGGGCGCACTTCACCTCCGCCGTCCCCGATCACGAGCGGGACGAGAGATTCCAGCGGCACTACGCCGCGAGCGCCAAGGATCCCGCCGCCTGGGCCGAGTTCGAACAGCGGTTCCTCTCGGGCGACGAGGCGCACTACCAGGCCCAGGTCGCAGCCTGGGCGTCCGAACAGGCCGAGGAGAAGAAATGACCGACATCACCCGTGCGGAGGTCTGCGTGGGCGCGATCGCCGATCTGTTCCGCGGCGACGGTGAGATCACCGCCAGCCCCATGGGCCTGATCCCGGCCCTGGGTGGGCGGCTGGCCCGACTCACCTTCGCCCCGGACCTCGTCCTCTCCGACGGAGAGGCCTATCTGATCGCCGACGCCGCGAGCCCGTCCGCGGGGATCGAGGGCTGGCAACCGTTCAAGAAGGTGCTCGACGTGGTGGTGCCGAACGGTCAGCGCCACGTGATCATGGGAGCCAGCCAGATCGACCGGTACGGCAACCAGAACATCTCCGCGATCGGTGACCACAGCGCACCCACCCGGCAACTGCTCGGCGTGCGAGGCGGCCCCGGCAACACGGTCAACAACCGCACCTCGTACTGGATCCCCAAGCACTCCACCCGCGTCTTCGTCGAATCGGTGGACGTGGTCTCCGGGGTCGGCTACGACCGGGCGCGCGCGGCGGGCCCGGCCGCGTCGAGGTACCACGACGTGCACCGGGTGGTCACCGACCTGGCGGTGCTCGGCTTCGGCGACGACGGCGCGATGACCCTGCTCTCGGTGCATCCGGGAGTGACCGAACAGCAGGTCCGCGAGGCCACGGGCTTCGAGCTGGCCGGCTCGGACGTGCCGCAGACCCGCCTGCCCACCGAGACCGAACTCGACCTGATCCGCACCGTGATCGACCCGAAAGGGCTGCGCAACAAGGAGGTTCCGGCATGACGCTGCGAACTCGTCTGACCGAGCTGGTCGGCATCGAGCACCCGGTGGTGCAGACCGGCATGGGCTGGGTCTCCGGCGCGCACCTGACCTCCGCCACCGCGAACGCGGGCGGGCTCGGCATCCTGGCCTCCGCGACGATGACCTACGACGAGCTCGCGACGGCGATCCGCAAGACCAAGGAGCGCACCGACAAGCCCTTCGGAGTGAATCTGCGCGCTGATGCCGAGGATGCGCAGCAGCGGGTCGATCTGCTGATCCGGGAGGGCGTGAAGGTGGCCTCGTTCGCCCTGGCCCCCCGCAAGGAGATGATCGCCGAGCTCAAGGACGCCGGACTGGTGGTGATCCCGTCGGTCGGGGCGGCCCGGCACGCGGAGAAGGTCGCCTCCTGGGGCGCCGACGCGGTCGTGGTGCAGGGCGGTGAGGGCGGCGGGCATACCGGTGGTGTGGCCACCACTTTGCTGCTGCCGTCCGTCCTGGACGCGGTGGACATCCCGGTGATCGCCGCCGGCGGTTTCTTCGACGGACGGGGCCTCGCGGCCGCTCTGGCGTACGGTGCGTCCGGGGTGGCGATGGGCACCCGCTTCCTGCTCACCCGGGACAGCCGGGTCCCGGACTCGGTGAAGGAGCAGTACCTGCAGCGAGGTTTGACGGACACCGTGGTCACCACCAAGGTCGACGGGATGCCGCACCGGGTGCTGCGGACCGCGCTGGTGGAGGCGCTGGAACGCTCGCACGGCGTGGCGACGCTGGCGCACGCGGCCCGCAACACCCTGCGCTTCCAGGCCCTGACCGGGGTCTCCTGGAAGGGTCTGATCAACGAGGGCCTGGCGCTGAAGAAGGGTGGAGAGCGCACCTGGAGCCAATTGATGATGTCGGCCAACACCCCGATGCTGCTGCGCGCCGGGCTGGTCGAAGGAAACACCGATGCCGGGGTCCTGGCCTCCGGTCAAGTGGCCGGAATCATCGACGATCTGCCGACGGTGGCCGAACTCATCGACCGGATCGTCGCCGACGCGACGAACCGGATCGAGGAGCTCACCGACCTGCGAGGCTGATCCGTTCAGATCCGCTCGATGATGGTGACGTTGGCGGTGCCGCCACCCTCGCACATGGTCTGCAGGCCGTAGCGGCCTCCGCGCCGCTCCAGCTCGTGCAGCAGGGTGGTCATCAGCCGGGCGCCCGTGGCGCCCAGCGGATGCCCCAGAGCGATGCCGCCACCGTTGACGTTGACCTTCTCGTGCGGGATCCCGAGCTCGTCCATCCAGGCCAGTGGCACCGAGGCGAACGCCTCGTTGCACTCGAACAGGTCGATCTCCCCGACCGCGAGCCCCGTCTTCTCCAGGGCGTACCGGGTGGCCGGGATCGGGCCGGTGAGCATCCACACCGGGTCGGCCGCGCGCACCGAGATGTGGTGGATCCGGGCCCGTGGACGCAACCCGTGCCGCTGGACGAAATCACCCGAGGCGACCATGACCGCGGCGGCGCCGTCGGCGATCTGACTGGCCACGGCAGCGGTGACCGCCGACCCCTCGGCCAGCGGCTCCAGAGCCGCCATCTTCTCCAGTGATGTTCCGCGGCGCGGAGTTTCGTCGGTGGCGAAGTCCTCGACCGGGGCGATCTCGGCCTCGAACCGGCCCGCGTCGATGGCATCGATCGCCCGGTGGTGACTGGCGAGTGCGAACTCCTCCATCCGCGCGCGGGAGACACCCCACTTGGTGGCGATCATGTCGGCGCTGGCGAACTGGGAGATCTCCACATCGCCGTACCGTTCGCGCCAGCCCTGCGAGCCGGAGAAGGGATCGTCGAAGCCGTACTCACGGCCGGCCACCATGGCCGCGCTGATCGGAACGGCACTCATGTTCTGCACACCGGCGGCGACCACCGCCTCGGAGGTGCCCGAGAGCACGGCCTGGGCAGCGAAATGCACGGCCTGCTGGCTCGACCCGCACTGCCGGTCGACGGTCACCCCGGGAACCTGTTCGGGCAGGCCGGCGGCCAGCCAGGAGGTGCGGGCGATGTTGCCGGACTGCGGGCCGATGGTGTCGCAGCACCCCATGATCACGTCGTCGACCAGTTCCGGATCGACACCCGAGCGCAGCACCGACTGTCGCAGGACGTGGGCACCGAGGTCGGCGGAGTGCATCGCCGACAACGATCCGCCGCGTTTACCGGATGGGGTGCGCACAGCGTCCAGAATGTAGGCACCGGGGGCGAGACTGGTCATGACTTCTCCTTCGAGGGCTGGACGATCCCGTGTTCGAGGATCGTCAGGTACTGATCGGCCACCGCGCTCACCGGCAGTTCACCGCCGGGCCGGTACCAACTGACCGCGATCCAGACGGTGTCGCGGAGGAAGCGATAGGTGATGTCGACGTCCAGATCAGCTCGAAAGGAGCCCGATTCGATACCGCGCTCGATGATCCCACGCCACATCGAGCGGAACTCCTGGAGGAATTCGGCGATGTACGCGAACCGCTGCTGCTGCGCGAGGGTCCGCGACTGCGCCTGGTAGATCGCAACGGCGTCCGGGTCGGCATCGATCGCCTGGAAGGAGGCGATCACACAGCCGCGCAGTTGATCCCGGGGATCATCGCCGCGGGCCAGCACTTCGCGGTACTCGCCGAAGAGCCGGTCGAGGAAGGCCCGCAGGATCTCGTCGACCATCGACTCCTTGGAGTCGAAGTGATGATAGAGGCTGCCGGACAGGATGCCGGCGGCGTCTGCGATATCGCGCACCGTTGTAGCACGATAACCGTTCTCGGCGAACAGTTTCGCGCTCAGGGCCAGGACCTCCGCGCGCCGTGCGGAAGCGGTGGAGGGATCGGGTTTAGGCATGTTGACTGCTCACGGACACGACCTCGCCGGTCATGTACGAGCTGTAGTCGGAGGCCAGGAAGACGATCACGTTGGCCACCTCCCAGGGTTCGGCGGCGCGGCCGAAGACCTCGCGCCGGGAGAGCTCGTCGAGCAGTTCGTCGGAGGTCACCTTGGCCAGGAACGGGTGCATGGCGATGCTCGGCGAGACCGCGTTGATCCGGACTCCGTGCGGAGCGGCGTCGACCGCTGCGCACCGGGTCAGCGCCATGACACCGGCTTTCGCGGCGGCGTAATGAGCCTGCTCGGCCTGCGCGCGCCAGCCGATCACCGAGGCGTTGTTGACGATGACTCCGCCACCGCCCTGAGCGATGAACCTGTTGATCGCGGCACGGGTGGCACGGAAGGTGCCGGTGAGGGTGACGTCGAGGACCTTCGACCACTGTTCGTCGGTCATGTCCTGGACCGCGACGCTACCGCCGAGTCCGGCGTTGTTGACCAGGACGTCGATCCGCTCGAACCGCTCTGCGGCACCGCCGAGCAGCGCCTGGACCTGCCGCTCGTCGGTGACGTCGCAGACGAGGGCGTGGACGCGGTCACCGAACTCAGCGGCGAGCTCGTCGTACTTCTCCCCCAGGCGGCGCTCGTGCCAATCGGAGATCACCACTCGCGCCCCCTCCTCCAGGCAACGGCGCGCGGTCGACGAGCCGATGCCCGTACCGGCGGCGGCGGTGACCACCACGACCCGGTCCGAGAGCAGGTCACGGCCGGTGGGATAGGTGGGTGCGGGAATCGCGGTCATGGACGGGCCTCTCTGGGCAGGCCGAGCACGCGCTCGGCGATGATGTTGCGCTGAATCTCGTTGGAACCGCCGTAGATCGTGTCGGCCCGGGTGAACAGGTAGAGCCGCTGCCAGTCGTCCAGGCCGGCGCCCGCCGGGCCGCTGCCCGCGGCGAGCAGTCCTGCAGCACCGCGCACCGACATCGCGATCTCGCCGAGCCTGCGGTGCCAGTTGGCCCACAGCAGTTTCGCGACCTCCGCCGTCCCGGTCTCGGCGGATCCGAGCGTGCGCAGCGCGTGTGCGCGCATCACGTCCAGTTCGGTCCACGCGCGGCGCAGGGCCGACGCGATCTCCGGGCGCTCCGCTGCGCCGTTGTCCAGGGCCAGGTCGGTGAGCTGCTGCAGTTCGCGGCGGAATCCGATCTGCTGCCCGAGAGTGGCCACGCCGCGCTCGAAGCCGAGAGTCCCCATGGCCACGCGCCAACCGTCGCCGGGTTCGCCGACCACGTTGGCCGCCGCGGTGCGGGCACCGTCGAAGAACACCTCGTTGAACTCCGAGGTACCGGTGAGCTGCACGATCGGACGGACCTCGATACCGGGCTGGTCCATCGGCACCAGTAGGTACGACAGTCCCCGGTGCCGGGCCGAACCGGGTTCGGTGCGGGCGACCACGAAGCACCAGTCGGCGACGTGTGCGAGGGAGGTCCAGACCTTCTGACCGGAGATCACCCATTCGTCACCCTCGAGCCGCGCCTGGGTGCTCACGTTCGCCAGGTCGGAGCCGGCCCCCGGCTCGGAGTAGCCCTGACACCAGAGCTCGCGGACGTCTCGGATCGCGGGCAGGAAGCGCTGCTTCTGCTCGTCGGTGCCGAAGGCGATGAGGGTGGGCCCGAGCAGTTCCTGGCCGAGGTGCGAGACCTTCGCCGGTGCACCGGCGCGGGCGTACTCCTCGTGGAAGATCACCTGCTGGGCGATGCTCGCTCCACCACCGCCGTCCTCGGCCGGCCAGCCGATGCAGTTCAAGCCCGCGGCGGCGAGGTGTCTCTCCCAGCCGACGCGCTCGTCGAAGTACTCGTGTTCGCGTCCGGGGCCGCCGGCGCCACGCAGACCGGCGAACTCACCGGAGAGATTCGTCTCGAGCCAATCGCGGATCCTGGCGCGGAATTCCGCGTCGGTCTCGCTGCTCACCGCCGTCACCGGCTCTCCCTTCACCACCACCAAGCAGTTGCTTGGTGGAATCAGGTTACACAGACTCGACTCGCACTGTAACGTGTTCTACCAAGCACTTGCTAGGCAGAAGGGTTTGCGCATGTCACGCACCATCGCAACAGTGCTGCGCAACGTCGCGCAGCAGTTCGCGGGGCGTACCGCCGTGGTCGACGGGGAGCAGCGGATCAGCTACACGGACCTGCACGACCGGGTCCGTGTATTCGCCAAGGCGCTGCTCGCCGAAGGCATCGGCCCCGGCGACCGGGTCGCGGTGTGCGCACCGAACAGCGAGGAGTGGATCGAGGCGGCACTCGGGGCCGCCTACATCGGCGCCGTCCTGGTGCCGGTGAACACCCGCTACACCGGCCCGGAGATCGTGGACCTCCTCGAACGGACGCGGGCGCGGGCGTTCGTCGTCGCCGGCCCGTTCCTCGGGGTGGACCGCCTGGAAGCGGTGATCGAGACCGCGGGGTCTCTGCCGGAGGCGATCTCGGCGGTGTTCCGGCTGCCCGAGTGGGAATCGGTTCCGTCCCGCAGCGCCTCGGTCTCCGACGCCGACCTCGACGCCGCCGCTGCCGCGGTCACCCCGGACGCCCCCGCGGACGTCTTCTTCACCTCGGGGACCTCGGGCCGGAGCAAGGGCGCGGTGAGCACCCACGCGCAGACACTGGCCAACGCCGCGAACTGGGCCGACCTGGTAGGGGTGAGCCCCGACGACCGGTACCTGATCCTGAGCCCCTTCTTCCACATCTTCGGCTACAAGGCCGGAATCCTGGCGGCGCTGCAGCACGGTGCGGCGATCTACCCGGCGCAGACCTTCGACGTGGTCACAGCATTCGAACTGGTCGAGCGGGAACGGATCTCGATCCTGCCCGGGGTTCCCACGGTCCATCAGATGATGCTCGATCACCCCGATCGCACGAATTACGACCTGTCCAGCCTGCGGGCGGCGACCACCGGCGCCGCGACCATCCCCGTGGTGCTGATCGAGCGGATGCGCAGCGAGCTGCAGTACGACCGGGTGCTCACCGCGTACGGGCTCTCCGAGGCCCCGGTGGTCACCATGTGCCGCGCCGACGACGCCCCGGAGACGGTGGCCACCACCTCCGGCCGGGCGGTGGCGGACATGCAGGTCCGGATCGCCGGCGACGGCGAGATCCTGGTCCGCGGACCGAACGTGATCACCGAGTACTTCGAGGATCCCGGGGCCACCGCCAAGGCCATCGACGCCGACGGATGGTTCCACACCGGCGACGCCGGATCGATGGACGAAGCGGGCAACCTGCGGATCACCGACCGGATCAAGGACATGTTCACCAACGGGGGATTCAACGTGTACCCGGCGGAGGTCGAACAGGTGATCGCCCGCATCCCGGGTGTCTCCGAGAGTGCGGTGATCGGCGTCCCCGAGGCTCGTCTCGGGGAGGTGGGGAAGGCCTTCGTGGTGCTCACTCCCGGTCACCGGGTGACCGAGGAGGCGGTGATCGATCACTGCCGGCAGTACCTGGCGAACTTCAAAGTGCCCCGCAGCGTGGTCTTCGTCGACGAGTTGCCGCGCAATGCCACCGGAAAGGTGCTCAAGCGTGTACTGCGCGCGAGCGAAGCCCCTGCAGCAGGAGAGAATCGATGACCGACAGCACAGCCGCCGCCTCCGAGTCGAGTGACTCCCCCGACGAGCAGGAGGTGGTGACCTATCAGCTGCGCGGCCCGGTCGCGGTGGTGACGATGAACCGTCCCGAGTACCGCAACGCGCAGAACTCGGCGATGACCTACGCACTCGACGCGGCGTTCGTGCGCGCGGTGGAGGATCCCCGGGTGAAGGTGATCGTGCTGGCCGGCGCGGGCAAGCACTTCTCCGCCGGTCACGACATCGGCACCCCCGGCCGTGACGTCGATCAGCACTTCGAGAACCGCGCGGTGCTGTGGTGGGACCACGTGGGACGCGAGGGCGGGGACCAGCGGTTCGCACGCGAGTCCGAGGTGTACCTGGGCATGTGCCGACGCTGGCGGGAGATCCCGAAACCGGTGATCGCCTCGGTGCAGGGTGCCTGCATCGCGGGTGCGCTGATGCTGGCCTGGAGCTGCGATCTGATCGTCGCCTCCGACGATGCCTTCTTCTCCGATCCCGTTGTACGCATGGGTATTCCGGGGGTCGAATACTTCGCGCATCCGTGGATGATGGGCCCGCGCGCGGCGAAGGAGTTCCTGTTCACCGGCGACCGCTTCTCCGCACAGCAGGCCGAGCTGTGGGGGATGGTCAACCGGGTCGTACCGCGCGCCGATCTCGAGGAGCAGACGATGACGCTCGCCGAGCGGATCGCCGACATGCCCGGTTTCGGTCTGGCACTGACGAAGAAGGCCGTCAACCAGTGCGAGGATCTGATGGGCATGCGCGCCGGAATGGACTCGGTCTTCGGGCTGCACCACTTCGCGCACGCGCACAACGCCGAGGCGTCCGGCGGCGATTCGCTGGGCGGCCAGGACGCCAAGTCGATGGCCTCGGGTGCGCGCAATGCCGGCGAGGGCGCGGGCGGCGCCGGGAGGGATCGCTAGTGGACCTCGAATTCGACGACGCCACCGTCGCCTTCCGCGACGAGGTACGGTCCTGGCTCGCCGCGAACTTGCCCGCTGAGCCGTTGCCTTCCTTCGACACACCCGAGGGTTTCCAGGCGCATCGGGACTGGGAGGCCACGCTCTTCGACGCGGGCTTCGCCGCGGTCTCCTGGCCGAAGGAGTTCGGCGGCCGCGATGCCACGCTGCTGCAATGGGTGGTCTTCGAGGAGGAGTACTACGCCGCGCGGGCTCCGCTGCGAGTGAACCAGAACGGCCTGTTCATGCTGGCCCCGACCCTGTTCAGCCACGGCACGGACGAGCAGCGGGCGCGGATCCTGCCGTCGATGGCCCGCTCGGAACGGGTCTGGGCACAGGCCTGGTCGGAGCCGGAGGCCGGTAGCGACATCGCCTCGCTGCGGTCGACCGCGGTACGGGTGGACGGTGGCTGGAAACTGTCCGGGCAGAAGACGTGGAGCTCGCGCGCCGCGTTCGCCGATGGTGCCTTCGGCCTGTTCCGCAGCGAACCCGGTTCCGAGCGGCATCGCGGACTGACATATGTGATGTTCGACCTGCGCGCCCCCGGTGTCACGGTGCGCCCCATCCCCCAGCTCGACGGCGAGCCGGGTTTCGCCGAGATCTTCCTCGACGAGGTCTTCGTACCCGACGCGGACGTGATCGGTGAGCCGGGTCAGGGTTGGCGGGTGGCGATGACCACGGCGAACAACGAGCGCGGCCTCTCACTGCGCAGTCCCGGACGGTTCCTGTCCGCCGCCGACGCGCTGATCGACCTGTGGGAGCGCGAGGACGGTGACACCGCGAGTGCCGCAGCCAGGGGTGTGGCGGACGCCTGGATCGGTGCACGGGCGTATCAGCTGTACACCTTCGGCACCGTCACCCGACTGCAGGACGGTGGCGAACTCGGACCGGAATCGAGTGTGAACAAGCTGTTCTGGAGTCACCTCGACGTCGCCCTGCACGAGACCGCCCTGGACCTGCTGGGCCCGTCGGCCGAGCTCACCGGACCCTGCGCACCCGACGCAGGACGCTGGCCCGCCGGGTACCTGTTCTCACTGGCCGGCCCGATCTACGGCGGCACCGACCAGATCCAGCGCAATACGATCGCCGAGCGTCTCCTCGGCCTACCTCGAGGGGCCCGATGAGATTCGCAGCGTCACAGGAGAACCGGGCCTTCGCGGAGTCGCTCGACGATCTGCTCGCGAACGCCGGAACCGCGGCGGCCGCCCGGGCCTGGGCCGAGGGTGATCACGAGCGCGGCCGCGAACTGTGGTCGGCGCTGGCCGACCTGGGCGTCACCGGACTCGCGATCGCAGAGGAGCACGGCGGTGCCGGCGCCGATTCGGCGGATCTCGCGGTCGCCTTCGACCGGCTCGGCTACCACGGGGTTCCGGGCCCGGCAGTGGAATCGATCGCCGTGCTACCGGCGCTGCTCACCGGTGATCTCAGTACGCACCTACCTGCGCTGGCCGCCGGAACGATCGGCACCGTCGCCATCGCACCGAGGACTCCCCTGCTGCTGGACGCCGATGCCGCGGATCTGCGACTGGTGGTGGACCGGGACGGCCGAGTCACCGAGACCGGCGAGCCGACCACCGCGCCGCACGGCTCCGTGGACCGGACCCGGCGCCTGTTCGAGGCGCCCGACGTCCGCGCAGGCGCCCCCGGCGACCGGGACCGGGCGCTGGTCGTGGCGACCTTCGCGACCGCCGCGCAGGTTCTCGGTGCCGGCCGCAGACTGCTGGACGACACCGTCGCCTACGCCAGGACCCGCGCCCAGTACGGCCGGGCGATCGGTGAGTACCAGTCGATCAAACACCTGCTGGCCGATGTCGCGACCCGGCTCGAACTGGCCGCCCCCCTGGTGCAGGGCGCCGCGGTCGCGCTCTCCGGCGCGGAGCCGCGCGGGGTGGATCTGGACGCCGCGCGCGACGTCGCCGCGGCACGCGTGGCGGCCGCCGATGCCGCGTACCTCGCCGCGCGGACCGCGCTGCAGGTGCACGGCGCGATCGGCTATACCGCGGAGTACGACCTCGGCCTGTGGATCACCAAGGTCCGCGCCCTGCAGTCGGCGTGGGGTACCCAGGCCGAACACCGAGCGACGGTGCTCGATGCAGTCCGGGAGGCGGCCCGATGAGCTCGGAGTTGGACGATCTTGCGGGCGCGGTCCGCAGTGTGATCGAGCGGCGCTGGTCGCCGGAGGCACTACGCACGGTGATCACCGGCGACCAGGGCCACGACCGGGGGCTGTGGTCGGTGCTGTGCGAACAGGTCGGCGTCGCGGCACTGGCCGTTCCGGAGGAGCAGGACGGGCTCGGTGCCGGTGTGCGGGCCCTCCAGGTGGTCGCGGCCGAACTGGGCCGGCACCTGGTCCCCTCCCCCTTCCTGGGTTCCGCGGTACTGGCCACGACGGTGCTCGCATACACCCGGGAGACCGCGTTGCTGGCGGCCCTGGCGAGTGGAGAGCGGACCGCCGCGCTGGCTTTCGCGGGCCGCACCTTCGATGAGCGCCCGGTCACCGCCTCCGGCGGGCGGCTCTCGGGGACTACGGGCCTGGTCCTCGACGGAGATCTCGCGGACGACCTGTTGGTGATCGCCGGAGGTGGGCTGTACTTGGTGACCGGCTCCGATGTCGAGCGCAGGCACACGCCCTCGATGGACCCGACCCGCCGGTTCGCGGAGGTCACCTTCGACGACACCCCGGCCCGGCTACTGCTCGACGATGCCTCCCCCGCCCTGGCACGTGGGCTGGACGTCGGTTGCGCGGTGCTCGCGGGGGAGCAGGCCGGCGCAGCGGGGCAGGCGCTCGCGACGACGGTGGAATACACCGGTTCCCGGGTGCAGTTCGGGCGTCCCATCGGTTCGTTCCAGGCGCTCAAGCACCGGATGGCGGACCTGTTCGTGCTGGTCGAATCCGCCCGCTCGGCGGCCGCGGCCGCCGGGGAGGCCCTCGACGATCCCCAGGCCGGCGCGCGCACCCGGGAACTGGCCGTGGCCGCCGCGAAGGTGTTCTGCTCGGAGGCCTTCAGCACAGTCGCCGCTGAGATGATCCAGCTGCACGGCGGCATCGGCATCACCTGGGAACATGATGCGCACCTGTACTTCAAACGAGCGCACTCGTCATCGCAGTTGTTCGGCGATCCCGCTCATCACCTGGCGCGCCGCGAACTGACCCACTCGTAACACTCTCGGGCGCTGCCGCCCGACACGAAGAGCGGCCGGGCACCTACGGGTGCCCGGCCGCTTCGCGGGGATCATCAGACCCAGTCGTCGCCGACCGGCCAGGTGAGGAACGAGTCCAGCGACAGCGCACGGGGAATCGCCTGCCCCGGATCGGTCACCGTCTGGGTGTACCGCCCGCGGTAGAACAGCAGCGGGCGAGCCGCGTTCGGCGGACTCAATTCCAGTACCCGGCCGACCACGATGTAGTGATCGCCACCGTCGTGCACGGTCTCCACAGCGCAGTCGATCCAGCTCAGGACACCGTCGAGTAGCGGCGAACCGGTGGTGGAGGGCTTCCATTTGACGGCCCCGAACTTGTCCGGATGCCGGGAACCGAAGACCGAACTGACATCCTGCTGTCCCTCGCCGAGTACGTTGACCGCGAAATGGCCGGTCCGTTCGATGGTTCGCCAGGCGCCGGAGGTCTTCATCGGGCAGAACAACACCAGCATGGGATCGAGGGACAGCGCCGAGAAGGACTGGCAGGCGAAACCGGCCGGGCCCTGCTCATCCGCCGCGGTGATCACCGTGACGCCGGTGCAGAAGTGCCCCATCGCGGTCCGGTAGTCCAGTGGCTCGATCGGTGCGGGGGCGTTCGACGCGGTCGTCATCACTGCTCCTTGAAACCGACGGTGAAGTCGTGGCCCCACAGGCTGACCGCCGTGGATTCCCGCGCGATCCAGTCGTCGTTCTCGACTTCGAGTCCTTCGCAGCCGAATTCGATGTCGAAGCCACCCGGCGTCTTCATGTAGAAGGAGAGCATCTTGTCGTTGATGTGCCGCCCCAGGGTGGCCGACATCTTCACCTTCTTACGGTTCGCCCGGTCCAGGCACAGACCGACGTCGTCGGAGTTCTCCACCTCGACCATGAGATGGACGATGCCCGTCGGGTTCGGCAGCGGCAGGAAGGCCAGCGCGTGGTGACGCGGGTTGCAGCCGTAGAACCGCAACCAGGCAGGGTCACCGTCGGCCGGCCGGCCGACGATCTGCGGCGGCAACCGCATCGAATCGCGCAATCGGAATCCCAGCACGTCCTGGTAGAAGCTCTGCGCTGCGGCATCGTCGGAGCAGGTCAGAACAACGTGACCGAGGCCCTGTTCACCGGTGACGAACCTGTGCCCGTAGGGGCTGACGAACCGGCGGCCCAGGTACTGCGCGCCGTGGAACGCCTCGAGGGTATTACCGGACGGGTCCTGGAATCGGATGAAGTCCTCGACCCTGCGCTCGAGCTTCTCCTCGGTGGTGCCTTCGGTGAAGTCGATTCCGTGCTCGGTGAGCGTCGCCCGCAGCTCCGCCAGACCGGCGGCGTCGGCGACCTCCCAACCGGAGACCAGCAGGCGGTCCTTCTCACCCGGCACGATCACCAGGCGGGCTGCGAACTCGTCCATCCGCAGGTAGAGGTTCTTCGCGCTGTCCGCCGAGGCGGCGGCGCCGCTGGGGGCACCCTCCATCATGCCCAGCACTTTGAGTCCGTACTCGCGCCAGGCGTCGACGTCGGTGGCCTCGATGCGCATGTAGCCGAGCGCCTTGATCGGCATCGTCACTCCTTCGTACCGTCCAGGAAATCCGCCGTGAGCCGGTTGAACTCGTCGAACTTCTCCAGTTGCGCCCAGTGCCCGCACTGCCCGAAGACGTGCAGTTGAGCGCGCGGGATCTGCTTGAGCGCCAGGAGGGCACCGTCGAGCGGGTTGACCCGGTCTTCACGCCCCCAGACCATCAGGACCGGTTGGCGCAGCTTGTAGGCGTCGCGCCAGAGCATGCCCTTCTCGTAGTCGGCGGAGGCGAAGGACTTGCCCATCGCCTTGAACGCGGAGATCGCATCCGGGTCGAGGGCGCGCTCGCAGCGTTCGTCGATCAGCTCCGGTGTGATCAGCTTCTGGTCGAAGACCATGATCCGGAGGAAGTCCTCCAGTCGTTCCTTGCTCGGGGCGGCGTAGAACCTCTGCAGCGTGCGCAGGCCCTCCGTCGGGTCCGGGGCGAAGGTGTTGACGCTCAACCCGCCCGGGCCCATCAGGACGAGCCGGCCCGCACGCTGCGGGAAGTCCAGCGCGAACCGCACCGCGGTGCCTCCGCCGAGCGAGTTGCCCACCAGGTGGACCCGTTCGGTGACGCCGAGCACGTCGAGCAGGTCGTTCAGCGCCGTCGCGGAGTGCACGAAGTACTGCGGGTGTTCGGTCGGCTTGTCGGAGCGGCCGAAGCCCGGCTGATCGACGGCGAGCACATGGAAGCGCTGCGCCAGCACCGGGATGTTCCGGCCGAAGTTGCTCCAGGAGGACACTCCCGGACCGCTACCGTGCAGCAGGACGACGGTGCCGTTGGCCCGGTTCTGTTCGCCGGCCTCGTGGTAGTGCAGCGTGAGACCGGCTGCGGTGGTGGCGAACTTCCCCTCTTTGAGAACGTCCACGTCGGTCTGCGTCACGCTCAGACCATCCCGTCCATCACAGGCAGGCCGAACTCGCCGGTGCCGAACATCTTGTAGGCCCGCTCGGGATCGTTCGCGGCGTGCACCCGGCCGGCGTGGGCGTCGCGCCAGAACCGCTGGATGGGGGTCCCCTCGGCGAGTGCCCGACCACCGGAGTTCTCGAACATGCGGTCAACGGCGAAGATCGCGCGCTCGGTCCCGCGGACCTGGTCGCGTCGGACCTTCAGGCGCAGATTGAACGGGATCTTCTCACCGGCCTTGACCAGCTCGTACTCCTCGTTGATGTTGGAGATCAGCTGGAGCCAGGCGGCGTCGATCTCACTGCCGGCCTCTGCGACGCGCACCATGGCGAACGGATCCTCCTTGGCGGATTCACCGGCGTAGGCCGCACGCACGCGCTTGCGCTGGTGTTCGACGTGGGCGTCGTAAGCCCCCTGCGCCATGCCGATGATCGGCGCCGTGATGGTGGACGGGTGCACCGAGCCGAAGGGCAGCTTGTACAGCGGGCTGGTGTTGACCTCCTGGCCGGGCCCCTTGCACTTGGACACGTGCTGGAAGCTCAGCGCACGGTAGTCCGGTACGAAGACGTCCTCGACCACGATGTCGTTACTGCCGGTGCCACGCAGTCCGACGGTGTGCCAGACGTCGTTGATGGTGTAGTCGCTGATCGGGATGAGGTAGGTGAGGAAGTCGACCGGCTTGCCGTCCTTGAACGCCGGACCGCCGAGCAGCACCCAGGTGGCGTGATCGCAGCCGGAGGAGAAGCTCCACTTGCCGGTGAGCCGGTAGCCCCCCTCGACCACCTCGGAGCGGCCCATCGGCGCGTAGGACGAGGACACCAGGGTGTCCGGATCGTCTCCCCACACCTCCTGCTGAGCTCGATCGTCGAACAGCGCGACGTTCCACGGATGGATACCGAGGATCGAGGCGACCCAGCCGGTGGACCCGCAGGCGCTGGCGAGCATCTTGACGCCGGTGTAGAAATCCGCCGGGTCCGCTTCGAACCCGCCGTACCGCTTGGGCTGGAGCAGCCGGAAGAACCCGGACTGCTGCAGCGCCTTGATCGACTCGTCCGGAACACGGCGGGTGTCCTCCGTCTCCTGGGCCCGCTCGCGGAGCGCGGGCAGCATCTCCGCCACCTCGGCCAGCACCGCGCTGACGCTCTGTTCGCTCATCTTTCCTCGCCTTCTCCGACGCTCCGGCGGGCCCAGCGCCCGCCCTTGGTCTCATACTAGAACACGTTCTCGTTTTCTGGATCGAAACGCTACATCAAAAGTCTCGATCCGCCTATGTTGCTGATGTAACCGGTTACGCCCCGCCGTGAAGGAGAGCCATGTCCAACAGCCGTCGCCCGATCCCATCGGCAGAGGTCGACACCTGGCACTTCGAGGCCGACGTGGTGATCGCCGGTTACGGGATCGCCGGTGTGTGCGCCGCCATCGAAGCGGCACGGGCCGGCGCCGAGGTACTCGTACTGGACCGCTCCGGAGGCTGGGGCGGCGCAGCCGCACAATCCGGTGGCTGGATCTACCTGGGCGGGGGCACACCACTGCAACACGCCCTCTGCTTCGAGGACACCGCCGAGAACATGGAGCGGTTCATGACCGCGGCCCTCGGCCCCGGCGCCGACGTCGCGAAGATCCACGACTACGCACACGGCAGTGTCGAGCACTACCGGTGGCTCACGGAGTGCGGAGTGCGGTTCAAGGAGGAGTTCTGGGGCGAGCCCGGCTGGGAGGTCGCGCACGACGAGGGCCTGGGCTACTCCGGGGGCGAGAACGCCGCCCCGTTCAACGAGCTCGTACCGCCCGCACCTCGTGGGCACGTACCGCAGATGACGGACAAGCGCACCGGCGTGCGAGGCGCCGGCTACATGCTGATGAAACCCCTGGTCGAGACCGCCGAGGCGCTCGGTGTCCGCGCCGAGTACGACCTGCGGGCAAGGACATTGGTATGCGACCCGGACGGCGGCGTCGAGGGGATCGCCGCCCGCAGGTTCGGCGAGGAGTACTACATCCGCGCACGACGGGGCGTGGTCCTGGCGACCGGGAGTTTCGCGTACAACGCGGACATGATCGAGACGTACGCTCCCCGACTGATCGGGCGCCCGGCCGCTGCGATCGAGGAGCACGACGGAGCCGGGATCCTGATGGCGCAGGCCGCGGGTGCCGCACTCGCCCACATGGACGCCACCGAAGTGGCCTTCTTCGGCGATCCGCAGATGATGGCGCGCGGGATCCTGGTCAACGGTCGCGGGCAGCGCTTCATCGCCGAGGACACCTACGGCGGCCGGATCGGGCAGGCAGCACTGATCCAGCAGGACAACAGCGTCTACCTGGTGATGGACCTCGACTCCCACGAGGAAGCACTCACCACCCGCACCGCGACCGAATTCTTCCGCCAACCTCCGACCTGGGCCGCGGAGACCGTCGAGGAACTCGAATCGGACATGAGCCTGCCCGCCGGGTCGCTCACCGGCACCGTCGAGACGTACAACCGACACGCGGCCGATGGCCGGGATCCGCTCCTGCACAAGAAGACGCAGTGGGTTCGGCCGCTGACCGGGGCGGTGGCGGCCTGGGACATGCGGGGATTCACCGCCGGGTTCACACTCGGCGGGCTGCGCACCGACACCGACTCCCGGGTGCTGCACGTCGACGGTGAGCCGATAGCCGGACTGTTCGCGGCGGGCCGATGCACCTCAGGTGTGTGCGCCGGCGGTTACGCCAGTGGGACCAGCCTCGGGGACGGGAGCTTCTTCGGCCGCCGGGCCGGAGTCACCGCCGCTGCGCGGCGGTAGTTCGCACCACCTTCTTGAGCCTTTCGCAGCGGGTGGAACCTGTTCTAGTCTAGACTGCAGTCATGGCGCATACCTGCTGCCTGAAAGTGCAGGTAGAGCCGGAGAACGTGTTACATCAACGAGGAGAGTCGATGGCGCCGGAAACGACCGAGTACGACGTGATCGTGGTGGGGAGCGGCGCGGCGGGTATGACCGCAGCGCTCAAGGCGGCGGACACCGGCCTACGCGTGCTGGTCGTGGAGAAGGCACCGCACTACGGCGGGTCCACCGCCCGCTCCGGTGGCGGCGTCTGGATCCCCGGCAACGAGGCACTCGAGCGGGCGGGGGTCAAGGACACCCCGGACGAGGCGCGCAAGTACCTGCACTCGATCATCGGCGACGTGGTGCCCGCGGAGCGGATCGACACCTACATCGACCGCGGGCCCGAGGTCATCGCGATGCTGCACCGGATGAGTCCCCTGGAGCTGACCTGGGTGCCGGGCTACTCCGACTACTACCCGGAGGCACCCGGTGGCCGGGCACACGGGCGTTCCTGCGAGCCGAAGCCGTTCGACGGTAAGCAACTCGGCGACGAGCTCGACCACCTCGAGCCCGACTACACCAAGGCTCCGATGAACCTGGTGGTCACGCAGGCCGATTTCAAGTGGCTCAACCTGATCATGCGCCACCCCAAGGGCGTGGCGCGAGCGATGCGCGTGGCGGGCCGCTTCTACCTGGCCAAGGCCCGCGGCAAGCACCTGCTCGGCCGCGGGCAGGCCCTGATCGCCGCACTGCGCGTCGGGCTGCAGCAGGCGAACGTGCCGCTGTGGCGCAACACCGCACTGGTCTCGCTGCGCACCGAGGACGGCCGGGTCACCGGCGTCGTCGTCGATCGCGACGGGGAGCGGGTCGAGCTCACCGCCCGACGCGGCGTGATCCTCGCCGCCGGCGGTTTCGAAGCGAACCAGCAGATGCGTGAGCAGTACCAGCGCCAGCCGATCGGTACCGAGTGGACCAACGGCGTTCCCGCCAACACCGGAGACGCTATCCGCGCCGGCGAGCAGGTGGGCGGCGCCCTCGAATTCATGGACGACGCGTGGTGGGGACCGTCGATCCAGTTGCCGAAGATGGCCTGGTTCGCGCTCTCGGAACGCTCACTGCCCGGCAGCCTGATGGTCAACACCTCCGGTGAGCGATTCGTCAACGAGTCCGCGCCCTACGTCGAAGCCGTGCACTCGATGTACGGCGGCCGATTCGGGCAGGGTGAGGGCCCCGGTGAGAACGTGCCCTGCTGGTTGGTCTTCGATCAGCGCTACCGCAATCGATATCTGTTCGCCGGCCAGCCGCCGCGCCAGCCACTGCCCAAGCGCTGGTTCGAATCCGGGTGCATGGTGCGAGCGAGCTCGATCCCCGAACTCGCGGAGAAGATGGGTGTGCCCGCTGCGGCACTGACCAGCACCGTCGACCGGTTCAACGGATTCGCGCGTGCCGGACGCGACGACGACTTCCATCGCGGCGAGAGCTCGTACGACCACTACTACGGTGACCCGCGGAACAAGCCGAACCCGAGTCTCGCCGAGCTCACCACCGGCCCGTTCTACGCTGCTCGTATGGTTCCCGGCGATCTCGGCACCAAGGGCGGACTGCGGACCGACGTGGCCGGCCGGGTGCAGCGCGCCGACGGCACCGTGATCGACGGCCTCTACGCCGCCGGTAATTCCAGCTCGCCCGTCATGGGCCACACCTACGCCGGACCGGGCGCCACCATCGGCCCCGCGATGGTGTTCGCATACCTGGCCGTGGAAGACATGGCCACCGCCCAGTCAGCCCCCACGGCTTCAGCGCCGACCCTCGCGGAAGAGGAGATCTCATGACCGACACCGAGACCGCAGCCCGTCTCATCGACAGCGGCACCGCACCCACCCGGTACGCCCGGGGCTGGCACTGCCTGGGACTGCTCAAGGACTTCGCCGACGGCAAGCCGCATGCGGTGCACGCCTTCGGGACCAAGCTCGTGGTCTTCGCCGGCGACGACGGCAAGGTCAACGTGCTCGACGGGTACTGCCGGCACATGGGCGGCGACCTCACCCAGGGCACCGTCAAGGGCAACGAGGTGGCCTGTCCGTTCCACGACTGGCGGTGGGGCGGCGACGGCAAATGCAAGTCGATCCCCTACGCCAAGCGGGTACCGCTGCGCGCACGCACCCGCACCTGGCCGACGATGATCGAGAACGATCAGCTGTTCGTCTGGCACGACACCGAGAACTCCAAGCCCCCTGAGGAACTCGCCATCCCCAAGATCGACGGCGAGGTCGACGGACCCGAGTGGTCGAACTGGGTGTGGAACGAGATCGTCATCGAGGGAAGTAACTGCCGGGAGATCGTCGACAACATCGTCGACATGCCGCACTTCTTCTACATCCACTACGGCCTGCCCACCTACTTCAAGAACGTCTTCGATGGGCACATCGCCTCGCAGTACCTGGACACCAAGGGTCGCAACGACGTCAGCGACATCGGGCTCTCCGGCGGCGACGACGTCCTGCTCAAGTCCGAGGCGCACTACTTCGGGCCGTCGTACATGATCAACTACCTGCACAACGACTACAAGGGCCTGCTGATCGAGAACGTCCTGATCAACTGCCACTACCCGATCGACCAGACCTCGTTCAAGCTGATGTACGGGGTGAAGGTCAAGAAGCTGCCCGGTCTCGACGACGACAAGGCCGACGTGATCGCCGGGAAGTTCGCCAAGAACGTCGGGCTCGGCTTCCTGCAGGATGTGGAGATCTGGCAGAACAAGACCCGCATCGACAACCCGCTGCTGTGCGAGGAGGACGGCCCGGTATACCAGCTGCGCCGCTGGTACGAGCAGTTCTACGTGGACTCCGCGGAGGTCACCGAGGACATGACGCAGCGCTTCGAATTCGAGATCGACACCGCCCACGCCGTGCAGGCGTGGGAGGCCGAGGTCGCCGACAACATCGCCCGCCAAGAGGCCGAGAAGGCCGCCTCGCCGCATCCCACCGGAGCCTGATCCGATGTCCCCCACGGTGACCGTCTTCGGTGAGCCGGTGACGTGTGCGGACACCGTCGCCGACCGTGAGGGGTTCCTCACCGACGGCTACACCCCGTTGGAGTGCAGCACGTGCGGGGTCGCGGTCCAGGTCAAGAAGAACAGTCGGGAGCAGACGTCCATCCAGTGGTGCGGTCCAGCCCGGACCTGTTCGGTGTTCTCCGCCGACGGTTCCGGCACCACACTGCGGGCCACCTGCCCGCGCCTGATGGAATCGATCGCCCGTGCGGCGAAGCTCGGCACGGTCCCGGTGCCGGAATCCGTTACCCAGGAGGAGAGTCCTTAAGTGAGCATCCACCGTCTGCTCGTCGCGAAGGTGGTCGCGGAGACGCACGACGCGCATTCGATCGAGTTCGAGGTGCCCGCCGAATCCGCGGAACAGTTCACCTACAAGCCTGGTCAGTTCCTCACGATCCGCGTACCCAGTGATCGCACCGGATCGGTGGCGCGCTGCTATTCGCTGTGCAGTGCTCCGCACGACGGCGGACCGCTGCGTGTGGCGGTCAAGCGCACCGCGAACGGCTACGCTTCGAACTGGTTGTGCGACAACGCCACGCCGGGAATGGAGATCGACGTGCTGGCGCCCGCCGGCATCTTCACGCCGAAGTCGCTGGACACCGACATGCTGCTGTTCGCCGGAGGCAGCGGCGTCACTCCGATCATGTCGATCCTGCGCTCGGTACTCGAACGCGGCACCGGTGCGGTCACGCTGATCTACGCCAATCGCGATGCGCAGTCGGTGATCTTCGCCTCCGCGCTGGCCGAGCTGTGCCGCGAACATCCGGACCGGCTCGCGGTGATCCATTGGCTCGAATCCGTACAGGGCCTGCCGAGTGCGGCGAACCTGGCCACGCTGGCGGCGCCGTACGCCGGCCGGGAGGTCTTCGTGTGCGGGCCCGGCCCGTTCATGGACGCCGTCTCCGAGGCGATGACCTCTCTCGGTAAGGGTCGACGCGAAGTGCACATCGAGAAGTTCCGCTCGCTGCCCCGCAACCCGTTCGAGGTGGAGCAGGCGCAGGAGGAGGCCGAGGAGAAGGTCGCTGTCGCCGAGGCGGAGGATCTACCGGCGCCGGCGACCGACAACGGCACCGTCACCGTGGAGATCGACGGGTCGACGCAGGAGCTGGTGTGGCCGGCGCAGAAGAAGCTGCTGGAAGTGATGCTCGAAGCGGGTATCGATGCACCGTACTCGTGCCGGGAGGGCGCCTGTAGCGCCTGCGCCTGCCGCATCGTCGACGGCGAGGTCGAACTCGCGCACAACGAGGTTCTCGATCAGGAGGACCTCGACGACGGCATCATCCTGGCCTGCCAGTCCATGCGCCGCACCCCGTCGGTGCGTATCACCTACGAATAGGGAGTTCCATGCCCATCGATCCGGCGATCGCGATCGGCGCCGATCTCGGCACCACCGAGTTCTCGTGGAGCACATCCGATGTGCTGCTGTATCAGTTGGCGCTGGGCGCCGGTGGCGATCCGCTCGCCGCCCGCGAGCTGCGCTACGCCACCGAACAGGACACCGTCGTGCTGCCCACCTTCGCCACGGTGGCGCAGAACTTCCACGCCACCGAGCCGCCAAAGGTCTCCTTCCCCGGTGTGGAGATCGATCTGGCGAAGGTGGTGCACGGAAGCCAGTCGGTGACCGCCCATCGTCCGCTTCCGGCGAACGGCTCCGCCACCGCCCGCACCCGCATCTCCGACGTGCACGACAAGGGCAAGGCCGCGGTGATCTGGCAGGAGACCGAGGTGGTCGATGCCTCCGGCGAGCCGCTGTGGACGGCGCGCTCATCGATCTTCGCCCGCGGTGAGGGTGGCTTCGGCGGTGAACGCGGCCCCTCGGACAAGATCGAACTACCCGAACGTGGGGCGGACCTCACCATCGACGTGCCCACACTCGGACAGCAGGCGCTGCTGTACCGACTGTGCGGCGACCGCAACCCCCTGCACTCGGACCCGGCGTTCGCCAGAGCCGCCGGCTTCGACGCGCCGATCCTGCACGGTCTGTGCACCTACGGGATCGTGGCCAAGACAGTGACCGATGCCGTGGTCGACGGTGACGCCTCCGCCGTGGCCTCGTGGTCGGCGAAGTTCGCCGGGATCATGCTGCCCGGGGAGACTCTGCGGGTGCGGATCTGGCACGACGGCGAGCGTGAACTGGTGACTGCGGAGTCACTGGAGCGGGGAGCTCCGGTGCTCGCCGACGCGGTGTTCACCCGGCGGTGACATCGGAGTTCAGGAATCCACCGGACGGGCGGTGGCCATCGCTCGATCGACCTCCCAGAACGCCCGGAGCGCGACGATCTTGCCCTCCGTATCGACCTTGTAGGTGAACACCCCCTCGGCGTCGATGACGTGTCCGCCCAGGACGGTGCGGATCAGGCCCGTGAAGGCGACCTCATCGCCACAGGCGAAGCCGTCGTCGAAACGGAACTCCAGCGATTCCGCGATGCCGATGGTCTTGTCGTAGAAGGCGGCGATCTCCTCACGACCGTGGTGCCCTCGTCCCTCGGGGTCGAATCCGGACGGTCCGACCGGGTCTTCGACCACGCCGTCGGCGGCGAACAGATCGAGCCAGTCCTGTTTCCGGTGGGCGGTGGCAGCGGCCTGCGAGGCACGTCCCGCTACGACGGCGGGATGATCGTCTTTCATGAACGGCTCCTTGACGGTCAGGTGAATCTGCTGATCACGGCATCTGCGTACCGCCGCAGGTGATCGAGCTTCGGCTGCAGCGGCTCGGTGTCCGGTCCTACTCGGTAGGGCAGCCGGAAACCGACGATGACATCGGTGACGCCCTTGTCCTCCAGGCGCTTGACCCCGTCCACCGTGTAGGCGTCCAGGGAGATCACATGGATCTGGAAGTCCTGCTTGCCGTACTCGGTGCGCAACTCCGTGATCCGGGCGAGCATTCGGTCGAGCTCACCGGCCTCACCGCCCGCGTGCATCCACCCGTCGCCGAGACGGACGGCGCGGCGCAGGGCGGCGTCGGCGTGCCCTCCGACCAGGATGGGCAGCGGCTCGGTGGGGACCGGTGCGATCTTGATCGACGGGATGTCGAAGAATTCACCGTGGTACTCGAAGTAGTCGCCGGTGCACAGTCCGCGGATCACCTCGATGCACTCGTTCATCCGCCTGCCGCGCCGCTCGAAGGGCACCCCCATGATCTCGAAGTCCTCCGGCCAGGGGCTGATGCCCACACCGAGTGAGAATCTGTTGCCGCTGATCGAGGCGAGTGAGGCAGCCTGCTTCGCGACCAGCACCGGTGGACGGATCGGCAGCTTGAGCACGAACGGGGTGAACCTCAATGTGGTGGTGCATGCCGCCAGGGTCGCGGCCAGCACGAAGGTCTCGACGAACTCCTTCCCGTCCAGGAACTCCCTGCTCCCGTCCGGGGTGTACGGATACGTCGAGTCCGAGACCTGCGGGTAGGCGATGCTGTCGGCCACGCACATGCTGTGATAGCCGGCCTCCTCGGCAGCCTGCGCCAGGGGCGCGTAGTACGACGGATCCGTCATCGCCTCGGCGTACGTGAATCGCATGGTCGCCTTTCGTCGAACTGCTTGCGAGCGTTCACCCCACTTGCTAAAAATAGAACACGTTTCACCGTTTGTACGCGGTATCGAGATTCAGGAGTGTGCGTGGACTTCCGTCCGGACGAGAACCAAGTGGCCGTCGCCGGTCTTGCCGCCGACGTGTTGGCGCACGCCGCAGCCCGCGCCGATACCGGGGGTGACTGGCGCGGCACCTGGACCGACCTCGCCAAGGCCGACCTTCTGGGAGTGGCGGTCCCGGAGGACCTCGGCGGAGCGGGCCTGGGCGCTGAGGAGGTCTGCGCCGTACTCACCGAGGCCGGACGGCTCGCAGTCGCCGCTCCCCTGCTTCCGGCGCTGGCCCTGGGGATCGCCCCGATCGCGGCTCTCGGTACGGCAGAGCAGCGTTCCTACCTGCTGCCCGCGGCGATCGCCGGTGAGGAGCTCGTGGTGGGCGCGATCGACGAGCCGGGGACCGCTGCTCCGCGCACGCCGTCGACACGGGCCGCGCGCTCGGCGGCGGGCTGGACCCTGACCGGCCGCAAGACCGCCGTCGGCTACGCACAGCACGCCACCCACCTCCTGGTCAGCGCCTCCACCGATGCCGGTGCCGCCGTCTTCGTGGTGCCGGCCGAGGCCGTGGGGGTGACGGTGACCCCGAGCCCCACCTCCACCGGAACCCCGGAGGCCACCGTCGAACTGGCGGGAGTCGAGGTACCGGCGGACGCCGCGCTGGGCGGCTCGACCGACGGTGCCGTGGCCCGGGTCTTCCGGGAGTACGGACTGGCGGGTGCGGCAGCCCTGGCCGACGGTGCGCTGGCCGGTGCGCTCGCGCTGACCGTCGATCACCTGCGCAAGCGTGAGCAGTTCGGTCGCCCGCTGGGCACCTTCCAGGCCGTCACCCAGCAGATCGCAGACGTCTACATCGCCTCGCGGACGCTCCACTTGGCGGCGGTGTCGGCGGCGTGGCGGCTGGCCACCGGCTCCCCCGCCGACGAGGCCACCGCACTGGCCGCCCACTGGACGGCTGCGGAGGCACCTCCAGCCGTACGCACCTGCCACCACCTGCACGGCGGGATCGGCGTGGACGCCACCTACCCGCTGCACCGCTTCTCCTCGATGATCAAGGATCTGGCGCGCTTCGTCGGCGGTGTCCCTCAGACCCTGCGAGCGCTCGCCGCGGCCGATCGGGACGACACCGTGCGCGCCGCGGAGTCCGGGGAGTCCGGGGAGTCCGGGGAGGGCAGGTTCCTCGCCCTCACCCCGGCGCAGCGCGAACTGCAGTCGGAACTCCGCGACTACTTCTCGACCCTGATGACACCGCAGGAGCGCACCGAGATGCTGGTGCAGCGCCACGGAGACGTCTTCCGGGACGTGGTGCGGCGCATGGGCCTCGACGATCGCCTCGGAGTGGGCTGGCCCACCGAGTTCGGCGGCAAGGGGTTCGGCGCGATCGAGCAGTACCTGTTCGTCAACGAGGCCACTCGCGCCGACGTACAACTGCCGTCGGTGACCCTGCAGACCGTGGGACCGACGCTGCAGGCCTTCGGCACGGAGGCGCAGAAGGCCGCCTTCCTGCCCAAGATCCTCTCCGGCGAGGTGCATTTCGCGATAGGCTACACCGAGCCGGAGGCAGGCACCGATCTGGCATCGCTCCGCACCACCGCGGTACGCGAGGGCGACCACTACGTGGTGAACGGCCAGAAGATCTTCACCACCGGTGGCCACGACGCCGACTACGTGTGGATGGCGGTGCGCACCGACCCGGATGCCCCCAAGCACAAGGGCATCTCGATACTCATCCTCGACACCAGCGATCCGGGATTCAGCTGGACCCCGATCATCACCGCCGACGGCGCGCACCACGTGAACGCGACGTACTACAACGACGTGCGGGTTCCGGTGGACATGCTGGTCGGCGTGGAGAACGAGGGCTGGAAACTGATCACCACGCAGCTCAATCACGAACGGGTGATGCTCGGACCGTCGGGCCGGATCGGCTCCCTGTACGACCGCGTCGCCGGGTGGGCGCAGGACCAGGATCTGAGCGGCGATCCGGACGTCTGCGCTGCGCTCACCCGGGTGCGTGCTGCGGAACTGATCAACGAGCTGCTGAACTGGCAGGTCGCGGCCGCCGAGGCCGGTGGCCCGGTGGACGTCGCCGACGCCTCCGCCACGAAGGTCTTCGGCTCGGACCGGATCCAGGGACTGACGGCGCTGCTGGAGGAGACGGTGGGCACGCACGGCGATCCTGCCGAGCCGCGAACCGCGGAGCTCCTGCGCTGGCTCGATGTGCAGGCGAAACGACATCTGGTACTGACCTTCGGCGGTGGCGTCAACGAGATCCAACGCGAGCTGATCGCCACCATGGGCCTGCAGCTGCCGCGGGTGCCGCGATGAACGCCCCGCAGACCCGCGAAACGGGAACGGATGCATCCACCGAAGCGGTGCTCGCCGCCGCGGAGCGGATCCGCGCCCTCGGCGACAGCGCCCCGCGCGCCGGCCGGGACCCGGTGAACCAGCCGATGATCAACAACTGGATCGAGGCGATCGGCGATACCAATCCGCTGTACTCCGATCCGGAGTTCGCGGCGCAGTCGGCCTTCGGGGGCCCGGTGGCCCCGCCCGCCATGGCCCAGGTCTGGAACATGCGCGGGCTGCACGGCGCTCGTTCCGACGACGACCCACTGGGCCTGATGACCGCGGCCCTGGACGACGCCGGATTCACCTCGGTGGTGGCCACCAACTCCGACCAGACCTACCACCGGCACGTGCGACCCGGCGAGGAGATCACGGCGTCCTCGCGCCTGGAGGACGTCGTGGGTCCGAAGAAGACCGGCCTCGGGGTGGGCTGGTTCTTCACCACCCGGACCCTGTGGCGGGTGGGTGACGAAGTGGTCGCGGAGATGGTCTTCCGCATCCTCAAGTTCCGTCCCCCGGCGCAGGATCCGGACGCCGCCTCGCAGAAGCCGCTCACGGCGGGCCCGAGCGGGCGGATCGTGGACGCTTCCGGTTACGCGGGCGGCGTGCTGCGGCCGGTGGTCTCCCGGGACACCGCGTTCTACTGGGAGGGCGCCAAGCTCGGCGAACTGAGGATCCAGCGCTGGGGAACGACGCTGCGGCATCCGCCCGGCCCGATGGACCCGGGCGGCGATCTGGCACTGACACCCGACCACATCGTCTCTCCCGGTACCGGCACCGTGTTCAGCTTCGTGGTGCACCACCACCCGAAGGTCCCCGGTAAGCGCCTGCCCTTCGTGGTCGCACTGGTCGAGCTCGATGAGGGCGTGCGGATCCTCGGTGAGCTGATCGACGTCGACCCCGCCGAGGTGCACATCGGCATGCCGGTCCGCGCGGTCTTCCTCCGCGTCGACGACGACCTGACCCTGCCCGCCTGGGAGGCACGATGACGTACCCGAGAACCCTCCGCAGCGAGGCGGTCACCGTCGGGACCACGCTGCCGCCGCTGCAGATCCACGCCAGCACCACGTTCGTGGCCACCACGGCCATCGCCACCCGCGACTTCCAGGACGTGCACCACGACCGGGATGCGGCACATGCGCGCGGGAGCAAGGACATCTTCGTCAACATCCTCACCGACAACGGCCTCGTCCAGAAGTACGTCACCGATTGGGCGGGCCCGGAGGCCTTCGTGCGCAATATCTCCATCCGGCTCGGGGCACCCTGCTACGCCGGTGACACCCTGGACTTCTCGGGCACTGTCACCGCGGTCGACGGGGACGCCGTCACCGTCGCGGTGACCGCCCGCGACAGTCTGGGCGATCACATCACCGGCACCGCGACTCTGGTGCTGCCGGCATGAGCGGGCTCAGCGGCAGGACCGCGATCGCCGGTATCGGCGCCACCGAGTTCTCCAAGGACTCCGGCCGCAGCGAGCTACGGCTGGCTGTCGAGTGCATCCGGGCGGCGCTCGACGACGCCGGGCTCACCGCGCAGGACGTCGACGGGCTGGTCACCTTCACCATGGACACCAACTCGGAGATCGCGGTGGCTCGTGAGCTCCGCATTCCCGAGTTGAAGTTCTTCAGCCGCATCAACTTCGGAGGCGGTGCGGCCGCGGCGACCGTCCAGCAGGCCGCGATGGCTGTGGCGACCGGCGTCGCGGACGTGGTGGTCGCCTACCGAGCGTTCAACGAACGCTCCGGGCATCGCTTCGGACAGGTCTCGTCCGCGGCGGCGCAGCAGGTGAACACCAACGGTATCGACAACGCCTTCCACTACCCGGCGGGGATCGCCACACCGGCGGCCACCGTCGCCATGGCGGCACGCCGGTACATGCACGAGTACGGCGCCACCAGTGAAGATTTCGGCCGGGTCGCAGTGCTGGACCGGGCGCGGGCGGCGACCAACCCGAAGGCCTGGTTCCACGGCGAACCGATCACCCTGGAGCAACATCAGTCCTCCCGGTTCGTCGCCGAACCTCTGCATCTACTGGACTGCTGTCAGGAGTCCGACGGTGGTGTGGCACTGGTGATCACCAGTGCCGAACGCGCCGCCGACCTGTCCCGCACACCAGTGGTGATCGCCGCGGCCGCACAGGGCAGCGGCCCCGACCAGTACGTGATGACCAGCTACTACCGCGACGGGCTCACCGGGTTGCCGGAGATGGGTGTGGTCGCCGGCCAACTGTGGCAGCAGTCCGCCATGACACCGTCGGACATGGATCTGGCAGTCCTCTACGACCACTTCACCCCGTACGTTCTCATGCAACTCGAGGAGCTGGGCTTCTGCGAGCGGGGCGAGGCACCGTCGTTCCTGGCGGCCGGCACCTGCGAGATGGACGGCGCTCTGCCACTGAATCCACACGGTGGGCAGCTCGGCGAGGCCTACATCCACGGGATGAACGGCATCGCCGAGGCGGTGCGGCAGCTCCGCGGTACCGCCGCCAATCAGGTGACGGGAGCGTCGCGGGCCGTTGTGACCGCCGGGACCGGAGTTCCGACCAGCGGATTGGTACTGAGTAGAGTCTGACGGATGAGCGAGTCTGATTCTCAGAAGGTGGACCTGCGCAGCGAGATCCCTCGCTTCAAGGAGGCCACTCCGCCACCCGCGTTCGGTGAGTTCATCGAGAACATGCGGCGGCTGCAAGATCTCGCGGTGTGCATCGACGCGCCCGAGGAGGTGTACCTCGCCGCGCAGCAGAAGACCGCCGAGCTGGCGGAGCTACTGGCACCGTACGCGGCGCGCGAGGGTCAAGGCCCGGCGAACCGGTCCATGCAATTGCCCGGCCGCGGAAGTCTGCTGATGCCGCCGTGGCGGATCGAGAAGTTCGACGCGGAATCGGTAGTGGCGCGGGGGATGCTGCGCCGCTACCACCTCGGCGGTGGCGGCGTGGCGCACGGCGGCGTGCTGCCGCTGATCTTCGACGACAACTTCGGCAACGTGGTCTTCGCCGCGAACCGCCCGATCAGCCGCACCGCGTACCTGCATGTGAACTACCGCAAGGTGACTCCACTGAACGTGCCGCTGGTGATCGAGGGCAGGGTGGACCGGATGGAGGGACGCAAGACCTTCATCACCGCGCGACTGACCGAGGAGGACGGCACCCTGCTCGCCGATGGCGAGGGCCTGATGGTGGAGTTGCTCCCCGGCCAGCCCTGAGCGACTACTTGCCGCCCAGCGCGGCGTCGAGGCCGCGGACATCGCTGATCATCCAGTTCTGCTTGGTGTCGATCGTGAGCGTGTAGGTCGCGGTAGAGGGGATCCCCTCGGGACGCTGAGTGCTCTTGGTGATCATGTTCAGGAAGACGTTGACGGTGATCAGCCCGTCCTTGTTGGACGTGACGATGGTGCCCAGCGGAGTCGCCGTGGACTGCCACTGCAGCGGGACCACGACCTGCTCGAAATCGTTCGACGCCTGTTGCAGCTGGTTGGCCAGCTGCGGGGTGGTGTTCGCGGTCAGTGCAGTGCGCCAGCCGGCCAGATTCTGGTAGTCGATGGTGGCGGCACCGATCGCGTACTTCTTGGCGACGTCCTGTGCTCGCAGATTCATGTCCGAGGTCTCGGAAGACGCGGCGAGGTCGGCGCGGGCCTGATCCCGATCGGACGCGGCGGACTGCCACAGGAACCCGAACGCCGTCGCTGCGACGGCCAGGACCACGACCAGGGCGGTGAGCGCCATCGCCATCGGCGTCACGACAACACCCTTCGGCTGCGGTTTCGGATCCGGCTTCCGGTCCGCCCCGGCGAACTTGCTCGATGCCGATTCGGTGGCGCTCTCGCCGTCCGGATCGACGGTCTCGTTCACGTCCGATTTCGTTGCGGCCATGCCGTTTCCCCTCTCCCGCGGAGTCGTGTGTGGGCCCGGGACTGGGGGCAGTGGGAACCCGCGGTATCGTGGGGCGAACTGTAACACGTTCCAGTTCTGGACCGGGGCGTTCTCACTGGATCGGAGATGAAGACCGGCGTAGCGGCGCAGCCGGAGACTACCCCGCTCGGGTCCGGCCGACCGCGGGATCGTCGAAGACCGCGGTGGATTGCGTGGCGACGATGCGCCAGCGATCGTCGTCCTTGGACAGCACGTAGAGCGGGACCGCATCGGGCGGCGCGCCGTCGAGCCCGCTCGCCCGCACCCGGACGCTGACGGCGGCTACGTCCGGACGGATGAACAGGATGCGCTCGACGCTGTACCGCGCCCGCGTCCGGGCGGCCGATTCCCGCACGGTACGAGCCAGAAAGGCATCGATCGCGGCTCGGCCGTGCAGGCGGCGGCCGTGCGCGGTGGTCCACACCGCGTCGTCCCGGAACAGTGCGCGCACCCTCGGCACACTGCCGGCACGTTGCGCGGCGTGAATCTCGGTCACGAACTCGGCGATCGCAGTGGCATCCGACGGAGCACCGTCGCCGAGGATCTCCGGATGGACTCCGGACGGAACGTCAGCCATGCGTACAGGTTCGCCTATCAACCCCGGTTGAGGTCAAGGCTTCGATTCACCGCGGTTCGATCACCGTCCGGTCCGAGCGGCGATAGTAGAAGTCGTTGACCAGGCGGACCACCACGATGATCGTCGCCAGAACCAAGATGAACGTCATGGGCCGAACGCTAGAGCCGAGCCGCGCGGCACGGTACCCGTCTTGACGGGGCCCTGACGCATCCTTGACGTCCGGCTCAGAAAACTGATATCACTTTAGTTAAGTGATATCAGTTTTCAAGGAGGGGTGATGACCGGAATCGTTCAACCGGAGGACACACAGGTGGCGATCACCGAGCGTGCCGCGTGGCACACGGGAGCGGGTGCCGCAGTCGCCGCGGGCCTGGGCGTCATCGCCCTGATCGGGGGCGCCGCCGCACTGACACCGCTGGCGATCGCGACCCAGACGCCTCTGCTGATCGCCGGAAGTGTGCTGCTGGCACTCGCAGCGGTGACGCTGATCAGCATGGTCGTAGTGGTCGCTCCCGGGCACACCCTGGTGGTGCAGTTGTTCGGCAAGTACGTCGGAACGGTGCGCAGTCCAGGGCTCGGGCTGGTGCTCCCGCTAACCACGCGGCGACGCCTGTCGGTGCGAGTACACAACTTCGAGACCGCCGAGCTCAAGGTGAACGACTCCACCGGCAATCCGGTGAACACCGCCTCGATCATCGTCTGGCAGGTGGCCGACACCGCACGAGCGACCTTCGCCGTCGAGGACTACGAGGAGTTCATCGTCGCGCAGGCCGAAGCCGCGCTGCGGCACGTCACCACCAGCCACCCGTACGACGCCGACGACGCCGTCGCAGGCGCCACCAGCCTGCGCGGCTCGACCGACCAGGTCGCCGCCGAGCTCGCCGAGCAGGTCGCCGAGCAGGTCGCCGCGCGGGTGGAACTAGCGGGCCTGGAGATCCTCGAGGCGCGGATCTCGGCGCTCGCCTACGCTCCGGAGATCGCCCAGGCGATGCTGCAACGACAGCAGGCATCGGCCCTGCTCGCCGCCAGGGAGAAGATCGTGGAGGGTGCAGTGGGCTTGGTGGAGAACGCGTTGACCCGCCTGGAGACGCAGGGCATCGTCGAGCTCGACGACGAACGGCGCGCCGCCATGGTCTCGAACCTGCTGGTGGTGCTGTGCTCGGACAGTCGCACCACTCCGGTGGTCAATACCGGGAGCCTGTACAGCTAGTGGGCTCCACGGACTCCCCGGGCGCAACAGGACCGGGGCGAGGCCGTAAGTCGGTCCCGCTCCGGATCGATCCTGCGGTGCATCAGGCGCTCGCCAAGTGGGCCGCCGACGATCTGCGCAGCGTGAACGCCCAGATCGAGTTCCTGCTGCGTCGAGCGCTCGACGACGCCGGGCGGATGCCGGCGAAGGCGCGCCCGATGCGCGGGCCGGGCCGACCTCCCGCCGATGCCGATCCGAGCAGCGAGTAGTCGGAATGGCAGTCGACTCACCCCGTGATCCGGGAACGACCAGGTGAACGGCACATTTGGACGGTTGCCGTGGCGATCAGTACACTTGGTCCTCGGTCCCGCATGCGTGTGGGGCCACGCCGCCTTAGCTCAGTCGGTAGAGCGCTTCACTCGTAATGAAAAGGTCGGGGGTTCGATTCCCCCAGGCGGCTCCACCCGAAACGCCAGGTCAGGACCCATTTCCTGCCTGGCGTTTCGTCGTCCCCGCAAGTGTTGCCTGCGTCGACGGTTCCAGACCATCCCCACCTGTCCAGAAGCCAGCTGAAGCCCCGGTTCTCGAATCGACAGGTCGACGTGCGGGTGGGATCTGGGGATGCGTGACGATATGCACCACGATCTCGACGATCGGAGTGCACTCTGGAGTGGTCGCATCGACGCAGAACCCGCAGGAGTGGGTATTGCAGTCCGGCCACTGAACCCTCGGAGTAGGAGAGACATCCATGACGAGCACCACGCCCGAACACCACGACATCCTCGTGATCGGGGCCGGGATCTCCGGCATCGGCGCCGGCCACTACATCACCTGTGACCTGCCGGAGAAGTCGTTCGCGATCCTGGAGAGCCGCTCGACCTTCGGCGGCACCTGGGACCTGTTCACCTACCCGGGCATCCGCTCGGACTCCGATCTGCACACCTTCGGCTTCGAGTTCAAGCCCTGGGAGGCCAAGGACTCCATCGCCGACGCCGGAAAGATCCTCGACTACCTCCGGGAGACCATCGAGGAGAACGACCTCACCGACAAGATCCGCTACGGCCACAAAGTGATCTCGGCGGACTGGTCGAGCGACGACGCCCGCTGGACGCTCCAGGTCGAACGGGACGGCGAGCAGGTTCCGATGACCGCGAACTGGGTACTCGCCGGCACCGGCTACTACGACTACGAGCAGGGCTACACCCCCGAGTTCACCGGCCGTGACCGCTTCGCCGGTCAGATCGTCCACCCGCAGTTCTGGCCGGACGATCTCGACTACGCCGGCAAGAAGGTGGTGGTCATCGGTTCCGGCGCGACCGCGGTGACCTTGGTTCCGTCTCTGTTGGAGGGCGACGGGCAGGCCGCGGAGGTCACCATGTTGCAGCGCACGCCCACCTACATCATGCCGGTGCCCAAGCAGGACCCGCTGACCATCGCCTTCCACCGCCTGTTCGGCCACCGGCTCGGACATGTCCTCTCCCGCAAGAGGTTCATCTGGCAGCAGCGCGGCGTGTACGTCTTCGCGCAGCGCTTCCCGGACCTGGCGCGCAGGATCATCCGGCACGAGAACGCCAAACGGCTCCCCAAGGACTACCCGGTGGACGTGCACTTCAACCCGCCGTACAACCCGTGGGACCAGCGGCTGTGCGCCGTTCCCGACGGTGACCTGTTCGCGGCGATCCGTTCCGGCCGGGCGCACGTCGCCACCGACACCATCAGCACCTTCGATGAGACCGGGATCGAGCTCGCCAGTGGTGAGCACCTCGATGCCGACATCATCGTCACCGCGACCGGCCTCAAGCTCAAGGTGCTCGGCGGGGTGCGGTTGTCGGTGGACGGACGCCCCGTCGACCTGCCGAACGCCGTCGTCCACCGCGGGGCGATGCTCTCCGGTGTCCCGAACGCCGCGCTCGCGATCGGCTACACCAATTCGTCGTGGACGCTCAAGGTCGGAATGCTCTGGAAGTACATGACCACGTTGATCACGACCATGGACGAGCGCGGCCTCGACATCGCCGTCGCGGTCGCCGACCCGGACATGCCGACCCGCCCCGCCCTGGACTTCGACGCCGGGTACGTCCGTCGGGCCCTGCACGAGCTGCCCCGGCAGGGTGATTCCGACGATTGGCGCATGTCGATGAGCTACTTCGAGGATGCCAAGCGGCTGCGCCGCGATCCCTCGTTCGGGGAGGAGTCCGGACTGCACCTGTGCGCCGCACCGCGGGCATGGGCCAGCGTCTGACCTGCACGAAATCCGCTCACCGCCCGCCTGACGCTACCGTTGACGGGATGCGTCCGGCGCGGTGGCCGGGCGGAAGGAGCGGATGGACGTGCAGCAGATCGCGGGCTACCGGGTGGTCCGCAAGCTCGGTGGCGGCGGGATGGGCGAGGTGTACCTCGTCCAGCATCCCCGCCTCCCCCGGCAGGACGCCCTCAAACTGCTGCACACCTCCGTCAGCAGCGATCCCCAGTACAAGGCGCGGTTCGAACGCGAGGCCTACGTGCTCGCGCAGCTCAACCACCGCAACATCATCCACCTGTACGACCGTGGTGAGTTCGACGGCCGCCTCTGGCTGACCATGGAGTACGTCGCCGGGCCGGACACCTCGCAGATGCTGGCTCAGCGCGGGCCCGTGCCGCTGCCGCTGGCCGTCGAGATCGCCGACGGTGCCGGTGCGGCCCTGGATTACGCCTACCGGCAGGCGCGGATCACCCACCGCGACGTCAAACCCGCGAACATCCTGGTGGCCTTCGATTCCGACGGCGCCCCACAGGTCAAGCTCGCCGACTTCGGGATCGCCAAAGCGGCCGGTGAAGCGGTCGCCGTCACTTCGACCGGGATCACGATCGGGACCATGTCGTACATGTCCCCCGAGGCCTTCGACAACCGGAACCTCGACAACCGGGCCGACCTGTACTCCCTCGGTTGCACCGTCTTCGAGCTGCTCACCGGCGCTCCGCCGTTCCCCGGAGACTCCCCGGCCGCGGTGATCGCGGCGCACCTGAACCAGCCCGTCCCGCGCATCACCTCCCACAATCCCGCGCTGCCCGCGCACCTGGACCCGGTGTTCCGCAAGGCTCTCGCCAAGCGCCCGGAAGATCGCTACAGCAGTTGCGCCGAGTTCGTCGCCGGGCTGCGCGGCGAACTCGCAGAACCGGTGCCGACGGGGACCTCCCCGCAGCCGATTCCCGCCGCCACCGGTGAGTACCCGCCGCGGCACACCGCCGCCTATCCGGGCCCGCACACTACGGCGCAGCCGGCCCCGACCCGCACGGAGCCCGCGATGCCCGCCGCCCGGGAACGACTCGCCGCACCTGCACAGATGCGTCCGCGACGTTGGGGCCGCGCCGTCGCCGCGGCCGCGGTCGTCGTGCTGCTCACGATCGCCGCGGCCACGTTCTACCTGACCGGCGCCGGTTCCGACGGCGGCTCGGATGGCGGCCGGACGCTCACCGCCACCTCGGTCAAGCAGGTCTACTTCCAGGGCAAAGCAGAAGCCTCGGACACCATCGGCAACGTCCTGACCGGCGCCGAGCCGTCCTGGCGCACCGACTACTACCTCTCCGGGCCCGGCTTCGCCGGCCTCAAATCCGGTACCGGACTGCTGATCACGCTGGACCGGGCCGCCAAGCTCACCTCGGGCACGATCACCTCACCGAGCGACGGTTCCACGGTGCAGATCCGGATCGCCGATTCCGATTCACCCGGTTCCCTCGATGCCACCCAGAAGGTGTGGGACGGCACCCTGCGCAGCGGGAGCACCGATTTCACCGCGAGCGGGGCACCGTCGTCGAAGTACGTGCTGGTGTGGATCACCGGGCTGGTGAAGATGCCCAAGGGCTGGTCCACCACGATCGGGCGGGTCGAGCTCACCGGAATCGGATGAGTCAGCGGCGATTGTCCCGCAGCGCCGACGACACCCCCGCCGCCATCGCGTCGAGTGCCACCACCGGTTTGACGTTCATCTCGATCGCCTCCCGGCATTCGAGAACTGCTTCGACGCAGGCCAGCAGTCCCTCCGACCGGGCGTAACCGGCCAGCCGGCGGGTCTGCTCGGCCTCGTCGGGATGCATCAGTTCGACCCGGGCTCCGGCGCCCTGCACCAGCGCATCCCGGAACAACGCGGCGAGGTCGATCAGCGCGCGATCGAGGGAGTCGCGCACCGCACGGGTGCCGCGGGCCTTCTGCCGCTTCTCCAAGTCTTTGAGCTGCCCGGCGGAGCCACGCATGACCGCGGCGGTGCCCCGGCCGGTGCCGCCGGCGCCGAGCGCCGTCTTCAGTTCCTCGGTCTCACGCTCGTTGAGGTCGGCGTTGAGTTCCTTGGCCGCGCTCTCGGCGTCCCGCAGCAACTGCTCGACCACCCCGTACACCCCCTCCGAGGTGGCGGCACGTGCCACACCGAGCGCTTGTCTGCGCTGGTCCCGCGCCTGCGGATCGGTCGCGAGACGGCGCGCCCGGCCCACATGTCCGCCGGCGACACCGGCCGCCCACACGGCCTGCTCGTCGGTGATGCCGTCGCGCTGCAGGACCGCTGCGATCGCGGAGACCGACGGGGTGACCAGTTGTACGTGCCGGCACCGGGATTTGAGGGTGACCGAGATGTCCTCCGGGTCGACGGTGGGCGCGCACAGCAGCACGATGGTCTGTGCCGGCGGCTCCTCCACCATCTTGAGCAGCGCGTTCCCCGCCTGTTCGGTGAGCCGGTCGGCGTCCTCGATGAGCACGATCTGCCAGCGGCCGACGGACGGGCGGCGGGAGGCGTCCGCGACCACCTCACGCATCTGCTTGACCGCGATCGACAGGCCGTCCGGCGCTATCGATCGGACGTCGGCGTGGGTGCCGGCCAATACAGTGGTACAGGCCCGGCACCGCCCGCAGCCGGCCTCCGACGGGTCGTCGCACTGCAGTGCCGCAGCCAGGGCGCGGGCCGCGACCGACCGTCCGGAACCGGGCGGGCCGGTGAACAGCCACGCATGTGTCATCGCGGATCCGGCGAGGTCGGCGACGGTTCCGCCGCTGGCGACGACCTCCCGCGCGGCTGCCGCGGAGCTCCGCAGGCCGGCCACCACCGCGTCCTGGCCCACCAGGCGATCGAAGACGGAACTCACCCCCATACCCTAGCCCGTTCGCAGATCCACGATCGCAGGCTAAATTGGACCAGTGGCACCACCGCAGAACAGACTCAGTCGCGCTTTGCGGCTGGCGCGGTGGCTGGCCAGGACGCCGTGGCCGATCTTCGCGCTGGACATCCTGCGCTCGAACATCCTGGGTGCGGTCTTCGTCTTCGGTTTCCTGAGGTTCGCGCTGCCGGTCACGCAGACCGTGCAGTTGCAGGACATCAGCGGCGTGAACCTTCTCGTCTTCGTCGCCTACCTGATTGCGTCGACGCTGGTCGGGATGGTGCTGTGCCTGCGGCTGGTGCTCCCGGTGCTGCGCTGGCACCGTCGCAGCGCCCCGACCGACCCGGAGATCTCCCGGCGGGCGCTGGCGATCCCCGGCCGGATGGCGCTGCTCCAGGCGGTGTTGTGGCTGGTGGGCGGCGTGCTGTTCGTGGTGATCAACTTCAGTGCCGCGCGCGGCGCCCCCGTGGTGATCGCGATGACGGTGCTGCTCGGCGCGATCACCACCTGCGCGCTGAGCTACATGCAGACCGAGCGGGTGCTGCGACCGATCACGGTGGCCGCGCTGGCGCAGGAACCGCAGGGAAGCGCCGGCTTGTCGGTGACCACGCGGATCATGCTGAGCTGGGTGCTGGGCACCGCGACACCGATCGTGGGCATCATCATGGTGATCATCTCGCAGCAGACCGGCGTGATCGATCCCACGGCCCAGACCGTCGTCGACCCGGTGCTGCTGCTGTCGGTGGTCGCGCTCGCCGCCGGCCTGCTGGGCACCGTCCGCGCCGCGAAGTCCATCGGCGACCCGATCCGCGACCTGTTCATCGCGCAGCGCAAGGTGCGCGACGGTGACTTCAACGCCTCGGTGAAGATCTACGACTCCAGTGAGCTCGGCCTGCTGCAGGCCGGCTTCAACGACATGGTGCACGACCTGGCCGAGCGGCAGCGCATGCGCGACATGTTCGGCCGTTACGTCGGTGAGGACGTGGCCCGGCAGGCGCTCGAACACGGCACGCACCTGGGCGGGGAGATCCGCGAGGTTGGTGTGCTGTTCGTGGATCTGGTCGGATCGACCAGGCTGGCGGTCACCGAGGAGCCCGCGGCGGTGGTGGACCTGCTCAACGACTTCTTCAAGGTGGTCGTGGACCTGGTGGATCTGCACGGCGGTTTCGTCAACAAGTTCCAGGGTGACGCAGCCCTGGCCATCTTCGGAGCCCCGTTGCCGCGTCCCGATCCGGCGGGGGCGGCGCTGGCCGCCGCCCGGGAGATGCGAGTCCAGCTCAGCGAGGTCCTGGGTGGAACCGGTTTCGGTATCGGGGTCTCCGCCGGTTCCGTGGTCGCCGGCCACATCGGGGCGAAAGCGCGCTTCGAGTACACGGTGATCGGTGACCCGGTGAACGAGGCCGCGAGGATCACCGAGATCGCGAAGTCGGAACCGTCGTGCCTGTTGGCGGCCGGCCGCGCGGTGAAGGCCAGCACCCCCGCGGAGCAGGCCCTGTGGTCGCTCGGCGAGGCCATCGAGCTACGTGGGCGCGGCCAGCTCACCCAGTTGGCGCGCCCGATCGACGAGGAGTACGACGGCTGACGGAGCCGCAGGTCACTCCGCGGGTGCGGTCTCCTCGGTGTTCGCCGGGGCCTTCTTCGCGACCGTCTTCTTCGCAGTGGTCTTCTTGGCCACCGTCTTCTTCGCAGCGGTCTTCTTGGCGGCCGTCTTCTTCGCAGCGGTCTTCTTGGCGGGCGCCTTCTTCGCGGCCGCCTTCTTGGTGGCCTTCTTCTTCACCGGCCCCCGTGCGCGACGGTCCGCGAGCAGTTCGGAGGCGCGCTCGTCGGTGATCGAGGCGACCTCGTCGCCCTTGCGCAGCGAAGCGTTGGTCTCACCGTCTGTGACATAGGGGCCGAACCGGCCGTCCTTGATCACCATCGGCTTCCCGGAGACCGGATCGTCGCCCAGCTCGCGCAAGGGCGGCGCGGCGGCGGCGCCACGGCCCCGGCGCTTGGGCTCGGCGTACAACTTGAGCGCCTCCTCCAAGGTCACCGTGAACATCTGCTCCTCGGTGGCCAGCGAGCGGGAATCGGTGCCCTTCTTCAGGTACGGCCCGTACCGGCCGTTCTGCGCGGTGATCTCCTCCTGGGACTCGGGATCGACGCCCACCACCCGCGGCAGGGACAGCAGTCGTAGCGCGTCCTCGAGAGTCACCGTCTCGATGTCCATGCTCTTGAGCAGTGAACCGGTGCGCGGCTTGGGCGCGTCGGCCTTCTTCTTGCGCTTGGGCTTCGACGTGGCCTCGTCGAGGTTCTCAGCCTCCGCGTCGGCCTCCGGCTCGGGCAGGATCTCAGTGACGTACGGGCCGAAACGGCCCTCCTTGGCCACGATCTCGTGACCGGTGGCCGGGTCGACACCCAGCGGACGGCCGTCCTGCGGGGTCGCGAAGAGTTTCTCCGCGACCTCCTCGGTCAGCTCGTCCGGCGTCATCGAGGCGAGGATGTTGGCACGCTGGACCTGCGGCTCGGTCTCGCCGGCCTTCGCGGCGACGGTGCGCTCGAGGTACGGACCATAGCGGCCCACCCGCACGTAGACCACGTTGCCGTCGGCGTCCGTGTACAGCGGGATCGAGTTGATCTCGCGGGCGTCGATCGCGTCGAGGTTCTCGTCGACCAGGTTCTTCAGGCCCGGAGAGACCCGCTCGCTGCCGTTCGGTTCGACCACGTCGGAACCGAAGTAGAAGCGGGTGAGCCACTGCACCCGGCCTTCACGGCCACCGGCGATCTCGTCGAGATCGTCCTCCATGGAGGCCGTGAAGTTGTAGTCGACCAGGCCGCCGAAGTGCCCTTCGAGCAGCCCGATCACGGCGAACGCGACCCACTGCGGGACCAGGGCGTTGCCCTTCTTCACCACGTAGCCGCGGTCCTGGATGGTCTTGATGATCGAGGCGTAGGTCGACGGTCGGCCGATGCCCAGTTCCTCGAGGGTCTTGACCAGTGAGGCCTCGGTGAACCGGGCGGGCGGACTGGTGACGTGATCGGCGGCCGCCAGGTCCGCTGCAGTGACCTGCTGCCCCTTGACCAGCTGCGGCAGCCGCGATTCGGCGTCGTCGGCCTCGCCGCCGGCCTGATCGTCGACGGTCTCGACGTAGGCCAGCAGGAAGCCGGGGAAGGTGATGGTCCGGCCGGACGCGGCGAACTCGCAGTTCTCGCCCGACGATGCCGTGCCACCGATCCGCAGGCTCAGGGTGGTTCCCTTGACGTCCGCCATCTGGGAGGCGACGGTGCGCTGCCAGATCAGCTCGTAGAGACGGAACTCGTCGGAGTTGAGGACCGAGGCCAGGCTGCCGGGGGTCTGGAAGGTCTCGCCGGCCGGGCGGATCGCCTCGTGCGCCTCCTGCGCGTTCTTGACCTTGCGGGTGTACTGCCGCGGCGTGGGGTGGACGTACTCGGCGCCGTAGAGCTGGCGTGCCTGATCCCGGGAGGCCGCGATCGCCGACTCCGACAACGTGGTCGAGTCGGTACGCATGTAGGTGATGTAGCCGCCCTCGTAGAGCCGCTGAGCGACCTGCATGGTGCGGTCGGTGGTGAACCGCAGCTTGCGGCCCGCCTCCTGCTGCAGCGTGGAGGTCATGAACGGTGCGTAGGGCTTGCGGGTGTAGGGCTTCTCCTCGACGGAGGTAACCGTCAGGTTCGCCCCTTGCAGGCCCGTGACCAGGGCATTCGCGCGGGCACCATCGAGCACGGTGATCCCGGACGGCTTCTTCAGCCGACCCTGGGCGTCGAAGTCGCGGCCGGTGGCCACACGGTCACCGTCGACGCTGACCAGGCGCGCGCCGAAGGTGCGGGGGGTGGCGTCGGCTCCGGCGTCGAGGGTGGCGGCGATGTCCCAGTACCCGGCGGTGCGGAAGGCGATGCGCTCGCGTTCGCGGTCGACGATGATGCGAGTGGCCACCGACTGGACCCGGCCCGCCGAGAGGCCCTGGTTGACCTTGCGCCAGAGCACCGGGCTGACCTCGTAGCCGTAGAGGCGGTCGAGGATGCGGCGGGTCTCCTGGGCGTCGACCAGGTTCATGTCGAGCTCGCGGGGCTCCTCGGCGGCGGCGAGGATGGCCTGCCGGGTGATCTCGTGGAAGACCATCCGCTTGACCGGAACCTTGGGCTTGAGGACTTCTTTGAGGTGCCATGCGATGGCCTCGCCCTCGCGGTCACCGTCTGTCGCGAGGTACAGCTCGTCGGCCTGTTTGAGCAGGGACTTCAGTTCCGAGACGGTGGAGCGCTTGCTGGCCGAGGTGACGTAGTGGGCCTCGAACTCGTGGTCGACGTCCACGCCGAGCCGGGACCAGGGCTTGCCCTGATCGGCCTCGGGAAGCGGATTGTCGCGGCTGGGGAGATCGCGGATGTGCCCCATCGACGCGCGGACGGTGTAGTCCGGACCGAGGAAGTCGCCGATCTTCTTGCCCTTGGCGGGGGACTCCACGATCACCAGGCGCTGCAGGGCTCCATCAGCCGAGCCGCCTCTACTCCCTCGTGCCGCCATGGACCCTCCTGCTCTGTTCCGGTGGCGTCATCATCACCACCTCGCCCCTGGCGTCTCCTCCGACGCACCGGTCACTCGGGTGCCCATTCTGCCGCACCTTTCGCCCCACCTTATATACAGGGTCCGCTGCGCACGTCGTGGAATTCACCGAGGACGGGTCAGGGCTGCGGCCAGTTCGCCTCCGCCGCGGGGGCCGGCGGGTCGCCGATGCTCTCCCGCAGGCGTAGCAGCCGGCGGTGTCCGGACACCCGCAACGCGGGCCGGTTACCGCGGGCTCCGACGAGCGTGGGAGCGACGCCCGCACGCATCAGCGCGGTCGCCAGCACGGGCGCGCTGTCGGGGGTGTGAGGATCGAGATGGAGCAGGTAGTGGGCACCGTCCACCTCGCCCGCCGCGAGCGCCCAGGCCCGGAGTGCGCGCGGCCCGGGCACCCACCCAGGGGGCGGCGTCTTGATCGCTCCGCGGGTCCAGGCCAGCGCCATGGGCTGCAGTTCGGGGGCCGCGAGGGTGCGCACCAGTGGCGATCCCTCGTCGGAGGTGTCGGTCTGTGCGCGCAGGCCCGCCTCGTCGATCATCACGGCGATGGCCTCGGCACGCCACGGGGCGGCTACCACCACCGAGACGCGGGCGCTACCGCCGAACTGCACGATCTGCCCCGGTCCGGCGAGCAGGCCCGCGAGATCGCGGGGCGACGGCTCGGTCTGCTCCGCGGAGAAGAGTGACAGCTGGGACACCAGTTAAGACTAGAGCCCTCGATCCCGGCGGCGATCGCCGACACGGGACTCGTGACCGAGTCGAAACGCGCGACGTCCCCCACTCCGGAAGAAGTGGGGGACGTCGGCAGAAACTTGACGCGTGGTGCGGGTTTCTTAGAGGGCGCGGACGCCGGTGGCCTGCGGGCCCTTGGTGCCCTGGCCGACCTCGAACTCCACGAGCTGGTTCTCCTCGAGGGTACGGAAGCCGTTGCCCTGGATCTCCGAGTAGTGGACGAACACGTCATCCGAGCCGTCGGCCGGTGCGATGAAGCCGAAGCCCTTCTCCGCGTTGAACCACTTCACAGTTCCCTGTGCCATTGAGATGTTTCCTAACTGTCTTTCTACCGGTGTAGGAACCACTACCCGAGAGGGCCGGGTTCCTGGCCGGTTCCGGCCGCCATACTTTCTGGAGCCGTTTGCGGAGACCGCACACAAAAACCTTCAGTACCACGCCCGCAACATCGATCCCCCGATGGCCCCTTCGGACCCCCGGCGGGAGCTGCGACCGCGTACAGTCAATCACGAATTTCAGGCGAGCAACAGCGGGCGGACGGAATTCGCCTCCCGTTCACCCACTGTGCGGCCGGAGTCCGCCGACCAACCGCCACCGCGACACCGGGCGGGCATCCGCCGGGCAACCGGACCGGCGGGCACGATTGAGGGGATAATCGTTGTCGGACAACACCTTCGGCCGAGAGCTCCTGGGGGTGATCCAGCGCGGGGCCGGTGCGCACGAGCAGAGCCTGACGCATGTGATGGATATTGCTCCCCGCAGAGCGGAATTCTCCGATTGGCCGGCTTGGGTACCCTCACGGGTCCGCGATGGCTTGATCGAGCAGGGCGTCGAGCGTCCATGGCGGCATCAGGCGCTGGCCGCCGAGCACGCCCATTCCGGCCGCAATGTGGTGATTTCGACCGGTACCGCTTCGGGGAAGTCGCTGGCCTACCAACTACCGGTGCTGGCCGCGCTGGACGCGGATCCGCACGCCACGGTGCTGTACCTCTCGCCCACCAAGGCGCTCGGCACCGACCAGCACCGTACCGCGGTGACGCTGACCACGCGATTCGGCCCGGCGGACGCCGCGCCTGCGATGTACGACGGGGACACCTCCCAGGAGATGCGCCGCTGGGCGCGCTCCGACAGCCGGTGGGTGTTCACCAATCCGGACATGGTGCACGTGGGATTGCTTCCCCGGCACGCGAAGTGGGCACGACTGCTGCGGGGCCTGCGGTACGTGGTGGTGGACGAATGCCACCACTACCGGGGCGTCTTCGGCTCACACACCGCGCTGGTGCTGCGCCGGCTGCTCCGGGTGGCGGCCAACTACGGCAGCACCCCGACGGTGATCCTGGCCTCAGCCACCACCTCCGATCCGGCGGGCGCGGCGGGCCGGCTGGTCGGTGCCGAGTGCGTTGCCGTGACCGAGGATTCGTCTCCGCACGGGTCGCGCACCGTCGTGCTGTGGGAGCCTCCGCTACTGCCGGACGTCGAGGGGGAGAACGGCGCCCCCGTCCGCAGGCCCGCCACCACGGAGGCCGCCCGGATGCTGGCCGACCTGTCCGTCGAGGGGGCCCGCACACTGGCCTTCGTGCGATCGCGGCGCTCCGCCGAGTCCGTCGCGCTCTCCGCGCGCCGGATGCTCACGGAGACGGCGCCGGAGATCGCGGAGCGCATCGCGGCGTACCGCGCCGGATATCTCTCCGATGATCGCCGGGCGCTGGAGAAGGGCCTGAACGACGGTGCACTGCTGGGAGTGGCGACCACGAACGCCTTGGAACTCGGCGTCGACATCGCGGGACTGGATGCGGTGCTGATGGCGGGCTTCCCCGGCACCGTCGCCTCGTTCTGGCAGCAGGCCGGTCGCAGCGGGCGACGGGGGCAGGGGGCGCTGATCCTGCTCATCGCTCGGGACGACCCACTGGACACGTACCTGGTGCATCATCCGCAGTCGCTGCTCGGCCGCCCGGTGGAGGCGACCATCACCGATCCCTGGAACCCGTACGTACTGGGACCTCAGTTGCTGTGCGCCGCGTCCGAGATCCCGCTCACCCGAGAGGAAGTCACCCGATACGGGGCGGTGGACGTGGTGGGCCGGCTGACCGCCGACGGACTGCTTCGCGAGCGCCCGTCGGGCTACTTCCTCGCCGCCGGCATCGATCCGCACGCCGGGGTGAACATTCGCGGCGGCGCGGGCAGCGAGATCCTGATCGTTGAGCAGGCCACCGGCCGACTGCTGGGGACGGTGGACTTCACCCGCGCGTTGTCGACGGTGCACGAGGGCGCGGTGCACGTGCACCAGGGCGAGTCGTACCTGGTCGACGAGCTGGATCTGGACGACGGCCTGGCACTGGTGCACGCGGAGGAGCCGGAGTGGACCACCTCCGCACGGGAGGATCTGGACGTGCGGGTGACCGCCGTGCACTCGGCGGAGGTGCTCGGTGAGGTGACGGCCCGGTTCGTCTCGGTGGAGGTCACCAGCCGGGTGGTCGGCTACCTCCGCACGCTGCGCACCGGCGAGGTGCTCGACGCGGTGGAACTGGATCTGCCGGAGACCACGCTGGCGACCCGGGCGGCGCTGCTGACCCTCACGCCGGAGACGCTGGAGGGTGCGGGACTGGCACCCGAACGCTGGCCGGGTGCGCTGCACGCGGCCGAGCACGCGGCGATCGGACTGCTCCCGCTGGTCGCCTCGTGTGATCGGTGGGACATCGGTGGGTTGTCGACGGCACTGCACGAGGACACCGGACTACCGTCGATCTTCGTCTACGACGGCTATCCCGGTGGTGCGGGTTTCGCCGAACGGGGTTACGAATCGATCGCCACCTGGCTGGTCGCCACCCGCGATGCGGTCGCGGCGTGCGAGTGCCCGTCGGGGTGCCCATCGTGCGTACAGTCCCCCAAGTGCGGCAACGGCAACGATCCACTGGACAAAGCCGGCGCGATCATCGTGCTCGATCTGGTGCTGGCGGCGCTGGCCCGAGACTGACGGCTACTTCGGCGGCAGCGACCGGGCGTATTCGACGGTGCGCGCCACCCACGCTGCGAGCTCGACGTCCGAGGCGGTGGCCTCCGGAGCGAGGTCGAGCCAGCCGCGCAGTTCCCGCCCGCGCATGACCGTGCGGGTCACGTGCGGGGCCAGCAGCCCCTCCGCCACGTCCGGATCGAGGTGGACCATCGCTTCACCCCGACTGTTCGCGGCGATCGCCATGTGACCGTCGACCAGGAACGCCAGCCCACCGAACATGCGCTTCTCACGCACACCCGGTTCACCGTCGATCGCGTCCCGGATCCGTTCCGCGAGCGCTTCGTCGTAGGCCACGAGACCAGTGTGCACCGAACCAGCCCGGCACGGCAGCTCATTCGGGGCCGGCCCGGGCGGTGGCGAGGGCTTCACCGGACCCGAACACCACCAGCGGCGCGGACACACCGACCCGCACTGCGACATCGAAGCCGTCCACGGTGCATCCGCGCAACGATCCGCCGTTGGCAGCCGCCAGGCGCCCCGCGGCGGCACAGGCCGCCTCGGGATCGACGGCGCTCGCGGCCCCGGCGAGCGCCGCCATATCGGCGGCGGTCTGCGCCCGGTGCCGCGCCGAGACCGCGGCCCCGACATCGATCACCAGGACCAGCACCGCGACGATCACCGCGATGAGGAAGGCGGCGAGCACCGTGGCCACTCCGTCCTCCGAACCGGCGCACCGGCGCCCCCGCGGCACCGGCCGGTTCACGGGCAGGTTCACGGGCCGGTGCCCGGTTCGAGCGCGGCGACCGCGGTGGCCGAAACGGTCAGCCCCGGGAGAACCACCACCGGAGCTCTGACCTGCACCGTCACCGTGTCTCCGGCGCGGGTGATCGCCGATGACGCGCCCGGCGGTCCGACCTCTGCGACCGCGCGAGCGGCGCGCTCGTCGTCGCCGCGGGCGCTCAGCCGTGCCGCTTCTCGCGCCGCGTCGACGCACCGCACGTGCGCGGTGACACCGAGGATTGCCCCGATTCCGAGCACCAGCACGGCGATCAGTCCGGCGACGGCGAACGCGGCCTCCACGGTGACCGCGCCCGCCTCGCCGGCTAACCGGTGGAGGTGCCCAGTGCCTTGCCGATGATCGAGGTGAGACCGCTGACGATGTTGTCGCCGGTGACCACCCCGTACAGCACCGCGCCGAAGGCCGCGGCCGCGATCGTGCCGATCGCGTATTCGACGGTGCTCATGCCCTCCTCCTCGATCATCAACTCGGTCACCCGGCAGCGCAGTCGATTCCACATCGCTATCCCCCTTCTTGATCGGGCCGCTCACAACAGCCCCTCCCCGAGCACCTTGCCCGCGAGTCCCATCACCACCGGCACGATGCCCAGGCACACGAACGCCGGTAGGAAGCACAAGCCCAGTGGTCCGGCCACGGCGACCCCGGCCCGTTCACCGGCAGCCACCGCGCGGTCCTCCGCCTGCGCACGCTCGGTGCGCGCCAGGTCCACCAGCCCCGTCGCCGGCGAAGAACCGGCACGCGCCGACCGCCGGAGCATCCTGGTCAGCCCCAGGACCTGCGGATCGTCGGATTCGGTGCGCCAGGCGGTCTCCGGATCGGACCCCAGGACGAGCAGTTCCGACGCCCGATCGAGCACCTGCGCCAGCGCGGCAGGTGCGCCCGCTGCGACGGCGCGCGCGGCATCGGCAGTCGGCATACCGGCACGCAGGCAGACAGCGAACAGGTCGTACGCGGCGGCCGCCTCGAACGGATCCGGTGCGGGTGCACGCCGCACGAGAGTGAGCCCGCGTCGGGCGGTTCCAGCGGAACCGTTGACCGTCAACCGTTCTCGTGCCGTCAACGGCAGGACCACCAGCGCCGCAGCGATGAGCCCCAAGGCCGCCGCCAACGGGCCGTGACCGTTCATACCCCGCCTCCCGGAGAGCGCCCGGCGGCACCGTCGGCGATGGTCTCCGCCCAGAGCAGACCAGCACAGGTCAGGCACATTCCGATCACCAGTAGCACTCCGCCGGCACTGGTTCCGAGCAGAGTGCCGACCGGGTTCGCCCCGATCAGTTGCCCCATGACGATCCCCAGCACCGGAAGTGCGGCGAGGACCTGCGCGGTGGCGCGGGCACCCGCGAGTGCCGAATGCGCCCGGCGCGCATACCGTTCGCGGGCGCGGAGATCGTCACGGACCGACGCCAACAGCTCCCCCATGCCGATCCCGTGGCGGGTTCCGGTCTCCCACGCGGCCGCGATCCGGGGCCACGCTGCACTCGCGGAGCTGTGCGGTCGCAGCCCCGCAGCCACATCGCCGCCGAGTTCCGCCCGGCCGGCCATCTCGTTGAACACCGCCCGCACATGGGGATCCTCGGCGTCTCGCCCGGCTGTGGCGCACGCCGCGGCGGGGTGCGCACCCACGGACAGCTCGGAGACCATCGCATCGACACCGGCGAGCACCGCCGAGAGCCTGGCCGCGGTCGTGCGCTGGGTGCGTCGGCGGGTCCGCAGTTCGCGGAGAGTGCCGACGGCGATCCCCGCTGCCAGCGCTTGACCTGGACCGATCAACAGCGCTCCCAGTGGCACCGCGATCACCAGCCACCCCCAGCGCCGTGTCCGCGGCGCACGCGCGGGCGCACACGCCGCCCGTAGTCGCGCGGTGCCCGGACCACTCGGCCAGGCCAGGACGGCGACGCCGAGCAGCAGTCCGGCGGCGATCACGATGCACCCCGCTCCGCCAGGAGCGTGTGCAGACGGTTCGCCGAATCGGTGAATCCCCCGTCGCGGTCCCACGCCGACCGCACTCGGACGTACCCGTCCTCGCCCCGCTCGACGACACCGATGCTGCGCAGCCCCCGCTCCCCGGACGGCCAGCGGTGAACCGAGAAGATCACGTGGAAGGCCGCAGCCAATTGCGCGTGCAGCGCCTCGCGGCCGAGCCCTCCGAGCGCGGCCAACGCCTCCAGCCGGGCCGGCACCTCCCGCGGTGAGTTGGCGTGCACCGTACCCGCGCCACCGTCGTGCCCGGTGTTGAGTGCGGTCAGGAGGTCGACCACCTCGCCGCCGCGGACCTCCCCCACCACGATCCGGTCCGGTCGCATCCGCAGCGCCTGCCGCACCAGCTCGCGCACGGTGACCTCGCCGACGCCCTCGACGTTCGCGCCCCGCGCCAGGAGCGAGACCACGTGCGGGTGCACCGGATCCAGCTCGTGCGCGTCCTCCACGCAGAGCACCCGCTCGGCCGGGTCGACCGCGCCGAGCAACCCGTTGAGCAGTGTGGTCTTGCCGCTGCCTGTGCCACCGATCACCAGGAAGGCCAGACGTGCCGCGACCACCGCGCGCACCACGTCCGCCACCTGCGCGGGCACCGCCCCCGAAGCGATCAACGAGTCGAGGGTCTGCGTGGCCGGCCTAAGCACACGCAGCGAGATGCAGGTGCCCCCGTGCGCGAGCGGCGGTAGAACCGCGTGCAGCCGGATCCCGCTGCCGGCCCGGCCCCCCGGCCCCGAGGACAACTGCCCGTCGACCCAGGGCGCGGCGTCGTCGAGCCGCTTACCGGCGGACAGGGCGAGCCGCGCCGCCAGCCGACGCACGGCATCGTCGTCCTCGAAGACGATGCCGGTGCGCTCGAGTCCGGCGCCACGGTCCACCCAGACCCGCTGCGGACCGCACACCAGCACGTCGGCGACGTCCGGGTCGGTGAGAAGCGGTTCGAGACGCCCGGCGCCGATCAGTTCGGTCTCCAGGTAGGCCAGTCCGTCCAGCAGATCGGTATCGCCGAGCACTCCGCCGCATTCGGCCCGCAGCGCCGCCGCCATCACATCCGGGGTGAGCACCGTGGAGGTGTGCGCCAGCCGCTCTCGGACCCGCGCCAACAGGTCCGACCGCGACGCCGCCGCGGCGCTCACGCCGCACCTCGCCGCACACCGTCGAGGATCCGTCCCGCGGTCACCGCCAGCGGCGAACCCTTGCGCAGGCGCAGGCCCCCACCGTCGAGCTGCGCATCGAGACCGGACTGGGGGCGCATCGACGCCAGCAGCGGTATCCCGACGGCGCGCTCGACGTCCCGTGCCGAGAGTCCTCCCGGGGACGGACCGCGCACCACCAGCGCGACCCGGCGCGCTCGGCCCGTCACCGACGGGGTCAGTGATCGCGCCGCCGACGCGCCCCGGACCGTCGCGGCGACCACGACCACCACCACATCCGCCACCTCCAGGCAGGCGGTGGTGAGCGGATCGTCACGACGCGGCAGGTCGACGACGGTGACTCCCACGCTCCGACGCCCCGCATCGATCACCGCGAGCAGCCCCTCCACCGGTATCTCGGGCGACGGTGCTCCACCCGCGGAGAGCACGGCCACCGACCCGGCCCGGCCGGGAAGCGCTGCGACCAGTGCGTCCGAGGGCACGTGCCCACCGCGTAGCGCGAGATCACCCCAGCGCAGACCGGGGAGGTCGGCGCAGCCGAGAAGCAGGTCGAGGCCGCCGCCCCACGGATCGGCGTCCACTGCGAGTGCGGTGACCCCGTGGCCGGGTGCGACGACGGCGATCGCCGCGGCCAGGACCGACGCCCCGGCTCCACCGTGCCCGCCCAGTACGGCGATCACTCGGGAGCGGATACCGTCGTCACGTTCCCGGGCGGAGAGGAACCGCGCCAGCTCACGTACCTGCTCGGGCAGCGCGAAGACCTGCGCGGCACCGATCTGCACCGCCGCGGCGAACTCGGACATGCCCGCCTGGTGCGCCACCAGCGCGATCCCCTCCCGGCGCGGCAGGCCGCCCGCGCGCGCCGCCTCCGCCATCGCCGACGCTGCGGCCAGGTCCAGGACCAGTCCGGCCGCCGAGGCCCATGCCGCACGCGGGCGGCCCCGATCGACGTCGGTGACGGTGCGCGACGCCGCCGCAGCGGCCCGCCGAACGTCGTCGGCCAAGCCGGCGTCGGCCACTGCCATCCCGATCTCGATACCCCGCATGCGGTCAACTGTGACCACAGTCCCGGTCCGTTTCGTCCGTTCCGTCACCGGCCTGTGGAGGAAACCGCCCGATTCGAAAAACCTGTGGAGGAATCCGCGGCCCCCTCTTGCGCAGCACGCACCGAGACTGCGGCGGTAGGCTGACCGGTGTGAGTCCAACCTCGCCCGCGCAGGTCCCGGCGCGCCGGATCGCCGCATTCTTCGACCTGGACAAGACCATCATCGCGAAGTCGTCCGCGCTGGCCTTCTCGCGTCCGTTCTTCGACGAGGGCCTGCTCAACCGTCGCGCAGTACTGAAGTCCAGCTACGCCCAGTTCCTGATGATGCTGACCGCCGCCGATCACGACCAGATGGAACGCATGCGCGGTCACCTCACCCAGATGTGCGAGGGCTGGAACGTCGAACAGGTGAAATCGATCGTGCGGGAGACGCTGCACGATGTGGTCAATCCCCTCGTCTTCGCAGAGGCCGCTGAGTTGATCGCCGGCCATCAAGCCCGCGGCCACGACGTGGTCGTGGTCTCGGCATCCGGCGAGGAGATGGTCGCACCGATCGCGGAGATGCTGGGCGCCGACTACTCGGTTGCCTCGAAGATGCTGGTGGAAGACGGCAAGTACGCCGGTGAGATCGAGTTCTACTGCTACGGCGAGAACAAGGTTCTCGCCATGGAGGCACTGGCGATGGAGCACGGGTACGACCTGACCCAGTGCTTCGCGTACTCCGATTCGATCACCGACGTGCCGATGCTCGCCGCGGTGGGCCATCCCACAGCGGTCAACCCCGACCGCGGCCTGCGCAAGGAGGCCGCCGAGCGCGGGTGGCCGGTGCTCTCCTTCTCGAACCCCACGCCGCTGCGGGACCGGATTCCCACGCCGTCGCGCAATTCGCTGCTCGCCTCGGCCGGACTGGGCCTGGTCACGGCCGGCGCAGGATTGGCCACTTACCTTGTGCTGCACCGCAGGAAGAACGATTGAGGACGCACCGGGGTTGCGTGGGATGTGACGAAATTTCTTCGCCGCACCCCTTGATGTGACAGCTGTCACAGGGTACAAATGAAGGACGGAGCGGCGCAAAGCCAAACCCCCACCGGAAGAGAAGGTCGAGGGTTCCCGAGCGTCAAGGCTCCCAGCACGGACACCAGGCACCCACGCGGAGCTCGCCACCTATGGCGGAAAGCGCTGTAAGCCTGCGCCACCGGGGAAATCAGTGGTCAGTTAACCGGGTCTGCGGATAGTGGACCTCTCCACCGGTGTACGCCGAGGCCGCCACACAGCCCACCCCATGCACGCTTGGTAACCGGGATCCGTGCTAGCGAACGGCGATTCGGACCCGTTCTGAGGACTGCGCCACCCTGGGTGCACATTCCTCAGCTCAGGCCGGGTCGCCGTTGCGCATGTCCACGCACGGTCAGCGTTCCGCCAGTGCCAGCGCTTCCCGGCCGCCGGCCTCCAGCGCCTGACAGCACATCACGACCCAGGCCACCACCGCATCCGGATCACCCATCCCGAACCCGTCCACCGCCTCGGCGTAGCTGGGCGCGAACTTGAGCCAGTTGGTCTCCGGGATCCCCAGCGCATGCGGGTCCAGCCCGGACGACACCGTCACCAGCCGCGATGCAGCTCTGGCCACCACGCCGTCGGCCACCTCGAACGGCCGCAGCGCCAGCAGTTCACCGTGCACCACGGCGGCGAGCACCGGCGCCGGAGCCTGCGTACCACCGGTCACCAACTGGGAGAGCAAGGTCAGTCGCTCACCCGCGCCCGGGCGGGGACGCCCCAGCCGGGTGTTGTCACCGTCGACCAGATCCGCCGCGGCCAGGGTGTGCAGACGGGCCAGCACCTGCAGCGGAGCCCGCCGCCAGACACCGACGGTGGCGTCCAGGGCATCACCGTCGATCGCCTGATAGGCACGCATCGCACCGGCCAGGACCGGATCGTCGATCAGCTCGTCCCGGCTCAGCGCCACTGCACCGCCGTCGAGCGCCGCGGAGGCGCGTGCTCCGCGCAGCGACGATTCGGTGGCCGTGGCACGCCACTCCCGCCGGTTCGCAGGATGACGGTGCACCTTCGCCAGCGCCTCGCGGGCGGCGGCGGAGGCCTCCGCGACGGCGGGTACCTGGGCTAGCGGGCTGAGCGGGTCGGTCACGGACCAACCCTAACCCGCCTGCGCGGACCCACCCGTTCAGCCGGCCAGTTCGATCGAACCGCCGGGGATCGCCTCGATCAGGGTCCGGGTGTAGTCCGACGACGGATCGGAGTAGACCCGGTCCGTGGGGCCGGCGTCGACCACCTTGCCCTGCGACATCACGATCGTCTGGTGCGCGATCCGCTTGACCACGGCCAGATCGTGCGTGATGAACAGGTAGGTCAGCCCCAACTCGGACTGCAGCCCCTCCAACAGGGTGAGGATCTGCGCCTGGACCAGCACGTCCAGCGCGGAGACCGCCTCGTCGAGCACGATCACCTCGGGATTCAGCGCCAGCGCCCGCGCGATGGCGACGCGCTGACGCTGGCCACCGGACAGCTCGTTCGGGTACCGGTGCATGGTGGCCGTGGGCAGAGCCACCATCTCCAGCAGCTCACGGGCTCGATCCACCCGTGAGGCCTTGTCACCGATGCCGTGCACCGCAAGCGGCTCGGTGATCGCCCGGTACACCGAGAACATGGGATCGAGTGAGCCGTAGGGGTTCTGAAAGACCGGCTGCACCCTGCGGCGGAACTTCTTCGCCGCTGCGCCGGTGAGCCCGCCGACGTCGGTACCGTCGAATTCGACGGTGCCACTTGTCGGTTCGAGTAGCCCGAGCACCATCTGTGCGACGGTCGACTTGCCCGAACCTGACTCGCCCACCACCGCCGTGGTGGTGCCCCGGCGCATCGTGAAACTCACATCGTCGACGGCACGGAAAGTACTGCTGCGGAACGGGACTGCCCCTCGGATCGGGAAGTCCTTCACCAGGTTCGAGGCCACGAGCACGTCCGCCGGTGCATCGCCCCCGGAATCGGACTCACCGGCCCGCCGAGCAGGCGCGACCGCCGGCTCGGCGACGGGACGCTCCACCACGCCGGACACCGGGCGCCGGGCCGCGAGCGACGGTGCGGCCGCGACCAGGCGTTTCGTGTACTCGTGCTGCGGGTCCTGCAGGATCTCCAGTGCGGGACCGGATTCGACGACCCGACCTCGGTACATCACCACCAGATGGCTGGCCCGCTCCGCAGCCAGACCCAGATCGTGGGTGATGAGCAGCACGGCTGTTCCCAGCTCGTCTGTCAGTTGTTCGAGGTGGTCGAGGATCTGTCGCTGCACGGTGACGTCCAGGGCGGAGGTGGGCTCGTCGGCGATCAACAGCTTCGGCCGGCAGGCCAGGCCGATCGCGATGAGAGCCCGCTGCTTCATACCGCCGGAGAACTCGTGCGGGTACTGGTTGACCCGCTTGTCCGGGTCCCGCATGCCCGCCTCGGCGAGCAGTTCGACAGCGCGTTTGCGGGAGTCACCCTGCTCCGCGCCGTTCGCCTTGAGCGCCTCCCGCACCTGATAGCCGATGCGCCACAACGGGTTGAGGTTCGAGTTCGGGTCCTGGGGCACCAGCCCGATCCCTGATCCTCGGACATCCTGGAAGTCCTTCTCGGAGCCGTTCGCGAGATCCTTACCGTCGAAAACGATCTTCCCTCCGGCCACCCTTCCGGTACCCGGCAGCAGTCCGAGGACCGCGGCGGCGGTGGTCGACTTGCCCGAACCCGACTCGCCGACGATGGCCACCGTCTGCCCCGGGTAGACGGTGAGGTTCGCACCGCGCACGGCGGGGACCCGGCGGTCCTGGACCCGGAAATCGACGACGAGATCGTTGATCTCCAGCAGTGGCTTGGTGTGATCGGTCATCAGCGGGTCCTCGCCTTCGGATCGAGTGCGTCACGCAGAACGTCGCCGAGCATCATGAACGTGAGCACGGTGAGCGCCAGCGCGCCGGCGGGGTAGAACAGGATCGCGTTGCCCTCGCGGAGCAGTTGCTGCCCTGCGGAGATGTCCTGGCCCCACGAGACGACGCTGGTGGGCAGGCCGATACCGAGGAACGACAGCGTGGCCTCGGTGACGATGTAGATGCCGAGGGAAATGGTCGCGACCACGATCACCGGCCCCAGGCAGTTCGGGATCACGTGGGTGAACAGGGTACGGACCTTCGAGGCCCCCAACGATTTCGAGGCCGTGATGAACTCCTCGTTGCGGATCGCGATCGCCGCGGACCGCGCGATGCGGGCGATCTGCGGCCAGCTGAAGATCGCGAGGACGATCACCACCGAGTAGACGGTGCGCTCGGTGACCATCTGCATCACCACCACGGCCGCGAGCATCAGCGGGATCCCGAAGAAGACGTCCGCGAGCCGCGCGATGACCGAATCGAGCCAGCCGCCGTAGAAGCCGGCCACCGCACCGAGCAATCCGCCGATCAGCACCACCGCAGCGGTGGTGAGTACCCCCACCAGCACCGAGGCGCGGGCGCCGTAGATGGTGCGGGCGTAGATGTCGTACCCCTGCAGGTCGGTGCCGAACCAGTGGGTCGAGCTCGGCGGTAGCAACGATCGGTCCAGGGAGGCGTACATCGGGTCCTGGCCGGTGAACACGAACAGTTTGGGGAACAGCACGATCAGCAGGATGAGCAGCAGCATGATCGAGGCGATGATGAAGACCGGCTTGCGCCGCAGCTCGATCCACGCCGACTTCCAGAATCCGGTGGGCGCCGACTCGGTATCGACGGCGTCCACAGCGGCGAGTTCGACGTCGCCGGGTGCGGCGACGAACCGTTCCTGACCGGGATGAATCTTCTTCTCAGGCATAGCGGATCCTCGGGTCGAGGGCGGCGTAGAGCAGGTCGACCACCACGTTGGAGATGAGGTAGATCATGATGAGCACGGTCACGAAGGAGACCACCGTGGTGGCCTCACCGCGGATCACCGCTTGGTAGATGGTGCCGCCGACGCCGGGGATGTTGAAGATGCCCTCGGTGACCAGCGCACCGCCCATCAGGGCTCCCAGATCGGCACCGAGGAAGGTGACCACCGGGATCAGCGAGTTGCGCAGCACGTGCACCACCACGACCCGCCAGTGCGGGAGTCCCTTGGCGGTGGCCGTGCGCACGTAATCGGCTGTGAGGTTCTCCGCGACCTGGGAGCGGGTGAGCCGCACGACGTAGGCGAACGAGACCAGTCCGAGGACGATGCCCGGCAGCAACAGATGGTAGAAGTCCAGGTTGCCGCCGACGGTGACCGGGAACCAGCCGAGTTCGACACCGAAGACGAACTGCGCGATGAAGCCCAACACGAAGATCGGCACCGCGATGATCACCAGGGACACGAACAGGATCGTCGAATCGAACCACTTGCCCTTCTTCAAACCGGCGAGCACGCCGAAGAAGACACCGAGGACCGCCTCCACGACGAGCGCGATCAGTGCCAGGTTGACCGTGACCGGGAAGGCCCGCTTCATCACGTCCCACACCGGCTGTCCGGAGAACGAGGTGCCGAAGTCGAGCGTGAACACGCCCTTGATGTAGTACCAGTACTGGACCAGGAAGGGCTGGTCCAGGTGGTACTGGGCGCGAAGACCTTCGACGACGTCCGGCGGCAGTGTCCGGTCGCCGCCGAGCGCGGCGATCGGGTCCGCCGGAACCAGGAAGACGATGGCGTAGATGAGCAGCGTGGCACCGAAGAAGACGATGACCATCTGCCCGAGTCGGCTCAGGAGATATCTCAGCATGTCCGGTTACCTCTTCTCGGCGCCGACGTAGTCGAAAAGGCCGTTCCAGGTGAGCTCGGCCTTGACACCCGCACCGGTGCCGGCCGGCTGGGAGCGATCCCACAGTGGGATCGCCGGGAGTTCGTTGAGCAGGATCTCCTGCGCACGGGCGATCAGATCCCTGGACGCCGTCTGGTCGGCAGCGGCCTGGGCCTGCGTGATCAGCAGATCGAAGGCCGGATTGGAGTAGTCACCGTCGTTCGACGATGCGCCAGTTGTGTACTTCGAGACCAGGAAGTTCAACTGCGAGGGGTAGTCCCCCTGCCATCCGGATCGCGCCGCGGTTCTGATGGTCCGCTTGGTGATCTCGTCGCGGATCTGTTTGAACGTGGCGTAGGGCCTACCTGAGGCGTCGATGCCGAGCGTGTTCTTGACCTGGTTCGATACCGCGTCCGCCCACTGCTTGTGGTCACCGTCGGAGTTGTAGGCGATCTGGAACTGCCCGCTCCACGGACGGATCGCATTCGCCTGCGCCCACAACTGCTTGGCCCGCTCCGGGTTGTACTTCACGGTGTCGTTGCCGGGCAGATCACCGCGCCAGCCCGGGATCGCCCGCGCGGTGAAGTCCAACGCCGGGTTACGGGTGCCCCGGAAGACCTTGTCCGTGATCGCCCCGCGGTCGATGGCCATCGAGATCGCCTGCCGGCGCAGCCGCCCCTCCTCACCGGAGAAGTGGTCGAGGTAGTTGCCGATCACCACGGTCTCGGTGACGGCCACCGGACGGATCTGCGCCCGCGAACCCAGGATGCTCTGGTACGAGCGCAAGCCGCTGTTGGGGATGGTGTCGAGCACGTCCAGGTTGCCCGACTGCAGATCGACGTACGCGGCGTCGTACGACTCGTACATGACGAAAGCCAACCCGCCGTTCTTCGGCTTCGTGCCTTTGAACTCGTCGTTGCGGGTCACGTCCAGTTGGACGTTGTGCCGCCATTGCTTGAACTTGTACGGACCGTTGCCGATCGGCTGCTGCCCGAACTTCTCCTTCCCCTCGGTGAAGAACACGTCCGGCAGCGGCTTGAACGGTGAGTGTCCAAGGGAGAGTTTGAAATCGGAGCTGGGGGCTTTGAGCCGGACGGTGAAGGTGTAATCGTCGACCACACGCAGTCCGGACATCTCGGTCGCCGTGGCACCCTTGTCCGCGACCTGGTCGTAGCCCTCGATCGGCTCGAAGAAGTACTGCTGCTTCTGCAGGTTCACGGTGGCGGCGCCGAAGTTCCACGCTTTGACGTAGTTGTGCGCCTTGACGGGGGTGCCGTCGTGGAAAGTCCAGTCCCGCTTCAATTTCACGGTGAAGTTCTGGTTGTCGGTGGTCTCCACCGACTCTGCGTTCGCAAGGACGAGATCGCCGCTCGGCGCATAGTCGAACAGGCCCGTGAACAGGGCGTCGATCATGCGACCGCCCATGTTCTCATTGGTATCCGTCGGGATCAGCGGACTCTGCGGCTCACCCGCATTGACCCGCAGAACCGCGTCCGGCCCGGTGCCGTAGACGGACTTCGCGCCGTCCATGCTGCAGCCCGACACCGTCAGGCTCGCGGCGACCGCGACTGCGAGGATCGCCCGCACCGGCCACCGTCTTCTTCGAATTGCCACAGTTCCTCCGCCGGTCTCGGCCATCAGATTCTGAGCACTTTAGGTCGCCCTACGCCGTCTGTCCCGATAACCGGTTGCGCCGCTCACCGATTTTCGGCTTTCCGCTGCCCGCGGAGCGGCCTCTCCCTACGATTGACCCATGACTGATTCCTCCACCGCCGCCTACCCGCCGTCCGCGGAATTCGCAGCTCAGGCGAACACCCAGGGTCGTGAACTGTACGACCGTGCCGAAGCTGACCGGCTCGGCTTCTGGGCGGAGCAGGCGAACAGGTTGCACTGGGACACCCCGTTCGGGGAGGTACTGGACTGGAGCGGCGCACCGTTCGCGAAGTGGTTCGTGGGCGGCAAGCTCAACGTGGCCTACAACTGCGTCGATCGTCATGTGGAAGCGGGCAACGGTGATCGGGTCGCGATCCACTGGGTCGGCGAGCCCGGCGACACCCGTGACATCACCTACTCCGATCTCCAGGAGGAGGTGAGCCGCGCCGCGAACTACCTCAGCTCGCTGGGGTTGCAGGCCGGCGACCGGGTGGCGATCTACATGCCGATGGTCCCCGAGGCCATCGCCTCCATGCTGGCGTGCGCCCGCCTGGGCCTGACCCACTCGGTGGTCTTCGGCGGCTTCTCCGCGGCCGCGTTGCGTTCGCGCATCGACGATGCGCAGGCCCGTGTGGTGATCACCACCGACGGACAGTTCCGCCGCGGCAAGCCCACCGCACTCAAGGCCAACGTCGATGAGGCACTGGATCTCGAGGTCGACGGCAAGACGGCCGAATCGGTCGAGAAGGTCATCGTGGTCAAGCGGTGCAACAACGACATCGAGTGGCACGACCGCGACGTCTGGTGGCACGAATCGGTGACCACCTCCGCCCCCGAGCACACCCCGGAGGCCTTCGACGCCGAACACCCCTTGTTCCTGCTGTACACCTCCGGTACCACGGGCAAACCCAAGGGCATCGTGCACAGCTCGGGTGGCTACCTCACGCAGGCCGCGTACACGCACTACTACCTGTTCGACCTCAAGCCCGAGCAGGACGTCTTCTGGTGCACCGCCGATATCGGCTGGGTCACCGGGCACACGTACATCGTCTACGGCCCGCTGGCCAACGGTGCCACGCAGATCGTCTACGAGGGCACCCCGAACTCGCCGAACGAGCACCGTCATTTCGAGATCATCGAGAAGTACGGCGTTTCGATCTACTACATCGCTCCGACGCTGGTGCGCACCTTCATGAAGTGGGGCCGCGAGATCCCCGACGCGCACGACCTGTCATCGATCCGGCTGCTCGGCAGCGTCGGTGAGCCGATCAACCCGGAGGCCTGGCGCTGGTACCGCGACGTGATCGGCGCGGGAACGGCACCGATCGTCGACACCTGGTGGCAGACGGAGACCGGCGCCGCGATGGTGGCACCACTGCCCGGCACCACCACTCTCAAGCCCGGCTCGGCGATGGAGCCGCTGCCCGGGATCAGTGCGAACATCGTCGACGACGAGGGCAACACAGAGCCGCGGGGCGAACAGGGCCTGCTGGTACTCGACCAGCCCTGGCCTGCGATGCTGCGCGGGATCTGGGGCGATCCGGACCGGTTCGTGGACACGTACTGGTCGCGCTACGCCGATCAGGGCTGGTACTTCGCGGGCGACGGTGCCCGGTTCGACGAGGACGGCGCGCTGTGGGTCCTCGGGCGGGTGGACGACGTCATGAACATCTCCGGCCACCGGATCTCGACCGCCGAGGTCGAATCGGCGCTGGTCGGTCATCCTGCGGTGGCGGAGGCCGCGGTCGTCGGTGCCTCCGACGCCACCACCGGTCAGGCCATCGCCGCGTTCGTCATCCTGCGTCAGGGCGTGGACGACTCCGATCCCGAGAAGCTGATCGCGGAGATGACCGCCCAGGTGTCCAAGGACATCTCACCGATCGCCAAGCCGCGCGAGATCAACATCGTGCCGGAGCTGCCGAAGACCCGATCCGGCAAGATCATGCGCCGCCTGCTCCGCGACGTCGCCGAGGGCCGCGAGCTCGGCGACACCTCGACCCTCGTCGACCCGTCGGTATTCGAGAACATCAGCAGGAACAAGGGCTAGCACTTCCGGCCGGACGCGGGTGGCCGCGTCCGGCTGGTAGGCAGGAGCCATGGGCTTCACCCGCGAGCAATTGCTCGCCTACTCGGATACGACGGTGCCGGACCTGATCGGACCGGACTGCCGGTTGCTGTTCGCCGGCATCAACCCGGGACTGTGGACCGCGGCGACGGGCGCGCATTTCGCGCGGCCCGGCAACCGCTTCTACCCGGCGCTCCACGCCGCCGGGATCGTCGGCCACGTCATCGACGCCGCCGACGGGATGAGCTTCGCCGATCGCAGCGCCCTGGTGGCCGCCGGAATCGGAATCACCAACGTGGCGCCGCGGGCGACGGCGAAGGCCTCCGAACTCACCGCCGAGGAACTCCAGGAGGGCGGACGGGCCCTGACGCAGCTGGTCCTGCAGGTTCGGCCGCGGGTACTGGCGGTACTCGGGATCACCGCCTACCGCACCGCCTTCGGCCGTCCCTCGGCGACCGCCGGGCGGCAGCACCGCACCGTCGGCGATACCGAGGTGTGGGTGCTGCCGAACCCGAGCGGTTTGAACGCGCACGAGACGGTAGCGACGCTCGCGGCGGCGTACCGCCGTGCCGCAGCCGCCGCCGGGGTCGAGCTCAGACCTTCTCCAGATCCACTTCCCGCGTCTCCTTCATGAGCACCAGCGCGATCAGCGTGGCCACGCCAGCGATCGCCAGGTACACCCCCACCCAGCCGACTCCGTAGTCCTTCACCAGCCAGGTCGCGATGAACGGCGCGACTGCGGCGCCGATGATCGAGGCGAAGTTGTACGAGACGCCACTGCCGGTGTAGCGGACGTTCGTGGCGAACAGCTCCGGCAGCACCGCACTCATCGGACCGAAGGTCAGGCCCATCAGCGTCAGGCCGACGATCAGGACCACCAGCATGGAGTCGGCGCTGATGGTCGCGGGATCGAGGATCCAGTTGAACGACAGGCCGTAGACGATGATCGCGAGCGTCGCGATGATCAGCACCAATCGCCGGCCGTACCGATCGGCCAGGCGTCCGGAGACCGCGACGAAGGCCGCGAAGAAGACCACCGCGATCAGCTGCATCTGCAGGAACTCGATGTAGGAGATGCCCAGCTTCACCCCGGACCTGTCGGTGACCTTGCCGGTGCCGTACGAGACGATCCAGGTGGTCACCAGGTAGAACAGCGTGTAGGTGGCCACCATCACGAAGGTGCCGAGGATCAACGGGCGCCACGCGGTGCGCACGACCTCGCCCAGCGGGGTCTTGAGCTTCTTGCCCTCCTCGACGGCCTGCGCGAAGACCGGCGTCTCGGCGATCTTGAGACGGACGTACAGGCCCACGATCACCATCACCGCGGACAGCAGGAACGGAATGCGCCAGCCCCAGTCCAGGAAGGCGTGATTGACATCGGCGGTCTTCGAGTCGTAATCCATCACCTGCATGATCAGCAGGAACAGTCCGTTCGCGAGGAAGAACCCGAACGGGGCGCCCAGCTGCGGCCACATCGCGGCCCACGCCCGCTTGCCCTTCTCCGCCGTCTCGGTGGCCAGCAGCGCCGCACCCGACCACTCCCCGCCGAGCCCCAGGCCCTGGGTGAAGCGCATCAGTGCCAGCAGGGCCGGCGCCAGGTAGCCCGCCATCGCGTAGGTCGGCAGGACACCGATGAGGAAGGTCGCGACGCCCATGGTGAGCAGTGACCCCACCAGAGTGGCCTTGCGGCCCACCCGGTCACCGAAGTGGCCGAACAGGATCGAACCCAGCGGCCGCGCGACGAAGGCGAGACCGAAGGTCGCGAACGACGCCAACAGCGCTGCCGCGTCGTTCCCCTTCGGGAAGAAGAGCGTCGGGAAGACCAGCACTGCTGCGGTCGCGTAAATGTAGAAGTCGAAGAACTCGATGGTGGTCCCCACCATGGAGGCTACGACGATGCGCCTGCGATTCATTTCGCGTAGGTTACAGTTTCGGTGACCCGCATCACCCACCACCCCTGCGGTACCTTCATCCAATGACCGATGCACCGTCACCAGTCAGGGCCTCACGCGCGTTGATCCGGTTCCTGCGCACCGAGACGGTGGGCGGTACCGCACTTCTGATCGCCGCGTTCATCGCCCTGATCTGGGCCAACTCCCCCTGGGCCGGTGGCTACGAAGCACTGGGCGAGTTCAAGATCGGCACTGACGACTGGTCGGTGTTCGGCCAGAGCATGCACCTGAAGCTCACCCTGGCCGACTGGGCGAAGGACGGGCTGCTCGCCGTGTTCTTCTTCGTCGCCGGACTCGAACTCAAACGCGAGCTGGTGGTCGGTGAGCTCTCCACCCTGCGCGGCGCGGCACTGCCGGTGATCTGCGCGGTGGGCGGCGTCGTGGTGCCCGCCGCACTCGCCTTCGCCATCGCCAACAACAACCCGGACATCGCCACCGCGTGGGCGATTCCGATCGCCACCGACATCGCCTTCGCGCTCGGCATCCTCGCGCTCACCGGGTCGCGCTTGCCGTCGGGCGCGCGGGTCTTCCTGCTCGGCCTGGCGGTGGTCGACGATCTGATCGCGATCATGGTGATCGCAGTGCTGTTCGCCGGTGCGCTGAGCCTGTTCTGGATCACGGTGGCCGCAGCCGGCTGCGCCGTCTACTGGTTCGGGCAGCACCGTCGGATCACCACGCCGCTGTTGTACCTGCCGGTCGCGCTGATCGTCTGGGTCGCGGTGCTGCAGTCCGGCGTACACGCCACCATCGCCGGTGTGGCCCTGGGCCTGCTCACCCGGGTCAAGCCGGACCCGGACGAACACGCCTCGCCGGCCGAACGGCTCGAACACCGGATCCAGCCGGTCTCCGCCCTGATCTGCGTGCCGATCTTCGCCTTCTTCGCCTCCGGCGTCGCGGTGAACGGTGCCGTCTTCAAGGAGATGTTCACCGACGATCTGGCGATCGCGATCATGGTCGGCCTGTTCTTCGGCAAGATCATCGGCATCTCCGGGGCCAGCCTGCTGGCGGTGAAACTGAAACTGGCCGACCGCCCCGAGGGTTTGGCGAACCGAGACATCCTGGCGCTCAGCGTGCTCGGCGCGATCGGCTTCACGGTGAGCCTGCTGGTCGCCGAGCTGGCACTGCCCGCCGGAGAGGCGGATCTGGCCAAGGCCACCGTCCTGTTCACCTCGATCGCGGCATCCGTGGTCGGGTCGCTGCTGCTGCTGCGGCGCGGTCGCGTACACGCGGACGCCTGACCTCTGGCACGATGACAGCAACTAGAGGAGGACGACAGTGAGCTTGGACAGCACACCTACCACCGGAACGCCGCAGACCCTCTCGGCGATCCCCCTCACCGACCCGAACGTGACGGCCTCGGGTGACCCGACGCTCGGCAGCCTGGTCCGTGACGCGTCGACGCAGGTCTCATCGCTGGTCCGCGCCGAGGTCGAACTCGCCAAAGCGGAGACGGTCGCGGAGGTCAAGAAGGCCGCTACCGGTTCGGCGTTCTTCGCCATCGCCGGCGTCGTGGCGCTGTACTCGTCGTTCTTCTTCTTCTTCTTCCTCACCTGGCTGCTGAACATCTGGCTGCCGATGTGGGCCTCGTCGCTGATCGTCTTCGTGCTGATGCTGGTGGTCGCCGGCATCGCGGCGCTGCTGGGCTACCTCAAGGTCAAGCGCATCCGCGGCCCGCAGAAGACCATCGACTCGCTCAAGCAGTCGCAGTCGCTGCTGTCCGGCGGCCGCTCCTGACCGGACCGTCTGCCAGGCACTCGCGGTGACCAATCCAGATCCCTCGAGCGTCCGGTACCCCGGCCCCTGGGAGCACCTGGACGTCCGCGCCAACGGCATCCGGCTGCACGCCGCCGAGTACCGTCCCGGCGATGCGGCACCGTCGCCGGACCGACCGTTGGTGGTGTTCCTGCACGGTTTCGGCGGGCTGTGGTGGAGCTGGCGGCACCTGATGCCGCAGCTGCACACCGCCGGTCATCGCGCGGTCGCGGTGGACCTGCGCGGCTACGGCGACAGCGACAAGCCGCCCCGCGGTTACGACGGCTGGACCCTCGCCGGTGACGTCAACGGTCTCATCCGCGCGCTCGGGCACACCACCGCCGCCGTGGTCGGGCACGCCGAGGGTGGACTCGGCTGCTGGGCGACGGCCACCCTGCACCCACGGACGGTCTCGGCCATCTGCGTGATCTCCTCACCGCACCCGATCGCGCTCAAACGTTCGGCGCTGCGCAACCGGGAGCAGCGTTCGGCGATGCTCGGTCCGATCACCTTCGCGCAACTACCCCGAATCGCTGAAGACCGACTGACCAGGGACGACGGTGCCGCGATCGAGACCATCATGGCCGACCGCAGCGCACCGCAGTGGCGCCGCACAGCCGACTACGCGGACGCCGTGCGCCGCTACCGCGGTGCGATCGGCATCCCCGGCACCGCGCACAGCGCCCTCGAATACGCCCGCTGGGCCTGGCGCAGCCAGTTCCGGCCGGACGGGAGCCGATTCCTGAGCAGCATGAACCAGCGGCTGCACATCCCGGTGCTCGCCTTCCGCGGGGAATCCGATCCGTACGTCCTGCCGCAGCCGATGTACTCGAGCCACGACTGGGCCACGGATTTCCGGATGCGCCCGGTGGAGGACGCCGGGCACTACGCGCACGAGGAGGCGCCGGACACCGTCGGGCCGCAGCTCGTGCACTTCCTGGCGGGCCTGCCCGGGCCGCGGCTGCTGCCCTGACCGCCTCACCTACCGCTTGACGCAGCCCCCGGTGCCCACCGCCACGGTCGAGGCGGCGCCGGCCTGCAGAGCGGGCTCGACCTGCTTGGCGGTGAGCGCGAACGCGGTGTCACCGTCGTCGACGGCCACCCCGAAGATCACCCCGACCACGTTGCCCTGACGGTCGAACATCGGCCCCCCGGAGTTGCCCGGCCGCACCTGACCGCGCAGCAGGTACACATCACGCCGCACCTGGGCGTCCCGGTAGATGTTGAGCCCCTCGAGCGTCTGCTGGCTGCGCACCCGCGACGCCGACAGGGTCAGCGGCCCTCCGCCCGGGTAGCCGAGCACGAATCCCGGATCGCCGGGCTTGGCGCCGTTGAACACGATCGGCAGCGGCCTGGCCTGCAGTCCGGGGACCTCCAGCACGGCGACGTCGGTGCGCGGGTCGTAGTAGACCACCTTCGCGCCGTACTTCTTGACGCCCTCGACGGTGACCTGCACGCTGGTGGTACCCGCGACGACGTGCGCATTCGTCACCACCCGGCCGGCGGTGGAGACGAAACCCGAGCCCTCCAGGGCGCGGCTGCAACCCGGCGCCTGCCCGTCGATGCGGACCACCGACGAGCGGACGCGCTGCACCACCGGATCGGTGAAGTCCACACGCTCCGGTGCGTCGACGGTGACCACCGGCGTCTTGACGAACGGTCCGAGTGCCTGCGGCAGGCCGGAGTCGTCGATGATCGCCGAGAACTTCTGCGGCAGGCCGTCGGCACCGATGCGCTGCGCGAAATCGTTGACCTTGCCCAGCACCGCCGAGCCGTTCACGGCGCGGGAGATCTGCGGGGCCGCGGCGGTGGTCAGCGGGATCGCGACCAGCCACGCCGCCAGCAGCAGCGCCCCTACCTGCACCACCGCGCCGACCCCGGAGTCCGCGGCGCGCAACCCGGGGCTGCGGATTGAGCTGCGCACCGCCCGGCCGAGCACCATGCCGGACAGTTCGCCGATGATCACCAGGCCCGCCAGCAGGCCCACACCGAGCAGCAGCCGGCCGCGGGCGTCCTGCACCGAGCCGAGGACATGCGGGGCCAGCAGCACCCCCGCGGTGGCCCCGAGGACGACACCGATGAACGCCAGCACCGAGGCGGCGGCGCCCTGCCGGTAGCCGGAGACCGCAGCGACGACCATCAGGATCACCACCAGCAGATCGACGATGGTGGAACCGCTCATCGGACCCCCTCCTGCCAGCTCTCGGCGCGTGCCGCGGCGGCCCGCACCTCGTCGGTGAGCGGTCGCACATCGGAGGTGTTCCACGGCTGCTCCCAGCCGGCCGCCCCGAGCAGCGCGTTCATCAGGCCCCCGGTGAAGCCCCAGACCAGCATGGGGCCGGCCGCGAAGGCCGGACCGCGGTAGAAGGATTTGCGCACCTGGAAACGGTGCGCGGGGTCGATCAGTTCGGCCAGTGGCACCTTCCGGACCAGAGCGGTCTCGGCCGGATCCACCGCGTGCACCTGCGAGGCGTGCGCCGCATAGCCGATCACCGGAACCACCTGGAAACCGGAAACCGGCACGTCGATCGGGTCGAGCTCGCCGACCACCTCGACCGAATCCGGTTCCAGCCCGGTCTCCTCCCAGGCTTCGCGCAGCGCGACGGCCACATCGTCGGCGTCCTCCGGATCGCGGGCGCCACCGGGGAAGGCCACCTGCCCGGAGTGCTGGCGCAGCGCGGAGGCACGTTGCGTGAGCAGCACCGTCGCATCTCCGGGCGGCTGCGAGCCGCCGGCCGACGGGTCACCGTCGAACAGGATCAGGACCGAAGCACGCCGTGGATTCCGGACCCGCTGCAGCGCCGCGACCGCACCTCCGCGGTGTTTGAGCTGTTCGGGCACGCCGCCGAGGTTATGCAGCAGTGGATCCATCCACCGCGGCGCGCTCATAGCTGCACCCCGAGTTCGGACCGCACCACGGCGGCGACGTCGTCGAAGGAGGTGAAGGGGCGCGCGTGCACACCGGCCACAGTGCCATCGGCACGCAACAGAACGGTCACGGGGTAGGCGCGCGGAGCCCCGAGCTTGGTGGCCACCAGGGCCTGCGGATCGGAGACGGTCGCCAGTCTCACCTTCAGTTCGGCGAGCAGGTCCAGGCCCGCGGCCGGATTGGCATCGGCGTGCACGGTGAGCACGGTGAGCCGGTCACCGGCGCGTTCAGCCACCGTCGCCAATGCCGGGAGCTCGACCCGGCACGGTCCGCACCACCAGGCCCAGACGTTGAGCAGGGTGGGACGGCCGGAGCCGGCGGCCAGGTCGACGGGGCGCCCGTCGCCCAGGCAGTCCAGCGTCAGCCCGGCGAGGGCAGCACTGCCGGTACCTGCCGGGCAGGGGGGCAGCGCGGCGCGGGCCCGGGACGCGGCGAGCTGGTCCGGGCTGACGCTGGTCTGCACCGGCTCACCGCTCTGGCGAGCGGGCGCGGACTGTGGGCTGCGCGGCCAGATGGCCACCGTGAGTGCGACCGCCACCACGGCGCAGACGATCAGCCAGCGCACCCGGGCGGGTACGCGACCGGGCCGCTCCCCGGGCAGCAGCGGCGCGGTCACCTCGCCGTCCCCGCGGTCCGGCGGCGCCGTGGTGGCGGCGGCGCGATATCGAGCAGATGCTCGCGTTCGGGTCCCTTGACCAGCTCCGCCGCCTGCGCCGGGTCGACGGGGCCGGTCCCGAACGAGGGACAGTCCTTGGCGACCACGCAGACGCCGCAGGCGGGTTTACGGGCATGGCACACGCGCCTGCCGTGGAAGATCACGCGGTGGCTGAGCAGTGTCCACTCCTTGCGCGGGATGAGTTCGCCGACGGCGTGTTCGATCTTCACCGGATCGGTCAGCTCGGTCCATTCCCATCGGTGCACCAGGCGGGAGAAGTGGGTGTCGACGGTGATGCCGGGGACGTCGAAGGCGTTGCCCAGGATCACGTTGGCGGTCTTGCGCCCGAAGCCTGGCAGGGTCACCAGTTCCTTCATGGTGCGCGGCACCTCACCGTCGAAGCGGTCCACCAGAGCCTGGCCGAGACCCATGATCGAGGTGGCCTTGTTGCGATAGAAGCCGGTGGGGCGGATCAGCTCTTCGAGTTCGGTGCGATCGGCTCCGGCGTAGTCGGCGGCTGTCCGATATCTTCCGAAAAGCCCAGGTGTGACTTGATTCACGCGCACATCCGTGCATTGTGCAGACAGTATCGTGGCGACTGAGAGCTGCAACGGGTCCGTGAAGTCGAGTTCGCAGTACACGTGGGGGAAGGCCGACGCCAGGGTGCGATTCATGCGCCGGGCGCGGCGCACCAACGCGAGGTGGGATTCCGGCTCCGAGGGCATGGGATCCGATTCTAACGACGGTGCCGTGGCTGCTTCGTTGCCGTATCGAGACCTTGGCTGTGTTTACTATCCGGCATGCAAGGAATGCTCGGGCTGTTGTTCCCGGTTGTGCTGATGCTCTTCGCACTTGCCATGGAACGCATCGAAGCGCGCGTGACGTCGGAGGCCGCACCGGTCCCCGTCCTCGCCGACGACGACGCTCCCGATGTGGAGACCCTCGCGACGATCGGCCTGCCGAAGGCCGTGGACAGTCTTGACCTCGATGGAGGAGCTGTCCGCCGCGCCAGCTGACGCCGCCCCGGCGCCCCGTGAAGACACCCCTGGGGGGTTACGGTTACGCGATGTCAACGTGCCCTTCGCTATGTGAACAGGTAGTCTTCACTGTGGTTGTCTGTGCGTTTTCCCACATGGTCACGGATCGCTGCATAAACTCACACTGTTTTTCGCTCGCTGCAATGCACGCACGTGGGTGATTGGTCGATCAAGGAAGAGGTACCCCGTGGACGAGGTCCTGGCGCGGGCCGGCATTTTTCAGGGTGTCGAGCCGAGCGCGGTCGAGGCGCTCACCAAGGATCTGCACGAGGTGGACTACCCCCGTGGTCACGTGATCTTCAACGAGGGTGAGCCGGGCGACCGGCTGTACATCATCCTGTCGGGCAAGGTGAAGCTCGGACGCCGCTCGCCGGACGGCCGGGAGAACCTGCTGTCGGTGATGGGCCCGTCGGACATGTTCGGTGAGATGTCGATCTTCGACCCGGGCCCGCGCACCTCCAGCGCCACCTGCATCACCGAGGTCCGCTCGATGACGATGGACCGTGAGGCCCTGCGGACGTGGATCCGGGACCGGCCGGAGATCGCGGAGCAGCTGCTGCGCGTGTTGGCCCGCCGCCTGCGCCGTACCAACAACAACCTGGCCGATCTGATCTTCACCGACGTGCCCGGTCGCGTGGCCAAGCAGCTGCTGCAGTTGGCGCAGCGTTTCGGTACCCACGAGAACGGTGCCCTGCGGGTCACGCACGACCTCACCCAGGAGGAGATCGCTCAGCTGGTGGGCGCCTCCCGGGAGACCGTCAACAAGGCCCTCGCCGACTTCGCGCACCGCGGCTGGCTGCGGCTGGAGGGCAAGTCCGTGGTGATCACCGACTCCGAGCGTCTGGCGCGCCGCGCCCGGTGACCCCCGGGCCGGCGTCCGGCCGGGTTCAGCGGTCGGGTGCGACGTCCTGATCGGCGTCGTGGTCGGTGAGGTAGGCGAGTTGCACCCGCACTGACATCCGGGCTGCCGGCCAGGCCTTCTTGTCGACGTCCCGGTAGACGTGTTTGACCACCTTCATCGGCTTGGCCTCGGCCGCGGTGACACCGAGTTCGTCCAGGGCGGTGCGCACCTGCTGCAGTCGCTCCCGACGGTGCTCGGCGTAGGCCTGCACCACCGGGCCGGCGTCCGGCAGATCGGGACCGTGACCGGGCAGCAGAACCCGGCCTGCCGCGACCTCGGAGAGCGCTTCCAACGACGCGAGGTAGTCGGCGAGGCCGCCGTCCTTCGCGTCGAGCACGGTCGTTCCCCGACCGAGCAGGGTGTCTCCGGAGACCAGAGCCCCTGGCACGTCCGAGTCCGGCAGGTCGACCAGGAAACTCAGTGAGTCGGCGGTGTGGCCGGGAGTGTGCAGCACCGTGATCCGCAGCCCCGCCACATCGATCACCTCGCCGCCGGTCAGCGGCGTGGCGGTGTTGATGCAGAACTTCTTCGCATGTGCCCGGATCGGGCTGCGGGTGAGCTTCTCCCACTTGGTGAGCCCACCGGTGTGATCGCCGTGCCGGTGGCTGACCAGGGTCAGGGCGACGGTGCCCGCGGCCTGCGCGACCCGCTCGAGGTGCTCGCCGTCCTTGGGGCCGGGGTCGATGACCACGGCCTCCGCGCGTCCCGGCGCCCGCAGCACCCAGGTGTTGGTGCCGTCGAGCGTCATCACCGACGGGTTGTCGCACAGCATCACCGCCGCGTAGTCGGTGACCTGCCGCAGCTTCCCCGGCGCCGGGTGCGCGGGCGTCATACTTCGACCGTGAGCTCTACCTCGACCGGGGCACCCAGGGGTAGTTCCGCGACGCCCACGGCGGAACGCACATGCCGGCCGGCGTCGCCGAAGACCTCGCCGAGCAGCAGCGAGGCGCCGTTGAGCACGGTCGCCTGGTTGGAGAAGCCGGGAGCGGAGGCGACGAATCCGGTGACCTTGACGATCCGCTTGACCGAGTCGATCCCGACCAGCGCGTGCACCGCGGCCAGCGCGTTGAGGGCGCACTGACGGGCCGCGACGACGGCGGTATCGAGATCGACCACCCCCTCGGCGTTCTCGCTGACCTTGCCGCGCGCGATCAGTGCACCGTCGACCATGGGCAATTGGCCGGAGGTGTGCACCAGATCACCCACCTGGGTGGCCGGGACGTACGCGGCGAGCGGTGGCACGACCTCGGGCAGGACGATGCCGAGTTCGGCGAGCCGAGCCGAGGCGCCGGTCACGACAGGGGCCGCTTCATGTAGGCCACGTGCTGCTCACCGGTGGGACCGGGGAGCACGGTGACCAGTTCCCAGCCGTCCGATCCCCAGGTGTCGAGGATCTGCTTCGTCGCGTGCGTGAGCAGCGGAATGGTCGAGTACTCCCAGGTGATCTTCTCGCTCATGACTTCACCCTATCCACCGCACGGGTCACGCGACAGACGTGCACCCGGTCGGTTTCACCGAACGTGTTCTCAGTCGCATTGTGACCCGATGTTCTCGTTATCGCTCCGGTCGTCCCAGGACGTATGGCTATGCTCCGAACGTGGTGGTGAGTGAGGCGGACCCGGGCGAGGCCGCACGGAACACGGGGCCCACCTGGCCCGACCGGCTGCAGCAGGCCCGCCTGCATTTCGTCTCCGGCAAGGGCGGCACGGGCAAGTCGACGGTCGCCGCCGCACTGGCCCTGGCGCTCGCCGCGACCGGGAAGAAGATCCTGCTCATCGAGGTCGAGGGGCGTGACGGTATCGCCCGCACCTTCGAGGTCGAGAATCTGCCCGCGACCGAGACGAAGATCGCCACCGCCGCGGCCCACGGTGCGGTGTACGCCCTGCCGATGGACGTCGAGGCCACCTTCCTCGACTACCTCCGGTCGAATTACGGCATGGGGCTCGCTGCGCGGGCGCTGCGCTCGATCGGGGCGATCGAGTTCGCCACCACGCTGGCTCCGGGCCTCAAGGACATCCTGATCACCGGGAAGATCATGGAGTGCACACAGCGTCGTGACGCCGCCGGTGCTTTCGCCTACGACGCGATCGTGGTGGACGCACCGCCGACCGGCCGGATCGGGAAGTTCCTGGACGTGACCCGCGCTATGCGCGAGATCGCCAAGGCCGGACCGATCGCCGGGCAGGCGGACCGGGTGGTGCGTCTGCTGCACAGCCCGGAGACCGTGGTGCACCTGGTGACCCTGCTCGAATCCCTGCCGATCCAGGAGACCGCCGAGGCGGTGCGGGAACTGCGCGAGCTGAACCTCGCGGTGGGTGCGGTGATCGTCAACCGTGCACTGCCGCACCTGCTCTCCGCTGAGCAGACGACGTCTGCGGCCGACGGTGCGCTGGACGGCCCGGCGGTGCGGACCGCACTGGAAGGAGCCGGGCTCCCCCTCCCCGAGGACGATCTGGCCGGCCTGCTGACCGAGACCATTCAGTTCGCCCGCACGATCCGCGGGCAGCACGAGGCGAGAGACGATCTGGCCGCGATCGACGCGGCCGGACGGTTGGAGCTCCCCCTGCTCGCCGGCGGTGTGAATCTGGGTGGGGTCTTCGAGTTGTCGGAGGATCTGGCTGAGGCAGGGGTGCGATGATCGACCTGGACATGGGGCCACAGCTACTGGATCCCACTGTGGGAGTGGTGGTCTGCTGCGGCAGTGGCGGCGTCGGCAAGACCACGACGGCCGCGGCGATGGCGCTGTGGGCGGCCGAGCACGGTCGCCGCGTGGTGGTGCTGACCATCGATCCGGCGAGGCGCCTGGCCCAGGCCCTCGGGGTCGCGGATCTGACGAACGAGCCGCAATCGGTGACGGTCTCCGGCGCCGGCTCACTGCACGCGATGATGCTGGACATGAAGAGCACCTTCGACGAGATGGTGACGTCGAATGCGGATCCCGCTCGGGCACAGGAGATCCTAGAGAATCCGTTCTATCAGACGGTGGCATCGTCGTTCTCCGGCACGCAGGAGTACATGGCGATGGAGAAGCTCGGTCAGCTCACTGCGGACGAGAGGTGGGACCTGGTGGTGGTGGATACGCCGCCGTCCCGCAATGCGCTCGATTTCCTGGACGCACCCAAGCGGTTCGGGTCCATGCTCGATTCCCGTTTGATGCGCCTGATATCCGGTCCCACACGCGGATTCGGCCGGATGGTGTCCGGTGGGATGGGTCTGGCACTGAAGCTGGTCTCGACCATCGTCGGCAGTCAGATGCTCTCGGACGCCTCCGGTTTCGTTTCCCAGATGGACACCTTGATCGGCGGGTTCCAGGAACGCGCCGATCGGACGTACGCCCTGCTGAGCCGTCCCAGCACCCGCTTCGTGGTGGTCGCCTCCCCCGAGGAGGACACGCTGCGCGAAGCCGGCTATTTCGTGAGCCGGCTCGCCGGAGAATCGATGCCATTGGCCGGAGTGATCGTCAACCGCACTCACCCGAGCCTGGCCCGGGTCGGGACGGAGGCCGCAGAGGACACCGCCGACCGGATCGAGTCCAGTGGCGTCTCCCCCACCGCGGCGGCGGTGCTGCGGGTGCACGCCTGGCGCAGCGGCATCGCCGCGCACGAGGTGCAGGTTCTCGGCCGGTTCGTCGGGCACCACCCCCGGGTGCCGATCGTCGGCGTCCCCTCGTTGCCCTTCGAAGTGGCGAGCATCGCGGCGCTGCAGGCGGTCGCGGAGCAGATCGTCCGCGACTAGCCCGCGCGATCAGCCGGCGACGACGCGCTTGCGCTCGCGCTGCGCCTCGAAGAAGGCGCGCCAGCTGGTGACCTCAGGATGCTGGCGGAGCAGTGCACGGCGCTGACGTTCGGTCATCCCGCCCCACACGCCGAACTCGACGCGGCTGTCGAGCGCATCGGCACCGCACTCGAGCTGAACCGGGCAGTGCCGACAGATGGTGGCCACCTTGCGCTGGGCGGCACCGCGGACGAACAGCTCGTCGGGATCGACGTCGCGGCACTTGGCCTTGGACACCCAGACCAGGCGGTCCTCATCGTCGACCAGAACGCGTGCACTTGTCATGTGACTTCCCCTTTCGCCGGAGCGGCCTTTCCTCCCCCTCGCCCCCTGTGTCCACCGTCCGATGGAGGGGGCGATCGAGGTGCTCACCACATCGTCTGCAATAGTGTTACCTGAATCACATGGCCGACACAAGTCGGGCATCGAGGAAATCAGGAACGGTGGTCCTAGAAATTCAGCACGCCCGTACCGATCCGCTGGTCGGCGCGTCGGCACCCGGGAATCGGACGGATCGGCACGTATCCTGGTGACCGTGTCGAAACCCGGAGTGATCGCGAAATTGGTCGGCTGCATCCTGCTGGCCGGTCTGCTGCTCGCGGGTGTGCTGTTCCCCTACATCGGGGGTGTCGGGCTGATCTCCAACCGCGCAGCGGACACCGTCGACAACATCAGCTCCGAGTTGCTCGAAGGGCAGGTCCCGGAGGTCACAACGGTGACCGACTCGACCGGCGCGCCGATGGCCTACCTCTACGACCAGCGCCGAGTGCAGGTCCCGTTCGATCAGATCTCGCAGGACATGGTGCGCGCGATCATCTCGATCGAGGACAAGCGGTTCATGGAGCACGACGGCGTCGACTACCAGGGCACCGTGCGCGCCTTCCTCAAGAACCAGTCCGCCGGTGAGGTGCAGCAGGGCGCGTCGACCCTCGACCAGCAGTACATCAAGAACTATCAGCTGCTGGTGCTCGCCGAGTCCGACGCCGACCGTCGGGCCGCCGTCGCCACCACGCCCGCGCGCAAACTGCGCGAGGTGCGGATGGCGCTGACCCTCGAGCGCACCTTGATCGAACGCGCCAAGAAGGACCAGGGCGTCGATGATGCCCGGGCCAAGGTGATCGCCAAAGAGCAGATCCTGGCGCGCTACCTCAATATCGTTCCTTTCGGTAACGGTGCCTACGGCATCGAGGTGGCCGCGCAGACCTACTTCGGCAAGCGCGCCTCGCAGCTGAACATCCAGGAGTCGGCGATGCTCGCCGGGATGGTGCAGTCGAGCTCGTCGCTCAACCCGTACACCAACCCGAAGGGCGTCACCGAGCGCCGCAACACCGTGCTCGACACGCTGATGCAGAACTTCCCGGACAAGCGCGCCCAGTACGACGCCGCGAAGCGGAGTCCGCTCGGCGTTCTGCCCCGGCCGAACACCCTGCCCGGTGGATGCATCTCCGCGGTCGCCAATCGCGGCTACTTCTGCGATTACGTCCTCAAGTACCTCGCCGAGGCGGGGCTGCCGAAGGACATGGTGATCCGCGGCGGCTACACCATCCGCACCACTCTCGATCCGCGCGTGCAGGACTCGGTGCAGGCGGCGCTCAACGGCACCGCCAGCCCCACCCTGTCGAACGTCGCGCAGGTGATGAACGTGATCCGGCCGGGTGCCGAATCGCACGACATCGTCGCCATGAACTCCTCCCGGGTGTACGGCCTGGACGTGGCCAAACGGCAGACGGTCCAGCCCGAACCCTTCGCGCAGGTCGGCGACGGTGCCGGCTCGACCTTCAAGATCTTCACGGTCGCCGCGGCCATGGAGAAGGGGCTCGGCCTGGACACCAACGTCAGCGTCCCGGCCACGGTGCAGGTGCAGGGCATGGGTCACGGCGGCTACGCAGGCTGCCCGACGAACGCCTACTGCGTGAAGAACGCGGCCCCGTATCCGTCGTCCATGTCCCTGACGCAGGCGTTGGCGACCTCCCCGAACACCCCGTTCGTCAAACTCATCGAGCAGGTCGGAGTGACCCCGGTCGTCGATATGGCGGTCCGGCTGGGCATGCGCTCGTACACCCAGCCGGGCAGTTCCGGTTCCGGGAACGACAGCCTCGCCGAGATGTTCAAGAAGCAGAACCTGGCCTCGTTCACCCTCGGCCCGACCGCCGTGAGCGCCCTGGAACTGACCAATGTCGCGGCGACGCTGGCCTCGGGCGGCGTCTGGTGTCCGCCGAACCCGATCCAATCGATCACCCAGCCCAAGCGCAACAGCGACGGGATTCAGTCCGTGGGCCCGGACGGCAAGCCCGAGACCATCCCGGTCCCGTTCAAGTCCGAGAAGTGCGAGCAGGTGATCGACAAGGGCTTGGCGAACACCCTTGCCAATGCCCTGAGCCAGGACGATCGCGGGGCCGGGACCTCGGCCGCTGCAGCCTCGCGCGTGGGGTGGACGCTGCCGCTGGCCGGTAAGACGGGTACCACCGAGACCTTCCGGTCGTCGGCGTTCCTGGCGTACACCAACCAGTACGCCGGTGCCAGCTACGTCTACAACGACGGCAACTCCCCCGGGCCCATCTGCAGCGGACCGCTGCGTCCGTGTGGGGAGGGCAACGTCTACGGCGGCACCGAGCCGGCCACGGCCTGGTACAACGCGCTCAAACCGATCGCCACGATCTACGGTCCGGTCACCCTGCCGCCGATCGATCCGAAGTACCGGGACGGGTTCGGGCCCGGGAAGATCCCCAATGTGATCGGCCTGAACGAGGCGGCGGCGCGGGCACGGGTCGAGGCCGCGGGTTTCAAGACCACCACGACGTACGTCAACAACGCGGCGCCGAACGGCACCGTCGTCTCCACCTCGCCGACCGGTTTCACTCAGCCCGGGTCCACGATCACCCTGAACCTGTCGAACGGGATCGCTCCGGCTCCGTCACCGGCACCGTCGGCACCGGGGGTGCAGACGGGGCCGGGCGGCACCACCATCACGATCCCCGGTTTCGGCCAGTTCACCATTCCCGGTGGCGCTCCGCCACCGCGGAACTGATGCGCCCGGCCCGGGTCACCGCGGCCTTGCTGTGATCGCCGCGCTCAGTGGCTGATCACCTGATCGACTCTCACGAGAGAGCGGCGATCACCTTGTTCATGCGGGTCTGGAGCCGGCGTAGTTGCATGCCCTGATCGTCGAGCCGGCGGGCGATGGAGTTGACCGCGTCGCACGAGCCCGTCTCGTGCAGGCTGCGGGCATCGATCTGGAGGTCGTCGCCGGTGCGACCGATGGAGGCGGCGATGCTGTCGAGTTGGGCGGTGAGATCGTCGAGTTCGCTGCGTACTGTGCCTGCGAGACCCATGATGTGTCCCTCTCTGCACGCCCCGGGCGGGCGTTCGAGTGCACCGTATGCCGGATCCGCGACCGGCTGGGCCAATTGCAGATGACTGTCGTGTGTCCGTTACCTGACGTTTGCCCTGACACCGGGGCCGCACGACCGGTCCGGGACCACCGCAGCGCCGATCAGGACGAGGTGGGTCCGTGCACCGCCTCTCCGGTGGCGACACCGGTCACGGTGCACACCCCGAATCGCCCGCTCCTGTCGAACATGCTGGCCGAGGAGATGCTGACGCCGTCGATCACCACGAACTGGTCCGCCTCCAAGCCGATCTCGTCACCGATCGGTGCGCGGGCGACCGCCAGGGACACGTCGCCGTTGATGGTCTGCACGCCGCCGGTGCCCATCCCGGTGACCAGGTTCGTGCAGTCGGAGACCATCGCCGCCCGGGCGAACGGGGTGGTCGGCTCGCCGTCGAGGACACGCCAGCCCCGGGTCCAGATCCGCTTGCGCTCGGCCGTCGCCCAGAGTTCCGGCGTGTCGGAGGAGATGTACTCGCCGTCACCGCCGGCCATGGCCAGCCGACTCGGTTCGGTGGGCGGCAGTGGCACATGCGGATCGGACCAGACGACACCGTCGGGCTGCGGGGCGCGATGGTAGAAGGTCGCGGCGGCGCGGACGACGGGGCGATCGTCCTGCACGATCTCGGCCTCGGCCAGGCGGATACGGCGGCCGGAGCGGATCAGCCGGGTGCGGACCTCCAAGTGGCCTGATCGCACCATGCGGAACAGATCGCAGTGCCAGCGCGCGGCGACCAGCCCCTCGCCGAACTCGGTGTCGATCACCTGGGCGAGGAGTCCGGCCACCGCCGGCCCGGAGAGCGTTCCCGGAGCCCAGCGACCTTCGGCGGCGGGCAACGAATCGAAGCCGTCGCCGCTGCGGGCGAACTGGGCGGGTACTTCTTCATTGGGCACCCTATCGATCTACCAGAGCCCGATGCGGGGTCACCGGGCGGGGCGCGGCCCGGCTCGCGGGCCACTCCGGCTCCACGGGGCGGCAGTGCGACGCCTCATGGAGTACGAAGGAGATATGGGCGATTCGTTGTTCGAGAAGATCTGGCCACAAGTGGTACGCCACGAGCCGCCGCTGCTGCGCGAACTGCGCGGCCGCAATCTCGCCGGATTGCGTGGGCGGGTATTGGAAGTGGGGGCGGGTACCGGCACGAACTTCCCGCTGTACCCGCGCGAGGTGACCGAGGTGGTGGCGCTGGAGCCTGCGCCTGCACTGCGCCGCCGGGCAGTGCGGGCGGCGGACGGCCGGATCGAGGTGCGGCCGGAACGTCTGGATCAGTTCCACGGCGCCGAGCCCTTCGACGCGGTGGTCTTCAGCCTGGTGCTGTGCTCGCTGCCGGACCCGGAGAGCGCCGTCCGGCAGGTCCGCGAGTTGCTCCGCCCGGGCGGGGAACTCCGCTTCCTCGAGCACGTCGCCGCTGCCGGCGGGATGCTGGAGGGGGTGCAGAAGGTCGCGGACCACACCCTCTGGCCGCGACTGTTCGGGAACTGCCACTCCCATCGCGACGCCGAATCGACGATCACCGGGGCGGGATTCCAGGTCACCGCGATCGAACGGCGGATGCTGGCGCCGTCGTGGGTGCCCTTTCCCACCTCGCCGGTGGTCTTAGGACACTCGATCCGGTAGCCGTCCGCCTCCCGGCCTTCTTCCCTTTCCATCGGTACCCCATAGGGGTATAGTCCCGATTGGTAGATACCCCCTAGGGGTATTGGAGCGGATCGAGGACGACATGAGCATCACCACACATTCCGGTGGCACCGATATCGAACTGTCGATCGAGGGGATGACCTGCGCTTCGTGTGCCAACCGCATCGAACGCAAACTCAACGACCTCGGCGGGGTGACGGCCACCGTCAACTACGCCACCGAGAAGGCATCGGTCCACGTTCCCGCCGGGTACGACCCCGATCGACTGATCGCGGAGGTTCGCAGCGCCGGCTACGCGGCCGCACTGCCCGGCGATCGCGACCACACCGCCGACGCCGACGATGCGCACGGCCTGGCTTCGCCGCGCCGGCGCCTGCTCGTCTCTGCAGCTCTGACCCTGCCCGTGATCGCGTTGGCGATGATCCCCGCGGCGCAGTTCACTTACTGGCAGTGGGTCTCCCTGGCACTCGCCACCCCCGTCATCGTGTGGGGCGCGTTTCCGTTCCACCGGGCGGCGTGGACGAACCTGCGCCACGCCACCGCGACCATGGACACGCTCATCTCGATGGGCACGCTCGCGGCGTTCCTGTGGTCGCTGTACGCCCTGATCCTGGGCACCGCCGGGATGCCCGGGATGCGGCACGGCTTCGAGCTGACCATCAGCCCGTCCGACGGCGCCTCGAACATCTATCTCGAGGTCGGGGCCGGTGTCACGGTGTTCATCCTGGCGGGTCGGTACTTCGAGAGGCGGTCGAAGCGGCGGGCCGGGGCGGCGTTGCGCGCCCTGCTGGAACTGGGAGCGAAGGACGTCGCAGTGCTGCGTGACGGGATCGAGGTGCAGGTCCCCGTCGGGCAACTCGCGGTGGACGACGAATTCGTGGTGCGTCCCGGCGAGAAGGTCGCGACCGACGGTGTGGTGACCGAGGGCGCGTCCGCGATCGACGCGTCGATGCTGACCGGTGAATCGGTGCCGGTGGAAGTGGCGGCCGGCGATGCGGTGACCGGGGCGACGGTGAACTCCGGGGGGCGCCTGGTGGTCCGGGCCACCCGTGTGGGCGCCGATACCCAGCTGGCGCAGATGGCGCAGCTCGTGGAGCAGGCGCAGACCGGGAAGGCGCAGGTGCAGCGCCTGGCGGATCGGGTATCCGGGGTGTTCGTGCCGATCGTGCTGGTGGTCTCGGTGCTCACCCTGGTCGGCTGGTTCGTCACCGGGCATTCGGCGGCATCGGCCTTCGCCGCTGCGGTCGCGGTGCTGGTGATCGCCTGCCCGTGCGCGCTCGGATTGGCGACACCGACGGCGCTGCTGGTCGGGACGGGGCGTGGCGCGCAGATGGGTGTGCTGGTCAAGGGGCCGCAGGTGCTCGAATCGAGCCGGCGGGTGGACACCGTCGTACTGGACAAGACGGGCACCGTCACCACCGGGACGATGACGCTGATCGAGGCGATCACCGAAGACGGTGTCGACGAGCAGGAGTTGCTGCGTCTGGCCGGAGCGCTGGAGAACGCCTCGGAGCATCCGATCGCGCGGGCCATTGCGACCGCCGCGCGACGCCGGGGTGCACTGCCCGCGGTCGAGGGGTTCACGAACGTCGAGGGCAGGGGCGTGCAGGGCGTCGTCGACGGCCGGGCGGTGATCGTGGGCCGCGACTCGCTGCTCGCTGACTGGGCGGTGACGCTCAGCGACGATGTGGCGCAGCGGAAGGCACGAGCCGAAGCCGAGGGGATGACGGTGGTCGCGGTGGCCTGGGACGGCGCCGCGAGGGGTGTTCTCGTGGTGGCCGATGCGCTTCGTCCGACGAGCGCCGCCGCGGTGCGCGGGTTGCGCGGACTGGGCCTGACACCGATCCTGCTGACCGGTGACAACGCCGCCGTCGCCCGGAGGATCGGCGACGATCTCGGCATCGACGAGGTGATCTCGGAAGTGTTGCCTCAGGACAAGGCCGCCGTGGTCCAGCGATTGCAGGCGCGCGGGCGGATCGTCGCGATGATCGGCGACGGGGTGAACGACGCTCCGGCGCTCGCGCAGGCGGACCTGGGGTTGGCGATGGGGACCGGCACCGACGCCGCGATCGAGGCCTCCGACATCACCCTGGTGCGCGGCGACCTGCGCAGCGCGGTGGATGCGATCAGGCTCTCGCGCAGCACTTTGCGGACGATCAAGACGAACCTGTTCTGGGCCTTCGCCTACAACACCGCGGCGATTCCGCTGGCCGCAGCGGGGATGCTCAATCCGATGCTCGCCGGGGCGGCGATGGCGCTGTCGAGTGTGTTCGTGGTGGGCAACAGCCTGCGGCTTCGACGGTTCCGCAGCGTCACCGTTCGCTAGGCGGCGGTTCCTCCCGCTGGTCGGGGTCGGGGTCGCGCAGCGCCGGTAACGTGCGGTGGTGGCTGATGCCTACGTCGTGACCGGCGGCGGGCACGTTGCGCCACTCGTCTTCCTCACCGAGCGTCCACTTGCGGAAGGCCGGTGTGAAGCCACCGGGCCACGCCCCACGCTTCTGTCGCCGACGCACGATCACTGCGAGGACGATCGGGACGACGGCGACCGCAACCGCATAGCCGACCATCACCACCGCTGCTGCGTCCATCGGTCCAGTATGCGTTCACGCAGCCGGGGAGACCACGAGAACCAGCGAACCGTCGAACGTGGGTCGGCGGCGGAGGTACCCGTGGCGTTCGTCCCAGCGCCCTGCCGCGAGGTCGTCCGCGAGCGCTGCCACGTACCCCTCGGAAGTCCGAGCGTCGACGAAGCTCCACGCCGAACACGACGTTCGCGCCGGCGCGGACAGGAGCATCTCGGGCCTGCCGTAGTAGGCCTCGTTGAATCCGTCCACGCAATCGAGCGGGATCGGTACACCGGTCACCGAGGCACCACCCAAAGCCTCACAGAGCAGGTCCATCGGCGGATACCGCCGCTGCTCGGCCGCGATCACCGCCGGTGCGTACCCGGACAGCCAGAATCGGTCGACCAGATTCGGGTCCGCGGTGAGCACGACCACGGGGCCGCGCGTCACACGCCGCAGTTCCATCAGACCCGCTCGCGCATCACTCCACTGATGGACACTGAACGTGGTCATCGAAGCGTCGAAGTGCCCATTCGGGAACGGCAGGTCTTCGGCAACGCCATCGATCGCGGGCGCCAGGTGCGGAGCGCGCTGTTCACGCATGGCTCGTGACGGCTCTACCGCGGTGACCTCACGATCGGCGGGCTCGTACGAACCCGCTCCTGCGCCAACGTTCAGGACGGTTCGCGCGTCGCCGAGTGCGGAGGTGATCGCCTCGGCGATCCGCGGATCGGGTCGCCGGAATTGCGAGTACGAACCACCGACCAGACCGTAGTCCACGTCACCTGCGCTGCCGTCGTCATGCCGCTCGCGCATCACGCCTCCTCCGATGGGTTACCGGAACGCACTCGAATTCTGGCAGACAATGCAACGAAGGTCACAGCTCCTGCCCGCCCGCACCCCGCTAACCAGAGGTAATGTACGTCAGTAATTCATCACTACCGAAAGGTGAACAGTCCATGTACTCGAAGCTGTCCCCCGTGGTTCGCGCGGTAGCGGTCGCCTCGACGACGGCGGTCATCGCCACCGTCGCACCCGCTCTCGCCCAGGCCGCGCCCGCCCCGGGCGACGAGGCCACTGCCCGTCGGATCGCGTGCGAGGAGTACTCGGTCGGCGCGGCGACGATGGACTACCGCGACACACAGTCGTGGCGTGGCCGGCTCACCCGCGGAGTGACCCCGGAACTCCGGGCCAAGCTCGACTCCAGCTACCCCTCCGTGGCCGAGCTTCTGCAGCCCCTCAAATGGGTCTCCACCGCGCGCCTGCAAGGCGCGGAGGTCAAGCCCGCGGGCAACGACATCTGGAACGTCACCTGCTTCGTGGCGGTGCGCAGCACCACTGTGCAGGCACCCCAGGGCCGTGAAGTGCTCACGCAGTACGAGATCACGCTCGACAAGAAGCGTGCCTGGCAGATCACCGATATCGGCGGCTCGGGGAACCCGGCGCGGTAGCCGGAAGTCGTACCTTCGACGGGCTCACCCCAGCCCCGGCACCAGTTCCCGCAGGTCGATCAATTCGATGTGCGAGGCGGGGCCGGCAGTGAACTCCGCGACCGACATGGTTCCGGCGGGATCGAACCTCTCGGAGAACCTTGCCCGAGTATGAGGAGAGGATCGCCCCAGCGCCCACGACACCGTGGATGCCGAGGTTCGGAGGAATCGCAGAGGCAGATCGCCTACGACGTAGAGTTGCGCCGTCCGCCCGGTCTCGTCCAGGGCGAGGTGCACGAGGTCGGCGAGCACACCGCGCTTCCGCATGGTGTCCGCTCCTTTCCACTGAGCGACCTTGAACTCCGCTATCCGCCGGTCGGTCTCCAGGTCGAACGGACGGCTCTTGTCGTTGCCTGCGCCGAGCGACGGCCGATTGGTCACCCGCTCCCCGACGTCGAGAATCTGCGGCAATACAAGTGAGATCGTTGCTGCGTGAACGACGTCGTTCAGACGCCCCACCGTGGATCGCACCGCCAACGCCGCGGCGAGCAACTCGGTGGACAGTCCATGTTCGGCGGCGACGTCGGCTGCTTCCTCCGCGGTCGTCTCGACCAGCGCCGACTCGACGTGCGCGAGCTGAGCGGTCAAGCTGTGCGAGCTGAGGAAGTCGGAGAGCAAGGCGAATGCTGCTGCGAGGTCAGGCGAGGTTTCCGTCACCCTCCCGGTGTCAATCACGGTGCATCCACTCGGCGGCTTCCGCATAACCGTCCCGGAGGTTCTGCATTCGCGACGCTCGAATCGCCTCGTCCTTGTGCCAGAACGCCTGCCTGCTGGTGTGATACGTCTCGATCACGTGCAGGCGGCGGGCTGCGATCGAGAACCGGCTCCGGTACGCGCGCCACGCCTGATGCGCACTACCACCGTGCAGGACGACCACCCGAAGATCCGGACAAAGATCGATCACACGATGGAGAACCGGGAGCGCACGAGCGATCTCAGGGGCCTTCGGTGCGCGATTGATGTACCAGGGGTAGGCGTTCCACGTCATGAGCTCGGAGAGATCGATCCCCGACTCCTGAACCAGGCTGCGATGCAGCTTCGCCGACTCGTCACGGTTCTCGATGCACAGCATTCCGCTTCCGGTCCCCACCTGGGTCGCCGGTCCGGGATCACGGAACAGACTCAGAACGCGCGCCTGTGTCCCACCGTAGAGCGGTGCCACGTACGGCATCCACTCGTCGTCACTGCTCAGCTCATCGACCATGCGGTTGAACGGCGCGATGTGCGGATCGAACAACCGACGCCGCTGGGCCGCGAGAAACGCAGGAAAGTCCTCATTCCGAACTCGCTCTGTCATGTGAGCACCCTACGACCGAGGACCGACAACAACCGCGTTTCATCCACTGCGGATTCGGCGAAGACTGCGCTCTGCCGACACAGAGAACCGACGCACTCACGGCTGGACTAGAACCTGTCGAGCACATCTCCGAGTCTGGCAAGTGTTGTCCGCCAATTCCTGCTCATCCCGCTACGGGCCATCTTCTGCCTGCGATCATCGATATCGAAACCGCTCTGCACCAGAACCAGTCGCGTCCCGCGGGCATGGCGATGCAGCGACCAGGTCACCGGCCACTGTCTGGGAGCACCCGAACGCATATCCCGCCAGTTCCAGGTGAGCCGGGATACCGGTTCACATTCGAGCACTTCGCCGGCGATCTCAGCGGGCCGATCCGTGGGAACGACGAACATGAAGTTCGTCCCGACCTCTGCGGAGTAGCCGACGGACTGCAGGAGCCACTGCTCCAGAACCGCGGGCTCCGTCAGCGCCCGCCACACCCTCTCAGGCGGGTGCCGATAGAACTGGTCCAATTCGATGACCGCGGGATTCAGCTCGGGATCTTGGTCCACGCCTCGAGTATGCCGCCGAAGCTCATTGCTCGATCCTATTCGGTCACCGGGACCGCGCTCTCTCCCAAGCTTCACAGAAACAAGTAAGGCCCCTGGCCAGTGTTTCCACTGATCAGGGGCCCTGCTGTCGTCTCAACCAACGAGTCGGGGTGGCGGGATTCGAACCCACGACCTCTTCGTCCCGAACGAAGCGCGCTACCAAGCTGCGCCACACCCCGTGGTGACAACCTCGATAAGGTTACTACAGGCACCGTCGGGCAGGAAATCCGCAGGCCAGAGTGCCCAGGCGCGCTAGGTGCGTACCGCCTCCGGGGCGACCACGGGCCCGATCTCCACCTCGCGGTCACGCACCGGCGCACCCACCAGCGTCAGCAGCGACGCCTCCGGCCGGCAGAAGGTGCGGAAAGGCGCCCACGGCGAGGTCCCGAGCCCTGCGCTGACGTGCAACTTCATATGCGCACCCCACGCCGAGGCGCCCTTGACCCGCGAGCGGTCCAGGCCGCAGTTGGTGATCAACGCGCCGTAGCCGGGCAGGCACAGTTGCCCTCCGTGAGTATGGCCCGCCAGAGCGAGGTCGTATCCGTCGGCGGCGAACCGGTCCAACACCCGCGGCTCGGGTGAGTGCGTGAGCGCGAGCCTCAGGTCGACGGCCTCGTCGGCCCGCCCCGCGATGGTCTCGTACCGGTCCCGGTCGATGTGCGGATCGTCCACCCCGGCCACCGCGATGGTGACCCCGCCGGCCTCCAGACGGCGGCGGCTGTGCGTCGCGTCGAGCCACCCCCGTTCGGTGAACGCGGCGCGCAGATCCTGCCACGGCAACGGATCGCCGTGCTTGCGCTCGTGATCCTTGTCGAAGTACTTCGCCGGGTTCTTCGGGGTGGGACCGAAGTAGTCGTTCGAGCCGAACACGAACAGACCCGGCCGGCCCAGAAGGGGGTTGAGCGTCTGCACCACCGACGGAACCGCCTTCGCGTGCGCGAGGTTGTCACCGGTGTTGACCACCAGATCCGGCTCCAGCGCAGCCAGTTCGTTCACCCAGGCCTGCTTGAGCCGCTGGCCGGGTGTCATGTGCAGGTCCGAGATGTGCAGGATGCGCAGCGTGGGCGTACCCGGCGGGAGGATCGGCAGCGTGTGCTCGCGCAGCGTGAAGGCGTTGCGCTCGAAGACGGTGGCGTAGGCGATCGACGCGACACCCGCGCCCGCCAATCCCGCTCCAGCACGGACAAGAGGATGAACTGCCATTCCCCCAGGATACTCAGCTGCCGCCGCTGCGCACACCGCGTAACTTGGATGACATGTCAGACGTGAAGGCCGCGATCCGCGACGATCTCAAGACCGCCATGAAGGCCAAGGACACCCAGGTCACCGGCACCCTGCGCATGTTGCTCTCGGCGATCCAGAACGAGGAGACCACCGGAACGGCGCACGCGCTCACCGACGAGGAGTTCCTCAAGGTGGTCGCCCGCGAGGTCAAGAAGCGCGGCGAGGCGGCTGAGATCTTCACCGCGAACGGTCGTGACGAGCTGGCCGCCAAGGAGCGCGCGGAGGCCGAGATCATGTCCCGCTACCTGCCGCAACAGCTCAGCGACGACGAACTGGGCGCCCTGGTCGACGCCTCGGTCGCCGAGGTCACCGCCGAGCTCGGGGAGGCGCCGACGGTGCGCCAGATGGGCCAGGTGATGAAGGTCGCCACCGCGAAGGCGGCCGGAGCGGTCGACGGAAAGCGCCTCTCGGCCGCCGTCAAGACCCGGCTGGCGTAGCGCGTGCTGCGCGAATCCGGTTCCGGCACCGCCCGCCCGGCCAGCTCGCGGCGTCGCGGGGGCGCGGTGTGGCTATGGGTACTGATCTCCCTGGCCGCCGGAGCCGGTGCGATCGCCCTCTACGTGACCGCGATCATCCAGGCCTCCGCCCTGCTGGGCACCGCCGGCTACCCGGGGAACTTCCCGGCGTCACCGCTGGGCGTGCGCACCATCGCCATCCTCGTGCTCGCGATCGCCGGGCTGGTGGTGTGCGCGGCGATGGCACTCACCGGCCTGGTCGCGCTGTTCGGGCGGCGCTGGGCCACGATCCTCTACGGGTTGGCGGTGTTCGCCGGATTCCTGATCGCGGCGGCATCGGCTCTGCTCGGTAACTCCCCCACCTACACCGATCCGGTGAGCCGCTTCGGCGTCGATCACAACGGAGCGCCGTTGGGCGGACTGCCCATGTGGGGAGCGGTGATCGTGATGCTGCTGATGCTGTGCTCGCTGGCGCTGACCCGGTCGGTGTACGGGTACGCACTGGCCCGCAGCGGGCGGTGAGTCACGGCGGACCTCACAGCGACGCGCCAGCGGCGTATCCGGCCCACACGGCCACCACGGCGGCTCCGAGGGTGGCCGAACCGTAGCCGATCCCCTCGCGGTACCGCTTGTCCCGCAGCAGTGTCCAGGTCTCGACGGTGGCGGTACTGAAGGTGGTGTAGCCACCGCACAGCCCGGTACCGAGCACCGCGAATGTGGCCGCGCCGACCACACCCGACTCCGCGGCGAGGCCAGCGAGCACGCCGAGCAGCAGCGAACCGGTGGTGTTCACCACCGCCGTCGACCACACCGACAGCCGCGCCCGCAGAGCGCTGTCCACCAGCAGGCGCAGCACCGCTCCCAGCCCACCGCCCAGGCAGACGAGCAGTGTGGTCATCGTCGAACCACCGCCGCTCCGGCGAGAGCCGCGACCAGGCCCAGCAGCACCGTCGCACCGGCGTACAGGGCGCCCAGGGCGGGGCTCGCGCCGTGCAGTTCCAGCGCGAACGCACTGTAGGTGGTCAGTCCGCCGCAGAATCCGGTTCCCAGCAGCAGCCGGATGCGGCGGTGCCGCTCGTCGTCGGGCCGCTGCGCCAACGCCTCGATCACACCGCCGAGCAACAGCGCGCCGATCATGTTCACCGCGAAACTCGCCCAGGGGAACGGCGTGTGCGGCAACCAGTGTCCGACCTCGGCTCGGACGTAGGTTCCGGCAGCGCCGCCCACGAAGACGAGGCCGAGGGCGGCGGGCCGCAGTGAGGTGTTCAGCCGCGGATCAGACGGTGGTGGTCAGATCGACGTCGATGTTGCCGCGGGTCGCGTTCGAGTACGGGCACAGCTGGTGCGCCTTGGCGACCAGTGCCTCAGCGGTCGCCTGGTCCAGACCGGGCAGCGTGGCGGTGATCGCGGCGTTGATACCGAAGCCGGTCTCGGTCTTACCGAATCCAACGGTGACCTCGACGGAGGTGTCGTCCGGGACGTCGATCTTCTCGCCCCGGCCGATCGCCCGCACCGCACCCAGGAAGCACGCGGCGTAGCCGGCGGAGAACAGTTCCTCCGGATTGGTGCCCTCGCCGTTGCCGCCCATCTCCTTCGGCGGACGGGTCTCGAGATCGATGCGGCCCGTGGCCGACTTCACGTGCCCGTCGCGACCGCCACCGGTGGCGGTCGACGAGATGGTGTAAACGACGTCCAAGCTCATTTCCGGCCTTCCTTCGCACTGCGTCCGCCCGGGTCCGGACGGATCCTCTTCCGAGGGTAGCCCGCATCACCGACCGGTCCCAGGGCGTCGCGCCGATCCACAGCGGGATCCGGCAGCGGGGTCCGGCAGCGGGATCAGTCGGGACGGGAGGCGCAGTCCGGGCAGTAGCCCCAATAGATCACTTCCGCCTCGTCGATGACGAAGCCGTGGTCGTCGTCGGCGGTCAAACACGGGGCCGCGCCCACGGCGCAGTCGATGTCCACGATCCGGGCACACGCCCGGCAGACCAGGTGGTGATGGTTGTCGGCAACTCGGGCCTCGTAACGCACCGCCGACCCGGCCGGTTCGATCCGCCGCAGCAGGCCCTTCTCCGCACACACCCGGAGCACGTCGTACACGGTCTGGGTGGCGACGGTGCCGAGCCGGCCCCGCAGGAACTCGGCCACATCGTCAGCGGTGGCGTGCGGGTGATGGTCGAGGTAGCCCAGCGTCGCGACGCGCGGTGCGGTGATCCGCAGTCCCACGCCGCGCAGGCGCTCCTCGGCGGTCGCGACCTCGGTCATGGGAAATAGAGTACGCCCGATTCTGGAACGACTCCAGGGAGTGTGACGAAGTTTCCGCAGGTCCGGATTCCGCCGAGGAAGTCGGCGAACTTTGGTGAGTATCCGCGAGAGCAGGTTCACTGGACACCATGCGAACCATCCGACCTCGCTTCGTGCCGATTGGCGCCGCACGTTCGGCACGGGGCGTCGCACCGATCCTGGTGATCGGCACCCTCGCCACCTCACTCGTCGCCTGCTCCGAGGACGACGTGGTCACCAAGTTCGCCACGGCAGTCTCCAACCGCGACGCCGAGCACGCCGCGAACCTCACATCCGACCCGCCGACCGCGGCCGAGGCACTCCAGGCCACCTTCGACGGGATGGGCGAGGCCAAGCCGAAGGTCACCGTCGGCAAGGACGGTGAGGACAGCGCACTGACCTGGTCCTGGGCGCTGCCCCGCGAGCGGGGGGTGCGGTACAGCACCAAGGTCGCGGCCGGCGGCGGCAAGGTCACCTGGGAACCCGGGCTGATCCATCCGGACGCCACCACCGGATCCCGCCTGCTGTACGCCGACGAGAAGCCGTACTCCACCCGGGTCGTCGATCGGAGGAACACCCCGCTGATGACCTGGCAGACGGTCACCGTCGTCTCCCTGGCTCCGGATAGGGCCGCCTCGGCCGACGCCCTCGCCGCCCGGCTCACCGCCGCAGATCCGACCGTGACCGCCGCCGGCTTGCGCTCGACCGTCGAGGGCAAGGACGCACCCACCGCAGTGATCTCGCTACGGGCAGCCGATGCGAAGAAGGTCGGGCCGCTGACCTCCATCGACGGGGTGAGTACCCGTGACGAGGGCCGCCTGCTCACCACGTCGCCGGCGCTGCGCTCGCCGGTGACCTCCGGGCTCGAGGACCGGTGGCGCCGGGACGTCGATGCCGCGGCCGGGGCGTCGGTCACCGTCGTCGACCGGGAGAGCAAGCCGATCCGGCTGGTCGAGTCCTTCCCCGCCGCCGAGATCCCGCCGATCCGCACCACCCTGGACGCTGCCCTACAGCGGGCTGCGAACGCGGCGGTCGCCCGGGAGAAGCGGCCCACCATGCTGGTCGCGATCCGTCCGTCCACCGGCGGCATCGCGGCGGTGGCGCAGAACACGGCCGCCGACAAGCAGGGCCCCGTCGCCCTGACCGGTCTGTACCCGCCCGGATCGACCTTCAAGACCATCACCACCGCGGCGGCGTTGGAGGCGAGGATCACCACCCCGGACGCCGAACTCGCGTGCCCCGGCCGGGCCCGGTTCGGTGACCGCACCATTCCCAACGAGAACGATTTCGCGCTCGGCAACGTCCCCCTGCACACCGCCTTCGCCAAGTCCTGCAACACCACGATGGCGGGCCTGGGCACTCGGCTCGGCGAGAACGCGCTCACCGAGACCGCCAAGCGGTTCGGGCTCGGCGTCGACTACGCGATCCCCGGGATCACCACGGTCACCGGCTCGGTTCCGGCTGCCCGGACCGACGCCGAGCGGGTCGAGGAATCGATCGGGCAGGGCCGGGTCACCGCGTCCCCGTTCGGACTCGCCGTGGTCGAGGCCTCGCTCGCGGCGCGCACCGCGGTCCGGCCGTCCCTGTTCGACGGTGAACCCGCCCCGGCCGGTGAGCCCGGGAAACAGATCGACCAGGGTGTCGCCGATGCGCTGCGGGCGGCGATGCGCGAGACGGTCGCCAGTGGCACCGCGACGGCGCTGCGCGGAATCGGCGACCTCGGCGGCAAGACCGGCACCGCCGAGTTCGGCGACAACACGCACGCGCACGGCTGGTTCGCCGGGATCGTGGGGGACCTGGCCTTCGCCACGCTGGTGGTCTCCGGCGAGAGCTCGGCGCCGGCGGTCGGGGTGAGCGGCGCCTTCCTGCGCGGCGCAGGCGGGGATCTCCCCTGACCTACGATCGACGGATGTTCGTCAAGGTCTGCGGGCTGCGCACCCGCGAGAGCGTCGAAGCCGCGGTCGCCGCGGGTGCCGATGCGATCGGTTTCGTCTTCGCACCGGGCAGCGTCCGGCTGATCGACGCGCAGGCCGCCGCTGGACTGATCTCGGCGGTGCCGGACAGCATGGAGACGGTGGGCGTTTTCCGTGGCCAGCCGATCGACGAGGTGCTGCGCCTGGCCCGCGCATCACGGGTGCGAACGATCCAGTTGCACGGCGACGAGCCGGCCGAGCACTTCGCCCGTGCCGCCGAGGCGGGATTCGCCACCATCCGGGCGATCTCCGCGACCCGGTTCACTCGATCCGGTCACGACGGTGCCGAACGCCTGCTCATCGATGCCACGGTGCCCGGCTCGGGTGCCACTTTCGACCCGGCCGACCTGCCCGTGCCCCCGTCGACCTCGTGGCTGCTCGCCGGCGGCCTGCGCCCGGACAACGTGGCGGATCTGATCGCCGCCTTCGGGCCGTCCGGGGTGGACGTCTCCAGCGGAGTGGAATCGGCTCCGGGAGTGAAGGATCCCGGACTGATCCGCGAGTTCGTCGCCACTGCCAAGTCCTGACCTGCGCATTCGATCGTCGAATTCCCGGTGGACGCGGAGTAGGATTTCGCGCGGGTCCAGCCCGGCCCGGAGCGCCCACGCCTTCAGTAACGCCGCAGCATCGAGGTGAACCATGTCCGTGACCGAACCGGCAACCCAGAACTCGGAGAGTTCTCAGTCACCGGACCCGTCTCGCGCGGCCGCCGGCGCCTCTCGGGCGGGCTGGCGTGCGGCGATCATGCGGCTGCACTTCTACGCCGGCCTGCTGATCGCGCCGTTCCTGGTGATCGCCGCGGTCAGTGGTGGCCTGTATGCGGCCGCCCCCACTCTGGAGCGGTTCGTCTACGCCGATCAGATCGTGGCCAAGTCGCAGGGTCCGGCGCTGCCGCTCGCCGAGCAGGTCGCCGCGGCGCAGGCCGCGCATCCCGGGCTTCCGGTCAGCGCGGTCCGCACGGGCGACGGTGCCGATCGGGCCACCCGGGTGCTGCTGGCCGATCCGGCGCTGGCCGGCGAGGAGCGCCGGCTCGCGGTGTACGTCGATCCGGCGACGGCGCAGGTTCAGGGTGCGCTCCCGGTGTACGGCTCGATCGAGGCGCTGCCGATCCGGTTCTGGATCGACCGGCTGCACGTGGATCTGCACCTCGGCGCGATCGGCCGGTTCTACAGTGAGCTCGCTGCGTCCTGGCTGTGGGTGGTCGCGCTCGGTGGCCTCTACCTGTGGTGGCGGCATCGCCGGTCCGATCCCCGCCGGATGCTCGCCTACGACCGCAGAGCCACCGGGCGCGGAGGCCGCATGGGCCGGCACGCGGTGATCGGGACCTGGCTGCTGCTGGGCCTGCTGTTCTTCTCCGCCACCGGGCTGACCTGGTCGAAGTACGCCGGCGAGAACATCGCTGAGCTGCGCGCCGAGATGGGCTGGGTGAAACCGAAGCTGTCCACCTCACTCACCCCGGCGGCGGCCGGCACGAGCGCCGGGGCGCACTCCGATCATCTGGCGGCGGAGGAGGCAGAACCCTCGCCGGAGGTGGCCGCGCAGACCCGCGGCCGCAACATCGCGGTGCTCGACCGCGCCGTCGCGGCCGCCGCTGCCCGCGGCGTCGACGGCGCCGTGGAGGTCTCGGTGCCCGCCGATCCGGACACGGCGATCACGGTCGCTCAGACCCGCCGGCCCTGGCGGATGGGGATCGATTCGGCCACCGTCGACCCCGGCACCGGTCAGGTGGTGACGGTGCTGGCGTTCGCCTCGTGGCCACTGCTGGCCAAGGCGACGGAACTGCTGATCAACACCCACATGGGCTGGCAGTTCGGCCTGCTGAACCAGATCGCTCTGGTCGCCTTCGCGACGCTGCTGGTGACGGTGATCGTGCGCGGTTATCTGATGTGGTGGCAGCGGCGGCCGCGACGCGGCGGACTACCCACCCCGCCGGCCCGTGGCGGGCTGCGGAAGGTCGAACCGTCGCACGCGATTCCGGCGGTTCTGGCGATCGCGTTCATCGGTTGGTTCCTTCCGGTGTTCGGCGTTTCACTGCTGGTGTTCGTGGCGATCGACCTCGCGATTGGCGTTGCAAAAAAGGGTGCGCCTAACCTAAAAAAGACCACTTGACCTGCGGAGAGGTACGCCTTACCTGCGTTGCCATATTCCTAGAACGGTTCTAAAGTCGTCCGCATGAAGCTCACGGACGCACTTGAAGAGAAGTTCAACGACCAGATCACCCTCGAGTTCGAGGCCTCGCTGGTGTACCGCCAGCTGGCGATCGAGATGGAGATCCGCGACCTGCCGGGCATCTCGGGCTGGCTGCGCAAGCAGGCCGACGAGGAGATCACCCACGCCAACAAGTGGATCAACCACCTCTCCGATCGCGGTAACCACCCCCGCATCGGCGCGTCCGCCGCGCCGAAGGTCGATGTGGACACCGTTCTCGACGTCTTCGAGGTCGCATTGCAGCACGAGCAGCGCGTCTCGGAGTCGATCCGCAACCTCTACCGCGCCGCGGATGAGGACATCGATTCCAAGGGCCTGATCCAGTGGTTCGTCAACGAGCAGGTCGAGGAGGAGGCCACGGTCAGCGAGATCGTCGGTCGCCTCAAGCTGATCGACGGTGACGGTCCGGGCCTGCTGCGTCTCGACGAGGAACTGTCCGCCCGCTCCTCCGCGTAAGCACTTCACCGGTCAGCCACCGGTTCGTACCTTCACTGCGGCCCCGTCGAACGGGGGTCCTCCTTCGGGAGGGCCCCCGTTCTTCGTTCTCCGGCGATCGGCATTACCGATTCTGACCAGCGATGATAATTTTTGACCATGCGGTCAACTTCTGTCCCGAATGGTCAACGTTCCTTCATCAAGGAGGCTCGTCGCCGGCAGATCATCGACGCCGCAGTCGTCGTACTCGCCGAGTCGGGGTTCGGCGCCGCCTCCCTCGCCCGGATCGCCGAGCAGGCCGGTGTCTCCAAAGGCGTGATCTCGTACCACTTCGACGGCAAGGACGATCTGCTGCGTCACGTGGTCATCTCGCTGTACCAGAACGGCGCGGCGACGATGATCCCGCGCATCGAGGCCGCGCCGACGGCGCTCGACCGGATTCGCACGTACATCGAGACCAACCTGGAGTTCCTGGACGAGAACCGGCAACACATCACCGCGATGATCGAGGTGGTCTTCGGCCTCCGCGACGATCACGACCGGCCGGCCTTCGGCCCCGAGGACGGCGATGCCGCCGCGGTCGAGCCGCTCGCGCAGCTCCTGCGCGAGGGGCACGCGAGTGGCGAGTTCGGGGAGTTCGATGCCTGGATCATGGCGCAGCAGATCCGCGACTCGATCGACGGTGCCGCGACTCGCGCGGCGCGTGATCCCGGCCTGCGGCTCGGCCCCTATGCGCAACAGATGCTCGATGTCTACCTCCGTGCGGTGCAGCGCCCGCCGCACGGAGATGTTCCAGACGGAGGTGTCCGATGAGCCGTAACCGCCCCCAGCCGATGGCCTCCGTGCCCGCGCTCCGACTCGGCGACACCGCCGCACACCCGATCGCGTGGCCGTTGATCCTGCCGATCCTGGTGCTCGGAGCGATCGCGGCTGCGTTCGGCGCCAGCAGGTACCACCTGTTCGGCGACGAGTTGTACTTCATCTCGGCCGGCCACCGGCTCTCGGTCGGTTACGCCGATCAGGGACCCGTTCTGCCGCTGCTGGCCCTGCTCGGCGAGGCGATGCCGGGCGAGCACCTGATCCTGTTCCGATTGCCGTCGATCCTCATCACGCTGGCCGGGATCGTGTTGTCGGCGTTGATCGCCCGAGAACTCGGCGGTGGCCGCTTCGCGCAGGCACTGACCGCCTTCGCCTACGCCACGTCGACCTTCCTGCTGCTGCAGTCCTCGCTCCTGGCGACGAACGCGATCGATACGCCGCTGTGGGTCGCGGTCAGTTGGTTGCTGGTGCGATGGGTGCGCACCCGGCACGACCGCCTGCTGTTCCTGGCAGGCCTGGTGACCGCGCTCGACATGCAGGTGAAGTGGCTGATCCCGGTGTTCTGGGTGTGTATCGTCGCAGCCTCACTGATCTGGGGCCCGCGGGATCTGGTGCGACGTCCGGCCCTGTGGCTCGGCGGCGCCGTCACGGTGTTGACGATGCTCCCCGCCCTGCTCTGGCAGGCCCGGCGCGGTTGGCCCTACCTCCAGCTCACCGGACAGGTCGCACAGGAGAGCCAGTACGCGGGCGGGCGGCTGTTGTTCGTGCCGATCATGCTGCTCACGGCCGGGCTTCTCGGCGCGCTGCTGCTGGGGTACGGCCTCTACGCGCTGATGCGGTCGGAGCACCTGCGTCCGTACCGGTTCCTCGCGCCCGCCTTCGTGCTCCTGGTCGCCGTCTTCGTGGTCACGGCCGGCCGGCCGTACTATCCGGGCGGGATGATCCCGGTCGTGGCCGCCGCCGGCGCGGTGGCCTTCGAACAGCTGCCTCGGCCGATCCCGAAACGGATCGTCACCGCCGCGCTGTCCGTGCTCGCGGCCGCGTCGATCGTGGTGAGCCTGCCGTTCACGCCGGCGGCCGAGATGGACGAGCCGAAGTCCGTGATGGAGGCCGGAATGCGCATCTCGGTCTACGGCCAGTTCGGCTGGCCGGAACTGACCCGGGAAGTGGAGCAGGCGATCGCCGCCCTGCCCGATGCCGAACGGCCACAGGCGATCGTCGCCAGCTCGTACTGGCAGGCGGCGGCGCTCGACTACTACGGCCGGGACCTGCCACCGGTGTTCAGTCCCAACCGCGGGTACGGCTATTTCGGCCGGCCCGACGACGCCGCCACCACGGTCCTGTGGGTGGTCGCCTCCGAGTCCGAGCAACCCGGCGAGATGTGCGCCTCGTCGCGGGTGCTACGCACGGTGCACCACCGGATCGGCATGCCGACCGCCTCCACCGGTGTGGACGTCCGGCTCTGCCAGGCCCGAGAGCCCTGGTCCCGGATGTGGCCCCGGCTGCGCCGGATATGAGGATCGGGGCTGCGCCCGTGCTCGGCGCAGCCCCGATCCGATCCCCAGGGGGACGTGTCAGACCAGCAACTCCGCGATCTGGACGGTGTTCAGTGCGGCGCCCTTGCGCAGGTTGTCACCGCTGATGAACAGCGCGAGGCCGCGACCGTCGGGGACGCCCGGGTCCTGCCGGATACGGCCGACCAGGGAGTCGTCGGAACCGGCCGCGTCCAGCGGGGTCGGCACGTCGGCCAGCTTGACGCCCGGCGCGGCCGCCAACAGCTCCTGAGCGCGCTCGACCGACAGCGGTGAGGCGAACTCGGCGTTGATCGACAGCGAGTGGCCGGTGAGCACCGGCACGCGCACGCAGGTACCGCTCACCAGCAAGTCGGGCAGCCCCAGGATCTTGCGGGACTCGTTGCGCAGCTTCTGATCCTCGTCGGTCTCACCCGTACCATCGTCGACGAGCGCACCGGCCATCGGCAGCACGTTGAAGGCGATCGGCGCGACGTACTTGTTCGGCGTCGGGAAGTCCACGGCGGAACCGTCGTGCACCAGCTTCTCCGCGTCCGCGGCCACAGCGCGGACCTGCGAGAGCAGCTCGTCCACACCGGCCAGGCCGGAGCCGGAGACCGCCTGATAGGAGGAGACGATCAGCCGCTGCAGGCCGGCCTCGTCGTGCAGCACCTTGAGCACCGGCATCGCGGCCATGGTGGTGCAGTTGGGGTTGGCGATGATGCCCTTCTTCAGGTCTCGGACCTGCTCCGGGTTCACCTCCGAGACCACCAGGGGCACGTCCGGATCCTTGCGCCAGGCGCTGGAGTTGTCGATCACGGTGACGCCGGCGGCGGCGAACCGGGGTGCCTGCACTCGGGACATCGTGGCGCCCGCGCTGAACAGCGCGACGTCGAGCCCTGCCGGATCGGCGGTCTCGGCGTCCTCGACCACGATCTCACGGTCGCCGAAGGGCAACGTCTTACCCGCCGAGCGCGACGAGGCGAAGAAGCGAACCTGCGAGGCCGGGAAGTCACGGTCCAGCAGCAGCTGCCGCATCACCGCGCCCACCTGCCCGGTGGCGCCGACGACTCCTACCCGGATTCCGTTGTCTGCCATGTGTTACCGCCCCGTTCCGGCGTAGACGGTGGCCTCTTCCTCGGAGCCGAGGTCGAAGGCGTCGTGCAGCACCTTGACGGCCTCGTCGAGCTCGTTGTCGCGGATGAGCACCGAGATGCGGATCTCGGAGGTCGAGATCAGTTCGATGTTGATACCGGCCTTCGACAGCGCCTCGCAGAACGTGGCGGTGACCCCCGGGTGGCTCTTCATGCCCGCGCCGACCAGCGAGACCTTGCCCACGTGATCGTCGTAGACGACGGAGTCGAAGCCGATCTCCTTACGCAGGGCCTCCAGCTTCTCGACACCTAGCGGGCCCAGCTCACGCGGCAGGGTGAAGGTGATGTCGGTGCGCCCGGTGTCCACCTTGGACACATTCTGCAGCACCATGTCGATGTTGATCTCCGCATCGGCGATGGCGCGGAAGACCCGCGCCGCGTAGCCGGGCTTGTCCTCCAGGCCGACGACGGTGATCTTGGCCTCGCTGCGGTCGTGGGCCACGCCGGTGAGAATTGCCTCTTCCACGGGGATCTCCTCCATAGAGCCGGAAACGATGGTGCCGGGCTTGGTCGAGTACGACGAGCGCACGTGAACAGGAACGTTGTACCGGCGCGCGTATTCCACGCACCGCAGCATCAGGACCTTGGCCCCGCAGGCCGCCATTTCGAGCATCTCCTCGAAGGAGACCTTGTCCAGATGCTTAGCGTTGGGAACGATCCGGGGGTCAGCGGTGTAGATGCCATCGACGTCGGTGTAGATCTCGCAGACATCGGCCTCCAGGGCCGCGGCGAGGGCGACCGCGGTGGTGTCGGAGCCGCCCCGGCCGAGCGTGGTCACGTCCTTGGTGTCCTGCGAGACGCCCTGGAACCCGGCGACCAACACGATCTTGCCGTCGTCGATGGCGGCGCGGACCCGGCCGGGGGTGACGTCGATGATCTTGGCAGCGCCGTGCTTGCTGGTGGTGATCACACCCGCCTGCGAACCGGTGAACGACTGCGCATGCGCACCGAGCGAGTGGATCGCCATGGCGACCAGCGCGTTCGAGATGCGCTCACCGGAGGTGAGCAGCATGTCCATCTCCCGTGCGGGCGGCGCCGGACACACCTGATTCGCCAGGTCGAGCAGCTCGTCGGTGGTGTCACCCATGGCCGAGACGACGACGACGACGTCGTTACCCGCGCGCTTGGTCTCGACGATCCGTTCCGCGACCCTGCGGATGCGCTCGGCGGAGCCGACGGAACTGCCCCCGTACTTCTGGACGACGAGTGCCACTTGGGGACTACCTCCTGCATTCGGGCTTGCATTCGGGCTGCTTGCAGTAGTCATCGTACCGGCGCGGCTTCCCGCGCTCCCGCCCCGCCCGCCTGCGGCCGTGCCCGGCCGGCGGCGTCCAAGAGGTCTACAACCACGCGTTCAGCCGGTTCACGGATAATCGACTCGATCACGGCGACCGAGGAGAACCGATGAACCCGTACGGCGGCCAGAACCCTCGCCCGTACCCGGGTGGGCAGTACCACCGGGGCGGCACCCCCCAGCCTCAGCCCGGCTACCAGCCCGGCGGCCAGCAGTTCGGCCGGCCGGGCCACCCGCAGCCCACCCAGCAGTTCGGCTACCCGCCGCCCGGCTTCCCGCCCGGGCCCCCACAACCGCCGAACAAGGGCGGCGGCAAGGGTGTGATCATCGCCGTCGTCGCGGTGGTCGCGGTTCTGGCGGTCGCAGCGGCGGTCGTCGCCGGGCTGGTGCTGCGCGACGACGACTCCACCACAGACGCCTCCCCGGTCACCTTCTCGGCGACCACCTCCCCCGGGACCGGATCGGGCGGCACTGCTCCCGCATCGAAGTCCGGCTCGGCACCCACTCCGACTCCGGCGCCGGGGGTGCCGGGCACCGAGACCGACGGTTTCCTCACCCCCACCCGGTCGGGCGGTGCGCCGTCCACCGGGTCCACCGTGCCGCTCAAGCTCAGCGCCGGCGGCGCCGGAGTGGTGATCGTGTCCGGCGTTTCGGGGACGACGGTGCCGCCGGCGTCGACTCTGCCCTGGGAGTGGCAGGGTCCGGCGGTGGTCGGTGAAACCCTGACCGTGCGCGTGGTCGGCACCGGACCGTTGAACTGCTCGATCTCGGTGGACGGCCGGGAGATCAGCCGTCGTGAAGGCACCAACTCGGTGCAGTGCGGGATCAAGCGCGCCCGGTGACCGGGGTGCGCACCGGCAGTATCCACACCGCCTCGGGCGCCGGTACGATGCAACGCGTGCCGACCGCCCCCGATCACGCCGTAACCGGAGCCGCAGCACGGTCGGACCTGCTGGACCGCACCCGTTCGATCTGGTTGCCGATCGTCGTCTACCTCGCGATCCGCGGTATCGGACTCGCCGTGCTGGCGCGGTTCGCGCAGCTGCGGAATCAGAACCTCGCCGACCTGCTGACGGCCTGGGACGGCAAGTGGATGACGGGTCTGGCCACCTACGGCTACGACGCGATGCCGTGGCGGTTCGTCGACGCGCGCGGCGAGCACACCGCCGACACCGCGTACGCCTTCTTCCCCGGTTTCCCGATGCTGGTCCGTGCGGTCGCGCAGTTGCCGGGGCTGGACGCCTACCGAGCGGCTCTGTTGGTCAATGTGGTCGTCGGGTGCATCGCCGCGGTGGCCGCGTACCGGCTGGGCCGGCTGTGCGTTCAGTACATGCCGCAGATCCCCAACCGGCTGGCCGAGCGCGCCGGACTGCTCACCACCGTGCTGTTCGCCGCTGCACCGATGGCGATCGTGCTCAGCATGGCCTATACGGAGGCGCTGTACTGCGCGCTGGCCGGGTGGGCGCTGGTCGGTGTGCTGGAACGACGGTGGCTGCTGGCCGGAGTGTGCACGCTGTTGGCGGGCTTCTGCCGGCCCACCTCGGTGGTACTGATCGGGGTGGTCTCGCTGGCCGCGATCCTCGCGATCATCACCTCCGACGGTGGCGAGCGGGTCCGCGCAGTGCTGTGCGTGGTGCTGGCGCCCCTGGGTTGGGTGACGTACCTGCTGATCGTCGCGCAGCAGACGGGGAGTCTCACCGGGTGGTTCCGGATCCAGACCGAGGGCTGGGGAACCACCTTCGACCTGGGCTACCAGACCTGGCAGTTCGTGAACTACACGCTGGTCAACGGTTCGGACATCGCAGACCTGTCCGTGGTCGCGCTGCTCTCGGCGACCATCGTGCTGATCGTGCTGGCGCTCCGCTCGCGGATGCCGTGGCCGATCACGCTGTACGGCTCGCTCGTGGTGATCTCTCTGCTCGGCTCGGGCGGACTGATGATGTCGCGCCCGCGCCTGTTACTCCCCGCGTTCGTCCTGCTGATCCCGATCGCGATCGCCTTGGCGAAAAGGTCGAAGCGGGTTCAGGTGTGGACCTGCGTGGGTGTCGTGACGGTCACCTGTTGGTACGGCGCGCACATGGTGAGCGTGTATCCGCACGCCATGTGAGCGCCGCGTCGCAGCCGTGACGACGCCCCCGGGACGTCGCGACTAGGCACGCAGGCTCAGCGGACGGATGTCGGTCCAGGCGGTCTCGATGTAGCTCAGGCACTCCGACCGGGAGCTGCCACCCTCACCGAAGGTGACGGTCCAGCCGCGGGGAACCTCACGGAAGGTGGGCCACAGCGAATGCTGGCCCTCGTCGTTGATCAGCACGACGAACTCGCCGGTCTCGTTGTCGAAAGGGTTGTTCATCTTCATCTCTCCTTGGTCCGGAGCGGTGTCCGGTAGTCGGGCGTGTGACTGGTGCTCGGCTCGCGGGTGGGTGGGACGGGAGCTACTCGTGGGTGGGTGGGACGGGAGCTACTCGTGGGTGGGTGGGACGGGAGCTAGTGGCGCAGGTACGCCCTTGCGGCGAGCGGGACGATGACCGCGATGATCAGCAGGGACGCGATCGCGGAGTACCCGGTCGCATGCTCGGAGGCCCAGTTGATCGGCTCGTTCATCTGTGGTTTCGGAGTGAGGGGGTTGCCGAAGGCCTCGCGCAGCGACCGCGCCATCGAGGTCACCGGGTTCCACGAGGCCAGGGCCCGCAGCGGAGCGGGCAGATCGCCCGAGGCGATGAACGCCGACGAGATGAACGCGATCGGGAACATCACGATCATCAGCGCGGCCTGCGCGGATTCCGGCGTCGACACCAGGAGGCCGATGAACGCACCGAGCCAGCTCATCGCGAACCCGAACAGCAGCAGCACTGCGAGCGAGCCGACCGCGTCGACCCAACTACCGCGCATCCGCCACCCGATGAGCAGGCCCACCACCAGCATCACGGCGATGCTGATCAGATTCACCAGCAGATCGGAGATGGTGCGGCCCACCATGATCGACAGTCGCGACATCGGCAGTGAGCAGAACCTGTCGATGATGCCGTTCTTCATGTCCGAGGCGACACCGATCGCGGTGGTCGCGGAGGCGAAGGCGACCGTCTGCACCAGGATCCCGGCGAGCAGGAACTCCCGGTACTGTGCGCCACCGGCTTCCCCGCCCAGGGTCGATCCGAAGACGTAGCTGAACAGCACCACGAACATGATCGGCTGCACGGTGGCGGCGAGCAGCAGCTGCGGGATCCGCACCAGCGTGGTGAGGTTCCGGCGAGTCATCACGGCGCAATCGCCGGCGAAGCCGCGCAGTGTCGACTCTCGTTCCTTCGGGAAGGTGATGGCGGTCATCGGCCGGTCTCCTCGTCCTTGGTCGCCTCTTCCCCGGTCAGGGCGAAGAAGACATCGTCGAGAGTGGCCTCGCGGATCATCGCCGACTCGGGCGAGATCCCGGCCTCCCGGAGGTCGTCGAGGACCGCGACCAGCTCGCGCCGGCCGTCCGCCACTCGTATCGCGCTCAGGCCCGAGGCCTCCCGGACGGCGGTACCGTCGATGGCGTGCCGTGCCAGGATCGGCCACGCGGTGACGCGATCGCTCTCCCGTAGTCCGATCTGGATCAGGTCCGCCGCAGCGGCGGCCTTGAGCTCGGGCACGGTGCCGGAGCGGATGATCCGTCCCTGGTCGATGATCGTGACCAGATCAGCCAGGATCTCCGCCTCGTCGAGGTACTGCGTGGTGAGCAGGACCGCGATGCCCTCGTCTCTGCTGAGACCGGCGATCACCTCCCAGACGTCCTTACGGCTGCGGGGGTCCAGGCCCGTGGTGGGCTCGTCGAGCACGACCAGGCGCGGGCGGGCGATGATCGCACCGGCCAGGTCGAGTCGGCGCCGCATACCACCGGAGTAGGTGCCGGCGCCGCGGTCGGCGGCCTCGGTGAGACGGAACCGGGTGAGCAGTTCCGCGGCCCGCGCTCGCGCCGATGATCTGCTGAATCCGTAGAGCCGGGCGAACATTTCGAGATTCTCCCGGCCGGTGAGGTTCTCATCGACCGCGGAGAACTGCCCGGAGAGACCGATGATCGACCGCGCTCGGCGCGGATTCGCCAGGGCGTCGACACCGTCGATCCGGACACTGCCCGCGGACGGCCGCAACAGGGTGGCGATGATCTTGACGGTGGTCGTCTTCCCGGCACCGTTCGGGCCCAGGAGTGCGTGCACCGTACCGGGGGCGATATCGAGGTCGATTCCGCTCAGCGCCCGTACCGCCTTCTTGCCGCGGCCGTACTCGCGGCTCAGTCCGCGCACGCTGACCAGCGGTTCCACCCGGCCGGCCGGTTCCGCCGCGGTGCTGATCGCCGCCGCACCGTTACCAGTGAGAAGGACGTTCATGGTCCGGGCGATCTCGTCGATCGCCGGGGTGGCACCGAGCCGGTTGTGTGTGGCCTCGATGTCGTGGACCTGCACCAGACCGGTGACGTACGGGCGCCACAACTGCGGGATGAGACCGCCGACGGGCTGCTGTGTGGCTCGGAAGACCAGCATGTCACCGTCGAACTCGCGGGGGCGGTGCGCGTACCCCAGGGCGGTGTTGTGCCGGTAGTTCGCCACGAGGCGTTCCATCTGACCGCGGGAGAGCTCGCGCGCGGGACCACCTGCGGCGACCAGCAGGTCCAGCGCGTCGTCGAGGCCGAGTTCCTGGTCCTGATCGATGTCGAGACCGACGAACTCGCTGAGCAGCGCCGCGAGCGACATCTCCTCACGTGGTCCGCGGTAGTCGTCGAGCGGGTAGGCGTCCATCAGGGCGAGGTTGACCTTCTCCCCCAGTTCCCGCAGTTCGACGGCCATCTCATGCGCGATCAGCCCACCCAGGCTCCACCCGAGCAGGTTGTACGGGCCGGTGGGCCGGGCGGTGCGGATGGAACGCACATAGCTGCGCGCGAGTTCCTTCACCGAATCCGCCGGTGGCATCGGGTAAGAGATGCCCGGCGCCTGCAACCCGATGATCGGGATGCTCGGGTCGAGTTCCCCGGCCAGTCCGAGGTAGTTCCAGGCCAGGCCGACGGCCGGGTGGATGCAGTACAGCGGGTCCACCCCGGGAGCACCCGCCCGCAGTTGAAGAATGGGATCGGTGATGGCAGTCGATGATTCGGTGCTCGCACCGGTGATGACCGCGGTGGTCACCACCTTCGCCGGGGCGCCGGAGATCCGGGCCGCGATCGCGGAGACCTTCGCGTCCTCGAAGAACCACCGGATGGTGGCGTCCTCGGCGCCGAACCGCTCGCGGAGCCGGTCGACGGCGATCGCGGCCTGCAGGGAGGTGCCGCCGACGGCGAAGAAGTCGTCGTCCTTACCCAGGCCCGCCCGCCCGAGGACATCGGCGAGGATCTCAGCGACGGCGCCCTCGACGTCCGGCGGCGCGACCGCACTCACCCCGACGACCGCACCGGACTGCGGCTGCGTTCCGGGACCGGCGGGCCCGAGCGCGGCGAAGTCGGTCTTCCCGTGCGGGGTGAGCGGGACCCGGTCGATCTGCTGGAACACCGCGGGAACCATGTGCCGCGGCAACCGGTCTCCCACATGGGTGCGCAGTTCGTCCGTCGTGACGGGCCGTTCGGCCACGTAGTAGGCGACCAGCCGGGCGGCGGCCTGTGCGGCGAGCGAGCCGTCGCCCCGGTCCACCACTACCACGCACTGACGCACTCCGGGATGGCTCTCGATCGCCGAGACCACCTCGCCGGGTTCCACCCGGAACCCCCGAACCTTGACCTGATCGTCGATGCGACCCACGAAATCGAGTTCGGGTTCACCGGTACCGGACTCGCGCCAGCGCACCAGATCACCGGTGCGGTACATCCGCTTGTAGCCCTCGCCCCGGTTGTAGGGATTGGCCACGAACCGGGATGCGGTCAGATCGGGGCGGTCCAGGTACCCCTGTGCCACACCGGGTCCCGCTACATACAGCTCTCCGACGGTGCCGGGCGCCACCAGGTTCAGCCGCTCGTCACAGATCATCAGTTGAGCATCGGCGACGGCACTGCCGATACCCACGTCGTCCGGGTCGACGGTGCCCATCGTCGCGGCGATGGTCACCTCAGTGGGGCCGTATGCGTTGATCAGGATCCGGCCCCTGGACCAGCGCCGGGCCAGCTCGGACTGCAGCACGTCACCGCCGACGCTCAGCGCCTCCAGCAGCGGCAGGTCGCGGTCGGGGATGGTCGCCAGAGCGGCCGGCGTGATGAAGGCGTGGGTCACGGCGTTCTCGGCCAGGAAGTCCCCGAGCGGGGATCCGCCGTACAGGGTCACCGGCGCCACCACCAGTTCGGCCCGTGACCAGGTCGCCAGCAGCAGTTCGAGGATCGAGGCGTCGAAACTCGGGGAGGCGAAGTGCAGTACCCGCGCCCCGGCGCCGACGGCGTGCTGCCGGACCAGCGTGTCGGCCATGGCCGCGAGACCGCGGTGCGGCACCACGACGCCCTTGGGCGCACCTGTCGACCCGGAGGTGTAGATCACGTACGCGGGATCGTCTGCGCCGATCACCGGGATCTCGGCGGACGGATGGTGCACCCGCGAGGTGCTCAGTTCCACCGGCACCCAGGACACCCCCGACGGCAGATCCGACTCGGCACCGCCACCGGCGCACAGGCCCAGCGCGGGCCGGGAATCGTCGACGATGTACTGGATGCGTTCGGCCGGGTAGTTCGGGTCCACCGGGATGTAGACCGCGCCGACTCTCGCGACGGCCCAGAACGCCACCACCGACGCCGCGGATCGTGGGATCGCCACGGCCACTCTGGTTCCCCGGTCCACGCCCAGTCCGGCCAATCGGTTCGCCAGGGCGGAGACGAGGGAGTCGAGCTCGGCGTAGGTCAGGTGCAGGTCACCGTCGCGCAGGGCCGGTCCGGCCGGGCGCTGGAGCACCGCACGGGCCAGGATCTCGGCCATGCCGTGCGGCTCGACGGTGGCCGCGGTCCGCTCGAACATCCGCTCCTCGTCGGCGGAGAGCACCGGCAGGTCGGCCACCGGGGTCTCGGGGGCGGCTACCCCGGCCTCCACCAGGCGCACGAGTCGTTTGACGATCCCCTCGGCGGTAACGGGGCGGTAGAGGTCGGTCCGGTAGCGCAGGTTGAACCGCAGCCCGTCCTCCACCTCGCGGACCTCGAAGACGGCATCGAAGGTGGTGCTCGCGGCGGCCAGCGGCAGCGCTTCGAGTTTGAGCGCACCGCCGCCACCCGCGCTGAGCACGCTGAGCGGATCGCCCAGGTTCTGGTGGCTGAGCATCACCTGGAAGACGGGGGTGCGGTCCCGGCTGCGGGGCGGCGCCAACGTCTCGATGACCCGCTCGAACGGGGCGGTGGCGTGCACCAGATCGTCGAGATCGCAGCTGCGGATCCGGTCGACCACGGCGTTGAAGCTCTCGGTGCCGTTCACCGCGGTCCGCAGGGCGACGGTGTTGACGAACATGCCGACCACGTCCCGCAGCCGGCGGTCGGTGCGGCCGATCACCGGGGTGCCCACCACCACGTCGCCGGACCCGTTGGCGCGGTGCAGCAGGGTCGCGAGCGCGGCGTGCAGCACCATGAACACCGAGACGCCGCGCTTCGCGGCGAAGTCCGCCAGAGCGGTCCGGTTCGCCGCGGGCATGACCACCGCGACCTCGGCGGCGTCAGTGGAACCGATCGTCGGGCGCGGGCCGTCCGCCGGGAAGGAGCTCTCCTCGGGCGATCCGGCCAGCCGGTCCGCGAAGTACTGGACGGCCCCGGCGTCCTTCTCGGCCTGGCCGCGTTGCCAGACCGCGTAATCGGCGTACTGCAGGGGCAACTCCGCCCATTGCGGTTCGGTGCCGGTGGTGCGGGCGAGGTAGGCGGTCATCAGATCACGGGTCAGCGGGACCACGGAGGCGCCGTCGGCGGCGATGTGGTGCACCGCGATCGCGAGCACCGCTCCGGTACCGGCCGGCGCCGTCATCACACGCAGCGGTAGGTCGGTGTCGAGCTCGAAGGGGCGCGCCACGAACTCGGCGATCGCGGTCCGCTGCCCCTCGGCGGTGGACGTGGCGGTCCCCGACTCGGACGCGAATCCTCTGACCGGCGCCGAGTCCGCGTCCAGGATCTGCTGGTACGGCCCCTCGACGGAGGACGGGTACCGGGTGCGCAGGCTCTCGTGCCGGCCGAGCACGTCGCGGAGGGCGGCGTCGAGTACACGCTTGTCGATCGGGCCGCCGGCCAGGAAGGCCGCCCCGATGTTGTACGTCGGTCCCGGGTCGATCTTGTTCTGCAACCACATCCGCTCCTGCGCTGACGACAGCGGCATCCGGTCGCCGCGCTGAACCCGTCCCAGGCCCTGCGCCTCGAGTGCGGAGTCTCCGACGATGCGGTCCGGGTCACCGATCAGAGCGGTGGCGATCGCGGCGGGGGTGCGCAGATCGAAGACGGCGCGGGCGTCGATCCCCTTGCCGATCAGGCCCACCAGTTCGTTCGCCGAGAGCGAGTTCCCACCGAGGTCGAAGAAGTCGTCGTCGACGCCGATCCGGTCGTTGCCGAGCACCTTGCGGAAGGCCTGGACGACCTTGTTCTCGGCAGGGGTGGTGGGCGCGGCACCCGCGTCACCGGTGCCGCCGAAACGCGGCTCGGGCAACTCCGCGGCATCGAGTTTGCCGGTACTGCCCATCGGCACCGTGTCCAGGATCATCACCGCGGCCGGGACCATGAATCCGGGCAACCGGGGGCGCACGTACGCGCGGACCGCAGCCGGGTCGACGTCGCCCTTGACGAAGGCGACCAGGGCGGGCGCCCCATCGGGGCCGGGGCGCACCTGGGTGGTGGCGAACTCGATCCCTGGCATGGCACCGATGGTGGCGTCGATCTCTCCGAGTTCGATCCGGATGCCGCGGATCTTCACCTGGAAGTCGTTGCGGCCGATGAACTCCACCACTGGACGGCCGGCGGGGTTACGGGTCCAGCGGACGATGTCGCCGGTGCGGTACATGCGCTCCCCGGGATCGCCGTACGGGCTCGCGACGAACCGTTCGGCGGTCAGCTGCGGCCGGCGGTGGTACCCCCTGGCCAATTGCGGTCCGAGCACGTACAGCTCACCGGGCATACCCACCGGCACCGGGCGCAACGCCTCGTCGAGAACCAGGAGCCCCTGACCACGGACCGGTCCGCCGATGGACACCCGTCCGTCATCGGTGAGCGCGTCCGAGATGGCCGTCATGATGGTGGTCTCGGTGGGACCGTACCCGTTGTGCAGGCTCCGCCCGTGCCGCCACCGAGCTGCCAGGCCAGGCCCGAGGGCCTCGCCGCCGACCAGCAGGTGCCGCCATCCGGGAACGGCGTCCGGGCTCATCGTGGCAAGCGTGGATGGCGTCAGGAAGCCGTGCGTCACACCGTGATCGGCGATGATCCGCTCCAGTTCCCGGCCGCCGGTGGTACCCGGGGGCACCACCACCAGCGGTGCACCCACCCGGATCGCGAGCAGGTGTTCGAGGACGGTGGCGTCGAAGGCGGTGGAGGCGAAGGCCATCACCCGGGTGTCGGCACCGGTGTGCAGACGTTCGTGCAACTCCTCGGCGAAGTTGCCGAGACCGCGGTGCGTGACGACGGTTCCCTTGGGCCGGCCGGTCGATCCCGAGGTGTAGATGACGTACGCGGCGTCGTCGAGGCCGGGCACGATCTGCGGGTCGTAGCCGTCACCGTCGAGCCCGTCCATCGCCACCCAGGAGATGCCGGCCGCGCCGGTTCCGGTCGCGGTGACCCCGACCCGGGCCCCGATGTCGTCTGCGATGTAGTCACGGCGATCCCGCGGGTACGCGGGATCCACCGGCGCGACCGCGGCCCCGGCCAGGGTGATTCCCCAGAAGGCGGTGATCGACTCGGCCGACCGCGGCAGGTCGGTCAGGACCGCCTCACCGGGCCGCGAGCCCGCGGCGATCACCGCGGCGGCCACCTTGCGGGCCTCGGAGTACAACTCGCGGTAGGTCAGGACCCGCTCACCGTCGATGACGGCGGGCCGTCCACCGTAGGTCCGCGCGGCTTCGCGCATGAGCCGTCCGAGCGGTGCCCGGAAATCGGCCCGCTCTCCGCGCACCGGGGTGAGCTCGGCCAGCCGCTCCGCGGACATGATCGGCAGGTCCCCGATCCGGGTGAGCGGATCCACGCCGACTGCGGTGAGTACCGAGACCAGGGCGTCGAGGATCGACTCGGCCTGCTCGCCGCGGTACAGCTCGCTGGCGTAGCGCAATTCGATCGAACCATCGCCGCCGATCGTGACCTCGATGTCGAATCGCGCGATGGGCACGTCGACGGGCACCACCTCGACGTCGATCCCGGCCATCGGGAACTGCTGGGTGTCGAACGGTCGCTGGTTCAGCATCACCTGGAAGATCGGGTGCCGTCCGGCGGCACGCGGCGGGTCCACCAGTTCCAGTACCGATTCGAAGGGCAGATCCGAGTGATCGAGGGCGTCGAGGTCGCCGCGGCTGACCTCGGTGAGGTGATCGGCGAAGGACTGCTCGTCGGTGGTCCGGGTGCGCAGCGGAATCGAATTGACGAACATGCCGACAAGACCGTCGAGTTCGGCCTCGCCCCGGCCGGCGACCGCCGTGCCCACCACGAGATCGCTCTGCCCGGACAGCCGCGAAACAGCCGCTGCGAGGGCCGCATGCACCACGATGAACGGGGTGGTGGTGTACCCGCGCGCGAGTTCGGCGACTCCTGCCCACACCTCGGGCGAGACCCTGGTCTCGATCGACTCGGCCGCCGAGACCACTCCACCGGAACGTGGAACCGCGGACGGGGGAACGGATTCCGCCGGCGGATCGGCCAGAGTCTCGGACCAGAACCCGTCCAGCGCCTGCCGCGGAGCACCGGTCAGGCGGTGCTTGTAGGAGCGGGCGTGCTCGGTGTACGTGCGGGGCAACGGCGGGAAGCTCGGCGGCCGCCCCTGGGCCCGGGCCGCGTACGCGGTCGCGAAGTCGCCTGCCAGCGGAATCATCGACCAGCCGTCGGCGGCGATGTGATGGATCACCAGCACCAGCACCTGGTGCCGCGCCGCCACCTGGTAGAGCCGGGCCCGGATCGGGACGTCGGCGGCGAGATCGAAGGGTTCCGCGGCGTACTCGGTGGCAGCCGCCGTCAACTCGTCCAGGGCGACGGTGCGCTCGGTGAACGGGACCAGGTTCGGACCGGCGGGCAGCACCTGCACCTCGGGTTCTCCGGCTGTGGGACCGTTGCGATAGACGGTGCGCAGCGGAGTGTGACGCGCGACCACATCGCCGAGCGCCAGCCGCATGGCGGAGGCGTCCACCTCTCCACGCAGGTGCAGAGCAACCGGAATGTGGTACGAGCCGTCCGGACTGACACGGTTGCGTACCCACATCTGGTGCTGCGCCGGAAGCAGCTCCGCCGCTTCCTCGGGGTCCGGTGGCGACGGGAGGCCCGGGTCCTGCCGGACGGTGGTCTCGACGGTATCGGAGCCGGCGGCGCCGGGGTCAGCAGCACCGGCAGCGGCGAGACCGGGGGCCGGTGCGGCTCCGGGTACCGAGGGGGCAGCTCCACCGAGGGCTGCGGCCAGCCCCGCGACCGTGGGGTGGGCGAAGACCTTCGCCACGCTGACCCGAGTGCCGGTCGCCGACCCGATCCTCGCCGCGATCCGGGTGGCGGACAGTGAGTTACCACCCAGGTCGAACAGACTGGTGGACACATCGAGGCGATCGAGCCGGACACCAGGGATCACCTCCGCGAAGGCCTCCGCGACCAGTTCCTCGGTCTCGGTCTGCGGTCCACGCCCGGACCCCACAGAGACCGAGGTGCGCTCGGGCTGCGGTAGCCGGGTGTGATCGACCTTGCCGTTCACGGTGAGCGGGAAGCCGTCCAGCGTGACGATGTGCGCCGGGACCATGTAGGCGGGCAGTTCCGCTGCCACGGCGGTGGAGATCTCCTCCGCCGTGGCGGTTCCGGTCACATAGGTCACCAGTTCGGCGGTGGCGCTGTCGTCACCGCTCACCACGGTGATCGCGCGCTCGGTGCCGGCGACTCGCATCACGGCGGAATCGATCTCACCCAGCTCGATACGGAAACCGCGCAGTTTGACCTGTGAGTCGATCCGGCCCAGGAACTCCAGTGCACCGCCTTGGTCCCAGCGCACGAGATCACCGGTGCGGTACATCCGGGTGCCGTCCGCGGTGAACGGATCGGCGACGAACCGCTCGGAGGTCCGGCGCGGATCGCCGTGATAGCCGCGCGCCACACCCGGCCCGGAGACGTACAGCTCACCGGGTACCCCGGCGGGCGCCGGCCGCAGATGCGGATCGAGCACGTAGAGCCGGGTGCCGGGGATCGGGCCACCGAGTCGGACCGGCCCGCCGGGACGCATCCGGCCGAGAGTGACGGCGATCGTGGTCTCCGTGGGACCGTAGACGTTGACCAGGGTGCGGCCGCCGGCCCAGGTCTCGAGCAGCGCCCGCGGCACCGTGTCTCCACCGACACCCAGGCCGGTCAGGGCCGGCAGCCGCTCGGCATCGAGAGTGGCCAGCGCGGCGGGCGTGATGAATCCACCGGTCACTCCCGAGTCGGCGAGCACCTCGCAGAGTTCCTCGCCGCCGTACACGTCCGGCGGCACCACGACCAGGGTGGCCGCGGTCTTCACCGCCATGAGCAGCTCCAGCACGGAGGCGTCGAATCCCGGTGAGACGAAGTGCATCACCCGTGATTCACCGGTCAGGCCGTGCGAGCTGACCAGTTCCGCCGCGAGACCGGAGAGCCCGCGATGGGTCACGCTCACACCCTTGGGCCGGCCGGTGGATCCCGAGGTGAAGATCAGGTACGCCGGGTGGTCGAGATCGATTTCAGGCCACTGCAGTTCACTGCCCGTCTGGTGCGCGCCCGGCCCCCACACCCGTGCCAGATCAGCGGGCGTCAAGGTGGCCACCGGGTCCGCGGCCTCGGTGATATGCGCGGCGCGCTCGTCCGGCAGCTTCGGATCGATCGGTACGAACGCGGCTCCGGTCTTGGTGGCCGCCCAGACCGCGATCACCGATTCCAGCGAGCGCGGGATGCGCAGCGCCACCTGGCGTTCCGGGGCGGCGCCGAGTGTGATCAGATACCTGGCCAGGCGGTCGCTGTACCGGTCCAGCTCACCGTAGGTGATGCTGCGGTCACCGTCGGCCACGGCCACCCGATCGGGGTGCGCGGCGGCCGCAGCGCGCAGCAGCGCGGGCATCGGGACCGACGGCGCCTCGGCCTGGGGGGCGTCGTCGTGGGCGCCGGCGAAGCGCAGCCACTGCGCGTGTTCGGCGGCGGTGGCCACCGTGAGCGCGGAGAGCAGAGTGTCACCGGAGACGGCGGCGAACCTCTCCAGGTACTCCATGAACCGCTCGTAGTGCCCGTCCAGGCCGGTGGCCGTGTGGGTGGCCGGGTTGGCCTCCATGTCGATCCGCAGTGCACCCTGTTCGGACTCGTAGACGGTGACCGCGATGTCTTCGGCGGGGCCGGAGGTGAGCAGGTTCAGCGTGCCGGCGGCCTCCCCGAGGGTGATCGACGACGAGAACATCATGATGTTGATGGCGTCACCGAAGGTGGAGCCCACCACACCCTCACGCAGTACCGGCGCGGCCATCCGTGCGGCCGGGTACAGCTGGTGTCGCAGCCCGTTACGCAGGTCCAGGCCGGTTCCGTCGATCACGTCCGAGACGGTGGCGCCGAGCCCCGCGTGCACCGGGATGGGCAGCACGTTGGCGGTCATACCGGTTGATCCGCGCAGCGCAGCGGTGGTGCGCGCGGCGACCGGCACCGCCAGCGAGATGCGCTCGCGCCCGGAGACGGCGGCGACGTAGGCACCGAAGGCGGCGATCACCAGGCCGGTGCGGTTGGTCCCCAGCCGCTCCGCCGCGGCCTCCAGCCGGGCTCCGGCGGCCGCACTGGGAACGCCGTTGCGGCGCAGGTTGAGCGGCGACGGTCCGGCCACCGTCCGGGCCAGGCCGGAGGCTTCGGGCAGCGCCCGGACCACCTCGGCCCAGTACTCGGCGTCACCGTCGGCACGGGCCGAGGCCGTGTACTTCTGTTCTGCGGCCACGAAGCCCTCGGGGGCCAGCGGTTTCGGCTTGAGCGCCGGCGCTTCGGTACCGGTGATACGAGCGGTGTAGAGCTCGGCGACCCGACGCTGCAGGATCGAAGCGCCGTAGCCGTCGATGATCACGTGATGCGCGCGGGCGTACCAGAGCCAGCGGTCGTCGGACACCGGGATGAGCCGGTTGACGATCAGATCGTCGGTCGCGAGATCCAGTGGGCTGGAGTACTCGGCCCGCATCCACTCGACGGCCACGGCGATCCGCTCGTCCTCGGGGAGGTCCGCCAGACCCAGGTCGACCACCTCGGCGGAGGGGTCGATGGTCGCGTCGACGCGCTGCATCGGGGTGCCGGACTCATCGACGTCGATGCGCAGGTACGGGGAGACGAACTCATCGGCGGCCTGGCGGGTAGCCGCACGCAGCACCTCCACGTCGAACGGCCCACGGATGTCGACGTACTGAGCGACGGTGTAGGCGACGTCGGGGGCCACCTGCTGACTGAGCCACATTCCGTACTGCGCGCCCGTCAATGAGTGCGTGAGCTGCACCTGCTCCACCAAGGTCTCCTCCGGATCGCCGCCGCAACCGAACAACCGTTGCAATCGCAAGATTGTACGGAATCGCCCGTTGAGATCGCAACACCGGAGCGGTCCGCTTCCCTGTTCCCGGCAAGGTGCGCTACATTCGACCCGTGCAGCGGCGCGCCCTTCTTCTCGGTTGCCGCGGCGGGGCCTGATCCAGACCGGCTCCCCGTCGCGGGTTGAGCCGTGCACACGCGGCAGCGCCGGTCGAGAAACTCCCGGCCTCCCGACGGCCGATCTCGTCCCTGCCAGCCACTGGGGCGTCCCGAGAAAGTAGCCTCTACATCATGAGCCCTGCAGCCGATTCCTATACCTCCGGCGTATCGAAGATCATCGCTCCCGCAGGTCCCCGCAACCCGGGGCAGCCGACGTGGAACGCGCAGCGCGGAAGCGCCATGCCCGCACACCGCTACCGGTCGTTCGCCGACGAGGTCGAGCGCATCGACCTCCCCGACCGCACCTGGCCGGACAAGGTCGCCACCACCGCCCCGCTGTGGTGCGCCGTGGACCTTCGTGACGGCAACCAGGCCCTGATCGACCCGATGAGCCCCGCCCGCAAGCGCCGCATGTTCGACCTGCTGGTGCGCATGGGCTACAAGGAGATCGAGGTCGGCTTCCCGTCGGCCAGCCAGACCGACTTCGATTTCGTGCGCGAGATCATCGAGGACGGCGCCATCCCGGACGACGTCACCATTCAGGTGCTGGTGCAGTGCCGCGACGAGTTGATCGAGCGCACGTTCGAGGCCTGTCAGGGCGCTAAGAGCGTGATCGTGCACTTCTACAACTCCACCTCGGTGCTGCAGCGCCGGGTGGTGTTCCGCGCCGATAAGGCGGCGATCAAGAAGATCGCGACCGACGCCGCGCACAAGGTGCTCGAGGAGCAGAAGAAGTACCCGGACACGCAGTGGCGCTACGAGTACTCACCGGAGTCGTACACCGGCACCGAGCTCACCTTCGCGAAGGAGGTGTGCGATGCGGTCACCGAGATCATCGCGCCGACGCCCGAGAACCCGATCATCCTGAACCTGCCGGCCACCGTCGAAATGGCCACGCCCAACGTGTACGCCGATTCGATCGAGTGGATGCACCGGAACCTGGCCCGCCGGGACAGCGTCATCCTGTCCCTGCACCCGCACAACGACCGCGGCGAGGGCGTGGCCGCCGCCGAGCTCGGGTACCTGGCCGGCGCCGACCGGATCGAGGGCTGCCTGTTCGGTAACGGCGAGCGCACCGGAAACGTCTGCCTGGTGACCCTGGGCCTGAACCTGTACAGCCGCGGTGTCGATCCGCAGATCAACTTCGCCGATATCGACGAGATCCGGCGCACGGTCGAGTACTGCAACCAGTTGCCGGTACCCGAGCGCCACCCGTACGGCGGCGACCTGGTGTACACCGCGTTCTCCGGCAGCCACCAGGACGCGATCAACAAGGGGCTCGATCAGATGAAGATCGACGCCGATGAGGCCGATAAGGACGTGGACGACATCGTCTGGCAGGTGCCCTACCTGCCGATCGACCCGAAGGACGTGGGCCGCAACTACGAGGCCGTGATCCGGGTGAACAGCCAGTCCGGCAAGGGTGGCGTCGCCTACATCATGAAGTCGGATCACGGCCTGCAACTGCCGCGGCGCCTGCAGATCGAGTTCAGCCAGTCGGTGCAGAAGATCACCGACGGCGAGGGCGGTGAAGTGACGCCGAAACAGATGTGGGACGTCTTCTCGGGCGAGTACATCGATCCGATCCGCCCGCTGGAGCGGATGCGCCAGAAGGTCACCGCGTCCGAGGTCGACGGTGGCGTTGACCGCATCGACGCGGTGGTCAAGGTCGACGGCAAGGAGCAGGAGATCTCCGGCGAGGGCAACGGCCCGCTGGCGGCCTTCGTCGACGCCATCGGCACGGTCGGGTTCGAGGTGCGCGTACTGGACTACAGCGAGCACGCCCTGTCCGCGGGCGACGACGCGCAGGCCGCCGCCTACGTCGAGGCCATCGTGCGCGTCGGCGACGAGGACCGCACCGTCTGGGGCGTGGGTATCGCACCGTCGATCACCACAGCCTCCCTGCGCGCCGTGGTCTCGGCGGTCAACCGGGCGCACGGAAGCATGCGGTCGGCCGAGGAGGCCGTCGGCGAGGCCTCCACGCGGACCTGGGCGCCGTAGCCCGCAGGACTCAGCTGAAGTCCCCGCCCGCCCGTGGATCTCACGAGGCGGGCGGGGACTTCTGTTGCAGCCGTTCTACACCGACGGGGTGAACGCCTCGAACCACACGCGCTCCCGCGGGATGCCCGCGCGCTCGAACTGGTCTGCGGCTGCGGACATGAACGGCAGCGGACCGCACAGGTAGACGTTCGGCTGATCCGGCAGACGCACCTCGTTCACGTCGATGCGACCCGGGGACTCACCGTCTGACAGCGGATACCCCTGCGGGAGTTCGTCGTACCAGGTGTGCTGCACTGCTCCGGGAATCCGGGCGACGATGTCGGCGAGCTCCGCACGGTGCGCGTGCGTCGCACGGGTGCGATCGGCGTGCAGCACGACCACGTCACGGCCGGCCCCCTCCTCGGCGAGGTGGTACAGCATCCCGAGCACCGGGGTGATGCCGATTCCCGCGGAGACGAGCACCAGTGGAGTGGCCGGGTCGCTGTCGAGCACGATGTCACCGAAGGGCGGTGAGACCTGCAGGTGCGTGCCCTCGAAGGCGTACTCGTGCAGGTGCGACGAGACCTCTCCGTCGCGCCGGACGCCGATCCGCCAGCGCCCCTTCCCAGCGCCGGACAGACTGTACTGGCGGATCTGGCGGGCACCGTCGGGGAGCACCACCGCAACCGAGATGTACTGTCCCGGCTTGAAATCCGGCAGCGGAGCACCGGACGGGTCGGCGAGGACGAGGGCCACGGTGTGCGGGCTCTGCTGCTGGCGTTCGGCGACGACCACGGTGCGCCACACCGTCTCCGGGGTGATCTCCGCGGCCTCGTAGAGCCCCTTCTCCAGGGCGATCAGCTCGTCGGCGAACTGCCAGTACAGTGCCGTCCAGGCGTCGGCGACCTCCGGAGTGACCGCGGCGCCGAGCACCTGCGCGATGGCCGCGAACAGGTTCTCGTAGACGATCGGGTACTGATCGGGGGCCACACCGAGGGAGGCGTGCTTGTGCGCGACACGCTCGAGCATCGATCGGGCCGAGACCTCGTCGTCGACGACGGAGGTGGCGTACATCGCGATCGACGCGGCCAGCGAGCGCTGCTGCGCGCCCACCGCTTGATTACCGCGATTGAACAGGTCGCGTTCGAGCTCGGGATGGGCGTCGAACATCCTCCGGTAGAAGATCGGGGTGATCTCGTTGATCGCGCCTCCCACGGCGGGCAGGGTGTCGGCGATGACGGTGCGCTGGGCATCGGTGAGCATGGGGCATCGGTCCTCGGCTGAAGGAATGGGCTACCTACGACGATATGTAGTAGATTCCTGTTTCCACCAGGGACCGATGTCCCGACGGCCCGGGACGCCTATCGCCTCAGTCCGTGACGCCTGGCGACGATCGCCGAGATCGCCTCCACCGGCAGCAGCCGCTTGAGCAGGAACACGACCGGGGCATTGCTGCCCACGGCGTAGAACTCACGGGGCCTATCCGCTTCGATCGCCCTGACGATGACCTCCGCCACCCCAGCCGGGCTGATACCGGCTCGCTCGTTGGCGTCGAGGCGTTCGATCATGGTCTCGAAGTCACTGCGGTACACCGAATCGTCGGCCACGTACTTGGTTCGTCGCTCCCCGATCCCGGTTGCGATCGAACCGGGCTCGACGGTGCACACCCACACCCCGAAGGGTGAGAGCTCCTGCCGCGCAGCTGCCGCGAAACCCTTCAGTGCGGCCTTCGCCGCCACATACGAACCGCGGTAGGCGAGCGGGAAACTGGCGAGCATGGAGCCGACCATCACCACCCGCCCGTAACCGTCGCGCCGCATCTGCGGGAGCAGCTTCTGCGTGAGCTGGACGGCGCCGAAGACGTTGGTCTGGAACAGCCTGTCGATGGCGTCGGCGGGCAGTTCCTCCAGTGCGCCGGACTGGCTCTCACCGGCGTTGTTGACCACGATGTCGACACCGCCCGCAGCGGCGGCGCAGCGCTCGATCGACTCCCTGCTGGAGAGGTCCAGCGCCAGGTACTCGACACCGGCGATCCGCTTCTCGGCGGGTACGGTGTCCGGATTCCGACTGGTACCCAGAACCCGGTACCCCTTCTGCGCCAGCAGCTTCGCCGTCTCGTAGCCGATTCCCGACGAGGCCCCGGTCACCAGGGCCGTACGTCCACTCATGTTCGATCTCCTAGATCCGTCGATCGGTCGCGCTCGCGGCGGCGCGGCCTGCTTTCATTCCGGAGAAGATGCACCCACCCAGGAAGGTTCCCTCCAGCGCGTTGTACCCGTGCACACCCCCGCCGCCGAAACCCGCGACCTCGCCGGCCGCGTACAGGCCGGGCACCGGATCACCGTCGGCGGACAGCACGCGCGCCGACAGATCCGTCTCGAGTCCACCGAGCGTCTTGCGGGAGAGGATGTTCAACCGGACTGCGATCAGCGGTCCGTGCTCGGGATCGAGGATGCGGTGCGGTTTCGCGACGCGGACGATCCTGTCTCCCCGGTACGAGCGGGCGTTGTGCATCGCCTGCAGCTGCGCGTCCTTGCCGAATCCGTTGGCCACCTCACGATCCCGGGCCAGGATCTGCCGGCGCAGGTGATCGAGTTCGATCGTGCCGCCGCGCCCGATCCGGTTCATTCCGGCGACCAGTTCTTCGAGGGTGTCGGCCACCACGAAGTCCTCGCCGCGCTGTTTGAAAGCCTCGACGGGGCCCGGGGCACCGCTCGAGGTCACCCGGCCGAGTGCCAGCCGGTAGTCCTTCTCGGTGATGTCCGGGTTCTGCTCCGATCCCGAGAGTGCGAACTCCTTCTCGATGATCGTCTCGGTGAGCACGAACCACGAGTAGTCGTACCCGGTGTCGAGGATCGCCTTCATCGTGGAGTTCGTATCGAATCCCGGGAAGTTCGGCGCGGGGAAACGATGACCGTTGGCGTCGAACCACATCGATGACGGGCCTGGGATGATCCGGATGGCGTGGTCGGGCCAGATCGGATTCCAGTTGTGGACGCCCTCCGTGTAGGCCCACACCCGGTCGCGGCCCACGACGTTCGCGCCGGCTCGCTCCGAGATGCCGAGCATCCGGCCGTCCACGTACGCGGGCACACCGGCGATCATGTGGTCCGGGAACGGCCCCAGACGTTCGGTCGGCCAGTACTTGCGCATGAGATCGAAGTCGTGGCCGATGCCGCCCGAGGTGACCAGAACCGCGGGGGCACGGTACTCGAAGTCACCCACGATCGCGCGGCTGCTGGCGACGCCGCGTTCGAGGTCGGTGGGTTCGAGCTTCGCGCCCCGCACGCCGATCACGCCGCCGTCCGCGTCGCGCAGCAGCTCGTCCACCCGGTGACGGAAGGCGAAGCGGACCAGTCCCTGCTGCTCGGCGCGCTCGACCGGCTCGCGGAAGACGCGTACCACCTCCGGCCCGGTTCCCCAGGTGAGGTGGAAGCGAGGCACAGAATTGCCGTGCCCGTCCGCAGAGCCACCACCGCGTTCCGCCCAGCCGACCACCGGCGTCACCCGCAGCCCGAGGCGGCGCAGGTACTCCCGCTTGCGGTGGGTTGCGAACTCGACGTACGCCCGTGCCCATGTGCGCGGCCAGTGGTCCTCCTCACGGTCGAAGGCCGCCGAACCCATCCAGTCCTGCAGGGCCAGCTCGTACGAGTCCTTGATGCCGAGGCGTCGCTGTTCGGGAGAATCCACGAAGAACAGACCGCCGAGGCTCCAGAATGCCTGGCCGCCGAGATTGTTCCGGTTCTCCTGGTCCAGGATCAGCACGCGGCGACCCACCCGGGAGAGCTCGTAGGCGGCCACCAGGCCAGCCAGCCCGGCGCCCACCACGATCGCGTCGGGGGTGAAATCTCCTGGCACCGTCGAACTCCGCTCGACCATCGCGTTCACCTTTCCAGACCTCCAGCACTCGGTGTCATTGTCTCATTTGTCGCTTTCCGCTCGGGGCGTCACCTCAGCCGCCGCGTCCGCTACTGCGCGACCGCGGCGACCTCCTCGTCGAGCGCCCGGAGAACGGCGGCCACACCCGGGCGCTGGTGCGCGCCCGGCCGGGTGGCGACCTCCAGGATGCGTGCTGCGCGCACCCCGGCGATCTCCAATCCGTGCACCCCCGCGTTGGTGACCGCGTGCCGGGCGATCAGAGCCACCCCGTGTCCGGCGGCGACCAAAGCCTCGATGGTGTGGAAGTCGTTGATTCGCTGCACCACCCGCGGCTGCACCCCGGTGAGCGTGGCCAGCGAGCGGAGCACGTCGTCCACCGGGAAGCCGTCGCGCACGCTGATCCAGTCCAGATCGGCGAGCTGGGACGCCTCCACCCGGCCACCGGCGGCGAGCGGATGCCCGACCGGGACCACCAGATCGATCGGCTCCCGCATCAGCACCCGGGAGGCGATCCGCGGACCACCCAGCGGTGCGGCCCGCTCGTCACGGTGGGTGACCACCACATCGGCGTCGGCCATCATCGCGGCGAGTTCGGTGCCGGGCAGGTCGACGTCGGCGGCCACCACGCGCACTCCGGCCTCGGCGGCGCGGCGAAGCACTCCCGGCAGCAGCAGCTCGGCGGCGGAGGGGAACATCGTCAGGCGCACTGTGCCGGTGGGTGTGCGACGGTAGTGGTCCATCTCCGCGTGCGCGCGGTCCAATTCGCCGAGCACCGACTCCGCGCGCACCACCAGCGCCGCACCGGCATCGGTGATCCTCACCCGGCGGCCATCGGGTTCGAGCAGATCCACACCGGCTTCCCGGGCCAGCACCTTGAGCTGCTGGGACACCGCCGACGGGGTCATGTCCATCGCGCGGGCGGTCGCTGCGACGGTGCCGCGGTCGGCGAGCTCTCGCAGGATCCGTAGACGATGCACGTCCATGTAGGAAGGCTACATCTTCAATCAAGAAGTATTCGATTGTTCTTCTGTTCCTCGGGCAGCACAGTGGACCGCATGAGCCCACGTCACCGTCTGGTCGCCCTCCTCGTGGTCGTGCTGTGGGGGTTGAACTTCCTCGCGATCCGCTACGGCCTCGACTACTTCCCACCGCTGTTCCTGGGCGCGCTGCGATTCCTCGTGCTGGCCCTTCCGGTGGTGTTGTTCCTGCGGCCGCCGAAGGGCCCGGCGAAGTGGCTGGTGCTCTACGGGGTGGGCTCGGGGACCTTCCAGTTCGGCCTGTTGTTCACCGCGATGCACATCGGGATGCCCACCGGGCTGGCCTCACTGGTGCTGCAGTCGTCCGCGCCGTTCACCGTGCTGCTCGGTGCGATCCTGCTCCACGAGAAGCTCGCGGTCCGGCAGGTCACCGGGATCGCGATCGCGCTCGCCGGGATGGGTTTGATCATCGCCGACCGCGCCGACGCTGCGTCCGGAGTCGGCGTCCTCGGTGTGATCCTCACCCTGATGGGCGGCCTGAGCTGGGCCTTCGGCAATATCGGGCAGCGGCTCGCGGCACCGTCGGAGCCCTTCCGTTTCACCCTGTGGATGTCGGTGATCCCGCCGCTGCCGCTGCTGGCTCTCAGCGCCGTGATCGAGGGACCGACCACCGGATGGCGCGCGCTCGTGCACAGTCTCGACGGCAACGCGGGGCGTATGGCACTGCTCGGCGTGGCGTACATCGCGATCCTGAGCACCATCGTCGGATACGGGCTGTGGGGTGCGCTGATGGCCCGGTACCCGGCGTCGACGGTGGCTCCGGCGACGCTGCTGGTGCCGGTGGTGGGGATCGCGGCGAGCGCGCTGGTGCTCGGTGAGCGTCCGAGTGCCCTGGCGCTGGCCGGAGCAGCGACGGTGATCGCCGGCTGCCTGCTGGGAGTGTTGCGGAGCCCGGCCCTACCGGCTCGCGATGAGCGCGATGGTGGAGGCCGCGAGCTCGACGTCACCGCCGCCGATGACCTCGGCGAGCGCGGCGCGCAGGCCGGCGCGGCGCTCGGCGGGAAGGGTTGAGTGCGCCGAGTAGGTGAAGATCAGATCCAGCCAGCGATCCGCCGGTTGAGTCTCGGTCCAGGCGTCCTCGCGCTGGGGCACGGTGAACCCGGCCCGCTCGAACCGTTCCCGCAGCTCCGTCAGCGCGAAATCGGCATGGGTGGGATCGGAACTGACCGCGTCGACGTCGACGTAGTCCGGGCTCGCCGCCCGCAGCGCGTCGTTCGAGGGCCGGCTCGGGCGCAGCTTGTTCCACAGCAGGACCACCCGGCCGCCGGGGTTCAACAGGCCGGCCAGGCGCCCGAGTGCGGCCTGCGCGTCGACCCAATGGAAGGACTGGCCGAACGTGATCAGGTCGAAGGTGCGGTCGCGCGAGTCCCATTCCTCGAAGGTCGCGACCTCACAATCGACTCCGCCGCGCCGGGTGAGCTCGGCCATCGCGGCGTCGGGTTCCACCGCGAGCACCCGCAACCCCCGGTCGGTGAGCTGCCGGGACAGGATTCCGGTGCCGGCTCCGATGTCCGCCGCGCTGGTCCCGATGGTGATCGCATCGAGGGTCACGTCGCTGTAGCGGGGCCGTAGCCGGTCGTAGTCGTCGGCGATCTCACCGAACGACAGCGCTCGCCGCCGGTCCTGGTGCAATTCGGGCATGAATCCAGGGTAGTGCCGGGTGCCCTATTCTGGTGCCCATGCCCGGACTCCCCCTCCGCGCCCGCGCGGCGCTGCTCGCCGCCCGATCCGCAGCCTGGGCGTCGCAGCGCGCAGGTCGTGGGAAGGGCTCGATGATCGGCGGCCTGGTCGCACTGAAGATCGAGCCGGATCTGATGGCCCGGCTGGCCGACGGTAAACGCACCGTCGTGATCACCGGCACGAACGGCAAGTCCACCACCACCCGGATGACGGCCGCAGCGCTCGCGACCACGGGCCGGGAGGTGGCCACCCAGGCCGACGGCGCGAACATGGACGCCGGCATCGTCGCCGCGCTCACCGCGCACCGGAACGCATCCCTGGCGGCGCTGGAGGTCGACGAGCTGCACGTTCCGCACGTGCTCGACGCCACCGGCGCGGAGGCACTGGTCCTACTGAACCTCTCCCGTGACCAGTTGGACCGGGTGGGCGAGATCAACGCGATCGAACGGAAGCTGCGGGCCGGTGTGCACGGGCATCCGAACCTGACCGTCGTGGCGAACTGCGATGACGTGCTGGTGACCTCGGTCGCCTACGACGCCGAGGACGTGGTGTGGGTCGCCGCCGGCGCGGGCTGGACCAGCGACTCGGTCTCCTGCCCCCGCTCGGGCGAGCCGATCGTCCGCGACGGCGAGCACTGGTACTCGACCGGAACCGAATTCTCCCGGCCGCAGCCGCACTGGTGGGTCGACGAGACGAACATCTACGGTCCGGACGGATTCGTCGCACCGCTGGTGCTGCGGTTGCCCGGCCGGGCGAACCGCGGCAACGCCGCACAGGCGGTGGCGGCCGCGGTCGCCATGGGCGCCGACCCGCACGCCGCGGTGCAGGCCGTGGGCACCGTCGGGGAGGTCGCCGGTCGGTACAAGGAGGTCACCGTCGGCCCGCACACCGTGCGGATGCTGCTGGCCAAGAATCCGGCCGGCTGGCAGGAGGCCATGTCCATGATCGACGGTTCCGCAGAAGGGCTGGTGATCGCGGTGAACGGGCAGGTTCCCGACGGCGAGGACCTGTCCTGGCTGTGGGACGTGCAGTTCGAGCGGTTCGACAACGCCGAGGTGGTGGCGTCGGGTGAACGCGGCGCGGATCTGGCGGTGCGGCTGACCTACGCCGGTGCGGAGCATTCGCTGGTGGTGGACCCGCTCGCCGCGATCGCGTCCTGCCCGCCCGGGCGGGTGGAGGTGCTCGCCAACTACACGGCCTTCCGTGACCTGAACACCGCACTCGAGACCCGCGGAGGCCGCGCATGATCGACTTCTCCGGATCCGAGACGCGGATCACCGATTCGACGCTGGTGATCGGCCTGGTGCTGCCCGATGTGATGGGCACCTACGGCGACGGCGGCAATGCGCTGGTGTTGCGGCAGCGGGCACGGCTGCGTGGGATCGAGGCGGAGGTGCTCCCGATCACGCTGGCCGATCCGGTGCCGGCCTCGTGCGACATCTACACCCTCGGCGGCGCGGAGGACTACGCGCAGCGACTGGCAACCCGACACCTGACCCGGTACCCGGGTATGCAGCAGGCGGCGGCCGGTGGAGCACCGGTGCTGGCGATCTGCGCCGCGATACAGGTGCTCGGGCACTGGTACGAGACCTCCGAGGGGGAACGGGTGGACGGCATCTCGCTGTTCGACCTGACCACCACGCCTCAGGCCACGCGGTCGATCGGTGAGATCGAGGGCCGCCCACTGATCGACGGGCTCACGCAGCCGCTCACCGGGTTCGAGAACCACCGCGGCGGTTCCGCTCTAGGGCCGGCCGCAGCACCGCTGCAGCGGGTGGTGCGCGGAACCGGCAACGGTGCCGGTGAAGCCGTCGACGGGGTGGTGCAGGGCAGCGCGATCGGCACCTACATGCACGGTCCGGCGCTCGCCCGCAACCCGGAACTGGCCGACCATCTGCTCGCACGCGCCACAGGTGCCACTCTGGCGCCGCTGGATCTGCCGGATGTGGATCTGCTGCGCCGCGAACGCCTCCGGAAGTAGCGCGAAGGCCACCGGGGCCAGGAGGACACAACCAATCCCCCGCGCCCATGCACCTGGCGCAGGGCCGACGTTCAGGAAGTACGACGCGCGAGCTCGGCCAGGTTCGCCTCCATCCCCGCCCTCCACACGCCGAGGCGATAGGCGACGATGCGCCCTTCCTGCTCCGGCTGCGTGGCGACGGCGGCGGCGAACGGCGACGCACCGTCGCCGAACCGGGCCCACTGCCGCACGACCGCGCCCTGCCGGGAGGGATCGACTTCGAAACCCCAGGTCGCCCACGGCTCCGAGTCCCGCGGCCCGACCGCCCACACCCAGCGGCGACCGTCCTCGACCTCGACGACGACGGAGTCGGTGGTCCACTCCCCCAACTGCTCGTTCCGGTTGTACCCCCGGAACCGAGCGCCCTCGACCACGCCGGTTGCGCCGTCGAGCCATTCGACCCGCCGGAGCTCACCGTCCACCCCGGTCGGGAGCGTGATGTCCGTGACGAGATCCCACGCCCGCGCCGGGGAGCAGTTCAGCGTCCGGGTGACCTCGACGGTCGGATTGTCGCGTAGGCGCATGATCGGATGATAGGCCCGATCACGCGCCACGACTCCAGTCGTCGACGGGGATACAGCGCTCGCGGGTGCCGTCGACGGCGAACCAGCCGCGCTCGAACTCCTGCCAACGGACCAGATCGGCGCGCGATTCCTCCCCGTCGCGAGCGACGGCGCGCTCCAACCGCTGGGCAGCGGTGCCGCCGTCGATCCACAGCGCCAGCGAAAGACGGTCGGCGAAGGAGCGTCTGGCGCTGGAGACCCCTTCGACCACGATCAGCTGGGCCCGGGGCAACCGCAGCTGCTCCCCCGGCGAGGGCACGCCCGCACGCCAGACCAGCGGCCGGTAATGGGCATCGCGGCCACGCACCAGCGGGTCGATCACCTCGGAGACCAGCCGCGGCCACCACGACACCGGGTCCTCCCAGGTGGCGTAGTGATCGGTGCGGACCAGCGCCACGCGGACACCGTCGGCGCGCAGATCGTCGACCAGACGATGCGCGTAGGTCGACTTCCCCGAGCCCGAAGGCCCGTCGACGGCGATGATCCCGTCCGGCCCACCGAGGTGTGCCAACACCTGTGCTGCGTCCACCGATCAGCTCGGGGGCAGTTCTTCGAGCACGCGCGGCGGCTCGGACAGTGACCGGCGCCCACTCATGGCACGCCCGAGCGTCAGCTCGTCGGCGAACTCCAGCTCGGCGCCCATCGGCAGACCTGCTGCCGGGCGGGTCACCGTCAGGCCCGGGAAATCCTTGAGCATCCGCACCAGGAAGGCTGCGGTGGCCTCACCTTCGGTGTTCGGGTCGGTGGCGAGGATGACCTCGTCCACGTCGACCCCGTCGACGGCGGTTCCCAGCCGAACCAGCAGCTCGCGGATCCGCAGCTTGTCCGGGCCGATCGACTTGATCGGATTGAGCGCGCCGCCGAGCACGTGGTACAGGCCGCGGTACTCGCGCGTGCGCTCCACCGCCTGCACGTCCTTGGCCTCCTCGACCACGCAGATCTTGGAGGTGTCGCGCCGTGGATCCGAGCAGATCCGGCACCGGACCTCGGCGGCGACGTTGCCGCACACCTCGCAGTAGCGCACGTCGTTGCGCACCCGGGTGAGGGCGTTGGTGAGCCGATCGATGTCGGTGGGTTGCACCCCGAGCAGGTGGAACGCGATGCGCTGGGCGCCGCGCGGTCCCACCCCGGGGAGCTTCGCCAGCTCGTCGATCAGTTCCTGAACGGGTCCTTCGTACACGCGCCGCCCGTCAGAACGGCAGGCCGCCGGCCAGCGGCCCCATCTTCTGCTGCGCGATCGCGGCGGTGTTCTCGGCGAGATCCGAGAGCGCCCCCAGAACCAGGTCCTGCAGGGTCTCCACATCCTCCGGGTCGACCACCTTGGGGTCGATGACCACGGACTTCACCTGGCCGTCGCCGGTGCCGGTCACCGTGACCAGGCCACCGCCGGCCTGGCCCTCGACGGTGGTCACCGCGAGCTCCTGCTGCGCCACCATCAACTGCTGCTGCATCGCGCCGACCTGTGCCATCAGGTCTTCCATCGAGCCTCCGGGCTGCATGCCGTCTCCCTCCGCCGGTCAGATGACCCGCTCATGTCCGATTCGTGTTACTTGTGATACCACTGCGGCCGTTGTGGCGGTACGATACGGCTGTGAATAACCGTCGTTTCGCCCTTCTGGCCGCCGTCGTGGTCCCCACACTGGTTCTCGCCGGCTGCACCATCGGTGACGCCGGACAGCGACAGGACTCGACTGCACTGCCCAGCCTATCGCCCACCGAGCCGGCCCTCGTCAACAACGCGGCGCCCCTGGCGGCGGGCTCGCTCACCGGACGGAAGGTCTTCGTCGATCCCGGCCACAACGGCAGCAACGACGCCACCATCAACAAGCAGGTCCCGAACGGCCGGGGCGGCACCAAACCGTGCCAGACCACCGGCACCACCAGCGTCAACGGCGTACCCGAACACACCGTGAACTACGGCATCGCCTACAAGCTCTACCAGGTGCTCACCGCCGCGGGCGCCCAGGTGATGCTCTCCCGGGGCGACGACACCTCCGTCGCCTCGTGCATCGACGCGCGTGCCGAGGCCGCGAACAAGTGGGGCGCGGACGCCGCGGTGAGCATCCACGCCGACGGTTCCGCCCCCGGTAACCGCGGGTTTCACGTGAATCACTCGGCTCCGCCGCTGAACCCCTCGCAGCAGACCGCGAGCCCGGCGTACGCGGCCGCACTGCGCGACGCCCTGGTCGCGGGCGGCTTCACCCCGGCCACCTACATCGGGTCCGGCGGCATCTTCGGGCGCTCCGACCTGGCGGGATTGAACCTGGCGACCGTGCCCTCAGCGCTGGTCGAAGCCGGTAACCTGCGCGATGCCACCGAGGCGACGGTGCTGGAGTCGGCGGCCGGGCAGCAGAAGATGGCGGAGGCCATCGCCGCCGGGATAGCCACCTACCTGACGACGACCGCCACCCCGACCCGGTAGCGCGTACCCCTACACCACCAGATCGCGGCCGCTGACGAACACCCGCTCGGCACCGTCGAAGGGGTCGCTGAAGGCGAGACTGCGGGCCAGCAGACGTAGCGGATCGGAGAAGTCGCCGTCGACCACCTCGCGCTGCTCCGGGTAGAGCGGGTCACCGAGGATCGGCACACCGAGCCGCGCCATGTGCAGCCGCAATTGGTGCGTCTTGCCGGTCTCCGGTCGCAGCCGGTACCGGCCCACGGTGACGCCGTCCGGGCCGGTCGACTCCGCCTCCAGTTCGACGTGCGAGCGAGCGTTCACCGGACCGGGCACCTCGTAGGCGCGCATGATTCCGGGCGTCTTCTCGATCCGCGACTCCACCACCGCGGGCAACACCAGATCCTCCCGTAACGGAGCCAGGGCGCAGTACTCCTTCCGGGCCGCACCGGTCGCGAACAACTGCTGGTAGTGCCCGCGCGCGGCAGGATCGCGGGTCAGCAGCAGTACGCCGGCCGTGAGCCGGTCCAGCCGGTGTGCGGGCGAGAGCCGCGGCTCCCCCAGTTCCCGGCGCAACCGCACCAGCGCACTCTGCACCACCCGCGCACCGCGCGGCATCGTGGCCAAGAAGTGCGGCTTGTCCACCACGACGATCCGCTCGTCCTGGTGCAGCACCGGTAGGTCGAAGGGCACTTCGATCTCGTCGGGGAGCTCCCGGTACATCCACACCGCCTGGCGGGCGCGAACCGGCGTCGACGGGGTGAGCGGGATCCCGTCGGACCCGACGACGGAACCCGCGGCGCTCTCACGGGCCACGTACTCCTCGGTGCCGGGGAAACGCGCCCCGAGCACCTCACCGAGCGTGAGACCGGATTCCTCGTCGGCGATCACCAGACGCGTCGGGTCGACCCCGTCGCGCAGCGGCAGCGGTGCCACCGGCGCTCCCCGGTGCCGCCGGGGTCGCCTAGCCGTTGGACTCGACCTGCACCTTGAGGTTGGTCAGCAGTTCCTGGTAGATCCGGCCCAGACCCTTCGGGGCGAAGGTGCGCTCGAAGAATCCGCCGATGCCGCCGGCGCCCTGCCAGGTGGTGGTGATGGTGACGGTGCTCTGCTCGGGACCGGACGCGGCCACCCGCCAGGTGGTGACCATGGACGAGTTGGCGTCCTTCTCGGTCACGGTTTCACTGTCGACGGTGACCGTGGCACGGACGTTGCGCGAACGCTTCTCGGTGGCCTGCAGGATCCACTCGGCGACGGTGCCGGTGCCCTGGCCGCCCTCGACGACGCGGTAGTCGCGGTAGTTCGGGGGCAGGATCTCGGGGCGGCGGGTGTAATCGGCGATCGCGGCCAGCACCGTTGCGGGAGCTGCGGCGATGCTGGTGGACTGCTGCGCGGTTACCTGGGCCATGTGGTCTCGTCCTTCGGCTCGATTCGTCGGGACCGCCGACGGGGTTCTGCCGCCAGCCTAACCAATCACGAATCAGGCGGGCGCGGGGCGCTCGACGGGTATAGCGTCGCCACCGTGAGTCCTCGCAACGATGCGCAGAGCCGAGCGAGCACCACGGTCCCGATCGCGGGCGAGCAGGCCTACCGGGAGGGATTGCGGCGTCTGCTCACCAGCTACCACGCCATTCCCGCCGACGCCCGGGTACGTCTGGCGAAGAAGACCTCGAACCTGTTCCGGGCACGTGCCGCGACCGGCGCGCCGGGTCTGGACGTCTCCGGCCTGAACGCCGTGATCTCCGTCGATCCCCACGCTGGCACCGCCGAGGTCGGCGGTATGTGCACCTACGAGGACCTGGTGGCGGCGACACTGCCCTTCGGGCTCGCACCCACGGTGGTTCCTCAGCTCAAGACCATCACCCTCGGCGGTGCCGTGACCGGCATGGGCATCGAATCGAGCTCCTTCCGGACCGGACTACCGCACGAGGCCGTCAGGTCGATGGACATCCTCACCGGCGCGGGTGAGGTGGTCACGGCGGAGCCGGACGGACCGCACGCCGACCTGTACTTCGGCTTCCCCAATTCCTACGGCACGCTCGGCTACGCCACTCGGCTGACGATCGACCTGGAACCGGTGCAGCGCTACGTGGAACTGAGGCACGTGCGCCTGCACTCCCTGGCTCAGGTGCAGGCGACGATGGCCGAGATCACCGGGGCCGGCGAGTACGACGGCGAGCCCGTGCACTACCTCGACGGGGTGGTGTTCAGCCGGGACGAGGCCTACCTCACGCTGGGCCGGCGGACCGACGACGACGGCCCGCTCAGCGACTACACCAGGATGAACGTGTACTACCGCTCGCTGCGGCATCCCGACGGTGTCTCCCGCGACCGGCTCACCATGCACGATTACCTGTGGCGGTGGGACACCGACTGGTTCTGGTGTTCGCGGGCGTTCGGCGCGCAACACCCGAGGATCCGGCGGTGGTGGCCGAAGCACCTGCTGCGCAGCAGCTTCTACTGGAAGCTGGTGGCACTGGACCGTCGACTGCACATCGCCGACCGGCTGGACGCGCGCCGGGGCCGCCCACCCGGAGAGCGGGTGGTCCAGGACATCGAGGTGCGGATCGACCGCACCGCGGAGTTCCTGGAGTGGTTCCTCGACGAGCTGCCCATCGAACCACTCTGGTTGTGCCCCTTACGATTGCGGCGCCCGGCACCGCCGGGAGCCGATGCGCACCGGCCGTGGCCGCTGTATCCGTTGAGTCCGAGTGAGGTGTACGTCAACATCAAATTCTGGTCCGCGGTGCCGCAGCAGCCCGGTCAGACCGAGGGGCGCGCGAACCGCCTGATCGAGCGGAAGGTCTCCGAGCTCGGCGGGCACAAATCCCTGTACTCCGAGGCCTTCTACCAGCGCGCCGAGTTCGACGCGCTGTACGGAGGCCCGGTCTTCGCAGTGTTGAAGCAACGGTACGACCCGGCCGGCCGGTTACTGGGTCTGTACGACAAGACGGTCAGGAGGCAATGAGTTGACCCGATCCGCTGAACATCTCCCGAAGTTGACACTGGCGGAGATCATCGAGAAGGCCACCGGCGGCGAGCTGGCCGTGCATGTGCGGGCCTACGACGGTTCCTCAGCGGGACCGGAGGACGCACCCTACGGGCTGAACCTGTTGACCCCCCGTGGAACCACCTACCTGGCAACGGCTCCCAACGACATGGGTCTCGCGCGGGCGTACATCGCCGGCGATCTGGAACTGACCGGCGTGCATCCCGGCGATCCCTACGGGGCCGTGCGCGCACTGTCGGATGATCTGCAGTTCGCCAAGCCGTCTCCGCTGCTGTTGGCACAGATCGCCCGCTCGGTGGGGCCGGAGCGGATGGTGCCGATCGCCCCTCCCCCGCAGGAGGCGCTTCCGCGGTGGCGCCGGATCGCGGAAGGACTGCGGCACAGCCGTTCCCGGGATGCGGGAGCCATTCATCACCATTACGACGTGTCCAACCGGTTCTACGAGATGGTGCTCGGACCGTCGATGACGTACACCTGCGCCTGCTATCCGGATGCGGACGCGAGTCTGGAAGTGGCACAGGAGAACAAGTACCGGCTGGTGTTCGAGAAGCTGCGACTACGGGCCGGAGACCGGTTGCTGGACGTGGGCTGCGGCTGGGGTGGCATGGTTCGGTACGCCGCCCGGCGGGGGGTGCACGTCATCGGCGTCACGCTCTCGCAGCAACAGGCGCAGTGGGCGCAGTCCGCGATCGCCGAGGAGGGACTCGGCGAGTTCGCCGAGGTCCGCTACAGCGATTACCGGGACGTACCCGAAGGTGATTTCGACGCGATCAGTTCGATCGGCCTGACCGAGCACATCGGTGTGCACAACTACGCCGGCTACTTCACCACACTGCGGGACAAGCTGAAAATCGGTGGCCTGCTGCTCAATCACACGATCACGCGGCACGACAACAAGGTCTCAGGCAAGGGCGGACAGTTCATCGACCGGTACGTCTTCCCCGACGGTGAGCTCACCGGTTCCGGCCGAGTGATCTCCGCGATCCAGGACATCGGCGGCATGGAGGTGCGGCACGAGGAGGATCTGCGCGAGCACTACGCACTCACCCTCACCGCGTGGTGCCGGAACCTGGTGGACAACTGGGACGAGGCCGTCGCCGAGGTGGGCCTGGGGACCGCCCGGGTGTGGGGCCTGTACATGGCCGGTTCCCGGCTCGGATTCGAGCGCAACGTAATTCAGCTGCACCAGATCCTGGCGGTCAAACTGGATGCGAAGGGCGGCGCCGGTGATCTACCGCTGCGGCCCTGGTGGACCGCCTGATCAGATCGGGCGGGCTCCGAGTTCGCTCTTGAGCAGTTCGAGTGCCACCTCGTCGGGATCGCGGCGCGGCGCACTGCTGCCACCGGAGACGGCGTCCTCGCGGTGCGCGGCGTCGATCATCTCGTCCTCGGAGACCTCGGCGGCGGGCTCCGGCTCGGGGTCCGGTTCCGGGGGGAGGGGGATGTCGTCGTGGTGCGACGGTGCCCGGTTCTCCCGTCCGGCCGGGCGCGGATCGGGGCGCTGATCCGCGCCGACCCGGCTACGTCGTTCGAAGGTGGGTGGGGCCTTCCGCGGTGGCTCCGCCTGACGCTGCTGCGGTTGCGCGGGCGCGGCACCGTGCTGACGGGCACCGCTACCGTCGCCGACCTCGACGTTCCACTGGGTCCCGAACACCTCCCGCACGGCTTCCCGCAGGTTGCCCACATGCTGCTGATCGCTGAACCGGCCCAGCAGCGCGGGAATCGGCAGGCCGAGGTGCAAGGTATCGCCAGCGAGTCCGACGACCTGCATGTTCGTCATCAGCGTCGCGGTGACCTTGCTGCGTGCGCCGACGGCGCGCAGCACCTTGGGCCACGCGGTGCGCACCTCCTCGATCGACGGCCCGGACGGTGCCGCCGACGGCTGCGCCGCGGCGATGACCTCGGTGGACCGCTCAGCCGGTTCGGGCGCCGACGGCTCGGGCGCCGACGGTTCGAGCTCTGCGGCAACCTCGGCGGTCGGCTCCGGCCGGCGGAGCACCGGCTCGGCCTCGGCTGCGGGGCTCGGCTCCGCGACCGTGGCCGGTGCGGGGGGAGCAGCCGGCCCGGCGGGTGCGGGTGGCGCAGTGGTTGGTGCGGGTGGCACGGGAGCGACCCGCGCTTCCGGCTGAGCAGACTCCGGTTGAGCGGGCGCCGCCGACCGCTCGGGCTCGGCGGGCTCGGCCTGCCGCTGGCTCGGCCGCACGAACCGGGGGGCGTCGTCGGGCGCGCCGGCCGGCGCCGAGGCAGCGGGTGCGCCCTGCCCGGATCCGCCCGGAGTTGCGGAATCACCGGGAGCAGCCGGAGCACCGGCCGGTCGGCGTTCCAGGAGCTCGATCCGCTGCAGCAGCGCCGCCTGGGAATCGTCGGCCGCGGGGAGCAGCATCCGCGCGCACATCACTTCGAGCAACAGCCGCGGTGACGTGGCTCCGCGCATCTCGGCCAGCGAGGCGTGCGTGACCTCGGCGCAGCGGGTGAGCGTGGCCAGGCCCAGCTTGCCCGCCTCGGCGCGCATCGTCTCCAGGACGTCCACCGGCACGTCGATCAGGCCGCGGTCGGCCGCGTCGGGAACGGTGTGCAGCAGAATCAGGTCACGCAGCCGCTCCAGCAGATCGGTCGCGAAGCGGCGCGGATCGTGCCCGGCCTCCATGACCTTCTCGACCGCACCGAACAGGGCGGCTCCGTCGGAGACGGCGAGGGCGTCGACCGCGGCGTCGATCAACGCGGTATCGGTGACCCCGAGCAGTCCGAGTGCGCGCTGGTAGGTCACGCCTTCGGCGCCGGCGCCGGCCAGCAACTGATCCATGATCGAGAGCGAGTCACGCGGGGAACCGCCACCGGCCCGGATGACCAGCGGATACACCGCCGGTTCGACGGGGACCTGCTCGGCGGAGGTGATCTTCTCCAACAGCGGGCGCATCACGCCCGGTGCCAGCAGCCGGAACGGGTAGTGGTGCGTGCGGGAGCGGATGGTGGTGAGCACCTTCTCCGGCTCGGTGGTGGCGAAGATGAAGATCAGGTGCTCCGGCGGCTCCTCCACGATCTTCAGCAGCGCGTTGAAGCCCTGCGGGGTGACCATGTGCGCCTCGTCGACGATGAACACCCGGTACCGCGATTCCGCCGGTGCGTAGAAGGCGCGGTCGCGAAGCTCGCGGGCGTCGTCGACACCGCCGTGGCTGGCGGCGTCCATCTCGGTGACGTCGAGGTTGCCGGACCCGCCGGGGGAGAGCGCCACACAGGAGTTGCACACCCCGCAAGGGCTACTGGTGGGTCCCTGTTCACAGTTCAGCGAGCGCGCCAGGATGCGCGCCGAGGACGTCTTACCGCAGCCGCGTGGCCCGGAGAACAGGTACGCGTGGTTGATCCGGCCCGAGTCCAGGGCGGTGCTCAGCGGCTCGGTGACGTGCTCCTGGCCCACGACCTCGGCGAACGTCGCGGGACGGTACTTGCGGTAGAGAGCCACGGTGCCAGGTTACCGGGGCCGTCCGACACCGGCGCAGGTCGCTCCGCGCCGGTGCCGGACGGGACGGATCACTTCTTGTTGCGGTCCAGGCCCAGCACGTCGGTGATGTAGAAGAACGGATCGGTCTGGTCCGAGATGCCCGAGACGTTCGCCGCTCCCGGTCCGTAGGCGGCGATCCGCACCTGGCCACCGGTGTGCTGCTCCTCGCCCGGATCCAGGGAGGTGCCGTAGTTGACGGTCAGCACGCCGCCGTCCTTGGTGTTGAGGGTGCGGGTCAGGCCCGGGGTCACCGTTCCGGCCTCGATGATCTGGCTGGTGTGCGAGTGGTCTCCGGTCACCACGACCAGGGTGTCCTTCTGCTTCTTCGCGAACTCCAGCGCGGTGCTCACGGCATCGGAGAGCTGCACCGTCTCACCGATCTGGCCGCACGGGTCGGCGTCGTGGTTGGCCTTGTCCACCGAACCGGACTCGACCTGCAGGAAGAACCCCTTGTCGCCCTGCAGCAGGTCGATGGCCTTCTTGGTCATCGAGCCCAGCTTCGGGGTGGCGTCGAACTCGGCGTTCGGCGAGCAGGTGACGGCCGGCTCCTTGCCGCCCTCCTTGGTCGCGGTCGCCTTGCCCCACATGCGGGGCAGGTTGCCGTCGGCGAAGACACCCAGCAGCGGCTTGTCCTGATCGGCGGACTTGACCGACTCGAGTTCCTCACCCGAGCGGACGATCTGGTAGCCGCGTTCCTTGGCCTGCACCTCGAGAGTCTTGCCGTTGTACTCACCGGCGCCCGCGGTCTGCTGGAAGGACTTCCAGCCGCCGCCGAGGGTGACGTCGGCGCGGGCGGCGAGCAACTGCTCGGTGATCGAACCGGGGCCACCGTTCTCCAGCGCATCCGAGGAGCACTTCTCCTTGGTCTCGACCGGGCCGTAGCACTTGCGCTGCGCGACGTGAGCGACCTGCACGGCCGGGGTCGCGTCCTGCAGCTCGGTGGTGGTGACGTTGCCGGTCTTGCGTCCGTTCGCGCGGGCGATCTCCAGGATCGAGCGCTGCGGCTTACCGTTCACATCGATACCCACACCACCGTTGTAGGTCTTGGTGCCGGTGGCCCAGGCCGTTCCGGACGCCGCCGAATCCGTGGTGTAATCCGGCTTCTTGGTCTTCTTGTCGAGGGCGTAGGTGGTGTAGTCGCCGGACAGCGGCAGCTGGTCCAGGCCCGGGATCTGTGCGCCGGCGCCCCACTGGTAATCGCGGGCCAGGGTCAGTTCCTGGTTCGCGGTGCCGTCGCCGATGATCAGGATGACGTTCTTGGCCTTCGAGCTCTGGATCGACTCGGCGATCGCCTTGGTCTGATCGCCGGACAGGCGGCGAGCACCACCGTTGGTGGTGATGTCACCGGCCGCAGCACGGTTGATCTCCACCTTCGATGCGGCGTCCCCCGAGACACCCGGACCCGAGTCGTTCGAGCCGCACGCGGCCACCACGCTCATCATCGCCACTGCGCTCAATGCCACTGCTGCGCGCTTCTTACCGCCACCTGAGTTCGTCATTGACACATACGATCATGCGCATTTGAACATGCACTTGTCGCCGGGTGAACAATTCGGTCACATGCGGCGAAGTCGCCCAAGGGCTGCCTGCGCCAGCGCGGTACCGAACAGCAGGCCCAGTGCCAGCGCGCAGATGACCGCAGCCACCCCGATCGCCGTCCGCGCACCCTGCCCCGGGTCGATACCCAGCGAGGTGACCGACAGCAGCCCGAGGCTGCCCGGCACCAGCACCCAGAACGCCGGTAGGAAGACCACCAGCCGGGGAAGCGTGGGCCGTACCGCCGCGACCAGCGTCGCCCCCAGGCTTCCGGCGATGCCACCCAGAAAGCCGCCGAGCACCACGCCGGACAGTGCCTGCCCGGCCAGTTGCGCACCGAAAGCGGCCAGCACCACCGCCACGATCGGTGGCAGGAGGCGCATCGACGCCCCTTCGTTGAGGCACACTCCCACGCACACCACCAGCAGGCCCACCGGCGGTGCCCACCATCCCAATTCGTTCACCCGGTGATTGACCAGCAACTCCGGTCCGACGCCGAGGATCGCGGTCGCGCTGAGCACACCGAGGGAGAACATGAGCAGTTGCACGGTGCCGAAGGTGAGCCTGGCACTACCGGCGACCATGGCACCGGCGGCGAGCTCGGACATGCCGGTGACCATCAGCGCACCGGGCAGCAGGACCGCGAGCGGCGCCAGCAGGGTGCGCAACGGACCGTCGAGCAGGCCCGCCTGCGCGGCGGCGAACACCCCGGTGGAGACGACGAACGCGGCGAGCGTGGGCAACAGGGTCGCCGCTACCCGCACCCGCCCGGCGAGCTTGACCAGGAGCATCACCACCACGCCACCGATCGCGGCCGCAGCCGTGTTCGCCCAGCCGGGTTGCAGCAGCATCGCGATGCCGACGGCGATCACCGGCCAGGACAGGTCCTGTACCCACTGCGGGTAGCGGTGCGGCAGCGAACGCAGCGCACCGAGCCGGCCGAAGGCCTCGGCCGGTGCGAGCGTCCCGGCGGCCAGTTCCCGCCGAATGTGCGCGACCTCCGCCGAATGGTCCATGCGCAGGGGACCGTCGATCGCCTCGAAGGTGGCCCCGGCGCCGGGTTCGAGGGTCAGTGTCAGTCCAGTGGGGGTGGCGCCGACCTGGGCGAGCGGATGTCCGAGTGCAGTGGCGACGGCCCTGAGCTCCTGTTCCACCTCGTGCACCGGCTGCCCGCCGGCGATCATGGCGGCGCCGAGGTAGGCCAGCAGCCGGCGGTGTTCGTCGGCTCGATCAGGCTGCACGATCTTGCCGGTCCGCACGGGCGAGGTACCAGATCGAACCGATCAGCGTGGCCGCGAAGGTCCACACGTAGACCCCGCCGGCCAGGGCCTTGAGCACCGGCTCGGACATCGGCCGCAGGAATATGCCGATGGCGTAGGTGTTGTCCACGTCGTCGACTCCGGCGGGCCGGAGCCCCGGGAAGTAGGTGACCCAGATGAACGTGGCAGCGACCAGGCCGGCGGCGGCCAGCAGTAGAACGATCCGGCGTGGCGGATCCGCGACCAGGAGTGCACCGCTGAGCAGCAGCGCCAGCAACGGCACGATCCACACCCAGTGGTGGCCCCAGGAGAACGGGGAGATCGCGCAGGCCGTCATCCCGACGACGATGATCGCCAGCGCGACCGCGCCCCGTCGGTGCGCCCACGCCGCGACGGCCAGCCCGGCCAGCGCGGCGGGGACGGCGACCGCGAGCCAGGCCACGGTCGACGGTTTCTCGGCATCGGTGAGGTAGGCGATCAGGCCGTTGATGGACTGGTTCCCCACCTGGTTCGGCTCCCCCACCCGGTTCGCGTCGAGGAAGGTCCCGGACCAGTACTGCAGGGACTGCTGCGGGATCACCAGGAAGCCCACGGCGACGGTTCCCGCGAGCGCCAGCAGGGCGTTGCGCACCTCCCGCCACTGCCGGGTGACCACCAGGTAGGCCAGGAAGAACAGCGGAGTCAGTTTGATCCCGGCGGCGATGCCGATACTGAAGCCCTTGCACCGTGAACCCGGTGGCCGGCTCAGGTCCCACAGCAGCAGGAGCATCAGGAAGACGTTGATCTGCCCGAACCAGATGGTGGTGCGCACCGGTTCGAGCACCGTGGCCACCAGCGTCAGGCTCACTCCCACGGCGTACAGCCGCCAGTCCCGGGCGAAACCGGCCAGCCGCAGCGCGATCATGATGCAGGCCGACAACGCCAGCAGAACCGCCGCGGTCCACACCCAGCGGAGCACGTCGGAGGACATCCAGCTCAACGGTACGAACAGCACCCCCGCGAACGGGGTGTAGGTGAACGGGAGGATCTCGTTGAGCAGCGCACCGTCGTACAGTCCGTCGCCGCCGCGGGCGACGATCGCACCACCTTGCCGGTAGACCTCGGAATCGATCTGATTGTGGAACAGGCCGTACATCGGCGTGGAGAACGGGATGCGCACGATCTGCTGCCACACCGCGATACCGGCCGCGGCGACGAACAGCGCCAAAACCCACCACTGCCGGGGGAACCGCCGGCTGATTCCGTCCGCCACCGGCGTGATCCTCCTGCTCAGGCCGAGATCACTCGGGCTTGCGCATCAACTTTTCAGCAGAAGCCAAGAGTACACAGGTCGCGACACCGTCCATAGCGGTCTCGAGTTCCTCGATACCGGGGAACGACGGGGCCAGACGGATGTTGCTGTCGGTGGGATCGTGCCGCAGCGGGAAGGTGGCGCCCGCGGCGGTCAGGGCGATTCCGGCCCCCTTGGCCAGTTCGACGGTGCGCGCGGCGGTCCCGTCGAGCACATCGAGACTGATGAAGTAGCCGCCCTTGGGCTCGCTCCAGGAAGCGACCTTGGCACCGCCGAGCCGTTCCTCCAGGATCTGAAGGACCCGGGCGAACTTGGGGGCGAGCAGGTCTCGATGCCTGCGCATGTGCGCCCGGACACCGTCGGCGTCGCCGAAGAACCGGGCGTGCCGCAACTGGTTGACCTTGTCCGGGCCGATGGAGGTCAGCCCCACATGCTTGCCGTACCAGCCGAGGTTGTCGGTAGAGGCACCGAAGAAACTCACACCGGCGCCGGCGAAGGTGATCTTGGAGGTCGAGGCGAACACGTACGGACGGTTCGGGTGGCCGGCTTGGGCGGCCATTCCCAGGATGTCCGGGTCCGACGGGGCGTCACCCTCCAGCGGGTGCACCGCGTAGGCGTTGTCCCAGAAGATCCGGAAGTCGGGCGCAGCGGTGGGCATCGACGCCAGTTCGCGGGTGATCTCCTGCGAGTACACCGCACCGGTGGGGTTGGAGTACTTCGGGACGGCCCACAGGCCCTTGATCGCCGGATCCGCCGCGACGAGTTCCTTGACCACGGCCATGTCGGGGCCGTCGGGGTTGAGCGGCACCACGATCATCTCGATGCCGAGTTCCTCGGTGATCGCGAAGTGACGGTCGTAGCCGGGGGCCGGGCACAGGAACTTCACCTGCTTCTCGGCCGCCCACGGACGCTCCCCGTCGACGGTGCCGTGGATCCAGGCCGTGGTGATCAGGCGGTGCATGATCTCCAGGCTGGAGTTGTTCTGCGCATACAGGTTGGCCACGGGGATACCGAGCAGGTCGGCGAAGATCGCGCGGATCTCGGGCAGACCGGCCAGGCCGCCGTAATTGCGGGTGTCGGTGCCGTCTGCGGCGCGGTAGTCGTTCTCACCGGGCAGCGCGAGCAGCGGATTCGACAGATCCAGCTGATCGGGGGCGGGCTTTCCGCGGGTGAGATCCAGCGCGAGGCCCGCGGCCTTGAGCTTCTCGTACCGCGCGGACAGGTCGGCGTGCGCCTCGTCGAGTTCGGCGGGACTCATGGACACATACGTGGACAACGGCACGCCTCCGCGGGTAGACCCGGACACAAAGGGGACTCCGCGCACCCGCCAGAGCCCGTTGACCCTTGCTGCGTTCCCGCCCTGGGGGAGTTCACAGGATGGACGCCGCGCGGAGTCCGTCGACCAGTATACGGGTCCTGCCGCTTTTGGGTCGACGGGGGTCGTCGTCTACAGTGGTCCACGGAGGATTCGCCTAGTGGCCTATGGCGCTCGCCTGGAACGCGGGTTGGGTTAATAGCCCTCAGGGGTTCAAATCCCCTATCCTCCGCCACACGGAAGCGGCCGTGACCTGCATCGAAACAGGTCGCGGCCGTTTCTGTTCCCACCAGAAGCCGACCGGGAATCCGGTGGTCGTCGCACTGAACGGGAACCACCGCCGATCGCGGCTGCCCCGTGAGGGATTGACGTCTTCGCCGCCTGTAGTCGCCCGGTCTGTGGAACACTGAGCGCGAAATCGCGTCCTCCCAGTGCTGCCGAAAGCCGAGTGAGCCATGCCCGAATCCGTTGCGAAGCCCCGTTCCCGCCGGCTGGTCACCGCGCTGATCGCGCTGGTCAGCACTGCTGCGCTGGCTCTCGGCACCGCTCTGACCGGGGCGGTCGCCTGGGCTGCGACCACCGTGCTCGTGGTCCCCGGCACCGCCACCAAGAATCCCTCTCTGGTGCGCGGCTACCAGGAGAATGCGATCGGCTACTACGTCGCACCCACCGGGGCCTGCGCCGCAGGTGGATGCACCCCCACGCCCGTGCCGTACATCGCCGAGTTCTGGCCGATCCCGCTCAAGGGCTGGGGCGGGCTGCAAGGCGCCAAGTGGGACGATTCCGTGGCGAGCGGCGTCACGAGCCTGAGCGACGTGTACGGCGCGGCCGACAAGACCTCCCCGCTGGTGATCTTCGGCTACTCGCAGGGCGCGACGGTGGCCGGCACCGTCAAGAAGCAGATCAGCGAGCAGCCCGGAGGTGTGCCCGAGAACGTCTCGTTCGTGCTCATCGGCAACGCCAGCCGTCCCAACGGGGGCCTGTTCACCCGCCCGTCCTTCCTCGGTCACGTGCCCATCCTCGACGTCACGTTCGGCCCCGGGACTCCGACGAACACCGGCACCGCGACCCGTCCGGTCAACACCACCGACGTCGCGTTCATGTACGACGGTGTGACCGACTTCCCTCGGTACCCCGCGAACCTCTTGGCCACCGCGAACGCTCTCGCAGGTTTCTGGTACGTCCACGGCAAGTACATCGCCCCCAAGGGGGACGACCCGGCCTCCGCCACCCCCATCGGTTACACGCCCGCCGAGGTGCAGGCGGCGGTGCAGGCCGCCACCGAGAACTGTTCCGCGGCAACCTATTGCCAAGTCAGCGGTGACACCCGCTACGTGACACTGCCCGCGAAGATCCTGCCGATCATGTTCCCGCTGCTCGACCTCGGCGCGTCCACCGGGACCACCGCGATCGTGCGTCCGTTCATCGATCTCGTCTCGCCCGTGGCCCGTGTTCTCATCGAGACCGGCTACGACCGTACGGATTACGGCAGGGCGACCCCGTTCGGCGCGTACCCCGCGATCAACCCGCTCACGCTCGGAATCGATCTGCTGACGGCAACCGTCAAGGGCGTGAGTGAAGCCGCGAGCGGCACTGGCGACGCCTCGAAGTACCTGGCCTCCAAGCCCTCCGAGACGAGCGCCGCACCGTCGGCCCCGAGCACCGCACCGACGAGCGGCGGCAACGACGCCTCGCTGCTGCGCCTGGCCCGCACCGCCACCCCGACGCCCGGTGCGAATTCCGGCTCGACCTCCGGTTCGACCGCCGATCCCTCCGCCGAGGCGTCCTCGACGCCGACGGCATCGCCGGCGGAGACGTCAGCGGCATCGACCCCGACCGCCACCGGAACCAGGACCCCGTCGCCGGGCTCCCCCACGCAGAAGCCCACCTCGACCGGCACCACCGATGCCACCGATGCCACCGCGGAGAAGACGTCCGGCAACTCGGAGAGCGGTAAGACCGGCAAGACCGGTTCGGTCACCGTGAACTCCGGCACCTCCGCGGCCGACTCCACCGGCTCCACCGGCTCCACCGACTCGGCCGGCACCTCCGACAAGGCGCTGGTGACGGCCCCGGCGGCCTGATCCTCAGCTCATCCGACGGTGACGGTGATCGTGCGCTCCACCACGGGCTCGCTGAGCTTGGTGGTATCCACCCGGAGTACCTCCAGGCTGTCCTGCAGGCCGTTGGCCAGCATCTTCGGCTTGAGCTGGAAGGGTGCCTTCGGGCCGGCGATCCCCGCCAGACCGAAGTCGCTGTCATTGGCGATGTAGATGGTCTTGCCGCCGTCGGTGGAGGCCAGCCCTTCGACCTTGTCGTGACCGTAGAACTTGCCGGCCGGGTTCAGCTTGTCGATCAGCCCGGTCAGGTCCAGGGCCACCGTCTTCTTGACCGGAGTGATCTCGCCCGCGCGCAGGGAGGCCTCCGCCTCGGCGGCGGTACTGACCCCGGCGACCACTTCGGGCTTCACATCGCCGAGCGGGGTGGCACCGTCGATGTTGACCCGGAAGATCGTCTTGTTGGCACCCGGGGCGACCTTGCCGTCGCGCTCGTCGACCAGGAACTCGTTGTTGGAGATCGCGGTGATCTCCGAAACCGCCTTCTTCGTCTTCTGCGGATTGTCGAGGACGTAGGCGAACTGCTTGACCTCCTTGGATTTGAGGTCGATCGTCACGATCCGGGTGGTGGCCACGTCCTTGGCGTTGCCGCCCATCCCCGGAACGTTGAGCGCAGACTGCATCATGCCGACCAGCTTCGTGCCGTCGGGGGTGATGGTCAGACCCTCCATGCCCTGATTCGGGGTGCGGCTGCCGAGTACCTCGGGAAGTCCCTTGCCCGGCGCGAGCCGCTCGAGTTCCTGGCCGTTGGCGTCGAAGTGAATCAGGAACGGGCCGTATTCGTCCGAGACCCAGAAGGAGCCGTCGGGCATGGCGACCAGCCCCTCGGAGTCGATGCCGTGGTCAGTCGGCGGGAGATCGCGCCCGTCGAGGTCGAGCATCTTCTCGCCGGTGGGTGCCGCGGTGTCGTTCAGGCCGTTCATCGGACGGCCGTCGCGACCCTTGAGCTTGATCACGCTCTGCAACTGCGCGACGCCGTCGGCGAGCTTGAACCGGCCGATCTGCGGGGTGAAGTCCGGGGTGACGGACACCTTCTGCCCCGGCTCGGGACCGTCGACGTTCGGGCCGCGGTCGGTGAGTCCGTAGAACTCGTCCGGTGTGCCGGGCACCGGCGTCCACGCCGAGCCGTACCCGCTGCCGTCGATCGACACACCGCCGATCGAGGCGATCGGCGGGATCTCCGAGGAGAACAGCGAGACCGCGGGAGAGACCATGGCCTTGAGCTGCACCGCTCCCGTGAAACCGGGGTTCGGCTTGAACACCAGCGCCCCGCCCTTCGCAGCGTCGACGGTGCCGTTCGGCGTGGGCTTGACGTCGACCACGGCGCCGCCACGGGCCAGTCGGGCCAATTGTGCGGGGGTGATGGTGACCGGGGTGCTGACCGCGGTCTTGAGGTCGAGGGTCGGCACCTCCTCGGCGGCGTTCGAGGAACAGGCGGCGAGCGACCCGCCCGCGAGGACGGCGACCAGGGCAGCAGTGAAGTGGCGGCGTGAACGCATGCTCCGTGCATACCAGAACGACGTGAACCCCGCGTGTGACCGAGTTGGCTATCCGATCCGGTTACCCGCTGCGTCCCAGTGCTCGGCCACCTTCTTGCTCGGCTGCACCCGCGGCGGCTCCCCCGGCATCTTCGGATAGTCGGGCGGGTAGTTCAGTTCGACGGGGTGCGCCTCCCATTTCTCCAACAGCGGCGTCAGATCATGGGCGATCAGGTCCATTTCCGCCCACGGATCTCCATCAGCGAGCCGTTCGGGCACCGTGAACAGATTGAGCTCGCGCGGATCACACAGATCCGCCAGCTGCTCCCAGCTCAGCGGCGTGGAGACGGTGGCACCCTGCACCGCGCGTAGCGACCACGCGGAGGCCATGGTGCGGTCGCGGCTGTTCTGGTTGTAGTCGACGAAGATCCGGGCACCGCGCTCCTCCTTCCACCAGGCGGTGGTCACGCCGTCGTCGCGCTTCTCCAGCTCCCGACCGAAGGCGATCGCGGCGTGCCGCACCTGGACGAAGTCCCAGCGCGGCGCGATCCGGACGAAGACGTGCACACCGCGGTTGCCGGAGGTCTTGCAGTACGCGCGGAGGCCGAGGTCGTCGGCGAGTTCCCGGGCGGCACCCGCGACCCGCACCACATCCTGGAAATCGGTGCCCGGCTGCGGGTCGAGGTCGATCCGCAGTTCGTCCGGGTGGTCGACATCGCCGCTGCGCACCGGCCACGGGTGGAAGGTGATGGTGCCCATCTGGGCGCACCACACCGCGATCGCGGGTTCGCTCGGGCACAGTTCGTCGGCGGGCCGGCCGGAGGGGAAGGCGATCCGCACCGTCTGCGCGTACGGGGGCGCCCCCTTCATCATCCGCTTCTGATAGAAACCGTCACCGTCCCTGTCCTGCGGTCCGTGCGCCAGCCGTCCACCCGGATGCACCCCTCCGGGCCAGCGTTCGAGCGCCGTCGGCCGATCACCGATCGCCGCGAGCAGTGGCTCGCCGACGGTGGCGAAGTACTGCGCCACCTGGAGTTTCGTGACCTCAGGGGTGGTGTCTGTGGCGGGGTAGACGATCCGGTCCGGGCTGGAGATGCGAACCGCGCGTTCCTCGGCGTCCGGCCCGCGAACGATCACTTCCGCGGCCGGGGTCTTGGCCATCTACTTCCCCTCCTGCAGGACGTCGTCGAGGTCGTAGTTCACCGGCACGTCGAGCTGGTCGTAGCCGCAGCTCGACGGTTCCCGGTCCGGACGCCAGCGCCGGAACTTCGCGGTGTGCCGCAGTCGCATGCCCTCCATCTGGTCGTAGTCGAATTCGACGACGAGCTCGGGCCGCACCGGCACCCACTCCCCCGTCTTCTCCGGGGTGGCCCAGCGGTTCGGCTCGCCCTGCACCGAGTCGGCGGTGCGCATCGGTTCGAGCAGCCGCAGGTACTCCTCGCGCTTGGCGGCGGTGAAGGCGCCGATTCCACCGATCGGCAGCAACCGTTCGTCCTGGTAGAGCCCGAGTAGAACCGATCCGACGGCGTTCGGCTGCGACTTGTGCGGCCGGTACCCGATCACCACCGCCTCGGCGGTGCGGGCGTGCTTGACCTTGATCATCTCCCGCTTACCCGGCAGGTACGTCCCGTCGACGCGTTTGGAGATCACCCCGTCGAGCCCGGCGCCCTCGAACCGCTCGAACCAGTCCGCGGCCGCCTCGGCGTCGGTGGTGACGCGGCTGATCTTGCAGGTCCCGGTACCCGCATACGCGGATTCGAGGACCTCGCGGCGGGTGGCGAAGGGGCGGCCCAGCAGGTCCACCTCGGCCAGGGCGAGAGCATCGAAGCCGATGAAGATCGCCGGGGTCTGCTCGGCGAGCCGGTCGATCCGAGATCGGGCCGGGTGGATCCGCGCCGACAACGACTCCCAGTCGAGTCGTTTGCGGCCCTCACGGTGCACGGGCACGGCGATCTCACCGTCGAGGACGCATCGCTGCGGCAGTTCCTCCAGTACTGCGGCCACCACCTCGGGGAAGTAACGGCCCAGGTCCTTGCCGCTGCGGGAGCCGATGAACACCTCGCCGCCGTCGCGGAAGACCAGGGCACGGAATCCGTCCCATTTCGGTTCGTGCGAGTAGCCCTCGGCGGGCACCTCCTTGGCGGCCTTCGCGAGCATGGGGTCCAGCGGCGGGTTCACGGGCAGGTCCACACGATCGATGGTAGGCGCCTCGTACGCTGGAGCGATGACATCAGGCCGGTACGCTCCGAGCCCGTCGGGCGATCTGCACGTGGGCAATCTGCGCACCGCGCTGTTGGCGTGGCTGTTCGCCCGGTCCACCGGACGCGGGTTCGTGATGCGCGTCGAGGATCTCGACACCGGGCGCACGGCCGACGGTGCGCAGGACCGCCAACTGGCCGACCTCGCCGCGATCGGCCTGGACTGGGACGGTGCGGTGGTGCGGCAGTCCGAACGGACCGAGCTGTACGCGGCTGCGCTGGAGCGCTTGGACACCTTCGAGTGCTTCTGCACCCGCAGGGAGATCCTGGCGGCACCGTCGGCACCGCACGCTCCGGAGGGTGCCTACCCGGGGACCTGCCGGAATCTGACGCAGGCGCAGCGGGCGCAGCGCCGCAGGGAACGGCCGGCCGCGGTGCGCCTGCGCTCCGGGGTGGATACGTTCACCGTGACCGACGAACTGCACGGGCGGTACACCGCAGCGGTCGACGATTTCGTGCTCCGCCGCGGCGACGGGACCTACGCCTACAACCTGGCGGTAGTGGTCGACGATGCCGCCCAGGGCGTCGATCAAGTCGTGCGCGGAGACGATCTGCTCGCCTCGGCGCCGCGGCAGGCGCACCTGACGGAGCTGCTCGGCGGCACCGCGCCGGGGTACGCACATGTGCCGATGGTGCTGGGCCCCACCGGCGTCCGTCTGGCCAAGCGCGACGGTGCGGTCACCCTCGCCGAGCGCGGTGGACCGTCGGTGGTGCTGCCGGAGATCGCGGCGAGCCTGGGGCTGGCGGGGAGCACCCCGCAGCAGATGCTGGCCGGTTTCGATCCGCGGTCGCTGCCGCTGCAGCCCTGGACCCTGCCGGTGTGAGGACGGGAGCGGTGCCCGACGGGAACACGAACGCCGTGGAGTACCGAATTCGCCGCTGCCACACCGCCTATCACATCCAGTACCCAGGCGAACGGGTGGCGTCCACGATCATCTGCATTCGGTTCCGCTGTCATGCAGGGAACGCTACGGCGGTCAGCTCACCTTCCACCGTGGCCAGAATGCCAATATTCTTCAAGATATGGCCACGCCGTGGCGGGCGCGGAACCGATCCCGGTAGACCGACGGACTCAGACCCGTCTGCCGTTTGAAGTGGTAACGGAGCGTCTCCTCCGCCTCGAAGCCGGACCGAGAGGCCACCGCCGTCACCGGCTCGTCGGTGGTCTCCAGCAGGCTCATCGCCCGGTACACGCGCTGACGCACCAGCCACTCCAGGGGCGCGGAACCGGTGTGCCGGCGGAACTGCCGGTGCAGAGTGCGGCGCGACACCCCGGCCCGGTCGGCCAGATCGTCCACCCCGCTGACGGTGTCCAGGGATCGGGCCACGGCTTCGAGGAAGTCGGCGAACGTGGCGTCGACGTCGGGATGCAGCGCATCGATGGTCACGAACTGCGACTGGTCACCGTCGCGGTTCGGCGCGACCACCATCCGGCGGGAGACCTCATTGGCGATCTCCGGCCCGTGGTCGGCCCGGATCAAGGTGAAACACAGGTCCAGCCCGGCGGCGGACCCGGCGCCGGTGGTGATCCCACCGTCGCTGACGTACAGCTCCGACGGTGTGACCCGCACCCGGGGGAACCGGTGCTGCAGCAGGCTGGCGTACCGCCAATGGGTGGTGGCACGGCGCCCGTCGAGCAGCCCAGCCTCCGCGAGCGCGAACGCCCCGGTGCAGATCGAGACGATCCGCGCACCGCGAGCGGCGGCCGCACGCAAGGGCTCGGTCCACTCCGGATTCGAATGGCGCCGCGGATCGGTGACCCCGGTGACGATCACGGTGTCGGCGGTGGCGATCTCGGACGGTCCGTAACCCGGCCGCAGTACCGCGCCGCCGACTGTGTGCACACCGTCGGCCGGACCGCAGGCACGGACGTCGTAGCCGAGCGTCAGATCACCCCAGGCGAAGCCCAGCGCCTCCACGGCGATCCCGTACTCGAACAGGGTCATCCCATCGCAGACCGGCAGGGCCACCACATGCGACATGGCACGATCTTACGCCCGCAGCACTCGGATGCCGGCCGTCGCGGACCCGCATCGCTCAGTCGGACTTGGCGAGGTGCTGCTGGGTGCCCTTGTAGTAGCGGCCCAGGAACTCCTCCTTGAACTCCCAGTAGGTGCCGTCGAGCATCGACTGCCGGATCTTCGCGACCAGCGAGACGATGAACTGCTCGTTATGGATGGTGCACAGGGTGGCCGCGAGGCTCTCCTTGGCCTTGAACAGGTGATGGATGTAGGCGCGGGTGTACTGCGACGTCTCGTTGTGCGTGTCCGGGTCCAGCGGCTGGAAGTCGGCCTTGAACCGCGCATTGGTCACGTTGTAGCGACCGTCGAGTGAGTAGATCGCGCCGTTGCGGGCCACCCGCGACGGAGAGACGCAGTCGAAGGTGTCGATGCCCTGCTCCACCGCGGCGAAGATGTCGTCCGGCTCGGAGATGCCCAGCAGGTGCTTGGGCTTGTTCGGCTCGAGCTCCTGGTTCACCCAGCGGACGATGGTCGACAGGTTCGCCTTCTCCAGCGCACCGCCGATGCCGTAGCCACCGAAGCCGAGACCGCCGGCCATCCGGTCCTCGTCGCTGAGTGCCCGCAGGTCCTTGGCGGCCTTCCGGCGCAGGTCCTCGTACTGCGCGCCCTGCACCACACCCCACAGCGAGACCGCGTCGCGGCGCTGCGCGGTGAGCCAGTTGTGCTCGGCCAGGCAGCGACGCGCCCACAGGCGGGTCCGCTCGAGCGACTGCACCTGGTAGTCGCGGGAGTTGTGCAGGGTGGTCAGCTCGTCGAAGGCGAAGATGATGTCGGCACCGAGCTGGTGCTGGATCTGCATCGACACCTCGGGCGTGAACCGGTGCTCGGTCCCGTCCAGGTGACTGCGGAAGGTGACACCGTCGTCGTCCACGCGGGAGAGGCGATTTTTGCCCTCGGCGATCGCATCGTCGCCGAGCGGCTCCTCCCCGGAGGAACCGTCCATGTCGATGACCTTCTTGAACCCCGAGCCCAGCGACATCACCTGGAAACCGCCGGAATCGGTGAAGGTGGGACCGTCCCAGTTCATGAACGCGCCGAGGCCACCGGCCTGCTCCACGATCTCCGGACCCGGCTGCAGGTACAGGTGGTAGGCGTTGGCCAGCACCGCCTGCGCACCGAGGTCCTCCACGGCATCGGGCAGCACCGTCTTCACCGTGGCCTTGGTGGCCACCGGGATGAACGCCGGCGTGAGGATCTCGCCGTGCGGGGTGAGCAGCCGGCCGGCGCGGCCGAGCGGACCGTCCGGGCCCTCCAGTCGGCCTTCGATCTCGAAGTGCGTGGGATCGCTGACGTGCTCGCTCTGCAGACGGGTACGGCCGGCCATGGACCGGTAATCCGAACGCAGCGCGCTCAGTTCCGCGGCGATCGCCCGGTTCTGCTCGCGCAGCTCCGCGATCTCGGCTGTGGTCCGGTCACCGCGCTCACGGGTGCGGATCGGACCGGTGACGGTGTGCTCCTCGGGGGCGACACCCGGCCGGGCGACCGGGTACTCCCCGGTGTCCTGCACGGACGCGGCATCGGCGCCGTCGACCTGCTCGACGGGGCGCTGCTCGGTGGGCGCGTCGCTCGCACCGAAGGCCCCCGCGGCTGCTGCGACACCGGCAGCAGCTCCGGCACCGGTGAGCGCGGCCTTGTCCGGTGTGGTGAACGGCATCGGCGCGGTTGGCGCATCCGCCGGGCGCTGGGCGCCGTGACCGTTGATGCTGACCCGCTCCGCCCCGAGCGGCATCGGAGTGGTGGCCGGCACCGCCACCAGCGGCTCGGTCGGCGCAGGGATCTCGGCGGTATCGGGCGCGGAACCGGCGGCGCCGCTGCGGCCAAGCTGAGCGACCAGCGCCTCGCCTTCGATATCGACGTTGGGCAGGATCTTGTCCAGCCACTTCGGCAACCACCAGGCCGACTTGCCGAGCAGCATCATGATCGACGGGATGATCACCAGCCGCACCACGAAGGCGTCGAACAGCACGGCGACGGCCAGACCGAAACCGATCTCCTTGATGAACACCGCGTCGTTGAGGATGAACGAGGCGAACACCGAGATCATGATGATCGCGGCGGCGGTCACCACGCGGGCCCCGTACTGCACCCCGGTGATCACCGACCGGGTGGCGTCCCCGGTGTGCACGAACTCCTCGCGCATCCGGGAGACCAGGAAGACCTGGTAGTCCATCGCGAGGCCGAAGACGATGCCGATCAGGAAGATCGGCAGGAACGACACCAGCGGCTGGGTGTTGTCGATCAGGCCGAGCGCACCGTCGGTGAAGATCGCCGACGTCACGCCGAAGGTCGCGACCACCGAGAGCAGGAAGCCCAGGGCCGCGGTGAGCGGCACCAGGATCGAGCGGAAGGCGATCAGCAGCAGCAGGAACGCCAGACCCACCACGATGCCCAGGTAGACGGGCAGCACGCCGCCCTTCTTGAACCCGAGCTTGTCGGAGATGTCCATCTCGATGGCGGTGTTCCCGGCCACCCCGAGATCCACGTTCAACCGCTGCGCGGTGCCGTTCTGCCCGTTGGGCAGTGCGCGCAGCTTGGTGACGAGATCCTTGGTCTGGGAATCGTTGGCGCCCCCCTTGGGGGTGACGACGACGGTCGCCGCCGCATTGTCCGGGGCGAGCTGCCCGATCTGCGCATTCGCCACCAGCTTGGACATGCTGGGATCGGTGTTGATCTTCTCGACGATCTGCGCATAGGCGCGCAGGCGCTGGTCCGGCCTAGCCCCGGACCCGTCGAGCGCGACCATCAGGGTGCCGTTGGCGCCCTTGCCCCAAGCGTCGGAGATGAGGTCGTAGGCCTTGCGCTCGGACGTGCTCTTCTCGCTCATCCCGGAACCGGGCAGCGCGGTCTGCATGTCCTTGACCGGGATCGCGAGGATGCCGAGCACCGCGATACCCGCGACCAGCGTCACCGCCGGCACCTTCTTGATCAGGTTCGCCCAGCGCAGCCCGTTGGCGGTGCGGCCGTCACCCTGGTCGGTGTCCTGCGGGTGCAGGCCCTTGACCCGGCCGGCGAAGACCTTCGAGCCGAACAGCCCGAGCAGCGCGGGCAACAGGGTCAGCGCGACGACGACGGCGATCGCGACGCCCCAGGCCGCGGCGACACCCATCTGGCCGAGGAAGTCCATACCGATGAAGGCCAGCGCGGCCAGCGCGATGATCACCGTCAGGCCCGCGAAGATCACCGCGGTGCCGGCGGTGCCGACGGCGATACCCGCCGCCTCAGCGCGCTGCTCACGGGTAGTGGCCCCCAGGCGTCGCAGCTCGTGCCGGTAGCGCGAGACGATGAACAGCGCGTAGTCGATGGTGACGGCGAGGCCGATCATCGAGGTCAGGACCGTGGGGAAGGTGCCGAGTTCGACGAACCGGGTGGCGATCATGACGCCGCCGATGGCGACCGGGACCGCGATGATCGCGTTCAGCAGCGGCAGGCCCCAGGCGACCAGCGAGGCGAAGGTGATGACCAGCACGATCGCGGCGACGATCATGCCGATGATCTCGCTGGTCATGCCCAGGTCCTCGGCGCCGCGGGCGGCGGAACCGTCGGCCTCGACCTGCAGGCTGCCGTTCGACACGGACACACCTGCGTCCCGGGCCTCGGTGATGTCCTTCGCGAGGCCCTTCGGCAGTTCGGTGACCTTGTCGACGAAGTTCACCGTGACCTTCGCGGTCTTGCCGTCCGGGCTGACCGCGGAGACGGCCTTGGCGTCGGCGTCCTTCTGCTGCGGTGACTTGGTGGAGGCGATGTCCTTCTGCTGCGCGGTGAGCACCTCGAGCTTGCTGCGCTGATCCGGGGTCAGAGCGTTCGGATCGAGCTCGCCGGTCGGGTTGTACAGCAGTTCCGGGTCCTTGACCAGCGGAACCTTCCGCCCGTCGACGTCCTTACTGAGCGCCTTGATCTCGGCGAGCGTCTTATCGATACCAGCGGCATTGGCCGGATCGGTCAACTTCCCCTTCGTGGCGTGGAAGACGATCGTCGCCGACGCCGAGGTGAACGGGTCCTCACCCGCGCTACCGAACTTCTCCGTGACGATGTCGGTGGCCTTCGCCGACGGCAGGCCGGGCAGCGAGAAGTTGTCGACCGTCGGCTTGCTCAGCAGAGCACCACCGGCGAGCATGCCGACGAACACCAGAAGCCACGCAGCGATGACTTTGAATCGGTTGAGGTAGGCGAACTTGCCCAACCGGTACAGGAACAATGCCATTCGAGTACTCCGAGTCGTCGGGGCGCGATGAGGCGTGCAATACAGGTCGCTGTCGAGTGTACCGATTGTTGCCACCGGCAATAATATCGCTGACCGGCACTTTTGTGAGTTCAATCACCGGGTGCGCGGTAGAATCGGCGCTCGTGACCGCATTCACGCAGGTAACCACGTCAGTCACGTCCGTCGCAGCAGTCACTGCGTGCGGCCTGATCCTGGCCGGCTGCGGCAGTCCCTCGACCAGCTCGACGGACGCCGGTCCGCCGCCATCCGGCACCCTCGCCGCACCGTCGTCCGCATCGGTGTCAGCACCGGCCGAGGCGCGCGGACCGTCGTGCGGGCAGACCCGTGGGCCCGACGGCGCACTCTACGTGCACGCACTCGGGACCGCGCAGGTCGACTGCGCCGCCGCCATGCGCATCGCGGATGAGTTCAGCCCGAAGATCGCCACCGGCCAGCCGGCCACGGTCTCCGGCTGGACCTGCACCTTCCCGAAGGCCCCGGACATGCTGGCGCGCTGCGCCGACGGCGACAAGGCGATCGGGTTCTTCACCAGCCAGTGACCCCGCGCCGCGCACCGGCACGAGAAACGAGAAGACCCTCTCCGACCTGCGTCGGAGAGGGTCTTCCCTCGGCGGTGGCGGAGGGATTTGAACCCTCGGTACGGGGTTACCGCACACAGCATTTCGAGTGCTGCACCTTCGGCCGCTCGGACACGCCACCGTCGGAGTACTTTACCGGACGGTGGCCTCACGGCTAAATCGGCAGGTCAGGCCCGATGCGGCGCGAAGAAGTCGGTGAGCAGCGCGGCGCACTCGGCCTCCCGGACGCCGCCGCGCACCGTCACCCGATGGGTCACGTGCGGGTCCCGGACCACGTCCCACACCGAACCCACCGCGCCGGTCTTCGGCTCGAACGCACCGAACACCAGGTGCTCGATCCGCGCCGAGACCAGGGCTCCGGCGCACATCGCGCACGGCTCCAGGGTGACCGCCAGCGTGCACCCGCCGAGCCGCCAGCCGTCACCGAACCGGCGCGCCGCGTCCCGGATCGCGAGGATCTCCGCGTGCGCCGTCGGGTCACCGAGTTGTTCCCGACGATTTCCCGCCTGCGCGAGAACGGCACCGTCGGGCCCGAGGACGGCGGCGCCCACCGGCACGTCGTCCGGTCCGGCCAGGGTCGCGGCTTCGAGCGCGAAGCCCATCACCGCCCGCTCCTGATCGAGACGCATCAGCCCAGCGAGTCGAGGATCGCCCCGAGCTCGGCGTCGAACTGCAATCGCTCGGCGATCACCTGCAGCTGCTCGTCCGGGTACAGGTCCGGATCGGCGAGCAGCACGATGAGCTCCTGCTCCCCCAGCCCCAGATCACCGAGGATCCCCAGATCGCCCTCCGGCCACGGGTCGGTGTCCTCGATCTCCTCCGGATCGATGTCCGGCACGTCGACGTTGAGCCGTTCGAGGGCCTGCACCGCGAGCTCGTCGAAGACGGCGGCGGTGGCGTCGGAGAGCAGCAGCCGGGTTCCGGACGGTCCCGGACGCACGATCACGAAGTACTCGTCGTCCACGTTGAGCAGCCCGAACACCGCACCCGCGGCGCGCAGGGCCTTGAGCTCGCGCTCCGCTTTCTCCACGCTGCCGAGCGCCCCGGGGTCGAGCAGTTGCACGGTCCAGAAGTTCTCCTCCCGGGTCACGGCCACGGCGTAGCCGTCGGTGTCGTCGTAGCGCTCCGGGGAGGTCTGTGCGGCCATGGGTGAAACGGTATCCGCAATCGCGTCGCCGCGGGAGCCTCCTCCGGCATCGGTCGCCGGCTGTGCAACGCTGGGAGCGTGTCCGTGCAGCGTGCTCCCCATTCCGGTGTCCCCGTGTGCGTCCTGGGCCTCGGCCTGATCGGTGGCTCGATCCTGCGGGCCCTGGGCCGGGCGGGGCGTCCGGCGTACGGATGGAACCGGTCGGCCGCGGCTGCCGACGACGCCTCCGCGGCGGGATTCGACGCCTCATCGGACTTGTCCGCCACACTGCGCCGGGCGAACGACGGGGGCCACGTGATCGTGATCGCGGTGCCGGTCCCCGCACTCGACGGGGTGCTCGCCGCCGTCGCCGAACACGCCCCGCAGGCCTGGCTCACCGATGCGGTGAGTGTCAAGAGCGCGGTGGCACGGCGGGTCGCCGAGGCCGGTCTGACGAACCGGTACGCGGGCGGGCATCCGATGGCCGGTACCGCGCACTCCGGGTGGGAGGCCACCGACCCCAGCCTGTTCGACGGGGCGATCTGGGTGGTCACCGCCGACGACGCGACGCCGGCGCAGGCCTGGCGGCTGGCCGCGGGGGTGGGACTGGACTGCGGGGCGGTGATCGTGCCCGCCGGTTCGGCCGAGCACGACGATGCGGTCGCCCGGATCTCGCATTCGGTGCACCTGGTGGCCGAGACGGTCGCGGCGGTGGCCGAGTCCGATCCGGCGGCGGCCCCTTTGGCGCGGAGCCTGGCCGCGAGCAGTTTCCGGGACGTCACACGGGTGGCGGGCACCGCACCGTCACTGGTGAACGCGATGTGCGAGGCGAACGCCCCGGCACTGCTGGACGCCCTGGACGACACCATCGCCGACCTGATCGCGGTGCGTACCGAACTGGCCGAGCAGGGCACCGTCGGCGCTCTCACCGAGCGCGGATACGCGGCCCGCAAGCGGTACGAGGCCGTGCGCCGGACCCCGTTCGTCCCGGTGCTCGACGGGGACGGCTGGCAGCGGGCGCTGCGCGAGGCCGGTCACGCCGGCGGTGTGGTCACCGCGCTCGACCGGTAGCGACGACGACGCCGGGGGTCCGGGTGGCGGACGCCCGGATGACGGGTCAGTCGACCCGGCTGGACAGGCCCGGGTAGTCCAGGATGAAGCCGTCGGCATCGACGGAGACCCTCGAGCTGGAGATCGGGGAGATCACGGTGATGCCGTCGGCGGCGCCGGCGTAGTTGATCACCGTCTCCTTGACCTGGAGGCTCGGCAGGTCGACGTACACCACCGGCACGTCCACCTCCTCGGGGTGGCTCTGCAGATCGAACCGGCGGATGGTCAGCGCGTTGAAGAACGCCGACTTGAGCACGTCCACACTGAGTGCACCGGAGAAGAATCCACGCTCGGCGCCCTGCGCGCCCTGCACCAGCCAGTGGTTCTCGCCGTCCCGGGCGATGGTCACCTGGGATTCGCCCGCAGCGGTCAGCGCGTGCACCGAGAGCCGCTTGGTGACGCCTTCGTCATCGGTGACCAGGTCGTAGGAGGCGTTGAACGCCGGGTTCGTGGCCGACGGTGCCGCGATGATGCGGCCGTAGGCCTTGATCCGATCACCTGTGACCTGCACTCGAACCGATTCGAGGAGGTTGCCGTCGGCCGATCTCCAGGTGAGGATCCTCGGCCAGCTCGCCCCGGTGATCACGGTGGCTGCGCGCTCGACGCCTGAAGGGTTGCTCACACCTCTACGGTAAACCCCGCAGCGCGCCGAGCCGCTACAGCCTCTCCGCGATCGGTCTCAGGCGGCGTTCTTCTGCACCGCTGCACCCACCCGCGGCAGTGCAGCGATCACGTTCTCCTTGGCCTTGCCGCGCAGGCTCTGGTAGGCCTTGCGCAGCACGGGCTGGCTGGTGGACTCGGCGCGCCGGTCTGTAACCGCGAGCAGGGCGTCGCCCACGGCGTCACCGCGTGCGGCCAGGAACTGCCCGAAGTCGCCCGGGCCCTGTGCGGAGAACTCGCTCCAGAACGGGTCCAGGGCGGCCGCGAAATCGGGAAGGAGCTTGGTCAGGGCGGACTCGATCACCGACGGCGAGGCCTTCTTGACCGCGCCGTACGCACCCTTGATGACGGTGCCGGACAGCCCGCTCTTGTCGCTCACCTCGGCTTCGACCACCGACGCGAAATCGGCGACGACAGCCGGCTGGCGTGCGGGATCGAGGAGCGTGACGGTCAGCGACATGGGGTACCTCCGGGGATCGGATCTCTCGAACGGAACGTGCGGGACCGAGCTTATCCGTCGCCACGATCGGACCGTCGTGCCGGATGTCCGAATTCGGGTGCATCGTGCAACTGTTCTGCATCGGATCGGCAATGACGCCGACCCCGTGTTTGTGAGGTTCGTCACTGTGTTCTAGGTTGTGGGTAGATGAAAGGGGTTGCCATGGCGACCAGCCGTTCCGGCCGAGCGAAAGCGCATCGGTCCGGGGTCCGATTCCCGCTCTGGGAACGCGGACCCGCGCTGCCCGCGCCCACCGGTGGCGCGCACCATCAGCGGGTCGAACACACGCTCCCGCTCGGAGACCCGACCGGCGGCGCGGATGCCCTCGCCTGGCGCGAGGCGGTCGACGGGCGGCTCACCTATCCGCGGGTGCACATCGACCGCAATGTCGACATCCCCATCTCCGACGGCGTCGTGCTCCGGGCCACCGTCGTCCGTCCCGCCGAGATCGACGGCCGCCCGGTGGACCGGCCCTATCCGGCGATCCTCAACCTGAACCCGTACAACCGGATGATCATCGACGCGATCGACGAGACCACGCACGCCGCGTTCGTCGGCCCCGCCCTGACCAACGCGTCGAAGACGCTCTCGGGCGGCACCGTCGACTTCTCCGGCGGACTGCTGCAGGGCTTCGGCATCAACCGGCGCCTGGTGCGCAGCGGATACGTGCAGGTCATCATCGACGTCCGTGGCACCGGCACCTCGCACGGCGTCTGGCAGATCCTCGGCCCCCGCGAGCAGCAGGACTCGGTGGAAGCGCTGGCCTGGGCCCGCGCGCAGTCCTGGTGCGACGGCAAGCTCGGCATGGGCGGATGGTCGTACTCGGCGATCAACTCGCTGCAGGCGGCGGGACACGCCCCGGAGGGGCTCGACGCCGTCTTCGCGATCGAGGGCAGTGAGGACATCGTCCGCGACATCTACATCACCGGCGGCCTGCCCTCGTTGTTCATCCCGCTCTGGCTGGGTGCGGTGAACGCGCTCAAATGGCTCTACAACCCGCGCACGCTGCTGCGCGACACCGTCAACGGCAACGTCTTCCGCTGGCTGCACAGCCGGGTGGCCTCCCCCGCCACCGAGATGGCCTCGGTCGCCACCGGTGTGCTCACCGGCCGCGATCCCCGCGTCAACGACAACCCCTACTTCACCGAGCGGAATCCGAAGATCGAGACGATCACCGCCGCCACGTTCCTGCTGGGCGGCTGGCACGACCTGTTCGGTCGCAGCACGCCCCGGATCTACTCGCAGCTGAACCTGCCGGCCGGCCGCAAACAGATGCTGATCATCGACGGATTCCACGTGGACATGGGCTCCGGCTTCGGCGGTCCGCAGTCTCCGCCGCGGATCGACGTGCTCGAACGCGCCTGGTACGACCGCTGGCTCAAGGGCATCGACAACGGTGTGGACAGGTACGGGCCCGTGGTCCTGGAGCAACAGTGCGGCGGATGGACCGCCGGGGAGTCGTTCCCCCGCGCCGGGGCCCGTACCCGCCGGCTGTACGCCACCCCGGAATCGTCGGGCACGGCCGCGCACGCCAAGTACGACGGTGGCCTGGCCACTGTCCCGGCGCGACGGCGTTCGTGCGCGTCCACCCGCATCGACCTGCGCGGCTTCGCCTCCCCCGAGCTGACCCAGGTGCTGGCCGGGACCACCAAGGCCGTACCCGCGCTGAAGAACGCGGCCATCCAGGAGCGCGGTGCGATCTGTTTCACCTCTCCTCCGGTGGCGGTACCGGTACAGCTCAGCGGCTCGATCAACGTGCACCTGGTGACCCGGTGCGAGGGCGCCGAGGCGATCTGGTCGGTGACCGTCAACGACGTCGCCCCGGACGGCACCTCCACGGTTCTCTCCAGCGGCGCGCTGATGGCCTCGAACCGGGCCGTCGACGCCGACCGCAGCCTGTTCGACGTCGACGGTGAGCTCCTGGGCGCCTTCCACCCGCTGACCTGGTCCGCGAAGCAGCCGGTGGTTCCGGGTGAGGTCACCGAACTCGACATCGACGTGGTTCCCACCGACGCCCTGCTCGACGAGGGGCACCGGCTGCGGGTGGACGTGTACGCGGGCAGTGTGCCGCGGTACCTGGCCACCGTTCCGGATCTGCTGCGCACCCGGTTCGGGAAGCAGACGGTGCTGATCGGGCCCGAGCACCCGTCGTACCTCAGTGTGCAGATGGTGGGCGATCCGGGCTGGTGAGCGGCGCTTCCACGCTCGCGGCGCTGCACCGTGACTTCGTCGACGGGACGGTCGACGATGCCGCGCTGCGCACCTCGAAGCTGCGGCGCCTGATCGCTGAGAGCTGGCAGCGCAGTCGCGCCGTCGGTGTGGACCCGGACGGGGAGGCACCGTCGGGCCGCGGGACCCTCGAAGCGCTCCGTGCCCGGCACCCGCTCGCAGCGGTGATGCCGGTGGTGCGGGAACTGCTGGTGGACCAGTCCGCGGGCGCCATGGTCGCGGTCGCAGACCAGGACGGGACCCTGCTGTGGGTGGAGGGCGAGCGCAGCGTGCTGCGGCGAGCGGCCCGGATGAACTTCACCCCCGGTGCGGATTGGAGTGAGCGGGCGGCGGGCACGAACGCACCCGGTACGGCGCTGGCCGTCGACAGTGGAGTGCAGATCGCCGACTCGGAGCACTTCGCCCGCAGCGCACAGCGGTGGAACTGCACCGCCGTGCCGATCCACGATCCGGTCACCCGCGCGGCGATCGGGGTGCTGGACGTGACCGGCGGTCCCGCGGTGGCGACCGGGCATGCGCTGGCGCTGGTCCGCGCGGCCGCCCTCGCGGTGGAGGGGCAACTCGCCGTACTGCGGTTGACCGCACCCGCTGCGGAGACCACGCGCGCGCCTCGGCTGCGGCTGCTCTCGACCCGGCCGGCACTGCAGGTCGACGGCCGGGACGTGCCGCTGACCGGCCGCAACGCCGAGATCCTGACGCTGCTGAGCCGTCATGAATCGGGACTGACCTCCGATCACCTGGCGCTGCTGCTCGACGAGCGCGATCTCGACGGGGTGACGGTGCGCGCCGAGGTCTCACGGCTGCGCAAGACCATCGGCGCCGATTTCCTGGGCTCGCGGCCCTACCGCCTGCTGCGTCCACTGGACTCGGATGCCGCGCAGGTCACCGACGCGATCCGCTCCGGCCGGCTCAGCGATGCGCTGGCGGTGTACCGGGGGCCGCTCCTGCCGAACTCGGTGGCGCCGGGCGTGGTGCGTATTCGGGCCGAGTTGGCCGGGAGTCTGCGGTCGGCCGTGCTCGCACGCGGCGACCTGGGCCTGCTCCGACGGTGGCTGGACCTGCCGGACGCGCGGGACGACGCGGCCGCCTGGCGGGTGCTGCGCACACACGGTGATGCGCCGGCCCGCGCCGAGGCGGACGGCCGGCTCGCGGCGATCGCGCTCGACCTGGCCTGACCGCGGGGCGGCATCACCGACGGATGCAACGGCGGTGCAACGGTGCGCGCGTACCGTCGAATGTGACCGCGATCACGCCACTGTGGAGGTAAGCCATGACCGTTTACGCACGCCCCGGAGCCGCCGGGTCGCTGATGAGCTACCAGTCCCGGTACGACAATCTGATCGGTGGGCAGTCGGTGCCGCCGGTGAAGGGGCAGTACTTCGAGAACCCGTCGCCGGTCACCGGCCAGGTCTTCTGCGAGGTCGCCCGTTCGACCGCGGAGGACATCGAGCTGGCGCTCGACGCCGCGCACGCCGCCGCCCCGGCATGGGGGAAGACCGCCCCCGCGGCCCGCGCGGCGATCCTGAACCGGATCGCCGACCGGATGCAGGAGAACCTGCAGGCACTCGCCGTCGCCGAGTCCTGGGAGAACGGTAAGCCGGTCCGGGAGACCCTCAACGCCGATATTCCGCTGGCCATCGATCATTTCCGCTACTTCGCGTCCTGCCTGCGCGCGCAGGAGGGCAGCCTGTCGGAGATCGACGAGAACACCGTCGCGTATCACTTCCACGAGCCGCTCGGGGTGGTCGGCCAGATCATTCCGTGGAACTTCCCGATCCTGATGGCCGTGTGGAAGCTGGCGCCTGCCCTGGCTGCGGGTAATGCGATCGTGCTCAAGCCGGCCGAGCAGACACCGGTGTCGGTGCTCTATCTGTTCTCGCTGATCGGCGACCTACTGCCGCCCGGTGTGGTGAACATCGTCAACGGTTTCGGTGTGGAGGCCGGAAAACCGCTGGCGTCGTCGAAGCGGATCCGCAAGATCGCCTTCACCGGCGAGACCACCACCGGCAAGCTGATCGCCGGTTACGCGGCCGACAACCTGATCCCGGTGACCCTCGAACTCGGCGGGAAGAGCCCGAACGTCTTCTTCCAGGACGTGATGGCCGCCAACGACGACTACCAGGACAAGGCGCTCGAGGGCTTCACCATGTTCGCGCTGAACCAGGGTGAGGTGTGCACCTGCCCGTCGCGGGCATTGCTGGAGCGGCCGATCTTCGACGAGTTCCTGGAGCTGGGGTCGATCCGCACCAAGTCGATCCGGCAGGGAGATCCGCTCGACACCGAGACGATGATCGGCGCGCAGGCCTCGAAGGAGCAGTTGGACAAGATCCTCTCGTACATCCAGATCGGTAAGGACGAGGGCGCGACCCTGGTGACCGGCGGGGAACAGGCCGACCTCGGTGGCGACCTGTCCGGCGGCTACTACATGCAGCCCACGATCTTCTCCGGCGAGAACCGGATGCGGATCTTCCAGGAGGAGATCTTCGGTCCGGTTCTGGCGGTCACCTCCTTCGACGGCTACGACGATGCGGTCGCGATCGCCAACGACACCCGCTACGGCCTCGGCGCCGGGGTGTGGTCGCGCAACGGCGACGTCGCCTACCGCGCCGGCCGGGACATTCAGGCGGGCCGGGTGTGGACGAACACCTATCACCAGTACCCGGCGCACGCCGCGTTCGGCGGGTACAAGGATTCGGGTATCGGCCGGGAGAACCACAAGATGATGCTCGACCACTACCAGCTGATCAAGAACCTGCTGGTCTCGTACGCGCCGGGGGCTCAGGGCTTCTTCTGATCGACCTCGGTGGTGCCCAGTGCCCGGGCCAGTTGCCACGGGTCGCGTCCGTTCGCGGCGTTCATATCGCACCGCACACGGCCGTATCCCTCGGGCAGGCCGTTGCCGTAGCCGCTGCCGTCGGTGTACTGGTGGATCAGGTACCGCGCACCCAGTTCGGGGGCGCGGGAGAAGTCGGGGACGGCGCCGTAGGAGGGCACGACGAACGGGATCTCGGGCAGCGTCGGCCAGATGCTGATGTCGTTCGGGTTGAGGTAGCCCAGGCATCGGGTGAGCTGGTCGCCTCCGCCGCGCCATTGGGCGGCGCCGCGCACGAAGCCGTTGAACGCCGCGGAGTGATCGCCCACGATCTGCCCGCCCCAGGATTCGGCGTCGGCCATGGTCGCCACGTCCGGGCGGGCCTCACCCTGCATCTCGGTGTGCACCGCGAGGCTGTCCTCCCAGTTCGGCCGGACCACCGCGTAGACGATCGCCCCGACCAGGCGTCCGTCGTCGAGCATCCGTCGCACTGTCGCCCAGTTCTCGGTGAACTGCCGGTCCCGGTAGGTGCCGTCGTTGGACCGGATCGCCACCCACCGGTACGGGTAGTCGTCGGGTAGCGGGGGCTGCCACTCGGAGATGTCCGCGTAGAGGGTGTCACCGGCCGCTGCTGCTCGGCGGGCGGCGCGGCCGGACGCCCGCCCCCGAGTCCGCTTGTTCCTCGAAGCAACCACCTGGTCGAGGCTACTTGCCCGCTGTGGTTCTTGCCGTGCGCTTTACTCGATCTTGGGTTGCGCGAACTGCGTTTTCGCGGGCAACCTGGTCCGATGCCCACTCGCACCGGCACCGGCCGGAACCTGCTCGCCGTCGCGGGCGCCCTGATCCTCGCCGTGCTGGTCCTGGGTCTGCTCGACGGTTGGAAGCCGGTCACCGAGGCCGACGGCGAGGTGCTCGAGGAGATGGTCGAGCATCGCAGCCCCGGCACGACGACGGTGATGAGTCTGATCACCGATGTCTTCTCCCCGGCCGGGACGATCCTGCTGGGGGTGGGAATCGCGGCGCTCCTGATCTGGCGACGCCGCTCAGTGGCCGCCGCGATCTTCGTACTCGGGTCGACGGCTGTGGCATCGGCGGTCACGCTGGCGCTCAAAGCCCTGTTCGCCCGTCCCCGGCCTCCGGTGATCGACCATCTGGTCAACGAGTCCGATTACGGTTTTCCCTCCGGTCACGTCACCGGCACGACCGCGTTGCTGCTCGCGACGACGGTGGCCGTGACAGCGGGGTGGCCGGTGCGGCAGCGGATGCTCGCACTGATAGTGCCGGCGCTCGTGATCGGGACGGTGGCGGCCAGCCGCCTCTACCTGGGTGTGCACTGGTTCTCCGATACGGCTGCGGGGTTCGCCGTGGGCGCGGCTGGTGCCGCGATCGGCATCGCACTACTTCCGCCCGCGTCGTGGGAGAGCTGGGACCGCCGCCTGGGATCGACGAAATCTCGGTCACTGACCCACCGATAGCGCGGCTCAGTGACCGAAATCTCCGGGAATGAGTCAGGGCCGGTTCTCCTTGGTGGAGAACCGGCCCTGATCTGTACCTTCTGTGCGCCCGAAGGGATTCGAACCCCTGACCTTCTGATCCGTAGTCAGATGCTCTATCCACTGAGCTACGGGCGCATATCCCTATTCAGTTCTCATCGGTCCGAAGACCGATGTGGCGGAGGCGAGAGGATTTGAACCTCCGGTCCGGTGTTGGCCGGACAACTCATTAGCAGTGAGTCCCATTCGGCCGCTCTGGCACGCCTCCAAATCGGACGCGATGCGCGAGCGATCCTTCACGGTCACGCGCAACCGCCGAGCAGCTACTTTACACAACCACTACGCAACCCACAAAATCGCAGGTCACGGTTCACCGGCCGCTCCCCGCGGGACCTAGACGGCGATAGCGGCAGGGAGTGAGACGGTCGTCCGGGCGTCGGTCGTCGCGGAGGTCAGCAGGTCCTCCCAGACCAGGTCCACCCGCACGCCACCGGCGCCCGCGGTCCGGGCAACGACGTCCGCCGCCAGGGTGCGCAGGCGGTCACCAGCGTCGAGCAGGGTCCGCGTGCGCTGGTCGGCGTCCACCGCGACCAGGTGCACGGTCACCTTCAGCAGCCGCCCGGAATCGATCGTCAGATCCACGTCCGCGATCGCGGCGGATTCCTCTCCGGCGCCGTCGGACAATGCGGCGGTGATCGCCTTGGTCAGCGCGAGCTCGGTGATCGTCACACCCGGCCGCCCGGTGACGACGACCCGGGACCGACGCGGCAGTGCGGACACCCCCGCGGCGACGGCCGCACGCATCCGGTCGACCAGGTCGTCTCCTCGGTCGGCCTCGGCTGCAGACACCCCTGCCAGCCGGCGCGTCGCGTCGGCGATCCAATCCGTTGTCGGCACCGGATCGGCGCCGCGACTGTCCCTGGGGCTGAGGTCCATCGGTTCCAGTGTGACCACGCCGTGCCCGAATTGCCTAATGCAGCCACGCCGGGGCGCGTCCCCGCAGCCTCACGTCCAATAGCCGTGCAGCGCCTCGGCGAGGCGCTTGCGGGTGCGCTGGAGATGCCCGCGCACCGACCCCTCGGACGTCCGCAGAACGCTGGCGATCTCGGCCACGGACAGACCGTCGACCTCCCGCAGCCACCACGCCGCGCGCGCCTGGTAGGGCAGTCGCCCGAGCTCGCGCCCCAGCGCGTCCAGGAAGTCCCGATCGGCCGCCGTCTGGCCCGGCCCCGGCTCGCTCGCGACGGCGTCCTGCACCGCTTCGGAATCGACCACCGGCGTGCGCCGCCGCAGTACATCGGCGGTCTTTCGCGCGGCTATCGAGAACAACCAGGTACGCAGGGTGGACCGGTGAGCGAACGTCGGCATGGCCTTCCAGGCCGCGATCAGCGACTCCTGGACGATGTCATCGCAATCGCTGCGTTCGGGCATCGTCCGAGCCACGAACCGGTGCATGGCACCCGCGTGCCGGCGCACCAGGACGTCGAATGCGGCGGTGTCACCGCGCTGCGCACGCCGGGTCAGCGTCTCGTCGGAGAGCGACGGCAACAGATCCGCGCCGAACAACCGACCTCCTGATGTGAGATGGATCACATTTCCGTGCTGAACCGGCGTACTCCTACGTCACACCAGTGTGCCGGATCGGACCGCGGCGCATCAGGCGACACAAGGAGAGATTCTGAGATGACCACCAGCACCAGCAAGCAGGCAACCGCCACCACCCCCTCCACCGACGCTCCCGCCACTAAGACCCCCGGCTCGGAGCTGTCCACCAAGGTCGGTCGCGGCACCACCAGCATCGCCGACATCGTGGTCTCCAAGATCGCCGGAATCGCCGCCCGCGAGGTCGACGGTGTCTACGACCTCGGTGGCCAGGCCGCGCGCGTCGTCGGCCGGATCCGCGAGACCCTGCCCGGCAACCCCGACCTCACCCAGGGGGTCAGCGTCGAGGTCGGCGAGCGGCAGGCCGCCGTCGACGTGGCGATCGTCGCCGAGTACGGCGTGGCGATCCACGACCTCGCCGCGGGCATCCGCAGCAACGTCATCGACGCCGTGCAGACCATGACCGGCCTCGAGGTGACCGAGGTCAACGTCACCGTGCACGACGTCCACTTCGCCGACGACGACGAGGCGGCCGAGGAGCCCGCGCAGTCGTCACGGGTCCAGTGACCAGCGCTCGCGCTGAGCGGGTCGACGGTGTCGTCGCCGCGGTGACCGCCGTCGACGGTGTCGCCGGCATCCACGCCGGTGGCCCCGGGACCCCCTCCACCCACCTTCCGGGGCGCACCGTCCGGGGCGTCCGGCTCGACGACGAGGCCGGGCAGGTCTGTGTCGTTCTCGAGTTCCGCCGCGACCTGGATCTGCTCGAGCTCGCCGATCAGGTCCGACGAGTCGCTTCCGACGCCGCGGGGGTTCCCGTCGACGTCATCGTGTCCGATATCGCGGCGCCCGCTCCGGGCACCGCCGCTTCGAAGGAGAGCACCTCATGACGCCAGGCAATTTCACCGTGTGGGGAGTCGTCATCGGGCTCCTCCTGGCGATCGTCATCGTCGCCGGCGGCCTACTCGGCTTCCTGCTCGCACTCGTCCTCGGGGCGATCGGGCTGGCGGTCGGCGCGCACTTCGACGGTCTGATCGACCTCACCGCCCTGCGCCGCGGCCGGAGCTGACCATGACCACCGAATCCGGCAGCAGGGGACGCACCGTGATCGACGATCGGGTGCGGCGACGATTGATCGAACATGCCGTGCTGACGGTTCCGGGTACCACCCGCAAGCAGGGCCTGGCGACGCGGCAGCTGCCGTCGGTCCGGCTGGCCGAAGGTTCCCGGAACCGGGTCGACGTGCAGATCGCCGCGCAGTGGCCGTACGACGCGGCCCGGCTGGTGCCGCAGGTGCGTTCGGCGATCGACGACGAGTTGACCCGAAGTCTGGGCACCACCTCCGACCGGGTGGACGTGCACATCTCCAAGATCGACGAGAAGCGTTCCGGCTCGGAGGCGGCGTTCCTGCATCACGATCCGGAGGCCGCCGCCGAGTCCGCGGAGGCCGTCTCGTTGCGCCGACACGCTCCGCGCCGGACGGCCGGTTCCTCGATGCTGGCGGTCCCGCTGCTGCTGGCCGTGGTCGCGCTCGGGGTGCTCGCCCTGCGTGACACCGCGGTCTCGCTGGGCTGGTCCGCGGGTTCACGCTGGATCGACCAGGTTCCGCGGATCGCCGACGATGTGCGCTGGTCCTGGTGGAGCTGGCCGGCCACGATCGCGGCGATCGTGGTGGGTCTCATCCTCCTGATCGCGGCGATCGCACCGCGGCGGCGCAGCCACAAGCCGGTCACCGGCGAACTCTGGGTCCGCGGGCGGGTCCGCGACCTCGCTTCCAGCGATGCGGAGGTGAACCGATGAAGACCTCGACCCGTGTCCTCGACCGGCTGGTCGTGGCACTGATCGGCATCGTCCTGCTCGGCGGCGGGTTGTGGGCGCTCGGCACCCGGATCGGTGAGCGGTACACGACCGACGCCACCCGGCGGGTATCGGTGGAGAAGATCACCCGCCTGCCGGACGAGCCGTGGTGGCCGACGGTGACCGCGATCGCCGGTGTGCTGCTGATCCTGGGTGCACTGTGGCTGCTCATCCGCCACCTCCACCGTCCGGCTTCGCGTACCTTGGTGACCGAGGGTGGTGGCACCGTCGAACTCGGACGGGTGGCCGATGCCGTCACCGCCGATCTGGCCGAGAGTCCGCTGCTCCAGCGAGCCCGGTCGTCGACGGTGGTGGATAGGGGTCGTCCGATCATCCGGGTCTCGGCGAAGGTCGCACCCGGCGTGTCCGCCGATGAGCTCGCGGTCCTGGCCTCCGCGGCCGGGCGGGAGGTCACCGCGGCGACGAACTCCGAGGTGGGGTTCCAGCTGTTGGTGAACCCGGAACGCGCCGACAACAGGCTTGGGGACCTACCCCGAGGAGAAGAACGAACGACCACTGAGAGGACATAGTCATGGGGATCGCAGACGACGCCAAGAACAAGGCCGAAGACCTCAAGGGCCGCGCCAAGGAGGCCGCGGGCTCCGCGACCGGCAATGACGACCTCAAGGCCGAGGGCCAGGCCGATCAGGGCATCGCCGGCGCCAAGCAGAAGGTCACCGACGCCGCAGACGCGGTCAAGGACGGCGTGAACTCGGTCAAGGACAAGCTGACGGGCAACTGACCCGCGACCGTACCGGCGGGCCGGCTCCACTTCGGAGTCGGCCCGCCGCTCTGTTTCGCCCGCCGGTTCCGCCGGTCTACCCTGGCCACGTGGCCACCCCATCGCAGAACCGCTCCACACAGCTGAGCATCCGCTCCGATCTCGACGCCCTCCCCGCGTACGTTCCGGGGCGGACGGTGCCCGGCGCCATCAAACTCGCGTCCAACGAAGTGGTGGAGGGGCCGCTGCCGGCGGTGGCGTCCGCGCTCACCGAGCTTCTGCGGCACGCGAACCGGTACCCGGACAACGGAGCTTCCGCGTTGCGGGTCGAACTGGCGAAGCTGACCGGAACCACCGAGGAGCAGGTGCACGTGGGCTGCGGTTCAGTGGCCCTGTGCCAGGACCTGGTGCAGATCTCCTGCCGTCCCGGCGATGAGGTCGTCTTCGCCTGGCGCAGCTTCGAGGCGTACCCGATCATCACGCGGGTGGTGGGCGCGGTTCCGGTGCAGGTTCCGCTGACCGACGATTTCACCCATGATCTCGATGCGATGGCCGCGGCGATCACCGACCGCACGCGCCTGGTGTTCGTCTGCAATCCGAACAACCCCACCGGAACCACCGTCTCGCAGCAGCAGCTCGAGGACTTCCTGGCGGCGGTGCCCCCGCACGTGATCGTCGCTCTCGACGAGGCCTATTACGAGTACCACCGGCCCAATGATCTCACCGGTGAGCGCATCGACGGTGCCGCGCTGATCTCCCGGTACCGGAACGTGATCGCGCTGCGTACCTTCTCGAAGGCCTATGGCCTGGCCGGGATGCGGGTGGGTTACGCGATCGCCGACCCCGAGCTGATCACCGCTCTGACCCGGGTGCACCTGCCGTTCTCGGTGAGCGCGCCCGCGCAGGCCGCGGCCATCGCCTCGCTGCGTGTCGGCGAGGAGCTTCTCGCCCGCACCGAGTCCGTTGTCGCCGAGCGTGTTCGTGTCCGCGATGCGCTGCGGGCAGCGGGCTTCGACGTACCGCCGTCGCAGGCGAACTTCCTGTGGCTACCGCTGGGTGACGAGTCGATGCGCTTCACCGCCGATGCCGCCGATGCGGGCCTGCTGCTGCGGGGCTTCGACGGTGCCGGCGTCCGTGTCACGATCACCGTCGCCGAGGAGAACGACGCCTTCCTCGCGTTCGCAACCCGGTGGGGCGAGGACGGTGACCGGTGAGTCTCGGGAAGCACGAATTCGCCTTCACCGCACATGTTCCGGTGCGCTGGTCGGATATGGACGCGCTCGGGCACGTCAATCACGCGCGCATGGTGACCCTCTTGGAGGAGGCCCGGATCCAGTGGCTCCTCTCCGCCGGCGAGAAGTACGCCCCGCTGATCAAGAGCGCGTTCATCGCCGATGTGGCGATCAAGTACAAGGCGCAGTTGTACCACGAGGATTCACCGGTACAGGTGGGCATGTACATCGCCGGGAACCGCAGCGTGGACTTCACCATCGGATACGAGGTACGTTCGAAAGACGCTGCAACGGAGTCGAAACCGGCGATCCTGGCCACCACCCAGATGGCCGTGGTAGACATCGGCGCTCGCAGTCTGCGCCGGCTGACCGACGATGAGAAGTCCTACCTGGCGTCCTGGTCCCGCGACTGAGCGGGTTCGGTTTCAGGGAGCTCCCGGGCTTCCGGTGGCACCTGACGATCACCGTTGGTGAGGGCGCGCCGAGAACCGAGTTCGCCTCGCGCCCCGAGGATCTGGCCTGCAATCCGATGGGCGCTCTGTGTGGAGATCTCCCGTTCTCCGGAGCGGAGCACCAGTTCGTGGATCTGCTGGTCGATCGATTCCACCGAAATGCGTTTGGGGCGGCGGGAATCGGCCACGTCCACCAGATCGCCGACGCGGGTGAGTGCGGTGACCCGTTCGACCAGCTCGTCCCACACCTTGTCGAGTTCACCGGAGCGGGTGCCGTCGGCGAGACCGGGGGCGTACCGCAATTGTCCCCAGACCGCACGGAGCGCCGCCACATCGGCGGAGATCTGCACCAGGTCGGTGGGCAGGTCCAATTGCATCAGTTGCTCGTCGAACTCACCGGAACTGACCGACCGGGAATAGGTGACCTTGTCGTACACCAGGCCCGCCACGAACAGCAGGACGTCGTAGCGGTCCTCGAAGATCAGCAGCCGCTCGTCGGGGGCGCCGTGCCCGTCGACCCATCCGGCGACCTGGGGGGCGAGCCGCAGCACCGGGCCGGCCACCCGAGCGACGGTGCGTGCCGCCACCGCCGCGGCTGATGGAGTGACCGGCAGCGGGGTCAGGCACAGGGCGTCGAACAGGGCGTCACGTTCGTCCAGGTCGAGGTGTACGGCGTCCTTTCGGGCACGGCGGACCGCACGCACCCCGGCTGCGAAGGACAGCCGGTTCAAGGTGAAGGCGTGACGGAATCCGGCGAGCTTACGACGGGCATCGGCGGCGCGGACCGATTCCGCGGCGGCCTTGGCCTGCTGGAACGGGTTGGGCGGATCGGCGTAGCCCGATGCGTCCGGCAGGCCCGCAGGGCTGTCCGTGCGTTCGTGTTCGGCGATCCGGCTGAGTCTGCGCAGCTTGGCGTAACCGCCGATGTCCGGGAAAGCGCGTTCTGTGTCGAACCGGTTGAGCACCGCTTCACGGCCCGACGGCGAGAGGTGCCCGGCGGCGATCAGCAGCGCGGCCTCGTCGGACAGCTCCCGGCGGGGCATGGGGATGGCCCGGGCGTCGCACCACCGCCGCACCGGTGCTTCGACGTGCACCTCCGGCTCCGTCATCGCCTCACCCCCTCGCCGTGATCCGGTTCCTTCGTGCCCCATCATCCCCGAAGGGGAGGGCGGCGCGCAGCGCCCACGCGAGAGGAACGCTCACGATCGAGGTCGCGAGGAAGGCGATCGGGATGTTCCCGGTGAACATCGGCCACCCGAAGACGTCCAGCAGCATCACGTCCATCACGATCAGGTGCACCAGGAAGTACTCGTAGGAGATGTTGCCGAGCCACACCATCGGGCGGCTGCCGAGGATCCGGTGGTACCACGAGCGGGATTGCGGCGCCAGGCCGAGCGGTGCTATCAGGGCGGTGGCGATCAACAGGTACAAGGCGGACTTCACCAGCGCCTCCCACACGCTCTGCGGCACCATCGTCGGCGGGCCGCCGATAGCCGGGAGAGCCGAGACGATGAAACCGGTTACCGCGACGCTCAGGCACGCCGGGGTCGCCCAGGTCGGCCAGCGCCGGACCAGCGGTTCGGCCACCGTCAGGGCCATGCCGCCGACGAACCACCACAGGTACGCCGGCGGCCACATCCGGGCGGTCAGCTCGATGTCGGGGGCGATCAGGATCCACACCGGTGAGATCGCAGCGAGCACCGCCAGGCCCGCGAGCAGTCGGCCGGGCAACCACCGGTACCGGCACAGCACGGCCGTGAGCACCCATCCGAACAGAGGAAGTACCAGGTAGAACGCCATTTCGACGGCGAGGCTCCACGCCTGGGTCAGTCCCACACGCAGGTGCCCGAAGCCGTAGATCTGGGTGAAGGTGAGGTTGCGCAGCAGGCCGTCGATGCCGGCGCCGGAGGGGTTCGGCTCGGGTCGCACCAGGCCCAGCGCGTAGACGGCGACCACCACGATCCAGTACGCCGGCACCACTCGCCGGAACCGATGCCAGGCGTATCGGCGCAGACCGGGTTGTTCCTGGGCACCGTCGAGCAGGGCGCGGACCCACGGGCGGAACAGCAGGAAGCCGGAGAGCGCGAAGAAGACGGGTACCCCAATCTCCAGCCGGGCCCAGAGGTGGCCGACGAAGTCGTCGGTGTAGTGACCGGTTCCGAAGGCGGCGTGCGTGAGGCACACCGCGGCGGCCGCGACGGCCCGCAGTCCGGTGAGCGGCGCTACTCGACCCTGCATCCGTCCATCTTGCCTGCCCGGCTCAGCAGAAGCCGCAGTCCCCGGTCGCAGCGAGCTGGGTGAAGCAGTTCGGGCAGAGCTTCGCCGGACGCGGCTCGGGCTTGGCCGGGGCCTTCGCCTCGCGGACCGACGGGGTACGGGCCGCGCTCGGCTTCTCCAGCGGACGGGCCTTCACCACACGACCCTTCGACGGCGCCTTCACCGGCCGGACCTTCGCGGCGCGGGCGGCTGCCACCCGTCGCGCTTCCTCCAGTTTCGGGGTCATTTGCGGGCCGGCACCGGCGGGCATCGTCGCCCCGTAGTGCAGGTAGCAGGCGAACCGGGCGGCGGCGGCGTGCTGATCGAGGTTCGGCGCGGCGGGCAGGCCGGCCGCGGCGACCGCGTAGGCGTAGCCCTCACCGACGGTGTGATCGTGCGCGACCATCAGCGCCACCAGCGGGGGCTCCCCGGCGGCTTGGCAGCGGTCGGTGATCCGGCGCTGCAGTGCGGTGATCCAGGTGCGCACCGGGGCGCGGGTCGCGATACCCGTCTCCGCCTGCGCGCGGGCAGCGAGCTCGGCGAAACTGATGAAAGCGCCGTACCGGCCGGCGAGCTCGACCAGTGCGTCGTGGGCCGCATCCGCCCACAGATCGAGCGCGTCGGAGAAGGGGAAGGAGAGTTCGTTGGCGCTGCGCCAGGCCTCGAGGTCGATCGGGTCTTCGGGGGGCGCGGCTGCTTCACTCACTGACGCATTTTACGGCGAGCCATGGGGTGCAACGCAAACCGCTCAGCTGCGCGTGAACTGGATCACCACGTCGTAGCCGATCCTGCAGATGAACGCGGAGACCACCACCAGGAACACCACTTTGACGAAGCCGCTGCCCCTGGCGACCGCGGTGCGGGCACCGAGGTAACCACCGGCCACATTGACACACGCCATGGCGACGCCGAGCTTCCAGAACCCGGCGCCCTGCGGCAGGAAGACCACGAGTGAGGCGAGGTTCGTCGCGAGGTTTGCGACCTTCGCCTTCGCCGACGCCTCCAGGAAGGCGTAGCCCATCAGCCCGACCATGGCGAAGACGAGGAACGATCCGGTTCCCGGGCCGAGGGCACCGTCGTAGACCCCGAGTGCGAACCCCGCCACCCCGGCCGTGACGAGGTGACGGTGGCCACGGTGCCGCAGGTCGGTCTCACCGCCGAGGTCGGGCCGGCGCAGCGTGTAGGTGAGGACCACGATGAGAGCGGCCAAGATGATCGGGTTGAAGGCCTCACGGGGGATGTGCGAGGCGATCACCGCTCCTGCGATCGCGCCGGCGAAGGCGGGTGCCGCGAGCGCGAGCGCGGTCCTCGGGTCTGGGCGTACGCGGCGCCAGAAGGTGACACTACTGGCGGTGGTCCCGGCGATCGACGCCATCTTGTTGGTCGCGAGCAGGTGGATCGGTGCCGCGGTGGGGAACGCGATCAGCAGCGCGGGCAATTGGATCAGGCCGCCGCCGCCCACCACCGAGTCCACCCAGCCGGCGGCGAGGGCCGCGAGCAGCAGGAGCAGTAGCGTCGTCGTGGTGATCTCGGGCACGACATGATCGTGCTGGAGTGCCGATGTGCATATCAACCCTCACTGCGACGGAGTCGTGCCGCTCACTACCGCCTCGGGTGATCCGTTCTTGCCGATCATCGATCCGGGCATCCCGAGCACCGCGGCCAGAGCGATGTAGGCGACGAAGCCCGCTCCGCAACCGATGAACCAGCTGTACTTGGGTACCCAATCCGCGGCGGAAGCCAGCTTCGGCACGATCACCGATGCCAGCGAGAGAGCACCGGAAATGATCACCGCGTACACGGCGATGGGGTTGTAGCCGTTCTTGTAGAAGTACGCGCCCTGGGGATCGACGGTGAACAGATCGTCGACGACGATCTGCTGTTTGCGGACCACGTAGAAGTCGGCGATCAGGATGCCGAACAAAGGACCGATGAGAGCGCCCAGGATGCCCAGAGTCCAGAAGATCGCCTCGTCGTTGGCATACCAGTTCCACGGCGTCAGCAGCACCGATCCGACTGCTGCGATCATCCCGCCCATCCGCCACGAGATCCGTTGCGGCGAAACGTGCGAGAAGTCGAACGCGGGGCTGATGAAGTTGGCGACGATGTTGATTCCCACCGTCGCCACCACGAAGGTGAGACCACCGAGAAGAATGGCGAAGGTGGTGTCGATCCGCTGCACCGTCTTGATCGGGTCGGTGATCAATTCCCCGTACAGCGGCTTGGTCGCCGCGGCGATCAGCACCGTCAACAGCGAGAACACGATGAAGTTCAGGGGCAGTCCAAGCAGGTTGCCGCGTTTGACCGCATCGAAGCTCTTGGCGTACCGGGAGAAGTCACCGAAGTTGAGCATCGGCCCACTGAAGTAGGAGACGACTGCGGCGATGGCCGCGAACATGGTCGCGATGAGCGCCGTGCCGTGCAGGGAGCTCGTGGACAGGTTCAGATCGACCTTCCAGTTCACCTTGTAGAGCATGTACAGGCACATGGCGAGCATGACCACGTAGACCGCCGGGCCGGCCCAGTCGATGAACCTCCGGATCACCGTCATGCCGCGCCAGAACAGCGCGGCCTGCAGCACCCACAGGATGAAGTAGCTGACGTAGCCGAGGTAGGACAGCCCCAGGAAGCCGTACTGACTGACGTCGGCGTACGGCGCGAGGCCGGGCCAGAGTTTGAGGAAGACGATGTTCAGCGATTCCGCAGCCAGGAACGTCTGCACGCCGTACCAGGCGACCGCGATCAGACCTCGAATGATGGCCGGGATGTTGGCACCGAAGATCCCGAAGGACATCCGGCTCGCGACCGGGTACGGCACACCCGCCTGCTGGCTCGGCTTGGCGACCAGGTTCGTGAAGAACTGCACGATCACGATGCCCACGATCAGGCACACGAACACCTGCCAGACGCTCAGGCCCAGGGCGAACAGTGCGCCCATCGTGACGTAACCGCCCACGCTGTGCACGTCGGACATCCAGAACGCGAAGATGTTGTACGAACCCCAGGTCTGTTTGCGCAGCGGCGCGAGATCCTCGTTCGCGAGACGCTGGTGGTACCCCAACTCGTCCCAGGTCGGTTCCCTGTCGGTCGCGTCGTGTGACGCAGCATCGATCGCCATGCCGGTTGCCTTTCGTGCGTCCCCTGGATGCGGGGAAATGCGGCAACGCTAACGACGATGCGTTTCGGTCTCGTTATCTCTGGAAGCCGTTCCTGTGAGCGACTGGTGCGAAACAGGGCATACGGCTACGTGGTGTGCGGCGGTTCCGTGTTCGAGGCGCGAGCGTCGCGGATCGCGTCCACGATCCAGGCGGTCACGACCACCACCACTCCGACCACGAAAGCGATTCCCCAGCCGACGTTTCCTGCGCGGAATTCTTGAAGCGCGCCCCTCACGACCAAGAGGAGGCAAGCGACGGTGACAGGAATCAGGACGCGACGGCGGGAGAGCTCAGACATGGGGTTATCTTACAGTGTTTCGGTGGTCGAACTGAAGGCTGCCTACGCGTTGTCGTTGCTCGAGCAGCGTCACCCGGCTTCGATTAGGAGCGGGCGGGCAGGGAGAGTCATCGACTCCGCAGAAACCACGCCTGAAATGCTCCTACTTGCGGAGCCAACGGGGTGGCTTTCGAACCTGGACACCTCGACAGCAGCGATTCTGACGACGCTGGTCGAAGGCCACAGCTCAAGCTCCGACACGCGCTAAGCGTCGCTGAGTGGAACCCACACCGGCAACGAGCACTTGTCGGGCCTATCCACGACAAAGGCAACACTATGGATTGCTCGCGTGACACCGACATACAGTCCACATGCCGCCTTCGGAGCCAGCAGTTTCCCGCTGGCAAGAAACGAACGGATGCCGCTGGTCGGAAAGATGGCAACCCGATCAAACGTTCCCCCTTTCGAAACTCCGAAATTCATAGCTGCAACACCTTCTGGCACTGGCGTGCTAACCGAAGCGCGCAAACAGGCCGGACTGTACGCATCGAGGTACTCTTCGAGATGTCGGGTAGCTACGGCGAACACACCGTCATGCGCTGAAGCCCGGCTCTGTCTCGACATCGTTTGAGGAAAGTCCAAGGCGGGGTCGAATATCGAATCAGAGAATGTCGCGATAGGCTGAACTGAGCGCCACGTATCAGAGGAGAAGGACAGCTCTAATCGGCCCGCAGATGCTTGTTCGCGGAACCAGTCAAGCATCTTTATGCCTCGATACTTTCGGTGACGGGGATCCTGCGGATTGGTATCGAACACCGACTGGCGTATGTCACCCACGAGGCGGACGGAACATGCTGACGAAAGAAGTCGTTCGAGTATGTCGAGGTCGTACCCCGTCATATCTTGCACCTCGTCGAAATATATTTCGTCGTATATCCGTCCGATACGACTTACGACCGTTCCTTCGGCAACCTCAGCAACATCGATCGCTAGTTTAGACAGAAATCGCTTGTACACGCGAGACTCAGAGTCAAGAAACCTGTCCTCCCCCTTCGCGATCACAACCCCTTGCGAATTCTTAAGTGGCTCCCCGTCAAAGTTCAGTCCCCCAAGCCTACGCCCGGGATATTTGAGAGGAAGAAACGGTTTGACCCAATGATTCAACAGAAACGAATACCAACCGGATACCTCAGGAACGCACCCGGGATCGCAGGCAGCAGCAAGACGTCTCTCTAAATCGCGCTGCCCAGATAGAGTGTAGCTTATAACGAGCCGACGACGATTACGAGGCCCACCTGCGCACGCGTCTACGATCGACTGTGTCTTTCGGGAACCAGCAACTGCAAGCACCGCCGAGTTCATGACACAAACTTCACTGCGCTAAGCAGATACGGCGGATACTCCACCGCCTCACTGGACTCATCCAACTTCAAAGCCCAATCCGTCTTATCTGAAGTCATACACTCAACCACATTAGCGGTTTCGTCGATGCCCAATATCTTGCGGATCGCTCCCTCACCATTAACCTTTAAGAGTTGGGGCTCAAGTGTCGCGCCATCAATCGGATCGCCTATGAATACCTCACGTAGTCCGTCCTGCAGCAGTTCGGACAGCGGTTTCCTCCAGTGCTCAGGCGGCTTCCCATCACTGTCTCGAATTGCTGCAGCTTGGCGCCCCAAAGCGGCACACAGCTGCAACCCGCGCTTAAGCGACACACCCGCCATCGAGATTACATCGACCCCCATCTCGATGGGTGTCTTGTCAGCATTCACAGAACGAAATGCGTGCTCGAAAACCATCTCATCGGAGGGACCTTCAACAAGTACGACCTTGTCTGCGAGGACAAGGCGTAGGGTGTCGTAGCCCGATAGCCGTTTGAAATACTTCACGGTATCAGCAGGCAGAGAGTCAAACTTCGCCAAAGAGCCCGCGTGCAGAAGAACAAGCTTATCCAGACCAAGCCGATTCAAGACATACGAGCTGTGCGTCGTAAGGAACACTTGACGTCCACCAGCGAGCTCCTCGATACGCGAGACGAGTTTTGTCATGCTTGTATGAGAGAGGTGATTCTCAGGCTCTTCCACTAGGACATACCTGGTCGATTCCAACGATCGATTCATCGCAAGCGCCACCTTGATCGCGACTTGCTGGCCTTGACCGGCCATCACAAACGGGATATCCGCTACCTGTGGAACGATGCTGTTTTCCCATGATGCACTCGAAGACTGATCCATATGGAGGCCAATCTTCCGGTCATGCAACGCTTCGCTCGCCTCAGCAATGCGATCATTGATGGGTGCGAGCGTCGCGGTGGTAATTGAGTGCCGAGCGCTTCGATGTGCGACAGCCACAGCTGCTCGCTCCCTCGGCTCGATGAAGTCAGTCAGCATCTCGCGCGTATGATAATCGACCCCGGCAGTCGATCGGATCGTCCTAGAATCGACTACAGCGACCCCCAGATGCTTAGGGCGTCGCCCGAGCTTCTCATCGGCGAAACTACGCCAGTCAACCGCGTACCACTCCGTCGGAAGAATTCTCGGCCGATTGGAGTTGCTTATATAGTCTGAGAACTCGCTGGAATATTCTGGCGAAGGTGCAATATGAAGACGAACCCCGGGCGCCTTCTCTTGACGAGAGTTGTGAACGCCCAACAACGGCTGAAGGTCGTCATCCTCGCTTGTCAAGTATAGCTCGATATAAATCTCGGGTGGTAGCGACGGGGTTCCGGAATCGACCGCGTCAAAATACGCTTCGACATCCGCCTGGTTGAACCAGTACGGATTCAGTTCGTCCTGCGCCCATCGCCCGTTCAACCTACACGTCAGCGCCAGACTCACCGCTTCCAGTAATGTCGATTTACCGGCTTCGTTTCCACCAACAAGGAGGTTCATTCCAGCATTTGGCTCGAACTCAAATTCTTTGAATATTCTATAGCCTCTAATGACGATTCTGGTGATCATACGCCCCCCAATTGCTTCATATTCTGCAGGTAATATAACGCATTTTCACGTACGCTGGTAGCCGTTTCGATCATCATTCGGAATTTTCGGCACAACCCAAGACATTAGTGCGCCCAGCCGAGCGTCTCCGCAACGCCCCCGATGGTGTTCCCCAGCGCCTCCACCACGTGCTTCAGCTCGATCACGTCCAGCCGTCGCTCCCCCGACTCATACTTCGACACGAACGACTGCGGCTCGCCAAGTCGCTCGGCCACCTGTACCTGGGTGAGACCGGCATCGACCCGAAGCTGCCGAAGCAGCGCACACAGGCGCTGGTACTCGGCGGTATGGATCGACTTCTCCACACAGGTCAGCCCACCTTGCGCCCGCCAGTATCCCAATTTAGGATACTGGGACGCGCCCCAGTTCGGTGGGCAGCTCCACGCGGCGGGAGGTGAGGGCAATGGGAGGCGGCGGCAACGTGGTACTCGGTGGCGGCGGGAACTGACCCGTGAGCGTCACATAGAAGCGGCGGTGCACCTACGTGGTGCACCGCCGCTTCTGTCTATCCAAACCACGAGCTATTTGTTACACTAAATTTGAATATGCAAGACCTGCTCAACCGAATCGTGCACGTCAAACGCCTGCTCCTGGCGGTTGTGCTCATCGTGGCGTCGATCGGCGTCGCGTGGTTCAGCACCCTGGTTGACACAACGCCAGCGTTTGCAGCGCTTCGCGGATTCGTCTGGGCAGAGACGGCCGCCGGACTCTTCGGTGCGGCGCTAGCTATCCTCATCGACGCCCAGATGAGCCGCGACAAGGACGCCGCCGACGATGAGCGATTCCGTCGAATCATCCGCGAAGAGGCTCCCGAGATGCGCCGGGCGGTCATCGAGGGATTCGCATTCGAACCGAGCGAACTGGCACGGGTGGCAACGCCGGCCACGCTCGACACCATCATCGAGAACAGCCTGGCCATCCGGCTCGAGGACGAACAGTTCGCTCGTGAGCTGTATCAGGACATCCGCGACCAGGCGGTGCAATCCACCGAGCGCTGGTTCGACACACGAGTGTCGTTGCATCTATCGCCACTAGGTATACCTAGTGGGGCGACCGGAGGTCGCCCCATGCCCACGACTCCGATGTTCGTCGTCACCACCACCTGGGAGTACACCGTCACCCCAGCACACTCGATTCGTCACTTCACCTGCGTATCCGACGAGAGCGCCTATCGCGACGCGGTCGAAGACGGCGGCAACACATCAGCGTGGTACTTCCGGCCAGACGGCACGCTCGACGGTGGTGACCGCGAAGCCTTCGAGCTGGTGCGCTTCACCGTTGATGGCGAGGAACGGCCGATCCGGCGCAGTACTCACGGCCGCAGCCAGACGTACACGGTAGAGATCGGCGAAGCAGCCGTCGAACGCCTTCAGCCAGTGGTCATCTCGTACACCTACCGCACGCTCACCAGGCAGCACGGGCACCTGCTGAACATCGACATCGAGCAGCCAAGCCGCGGACTGGCTGTGGAGCTGGACTACACCGATGCGCCGATCGAGCAGGTTCGGGTGCTGCCGTTCTTCCCGAGCAGCAAGCGGCCACGGTTCATGAACATGCCCGAGACGGTGCCTGACCGGACGGTGTCGGTGGCGCTGGATGGGTGGTTGATGCCCGATTCCGGTGTGGCGATGGTGTGGGTACTGGATATAGAGCGAACGTCCGCACCTCCCGTGCCGTAACTCGTACACACCGAATCTTTCAAGGTTCAGGGAAGTTACATCCGTGTCTTTATGCACGTAGAGCGGCGTGTTCGTTTGAGAAGTAGCACTAACCCATGAAACTCTTCGTCTAGACACACAGAAGGGGGGGCCACTCATGGTCCGTATCCGAAGCGCAGCGTTGCTCTCCGAGCTGTCTGCCGTGTGGACAACAGAGATTAAGCCACGCACACTTGACTTCTCGCCCGCACACATGGAGCGACTAGTGAACGGAGGAAGCCAGATGCCGTACCGCCCTGATGGCGATCAGCCGTCTATTGCAGCCGCCGCATGTTTACAAAGGCTAAGGTTAAGGTATAATGGTTACTGAGGCTAAGCTACTATCTATGTCAACACCCCCTTCGGAAATCAGGCAGAAGCACACAGTGACCTCGGCACCCAGCCGAGGGATTCGCACAGCCTGCTACTATCTCCGCCAATCTGTCGAAGACCGAAATCACCCAAGGGATGCAGTGTGGCAACACTCAAGTTTAGGTATGCGGCTTCGCCGCGACCAGACACAATCCTCAAAAGGATGGGGTACCGGGAGGAACGTTTGGTTACCGACCTGTCTCCAACAGCTGTATCAAGTTCTGGCGGAAGCATACTGCTACTGCAAAAGAAGTCTGTTATCGGGCGCACCGCGGGACAACGCCAGAACGCACGAGATCTTGGCATTGGACAGATCCGGACCAGCGCAGTCGTTCCTGAATCCTGCAGGGATTCACAGACTGGAAAAGCGATCAAGATCATGCACATTATGGAAGGATTCCGTCTCCCCGATCCTCTACCGAAAGGTAGGCACATCATCACCGTCGTGGACGGGAATATGTTTATCCTTGATGGCGGCAGACGGCTGCACTGTTACGAGGATCGCAATATGAGCGAACTCAATTTCGTTGGCCAGCAGGGATCGCGGGACTTCATCGCCGAGGGCGGACATAGCGAATATTACGCGAGCCACTTTGAAGACAGACTTGTCTCAGCAGCGTGGACCTGTGAACGGGATGGACTCATGCGGCTACTGCATACGGTTATCACAGTTACTGAGGGGGAGGCGGCATCTCAAATCGATGTGCGTATGACGGATGGAGAAGAAATCGAAACTGAATCGATAGACGAGCTTGTAAAGCTCGCGTATGCGCACGGGGACGTGATGGAATCCGTAATCGTAAGGCGTGCTTCGCGACTCTTCTTTTGGTCGCGAACCCCTTCGGCAAGCGAAACATCTAATCCGGACTTAGGCGAGGTCTCTATAATCACTGAAGCCGCGGACGCCAAGACGTTATCATACGTTGTATCACATTCTGCATCTCCGATGATAGGAAAGTACGCGACAATGCTTACAGCGCACCGAAATCCGCGTTCCAAGCGCTAGTCCTGAATGTGAAGTGATGATCGCATGACTCGAATTTGGCGAAAGTTTTTCGACAATCCCGTCGCCCCCAAAGTTACGCTCAAAATTTCCTACGCGACGAAGCCTGCAAGTGCCGAATCTACATCTATCAGGCAGGATGTGACTATCAAGGTCACGGCTATGCGCAGCGTTCTAGTGGATGTATACAACGTCGACAATTCGAGAACACTCTTGACCACGAGCTCAAGTTCGTCCCCAATTCTTGAGTCGGCGAGCTTCACTCTGGAAGAGATAAAGGACGGCAAAGAGAAGCCTCTGCTGTTTGATATCGATCACCACATCCCCGACTCGTGCAAGTCTGCAACTCACACTCTGAGGACGACATACCAGTATAGCTTCGATGACTACGCGCCACGGCAGTCTGGGGTATTCGTCCCATCAGTATTCGACTGTCCGGTGCCGAGCGAATGAAAGCTTGGGATCCTGCATTCGTATTCTTCACTCCTGCTCTCTCTCAGCTAATAAGTGCGTGGATGGGAGCGCTGGTGGCGAAAACTACGGATTCCCGAATACGCGACATTCTAAACGCGAAGCTAGGACATTTCGCCATTCTACGTGCCGACGGAAAGCCTGGCGGAACGATTCTCGCGGGCACGACCGTAGCAGAGCTAAAGGTCGAGGGGCTGGATGAGGATACCTTTAGATCAGTGTACGGGATCGAGCGCGAAGTAACCACTATAATAATCTCGCTTCCAGCGCTAATCATTCCCTTTATGGTGTTCGACAAGCTCTCCTCAAAAGCGCTTCTCTTCTGGTACACAGCGATACTTGCGGTTGCAGTGGGGCTCGTGACACTAATTCTATGTATCAGCCCGTCAGTATATCGCGGGTGGTACAAGCTCAAGCTATCACCCGCAGGAATGATTCTCGTGGTAGCAAATGTAACGCTGGGTTTCCTAGCGTTCTTTGGCGTACTCTCCTGACTTCGGCAAGCGAGGACTTCTTGCAAGTTCCTGCACTAAACTGGCGGCGAAACCACTCGGGCTTCATACCTCAAGGGTAACCACTCCCAAGAGATTACGTACAACCTGTCGGCCCTCGGTCGATCAAATCTGCAAGTTGCGGTTGCATCCCCCGAGGTAAGCTGACGTCGGGCCCTACCGAAGGTCGCTTCAAAAAAATTCTTGGCCACGCACGCCCACACTTCATATGGCCGATAGTCGCCCAGAAAGCTGACGGCGAGAGTCAGCGACTCGGGACGCCAGTCACGCGGATACCCATATATCAGCGCAGGAATCGACGGCTCCGTTGATGGGTTCGCGTAGTCGAAACTTCGCCTCTTCGTCGCGCCGCCACTCTGCTCGGCGTCCTCTTGTATCAGGGTGATCCCCTTAACGACAAGATCTTTCACGGCTGCAACCACGTACAGGTGTCCAGTGAAAGTATCAGCGAGTAGCTGGCTTCTGACTTCGCCAAGTGCTCGATCAGACCAACGCCCGAGGGTCTTCACGTCGCGTTTGACCACCTGGCTGTAGGCGCTCCGCCTGTCGCCGAGGAGGTCGTGCTCACGTGACACCGGTTCGCGTCGTAGCAGTGCCGCGAGGTTGATCCCGAAGTCAACTTTCAACGCTGCCGCATGCTCCGCACCATCCAGGCCATCAATCACTTCGAGGAGCCGTGCACGCGCGACAACGGGGTCGCTGGTGGCGAGGGCAGACATCACCGCGCCCGACTGCTTGAGCCGGTCGGTCGTCAACCCCGGCCCTTCGCGCAACTTCCGAAGCTGCGCGAGCACCAGATCGTCGGTGTCTACTGCCATGTCCACATTCTGGGGTCTGTTTGACCTATCGGGCTAGGGCTTCATCCGGGGAGCGTGGGTCGCAGTCGCTCACACCGAGCCGACACCTACGGAAGGACTCCCCATGGCCAGCAACATCCAACCCCGCCGGACATCCGAACCAGCAGGTATGCAGTGGTCAGGTCGAACAGCGCGATCCGTTAACCGGAACCTCGCAACGATCCACGCCGACACAACCTGCAAACTCGCTCGCATCGACGCTGAGGTGGAGATTCAGCAGGAGAGCATCCGCGCGGTCAACCACGTCGGTACGGCGGCACTCATCGCCACGGCACAGTTGTCGCAGGCTGAGGTCACGCTGGCGCAGATGGCACCGCATGCGTCGGGGCGGCTGGCGGCCATCGCTGATCTGACGGCGCTTCAGAGTGCCGAAGTCGTCGTTGACACAGCGCAACGCGTACGGCGGGTCACCCGATGAACACGTCACTGCTCCTGCTCGGGGCAACGCTCGTCGTCGCAGCCGCTGTCGCCGCCGTCGCGGTGGTGTCAGCCAGGGCGGAGCGCAGACGGTTGCTCGCTGTTCATCGTCGACGGCTGCTGATTCGTCGTGAGCAGTATCGCGCCGAGCAGAGTTTGCGGGCGATGACCCACTTCGCATTGGCCGAAATGCTGCGGGTGGCACGGCAAGAGCACGGAACACCTCCGACTGAGCCACGGCGTGATCATCATGGCGGATCGTGAGCCGGTGCCGCTCCCGGGCAAGCTCTTCGGGCTTGCTCTGGGGGTGGTGGCCATCGCCGTGGCGGTACGTATCGGCTGGCTGGTCATCGAGCCAGTGCTGCCGGCCATAGTGCCACTACTCGTCATGCTGGTCATCTACCGTCTGTGGTTCGGTGGCCGTCGTCGCTGACTCGATGTCGTCGGCACAACGATCAAATACATTTATATCCAGTGTGTTTCACCATCTGGCGCGAGGCGCCGGTCGGTGATGTGGAATGCACAATCAGCATTGACGGGGGCAGCACGTGCCCCCATAGTAGGCAGTAGATGCGGGGGCACTTCGAACCCCCACCCGCACATCGTCTTTCGATGACCGTGTCAGGTTCGACATCACTATCAACACCACTGGATGGCCGGGGCGATCGCCCCTAGCCGTTCTTCAGTGCGCCTTCGGTCACATACCACTGGCGCGCTCGTCCAGGAAGGAGGGACACCACATGCAGCAGCAACCACAGGACAGTACCGATGATCGGTCGGTACGAATTACGGGCATCCGTCGTCAGGTTGGGGACGTTGACGCTATCCACGCGCTCCGAAAAATTGCACGGGCGATCGTGGCGATGGCCCGACAGGACACCGACGACAAGTCGCCTGAAGCCCCTGGTCATGAGGAGACACGATGACCGGCACCATCCACTGGCATGAACTGGTTCCTCCCCGAGGAATCGCGCTCGAGCATGTCGCCTCACTGATCCGACCGCTGGCATCACGTCCGCGTCTGGGGTGGCGTCACCAAACGCCGCTCGTGGTATTCGAGCAGTGGCAGCTCGACGGTCGATGCCGCTACTTGGTCGGCATTGAGACGCCGCTCGGTCAAAGGCTGATCGATCAGCTCGCCGGTGCGATGCCCGGACTGACCGTGGGGACTGCTGCACCGATAGAGACAGTTTCGGTGTCATGCCGCTGATGCGGCTGTGTTGATGATGGAGCTTGCCCCGGTTCTCCGGACACCTGATCTGTAGCGTCGTTGCTACAGGAGAGGAGTCCA
>NZ_BAAGVH010000003.1:0-743534 GCF_054780975.1 Tsukamurella serpentis
CAAGACCCCGATCGTGGTCAACGACAGCCGCGGATTCTTCACCTCCCGCGTCATCGGCACGTTCATCAACGAGGCCCTCGCGGCCGTCGGCGAGGGCGTCGATCCGGTGTACCTGGAGCAGGCGGGCCAGCAGGCCGGCTACCCCGCGGCGCCGCTGCAGCTCGCCGATGAGCTCACCCTCACCCTGATGCAGAAGATCCGTCTGGCGACGGAGACCGCACTCAAGGCCGAGGGTCAGAGTGTGCCGCAGCACGGCGCCTACGCCGTGGTGGACTGGATGGTGGAGAACGGCCGCCCGTCGAAGAAGGACGGCGCGGGCTTCTACGACTACGCCGACGGCAAGCGCACCGGCCTGTCGAAGGGCTTCCAGGAGCACTTCAAGTCGGGCTCGGTGAAGCCGGACTTCGCCGAGCTCCAGGAGCGGATGCTGTTCATCGAGTCGATCGAGACCGTGCGCTGCTTCGACGAGGGCGTCATGGACTCGGTGGCCGATGCCAACATCGGTTCCATCTTCGGGATCGGCTTCCCGGCCTGGACCGGTGGCGTTCTGCAGTACATCAACGGCTACGAGGGCCGCCCGGGTACGCCCGCCGAGGGGCTGACCGGCCCGAAGGCGTTCGTCAAGCAGGCGGAGTTCCTGGCCGGCAAGTACGGCGAGCAGTTCACCCCGCCCGCCTCGCTGATCGCCAAGGCGGAAGCCGGCGAGACCTACGAGTAGGACCGGCTCGCAGCCGAACTGACGAGGTCCGGCACCACCGAACGGTGGTGCCGGACCTTTTTCGTCGTCACCGAGCAGGTGGTGCGGGCCTACTCCGGACCGGCCTCGATGACCTGCTCGGCGACCTCGGCCAGACGCACGTTGCTGTCCTGCGACAGGCGCGCGAGCAGGCGGAACGCGGCATCGGAATCGAGCTTGTAGCGTTCCATGATCATGCCCTTCGCCTGACCGATCACATCGCGGGTGGTCAGCGCGGCACGGATCTGCTCCTTCTCACGGACGGCGGAGAAGGCCACCGCCGCGTGCACCGCGACCAGCGATCCGATGGACACCGACTCGGAGTCGAAGGCGCCCGGCTCGCGGGCCATCAGGTCGAGGGTCCCGTAGCTCTCGTTCTGCACGTACAGGCAGAAGGAGAGGATCGAACCGACCCCGGCGGCGTGCGCGGCGCTGCTGAACTGCGGCCACTGCTCGTCGGAGGAGGTGTCGTCGATCATGATCATCGTCGAGGTGGCGAAGGTGGCGCCGACGCTCGGCCCCTCCTGCAGTTCGCGTTGCAGGTCCGCGACGTTCTGAGCGGTCTCGCCGACCACGACCGGATGGCTGATCCGGCCCTTGGTGTCCACCAGGGTCACGCTCGCGAAATCCGCTCCGGGAACCTGCTCGACGGCGAGCTGAGTGGCGGCGGTGAGCACCGATTCCGAGTCCGAGGACTGCTCGCGCAGCAGCCGGGCGATCTCGCCCATGCGGTCGCTGAGCGACAACTCCTCCAGCGCGACCTCGGGAGCCTCGTGAACGGTGCCGAGCACCGAGGGCAGCTGTTCAGTGGTCTGTTTACGTGAGGGGGGCACGGTTACCCGTTCTCCGCGTCGTCGTGCGCGGGGTCGCAGCGTGGGGCGCCCGCTTCTGGACGGCCCTCGGTCGCGGTCTGCTCACTGGCAGGCGCTCACCATATCGACACCCGCTGCTCGGGGTCCAGAAACAGGCGATCCCCGACACCGACCCCGAACGCCTCGTAGAAGGCGTCCACGTTGGAGACGATCGTGTTGCAGCGGAACTCCGCCGGTGAATGCGGGTCGATCGCCAGCCGGCGGATCGCCTCCTCGGGGCGCGACTTGCCGCGCCAGATCTCACCCCAGCTGTAGAAGACCCGCTGCAGGCCGGTCAGATCGTCGATGACGGTGCTCTCATCGTCGACGGTGCCGCCGGCCCGTTCGCGGGCGATCCGGTAGGCCACCAGCGCGATTCCCAGACCGCCCAGGTCACCGATGTTCTCGCCCACGGTGAAACCGCCGTTGACGTGGTGCGGCTGCGGCTGGTCCGCGAGCTCACGCGGGGTCAGTGCGTCGTACTGCTCGATCAGGGCGCTGGTGCGTTCACCGAACTCGGCGCGGTCGGTATCGGTCCACCAGTCCGCAAGGTTGCCGTCCCCGTCGTACTTCGAACCCTGATCGTCGAAGCCGTGGCCGATCTCGTGGCCGATCACCGCGCCGATGCCGCCGTAGTTCACGGCGTCGTCGGCGGTGGGGGAGAAGAACGGCGGCTGCAGGATGGCCGCCGGGAAGACGATCTCGTTCATTCCCGGGTTGTAGTAGGCGTTGACCGTCTGCGGGGTCATGAACCACTCGTCGCGGTCCACCGGCGCGCCGATCTTCGCGAACTCGCGGTCGTGCTCGTGGGCCTCGCCGCGCCGGACGTTCCCGACCGGATCGCCGGCGACGATCCGCAGAGCGGAGTAGTCCCGCGTGCTGTCCGGGTAGCCGATCTTCGGGGTGAACCTGCCCAGCTTCTCCAGTGCCTTCTCCCGGGTGGCGGGCGTCATCCAGCTCAGGTCGGCGATCCGGCGCCGGTAGGCCTCCACCAGATCGTCCACCAGTTCCTGCATCCGCGCCTTGGACTCGGCGGGGAAGTGCTGCGCGGTGTACAGCTCACCGACCGCGAAGCCCAGGTACTGCTCGACCAGTGAGACGCCGCGCTTCCACCGCTCCCGGATCTGCGGCGCACCGGTGAGGACGGTGCCGTGGAAGGCGAAGTGCTCGTCCACCAGGGCTTCTGTGAGCAGCGGGCTGCGGGTCTGCAGAACGCGCCAGGCGAGCCAGGTGCGCCATTGCTCGATTGGGCGTTCGGTCAGGAGTGCGGCGGCGTGCGTGATGAACGACGGCTCGCGCAGGTTCATCTCCGCGAACGTGGTCTGCGGGGAGGCGCCGCCGGGGGAGCCGGCGCCGGTGAGTGCGGTGGTCCAGGCGCTCAGGTGCAGGCCCGGTGCCTGCTGGTCGAGCTCGGCGAAGGTACGCAGGTTGTAGGTCTTGTCGGCGTCGCGCCGGTCCACCACGTTCCAGTGTCCGGCCGCGATCGCGGTCTCCAGGTCCAGGATCCGTGCCGCGGCCTCGTCCTCGGTCCCCGGGGCGACGATGCCGTCCAGCAGCTCCGATGCCAGGCGCAGCACAGAGGCCACGTGCTCGGTGAACTGCGCCCGGATAGGGGCGTACTGCTCCTCGCGGTAGTAGGCCTCGTCGGGCAGCGAGAGGCCGTACTGGACCAGGTTCACCAGGTAGCGGTCGGACCGCTTGGCGTCGGTGTCCACGTAGTAGCCCACCAGTCCGGCGACACCTGTGCGTTGCAGCCGGCCCAGCACCGTCGCCAGGTCCGGCGGCGCGCCGACGCCGCGGATCGCGGCGATCTCGTCCTCGATCGGCGCCAGGCCGGCCGACTCGATGGCGGCGGTGTCCATGAAGCCGGAGAACAGGTTCCCGATACGGGTCGCGTCGGTATCGCCGTCCGGGTCGGCCGTGGCCGTCGCAGCGCACTGCTCGATGATCTCGCGGACCCGTGCCTCGGCGGTGTCGCGCAAGGCGTAGAAGGCGCCGTCTGTGGAGCGGTCCGCGGGGATCTCATGGCTGTCCAGCCACTTTCCGTTGACGTGGCCGAACAGGTCGTCCTGCGGCCGGATGGCCGGATCGATGTGGCTGAGGTCGAGGGCACGGTCGGAAGTCACCGCTCCATCCTGCCAGGCATGGCACGAACCGCCCGGGCACCGGTGAGAACTCAGGCTAACTTCGTTCCGATTGCGGGGTCGAATCGGCCGTCGAGGGGGACCTAAAACACAATGGGCGTTAATGTAAGCCTTCAATACTGTGATTAGTTAGAGGAGAAATTGATATGGGCACGAGGCCGACCTGGTACCGCGTGCGCGCGGCCGGAGCGTCACTGCTGGTCGCGACGGTGATCGCCACCGCCGGAGTGATCGCCCCCTCTTTCTCGGACCTCCCGGCCCTCACTGCCCGGGCGGTTGCGGAACCCGCCGGACCGGGGGCCGGGGTGGCACCGTCGCTCTCCCGGGAGTGGATCGCCTCGCACGACGGTCCCACCCAGTACCCGCGGATGGCGATCGAATGGGACGTGCCGATCACCATGTCCGACGGAACGGTGCTGCGCGGCAACGTCTACCGTCCCGCCGACGACTCCGGACGGGCGATCGAGACCCGCACCCCGACCGTTGTCAACGTGACGCCCTACACGAAGCTGGTCAGTACTCTCGCCGCGCTGGCGCTCAACGTGCCGACCCTCTCGCCCGCGGTGATCGACCTGCTCGACCTGCTCAACTTCTCGGGCACCCCGATCGGGGGCGTCGACGATCTGCGCAACGTGCTGCGCGGCGGGCTGATCAACACCTTCACCGTCGACCCGAAACTGGTGCGCAACGGATACACCCAGGTGATCGTCGATGTCCGCGGCACCGGCAACTCGCAGGGAGTGTGGGACGTCTTCGGTGAACGCGAGCAGCAGGACACCGTCGAGATCCTGGATTGGGTCCGCGCCCAGAAGTGGACCAACGGGCGCCTGGGCATGACCGGTGTCTCCTACTCCGGGATCAACCAACTGCAGGTGGCGGCGAAGAACCCGAAGGGCCTGCAGGCGCTCTTCCCGGTGGTGCCCTCGGCTGACCTGGTGGCCGACATCGTCGCCCCCGGAGGCGGGCTGGGAGTGGGATTCCTCGGGCCGTGGCTGTCGATCGTCAACGGACTCAAGTTCATTCCGGACGGCCGCGCGTTGCTCAACGGCACCTTCGACTGGAAGTGGCTGCAGCAGCGGATCGAGAACCCCGCCGTGTTCTTCCCCGAACTGCTCTCCGGTGTCTTCTCGCCCACCGCCGCCGGCCTGACGCCGGCCACCAAGGAACTCATCACCAAGGACTCCCCGATCCGCGCCGCCTACCGCACCCCGCTGGAGAAGGTGACCACGCCGACGTTCGCGCTCGGCGGCTGGCACGACCTGTTCACCAACACCGAGTGGCGCCTGCCCAAGGCGCTCAGCGCCCTGCCCCCCAGCAAGAAGAAGCTGATCATGGGCGACGCCTACCACCTCACGGTGACCGGCGACATGCGTGGGGCGAACCAGCCCAACCGCGCCGACGTCCTGCAGAAGGCCTGGTTCGACAAGTGGCTCAAGGACGTCGACAACGGCATCGACGGCCACCCACCGGTGATCGTGCACCGCAAGGGCGGCGGGTTCTGGCAGGGCCAGACCTTCCCCGAGCCCGGCCAGCAGTATCAGCGGATGTACCTCTCCGGTCAGTCCTCGGGCACGGCGCCGACGGCACTGTCGGACAACAGCCTGCAGAAGGACCGCCCGCGCACGGCCGGCCGCCGCACCGTCGGACCGGGGCTGTCCACCCTCTGCTCCAACGACACCGGACAGGCCATGTTCGGCGCGCTGGTGCTGACCGGCTGCACCCGGGACAACCGGGTCGCCGAGACCAACGCGCTCACCTTCACCTCGAAACCGGTCACCGCGCCCACTGTGATCTCCGGGCCGATCAACCTGCGTCTGACCACCACCCAGGACGCGCGGGACGCCTACTGGAGTGTGATGGTGACCGACGTCTCGCCGGACGGCCGTTCCGAGGTGATCAGCTCCGGTCAGTTGACCACCTCGCTGCGGCGGATCGACGAGTCCCGCAGCACCCGCACCGCGGGCGGCGATCTGGTGGATCCGTACTACGAGCTCGATCTCGCGGGCCGCCGTCCGGTGCGGCCCGGGGAGGTGGTCGAGCTCGACATCGCCGCACACGCCACCGACGCCGTGCTCAAACCAGGGCACCGGCTGCGGGTGGACGTCTTCGCGTTGAACCTGATCAAGTCGATGTCGATGGGCCTGGTGACCGCGGAGACCCGGCTGGCCCCGCAGCACGTGGTGCTCGACCCGAACCGGCCGAGCTTCCTGGTGGTGCCCTCGGAGCGTCCGCTGCCGTAGCGGCGGCCGCCAGCGGGCGTCATCCGCCCAGGCGCGTGTGCATCTCCCAGAACAACAACTGCGCACCGTCGGGCCCGGCGCTCACCCGCCGGGCATCGCCGGCGGTGCGCAGCGAGTCACCGTCGGACAGTGCGCCCGCCGCCTCCACCTCTGCGGTGCCCTCCGCGAGGTAGAGATGACCGTAGGGTGCTTCCGGCAACTCGACCACGGCGCCGGGGGCGAGCCGGGCGGCGTGCAGGGTGGCGCCGCGGGTCCCGATCCGGATCGCGGAATCGTGCGCCGGGTCGCCCGAGGCGATCGGCACCAGGGCACCGCCGGTGAGGTCGGCGCCGACCTCGCGCTGCTCGTACGACGGTGGCGTGCCCGCCTCGTCCGGCAGCACCCACATCTGCACGAACCGCACGTCGGCACCGTCGACGGCGCGGTCGTTGCGCTCGGAGTGCAGGACCCCGGTGCCGGCGCTCATTCGCTGTGCTAAATCGGGGTAGACCAATCCGGAGTGACCCTCACTGTCCTGGTGGACCAGCGAACCGGACAGCACCCAGGTGACGATCTCCACCGCCCGATGCGGGTGGGTGTCGAAGCCCAGACCCGCGCTGACCTGCTCGGAATTGCACGCCAAGAGCACCCCGTGATGGGTGTTTTCGGGGTCGTAGTGATCGCCGAACGAGAAGCAGTGACGGGACCGCACGCCGGGCATCGACGATGCGGCCCGGTCCGCCGAACGAACAAGCCGATCCATATCCCAAGGATGCCACGTGTGTTTAGGTAAACTCCCGCCGTCGAGTGTGATGACTAGCATCGAGCCCGTGGGAGGCGACGTGAGGCGGAGCGGACGAGCACGGTTCGGTGTCGCCGCACTCGCCTCCGCGATCCTGCTCGCGACCGGAGCCGGGCTCGCCGCCTGCGGTGACGACGCCGCGGGCGAGGTGCACAAGATGCTCGACGGCTACGCCGCTGCGATCGGTGAGGGCAAGGCCGTCGCCGCTGCCGCCCACACCTCGTCCCCGGACATCGCCGGCGGTGTGATCGGCCGGACCCTGCGCGATATGAACGCCAAGAAGGTCGAGGTGAGCGCCACGAACGTGCAGCGGTACTCGGCCGGGAACGCCACCTTCGACATCAAGACCCGATGGAACTTCGGCGACGGACGGGACTGGGACTACACCACCAAGGGCAGCGCCACCCAGCTGTCCATCGGCTGGCGCATCTCCTGGGACCCGGCGGTGCTGGCCCCCGGCCTGACCCCGGAGACCTCGATCCGGCAGATCCGCACCGACGCGAAGGCGCCGAGGGTGTTCGCCGCGGACAAGTCCCCGCTGATGTTCGCCGGCACGGTGCACCGGCTCACCGTCAACCCGGACAAGACCAAGAACCTCACCGACAGCCTGACCCGGGTCGCGAAGATCGTGTCCCCGGTCGCACCGCTGGTCACCCCGGAATCGCTGGCCGCGAAGGCCAAGGCCGACCCGGGGAAGCCGGTACCGGTGATCGACCTGCGCGACGACGACTACGGAGTGCTCGGCGACAAACTCGAAGCGGTACCCGGGCTTCAGGACACCCGCGCCGAGGACCTGCTGATCGCCAACCGACAGCTGTTCTCCCCGCTGTTCGACGGCATCAAGGGTGCCTGGCAGGCCAACCGGGATGCCACCGCCGGCTGGGAGGTGCAACTGCTCGGCAAGGGGAAGCCGCCGACCAAGGTGGTGGGCTTCCAGGGGCCACCCGGTCCGGACCTGCGGGCCGCGATGGACCCGAAACTGCAGCTCGATGTGGAGAACGCGGTGGTCCAACTCGGCCAGCCCGGCGCGATGGTCGTGATCTCGGTGTCGACCGGGGCGGTGCTGGCCGCCGCGCAGAACAACCAGGCCAGTGCCATCTCACCGAGCTGGGCGCTCACCGGGCTCTCCACCACGGGACCGGTGCTGGCGCCGGTCTACAACGAGGTCAACGCGGCGGCTGGCGCCGACGCCGGGAAGCAGCGGCAACTGCTCGGCCCGCTCGGTCTGGGCACCGAGTTCGCCATGCCCGGGGTGAAGACGGTGACCGCGCAGGTACCGGGCAGCGGTGGCCGGGCACCGTCGGAGCTCGGCGCCGACACCCTGGAGGCCACCCCGTTCGGGATGGCGGTGTTCGCCTCGGCGATCGCCAAGGGGCGCACCACCGCGCCGTTCGTGATTCAGGGACAGACCGCCGCACCGAGCGTGCCGCTGGGAGAGGTGGACCCGAAGATCATGGCTGCGGTGCGCGCGAAGATGGACGCCACGATCTCGCCCTCGGGGGACGGCAGCGACCTGGTCGCCACCAAGGTCAAAGGGCTGGTGGGCACCAACGGCCCGCAGGGGCCGGGCTGGTTCATCGGCTACCGCGGTGATCAGGCCTTCGCCATCGCGGTGACCGGGGACCGATCGGGTAGCGGAGCGCTGCAGGTCGCGGGCGCGTTCCTGAAGTAGCGAACCGACCGGTCAGGCGGCGTTGCGGCGGGCGAGCACGGCGGCGATCGTGCGCCAGCCCAGCAGGAACAGGGCCAGCGCGATGCTCGCCACGATCACGAAGCTGACCTCGACCCCCTTGGGCGTGAGCAGACCGCGGGCGGTCATCCCGACGGCCACCGTCGAGATCCAGATGATGACACCGGCGGGGAACACCCGGATCGGGACGAAGGTGTGCGCGCGCCCCGGCTCGTGACCGCGCAACGAGGCCAGCACGTAGGTGAACGCCCAGCCCACGGCCAGGGCGAGCAGGAACGGCCACGCGGTCTCGGCGAAATCGGTGGGGGAGAACGCCTCGGCGTGGCTGAACCGGCCGATCACGACGAACAGCAGCACGAAGACCGCATCGATGACGGCGATAACCGGGTTGCGCATGTAGTGCACGGTAATCGATCGCCGCGCGCTTCCGGATCACCGCTACGGTTAGCGCAGGTCAGGACGGGTGCGACCCGGGTGGTGGAGCTGTCCGGCCGGCATCGCCGTCCTCCGTGCGGGGCTCCGGGCCGGGCTCCGCGTCGGGCTCCGGGGCGGTGCTGGGCTCCTCGCCGGAGTCGCTGCCGGAATCCTGACCGGCATCCTTGTCGGCGGCGTCGGGGTCGACGTCCATGGTGCTGCGGTAGGCCACGAAGAACACGATCCAGCCGATCACCACCACCAGCACGTAGCTCACCAGCCGGTACAGGATGGTCGCCGTGAAGGCCTGACTCAGTGGCATTCCGGCCAGCACCAGCGCGGGTACCAGCGCCGCTTCCACCAAGCCGAGCCCGCCGGGGATCGGGCTGATCGTGTTGACCACCTTCGATGCGGCGTAGGCGCCGGCCAGGGCGGCCAGACCGGGCGCCCCGCCCACCGCGTAGCAGGCGAAGGCGAGGCACGCCACGTCGGCGACCCAGTTGAACATCGACCAGCCGAAGGCCTCCGCGCCGTAGCGGCGGCTCATCTTCACGGCCTGGAGTTGTTCGATCACCTCGCGCAACTTGGCCAGGCCGGCGTCCTCGGGCTTGTTGCGCAGGTCGTTGGTCCACCGGATCAGGCGCGCCCCGACCACGTACAGGCCGTCCGGGTGCGAGGCCACGTACTGCACCAGCACGATGAACACCACCAACATGCCCACCGAGAACAGCACCGAGTACGGGCTCGTCTTCGCGCCCGCGAGCAGCGCTCCGACCAGGCCGAGCACCGCCAGGCCGGCGGACATCAGCAGTCCGCTCATCACGATCTGCCAGGCCGCGACCACCCGCGACGCGCCCCACATCCGGGTGCGCCGGTACACCAGCGTCGGAGCCAGAACCTGCCCGCCCGGCATCGTCTGCGAGACCGAGTTCGACGCCAGTTGCAGGCCCATCGCCTGCCGTTGGGTGACCTTCACTCCGGCGGACCGCAGCAGCACCCGGATCACCTGGGCGAACGAGTCCATCGAGAAGAACACGGCGATCAAACACGCCAGCACCCATTCCCAGCGGATGTGCTGGAGCTCGCGCACCGACTTCGAGACGGTGGGCCCGAACAGGTAGGCCTCGACCGCGAGGATGACCGCGATCACCACCAGCAGCACTCGCCGCACCCACATCAGACGCCGCCGGGTGAGGGCACTGTCCTTGGGTGGCTCTTCGTCGGGCTGCATCGGCGCCAGCCTACTCACCGGATACCGTGAGCACATGCAACGCCTGGCGTCCCGGCTTCGGCGCGTCGGGTCCGACGGTGACCCGCGCGCACCGCTGTGGCGCGGTGCCCAGTGGTTTCGCGCGTTGTCCTTGGTGTACGCGGTGGGGCGGCAGATCGACGAGTCCGACAGGTACCGGCTGGTGGGCTGGAGCTGGGTGATGATCGGCGCGGTGGTCCTGGTCAGCGTGGTCGCCGGGCTGGGTTACGTGCGCGGGTTCGGCCGTCGCCGGGCGTTCGTGATCGCCGAGTTCGTCATCGCCGCGGTGCTGGCACTGGGCACCGTGTGGGTGGCCACTCCCGAGTTCACCGCGGCCAATCAGGCGCTGCCCACCACTCTGTGGCTGACCAATCCCGTGGTCTCGGCCGCCATCCTGGCCGGCCCGGCGGCGGGGATCGCCGGTGGTATCGCGATCGCCACGGTGAACGCCGTCCACCGGGGCAGCTTCCCCGAGACAATCATACGCGACGCTAACTATCCGGTGTTGATGGCCGTCGGTCTGGGGATCGGGGTCGCCGCGAGGGTCGCCGTCCGCTCCACCGAGCAGGTGCGCGCGGCGGAGCGAGTGGCCGCCGAGGCCCGCGCCCGTGAGCGCCTGGCCCGTGAGGTGCACGACGGGGTGTTGCAGACCCTCGCCTTCCTGTCCCGGCGGTGCGCCGAGCTGGGTCCGCCCGGGTCCGAACTGCACGACCTCGGTGCCCGTGCCGGACGGCAGGAGCGGGCGCTGCGCCGGCTGATCGCCGAGACCCCCGACCGTGAGGGTGTCGACGCCGGACCGCGCGATGGGGACACCGTCGACCTGCGTGACCTGCTGCGACCACTGGCGTCCGGCACCGTCACGCTCGCCGAGCCGGGCGGTCCGGTGCCGCTCCGCGCTGCAGTGGCCACCGAGACGGTGGCGGCGGTGCACAACGCGCTGGAGAACACCGCACGGCACGCCGGCGACGCCGCACGCGCCTACCTGCTGATCGAGGACGTCGGGGACGCCGTGGTGGTGACGGTGCGCGACGACGGTCCCGGCATCGCACCGGGACGGCTCGAAGCCGCCCGGGAGGAGGGCAGACTGGGTGTGGCGGAGTCGATCGTCGGCCGGATCACCGACCTCGGTGGCCGCGCCGACCTGACCACTGGTCCGGACGAAGGGGTGGAGTGGGAACTGTGGATACCTCGGACGTGACCGCGAACGCGGGAATCTCGGTGCTGGTGGTCGACGATCACCCGATGTGGCGCGAGGCCGTCGCCCGGGACCTGCAGGACCGCGGCTTCACGGTGGCCGGCACCGCCGATTCGGTGGCCGCCGCCGGGCGGATCGCCGGCGCCGTACAGCCGGCGGTGGTGCTGATGGACATGGCCCTCCCCGACGGTGACGGCGCCGCCGGAACCGCTCTGGTGCTGACGCAAGCGCCGAAGACCTCCGTACTGATCCTCTCGGCCTCCGATGAGCGTGACGACGTGGTCGAGGCGGTCAAGGCCGGCGCCTGCGGTTACCTGGTCAAGAGCGCCTCGGCGGACGAACTGGAGGCGGCGGTGCACGCCACCGCCGCCGGGCAGCCCGTGTTCACCCCGGGCCTGGCCGGCCTGGTCCTCGGCGAGTTCCGCCGCATGGCCGCCGCGCCCGAGCCGCCCGCCGCGCAACTCACCCCGCGCGAGACGGAGGTGCTGCGACTGGTCGCGAAGGGCCTGTCCGCGAAGCAGATCGCCGGCCGGCTGCACCTGAGCCACCGCACCGTCGAGAACCACGTCCAGGCGACGCTGCGCAAACTGCAACTGGGCAACCGGGTGGAACTGGCCCGGTACGCCCTGGAGAACGGCCTCGACTAGGCGGTCGGGCGGTGCCCTCCGGGTCGGGGGTCAGGCCCTGCGGCGGGTGTCCGGTGAGGTGTTCGGGGCTGAGCAGCGAGGTCAGCGTCGCCTCGTCGAGTAGCCCGCGCTCCCGGATGATCTCGACGACACCCCGGCCCTGCTCCAGCGCCTGCGCGGCGACCGAGGTGGCGGCGGCGTAGCCGATGCTGGGGCTGAGCGCGGTGACCACACCGATCGACTCGGCCACCATGGTCTCCAGGCGTGCGGTGTTCGCGGTGATCCCCGCGACGCACCGCCGGCCGAGCACCCGGCTCCCGCGAGTCAGATGCGAGATCGACTCGACCAGCGACCGCGCGATGATCGGCTCGAAGGCGTTGAGCTGCAACTGCCCTCCCTCCGCGGCCATGGTGATGGTCACGTCGTGCCCGATCACCTCGTAGGCGATCTGGTTCACCACCTCGGGGATCACCGGGTTGACCTTGCCCGGCATGATCGACGACCCCGCCTGCACCGCGGGTAGGTGGATCTCGTTGAGACCGGCGCGCGGCCCCGACGAGAGCAGCCGTAGATCGTTGCAGGTCTTCGACAGTTTCACCGCGATCCGCTTGAGTACGCCCGAGAGTTGCACGAAGACACCGACATCGGCGGTCGCCTCGATCAGGTCGGTGGCGCCGACGAGTTCGTCGATGCCGGTGATCGTCCGCAGGTTCTCGATCACCCGCTCCCGGTATCCGGGATGCGCGTTGAGCGCCGTGCCGATCGCGGTGCCGCCGATGTTCAGCTCGTGCAGCAGCCGGGTGGCCTCCTGGAGCCGGACGATGTCCTCCCCGAGGGTGGTGGCGAAGGCCCCGAACTCCTGCCCGAGGGTCATCGGGACGGCGTCCTGCAGCTGAGTGCGGCCCATCTTCACGATGCCCGAGAACTCACCGGCCTTCATGGCGAAGGCGCCGCGCAACTCGGTGAGAGCCTCCTGGAGTTCCCGGAGCTGTGTGATCAGAGCGATCTTGATCGCGGTCGGGTACACATCGTTGGTGGATTGCCCGAGGTTCACGTGATCGAGCGGGTGTACGGCGGCGTAGTCGCCGCGTGGCCGCCCGAGATGCTCGAGCGCCGCGTTCGCGATCACCTCGTTGGCGTTCATGTTCGTCGAGGTGCCGGCGCCGCCGGCGATGGTGTCCACCACGAACCACTCGTGCAGGCCGCCGCCGCGGATCCGCTCGCAGGCCGCGACGATCGCCGCGCAGCGCTCATCGTCGAGCACGCCGAGTTGCCGGTTCGACGTCGCCGCAGCCTGTTTCACAGCTGCGAGGGCGTTCACCAGGTGGGTGTGGGTGGCGATCGCGATGCCGGTGATCGGGAAGTTCAGCAGCGCCCGGGCGGTGTGGGCGCCGTAGTAGGCGGCTGCGGGGACGTCGATGTCGCCGAGCAGGTCGTGCTCGCTGCGCGTCTGGTCAGGGGTCATCGAACGATCGTCGCGCACTCGGCGGCGGTTCCCCAGGGGTTCGCCGATTCCGGTCCTCGATTCCAGTGCCCGCAGACGGCGCCGGCTACGTGCGGAGCGGAACGCCGGAGGTGGCGAAGACGTCGAGCACCTCGGCGTAGAGCGTCGGGCCGAGCGCACGCCGGACCTCGTCGGCGTGCGTGAGGCGGAAGCCGAAGGGCTCGTCGTCGGGGGTGCCGAAGCCTCCGCGGAGGCAGTCGACCAGGGCGTCGAGGTTGCTGCCGAAGTAGCCGCCGGTGCCGTTGACCGCCCGGCCCAGTTCTGTGTAGAAGCCGTCCGCATCGGCCACACGGCGTCCGTCCACGGTGTAGGTCTTCACGCTCAGGCCCCCGTCACGATGCAGAACGAGGCGTAGTGATCGCCGGTGTAGTACCAGTTCGGCGGGGAGGTCAGCGGGGTCCCGCCGGTGACGATCCGCCGGGCGCCGCGGGTGGACGAGCCGGGGGTGATCACCGTGTACTCGTGGTAGTAACCCGAGGCCTTCGAGGGCAGCAGCCCCTCACGGTTCTGGAAGACGACCCCGTCGTTGTTCGGGTACGGGAACGGCCCGCCCTGGCGGATCAGCTTCACGGTGGTGGTGGCCTCAGCGGGGAGTGAGCTCAGCGCGCACGTCGGTAGGGCGGTGGCGGGGGGGACGGTGGCGGTTGTGACGCCGAGCGCCACGACGACCGAGCCGGTGAGACGGAGGGCGGTACGCATGAGAAGAAAGTTAGCCGAAGCAGGTGATATCTGCGTGGCCCCGGCGTGAACTCCGCGCGGCTATCGCTTCCGCGGCCGGTACGACCCCAGCCCCAGAGCGACCACGGTGAGCTGCCGATTGGTGCGGTCGATCAGCTCGTCCACGTCGCGGGTGTTGCGCGCGTCGATGCGCATCAACTCGGCCACGAACCCCAGCGTGACGGTCACGTACAGATCCGCGATCATCTCGAGATCCTCGACGTTCCACTCGCCGAGCGCGGAGATGCGAGCCAGGTCGTGGGTGAGCTCCTTGGCGAACAGCCGCAACTCCACGTCGATCGCACGCCGTAGCTCGGGGGATCCGCCGTAGCGCTCGCGGACCAGGAACTGGAACTCGTCGTTGTTGCTGCGCGCCTGTTTGGCGACGATGCGCACCGCCTCGCTGCCGCTCGGCGCGATCCCGTCGCGCCGCGCATCACGTAGCATCCGGCGCAGCACCCGCATGGCGTCCTCGACCAGGGTCACGCCGAGGTCGTCCATCGAGGCGAAGTGCCGGTAGAAGGCGGTGGGCACTACGCCCGCCCGCTTGGCGACCTCGCGCAGCGACAGGCTGGAGAACGAGCGTTCACCGGCCAGTGCCAGCGCCTCGTCGAGCAGGGCCTGCCGCGTGCGTTCCTTCGCCTCCGCCCGGGACGGGCCGGGCGTGTGCCGCTCGACGGCGCGCGGAGAGGGGCGGGGCATGTCGTCGAGTCTATCGCCGCCGGTCCGGGCGGCGTAGCCGACCGGTGTGGGGCAGGTCACTGTGGAAGGCCTTGACGGCAGCGCGGCGCAGACGGTCATACTGTGAGTGTACAAGTGTGCACTGAATGGAGATACAGACCGATGAGCCGCTTCCTTCGATTCGCCGCGACCACCGTGGAGGCCGCGCTGACGCCACACGCCGTGGACCGGTACCTGGAACTGTTCGACCCGATGCTCACCTGGTCCGAGATCCGCGGCCGGGTCACCGCGGTCAGCCGGCGTACCGACCGCACCGTGACCTTCACCGTGGCGCCCACGCGCCACTTCGAGGGATTCCAAGCGGGGCAGTTCGTCCAGGTCAGCGTGGTGATCGACGGTGTCCGCCAGACCCGCTGCTTCTCACCCGCCAACTCCCAGCACCAGGACGGGACCGTAGAGTTCACGGTGACCGCCGATCCCGGTGGGCAGGTCAGTACGTACCTGCGGGAGCACCTCGAGGTCGGTGACGTACTGGGGCTGACCCCGGCCGCGGGTGCCTTCACCCTCCCCGGCGCACCCGGCGAACGCCCCTCCTCGATCACCTTGATCAGCGGTGGAAGCGGCATCACACCCGTACTCTCGATGCTGCGCACGCTCGTCGACGAGGACTATCCCGGCACCGTCGCCCTGCTGCACTTCTGCCGGGACCGGACGGACGACCCCTACCGCGCCGAACTGCAGCGGCTGTCCCGCCGGCCCGGTGTGTCGGTGACCTACGTCTACACCCGGGCCGGTGGCTCGCACCTCGGCCCCGAGCACATCGAGGACTTCGGTGAGGTCGGTCTCGCCTGCGGGCCGGCGCCGCTACTGGCGGCCGCCGATCGGCTGTACACCGATGCCGGAGTGGAGCTGCGCGTGGAGGACTTCGCGCCGCCCTCGGCCGCCTCACCCACCGGAGATGCCACCGGAACGGTGCGTTTCACCGAATCCGGCACCGAGACCGGGAACGACGGCCGCACCCTCCTGGAACAGGCGGAGTCGTCGGGACTGTTCCCGGCGAGCGGCTGCCGGATGGGCATCTGCTTCTCCTGCACCGCTGTCCGCACGTCCGGGTGCACCACCAACGTGCTCACCGGAGAGCGCGGTTCCGAACCCGATCAGCACATCCAGCTCTGCATCAGCGCGCCGCTCGGCGACGTCGAGATCGCGCTGTAGCCCACCGACGCCCGGAAGGGAGCACCATGACCGAACAGATCGCACTCACCGCCGGACAGGTCGAGGAGATCGGACGCCGCTTCGACGCGATCCGCAGCCGCATCCTCGCCGACCTCGGCGAGAAGGACCGCGAGTACATCTACTCCATCGTGCGCGCGCAGCGCGGATTCGAGGTCGCCGGACGGGCGATGATGTACCTGCCGCCGCTGTGGCCGGTCGCCGTCGGCGCGCTGGGCGTCTCGAAGATCCTGGACAACATGGAGATCGGCCACAACGTCATGCACGGCCAGTACGACTGGATGCGTGAGCCCGGCCTGAACTCCCGCGAATTCGAATGGGACACCGTGTGCCCCGCCGATCAGTGGAAGCACAGCCACAACTACCTGCACCACACCTTCACCAACATCCTGGATATGGACCGCGACATCGGCTACGGCATCCTCCGGATGGCGCCCGAGCAGAAGTGGAATCCGTACTACCTGGGCAATCTGGCCTATGCGAGCGCGCTCATGGTGTTCTTCCAGTGGGGCGTGATGCTGCACGATCTGCAGACCGAACGGATCATCAAAGGTGAGCGTTCCTGGTCCGACATCAAGGACCTGGTGCACGGAATGCGTCGCAAAGCCGGCAAGCAGGTGCTCAAGGACTACGTACTGTTCCCGCTGCTCACCGGCCCGCTGTTCCCGCTGACCTTCCTCGGCAACGCCTCGGCCAACCTGATCCGCAATCTCTGGACCTTCTCGATCATCTTCTGCGGGCACTTCCCGTCGGGAGTGCAGACCTTCACCCGCGAGGAGACCGCCGACGAGACCCGGGGGCAGTGGTACGTGCGGCAGATGCTGGGCTCGGCGAACATCGACGGTGGCCGCCTGTTCCACATCATGAGCGGCAACCTCAGCTTCCAGATCGAGCACCACCTGTTCCCGGACCTCCCCGCCAACCGCTACCCCGAGATCGCCGCCGAGGTCCGGGCGACCTGCGAGGAGTTCGGCCTGCCGTACAACACCGGCTCGCTGCGCGGCCAACTCGGCTCGACCTGGAAGAAGATCGCCAGACTCTCGCTGCCCAACAGCTGGACGCGGGCCGAGCCCGAACTCGCCGTCGTGATCGAACGTGAGAGGGTGGCGGCGTGACCCGATCGACAAGGAGACCCACCGTGGACGGTTTCGAACGGCGCAAGGATCAGGCCCAGGACGCGATCGAATCGACCGCCATCCGGGTGGGCCGGATCGCGACCATCATCACCACCGCCGTCGCCGACGTGGCGCGGGAGATCGGCGACGGAATCAGCGACGCCGTGGAGATGCGGCAGGCCGCCAAGCGCGCTGAGCGGGCCACGGCCGACGAGTCCGAGGACTGACCCACCGCCAACGAGAACGAGCTCCGATCCCTGAGGGATCGGAGCTCGTTCGTCGTTCACGGGTCAGTCGCGCGGCGGGCGTTGCTGGTAGGGGCGGGTACCCTCCCCGGACGGTCCCTGGCCGTGCTGCGGCGGCCGGGGCGCCTGCGGACCCGGACCGCCCGGTCCCTGCGGACGCGGCGGGAACGGGGGCCGTCCGGGCTGGCCTGCCGGAGGCGGACCGGGGCGCTGCTGCCGCGGCATCGGTCCGCTGGGGCGCGGACCGGGGCCGGGCTGACCACCGGGACGGTACTGCCCGGGCGGCGGGCCCTGACGGCGGTCACCCGGGTGCGGCTGCTGGTAACTGCGCGGATCCTGCGGCGGGCGCGGCGCCGGAGCCGAGTGGCGCGGCGGCATCTCGATCCGACCGGAGAACCCGGGCGGGGGACCGGGACGTCGCGGACCCGGCCCGACGGGGGTCGGCCGCGCCTGACGCTCCACCGGCGGCGCACCGGCACCGGGCGCGACGGCGTGCTCGGTCGGTCCGGCGGCCGAACCGGCCACCACCGGCACACCCGCGGGGACCTGCTGCGGTGCGGCCTTCCCCGGTCCGGCGGTCGCGGCCCGTACCGACGAGAGCGCACGGCCGTCGCGGGTCTCGGCGGGCAGCGAGGTCTCGCCCAGACCGACCGCCTGCTGGATCTTGCGCATCCAGTTCGGAGCCCACCAGCAGTCGTCGCCGAGCAGCTTCATCACCGCGGGCACGAGCACCATGCGGACCACCGTCGCGTCGATGATCAGCGCGAAGATCAGGCCGAAGGCGACGTACTTCATCATCACCAGCTGCGACGTGGCGAAGGCCGCGGTCACCATGATCAGCAGGATCGCCGCCGCCGTGATGATCCGGCCGGTGTTGGCGGTGCCGGCGCGGATCGCCTGTTTGGTGGTGGCGCCGGAGGCTCGCTCCTCGATCATTCGCGACAGTACGAAGACCTCGTAGTCGGTACTGAGGCCGAAGACCACCGCGATCACCAGCACCAGCACCGGGGCCATCATCGGGCCGCCGGTGAAGTTGAACAGCGAGCCGCCGTTGCCGTCCACGAACATCCAGGTGAGGAAGCCGAGCGTGGAGCCGAGCGAGAGGATCGACATCAGCACCGCCTTGATCGGCAGCGTGAGCGATCCGAACGCCAGGAACATCATGATCGTGGTCACCAGGACCAGCAGGAACATCAGCAGTGGCAGTTTGCTGAGCATCGAATCGATCGAGTCGTACTGCAGCGTGGGCATACCGCCCACCGTGAAGCCGATGCCCTTGCCCGGGTCCGCGCCGTCCATCTTGATGCTGCGGAGTTTGGTGACGGCTTCCCCGACGGCCTTGGTGTCGTTCGGGTCCTGCAGTGAACCCTTGGAGATGCGGACCGAGACCTCGGCGCCCTTACCGCGGAGCTTGAGCGGTTCACCGCCGTCCTTGGCCTTGTCCACCGCGGCCGATGCCGCGCCGAAGCGTGCGGAGGCGGGGTCCGCCGGGTTGGCGCGCACGAAGCCGGGGATCTTGTTGGCCTCGGTGAGCACCTGATTGATCTGCGCGTCGTCGGCGTTGGTGAAGACCAGGTTGATCTCCTGGCCGGTGAACGCCGGGAACAGGTCGAAGAACTTGTCCTGCGCCTGCCGGGTCTCGTTGCTCGGCGGGAGGTAGGTCTGCGAGATGCCGCCGAACTGCAGGCCGACGACGGGGATCGTCGCCGCGAGCAGCAGGCCGACCACGCTGACGGTGGCGGCGATCGGGCGCTTCATGACGGCGTCGGTGACCCGGCCCCACATGCCCGCCTCGATGTTCGCCTTGGTCTTCGGCTTGCCCAGACGCTGCTCGGCCTTGTGCACCAGAGAGCCGATCACCGGCAGCTTCCACGAGTCGACCACCTTGAGCATCCCGTGGAAGCTCAGCGCGAAGACCTTCGGACCGAGCACCGAGAGCATCGCCGGCAGCAGCAGCAGCGACAGCAGTGCCGAGATGAACACACCGAGCAGGGCGCCGGTGGCCATGGAGGTCAGCAGACCCAGCGGGGAGATGTACAGACACGCGAGAGCGCCGACGATCAGTAGGGATGACATCACGATGGTGCGTCCGGCCGTCATCACCGTGCGTCTGACCGCCGTGGGTGTGTCGTACCCCTCGTCCAGTTCCTCCCGGAATCTGGACACCATGAACAACCCGTAGTCGTGGGCGATGCCCAGGCCGATCAGCGAGATGATCGGTCCCACGAACAGGTTGACGTCCATGAAGTAGGTCGTGATCATGGCGATCGCCATGGCCGCGCCGATGGTCATCACACCGATGATCATCGGCAGCGTCGCGGCGACCACGCCGCCGTAGACGAAGAACAGCACGATCGCCACCAGCGGCAGCGCGATCAGCTCGGCCTTCTTCTGGTCGCGCTGCACCCCTTCGGTGACCTCGGAGGTCACCGGGACCAGGCCGGCGAAACGGGCGCTGAACTCATCGGACTTGAGATCGTCGGTGAGCGGGCCCTGCAGCTCCAGCCAGTCCTTACCGCGCTGGGTGTCGTCCGCGGACTTCAGCGGGAGCGTGAAGAACCCCCAGGTCACACCCTGGGAGTCGGTCTTGGTCATGATCGACGCGAGTCCGGGGTTGGTGTAGCTCACCGGCCCCTGCTGCGGCTCCTGCTTGTTCTCCGCGCGCAGTTTCGCGTCGTCACCGGCGGCGTACTTGCCGAGGATCTTGGCGCGGGCCGCGTCGACCGCCTTGGCGACCTCCGGGTCGGTGACCTTCGCACCGTCCTTCGGCTTGACCAGCACCAGGATGTCGGACTGCGCCATCCGGCCGGCGGCCTGATCGGAGAGGATCGAGGCGGCTACCGAGTCGCTGTTTTCGTCGTACAGACCCGACATCTTGGTGGCCTTGCCGAGGCTGAAGAAGCCCCAGACGCCGCTGATGGCGATCGACACGAACAGAACCGCGATGATCGTGTAGCGGAACGCGTACGTGAAGCGTCCTATCGCTGAGAACAAGCGAATATTCCTTTCCGGTGGCCGGCCCGTGTGCTGGGCCGGTCGTCAGGCACGACTCGAAAGTAGCGAAGAAAGCGGGCGGAAGGGCTGCAGCCACGCGCCCTCGTCGGGCAAGGAATCCAGGCTGACCCGAGGAAGCGGCTCGCGGAACACTCCGGTGATGTCTTCGAGATCGACGAACTCCAGAGTAGGGGACGCGAGCGCCCAGGCCGCATGCTCACGGAACCCCAGTACCTTTACCGGTACCCCGCTTGCGGCGATCTCCTCCAGCGGCTCCCGGAAGGCCTGCCCGTCGGCGGAGGCCACCAACAGTCCAGCCAGGCCGGGGGAGTAGCGCCGCACATCGATGTGATCGAGCATGTCGGCGTCGACATCGCTGTCCTCATCGACCTTGGGCTTGGCGAACACCGCGTAGCCCACGTTCCGCAACGCCTCGACCCAGGGGCGGACCACATCGGCGGTGCCCGGGGCGATGTTGGTGAAGACGGTGGCCTCGGGCTCGAACCGGGCCGGGGCCGACGACCGTGCCGCCTCACCTTCCAGTTCGGCGGTGTAATCGAGCAGCCAGCGGCCGAGCGCGTCGAACCGGGGCCGGTGCGCGGCGGTCGGGCGCCCGCCCAGGATGGAGCCGAGCCCCATATCCAGGTTCGGTGCGTCCCAGACCAGCAGGACCCGCTTCGCCGGATCGGCGGGCAGCACGGATTCGTCGGTCGGACTCGTCACGGCCCCTCTCCTTCCGCCACGCGCTCGTAGACGAACTCGTGGATCTCGCGGCCCACCTGCGCGGCCTTGTCCTGGAACTTGGTCACCGGCCGGTCGACGGAGATCGGCAGCTCGGCATCGGCGAGTCGCGGGGGCAGCGCCACCGGCCGCAGCAGCGGCTCCGAGGGTGCGGTCTCTGCAATCGCCTCTGCATAGTCTGCATGATCAGTGGCCACGTGCAGAATCCCTCCGATCTTGAGGCGATCCGCGATCAGCGAGAACATCCGTGCCTGCAGCAGCCGGCGCTTGTGATGCCGGGCCTTCGGCCACGGGTCCGGGAAGAACACCCGCACCCCGGTCAGCGTGCCCGGGGCGATCATGTCCTCGAGGACCGCGACCCCGTCACCGCGGATCACCCGCACGTTCGTCAGCCCGGCCCGCTGTACCGCGCCGACCAGCTGGGCGATACCCGGCAGGTACACCTCCACCGCCACCACATCGTGTTCCGGCTCGGCCTCGGCCATCGCCCAGGTCGAGGTCCCGGTGCCGGAGCCGATCTCCACGATCAGCGGCGCCTCCCGGCCGAACCAGGCCGCCGCGTCCAGCGGGTGCGACGGCGCCGGGAAGGTGCCGGGCGCGCCGGGGGAACCGGGGGAACCGGGGGGCAGGGGAGCAGCCGGGGGGATGTCCCGGCCGAGGGTCTCCCAGCCGGTGTCCATCGCCAATTGCTGGGCGGGGGTGAGGGAGGCGCGGCGGGAGCGGAAACTGGTGACGCGCGGGTACAGCCGACGGTGCTCGGCGCGGGGATCCTGGGACTGGGGCACGCTCTCCATCGTCCCAGCTTCTCGGATGTGACCTAGCATTGGCGCCATGATCGCGCGTAACACTCGACACACGGTGCTCCGCCTGACCACGACGGCGGTGGTACTACTCACCGCTCTCGGCCTCGTCGCCGGCTGCTCATCGTCCTCCGCTCCCGCCGACGACCGACCCCTCCCCGATGCGAAGGCGGTGGTCGACGCCTCGTCGGCCTCCGCCCGTGCCCTCCGTGATGTCCGCCTGGACCTGTCCGTGGACGGCACCGTCCCCAACCTGCCGGTCAAGAGCGTGGGCGCCTACCTGACCAAGGACCCCAAGACGGGCGGCCAGGGCGACGCCGACGTGATCTACCAGGGCTCGGCGATCAAGGCCAAGTTCATCGTCACCGGTGGCGACCTCTGGGTGCAGCTCGCACCCGGCCAGCCCTACAACCGCACCGGACCGGCAGCGGACGTCTACGACGCCTCCGCGATCCTCGACCCGGAGAAGGGCATCGCCAAACTGATCTCCTCGGTACGTGAGCCGAAGGTCGAGGGTCGCGAGCAGATCGGCGGGACCGCCACGGTCCGGCTCTCGGGCACCATCCCCGGCGCCGCACTGGCCGGTATCGTGCCCAAGGCCACGCTCGGCGACCGTCCCGTCACCTTCTGGGTGCAGGACGAGGCGCCGAACAACCTGGTGCGGGTGCACGTCGGATTCGATTCCGGCACGCTGAGCGTCACGCTCTCGGACTGGGGCAAGAAGGTCCCGCTGCTGGATCCGAAGACGGCGAAGTGAGCTCGGCGGTGAGCTCGGAGCCCCTGCCTCGGCGGCGGGGCCGTGGCATCGCGATCGGCGCCGCCGGGCTGGCCGTTCTCCTCGGCGCACTGGACACCTACGTGGTGGTCTCGGTCCTCGAGGACATCATGCGCAGCGTCCAGATCCCGCTCAACCGGATCCAGCTCGCGACCCCGATCATCACCTGCTACCTGCTCGGGTACATCGCGGCCATGCCGCTCCTGGGCCGGCTCTCGGACCGGTTCGGCCGGCGACTGGTGCTGCAGATCAGTCTCGTGGTGTTCATCGCCGGCTCGGTGGCGACCGCGCTCGCCGACACCGTCCCCGAGGTGATCGCCGGGCGGATCGTGCAGGGAGTGGCCAGCGGCGCACTGCTGCCGGTGACGCTCGCGCTCGCCGCCGACCTGTGGTCGCCGGACCGGCGGGCAGCCGTGCTCGGCTGGGTGGGCGCCGCCCAGGAACTGGGTAGCGTGCTCGGCCCCGTCGTCGGGGTCGGGGTGGTCGCGCTGGTGCACGACAGACTTCCCTCGATCGCCAAGGACGACGCCTGGCGGGTGGTGTTCTGGGTGAACGTGCCGCTCGCGGTGCTCGCGATGGGACTGATCCAGATCAGCGTCCGCAGGCGTTCCGAGCGGGAGCGGCCGAAGGTCGACGTGGTGGGCGGCGTGCTGCTGGCCATCGCGCTGGGACTGTCGGTACTGGGCCTGTACAACCCCGAACCCGACGGCACTGCGGTGCTGCCGCCCAACGGCGGCCTGCTGCTCGGCGGCGCCGCAGTGGCGTTCCTGGCCTTCGCCGGGTGGGAGGTCTCCGCGCGGACCAAGCTGATCGAGACCGCCGGTATGCGGGTGACCCCGTTCCTGGCCTCGTGCGCGGCATCGGTGTGCGCCGGTGCCGCACTCATGGTGACGCTGGTCGACATGGAGCTGTACGCCCGCGTGGTGATGCAGCGTTCGCAGATCGACGCCGTGCTGTTGCTGGTGCGCTTCCTGATCGCGCTGCCGGTGGGCGCGATCCTCGGTGGGCTGATCGCGGCCCGGATCGGGGACCGCGTCGTCTCGGTGATCGGACTGCTCATCGCCGCCGGCGGGTACCTGCTGATCGCGGCCTGGCCACCGGAGGTGAGCACGGCCGCCTACGGCCCGCTGCCCGCCCTGGACACCTCACTCGCGGTCGCCGGGTTCGGCCTCGGACTGGTGATCGGGCCGTTGTCGTCCGCGGCGCTGCGGGCGGTACCGCTCACCCAGGCCGGTATCGCCTCCGCCCTGCTGGTGGTGGCCCGGATGAGCGGCATGCTGGTCGGTGTCGCGGCGCTGACGGTCTTCGGCTCGTACCGTCTGACCTCGATCGTGAACTCGATGCCAGCGGTGACCCCGCAGGGAGGTTTCGCCGAGACCGCCGCAGCGGTGTTCCGGCAGACCCAGCATGCGTATGCGCAGATGTTCGGTGAGGTGTTCGCCGTGACCGCGGGGATCTGCGTGGTGGGTGCGGTGTTCGCGGTGTTCGTGGCCGCGCGCCGGAAGGAATCGGAGCGAAACCGCACCGTCGGCGAGGAACCGCTCGTACCGTCGTCCTGACGGACCGGTGCGGGGGCGCCGGGCACGGGGGGCGAACGACATGGGGGATTCGGCGCATCCGTCGGTACGTACCGGGCCGCCGCGGTTGCGGCTGCTGGGACGCTCCGGGGTGGGTAAGACGGTGCTGGCGGCGGCGCTGCGACGCCGCGGGATCGACGTCGACGACGGTGCTGGCGGTGGCGGTGGCGTACCCGCACCGGCCGATGCCACCGCCTACTGCTTCGCCGGCGGACTGCGCGGCAGCGACCGCGCCGCGATCGAGACGCTGGCGGACGACCCCCTGCTGGTGATCTGGTGTCGCGCCGACGCCGCCGGCTCCTGGCGTGCCGCCGACGCCCACACCGAGCGGGTGGCCGAGGTGCTGGGCCGGCCGGTGACCGCGGTGATGGCGCTACTGGACGCACCCGATGTCGACCTGGCCGTGGTGCGACGGATCGCCGGCACCGATCTCGCACTGCCGGAGTCCGTGCTCGACGCGGCCGTGGCCCTGGGCGGCGACGCCGACCTGCTGCACCGGCTCGGGGGCTACGGTCTGGCCTGCGCGATCGGCGCATTGCGGGAGGCACCGTCGATGCCCGACGAGGAGCTGCGGACCCGGCTCCGCGAGCTCGGCGGAGTCGATGCGCTGCTCGCGCCGCTGGCGGCGGCCTTCCACGGCTGCGGCGAGCGTCGGCGGGCGCGGTTCGAGGACGAGTTGCGCGCTCTCGCGCACGCCGACTGCGCCCGTCGGGACCGCGCGGAGCAGGAGCTGCTGGACCTGCTGGGGCGAGCGTCGTGACCGTCCTGGTCGCCGGGCAGGACCCGGCCGGTGCGGTGGCGGTCGCGCAGCGGCTCGGCGGGCACGCCGCGGTGGTCGGCGCCGACGGTGCCCTCACCCCGCTCGGCGGTCGCGCGGCCGGCTCCGCCGCAGAGCAGTACAGCGCCGCGGTGTACCTGCTGGACTCGTGCGTCCCGGCCGACGCCGTGGACCTCGCCGCGCTGGGACGGCTGCGCTGCGCCTATCCGACGGTGCTCGCGGCCACCGGCGCCGAGGTGTACCCGGACGCGGCCGCGACCACCGCCGAATCGGCCCGACGGTGCGGGGCCGAGGTCCACGGCGTGCAGCCGGCGTCCGGCGCCGGTTTCGAAGCGCTGTCGGCTGCCCTCGCCGACCCCGGCCCGGTACAGCCGCCGCCCGCACCGGCGCGGCCCGGGGCGCAAGCGGGCGCCGGCAGCGCGGCGCTGGAGCGAGCCGACCGCTCCGCCTACTTGCGCACCACGATCGCCCGGCTGCGGGCCGCGGCGCTCGCGGAGGCGGCGCAGGACCTCCGCGCCCACGACGTGCGTGAGCTGGACCTGCGCGTCGGCGGCCGTGAGCAACTCGCCGAGCGGCTCGCCGACACCGTCGCCCGGCTGGAGCTGAGCCTGCACGGTCGGTTGCGCGCCGCCTATCGCGGCACCTTCGCCGGCTGGCCGGATCCGCCGGAGCCGGCCGCGCCGGTGCTCTCCCGCCCGGACCTGCCGGACGCGCCCGCGCACCGTCGGCGGCCCGAGGACGCTGCGGTGCTGCTGCTGGGCGCCTCCGCGGGGCTGGGCATCGGCCGCGCGGTGGCGGCGCCGCTGGAGGCGCTGGGTGCGCTGCGCTGGGCGGCGGTGCCGATCAGTCTCGCGGTGGGTCTGGCCGCCGCGCTGTGGCTGTTGCGGGTACGGCGCCGCTCGGCCGCCGGATCGGCGGACCGGGCATGGGCGGAGAAGGCCACCGCCGCGTTCCGGCAGCGGGTCGAGTTCGACCTCGCCGCCGCGCTGGTGGCGGCGGAGTCGGATGCGGCGCTGCGCCTGGCCCGTGGACCGGGAACCGATCGCCGGCCTGGTGCGTCTAATGGATATGGACCCTGAGTTCGGGTTGTTCGGGGCGAGCGAGCCCGAGGCCTTCGGCTCCGGCCTGTTCGACGGTGCGGTGCCCGCCCCGGCACCGTCGCCGGGCGGGCTGTGGGTCAGCGCCGAGGGCGGCTGGTTCGACGTGCACGCCCTGGACACCGACGGCGACGGCATGGTCGATACCGGCACGGTGACCGATGCCGACGGGACCGCGGTGTTCACCGATCTGGACGCCGACGGGGTGGCCGACGTGTACCACCGCATCCGCGGTGACGGGACGTTCGAGACCTGGCGGTTCAGTGGCGGCAGGTGGACTCTGCTGGACCGGGGGAATGTGATGTGAGCCGTCGCACCCGCCTCGCGGTTCTGTGACTTCGTCCAATGTGTGACACTGGTGCAAAGGGAGCGTTACGAGATCTCGGGAGACGAACACATGACCTCAGCAACCATTCCGGGCCTGGATGGGGCGTCGATCCCCACGAAGCACGAGAAGCTCATCGAATGGGTGCGGGAGATCGCCGAGCTCACCACCCCGGACCGGGTGGTCTGGGCGGACGGCTCCGAGGAGGAGTGGGACCGCCTCACCTCCGAGATGGTCGAGGCGGGCACCTTCACCAAGCTGGACGAGAAGAAGAAGCCGAACTCGTTCCTGGCGCTCTCGGACCCCGCCGATGTGGCGCGCGTGGAGTCGCGGACCTACATCTGTTCGGAGACCAGGGAGGGCGCCGGCCCCACCAACAACTGGGTGCGCCCCGCCGAGATGCGCGCCACCATGACCGATCTGTACCGCGGCTGCATGGCCGGCCGCACCATGTACGTGGTGCCCTTCTGCATGGGGCCGCTCGGCGCCGAGGATCCGAAGCTGGGTGTGGAGATCACCGACAGCCCGTACGTGGTGGTCTCGATGAAGATCATGACCCGGATGGGTACCCCGGTGCTGCAGAAGCTGGGCGATGAGGGCTTCTTCGTCAAGGCCATCCACTCGGTGGGTAAGCCGCTCGCGCCGGGCGAGGCCGACGTGCCGTGGCCGTGCAGCGAGACCAAGTACATCACCCACTTCCCGGAGACCCGCGAGATCTGGTCCTACGGCAGCGGCTACGGCGGCAATGCACTGCTGGGTAAGAAGTGCTACGCGCTGCGCATCGCGTCCGCGATGGCGCACGACGAGGGCTGGCTGGCCGAGCACATGCTGATCCTCAAGCTGATCTCGCCGGAGGAGAAGGTCTACTACATCGCCGCCGCCTTCCCGAGCGCCTGCGGTAAGACCAACCTGGCGATGATCCAGCCGACCCTCCCGGGCTGGCGCGCCGAGACCGTCGGCGACGACATCGCCTGGATGCGTTTCGGTAAGGACGGCCGCCTGTACGCGGTGAACCCCGAGTTCGGCTTCTTCGGCGTGGCCCCGGGCACCTCGATGGGCTCGAACCCGAATGCGATGAAGACCATCGAGGCCGGCAACACCATCTTCACCAACGTCGCCAAGACCGACGACGGCGACATCTGGTGGGAGGGCATGTCGGCGGCGCCGCAGCACCTGACCGACTGGCGCGGTGAGGATTGGGAGTCGAGCTCGGCGGAGAACGAGGACGGTGTGGTCACCGTCGCCGCGCACCCGAACTCGCGGTACACCACCCCGATGTCGCAGTGCCCGTCGATCGCCCCCGAGTGGGACGATCCGCAGGGTGTGCCGATCTCGGCGATCCTGTTCGGTGGCCGCCGCAAGACGACGGTGCCGCTGGTCACCCAGGCCCGCGACTGGAAGCACGGCGTGTTCATGGGCGCCACCGTCGGCTCCGAGCAGACCGCCGCCGCCGAGGGCAAGGTGGGCACCGTCCGCCGCGACCCGATGGCGATGCTGCCCTTCCTCGGTTACAACGTGGGCGACTACTTCGAGCACTGGCTGAGCATCGGCAAGCAGGCCGACGAGTCGAAGCTGCCGGCCGTGTTCTACGTGAACTGGTTCCGCCGCGGCGAGGACAAGCGCTTCCTGTGGCCCGGATTCGGTGAGAACAGCCGTGTGCTCAAGTGGATCGTGGACCGTATCGAGGGCAATGCCGCTGGTAAGGAGACCCCGGTGGGCATCGTCGCGACCCCGGAGGAGCTGGACCTGACCGGTCTGGACGTGCCGGTCGAGGACGTCGCCGAGGCGCTCGCGGTCGATGTCGACGAGTGGAAGGGCGAGCTGCCCTCGATCGAGGAGTGGTTCGAGTTCGTCGGCGACAAGCTCCCGACCGGGCTCAAGGACGAGTTGGACGCGCTCAAGCAGCGTCTGGGCTGATCGCGTTCTGCGAAAACCGCAGAAAACGGGGCCTTGAAGCCGGATCCGGCTTCAAGGCCCCGTTTTCCGTTGTTTTCACAGCTGTCAGTCCGGCGGGGACCAGCGCTGGGGGCGGCGGAAGGCGCGGTCGATCACCGAATCGGGGGCCAGCCGTAGGGCCAGCTCACGAGCTCCGACGGCGACGGGGTTCGGCCACTGTCCGGCCGCACCGATCAGGTGGGACTGCCGGGCGATTCGTTGAGTGCGCATTCGACGGGCCTTGTCGTAGGCGGTGAGTTTCGCCGGAACCTCCCGCGGATCCGGATCCCGGGCGATCGGACGCAGCAGCGAGACCAGCACTGCGGCGTCTTCCAGCGCGAGGTTCGCCCCCTGTCCCAGTGTGGGCGGCATGGCATGCGCGGCATCTCCGACCAGCGCCGCTTCGCCGCGGGAGTAGGTGCGCAGGGGATGCGCCAATCGTTCGATCGGCTGGTACCCGATGCGGGAGGCCTCGGTACCCGCGATCAGCGCGGGGATCGGATCGTGCCAGGCGCCGTATCGCAGGGCCAGCTCACCCGGCTCGGGGAGGTCGTCGGCGGCCGACGGACGCACCGCGAACCAGTACACCCGGCCGTCGCGCAGCGGCATGTAACCGAACCGCTCCCCGCGCCCGAAGCTCTCCCCGGCGTCGGGTACTCGCATCGGTTCGGCGGTGATCCCGCGCCAGGCCCCGTATCCGCAGTACACGGCCCCCGGGTCGCCGGCGTGGCTGCCGCGCACCCGGCTGCGGATGCCGTCCGCGCCGATGATCACGTGCGCGTCGGTGAGCGAGCCGCTCGGGCCCAGATCGAGGGTGCCGCGGCTCAGGCCCTCCAACCGGATGCCGGGCCGGACGGTGTCCGGGGCGAGCCCCCGGAGGAGGGCGTTGTGCAGGTCGGTCCGGTCGACCACCCGCAACTCGGCGACGGTGGCCGCGGTGAACGTGGTCAGTAACGTCCCGCGCGCGGTACGGATTCCGATGGGGACCTCGGCGGGAGTGTCGGAGGTGACCGCCCGCACCTGTTCCTCCAGGCCGAGCGAACGCAGTGCCGCGAAACCGTTCGCGAACAGCGACAGCCCGGACCCGCGGGGGAGGAATCGAGCGGCCTGTTCGAGGACGATCACCTCGGCGCCGGCGCGCTGCAGTCCGGAGGCCACCGCCAGCCCACCGATTCCGGCGCCGACGATCGCCACGCGCAGCGAATTCGTCCTCCACATGTCCTCGAAACTAGTGCGGATCCGGTCCGCTGTCACCGAGCTCCGGCTCAGCCGACGGTCCGGCCGGAAGGCGGGCACGGAGGTTGAAAACGGAAATCCCGGTCGGATATCGTGTCGTGTCCCTCCGGGTTCTACGAAGGGCGAGCACCTTCGAGGAGAGATCAGTGGTAGACGAGTGGGAGTTGTGGTTCCCGGACGCCTATGAGGTGGGCGCCGAGTCGGTGCGATCGTTCGCCCGTGCGATCCGCAGCGAGCACGTTCCCTATGCCGTCAGCCGTGTCCTTCCGGCCGACGTCGGCGTCCCGTCGACGATGCTCGGTGGGCCGTTGCTGCAGGCCGCGTCCGCGGTGGTCGGCAAAGCCATTCCCGGATGCAACCTGGCCGCGGTCCTGCACGCCGGACAGCGGTTCGACTACCTGCGCCCGCTGCGTGTGGGTGATGTGATCAGCATCGGCGTGCGGCTCGCCTCGCACATCGAGAAGGCCGATACCGACCTGCTGGTGGTCGAGTCCATGGTCTACGTCGGTGGCGAACCCACCATCGGCTCGGAGATCCTGCTGGTGCACAGTCAGCGCGAGACCGGCATCGACCTCGAAGCCGTCGACCGGCTCGCCGACGAGGTGATGATGACCGGCACCGGGCCGAGTCGGAGCGACGAGTACGCCGCACGGGTCGCCGATTCGGTCTGAGCGTTCACACCGCTGCGCCCAGCAGCCCCTCCAGGGCGCGCGCCATATCGGGTGCCTCGATCCGCATCAGCACGGACTCGTCCACCCCGATCAGGTCCAGACCGGAATCGGCCAGCCGCAGCTCCCGCTCCTCCTCCGCGGCCTCGATCACGTTGCGGACGAACCGGCCGTTGCCGAGCGTGTCCAGACGGTCGGTGATGCCTGCGCAGCAGGTCTCCAGGACCGCTGCGGCGTCACCGCTGAGCACCGCATCGCGGGAGCGGGCCATCGCGGCGCCGATCTCCGCCAGCTCACCCGGTGAGTAGCCGGGGAACCGGATCCGCCGCGCGAACCGCGAGGCCAGGCCCTCGTTCGAGGCCAGGAAACGGTCGATCTCGGCGTCGTAACCGGCCACGATCACCACCAGCCGGTCCCGATCGTTCTCCATCCGCGCGAGTAGAGTGTCGACCGCTTCCCGGCCGAAGGCATCGCCGCCGGAGAGACCCTCCTGCACCAGGGTGTAGGCCTCGTCGATGAACAGCACCCCGTCGAGCGCGGAGTCGATCACCGCGCTGGTCTTGAGCGCGGTGGCACCGAGGTACTGCCCCACCAGATCGCGACGCGAGCACTCGACCACCGTGTCGGAGGCCAGCAGTCCCAGCCCGCGATACATTCGGGCGACGATCCGCGCCACTGTCGTCTTACCGGTGCCGGGTGGCCCGGTGAACGCCAGATGCAGCGACCGGCTCCCGCTGGACAGACCGCGGTCGGCCCGTACCCGGGCCAGCTGCATCGTGGTACGCAGGCGCGTGACCTGCTCCTTCACCTCCCGCAATCCCACCTGCCGGTCCAGTTCGGCGGCGGCCTCGGCCAGCAGATCGGCGCTGGACCCGGCGTCCCCGGTCCCGGACCGGTCGGTGGCGGGTTCCTGCGGCGTCTCGATCACCAGTCGGTGGCTAGGATCGCGCAGCGCGGCCTCGGCCGGCGGGTACGACGGTGCCGCCCGCTCCAGTAGCGCCCGGGCGGCGTCCTCATCGCCCTGCTCCCGGAGCACCAGGGCGTGGCAGTAGCGGGCCGCGTCCGCTGCGCCGGGCAGCGCCCCGTCGGCGGCGGCGGTCAGAAGCCGCACCGCCTCGGCGAACCGACCCAGCTGCGCGGCGGCCGCCCCGGCGACCGCCCGGCCCGCTGCCGCGAGCACGGTGTCCTCCCAGGTCGAGACGTCGGTCAGGGCGGTCAGTGCGTCCGCCCAGCGCCGGGTTCGGGAGGCGATCACCGCCTGTTGATACCGCTCAAGGGGGCAACGCGAGGCGTTCGCGAGTACCTGCACTGCCTCCTCCGGGGCGCCGTCGGCGAGTAGGCGCGCCGCATAGGCCACGTGCGCGGTGGTCGCGTCGTGCAGCGGGTGATCGACGTACAGGCCGGTGGCGAAGGACGCCGACGGGGTTCCGGGCGGTAACCCGACCCGCCGCGCCGTGGCCCCGATCCGTTCGGCGTTGCGGTGCAGCGCCGCCAGCACTTCCGCGGTGGTCTCCCCGGCGGCGGCGCGCCCCAGCCAGGCATCGGCCATCGTCGGGTCGGCGGTGGTGGCGGCCTCGAAGGCGCGGCGGGCCAGTGCCGGATCAGCGGGCGCGGCGTCGAACTCGCCGATCCCGATCCCGAGCGCGGCGATTCCGGCTCGATAGGCGCGCAGCGCGGATGCGTGTGCCGCGGACGTCGTCATCAGTTCCCCCGAACTGAGGAATCCCCCGATTCCCCGGTTCCACGCTAATCGCGGTCAGCGTGCGAGGAGGGCGATCTCCCTGATCTCCTGCAGATCGGGCCCGTACTCGTCCGAGGACCAGAACCGCAGCCGCCAGGTGTCGGCGCCCTCGCCGTCGTGGCGGGCGACGGCCTCCACCTCGTAGAAGCCGCGGGCCATCGGGAACTCGACGACGTCGCCCGTGCCTTCTTCGCCGGGGGAGAAGAACTCCACCGAGCCGGAGGTGTCCACGCACAGTTTGGTGCGCAGGACGGTGTCCCACCGCCCCTCGGCGGGCGGGACGTCGTCCCAGTGCTCGAACTCGATCGGCATCGCGGTCTGGGTGCGCGACGGGGAGGCGAACCCGGCGGTGGCGCGGTTGGTCGCGGCACCGTGCACGGTGACCGCGGCGAGCAGGTCCTCGGGCACGCGGTGCCCGAAGCAACTGCCGAAGAACTTGCCCCCGCGCAGATCGAGCACACCGGAGAGCTGCATCAGGAGCTGGGGTTCGAGGCGCATCTCACCATTGTGGACGATGATCGTCTCGGGGTTCACCCCGATGCCGTGAGCGGCGCGTTCTGGCATTCTGTTGCCATGTCAACGACTCCGATCGAGACGATCGCCGCGCGGGCCGTGAACGTGACCAAGGTCTACGGTGAGGGGGAGAGCGCGGTCTACGCACTGGCCGGGGTCACCGTCGACTTCCGGGCGGGAGAGTTCACCGCGATCATGGGACCCTCCGGTTCGGGCAAGTCGACGCTGATGCACTGCCTGGCCGGCCTAGATGCCGCGAGCGGTGGATCGGTGCAGGTGGGCGGCACCGAGCTGACCTCGCTCAATGACAAGCAGATCACCGAACTGCGCCGCGACCGCATCGGATTCGTCTTCCAGTCGTTCAACCTGGTGCCCACCTTGACGGCGCTGGAGAACATCACCCTGCCGCTGGACATCGCCGGCCGTAAACCCGATGAGCAGTGGCTCAACGCGGTGATCGACCGGCTCGGCCTGCGCCCTCGGCTCGGTCACCGTCCCACCGAACTGTCCGGTGGACAGCAGCAGCGCGTGGCCTGCGCCCGCGCTCTGGTCGGGCGGCCGGAGATCGTGTTCGGTGACGAGCCGACCGGCAATCTCGATTCGCGGTCGGGCGCCGAGGTGCTGTCCATCCTGCGTGCCGCGGTGGACGAGTTCCGGCAGACGGTGGTGATCGTCACGCACGATCCGCGTGCCGCCTCCTACGCCGACCGGGTGGTCTTCCTGGCCGATGGCCGGATCGTCGACGAGATGTCCGAGCCCACGGCGGACCGGGTGCTGGAGAAGATGATTCACCTCGACGAGCTCGTGGCACGCTGATGGCCTCTCCCATGCGCCGGGTGGCGCTTCGGAATCTGATGGCGCACAAGGGGCGTTTGGTCCTGACGGTGCTCTCGGTACTCCTGGGCACCTCGTTCATCGCCGGCTCGATGGTCTTCACCGGAACCCTGTCGAAGGCCTTCGACGGGATCTCCGGTCAGATCGCCGTCGGGGTGGACGCGCGCGTCTCCCCGAAGAACTCGCAGGGCGACGGTGGCTTCGGTCCGGCCGGGCCGGGGGTGCCGATGAGCGTGGCCGACCAGGTGAAGACGGTGCCCGGTGTGCGGGTGGTGGTCCCGGCGATCACCGGAACCATCGCGCTGCGAAACGGCTCCGGGGACGTGGTCTCCCCCACCGGTGCACCCCAGGTGGGAGGCGCCTACCTGCCGCCGGAGGAGAGTCTCGATCCGGCCGGCCAGCGGATCACCGCGGGCCGGGCTCCGTCGGCCCCGAACGAAATGGTGATCAACGAGACCGCCTCGGAGCGGTTGAAGCTCCCGGTGGGGGCGAAGACCACCGTGGTCGCGCCGCGCTCACCCGGGCCGGTGGACGTGACCGTCGTGGGGGTGTACCGCATCTCCATCGACTCCGGTGGCTACGTCGGTGCACTGTTCGCCAAGGACGAGGCGCTCACGCTGTTCGGCGACGGTGCCAGTGCCCCGTACATCGATGTCGCCGCCGCCGATGGAACCTCACCGGAACAACTGCGCGAGGCGATCGCCGCGAAGTTGCCCGAGCTGGAGGTCAAGACCGGTGCGCAGGTGCGCCAGCAGTTCGAGGACGAGATCAACAAGGGGCTGAGCTTCCTCAACTACTTCCTGGTTGCGTTCGGCCTGATCGGCCTGCTGGTGGGCGTTTTCATCATCTACAACACGTTCTCGATGCTGGTCGCGCAGCGGCTGGGCGAGCTGGCCCTGCTCCGTGCGATCGGTGCCAGTCGCTCCCAGGTGCGCAATTCCGTGGTCCTCGAAGCGGTGGTCGTCGGCGTGGTCGGCAGTGCTCTCGGCCTCGCGGTGGGCATCGGCCTGGCGGTGCTGCTGCGCGCGGGTGTCACCGCGGCCGGCGCCGGCTTCCCCGACGGTGGCCTCTCGGTGAGCCCGTCGGTGGTGGTCACGGTGATGGTGGTGGGCACCGTGGTCACCGTGATCTCCGCGTTGATCCCCGCGGTCCGGGCCTCGAAGGTGCCGCCGGTGGCGGCGATGCGGGCGCAGGACGGCGGCTCCGCAGCCTCGGTGATGGCGCGCGGCGCGATCGGTGCGGGCCTGCTGCTCGGTTCCCTGGCCCTGCTGTTCGTGGCCACCAGCGAGGTCGGAACCGCCGCCGCGATCGAGGTGGGTATCGCCGGCCTCGGGCTGATCCTGGCCGTGGTGATCGGGGGTCCGGCACTGGTGGCTCCGCTGCTCGGCGGGATCGGCAAGCTGATCGCCGCGCCCTTCGGTCCGGCCGGCCGGCTGGGGCGTACCAACGTGATGCGCAATCCCCAGCGCACTACCGCCACCGCATTCGCGCTGGTGATCGGGGTGGCGTTGGTCGGTGTGATCGGCACCCTCGGCGCATCCATGCAGAAGTCGGTCGACGCGCAGGTCGACAGCGGTATCCGGTCCGAACTGGTGCTGCAGGCACCGCAATTGGGGATGCCGCCGGCAGCGCTGACGGCGATCGAGAACGTCGCCGGGATCGGGGAGAAGACGGTGCTCTACGCGGTTCCGGCCCGCCTCGGCGAGGATCGGACGCGGCTGCTCGGGGTCGACGGTGACGTCACCGCCTCGTTCAACCTGACCCGCGAATCCGGTGATCTGGCACTGAAACCGGGTGGCCTGCTGGTCGACGACCGTACCGCCGCGGAGCGTGGCTGGGAGGTCGGTTCGAAGGTGGATCTCACCTCCGCCGTGGGGCGGGAGCGGACCCAGGTCACCGTCACCGGGATCTACCGGGGCAATCCCGGGACACTGTCCGGTCCGGTGTTCGCAGCGGCCGATATGAACGCGCTCTATCCACCGGCGCGTGGCGCCTCCACCCCGATCGTGACGCCGCAGTCGGTGTTCCTCAATGCCGAGGACGGTACCTCGGTCGCCGACCTCAAGGATCGCTTGCGGGAGGCGGTCAAGCCGCTGCTGGTGGTCAACGTCGACGATCAGAAGGACCTGAAGGATCAAGCCGGACAGGCGATCACCGCGATGATGGGGGTGCTGTACGGGCTCCTGGGGCTGGCGGTGGTGATCGCGATCCTGGGCATCGTGAACACCCTGGCGCTGTCGGTGGTGGAGCGACGCCGGGAGATCGGGATGCTCCGTGCGATCGGGCTGATCCGCTCCCAGGTCCGCCGGTCGATCTACCTGGAATCCATGCTGATCGCCGTCTTCGGCGCGGCGCTCGGTCTGGTGCTGGGTGTGCTGCTGGGCACGTCCCTGGTGTACGCGCTGCGCGATGAGGGACTCGGCTCGGTGGTGGTGCCCTGGTCCACGGTGATCGTCATGCTGGTGGCCTCCGCCTTCGTCGGTGTGGGGGCGGCGATCCTGCCCGCGATCCGGGCCGCGCGCACACCCCCGCTGGCCGCGATCGCGGAGGGGTGATCGGCCGGCTGTCACAGATCGCGCACGGCCGGTGTCCTGTGTACGACACGTCCAACACAGGAGGAGTAATCATGAAGGTCGTCGTGATCGGAGCGGGCTACGCCGGGACCATCGCAGCGAACCGCCTGGTGAAGAAGGCGGACGGCGTGCACGTGACGGTGGTCAACCCGCGGGCCGAGTTCGTCGAGCGGGTGCGACTGCATCAGCACCTGGCCGGGACCGGGTCCGCCACCGTCGCCCTCACCGCGATGCTGGATCCGAGGATCAGGCTGGTCGTCGGGACCGTGACCAAGATCGGTGACGGTTCCCTGCTGCTCGCCGACGGAACGACTCTGCCGTTCGACCGGGCGATCTACGCGGCAGGGGGAGCCGTGACCGCTCCAGATGGGGCGCTGGCCGTCGGTTCCCTGGATTCCGCGGAGGAAGCACGCCGGGCGCTGCTCGCCCTGCCCGACGGTGCCGCGGTCACCGTCGTCGGCGGTGGGCTGACCGGTATCGAGACCGCGGCGGAGGTGGCGGAGACCTTTCCGGGCCTGCGAGTACGGCTGCTCACTGAGGGCGAGGTCGGCGCCTCGCTCAGTGCCGGGGCGCGGGCCCGTGTTCGCCGTGAACTCGACCGGCTCGCGGTGCCGGTCGATCGCGGTGGGTTCGCCGGTCCAGCCGGTGCCGATCTCGTGTTGTGGGCGGTTGCGACGCAGGTCAGCGGATTGGCGGCAGCCAGTGGGCTCGCCGTGGACGACGACGGCAGGGTGTTGGTGGATGCGTTCCTGCGCAGCACGAGCGACCCGAGGATCATCGCCGTGGGTGACGGTGCAGCCGTTCCCGGCGCCCGGCTGAGCTGCCAGACCGCGATGCCTCAAGGTGCCTACGGTGCGGACACGTTGGTGCGCGAGAGCGCGGGCAGGCCGACTCGGCCGTACTCGATGGGGTACACCGGCCAGGTCGTCTCGATCGGGCGTCGTGCAGCGGTGATCCAGGTCGCCAGGCGGGACGACACCGCGACCCGTGTGTGGTTCGGCGGGGCAGCCGCGGTGCCGGTGAAGGAACAGGTGTGCCGCCTCGCCCGCGGGGCTGCACGCACCGCGCGGTACGTCTGGCTCCCCGCACCCCGATGAACCCGATCGAGGTGTTCACCGAGCATCGCCCCCTGTTGTTCTCGGTGGCCTACGAGATCCTGGGCAGCATCGCCGATGCCGAGGACGTGCTGCAGGACAGCTACCTGCGGTGGCGCGAGGTGGATCTGAACCGGGTGGACGATCCGCGCGCGTACCTCGCACGGATCGTCACCCGGCAGGCGCTCAACGTCTTGCGCACGGCGTCGCGGCGGCGGGAGGACTACATCGGTCCGTGGTTGCCGGAGCCGCTGGAGGCGTGGTCGGGCGACGGTCCCGCGGAGCACGTCCTGACCGGGGAGGCGGTCACCACTGCGATGCTGCTGGTTCTCGAATCCCTGAGGCCCACAGAGCGGGCGGTGTTCGTGCTGCGGGAGGTGTTCGCGTTCGGCTACCCGGAGATCGCCGCGGCGATCGACAAGTCCGAGGCCGCGGTACGCCAGATCGCGCATCGGGCCCGTGCGCACGTGACGGCGCACCGGCCACGTTCGGTGGTGGAGCCGGCACTGGCCGAGTCGGTCGCGGAGAGGTTCCTCTCAGCCGCGATGTCCGGTGACGTTCAGGCTCTGATGGATGTGATCGCTCCCGATGCGGTGTACCTCGCCGACGGTGGCGGGGTGGTCTCGGCAGCGCGGCGCCCCGTTCTCGGTGCCGACCGGGTGGCCAGGTTCATGGTGGGTACGTTGCGTAGATCCGCCGGCTACGGCCGGCTGGGGCTGCGCTTCGGGGTGTTCAACGCGATGCCCGCGGTGGTGGTGAGCTTCGACGACGTGCTCGATCTGGTGATGTGCGTCGAGGTGACCGGTGAGCGGGTCTCGGCGGTGTACGTGGTGCGTAACCCGGCGAAGCTCGGGCACCTGCGCTGAGCGCCGGGGGGTCACGGCGCTTCACCCTTCCGGTCACGGTGAAAGTCCTGTTCCCATCACGACGATGGGAGAAAACGAACAAATAGTGTATTTCGTTTACCGGGTGAGTACGACGGTGGTCACTCCGGATTGGCATACCGTTCCGGTTGGATCTGCGCACATCTGGGCGCGTAGGTAGAGCTTCTACCTGCGTAGTCATGATTCGATGTAGGCGCCGTCGACCGTGACGATCGCCGGTTGGGTGTAAGTGTTACAGCTCACCCATGAGCAGATTCTCACCGATGGTAACGATTTAGTAACGAGGCGAGTTCGGTGGGTGCGTCCGTGACCGGTGCGGTGCCCTCCTCGTCCGGGCTGACCGGCCTGCGTTCGGCGAGCGCCGCCGCTTCGGAATCCGTGGTCGACCCCGACACCTACGGCCGCCACGCGGCTCCGGTCGAGGTCTCGTCGGCGGCCACCGCGACCGCCCGCGAGAAGGCCGCTGGTTCGGAGCCGACGGTGCCGGTGGTGTCCACCCCGTCGACGCCGTCCACCCCGTCCGCGGCGGCGGAGACGTCCGTCCGGAAGCCGGCGGAGACCACCCCGTCGGTGAGTGCGCCCGCGTCGTCGACCGAGTCGGCCCCGGCGACCGGAGGTTCCTCCGCGTCCTCGACCGGGACCTCCAGCAGCAGCACCACCGGCGGCGCGACCGGTGGCGGCACCGCCGGAGCTTCGACGGGGGCGAGCTCGACCGGTGGCGGCTCCGCCGGAGACTCGGCGGGTGCGAGCTCGACCGGTGGTAGCGGCTCGTCGGCGGAGTCCGCCGGGGGCACCTCGACCGACAAGGCCGATAGCTCCGCCGGTCAGTGTTTGCGGAAGACCAGAACCAGATTCGACACCAGCAGTTCCCGCAGTACCGGAACCTGCACCATCGACCACGCCCACGCCGGATGGTAGCGCGGGAACGCGGCCACCAGCTCACCACTGGTGACGTTGTTCGCCCAGCTCAGGCCGTCTGCGGCGGTCACCTTGAACAGGGAGGTGCCGTACAGGTTCTTCGGTGGACGGCCGTGCCGGCGGGTGTACCGGCGCGCGGCGCGTTCACCGCCGATGTAGTGGGTCAGCCCCATCTCGTGGCCGCCGAACGGTCCGTACCAGAGGGTGTAACTCAGGATCGCCATGCCGCCGGGGCGGGTGACTCGCAGCATCTCCTCGCCCATGGTCCGCCAGTCACGCACGTGCTCGGCGACGTTCGACGACAGGCACACGTCCACCGCGCCGTCGGCGATCGGCAGCGCCAGACCGGAGCCGCGCAGACCCCGCGAGGAGGTGATGCCCGCGGCGTGGGCCTCCGACGGATCGGGTTCGACGGGGACGTACACCGCGCCGTACTCGGCGAAGGCATCCTCGAAGTAGCCGGGCCCTCCGCCCACGTCCAGCACCACGGCGCCGTCGAGAGCGCCGTACAGGTCCGAGGTCAGTTCGACGGTGTCCCGCGCCAGCGAGCCGTAGAACCGGGCGGGTTCGCTCTGCTCGAACCGGAAGTCCGACAGCAGTCCGGCCGAACGGCGCAGGGTGGCGCGCCGCCGGAGAAGGGTGGTCGTGTTCTTCCAGGTCGCGGGGTACACGCCACCGGACGGTACCCTAGACGCCGTGCGTGAAGTCCTCCTGCTGTGCTGGCGAGACACCCGCCACCCGCAGGGTGGCGGCAGCGAGCTGTACCTCGAACGCGTCGGCCAGGAGCTGGCGCGCCGCGGCGTGCGGGTCACCCTGCGCACCGCCCGGTACCCGGGGGCAGAGCGCTCCGAGACGGTCGGCGGCGTGCGGATCTCCCGCGGCGGCGGACGGTTCAGTGTGTACCCGCTGGCACTGTTGGCGATCGTGGCGGCGAGGTTAGGCCGCGGTCCACTGCGCGGGATCCGGCCCGATGCGGTGATCGACACCCAGAACGGCATCCCCTTCTTCGCCCGACTGGTCGCGGGTGTCCCGGTGACGGTGCTGGTGCACCACTGCCACCGCGAGCAGTGGCCGGTGGCCGGGCGGCTGGTCGCGAAGATCGGCTGGTTCATCGAGTCGCGGCTCTCGCCGTGGGTGCACCGGTCCTCCCAGTATCTGACGGTGTCGCTGCCCTCGGCCGAGGAGTTGGCGCTCCTCGGTGTCGGCCCGGAGCGGGTGGCCGTGGTACGCAACGGGATCGACCCGGTGGATCCGGCTGCCGTGGAGGTGCGGTCAGCGACCCCGCGCATGGTGGTGCTCTCGCGCCTGGTGCCGCACAAGCAGATCGAGGATGCTCTCGACGTGCTCGCTCGACTGCGGCACCGGGTGCCCGAGTTGCATCTGGACGTGATCGGCAGCGGCTGGTGGGACGAGCACCTGTACGCGCACGCGCAGCGACTCGGTGTGCAGGATTCTGTGACTTTCCACGGCCACGTCAGTGAGGAGCGCAAGCACCGGCTGCTCTCGCAGGCGTGGGTGCACGTGATGCCGTCCCGCAAGGAGGGCTGGGGCATCACCGTGATCGAGGCGGCGCAGCACGCGGTGCCGACGGCCGGGTACGTCTCGTCCAAGGGGCTCACCGATTCGGTGGTCGACGGCGTGACCGGGATGCTGGTCCCGGACCTCGCGGGGCTCACGGAATCAGTGTTCGCCCTGCTCAGCGATGCCGATCTGCGCGATGAACTGGGTGCGAAGGCGCAGCAGCGGGCAGGCGAGTTCTCCTGGCCCGCCACCGCCGACGGTGTGGGCCGTGTGCTCGCGGCATCGGTGTCCGGAACCCTCGTCGGCGGCTTGGTCTAGCGCGATCCACGTGCAGCGAGCTGCAGTCGGCCTGGGCGCAGGCCTCCGGTAGCGCTCCGAGAACGGGCGATATCCGATAGTGTGCATCCATGATGACGCAGCGGTTGATCGGTGTCCGTCAGGGATGGGGATGACCTCCGACGTGGCCCGGGTGATCCCGGGCGGCGTCCTGAAAGCGGCCTCACGAGCAGTGATGGTCGTCGGCGCGCTCCTGGTGGCGGCCCAGGTTCTGGGCGCGAGCCGGGGGGCGATCGATGGGCCGCTGGGGCCGCGGTTGAGCTCCGGGATCCTGTTCGCGGTGACCGTCCTGGCGTTCCCGACCGCATGGAACCTCCGGTCGCCGGGGCGTACCACGGATACCCGGAGTGTGACCGCTCATCTCATCACGAGCGCGGGATTGGTCGTGATGCTCGTCGTCGCCGGGGCGAACATCATCGGGACGGATCCGATGGCAGGGCGGCTGTCGATGAGCGTGGGTCTGTTGGTGTTCGCGGCTGGTCTGCTGATGGTGTGGAGGGCGGGTAAGCGCCCTCCACGGGTGTACGCGCCGATCGTCACGCAGACGGTGCGGACGCACGCGGGGGAGCGTTGGGTGCGGATCGGCCAACCGCAGCAGTCCGGAGACCGATGGACGACGATGTGGTCCGTCGGAGCGGCGAGCGGCACGATCGTCCGTGTCTCGTACGGACCGGACTCGATGAGCTCGCTCACGGCGGCACTCGCCGACGCGGAGGCCGCCACAGTCGTACTGTGAAGGCAGGGCCGGTCGCAGCGTGACCGGCCAGTTCCGGTACGTGCCGGGTGCGGGTCACCCGGCGAACAGATGGATAAGGTGCACGGATGCCGCAGACCGTTCAAGGAATCGTCGCCCGCGCAAAGGGCGAGCCCGTCGAGATCGTTCCGATCGTGATCCCCGACCCGGGGCCGGGTGAGGTGGTGGTGGCCATCCGCGCGTGCGGGGTGTGCCACACCGATCTGCATTACCGTGAGGGTGGAATCAACGACGAGTTCCCCTTCCTGCTCGGTCATGAGGCCGCGGGCATCGTCGAATCCGTCGGTGCGGGAGTCGATCACGTCGAACCCGGTGACGCGGTGGTGCTGAACTGGCGTGCCGTGTGCGGGCGGTGCCGTGCGTGCAAGCGCGGTAAGCCGCAGTACTGCTTCGACACGTTCAACGCGGAGCAGAAGATGACCCTCGAGGACGGCACCGAACTCTCACCCGCTCTGGGTATCGGCGCCTTCGCCGAGAAGACGCTGGTGCACCAGGGGCAGTGCACCAAGATCGATCCGGAGGCCGATCCGGCCGTGGTCGGCCTGCTCGGCTGCGGCGTGATGGCGGGCCTCGGTGCTGCGGTGAACACCGGTGGAGTCTCACGCGGTGACACCGTGGCCGTGATCGGTTGCGGCGGTGTCGGAGACGCAGCCATCGCCGGTGCGCGGCTGGTGGGTGCCCGCACCATCATCGCCGTCGATCGTGACCCGAAGAAGCTGGAGTGGGCCCGTGACCTCGGTGCCACGCACACCGTCAACGCCGCGGAAGTCGATGCGGTGGAGGCGATCACCGAACTCACCGACGGTTTCGGTGCCGACGTGGTGATCGACGCGGTCGGCCGGCCCGAGACCTGGAAGCAGGCCTTCTACGCCCGCGACCTGGCCGGCACCGTCGTACTGGTGGGGGTGCCGACACCGGACATGACCCTGGAGATGCCGCTGATCGATTTCTTCTCCCGCGGAGGAACTCTCAAGTCCAGTTGGTACGGCGACTGCCTGCCGGAGCGGGACTTCCCGCAGCTGGTGGACCTGTACCAGCAGGGCAGGCTGCCGCTGGAGAAGTTCGTCACCGAGCGGATCGCACTCGACGAGGTGGAGCGGGCCTTCGAGACCATGCACCGCGGTGAGGTGCTGCGATCGGTGGTGGTCCTGTGACGCTGCGGGTGGAGAAGGTCGTCACCAGTGGGCAGTTCAGCCTCGACGGCGGTACCTGGGACGTTGACAACAACGTCTGGCTGGTCGGGGACGACAGCGAGGTCGTGGTGATCGACGCCGCGCACTCCGCCGGCCCGATCGTCGAGGCGGTGGCAGGACGGACGGTGCGCGCCGTTGTCTGCACGCACGGTCACAACGACCATGTGACGGTCGCACCGGAGCTCTCCGAACGGCTGGACGCCCCGATTCTGCTGCATCCGGGCGATGACGTGCTGTGGGAGATGACCCATCCCGGCGTTCTGCATGAGGACCTGGCCGACGGTGCCCGGATCGCCGTCGGCGGCACCGAGATCGAGGTGCTGCACGCGCCCGGCCACTCACCCGGATCGGTGTGCCTGTACCTTCCCGAAGCCGGGCAGCTGTTCAGTGGCGACACCCTGTTCGCCGGTGGACCGGGTGCCACCGGCCGCTCCTACAGCGACTTCTCGGTGATCATCGACTCGATCCGGGACCGCCTGTTCGCGCTCCCTCCGGAGACGGTGGTCAACACCGGCCACGGCGACGGCACCACCCTCGCGGCGGAATCGCCGCACCTCGAGGAGTGGATCCGCCGCGGTCACTGAACGGTACCGGCGCTAGACCGAGGTGAGTACCGGCGAACGGTCGGCCACCTCGGTGATCCGGTCCCGGAGCAGCCGGAAGACGGTGTCCACCGCGCGGACCGCCTCCGGGGTGTCCGGGTACATCGCGTTGAAGTCCAGGCCACCGGTATCGCGGTTGATCCAGGTGAACACCTCCCGTGAGGGGGTGGCGTTGGCGAACACCGACAAGTCGTGCTGGCGCGCCAGCTCCGCACCGGGCACCCGGGTGACGTCGATGTAGGACAGCATCGGAGCGGTGAAACCGTGCTCCACCGGGAACTCCGGATCGTCGGCGAGGAGGTCGATCACCGGGAACACCGGTGTGCGTTCGAGCTGCCGGGCGATGGCGACGCCCTCGTGCGCGTTGCGCGCCACCTCGTCGAAGTCGCCGGAGGCGGAGAACTGGACCGGCACCAGCGTGACGTACCAGCCGACGGCCATCGCGTCGCCGGTAGCGGAGCGGTCCGCTCGGGGAATCAGCATGGTGAACAGGTCCTCGCCGGTGAGGGCGTAGGAGACCTGGCCGAGGACGGCCAGCAGCGCGCTGCTGGTGTTCGCGCCGGCTTCTCGGGCGGCGGCGCCGAAGCGCTCGGTGCGCTCCGCGTCGATGAACGAGGTGTGCACGGCGATCCGGCCGGGCGCGCAATCGCCGTCGGGCAGGCCCAGCGGGAGTGGGAACCGGGGCATCCCGCCGGACCTGCCGAGCATTTCGCGCCACTGGACGACATCCGGGTGGGTGAGGGTGAGGGTGTCGGCCAGGGTGCGTTGCTCCCTGGTGAACTGGCTGTACGGGCGTACCGGAACAGCCGTGTAGGGGGTGTCGTTACGAGCGGAGGTGTACCGGGTGAGGATCTCGAAGAAGCTGATCGCCTGCGAAACCCCATCGGTGTACATGTGATCGGCGCACACGATCACCTCGAAGTTCGGGTTCGGCGAGCCCGGCCGGGCGTTCTGAATGCCGTTCACCGCGAACGCGAAGGCGGCCCAATCATCCAGGCCGGGAATGGTTTCCATCAGGAAGTCCTTGACCGTCGCGGCCGGGGTGGACTCCGAGGTGGCGCAGCATCCGAGGTGCAGGTGCTCGGGCAGCAGGGTGCGCCCGCGCGGATTCGAATGGCCCGAGACCGGGAACGAGGTGTGGAAGACCTCATGCGCCCGAACGAAATCCGAGAACACCGAGGCGATCAGGTCGGCGTCGTAGACATCCGGAATCGTGAACGTGGTGAACACCAGGCGACGCGCACAGGCCTCGTCGGAGACGCCGCTGCGCAGGTGGTCGGCCTGGATGAACGAGGTGCTCACACCGCGGTCGGGCGCGGTCTTCATGGCCTCCCGCGTGGCCGCATCCGGCGCCCAGACCGCCCACTCGCCGGGCGGGCACTGCCACTGCTCTGAGAATCCGGAGATCATGTCGACCATGATGACGAAATGAATAGCAGAGCAAAAGACCTGTGCTCCGTGACATTTCCAACACCGTAAAGGGGTATGCGTCACACCCGTTATGGGATAGTATGTGATTCACGTAACTAAGATTTAGTGGTGTTCAATCCCGCAAAGCCGCTCGCGATACGGCTCGTCCCGGCTGCCGGCGACCGCCGAAAACGCAGATCAGGGCGCCGCTGAGCAGAGTCGCGAGCCATACCAGGTGCGCCGCCCAGGCGCCCGCCCGCACCTGCGACGACGGTCCGGCCACCGCAGCGACCTCCCCGGGAACCCGGTACAGCTGCAACCGGCCGGTATCGACGGTGCGCTCCAGACCCGGCAGGGCGGTGGCCGGGAATGCGGGGGCACCGTCGATCACCACCGCCTCGACCAGCACCCAGCCCACACCGAGCGCGGCCAGCCTGCCCGCCAGAGCCTCACCGCCCGCGGCCAGCGCGTCCTCCGCATCCGCCGCGACACCGGGCACCCGGTCCACCGAGCGGCCACCGACCCGCAGCTCACCGGTCTGCAACACCGGCGCTCGCAGCATCCGCGGCGCCGGGTCGAGAACCGGAGCCGCCGGACCGTACGGATACACCCGGAACATCCCCGGCGGTAGCACCGCCACCGCCCCCCGATCAGCCGGCACCGCATCGGCGACGGTGCGCCAGTCCGCCGGATAGCTCACCGGCGCCAGGGCACCCCCGACTCCCCACGCCAGCGACGGCAACACCGCCACCGGCACCGCGACCGCCACGGTGGCCGCCGCCGCCCGGGCCGCGGGCACCGCGGCCACCAGCGCCGCCGCGCACGTCGCGTACAGCGGCACCATCAGAGCCACCCACTTCTGCCCGTCGCGTAGCAGACCACTCCCCGGAATCGCCTGCACCACCAGCTCGAGCAGCGACAACCCAGGACCCGTCGCCGCCAACGCCGGCAGCACTACCGCCCCCAGGGCCAGCAGCGCCAGGCCTCCCAGCGGCGGCGCGAACAGGCGGTGCCGCACTACCGCCAACCCACCGACCAGCACAGCCGCAGCGAGCACCGTCCACAACCACGGAACGCCGTCCGGTACCGCCTGGCGGTTCCAGATACCGCCGAGCCCCAGCAACGACCCCAGCGTCCCCAGGCCCGGCTCGGCGCGAGCCGAGAACGCCGCCACACTGGCCGGATCCGCGCGCACCCCGCTGCCCGAGACGATCGACGGATACACCCACGGTGCCGCCGCGCACAGGAACAGCACCACCTGCCAGGCCCACCGCCGCGGTGCCACCACCACGGCCGTGACCAGTGCGAACACCGCCCCGGTGGGAGTCAGGCCACCGGCCGCCAGGCACGCCGCGAAACCGCCGAGCTGCCGCAGTCCGGTCAGCCGCAGACCCACCACCACGGTCCACCCGATCGCCGCGTACCCGGCCAGCAGGCTCCAGTGCCCCTGCAACAGCCGCTCCGCGACGAACGGATTCCACAACGCCACCGTCGACGCCGCGAGACCGGCACCCAGGCCCGCCTCCCGGCCCACCGCCGTCAGCACGGCGAGCGCGCACCGCCCGAAACCCCAGCCCGCGGCGACCAGCGCCACGAACAGCGCAGCCGTGACCAGCACGCCACCGTCGACCACTGAGGAGCCGAGCGCCAGCAACCAGTCCTGCGGGGTGGCGCGGGCGGCGTTACCGCCGAGACCGAGCGCGGCGTCGGTGAGGAAGGAGCGGGGCGTGGAGACCGCGTCCCGGAGCAGGAGATACCGCCCCCCGAACGCCAACGGGCCCAGAATCACGCAGGTGAGCACGACGGACCAGGCGGCGAGGGCCGGATCACGCGATCTCATCGGCCCCAGCCTACTGGCGCAGCGCGGTGGCCACGGCGTCGCCTGACAGAATGGCCGGGTGAGCGGACTGGCATGGGTGACCCTCGGCTCGATGCTCGCGAACCTCTGCTCGTACCTGGTGCACCTGCCCGCGAGCCGCTGGTTGGGGCCCTCGGGCTATGGGGAGTTCGCGGCACTGCTGCAACTGTCGCTCATCCTCGCCGTACCCGCCCTGGCTCTGCAGACGGTGGTCGCCCGACAGGTGGTGCGCGGCGCCGGCGCGGCGCAGATGCGCAGGTCCGGCTACCGGATCGCGCTCGGAGCCGGTGCCCTCGCAGCGGTCGCCGTACCGCTCGCCGCAGCGGGACTGCACACCGGCGCGGGTACCGCCGCCGCAGCACTGGCCGCCGCCCCCGCTCTGGTGCTGCTCGGCGTGGAACAGGGCATCCTGCAGGGCGGACGACGGTTCGGACGGCTCGCGGCGCTCCTCGCCGTCGCCGGTCTCGGGAAGCTGGTCTTCGTGGTCCCGGGCCTGGCCCTCGGGCCGGGCCCGGCACTGTTGGGGACCACCGTGGGGGCGCTGGTGGCCACCGGGATCGGACGGATGCTGGCCGGTGCACCCCCGGAGCGGTCCCCAGTGGCCGATGCCGGTCTGCGGTCCGTGCTGGCCGCGAGCTCGGTGCAACTGGTGCTGCTGGTCTTCGCGTCGATCGACCTGCTGCTCTCCCGGCCGGTACTCGGGCCGGTGGCGGCGGGAAGCTATGCACTCGGCGCCGTTGCCGCGAAGGCGGCGTTCTGGCTGCCGCAGGCCGTGGGAGTGGTCTTCTACCCGCGTCTGGCCACCCCTGAACACTCCCTGCGGGCACTGCGCACCGTCACCGCCCTGCTGACCGCACTCGGGCTGGCCTGCGTCGCCGGAGCGGCGGTGTGTGCGCCCCTGGTCACCGTGCTCGCCGGGGAACAGTACCGCCCGGTCCAGGACCGGCTGTGGCTGTTCGCCGCCCAGGGCGGCCTGCTGGCGCTGATGCAGGGCCTGCTGCTGTACGCCATCGCGATCGAACGGACCCGCCTGGCGATCCTGGCCTGGGCGGTGGCCGGCGTCGAGACGGTGCTCCTGCTGACCTGGCCGCGCACCGCCGGCGAAATGATCACAGCCGCGGCGCTGTGCGCGGCCGCGGCTGTGATCGTGATCGGTTCGACGGTGTCCGTCAGCGCCCGTCGCGCGGACGGAAGTCGATCGCCTCGGTCTGCGAGTCGTCCGGCCTCGGCTGAGCGTTGAACGCCTCCGTCACCGGCTCGTCCTGATCCTGAGCCGGACGAGCGGCGGTCGCGTCGTCGTCCAACGGGAGGGTCGGCGTGGGACCGGAACCCGAACGCCGGCCACCGGCCGGAGCCGCACCGCGCCCGACGAACAGCGCGAAGCCGCCCAGGCCCAGCGCGATCAGGCCCAGCACCGCACCCGCGACCGGGACCACGTACTTCGCGACGGCCAGTTTGTTCTGCGCCGACTTCGCGGCATCGGCCTGCGAGCGGACGGTGTCGCCCACCCAGCGCTGATTGGCGTCGAAGACGTCGAGCTTGAAGTCACGCACCGGACGCGGAGTGTTCGGTGCCACCTGACCGGGCAGACGGAACTGCTGCTGGTAGTGCAGCGACTGATCGACGATGATGCCCGACTTCGGATCGACCCACACGTCCACGCCGGTCTTCGCCCAGCGGTTGAGCGTGATGTCGTCCTTGGGATCGACGCCGCCGATGCCCCACCAGCCGGCCGGCATGGTCAGCACGGTGCCCAGCGTCGGATCGTTGCTGTCCCGGATCGTCGACAGGTCGGTCCAGTCGCGCTCACCGCGGAAGTGCAGCGTGTTGGTGCCGCTGACCTCCTTCTCCTCGACGAACTTCAGCGGAACGTTGCTGCGGGTGATCAGGTCGAAGAACTCGTACTTGCCGTCCTGCGAGGTGCCCGCCGGGAACCGGTACTGCAGGCCCTTGCGGTTGTCGAGCTTGACCGCCGGGGTGCTCTCACCCGGTGCGTAGGTGGCCTCGGAGGTCTTACCGGTGGGCTTGGCGGTCTCGCGGTCCAGCTGCACGCGGTCCAACCACGCCTGCACCAGTCCGTCGTCGCAGGGACGCTCGTTGGCGGCGGCGCCGGTGAGCTGCGGATGTCGCGGCTCGCCCTTGGTCTTGACCGACGGGACCACCATCGACATGCCGGACTGCACCGTCATCGTCGACTCGTCCGACGGTGCGGTCACCAGCGTGCGGGTCTGCGTGGTCACGCTGACCTCGCTGACCACTGCCTTCTGCTTGCCGATCGAGCACAGGTCCAGGGACTTCGCCGGGAACTCCGCGTCGGCCTGCGAATCCGCCGGCTTCTCCGACTTGGCCACCGTGGTGATGTCCAGGTCGAGAGGGATCGGCTTGAGCTTGCCCGCCACGTACACCGGTGCGGCGATCGCAGAGGTGATCAGCAGTGCGCCCAGGAAGATCAGGATCGGACCGATAACGCGTGCCAGCCGGCCACGGCCTACCGCCATCGAAAGCTCTCCTCACGGTCTTGCGGAGCACATGCGGGTCTCGCACGCGCCGTGGGCGATGCGTTCGCATACGCCTCCGAGTCCCTGAGCTTACAGGCAGCCGGCGCGCAGGCGGGTCCACGCGCGCGGACCGGCGCCGATTCCGGCATAAGGCCCGCCGCCCGTGCCCGGGTAGATTCGAGTCCCGATGACAGCCACTCAGACCAGCGACTTCCGGACGGCGCCGCCCGCGGGTGCGTCCGGTTTCGTGCCCGCCCTGGAGGGGATGCGGGCCTGTGCCGCGATCGCCGTCATGCTCACCCACACCGCCTTCCAGACTGGTCAGGTGGGGGATTCGGTGATGGGCAGGGTCTGGGGCCGATTCGATATGGCCGTCGCGCTGTTCTTCGGTCTGTCCGGTTTCCTGCTCTGGCGCGCGCACGCGCGGGCCGCCTGGTCCGACGGTGCGCCGCCCGCGGCCGGCCGGTACTACCGCTCGCGCATCGTGCGGATCGTGCCCGCCTACCTGGTGGTCGCGCTGGTGGCACTGGCCCTGCTGCCGCGTGCCGATCCCCCGTCCGGATCGACCTGGCTGGCGAACCTGTCACTGACCCAGGTCTTCGTGCCCTACTCGCTGACCGACGGCCTCACCCAGATGTGGTCGCTGTCGGTGGAGATGCTGTTCTACCTGCTGATGCCGATGGCCGCACTGGCGATCGCGCGGCTGCGCGGCGACCGGGCCCGCTGGCGGGTTCCCACCCTGCTCACCGTCGCCGCACTGTCGCTGAGCTGGGGATACTTCGGCGAGCTGCTACCGCTGCCGCGAGGGGTGAACCACCACAACTGGCTACCGTCGTACATCCCCTGGTTCGTCGCGGGGATCGTGCTCGCCGAGATCGTGGTGGCTCCGGCCACCCGGTTCGTGCGGGTGCGCAGGTACGCACGGCGCGGTCTCTGCTGGCCGGCGGCGCTACTGGTGTTCGCGGTGATCTGCACCCCACTCGGCGGGCCGGTGACCCTGCAGACGCCCACCGCGTGGCAGTTCGCGCTCCGCATGGCGTTCGGTGGAGTGCTCGGATTCCTGCTGCTCGCACCGTTGGTTCTCGAACCCGCCGGCGCACCCGCCCGGTGGCTCGGATCGGGGCCGATGCTCGCGCTCGGCCGCTGGTCCTACGGCATATTCATCTGGCACCTGGTGGTGCTCACCGCGATCTTCCCGCTGTTCGCCATCGTCCCGTTCAACGGGAACATGGTCACGGTCACCGTGCTGACGTCGGTGTTCTCGATCGCCGTCGCCGCGCTGAGCTACGCCTGGGTGGAGGAGCCCGCCCGACGCTGGCTTGCCCGCCACGAGGGCAGGCGCACCGCCGGCCAGGCCATCAGCAGCACCCCGGCCAACGCCAGGCCCTGAGGCCACGGCCCGTGACCGACGTAGCCGGCGTCGGAGTTCCACGGCCCGGTGGCCAGGAGCAGCATCCCCGCCAGCACGAACCCGGCCGCACCGAACACCCGTAGCCCGGCCCGGCGGTCCGCCGGGAGGTGCAGTCCGGACACCAGCACCGTCGCCGCCCCGGTCACCGCCCACAGCCCGAGACCGGCCCATCCGCTGAGCACGAATGCGGCCGCGCCCAGCGCCAGGCCCGCGACCATCCCCGACCGCCAGGCCCGCACCGGCGTACCCGCGCCGCGCGAAGGCGCCCCCGGGACCAGCGCCAACGCCGCCAGGATCACCAGCAGTGCCAGGCCCCCGAACAACCCGATCCGGTACGGCGCATTCAGCGCGTACCGCAGAGTCACCGGGCCGCCGGTCCCCGCGGGCACCACCCAACCCTGCTGCCAGCCGTTGACCGTGACCGGTTCGAGCGGGGTCCCGTCCGGTGCGCTCGCCGCCCAGCCGCTGTTGCGGCTCTCCGGTACCACCAGCACCTGCGCGGTGGACGGGTGATCGATCGCCACTACCCGCCGGTCCGGCGTCCAGCTGAGCACCTTGACCGCCTTGTCCGCGGCCGCCGGAGTCTCCGCAGCGGTGTCCAGAGTCAGGGTCTCGATGCTGAAGGCGGACCCCGGTGTCGCCACGACCTGCGTCTTCCCCGCGGGCAGCGGGACCGCCGGATCGCAGGCGACCGCCCGCACCGGGGCGCCGTCGCGCAGATGACGGGCGGTGGCGTCCACCCGGAAACGCACCTGCCGGTCACCGATCAGTACCGTCGGGCCGGCCTCGCAGGGCACCGTGATCCGCCGGTCCGGACGCGAGGGCTCCGAGCCGGGGACGGGCGCACCGTCGGCGCCGACCGCCTGCACCTCGGCCAGTCCCGGAGGCATCTTCTCCGGGAAGCCGAGCGCGTTGATGTTCAGCTTCTCCTCCCAGTCCAGCACCGAGATCGAGATCGAATCGGTGACTGCGGGATCCACCCGCACGGTGGCGCTGTCACCGTCGGCGGAGAGCTCGCGCACCTGCCGCCCGGTGCCGAGGTCGACCGCGATCCGGGTCGGCCGGGCCGGTGCCTCACCGCGGGGCAGTGCCAGTTTCAGGCCTGCGACCAGCTGCGACGAGGGCAGTCGCAATCGCAGGATCGGTTTCGGCGCAGTGGGCTGGGTCGCCGACTGCGGCGCCGTCCAGGTGGTGTTCGGGTCACCGTCGGTCGCGGCGGCACCGCTGCCCCGGCCGTCCCCGACCGCCGAGTCCGCGAAGCTCGACGGTGCGAGCGGGTCCGCGAGCAGCGTGGTCAGGGCCTGCCCGGGACGGGCGTGCAGAGTCATCGTCGGCGTCACTTCGGGGGCACCGGGGCCGTCGACGGTGCGCCGCAGCGGGCCCGGTTCCTCCGGTCCGATCGAGATGTCGGCGCACTGCACCGGTCCGGGCCCGCCGTTCTCGCCCGGCGTGACGACGCAGCCGGAGCGGCCCATCGACTCCTGACCGAAGACCCAGCGCTGCGCCGGACCCGACGCCGGCAGGACCACCTCGTGCCGGGCCTCGATCGGGGTGCCGCCGCGCGCATCGGTGAGCTGCGCCTCGGAGATCGCGAACTGGTTACCCCAGGTGCGGTCGGAGGTCTCCGCGGCGGTGATCCGCACCCAGCGCGTGGCTGCCGACGGCACCACCAGGGTGATCGGAGTCCCGGCGGTCACCGGATCGGAGTAGACGGTGCCGGCCTCAGTGCTGATCAGCAGGCGGTTCACCGCAGGGCCGAGGGCCCGGCCCACGGTCACGGTGACCGCGAGGTCCTCCCGCGGCTGCGGCAGGGTGAACTGCAACCACTGATTGATCGCGTGATCGAGCCCGGACGAGACCCAGGAGGTGTTCTTGTCACCGTCGACCGCGGCGGCCGGACCGGCGCCGGGCAGCACCGTCCCCAGCTGGATCGCGTCGGCGGCGGAACTGGACGCGGTGACGGTGGCCCCGTCCCACCGCCCGTCCACCAGGCCGGCGCCGGGTACCGGGTAGTCGGGTAGCCGGTTGAGGGTGCGGCGCTGGTCGTCGGCGGTGCGGATCGCGGAACTGTGGTCGTCGACCCGGCCGTAGTCGGTCTCCCGGTTCTTCGGGGTGTCGGTCACCGTCAGCGGACCGTCGGGCAGTCCTGCGGCCCGCGCATCGGAGGCCAGCAGGGCGGCCCCGAGTTCGCGGCGTCCGGCGCCCGCGGCGTCGGCCTGCAGGGTGAGCAGTGATTCCGGTCCGCCGGCGATCCGCGGCATGGAACCCAGCTCGGCGAGGTACGGGCCGGTGGGCGTGTTGCCGTCCACCCGGTAGATCGTGATCGCCGGCAGCGGCGGACGCAGCCCCGAGTCCACCACTACCTTCTCGACCGTGGGCGGGGCGGTCTTCGGGCCGAACCTGGCCACCTCACTGATCCCGGGGGAGCCCTCGATCGCGGCCCGGGCGAGGGCCGGCCGGGCGGACCGGGACGTCTCCGGGTCCAGATCGGCGCGCAGCACGAGATAGGAGACGCCCTGACGGCGCAGCGTCGCCGCCAGGCCGGGTGACGGTGTGCCTGCCCGCAGCAGCCGCTGCACCGAGTCGAGGGCGCGGATCGCACCCGGCGGATTGAGCGGGATCGCATCGCGCACCGCCCACGGCGTCTGTGCCAGCGGCTGGATCGGCTCGTCGCGGGTCAGACCCCACAGCTGCGCGCCGAACGGGGCGCCGGGCACCACCAGGGCCCGTTCGGCGCGGGCCTGCCCCGGAGCGGTGCCGCCGGCGTTCGCCGAGAGCCAGTCCGCGGCCTGACTCCAGTAGTCCGGGATCTTCTGGTACGGACCGCGCGGCGCGAGCTTGCCGGTCCAGGCCATGCCGCCGGCCAGCGCCAGCACCACCACCACCGCCAGGGCTCCGGCCGCCAGCCGGTCCTGCTCCGGGTGTGCCAGCGCCCGCCGCACCCGGGCCGGGGCGACGGTGCCCGGCAGCGGAGCCCGCGCCAGCAGATGCGTCAACCCCATGACCAGGGGCAATCGCAGGAACGGTTCGAGCTTATAGACGTTGCGCAGCGGTGCGCCGACGCTGTCGAGGAAGACCCGCACCGGTTCGGCGATCGGCGAACCGAGCCGGCTGGCGTACCCGGCGCCGATCGCGGTCAGGCCCACCAGCAGCACCGTCGCCCAGACGCCCCGTTCGGGCATGCGGCGCATGGTGAGTCCGGCGATTCCGGCGGCGGCGACCAGGCCGGTCACCACCACCGCGGCGGGAGCGGTGGTGAGCATCGCCCCGGCGGCGCGCTCGTCGGAGATGAACGGACTCCACGAGGTGGTGCCGCGCAGCACCTCCGGCACCGACGCCCACTGCGTAGTGGCGCGAGCGGATTCGATGAACTCCAGGAACGGCGGGCTGACCCGGCCCATGATCAGCAGCGGCACGATCCACCAGGTGGTGGCGAGCAGGACGCACACCGTCCACCAGGCGGTGAAGACCCAGAACTGGCGGGTGGCGCCGCGTTCCCCCCGTGCACCCACCCGGGCGTGCAGCAGCCACCACAGTGCGGCGACGGCGCATGCGAAACCGGTGGCGACAGCGTTGACCGCACCCATCAGGGCGACCGCCACCGCGGACTTCGCCGCCAGGTTCCGCAGCGGCTGATCGGTGCCCTGCAGCATCACCACCAGTGGTAACAACACCCACGGGGCCAGCATCACCGGTGCCGTTTCGGAACTGATCGCGCCCAGGGTGGTCAGTACCTGCGGGGCGAGCACGTAGGCGCAGGCGCCCACGATCCGGCTGCCGCGCGAACCGGTGCCGAGCGCCTCGGCCAGCCGGACGACGCCCCAGAACCCGGCGAACAGCAGCAGCGCCCACCACAATCGCTGGGTGATCCACGGCGGGACGTGCAGGAGTTGGCCGAGCGCGAAGAAGGCGCCGTGCGGGAAGAAGTACCCGTAGGCCTGGTTCTGCACCTGGCCCAGCGGGGACTGGCTCGACCACACGTTGGCCGCGCGGGTGAGGAAGCCGATCGGGTTCGCCGTCAGGTCGAGCTTGGTGTCGGCGACGATCCGCCCGGGCGCGCTGGCGAAACTGAGCGCGAGCAGGGCCAGGAAGGCCCAGGCGCCGGCCCGGCGGGAGAGCGGTGCTACGACCTGGGCGCTACTTGTTGGCACCCGAGTCGTCGCGCTCGCCGTAGTTCGACGAGCCCTGCAGGAAGCCCTTCTCCTTGGAGACGGTGTCCACGCTGGTCGACGGGCTGGTCTGGCTGACGGCGGCGCCGCTCACCAGGGCGAGGGCGACGGCGACGACGATGCCGGCGACCACGGCCGTGGCGCTGGCGATGATCGAAGTGCGGTCCATGCGGTGCAGTCTACAGGTCCGTCCGGGCGAGAGGTGGCCAGGAACGCGCGATCACAGCTCGTCGCAGCCCGACGGGACGATCATCACCGGCCGCTTGCAGCCCCGCAGTACGTGTTCGGAGACCGACGAATGCCACAGAGCCTTGATCCCGGAGATCCCGCGGCTGCCGGAGACGATCACGTTCACGTCCTCCTCGTCGGAGGCGGCGATGATCGCGGCCCAGACCGTGGTGGAGACCTCGGCCAGCTTGCCCTGTGCGGTGAAGCCGGCGGCCGTGGCGAGTTCCACGCCCTGGTCGTTGGTCTTCCGCGCCTCGGTGTGCACCACGTCGCTCTCGCGGGTCAGGGCGGTCTCCGCGGCGCCGGCGCCGGCCACCCCGCTCATCGCGGAGAGGCGGGCCGCCTGATGGATGGTCGATTCCCACGCGGTCACCACCACGGCATGGGTCTGGCGTCCCTGCGCGAGCACCGCGCTGGCGTACTTCACCGCGCGCTGCGAACTCTCCGAGCCGTCGTACGCGATCAGAACCTTCACGGGAGCACTCATGCCGATCACCTCGATCTTCGCGGTCGCCTGGGTCCAGGTTACGCCCGCGCGGAGCGTCCGGTGGCGGGGAAGGCGCATCGTGTCGGGAGGGTTTGAGACACTGGGCGCGATGCGATTGATACGGAACATCACGATCGTGGTCACCGCGGCGGCCGCTCTCACCGCCTGCGCGACCTCCGAGCCCGTCGTGCCGCAGACCGCAGCGCCGAGCCCGCTGAGTGCGACGACCGTGAGTTCGTCGCCTTCGAGCGTCCCGAGTGCCCCGAGCGACCCGGCCGTCCGCCCCGGGTGTGGGACTGACCTGCTGGCGAAGCTGTCGGTCCGGGAGAAGGTCGCCCAATTGATGATGGTGGGGGTGCGGAACGCCTCCGATGCGCGCAGCGCGGTCCGTCAGGGTGTGGGCGGCGTCTTCATCGGCAGTTGGACGGATGTCTCGGTGTTCTCCGGGGGTGTGCTGGCGCAGGTCGCCGCGTCGGGGCGGCTTCCGGCCATGGTCTCCGTCGACGAGGAGGGCGGACGTGTCTCCCGGGTGCCCGGTGCGAACCTGGTCTCGGCGCGCCAGCTGGCCCGCACGATGACGGTGCCGCAGGCCCGCGCCGAGGGGGGGCGCGTGGGCCGGCTGTTGAAGTCGAAGGGGATCACCGTCGACTTCGCGCCGGACGCCGACGTCTCCGCCCAGCCCGACGGTGCCGTGATCGGGGACCGCTCGTACTCCGACGATCCGCGTACCGTCGTCGCGTACTCGCAGGCCTTCGCCGCGGGGCTGCGTGAAGCCGGGGTGTACCCGGTGTTCAAGCACTTCCCCGGACACGGCAGCTCGTCCGGCGATTCGCACCTCGGAGGTGTGAGTGTGCCGCCGCTCAACGCGCTCAAACAGCGTGATCTGATCCCGTTCCGGGCGGCGGCGGCCACGCCGGGGTCGGGGATCATGGTCGGGCATCTACAGGTTCCCGGCCTCACCGAGCCGGGCCTGCCGACCAGCCTGAGCCCGGCGACGATGCGCCTGCTCAAGCAGGGCACCGGTTACGGTGCCAAGCCCTACGACGGTCCGGTGTTCACCGACGACCTCTCCGGGATGAAGGCGATCACCGACCGGTACTCGGTGCCACAGGCGGTGGTGAAGTCGCTGTCCGCGGGAGCCGACGTGGCACTGTGGATCTCGACCGATCAGCTCGGTGCCGCGATCTCGGCCGCCGATTCCGCTGTGCGCTCCGGTGAGCTCCCGGTGGCGCAACTCGACGACTCGGTGCTCCGGGTGGCGCGGGCGAAGCAGATCGTCCGTTGCTGAGTCGGACATAGCGAAAACTACTTACCAGTAACCGAGTGCCGTACCATCTGACTCGACAGTAAGGAGGCATCGGTGGCAGGTGGTACCAAGCGTTTGCCGCGGGCGGTTCGCGAGCAGCAGATGCTCGACGCCGCCATCACGGTGTTCTCGCGCAACGGATTCTACGAGACGTCGATGGATGCGGTTGCCCGGGAAGCGCATATCAGCAAGCCGATGCTGTACCTGTACTACGGGTCGAAGGACGATCTGTTCGCGGCCTGCGTCACCCGTGAGGCGGGGCGCTTCCTGCGCAGCATCGAGTTCGACGCCGCCCCCAACCTGCCTCCGCTGCAACGGCTGCGCTCGGTGATCGCGGGCTTCCTGAAGTACGTCGACGAGAACCGTGACGCCTGGCGGGTGATCTACCGTGAGGCCTCCGGCCAGGCGGCGTTCGCCGCGCTCACCGAGGTCAACCGGGAGCGGGTGGTCGAGATGACCGCGATCCTGTTGCAGCAGGCCGCGAAGTACGCGCCCGAGGGCACCGATTTCGAGCTCTACGCGGTGGCCCTGGTCGGCTCCGGCGAGGCGATCGCCGACCGGCTCGCCACCGGCAAGGTCGAGTTGGACCGGGCCGTGGAGATCATGACCTCGTTCCTGTGGGGCGGCATCCGAGGCGATCGCCCCGACTAGACCGGCGCGGTCTCTGTGAAAACGAGTGAATCCGGGGTCTTGAAGCCGAATTCGGCTTCAAGACCCCGGATTCTGCACTGTTCGCAGCGGGTTACAGCGCCGTGAGGGTCGCCGTGACGTGCGGGAAGCCCTTCTTGAGGTCCTTCGCGACGACCTCGGTATGGCCCTGGCGGGTCACGTAGAGGCCCACCTTGGCCGGCAGGATCACCGGGCGGCCGAATCGCACGTGGTGGACCACGGCGTCGGGGATCTCACCCTCGACCACGCCGAGCATCGCCGCAGCGGTCCACGCGCCGTGCGCGATGGACGACGGGAACCCGAAGGCCTTGCCGCCGAGCGGCGACATGTGGATCGGGTTGCGGTCACCGCTGACCGAGGCGTACCGGCGGATCAGACCGCCGTCGGCCTTGAGCAGCGCGTCCGGCGCACCCGGGCGGGCCTCCTTGGGCGTGGGCCCCGAGGGCTCGTCCGACAGTGAGGTGCGCTGCTGGATCATCATCGTCGACACCTCGGAGGCGACCGATGCGCCGGAGGCGTCGGTGAACTCGGTGGTGAAGTCGATCAGCATGCCCTTGCGGTGCTCACGCAGGTTGCCCACCGAGGTGCGCAGGGTCAGCTTCTCGCCGGGCACCACGCGGCGCAGCCGGGTGATGGTGTTCTCCACGTGCACCGACCCCACCGCGGCCGCGGGGAAGTCGTCCGCCAGGAACAGGTCCATGATGAGCGGGAACGAGAGCACGTAGAGGTACATCACCGGGACCTCGCCGGCGTTGCCCACGCCGATGGCGTCGCAGTACTCGCCGAGCCGCTCGGGATCGACCTCGACGGTCAGCTCCACCGAACGCGTGGGCAGCTTCGTGTCCATCGTGAGCCGGCCCTGCTTGCCGATCACCGGCAGGATCCCGCGCAGGCCGCGGGTCAGCACCGACAGGCTCGACGGCGGGGCCTGCAGGACGGTCGTGTTGTCCGCCATATCAGGCTCCCAGCAGGCTCTGACCGCACACGCGCACGACGTTGCCGGTCACCGCGTTCGAGCTGGGCGCGGCGAAGTAGGCCACGGTCTCGGCCACGTCCACGGTCTGGCCGCCCTGCTGCAGCGAGTTCATCAGGCGGCCGGCCTGGCGGGTGGCCAGCGGGATCGCGGCGGTCATGGCGGTCTCGATGAAACCGGGGGCGACCGCGTTGATGGTGATGTTCTTCTTCGCCAGGATCGGGGCGTAGGCGTCGACGATGCCGATCACGCCGGCCTTGGTGGCGCCGTAGTTGGTCTGTCCGCGGTTACCGGCGATACCGGCGATCGAGGAGACGTCCACGACGGAGCCGCCCTCGTTCAGTGCGTCGGCCTCCAGCAGGGCGTCCACCAGTTGCTTCGGCGCCTTCAGGTTCACCGCCATGACCGAGTTCCAGCGGCCCTCGTCCATGTTGGCGAGCAGCTTGTCGCGGGTGATGCCGGCGTTGTTGACGATGATGTCCAGACCCTTGTGGCGGGTCTTGACCAGCTCGGCGACCTTCTGCCCGGCGTCGGCGGCGGTCACGTCGAGCGGCAGTGCCGTGCCGCCGATCTTGTTCGCCACGGCCGAGAGGGCCTCGCCGGCGGCGGGGATGTCGGCGGCGATGACGTGGGCACCGTCGCGCGAGAGCACCTCGGCGATGGTGGCGCCGATGCCGCGGGCGGCACCGGTGACCAGGGCGACCTTGCCGGCCAGCGGCTTGTCCCAGTCGGCAGGCGCCTGTGCGTCACGCTCGGTCACACGGATCACCTGGGCGTCGACGTACGCCGACTTGCCCGAGAGCAGGAAGCGCAGCGTCGAGGCCAGGCCCGAGGCGCCGGTGGCGGCGTCCGGGTGCACGTAGACCAGCTGGGCGGTGGCGCCGTCGCGCAGCTCCTTGGCCACCGAACGGGTGAAACCCTCGAGGGCGCGCGCGGCGATGTGCTCGTCGACGTTCTCGATCAGCTCCGGAGTGGTGCCGAGGACGACCAGGCGGGCGCTGTTGCCGAGCGAGCGCATCTGCGGGGCGAAGAACTCGTACAGACCGATCAGCTCGTCGATCGAGGTGATGCCGGTGGCGTCGAAGACGGCGCCGCCGAGCTTCTCGGAGCCGCGGGCGCTGCCGTTGTTGACCACCAGGTCGTAATCGGCGAGAAGCTCGCGAACCGGCTCCACCAGGCGGCCCTTGCCGCCGAGCAGGACCGGTCCGGTGAGAGCGGGCTTACCGGCCTGGTAGCGGCGTAGCGTGGGAGGCTGGGGCAGGCCGAGGCGGCTCGCCAGGAAGGAGCCGGGTCCCGACTTCACGAAGGCCGCGTAGAAGTCCGTGCTGGGTGCATCAGGCATGTGGGGTACCTCATCCGTGGGGGTTCCGATAGGCTATCGACAAGCAACTTACTCCAGAGTAAGAATACTCGGTAGTAGCAACCCTCAGATTCCAGGGAGAAACCGTGGCAAACATCGAAACCCGGCCGGTCGCCATCCTCGGCGGCAACCGCATCCCCTTCGCCCGTTCTGACCGCGCCTACGCCAAGGCCAGCAACCAGGACATGTTCACCGCAGCCCTCAACGGCCTGGTGAGCCGGTTCAACCTGCAGGGCGAGCAGCTCGGCACCGTGGTCGGCGGCGCCGTGCTCAAGCACAGCCGTGACTTCAACCTGATCCGCGAGTCGGTGCTCAGCAGCCCCCTGAGCCCCTACACCCCCGCGTTCGACGTGCAGCAGGCCTGCGCCACCGGCCTGCAGGCGATCAACGCCGCGGCTTCGGGCATCGCGCTCGGTCGCTACGAGGCCGCCGTCGGTGGCGGTGTGGACACCACCTCCGACGCCCCGATCGGCGTCTCCGAGGGCATGCGCAAGGTGCTGCTGGAGGTCAACCGCGCCAAGACCACCGTCGATCGGGTCAAGCTGCTCGGCAAGCTCCCGGCGAACCTGGGCCTGGACATCCCCCGCAACGGCGAGCCGCGTACCGGCATGTCGATGGGTGAGCACGCCGCCATCACCGCCAAGGAGATGGGCGTCGCCCGCGCCGACCAGGACGAGCTGGCCTACCTCAGCCACACGAACATGGCCGCCGCCTACGACCGCGGCTTCTTCGAGGACCTGATCACCCCGTACCTCGGCCTGACCCGGGACGACAACCTGCGCCCCGGCTCGACCGTGGAGAAGCTCGCCACCCTCAAGCCCGTCTTCGGCGTCTCGCTCGGCGATGCGACGATGACCGCCGGCAACTCCACCCCGCTCACCGACGGTGCCTCGACGGTGCTGATCTCGAGCGATGAGTGGGCCAAGGAGCGCGGGCTGCCGGTGCTCGCCTACCTCAAGGACGTCGAGTACTCGGCCGTCGATTACGTCGGCGGCGAGGACGGCCTGCTCATGGCGCCGACCTACGCGGTGGCGAAGATGCTCGCCCGCAACGGCCTGACCCTGCAGGACTTCGACTTCTACGAGATCCACGAGGCCTTCGCCTCGGTGGTCCTGGCCACGCTGCAGGCCTGGGAGTCGCCCGAGTACTGCAAGAACCGCCTGGGTCTGGACAAGCCGCTCGGCGCGATCGACCGGGCCAAGCTGAACGTCAACGGCTCCTCGCTGGCGGCCGGTCACCCGTTCGCCGCGACCGGTGGCCGCATGGTGGCCTCGGTGGCCAAGCAGATCCACGAGAACGGTGGCGGTCGCGCCCTGATCTCGATCTGCGCCGCCGGCGGCCAGGGTATCGTCGCCATCATCGAGGGCTGACCGGGACGGACGGGGCGGTATGAACGTCGGGATCCTCATCGTCGGGGCGGTGGCCGTTGTCGCCGTTCTCACGTTGATCGGTGTGCTCTGGTTCGTGCGCAGCTCGAACAAGCAGATCCAGGACTTCGCGAAGTCCACCGATCTGATCCCCGGCCGCCCCGGCCGTGCTCCGGCCGAATGGTCGACGTCCACCTCGACCGAGGCCAGACTGCATCAACGCACTCGCTACGCCATCGCGGACGTGCACCGCGGCGCCTACGCTCCGGCGGTGCCCCCGCCCGCGGATTCGGCGATCGCCGGGCCGGAGACCGACCTCGCCGACCTCGACGAGGCGGTCTTCGAGCTCGACGATGCGATCATCGCCGCCGCGCAACTCAGCGGTGAGGAGCGCACGAAGGCCCTGGGCGAACTCGAACCCAAGGTCGCGGCGCTGGAATCGCTGACCGGCAAACTGTGGGAGGCCCCGTCGGCCAAGCGGCGCGAGCTGATCGACGCCGTGACGGCGGTACTGCGCCGTTAGCCGCGGGATCCGGCGGCGCGCAGCCGCTCCACCGCACGGCTCAGCGCCCACGCCAGGGGCACCGTGATCACCGACGTCACCGCGACGATCACCCAGGTCGAGCCGGTGAACAGCGGCCAGTCGAAGACATCGCGCACCACCAGATCCAGCACCATCACGTGGATCAGGAAGTACTCGTAGCTGATCGACCCCAGCCACACCATCGGCCGTGAGCCCAGCGGGCCCGGCCGTCCGGTGGCGAACGCGGCCACCAGCAGCCCACCGATCAGCGCCTCCAGCAGGTACTTGAGCACCCCCTGCGCGGGGGAGGGCAGTGACAGGTCGATCGGTCCGGCCGCCGGTGTCAGCAGCACCCCGTAGGCCAGCGCGGCGACCAGCAGCAGCGGCAGTCGTGGCAACCGCACTCGATCGACCAACAGCGCCACCGTGATCCCGGCCGCGAAGGCCGCGGCGTACCCGGGCGGCCAGGACCGTGCGGTCTTGCCGAAGACCTCCGTCGCGATCACCAGGGTCAGCCAGCCCACCGAGAACGCCAGCATCGTCGCGGGCACGATCCACAGCCGCGGGCGCACCCGGATCAGCCACAGTCCCAGTAGTGGCAGCAGCAGGTAGAACACCACTTCCACGCACATGCTCCACATCTGGGTCAGGCCGGAATGCACGTGCCCCACGCCGTAGATCTGCACCAGCAGCAGGTGTCGCAGGTAGCCGCCCGGTCCGTGACCGGAGGTCGAGTCGTCGCTGCGCCACAGGTAGATCAGGTAGACGACGGTGACCACGATCCAGTAGGCGGGCAGGATCCGCCAGGCCCGGGCCGTGAGGTACCGGCGCAGGTCCGGGCGGTGCCCGTCGCCGCGAGCGGCCCGCACCCAGGGCCGCACCAGGAGGAATCCGGAGAGGGCGAAGAACACCGGTACCGCTGTCTCCAGCCGCGCGTAGGCCGCCCCGAGCAGATCGGGGCGGAAATCGCCGGCCCAGAACGCGGCGTGCGTGATGCACACCCCGAGCGCCGCCACCGCCCGCAGGCCGGTGAGCGCGGGAATCCGCTGCTCTGCTGGCGCCATCCGAGTGCTCTCCGCTGATCGTGTCGCAGGCCGGGTCTTCCGATCCTACGGTGCCCGGGAACGGGTGAGGGCGCCCCGACCGGATCCGGTCGGGGCGCCCTCGAGGTCTATCTACCGCTGACGGCGGCGACGATCAGAACGCGGCCTCGTCGAGGTCCATCGGATCGTTGTTGACCGCGGCGATGATCTCCTTGATCGAGGTCAGCTGCGGCAGCATGTTCGCGGCGAAGAACTTCGCGACGCCCACCTTGCCCTCGTAGAAGGACTTGTCGGCACCGGTGGCGCCACCGTCGAGCTTGGCCTGCGCGACGACGGCCTGGTGCAGCAGGCGCCAGCCGACCATCAGGTCGCCGAAGGCCATCAGGAAGCGCACCGAGCCCAGGCCCACCTTGTACAGCTCCTTGGGCTCCTGCTGCGAGGCGAGCGCGAAACCGGTGAGCGTGGCGGCCATCGCCTGCACGTCCTCGGCGGCGGTCTTGAGCTGCGCCACCTGCTCGGCGAACGGGCCGTCGATATTGGCCTCGATGAACTTGGTGACCTCGCCGGCCACGTGGCCCAGGGCCGCGCCGCGGTCCCGGAGGATCTTGCGGAAGAAGAAGTCCTGGGCCTGGATGGCGGTGGTGCCCTCGTACAGCGAGTCGATCTTCGAGTCGCGGACGTACTGCTCGATCGGGTAGTCCTGCAGGAAGCCCGAGCCGCCGAAGGTTTGCAGCGACTCCTGGCCGAGCAGGGTGAAGGCGCGCTCGGAGCCGACGCCCTTGACGATCGGCAGCAGCAGGTCGTTGATCTTGTAGGCCATCTCGGCGTCGGCGCCGGAGACCGGGGTCGCGGTGCGGACGTCCTGGTGCGCGGCGGTGTAGAGGTAGACCGCACGCAGGCCCTCGGCGTAGGCCTTCTGGGTCAGCAGCGAGCGACGCACGTCCGGGTGGTGGGTGATGCTCACCCGCGGCGCGGTCTTGTCGGTCATCTGGGTCAGGTCGGCACCCTGGATGCGCTCCTTGGCGTACTCCAGCGCGTTCAGGTAGCCGGTCGACAGGGTGCCGATGGCCTTGGTGCCCACCATCATCCGGGCGTGCTCGATCACCTTGAACATCTGCGCGATGCCCTTGATCTCCTCGCCGACCAGCCAGCCCTTGGCGGGCTTGCCGTGGCCGCCGAAGGTGACCTCACAGGTGGTGGAGGACTTGATGCCCATCTTGTGCTCGACGCCGGTGACGTAGACGCCGTTCTCCTCGCCGAGGTTGCCCTCCTCGTCGAAGTGGAACTTCGGAACGAAGTACAGGCCCAGGCCCTTGGTGCCGGGGGCGCCGCCCTCGGGGCGGGCCAGCACCAGGTGGAAGGTGGACTCGAACATGCCGTCCATCACGGCGGAGGTGATGAAGCGCTTGACGCCCTCGATGTGCCAGGAGCCGTCCTCCTGCTTGATGGCCTTGGTGCGGCCGGCGCCCACGTCCGAGCCGGCGTCCGGCTCGGTGAGCACCATGGTGGCGTTCCAGTTGCGCTCGGCGCAGATCTTGGCCCACTTCTTCTGCTCGTCGGTGCCCTCGTCGAAGAGGATCTGCGCGAAGCCGGGGCCCGCGGCGAACATGAAGACGGGCGGGTTGGCGCCGAGGAACATCTCGCCGATGCCCCAGTACAGCGAGCGGGGCACGTCGGTGCCGCCGAGCTCCTCGTTGAGGCCGAGGTAGGCCCAGCCACCGTCGGAGAAGAACGCCTGCGACTTCTTGAAGGCCTCGTTGATGGTGACCTCGTGGGTCTCCGGGTTGAAGACCGGCGGGTTGCGGTCGGCCTCGGCGAAGGACTCCGCGATCGGGCCCTCGGCCTGACGGGCGGCCTCGCGCAGCATCTCCTTGGCGGTGTCCTCGTCGAGGTCGCCGTACGCACCGGACGCCAGCACCTCACCGACACCGAGATCCTCGAAGAGGTTGAACTCGATGTCGCGGACGTTGCTCTTGTAATGACCCATGGGGCTGTTCCACCTTCTCAGATCAGGCTGTCGGACTGTTACCTGCCGGTAAGTTACCACCCGGTAATATCAAAAGAATAACCTGCGGCCGGTCGCGGAAACAAGTGCCCCCGGCGCGTTGTCCACCTTCGCTACTCGTGTCGCCGCCGAGCGCGAACCACCAGGTCAGTACCTGTTCCGTGGTGTGGATCACTTTCCCGCCACTGAACGTGCTCGACCACCATGTCCGCGGGCAGCGCCTCGGACACCTCGGCCGCTCCGATGGTCGGCAGGCCCGGATGCGAGGGGGCCTTCTCGTGCGTGAGCAGCAGCAGGATCCCGCCGGGCGCGAGCGCCCGGGTCACCTTGGCGATCGACGCGGCCCGATGCTCCGGCTCCGGATGCACGAACGCCCACAGTGCGAGGTCGTAGGGCGGGTCCGGGATCGGGTCGACGGTCACGTCCAGCGGTGTCCAGTGCAGGCGGGCCCGGACGGTGCGGGGCGCCCGTGCGGCCACCGTCGCAGCCTTGTCCAGGCCCACGCGCGAGAAGTCGACGGCGGTGACGTCCCACGCGCGGGTGGCCAGCCACAGCGCGTGCCGGCCCTCGCCGGCGCCGATGTCGAGGGCGCGGCCGGGCGGTAGCACGGTGGCCTGTTCCACCAGGAACGGGTCGGGGGGTGCGCCCCAGATCAGGTCGGTGGCGCGGTAGCGGTCGTCCCAGTCGTCGGCGTTCACAGCAGTGCGTCCTTCAGATAGGCGACGTCGTCGGCGAGCCCCTCGGCGGGCGTCTCCAGGATGACCGGTGCCCCGGCGGCGCGGGCGACATCGGCCAGCAGGTCCGGATCGATGGTGCCGGACTGTAGATTCGCGTGCCGGTCCCGGGCGGAGTCGAAGTCGTCACGGGAGTTGTTCAGGTGCACCAGGTCGATCCGGCCGGTGATCGCCATCACCCGCTCGACGATGCCGAGCAGTTCCTCACCGCCGGCCCAGGCGTGGCAGGTGTCCAGGCAGAAGCCCGCGCCGTGTTCGCCGACGGCGTCCCACAGCCGGTCGATGGTCTCCAGCTGGCGGGCGATCGCCGCATCACCGCCCGCGGTGTTCTCGATCAGGATCGGCACGTCGAACCCGCCCTTGTCCTCCTGGCGGGTGAACAATTTCTTCCAGTTCTCGATCCCGGCCGCCAGATCCTCGCCTTCGCGTAGGTGACCGCCGTGCACCACCAGCCCGAACGCGCCGAGTTCCCCGGCGGCGGCGGCCTGCTGCTCCACCGCCTTGCGCGAGGGCATTCGCAGCCGGTTGTTCAGGCTGGCCACGTTGATCACGTACGCCGAGTGCACCACGATCTCCAGCGGGGAATCCCGGAGCGCCTCGGCCTGCGGGTGGGGCTCGGGCTTGCGCCAGCTCTGCGGATCCGAGACGAACATCTGGATCACGTCCACCCCGAGCTCGGCGGCGGTCTCGACGGGGTGGGTGTCGCTGCGGACATGGGCACCGATGCGCATACGTCCAGCGTAGTTGTTCGCCCGGCTCGGGTGGGTGTCCTGTGGAGGACCGCGGTCCTGTGGATGGGGGGCGATCTGCGCGTCGTCGGCGCCGGGCGACGGGAGCGGTCCGGCCTAACCTGACGCCATGCCTGACGGAACGGTGGTCGTCCGAGCGGCGACGTGGCGGGGCGAGCCCGCGCACGCGTACCGGCGGTGGGCCGATCGTGAGGCCCGGGCGGCGGCGCAGTTGCACGCGGCTCTCGACCGAGCGGTGTCCGAGATCCGCAGCGGTGGAGACGATCTCGCGGCGCGGCTCGCCTCGATCGACCTTCCCTCCGCCGTGCGGCCCGGAACTGAACCGCCCGCCCGGGTGCCGCTGTCCGGACCGAGTCCGGGAGGGCCGCCGCGGTTGCCGGTCCCGGTTCCCGGGCGCCCGGCGTCCGCCGCGCAGCGGGACCGTGACAACCGGGCCCGGCTCGCCGCTGACCTGCGCGATCTGCGTGGACGGCGGCGCACCGCCGGGCAGGACGCGCGGCTGCGGACGCTGGAGACCATCGACGCCCGGCTCGCCGAGCTGTCCCGCGGCGGCGAGACGGTGCAGTTGTTCGAGTACGACCCGGGCGCGTACGGCGGCGACGGCAACGTGGTGGTGTCCATCGGCGATCTCGACACCGCGCAGAACATCGGAATCGTGGTACCCGGAATGGGTACCACCGCCGCCTCGATCGGAGCGGTCACCCACAACGCCGCGCGGTTGCAGGTGGCGGCGCGCCGCGCCGACCCCACCCGTCCGACGGCGACGGTGGCCTGGATCGGCTACGACGCCCCATCGGGACGGGCGGCGCCGGTGCAGGTGCTCACCGGTGTGCATGCGCGGCGCGGCGCCCGGGAACTGCGGGCCGATCTCGAGGATCTGGCCCGGCTGCGTCCCGACGATCCGCGGATCGTGGTCTTCGGGCACAGCTACGGCGCCACCACAGCGGCCACCGCCGGTTCGGGTGGGGCGCTCGCGGGCACCGTCGACGCGATGGTGCTGCTGGGAGCCCCCGGCGCGGGGCCGGTGCGTTCGGCGAGCGAGCTGGCGGTGCCGGTGTTCGCGGCTCGCGACTCCGACGACCCGGTCGCCAAGGTGGGCTCGACCGACGGTGCCGGGCAGGCCCTGCGCAAGGTCTTCGGCGTCGAGCTCGGACTCGGACGGGACCCGGCCGCCGCCGCGTTCGGTGCCACCCCGGTCGCCGCGGAGGGGCCGACGGGGTTCGGCTTCGCCGCGCACTCCGGTTACTTCGACGAGGGATCGCCGTCACTGGCGGCGTTCGCCGCGATTCTCACCGGAGGTGCCCATGCCCGCTGACGCCGTGGACATCGGCGAGATCTCCGCCCTCGCCGCGGACTGGGACCGCGCCGCGGACGACTTCACCGAACGGGCCGCGTACTGGCGGCGCCTCGCGGCGGACCCGGAGACGGCTGCCTTCGCGCAGCGAGCGGCGGCGGCGCTCACCGGCCACGCCGAGGCGGCCACCGCCGCGGCCCGCCGGCTACGGGACTACAGCGCCTCGGTGCGTGCCGTCGACGCCGACGGTGCCCGCAGCGTGTGCCTCGCGATCACCGCCGCGGCCAGCATCAGCGCCGCTCCGATCGCCGACGTGGTGCTCACCCCGACGTCGAAGGACTGAGCCGCCGCCCGCATCAGCTCGGCGCCGGTCTCGGCCGGCAGGGTGCCGGCCACATGGTGCGCCCCGGCGAGGGTCTCGCCGGCCGCCCGCGCCTGATCGGCGTCCAGCCCCTCGGGCAGGGCCAGATCGGCTGCGTAACCCGCAGCCAGGATGGAACCGAGGATCGCGGTACCGAGCACCGAGCCCAGCTCGTACGCCGTCTCCGAGACCGCCGAGGCGGCTCCGGCCTTGTCCGCCGGCACCGAGGAGACGATCAGATCGTTGGAGAGGGTCTCCGCCGCACCGATTCCGGCACCGAGCATGGCGAACGCCACGAGCAGTGCGACCGTGGTGTCCGGGGAGATGAAGACGGCGACCACCGCGTAGGCGGCGGCGGAGACGAGCATGCCCGCCACGATCACCGTGGAGGGGGCGATCCGGCGTACCAGCCGCACCACGTACAAGCCCGCGATCACCATGGTGATCAGGCCCGGGACCAGTGCCCAACCGGAGGTCATCGGGCTCATACCGGCTACCAACTGCAGGTGCTGCGCGACGAAGAACATGAATCCGACCAGCGAGAAGATGCTGATCAGGTTCACCGCCACGGCGCCGGAGAAGGTGCGGTCGGCGAACAGTCGCACGTCCAGCATCGGGTCCGGGCGACGGAGCTGCCGGCGGACGAACAGCCAGGTCGCGACGACTCCCAGCAGCAGCGCCGCGAGTGCCGCCGCGACGCCGCCCTTGGCCGCCGCCTTGACCGCGTAGACGACCGGGGTGAGGGCGAGCAGTGAGAGTGCGATCGATACCGGATCGATCCGCCCCGGAGCGCTGTCCCGGGACTCCGGCACGCACATCGGCGCCAGGACCAGGAGTGGGATCAGCACCGGAACGGCCATCAGGAACACCGAACCCCACCAGAAGTGCTCCAGGAGGAAGCCGCCGACGATCGGGCCGAGGGCCGCGCCCGCAGCGAAGAACGAGGCCCACACGGCGATGGCGAGCCGTCGCTGCTGCGGGTCGACGAAGATGTTCCGCAACAACGACAGCGTCGACGGCATGAGCATCGCGCCGAAGAAGCCCAGGCCCGCGCGCGCCGCGATCAGTGCGGTCGCGGTGGGGGAGTACGCGGCCACCACCGACATCGCGGCGAAACCGGTGGAACCGATCAGGAGCAGGCGGCGGCGGCCGAACCGGTCGCCGAGGCTGCCCATGGACACCAGCAGACCCGCCAGGACCAGCGGATAGACGTCCACGATCCACAACTGTTGCGCCGCGGAGGGGCTCAGCGTGGCGGCGATCGAGGGCAGCGCGAAGCTCAGCACCGTGCCGTCGATGGAGACCAGCAGCACCGGGAACATCAGCACGGCGAGCGCACACCATTCGCGCGCCGTGGCGCGGGTCGGGCCGGGTGAGGTCGTGGGGATGGTGCAGGTCATGGCTTTCCGTTCGAGTTCGAGTGGTTCGACCATGGTTACTGTACCAGCCGGACGGTACAGAAACGAGGACGGCGAAACCCGGCTACCATTCCTGTCGTGCCACCTCCGCCCGCTGCACGCGCCAAGCTGCTTGAATCCTTCGTCCGGATACTCATCGAGCAGGGCGAACGCGCTGCGACCCTCGAAGCAGTGGCCGCCGAGGCGGGTGTCAGCAAGGGCGGTCTGCTGTACCACTTCGGGTCGAAGGACGCTCTGGTGGAGGGCATCGTCGACTGGCTCGACGGTCTCGTCGGCGACGATCTCGATCTGATGCGTGCCGCACCCGAGGGTGCCGCCGCCTATTACGTGCGCACCTCGTGCTTCGGCGACACCGACCTCGATCGGCTGATCATCGCGATGCTGCGGCTGAGCCAGGGTGCGAACCCGAGGGCCCAAGCCGCGCTGTTGGAGATCCAACAGCGCTGGCTCGGTGTGCTCCTCGAGCAGGTTCCGGATGAGGCCGCGGCCCGTGCGGTGATGCTGGTCGGTGACGGGCTCTACTTCAACGCCGCACTCAGTGGCGGCCAGTCCATCGCCACCGACGAGCAGATCGAGGAGATCCTGCAGCGCGTGCAGCGCATGATCGTCGCCGCCTGACCCGCGCCGGAGCCGGGCCCGGCGGTACCGGACGTGCCGGTGTCAGGCGCGGGTCCGGACGGTGTCCGCCGGCTCCACCGGGTCCCAGACGTCTCCGGGCAGGTCGCCGGGCAGGTGCGGGTTGCCGCGACCGACGAAGCGCACGTCCTGGCCGGAGCGGCGCATGGCGTCGTAATCGCGCAGCGCCCCGAAGGCCCACCGGCCGAGCAGAGTGATCGCGATCAGGTTCACGGTGGCCATGAGCGCCATCGCCACGTCCGCGAGCATCCACACCGTCTCCAGCTTGGCCAGTGCGCCGAATCCGACGGCGGCCAGCACCAGGGTCTGCAGCACCCGCAGTCGAGAGCCCTGCAGGCCCAGGAAGTTCAGGTTGATCTCGGCGTACGAGTAGTTGCCGATGATCGAGGAGAAGGCGAAGACGAACACCAGCAGGGCCATCGGCACCGTCGTCCAGGTTCCGAGCGAGGCGGCGACCGAGTTCTGGGTCAGCACCGCGCCGCCGTCACCGTCGGGACTGACTCCCGGCTGGTAGACGCCGGAGACGAGCACGATGAACGCGGTGGCGGTGCACACGACGATGGTGTCGACGAAGACGCCGAAGGACTGGATCAGGCCCTGCTTGACCGGATGCGAGACGGTGGCGGTGGCCGCGGTGTTGGGGGCGCTGCCCATGCCGGCCTCGTTCGAGAACAGGCCGCGCTTGACGCCGTTGAGCAGTGCGGCCAGGATGCCGCCGGCGGTTCCGGCCAGAGCCTCGTCGAGCCCGAACGCACCGGCCACGATCTGCCGGATGACCTCGGGGAAGGCGGTGATGTTCAGGGCCACGATCACCAGGGCCATGCCCACGTAGATCAGCGCCATGACCGGCAGGATGATCTCGGAGACCTTGGCGACCCGGCGCACACCGCCGTAGAAGATCGGCGCCGCGAAGACCATCAGGCCCACCGCGATCCACGACGAGTCGATCTCGAAGGTCGATGCCAGCGAGCCGCTGATCGTGTTGGCCTGCAACATGTTGAACGCGAAACCGAAGGCGAAGATCAGCAGCACGGCGAAGACGATGCCCCACGTGCGCGAGCCCAGCCCGCGCTGGATGTAGTACGCGGGACCGCCGCGAAAACTGCCGTCGGGATTGCGCACCTTGAACATCTGCGCGAGCGTGGCCTCGACGAAGGCGGTGGCCATGCCGACCAGCGCCACCATCCACATCCAGAACACCGACCCCGGGCCGCCGAGCACCAGTGCCACACTCACGCCGGCGATGTTGCCGGTGCCCACACGCGAGGCGAGGCCCACGCAGAAGGCCTGGAACGACGAGATGCCGCCGTCGGCGTCCGAGCGGGACGAGCCGATGGCCTTGAGCATCTGGGGGAACATGCGAACCTGCACCAGGCGGGTGCGCAGGCTCATGTACAGGCCCACGCCGAGCAGGAGGTAGATCAGCAGCGACTCGTAGAGGCGTGTGCTCAACCAGGCGAGCGCGGTGTCCAGGTTCGCGATGAGCGAGCTCATGAATTCCTCTCCGGGCCCCGGGTGCGGGACGGTTCATCTGCAATGCGGTGCCGCGATGATGTCACGCCGGTGCGCATCCGATCGAATGCATCGCGCTGTCCGGCTCGTTGAGTTCGATTCAATAGACCCTTTACTGCGCACATCTCTGCTGGTAGCGTCCCCGATATGCCTTCGATCTTCATCTCCGGCGGCGCCGTCGGCATCGGCCGCGCGACCGCCCTGCGTTTCCTGTCCGAGGGATGGACGGTGGGCGTCTACGACATCGACCAGACCGCACTCGACGACCTCAAGGCCGAGCATCCGGAGATCGTCACCGGTCGGCTGGACGTCACCGACTACGGGCAGTGGGAGGCGGCGCTGGCCGACTTCACCTCGCACACCGGGGGCAAGCTGACGGTGCTCGACAACAACGCCGGCGTGCTCTTCGGCGGTGACCTCGATGAGATCACCCCGCAGCAGGTGAAGCTGCAGATCGACGTCGACGCCCTGGGAGTCACCTACGGCGCCAAGGCCGCCCTGCCCTACCTCGCCGGTGAGAAGGGCGCGCACCTGGTGAACATCAGTTCCGCCTCGGCGATCTACGGCCAGCCCGGTATCGCCACCTACAGTGCCACCAAGTTCTACGTCGCCGGTTTCACCGAGGCGCTCGAACTCGAGTGGGAGAAGCACGGAATCCGGGTGGTCGCGATCTGGCCGCTGTGGGCCAAGACCGCCCTCGCCGACACCGACGCCAAGAGCACCCGGACCCTGGGGGTGAACCTGACCCCCGAGGAAGTGGCCGAACAGGTGTGGAACTCGGTGCACCCCAAGGTCCAACTGCCCTTCCTGCCGCGAATCCACTATTCGGTCGGAATCATGACCACCGTGCTCTCGAATTCGAGTAAGTTCGCACCCAGGTCGATCGTGCGCCTGATCAACCAGATCACCAGCCAGTAGCCGGTGCCGGCGCGCGGGGCCGGTCATGCGAATCCGAGCTCCCGAGAGGTAGTCCAACGCCGTGATCGAGACAACGATGCAGGACGGCGAGCTGACCATCGCTCGCCTGGTCGAGTACAGCCGCCGCGTCTTCCCCGAGGCCGCGGTAGCCACCTGGACCGGAGAGGGTCTGCGGCGCATGTCCTTCGCCGAGGTCGGCGACCGCGCCTGCCAGCTGGCGCACGCCCTCACCGGCCTGGGGGTGCAGCGCGGAGACCGGGTCGCCACGTTCATGTGGAACAACAACGAGCACCAGGTCGCCTATGCCGGCGTCCCCGCGATGGGAGCGGTGCTGCACACCCTGAACCTGCGGCTGACCCCGGAGCAGGCGGTGTTCATCATCGACCAGGCCGACGACCGGGTGATCATCGTCGACGCCTCGGTGGCGCCGTTGCTGAGCAAGTACCTCGCCTCCACGCCGAAGGTGGAGCACGTCATCGTCGCGAACGGCCCGAAGGAGGCGCTGGAAGCGCCAGAGGGTGTCACCGTGCACGGCTTCGACGACCTGCTCGACGGGCGACCGACCACCTTCGAGTGGCCCGAGCTGGACGAACGCGCTCCCGCAGTGATGTGCTACACCTCCGGTACCACCGGTGATCCGAAGGGCGTCGTCTACAGCCACCGCAGCATCTGGCTGCACTCGATGCAGGTGAACTCGTCGTCGGGCATGGCTCTCGGCAACGCCGATTCGGTGCTGGCGATCGTGCCCATGTTCCACGTCATGTCCTGGGGCCTGCCGTTCGCGGCGATGATGAGCGGCATCACCCTGCTCATGCCCGACCGGTTCCTCCAGCCCGAGCCTCTGCTGCAGATCATGGACGCCGCCAAGCCCACATTCGCCGCGGCGGTACCCACCATCTGGGCCGGGGTCGCGGCGGTCCTGGCGACCAAACCACAGGACATCTCCCACCTGCGTGAGGTCGTGGTCGGCGGAGCGGCCGTGCCCCCGTCCATGATCCGAACCTTCGACGGTTTCGGGGTGAGCATCACCCACGCCTGGGGCATGACCGAGACCTCGCCGCTGGGTTCGGTGTCCCGGCCCCCGTTCGGGGTGGACGATGCGCAGGAGCGGTTCGCCTACCGCGTCACCCAGGGCCGCTTCCCGGCCTCGGTGCAGGCCCGCCTGATCGACGACGAGGGTGCTGAGCAGCCCTGGGACGGCGAATCCGCGGGTGAGCTGGAGGTGCGCGGGCCGTGGATCACCGGCGCCTACTACGCCCCCGAGGGCAACGTCAGCGACGAGTCGAAGTTCCACGACGGCTGGCTGCGCACCGGTGACGTCGCGACCATCAGCCCGGACGGATTCCTGACCATCGTCGACCGCACCAAGGACATGATCAAGACCGGCGGTGAGTGGATCAGCTCCGTCGAACTCGAGAACACGGTGATGAGCAATCCGGCGATCGCCGAGGCCGCGGTGGTGGCGGTGCCGGACGAGAAGTGGGACGAGCGTCCCTTCGTGCTGGCCGTGGTCAAGGACGCCGGGGACGCCGATGCCGGGCAGCAGCGCGCCTTCCTCGCGGATCTGCTGCCCAAGTGGCAGCTGCCCGAACGCTGGGCCTTCGTCGACGAGGTGCCCAAGACCTCGGTCGGCAAGTTCGACAAGAAGCGCATCCGTGCCGAGTACGCGAGCGGCACCTACCCCGTTGTCGAGTCCCGCGACTGAAGGTTCACTGCACCGAATCATCTTGTGGGAGTGGCCCGGTCGAGCTCGGTCGTGACATCGTGGAGGGATGAACCGCACGACTGAGAATCGGACCGGGCCACACTCACCCGGTTGGATCGCCGCGGTGGCAGGGGTACTGGCCGGTGCCACTGGGCTCGCGGTGGCCGAACTCGCCGCCGCCGTCGTCGCCCCGGGCGCGAGCACCCTGTTCGCCGGCGGGGCCGCTGTCATCGATGCCGCTCCCGCCTGGCTCAAGGACTTCGCGATCGAGCGGTTCGGCACCGCCGACAAGGCGGTCCTGCTGGCCACCATGGCCGTGGTGCTCACCGTGGGCGCGGCGTGCGCGGGACGGCTCGAACTCCGCCGGGCACCGTGGGGTGCGGTGCTGATCGGCCTGGTCGGGATCACCGGGGCGGCCACCGCGGTCATGCGTCCGGACGCCACGGCGTTGTGGGCGCTGCCGAGCGTGGCCGGAATCGGGGCAGCGCTGCTCGTGCTGCGGACGGCGATCGCGCGGCTGCGGCCGGGGGCGTCGGCGCGAGCCACCGGTGCCGGTGCAGTCGACGGCGCCTCCGGTGCGGTGGACCGGCGCGGTTTCCTCACCGTCGCCGGGGTCGCCGCCGGGACGGCCGTCCTCGCCGTCGCCGGAGCCCGCCTGATGTCCGCCGGATCGTCCGCGGTGCAGGCCGCCCGCCAGGCGCTGCGCCTGCCCGCGCCCGGCAGACCCTCCGCCCCGATCCCCGCCGGCGCGAACCCGCCGGTCGCCGGGATCACTCCGTACGTCACGCCCACCGCGGACTTCTACCGGATCGACACTGCGCTGCGGGTACCGCAGATCGAGCCCGCGCAATGGTCGCTGGAGGTTCGCGGCATGGTCGAGCAGCCGTTCACCCTCACCTGGGACGAGCTGCTGGCCCTCCCTCTGGAGGAGCATTACGTGACGCTCGCCTGCGTGAGCAACCCGGTCGGTGGCGAACTGATCGGCAACGCCCAGTGGCTCGGCTACCCGATCAGAGCCCTGCTCGACCGCGCGCGGCCGCAGCCGGGCGCCGACATGGTGCTCTCCCGCAGCCAGGACGGATTCACCGCCGGCACACCGCTGGACGTCCTTCGCGATCCCGCCCGAGCCTGCCTGCTCGCGATCGGGATGAACGGAGAACCGCTCCCGGCGCGCAACGGCTTCCCCGCCCGCCTGGTGGTTCCCGGCCTGTACGGGTACGTCTCGGCCACCAAATGGGTGACCTCCCTGACGGTCACGACCTTCGCCGCGGATCGGGGCTACTGGACACCGCGGGGATGGTCCGAGCTCGGCCCGGTGAAGCTGCAGTCGCGGATCGACGTGCCCCGCGGCCGGGTGCCGGCCGGTGACGTCACCGTCGCCGGTGTGGCTTGGGCGCAGCACACCGGAATCAGCCGGGTCGAGGTCCGCGCGGACGACGGTCCCTGGGTGAGCGCTGAACTCGCCGACACCGTCGGCCCGGATACCTGGCGGCAGTGGCGGACGTCGCTCCCGCTCGACGCCGGCCGGCACGTGCTCGACGTGCGCGCCACCGACGCGAACGGGGCGGTCCAGACCGATCGGGTAGCCGATGTGGCACCCGACGGCGCCACCGGCTGGCACCGGGTGGCGGTCACCGTCGGGTCATGACGGTGCGGCACACAGGCTCGACGGGTCCTGCATCACCACCCGTACGCCGTATCCGACATCGGATGCCAGCTGGGTGAGCAGGTACGCCGCGACCGTCGAGATGCGGGTGACGTCGGTGAGGTCGAGGACGACGGTGCTGCCGCTGCACGCGCGGCCGCGGCGCAGCGCCTCGTGCACCACCTCCTCCACGGCCACGAAATCCACCTCGCCGCGCAGCCGCAGGACGGTCCGTCCGGTCGACGGATCGGTCTCGGCGGACGCCACGGAACTGACCGGGTTGATCGGACGGTTGAGCAGATGCAGGCCGAACTCGCTGCTCATCCGCTGCAGCACGGCGACCCCGCGACTGGAGTTCCCGGCCTCGTCGAGCGGCGGGCTGAAGACCCCGATCCCGTACTCGCCCGGTGTCGCCGCGACGATCCCGCCGCCCACACCGGACTTCGCGGGAATGCCCACCGAGACCATCCACGCGCCGGACCTGTCGTACATGCCGCAGCCGGTCATCACCGACAGCACGTGCCGCGCCACCTCGGCGCTGATCACCCGCTCCCCGGTGATCGGGTTGATCCCGCCGGCCGCGAGGGTCACGCCCATCACCGCCACGTCGTGCGCGTCCACCAGCAGTGCGCACTGCCGGAAGTACGGGTCGAGCGCCTCGTCGACGGGGATGCGCAGCGCCTCGGTGGAGCGGGCCAGCGCCGCCAACGCGAGATTGCGGTGGCCGGTGGCGGCCTCCGACGCGTACACCGCCTCGTCGAGTTCGAGGTCCCGGCCGGCGAACCGGGACAGGCCCGCCCGGATCGCAGCGAAACGTTCCGCACCGTCGACACCGCCGATCAGCGAGGTGGCGACGATCGCACCGGCGTTGATCAGCGGATTCTCCGGCCGGCCCGACGGATCGAAACTGATCCCGTTGAACGCCTCCCCGCTGGGTTCGACGCCGATCCGCTCGCACACCGCGTCCACCCCGAGTTCCTGCAGGGCGAGAGCGTAGACGAAGGGCTTGGACATCGATTGGATGGTGAACGGGGTGCGATAGTCGCCCGCCCCGTACGAGTGCCCGTGCACCGAGACCGCGGCGATCCCGAACGCCTCCGGATCGGCGGTGGCGAGCTGCGGGATGTAGTCGGCGACGGTGCCGGGATGATCGCCGCGGCGTACGTCGTCGAGCACGCGGGCCATCGCGGCGTCGACGGGGTTGTCGGTGAACTCCACGGAGACCGGTTCGGCGATGCGACTCACCCTGTCACGGTAGCCGGGCGGCGGTCTCGCCGTCAGCCGTCGCCGTCGGCCGTCGGAAGCTGTCGCTGCGCGGCGAGTATCGTCTCGGGTACCGCTACCAGTTCCGGTGAGCAGCGCACACCAGCCGATATCGCCGTCTTGATCTTCTGGAGAATGCACATGACTGAAACGCTGCCCGACGGCCGAGCCGTCGACGAGGCCGTCGCGGCCGGAGCCCGCGCCTACGAACTCGACCGTGCCCATGTCTTCCACTCGTGGTCGGCGCAGGCGCAGATCACCCCGATGACGATCATCGCCAGCGAGGGGTCCTACGTGTGGGACGGCGAGGGCCGCAGGCTCCTCGACTTCAGCTCGCAGATGGTGAACACCAACATCGGCCACCAGCATCCCAAGGTGATCGCGGCGATCGCCGAGCAGGCCGCGAGGATCTGCACCATCGCACCGCAGCACGTCAACGAATCCCGCAGTGAGGCAGCGCGACTGATCGCCGAGCGCACTCCCGGTGACCTGAACAGGGTGTTCTTCACCAACGGCGGTGCCGATGCCAACGAACACGCCGTTCGCATGGCGCGGGTGCACACCGGACGCCGTAAGGTGCTCAGCCGCTACCGCAGCTATCACGGCGGCACCGAGCTGGCGGTCAACCTCACCGGTGATACCCGCCGCTTCGCCAGTGATTTCGGCAGCGAGGCGGTCGTGCACTTCGACGGACCGTTCCTCTACCGCAGTTCCTTCTACGCGCAGACCGAGGAGCAGGAGAGCCAGCGGGCGCTCGAGCATCTCGAACGCACCATCGTGCTCGAGGGGCCGAACACCATCGCCGCGATCATCCTGGAGGCCATCCCCGGTACTCCCGGCATCATGGTCCCGCCGCCCGGCTACATGGCCGGTGTCCGCGAACTGTGCACGAAGTACGGGATCGTCATGATCGCGGACGAGGTGATGTCGGGCTTCGGCCGCACCGGTAAGTGGTTCGCCATCGAGCACGGCGCCACCGCCGCAGGCCCGATGGTGCCCGATCTGCTGACCTTCGCCAAGGGCGTCAACAGCGGGTACGTGCCGCTCGGTGGTGTGGCGATCAGCGATGCCATCGCGGCGACCTTCGCCGACCGGCCCTATCCCGGCGGTCTCACCTATTCGGGACACCCCTTGGCCTGCGGATCGGCGATCGCCACCATCAACGCGATGGCCGAGGAGGGCATGGTGGAGAACGCCGCGAAGATCGGTGACGAGGTGATCCGTCCGGCGCTGGAGGGCTTCAAGACCACGCACCGTTCGGTGGGCGACGTGCGCGGCGAGGGCGTGTTCTTCGCGATCGAGCTGGTCCGTGACCGGCAGACGCGCGAGCCGTTGGCACCCTACGGTGGTAGTAGCCCGGCGATGAACGAGACCATCGGCGCGCTCAAGAAGGGCGGTCTGCTGCCCTTCGCCAACTACAACCGCATCCACGTGGTGCCGCCGTGCAACGTCTCGGTCGACGAGGCCCGCGAGGGCCTGGCGATCATCGACGAGGCGCTGGCCGTCGCGGACGCGCACACCGTCTGACCCGAATCGCACCAGGAGGCCGCCATGCCAGCTCTCAAGCCCGTTCTTCCCGCAGAGTTGCAGCCCGGCCGGCCCGGTGTGTACGAGTTCTCGGTGCGCTCCGCGCGACCCGTCGACTGGGTGTGGAAGGAGCTGACCTCGGACCGGCCACTGCACTGGTGCCGGGCGATCCGGAAGATCGAATGGACCAGTCCGCGGCCCTTCGCCGCCGGTTCCACTCGCCGGGTGCACCTCGGTCCGGGGATCCGCGGTGACGAGATCTTCTACTCCTGGGAGGAGTCGGAGACACTGTGCGAGAAAGCCTTCTACGTCCAATCCGCCACCGCGCCCGGTCTGGCGCGGCTGGCTGAGAAGTACCGGGTGCAGGCTCTGCCGGAGGGTGGGTCGCTGTTCACCTGGACGCTGTTGATCGAGCCGATCGGTGGGGAGCGGGTGATCGGGCTCAGTGGTCTTCCGGTGGGTCTGATCGTCAAGTGGTTGCAGCGCGATACGGAGAAGTACCTGGGCTCGTAACCGTTCAGCGGGTGCCGAGTCGCTCCCGGATGGCCGCTGCCACCTCGTCCGGGCGAGGCACGCCGAAGACGTGCTCGGAGCCGTCGCCGATGGTGATGCACAGGTGCGTGCGCGGGCGGCGCAACAGTCCGGCGGGGCGATCGACCAGGCCGGCGCCGACGAGGTGCTTGAGTTGTACTGCGAATCCGGTGCCCTCGAACCGGGAGGCCAGCCCTGCGGGGCGGAATCTCACGTGCGCATCGGTCAGATCGAGGTGCCCGCGGATGGCGCCGCGGCCGCCGGTCGCGTCGAGGTGCCGGACGGCGGGCCAGCTCAAGTCACTCACGGCTCAACTCTAGGTGGAGCCGGGGTACGGCCTGGCGGTAGCATCAGGTATCCGTTTGAGTGATCATGGGGGTTGAGATGCCGTACTTCGGTGCAATCGTACTTCTGCTCTGGGTGCTGGCCCTGGTCGATGTGATCGTCGCGGACGAGCATCGCGTGCGGCATCTGCCGAAGCTGGGCTGGCTGGCGGTGATCCTGCTGATTCCGCTGGCCGGGTCGCTGATCTGGTTCCTGCTGGGCCGTCCGGTGGGCGCGGCGAGCGGTGCGCCGTCGCGTACCACCGGCTACCCCGAGTACGAGCGGCCCGGGCGGCACCTCGCCCAGTACCCCGACGATGACGACGAGTTCCTGCGCAAATGCCGCGAGCGGGCCGATGAGCAGCGGCGGCGCGCGAAGGGGCTCGACGCCCGCAACCCGTCCGATCCGCCGGAGGACGGCAACTGACGCCCTGTTCTCGCCGGAGTCGCAGTGGAGCCGATGACGGGAATCGAACCCGCGACCTCCTTGGGAAGCTGACTGAGCCCGATTCCGCCGGTTCTTGAGAATGTGTGCAAGTCGTTGAGCTGCGATGAGTGCGAATCAGCGCGGGGTCGCGGCGGTGCGCCCCTCCATTCCATGGAGGCAGTGCGGCCCCGCCTTCGTCCCAGGAAGACGCCATGACCACTAAGGCAGAGCTGATCGAAGCCCGCCAGGCCGGCCTCCACGCCGAGCCGGGCGACTCGAACCCGTACGCAGGGCTCGAGCTGCCGACGCTGGGCCTGATGTGGCGCCACGGGTACCGGCAGATGCTCGCCGACCGACTCGCGACCTCACCCGCCCGCCAGGCGTACCTCGCCGCCGCCCATACCCGTGACCCGTACAAGTGGCGGTGATCGCCTACTGGCTCGGGCACACCGACGCGAGCTTCACGCAGCAGACCCACGCGCACAGCCAGGACGACGAGCTGCGCAAGGCCGCGGCGAGTTTGGGAGCAGTTGTGACATCCTGTGACACCGAGCCCGGATCGAGGGCCTGATTCGAGCTTGCGGACCCGCATTCGTGCAGGTCATTCGTGGAGCCGATGACGGGAATCGAACCCGCGCTACCTGCTTGGGAAGCAGGAGTTCTACCATTGAACTACATCGGCATTGCGGCGCTTCTCCAGCGAGAGCGCCGCGCGTACGGGCCACAGTAGCACGGGCCCGTCGGCGCCAGACCGCCGGCTAGGGCGAGCTGGGGGCTGCTGAGGGCGGCTGGGCGTGGTCAGGTGCGCGACGATGCCCGCGGAGCCACCCACAGTTGGTAGGCGCCGGCCAACGCCACCAGCCACACGCCGCCGACCACCAGCGCGATCAGAGTGTCCTTCTCGAACGCCATCAGCACCACCACCAGCAGCAGGAAACCGATTGCGAACAGCTGCCCGTAGGGCCACAGCGGTACTGGGAACTTCAGTGCGGCCACGTGATCGGCGGGCATGACACGTCGCTGCCGGAACTGCGAGAACAGGATCATCAGCCACACGAAGATCGTGGCGAAGGTCGCGATCGAGGCGATCACCACGAACACGTTCTCCGGGATCAGGTAGTTCAGCAGCACGCCCACCAGCAGCGCGGCCGTCATCACGGCCACCGTCACCCAGGGCACGCCGCCGCGGGTCAGCCGCTGCAGGGCCCGCGGTGCCTGGCCCCGCTGCGCCATGCCGTACATCATCCGGCCGGCTCCGAAGATGTCGCTGTTGATCGCCGAGATCGCTGCGGTGATCACCACCAGGTTGAGCACATGCGCGGCCGGTTCCACGCCCAGCGCGCGGAAGATCTGCACGAACGGGCTGGAATCACGGCTGATCTCGTTCCACGGAATCACCGCCATGATCACCGCCAGCGCGAGTACGTAGAACAGCCCGATCCGCACCGGCACGGTGTTGATCGCCTTGGGAATCGTCTTCTCCGGATCCTTGGCCTCGGCCGCCGTCAGGCCGATGATCTCCGAGCCGCCGAAGGCGAACACCACCAGCACGAAGCAGCTCAGGAAACCACCCAGTCCGGTGGCGAAGAAGCCCTCGTGCGACCACAGGTTGCTCACCCCCTGGGAGGTGTCGTGCAGGCCGAAACCGAAGATCAGCACGGCGATACCGCCACCGATCATGGCCACGATCGCGGTGATCTTGACCATCGTCAGCCAGAACTCGACCTCACCGAAGACGCCCACCCGCATCAGGTTCAGTGCGCCGATGAAGAAGATCACCGCCAGCACCCAGATCCACTTCGGCACTTCCGGGAACCAGAGACCCATGTACACCGCGAACGCGGTGACGTCCGCGATGCACACGAAGATCATTTCGAAGACGTACATCCATCCCGTCGCGAACCCGGCACGCGGACCCAGGCTCGACGATGCGTAGTCCCCGAAGGAGCCCTGCGGCCTGCGGACCGCCATCTCGCCGAGCGCCCGGAGCACCAGGTAGATGACCACACCGCCGATCACGTAGGCGAGCAGCACGGCCGGTCCGGCGGCCTGGATCGCCGAGGCCGAGCCGTAGAACAGACCGGTGCCGATCGCCGAGCCGAGCGCGATGAACCGGATGTGGCGCGCGGTCAGCCCGCGGCGGAGGGGGGTATCGGTCACGAAGGAGCAGTATTCACGACCATCACCACTGGTTGAAACTCTCCGCCGAGACGAAGAATCCGTGATCGCCGCGGCGGCAGGTCACGCCGCGGGTCTCGGAGACGCAGGTGACACCGGCCGAGGTGACGCTGTGCCCGTAGGGCAGGGTCTGCTGATCGACTCGGGAGGAGAAGACACCCTGGGAGAAACAGGACGGCTGGAACGGTCCGCCCCTCTGCGACAGGTACCCCTTGGACAGTTTCTCGGGCGGCATGGTCGCGCCCTCGCACCGAGCGCCGGGCGGGATCACCGTTGTCGTGAAGACCTGACAGCCGGTGAGGGAGCCGTCCCGTTCGGTGGTGATTCCGCACCCGATATTGCGGGACGGGGTGTAGAAGTACACGCCTCCGGGGCCGTTGTACCGCTCCGGAGAGTCCGCGATCGGCGTCGAAAGCTCGCTCGAGGTGACCTTCCCGGGATTCGACCCACCGGCGTCCGGTGCCGCCGGACCGCCGTCGGCGGGGCCGACAGCCGACGCGGGCGCGGCTGTGGACGCGGGAGCGGTCACCGGGGCGGGCGCAGCACCGTCGGACTGCGAGTCGCAACCGGCGAGGGCGATGGGGAACAGGGCGGAGAGGAGGGCGGGGAGCACGATCGGTACTTGCCTCATACCCAGTGGTCGTCGATCCGTCGGTGATCGTTACCGGTGGGCACCGGCGTGCGGCGTCTGCCTTAGGCTGAACCCGTGCTGCTCTCCGATCGCGACATCCGCGCCCACCAGGAATCCGGCCGCCTCGGCATCGATCCGTTCGATCCCGACATGGTGCAGCCGTCCAGCGTGGACGTGCGGCTCGACGGGCTCTTCCGGGTCTTCAACAACACCAAGTACACCCACATCGACCCGAAGCAGCGGCAGGACGAGCTGACCTCCCTGGTCGAGCCCGCGGAGGGGGAACCCTTCGTGCTGCACCCCGGGGAGTTCGTGCTCGGCTCCACACTGGAGGTGTGCAGCCTGCCCGACGATCTGGCCGGCCGGCTCGAAGGCAAGTCCTCCCTCGGGCGCCTGGGACTGCTCACCCACTCCACCGCCGGTTTCATCGACCCGGGATTCTCCGGGCACATCACGCTGGAACTGTCGAACGTTGCGAACCTGCCGATCACCCTGTGGCCGGGTATGAAGATCGGCCAGCTGTGCCTGTTCCGGCTCACCAGTCCCGCCGAGAACCCGTACGGCAGCTCCGCCGTCGGATCCAAGTACCAGGGCCAGCGCGGCCCGACACCGTCGAAGGCGTACCTGAACTTCCAGAACTGACGCGGCTCAGTCCGCCGAATGCCGGCCCCGGCGCGGCTGCTCGGCCGGTGGCGCGGGCCGCGGCGGTGTGGGGATCGGGCCCGACGGCAGGCGCCGCCGGCCGGGTCGCTGCGGGGCGTCCGGCTGCGGGCGCCGCACCGGCATCCGACCGGTCGACGGTGCCGCAGCTGCGGGCGCTGACCGGTCGGCAACCTGCTCCGTGGCCTGGCCGGCGGTCCGCTCGGACGGTCCGGGCGCCGGCTCCTCCCGCTCGACGGTGCCGCGGCGCGACCGCACCCGGATCTCCGACGGGTCGCTGTCCGGGTGGCTCTGGGTGTATCGCTCGGCCGCCTCGGCGCTGACCGCCGCCCGCTTCGGCTTGGCCAGCAGCGTCGCGATCGCCGTGGTCAGCGGTACCGACAGGGCCAGCCCGATACCACCGACGAAGGAACGGACCAGTTCCACCGAGACCGAGTCCGAGGTGAGCACCTGACCCAGCGGGCGGCTCGCGATCGAGAACAGCAGCAGCAGCGGCAGCGCCGAACCGACGTATGCGAACACCAGCGTGTACACCGTCGACGCGATGTGGTCCCGGCCCACCCGCATGGCCGAGAGGAAGGTGCGCCGCCGTGAGGCCTTCGGGGAGAGCTTGGCCAGCTCGAAGGTGGCCGACGCCTGCGTGATGGTGACGTCGTTGAGCACACCCAGTGCGCCGATCACGAACCCGGCCAGCAGCACGCCGGAGATCGACAGCTGCGCGGCGTGCGCCTGCAGGTTCGTGGCGTCGTCGCTGCTCAGGCCGGTGACCCGGGTGGTCTCCGTGGCCGCCCAGGCCAAGACCCCGCAGACCGCGAGGGAACACAACGTGCCCAGCAGTGCCGCCGAGGTCCGCAGTGAGACGCCGTGCGCGAGGTACAGCACCACGTACAGGATCACTGCGGACGCCACCAGCGCCACCCACACCGCGGAGTTCCCGTCCAGGATCGACGGCAGCGCGAACAGCACGATCACGACCCCGGACAGGGCCAGCCCGAGCAGCGCACGCAGACCGCGCCACTGCGCCACGATGACCACCACGACCGCGAAGATCAGGCCCCACACCCACAGAGAGATGCCGCGCGAGTAGTCGTAGAAGGAGTAGTTCGACGGTGCGCCGGCCACCCCGCCGCCGTTGACCGCGATCATGATCTTGGTGCCGGGGGTCAGATTCGGCTGCCCGGTGCCGGGGATCGCCGGGCGGGAGGTCTGCACACCGGTGCCCTGGTCCGGCGGGGCCTGCCCGGGTACCGAACTGAAGTTCACCCGCAGGGTGCCGATCGAGAACTGCGTCCACTTACCGGCGTCGGGTCCGCTGGTGATCTGGACCGCACTGTTGAGGCAGCCACCGTCGGGATTGGCGACCGGGTGCGGCTCGGTGTCGATCACCTGACCGTTCCCACGCGGGGTGAAATCGCAGTCACCGATCTGCTGATCGGTGACGGTGCCCTTGTACAGCGTGGGCGACTGCGGCGCGCCGGGGAGCGTGACGCGCATCTGCGAGGGCCACAGCAGCACCACACCGGCCACCACCGCGATACCGATCACCGCGAGCAGTCCCACCACCACTCGGGCGGCCCACTTGCCGAGCGAGATGTTGCTCAGCGAATGGGTGTGGACGTGGCCCATCTGCTCGTGGTCGGCGCGGTCTTCGGTGTCGGTCACCCGTGTCACATTACTTCTGCTTGTAGGAGCTCAGGAAGTTTCCGAATCGGTCGAGTGCCTCGGCCAGGTCGCGTGCCCACGGCAGCGTCACCACACGCAGGTGATCGGGTGTGGGCCAGTTGAACCCGGTGCCCTGGACCAGCAGGATCTTCTCCTGGTTGAGCAGGTCCAGCACCATCTGCTCGTCGTCGCGGATCTCGTGCACGTTCGGATCCAGCCGGGGGAAGGCGTACAGCGCACCCTCTGGTTTGACGCAACTCACCCCGTCGATCGCGTTGAGCTTGTCGAAGGCGACGTCACGTTGCTCGCGCAGCCGGCCTCCGGGCAGGATCAGGTCGTTGATCGACTGGTACCCGCCGAGCGCCACCTGGATCGCGTGCTGCGCCGGGACGTTCGGGCACAGCCGGGTGGAGGCGAGCAGCGTCAGTCCCTCGATGAAGCCGCTGGCGTGCTCCTTCGGGCCGGTCAGCACCGCCCAGCCGGCGCGGTAGCCGCACACCCGGTAGGCCTTCGACAGGCCGTTGAAGGTCATCACCAGCAGGTCCGGCGCGAGTTCGGCGATGGAGATGTGCTGGGCACCGTCGTAGAGGATGCGGTCGTAGATCTCGTCGGCGAGCACCAGCAGTGAGTGCCTGCGCGCCACCTCGACGATCTGCTGCAGTGTCTCGCGGGAGTACACGGCGCCGGTCGGGTTGTTCGGGTTGATCACCACGATCGCCTTGGTGCGGTCGGTGATCTTGGCCTCGATGTCCTCCACCGACGGGTTCCAGCCGTTGTCCTCATCGCACAGGTAATGCACGGGGGTGCCGCCGGAGAGGCTGGTCATGGCGGTCCACAGCGGGTAGTCGGGCGCGGGGATGAGCACCTCGTCGCCGTTGTCGAGCAGCGCCTGCAGGGTCATGGTGATCAGTTCGGAGACGCCGTTGCCGAGGTAGACGTCGCCGATGTCGAAGTACGGGAAGTCCGGGACCTCCTCGTAACGGGTCACCACGGCGCGGCGCGCCGACGCGATACCCTGCGACTCGCTGTAGCCCTGCGAGGTGGGTAGCGCGTGGATCATGTCCCGTACGATCGAATCCGGCGCCTCGAAACCGAAGGTGGCCGGGTTACCGATGTTCAGCTTGAGGATCCGGTGCCCCTGCGCCTCCAGCCGGGCCGCCTGCGCCACCACAGGTCCACGGATCTCGTAGAGCACGTTCTGCAGTTTCGCGGACTGCTCGAGCGGCTTGAGTTCGGTGCGGATGTGGGGCACATGCGGTCGGCTCATGCGCTATATCGTCGCAGGCTGCGGCAAATCCTTTTCGCTCACCTCGCCGTTGTCCGACGGTGCCCCGGCGACGGCCCGGCGCCGGGCGGCGCCGATCACCATGAGGGCGTACCCGATCACGATCCAGGTGCCCAGTACCGCGAAGGACGCGGCCGCTCCGGCGCCGATCAGGGAACCGTCGGCGAAGAACGCGGCGCTGCGCAGTGCGGTGCCGGTGGCGCCGATCGGCAGCGTCTGGCCCAGCACGCTCCAGATCCGGGGCAGGAACTCCGGTGGCGCCATGACACCCGCCAGGGGCATTCCCACCAGCAGGAACAGCAGCACCGTCGGAGCCACGCCGCGGATCCCGATGAGCGAGATCAGTCCGGCCGCGGTCGCCGCGATCGCCAGGATCCCGGCGCTCATCGCCAGCCATTGGGCCCCGAAGCCGCCGGGGAGTACGCCGATCCACATCGCCACGCCGACCGCGCACGCGCCGGTCACCGCGGCGCCCACGGGCAGGGCGGCGGCGATCACGAGCGGTAGGTGACCGAAAAGTACCGTCGCGATCGCCAGCACCATCCCGGTGACGAAGACGGGGATCGCGATCGCGCCGAGGCCGGCACCACGCGGATCGTCGGAAGACGGTGGCGCGACGTCGGTGACCTGGACCGTAGCGCCCGGTGCGAGCGTGCCGGCCATCTGGGTGAGCAGCGGTGCGACCACTGGGGAGGCGCCGGTGGCGATCACCGCGCGAGGCTGCGGTCCGGGGATCAGGCCGCCGTACACCTCGCGGTTCGCGGTGGCGCGCTCCAGTGCGGCCTGGTCCGCGTAGCCGGACACCGTGAAACCGCCGCTGTGCCGCGCGTCGAGTTGTTGCTGGACCTGCTCCGCCGCTGCAGCCGGTCCGACCACGCCGATCGGCAGCTCGTGCGGCTGCGCGCGGGAAGCGGGGCCGGCGAACAGCAGCACGATCAGCGGGATCACGACGGCCAGGCCGGCGAAGACCGCGGCGAGCTTGGCGAGGGATGCGCGCATGGGGTGCCTCCAAAGAATTCAACGACTGATGAATCCCAGGTTACGACCGTACTCCGTCAGAAGTCAACAGGTGTTGAAATACTGCTAGGATCGACACATGGCAACCGGGAGACGCGCGGGCACCAGTACCGCGAAGGCCGACATCCTCGAGGCGGCGCGCGCACTTTTCGCCGAGGTGGGCTACGACCGCGCCACGATCCGCGCGATCGCCCGCCGGGCCGGTGTCGACGTCGCCCTGGTCTCGTACTACTACGGCAACAAGAAGGGCCTGTTCCGTGAGGTCATGCACCTGCCGATCGACCCGGAGGAGACGTTCGGCAATGCCCTCGAAGGTCCCCGAGGGGGCGTGGGGGAGCGGCTGGTGACGACGGCGCTGACGGTCTGGGAGGCGCAGGACACGGCCCCGGTGGTGCAGGCCATGCTCCGCGGCGCGGTGAACTCCGACGTGCGGGAATCCAGCGTGTTCGGCGAGTTCGTCGCCCGGGAGATGCTACCGACGCTGGCCCGCCGCGCCGGCGTGAGCATCGAGACCGGCCGGATCGTGGCGAGCACCATGTTCGGGCTGGCCTTCATGCGCTACCTGGTGCGCTCACCGATCTTCACCGCTCCGTCGCGCGAGGAGCTGATCGCGACCTACGGTGCCGCGATCCAGCGAATGGTCGACGCCGACGGGACGGCGGCGCACGGCACCGGGCCGGATGCGGGCGGGTCAGGCGGAACCGTGGCCTGATCCCTGGGCGACCGCCATGACCTCGTCGGGATCGGTCGCGGCATGGGTGAACTCGTCGCCCAGATTGTGGAAGGCGCGTCCGAGCTCGTCGGAGATGTCGATGATCCGGGCCTTGCGAACCTCGGGCTTGTCGATCTCCTCGGCAACGTACTGGGCGATGAACCGGCGGATCTCCGCATCGACACTGGCCACCATGCGCACGATGGAACCGCGGATGCTGCGTGACTCCACATCCACCCACACGTCCTTCGGACGCGGCGGGTCCACCTCGATCCGCAGCTCCAACGGCGCGGCGGCGCGCACCGTCAGCGGCAGGGTGATCAGGCCCTCCACGTCGTAGCGGATCCGGTCGAGCTTGAGGTCGATCAGCAGCCCGATACGCAGCGGGATCTTCACCGTGAAGGTGATCAGTTCCCCCACGTGCCGGGTGAGCTGCGGTTCGGCGATCTGGACCTGAGCCCACACCTTCGCCATCCCCGCGGGTCCGGACGGGACGGGGCCGACGGTGAAGTCACCGCCGGCCATGTCGGCGAACGCGGAGCCGACGCGCTCCTCGTTCACGGCGATCTCGAAGAACCGCCGCCCGAACTCCTCGTAACTCACGTATTCAGGCACGCGACCATCTTGCACCATGTGCGATAGAGATTTCGTGAGGAACGATCACTTCTTGCCGCCCGGACGTTTGGCGCCGGCCGCGATCCCGAAGCCCTTGGCCTTCGACTCCCCCTCGGTGGTGAGCAAACGCTCACTGCCGCCCGACGGTGCCGGGCTCTCCTCAGCCCCCTGGACTGCGGTTTCCGCGTCCTGAGGGGTCTCGGGGGCCTCCGCTGCGTCGGCCTGGGCGACCGGCTCGGCTGCGGGCGCGGCCGGCTCAGCAGGAGCCGGCGCTGCGGCGGCGGGCTTCGGCGCGCCGGGCTTCTTGGCGCCCGGCCGCTTCGCGCCCGCGGCGATCCCGAAGCCCGCGGCCTTGGACTCACCGGCGCTGCTCAGCGTGCGGTCCTGTGCCGGGGCGTCCGGCGCGGCGGCGTCCTGCTCCGCCGGAGCCGATGCCGACGGAGCCTGTGCAGTCGCAGGGACCTCCGTGCTCTCCGGGGCTCGTGCGGCCTCAGCGGACGCCGCAGCGGGTGCGGTGGGCGCTGCCGGCTCAGCAGGAGCCGGCGCCGCGGTGGCGGGCTTCGGTGCGCCGGGTTTCTTGGCGCCGGGTTTCTTGGCGCCACCCGCGATGCCCAGCCCGACCGCGGGCTTGGCCGGGGCTGCCGGGGTCTCCGGAGCTGCCGGGGTCTCCGGGGCGGGCTGATCCGACGCAGCGGCGGCCGGGGCCGCAGCAGGCGGCTTGGGAGCGCCGGGCTTCTTGGCACCGGGGCGCTTGGCTCCGCCAGCCATCCCCAGACCCACGGCGGGCTTGGCCGGCGCGGCGGGCGAGGACTCCGCGGCGTCGGCGGCCGGGGCAGCCGGGGCAGCCGGTGCATCGGCAGCGGCGGCAGCGGGCTTGGCCGCTCCGGGCTTCTTCGGTCCACCGGGGCGCTTGCCGCCGCCGGCCAGGCCCAGGCCCACCGTCGGCTTGGCGTCCTTCTTCTCCGCGGGCTTGTCCGCCTCGGTGCTCGCCGCAGCGGCGGCTGTACCGGCCGCAGCCGCAGCCGCGGCGGCAGTCGGGGCCGCGGCAGGTGCCTGCTCCTGAGTCGCGGCATCGTCGGACACCTTGCGGTTCGGGTTGCCCCGGACGATCCCCTCGGGCAGGCCGCGCTTGACCGACTCCAGCAGCATCTGCGCGACGTCGACGACCTCAGGCGCCGGACCCTCGGATTCGGCGGTCTGTGCCGTGACGCCGTCGGAGAGCATCACGCGGCAGAACGGGCAGCCGGTGGCGATCTTCTTGGGAGCGTCGGTGGGCATCTCGGAGAGCGTGTTCAGGGCCTCGTCGACGCGGTCGACGTTGATCCGCTTGCCGAGCTGCTCCTCCATCCACATGCGCGCGCCGCCGGCGCCACAGCACATGGAGCGCTCCAGGTGCCGCGGCATCTCCTTGAAGGTGGCTCCGGAGGCGCCGATCAGCTCACGCGGGGCCTCGTAGACCTGGTTGTGGCGTCCTAGGTAGCAGGGATCGTGGTAGGTCACGTCCTCGCTGGGCGGGGCCACCGGCACCAGTCGCTTGTCGCGGACCAGCTTGTTCAGCAGCTGGGTGTGGTGCACCACCTCGTACTGTCCACCCACCTGCGGGTACTCGTTGCCCAGGGCGTTGAAGCAGTGCGCGCAGGTGACCACGATCTTGCGCTGCTTCTCGGGAACACCGTCGAACACCTCGTCGAGCTGCTCGATGTTCTGCTGCGCGAGCATCTGGAACAGGAACTCGTTACCCGCGCGGCGGGCGGAGTCGCCGGTACAGGTCTCGCCCTGGCCCAGCACCAGGAAGTTCACCGCGGCCACGTCCAGCAGCTCGGCGACGGCCTTGGTGGTCTTCTTGGCGCGGTCCTCGAAGGCACCGGCGCAACCGACCCAGAACAGGTACTCGAAGCCCTCGAAGGACTCCACATCCTGGCCGTAGACCGGGATCTCGATGTCCATCTCGTCGATCCAAGCGGTGCGCTGGCTCGAGGCCTGCCCCCACGGATTGCCCTTGTTCTCCAGGTTCTTGAACAGGCCGGCCAGCTCGTGCGGGAACTCCGACTCGATGAGCACCTGGTAGCGGCGCATGTCGACGATGTGGTCGACGTGCTCGATGTCCACCGGGCACTGCTCGACGCAGGCGCCACACGTGGTGCAGGACCACAGCACCTCGGGATCGATGACGCCGCCCAGAGCACCGTCCTCACCCGCGGGGCCCACCAGGGCGCGCTCGGCCTCGGCGCGGGCCTCGGCGGGGATCTTCTCCAGCTTGGCCTCGTCGGGGTTGCCCTCGGCGTCGACCAGGCCGATCTGCTCGCCCGACGGGTCGGTGCGTCCGCCCGCGAGCAGGTACGGGGCCTTGGCGTAGCCGTGATCCCGCAGGCCCATGATCAGCAACTTCGGACTCAGCGGCTTACCGGTGTTCCAGGCGGGGCACTGGCTCTGGCACCGGCCGCACTCGGTGCAGGTGGTGAAGTCCAGCCAGCCCTTCCAGGAGAAGTCCTCGATCTTGCCGGCGCCGAGATTGTCGACATCGGGATCGGTGTTCTCCATGGTCAGGACCTTGCCGTTGGAGACCATCGGCTTGGCGGCGCCCAGCGCGCGGCGGCTGCCCAGCTCGCGCTTGAAGTAGATGTTGAAGAACGCCGAGAAGCGGTGCCAGGCGACACCCCAGGTGAGATTGCCGCCCACCAGGATCAGGAACATCACGCCGGACATCAGCTTGATGAAGGCGAAGACGGTGATCAGGGTGGGGCTGGCCGGGAGCAGGGTGGCCACGTGCCGGGTGAAGAAGTCGGTGACCGGGTCGGCGTCGCCGTAGGTGGCGATCTTGCTCGACTTCACCGCGATCATGCCGAGGCCCTCGAAGAAGACGATCGCCTCGATGGTGTACGCGGGCAGGAATCGGCTGCCGGCGAACCGGGAGAACAGTGCGGGGTTACGCGGGTGCTTGACCTGGCGCACGATGATCAGCACCAGGATGCCGAGCACGGTGCCGATGCCCAGCAACTCGTCCATCATCCGGTACACCGGCCACGAACCGAAGACCGGCCAGTGGAACGCCGGGTTGAAGGTCTGCGGCAGTGCCTCGAACCAGAGGATCGCGCCCGCCAGGAAGCCGATCATCACGAACCAGTGGGCGATGCCCACGGTGCGGTTCTTGATCATCTTGGTGTGGGCCAGGAACTCGACCACGACCTCCGCGGCGCGCGGGATGAAGGGGAGCCAGCGGTCCTTGGCGGACTGGCCCTGTGCGATGATCCGCACCATGCGGAGGGCCCCGCGGAGGAAGATCGCCCAGCCGACCGCGAAGGCGATCGCGCCGATCGTGCCGAGCGTGATGTTGAGCGGGGTGATCTCGGACTCGGCGGCGGCCAAATAGGTCTGGTCCACGTCGTGCACCTTTCTGCCTCGCGGGCTGGTAGCACCCATATTACTGGCGAGTAAGATAGGCGCGAAACCACTGCGTCTGGCATAACGGTAGATCGCTCAGGTAATGGGCTTCGCGTGAAGGTTCACCTAACTACCGCTCGGTAAGGTGTGGTCCATGCCCTCCGCCACATCACTGCGCGCCTCCGTGCCGGCCCGGCTGCGCGCGATCGCGGGTGGGATCACCGGCGCGGGGCCGATGTACGAGCCGGCTCGGGCACCGTCGGCGCCGGTCGCGATCGTCTTCGGCGCGTCGGTGCGCGGGGGCCGGCCGGGGTCCTTCGTCGAGGGGCGTCTGGAGGCGTCGCTGCAGCTCCACCGACTGGGCAAGGTGCAGCGAATCCTGGTCTCGGGCAATGCGGGTGGCACTTCGGGCGATGAGATCGCGGTGATGACGCGCTGGTTGCTCGAACGCGGTGTGCCGGAATCCGATCTGTTGACCGACGGCACGGGGCTGGATACCTATCTGTCCTGTCGCCATGCCCGGGACGAGTTCGGGTTGCGGCGCGTGCTGCTGGTCTCCCAGTTCTTCCACGTCCGCCGGGCCGCTGCGATTGCGCGGCACCTGGGCTTGGACGTCGATGCGGTGCGGGCCGGATGCGGCTGCACCCGCCGCTCCTGGGTTCGTAACCTCGCCCGCGAGTACCTGCTCTCGCGGCCGAAGGCCGCTCTCGACATCGCCCGCCTGCGCTGACCGATCGGTTGCGCGGCTAACGTCGTTATCCTATCGTGTAGCTAACAATGTTAGCCAAGGAGGGATCATGCGGTGGTCGGTGTCGACGGTGGTGGCGATCGTGCTGGTGGGAGGACTCGTCGTGATGCTCTACCGGGAGCGCACGGTGGAGCGGTCGGTGGAGATCGAAGCGACTCCGGAGCAGGTCTGGACGGTCCTCACGGACTTCGACGCCTACCCGCAGTGGAATCCGTTCGTGATCGGCGCCGCGGCGCCCGAGGGGCTGCAGCCGGACCGGAAACTGGACGTCAGAGTCCGCAACGGTGGATCCGAGATGGGATTCCGGCCCACTGTGCAGGTCGCTCAACCCGGTCGGGAGCTCCGGTGGCTCGGCCGTGTGGTGGTCCCCGGTCTCCTCGACGGTGAGCACTACTTCATCCTCGAAGCCACGCCGGGCGGGACGCGATTGACGCAGGGGGAGCGGTTCCGCGGAGTCCTGATCCCGGTCTTCGGTTCGTCGATCGACGTCGGCGACGGTTTCGCGGCGATGAACCGGGAGCTGCGCAAGCGGGTGCTGGCTACGATCGCTCCGTGATCCCCGACGAGCTGGACCCGCTTCGCCACGCGACACCGCGGGCCCGCCAGATCGTGGAGACCGCACGCACGCTGCTCGAACGTGACGGCTGGGAAGCGGTCACGATGCGCGACCTGGCCGATGAGATCGGGATCCGCGCACCCTCGCTGTACAAGCACTTCGCCGGTAAGGACGCACTCAAATCCGCGTTGGTCGCGGTGGCGCTCGCAGAATCGGGTGCCGCTCTGCGGCCGGCCGGCACCGTCGACGAACTCCTGGTGGCCTATCGCGCGGCCGCGGGAGCGAATCCGAATCTGTATCGCCTGGCCACCGTCGGACCGTTGGATCGAGCGGCGCTGCCCGACGGCTTGGAGGAGTGGTCGGGTGCCCCGTTCTTCGAGGTCACCGGCGATCCGCACGCGGCACAGGCGTTGTGGGCGGCCGCACACGGCATGGCGATCCTGGAGATCGACGGCAGGTTCCCCTCCGGCTCGGCGCCGGACCGGACCTGGCGGGAACTCGCCCGGCGATTCGAAAACCGGCTCTGAACCGGCCTACGCCGCCTCATCGCGATCCTCATCGAGAAAACGCCTGGTTTCCGCCAGGCCCCGCCACGTACTGTGCCCCTGCACCCCCGTCCTGATCCCGCACCGAGTCCACAGATCGGTACCTCTCATGCATCCCATCACCACACAACAGGTCCTCGACTCCTTCCGAGGCGCTACCAGGAGTGAGGTCAAACGCGTCACCTTCCCGGCCGACTTCGACGATCTCGATTTCGAGAAGCTGGAGTTCGTCGGTTGGACCGATAAGAAGATGCCGCGCCGTGCCTACGTGGCCGTGCCCACCGACGACGGGCTGGTGAGCATTCTGCTCACCCGGGCCGAGGCTGACAGGGCGAGGTCGAGGGCCAAAGCCATGTGCAACTGGTGCCGCGATGTCAACATGACCAGTCAGGCGGTGCTGTACTCGGTCCGGCGAGGCGGACCCGCCGGGCGCAAGGGCGACACCATCGGCATCCTGGTGTGCGAGGACTTCAGTTGCGCCGCCAATGCTCGCAAGCTCCCACCCGCCTTCCACAAGGGCACCGATATCGATCAGATCCGCGAACAGAACCTCGCCGACCTGCGACGGCGGGTCACCGGGTTCGTCGCCGAGGTGCTCAGCACCGAGGAGTGATCAGCGGTAGTTCGGATTGTTGCCGGTGGGGATCTCGATGTTGACCGGCCGGAACTCGCCCAGGTACACCAGCTCCATCGTCTTCGCGATCTGATCGAGCTGGCGATACACCTCCGCGGGGACCGCCGCGCGTGTGAGCTCACCCTCGCGGATCGCGACGTACGTCGGCCACATGGCGTGGATCAGCGGCTCCCACAGCGGCTGTCGCGGCAGTTGCATCCAATCGGTGAGCCGGTCTCCGAGCGAGTACCGGGTGAACGCCTCCAGTGCCGGCCGGGAGGCCAGCGTGCCGTCGGCGGACCGGCCGAGGTCCATCAGCATGCTCGCGATCTTCACGCCCTCCGGAGTCGGGCCCATGATCGAATCCAGGTCCACCTGAGCCTGCCGCTCGGCCTGCTCCCAGCTGGAGGGGATGTACGCGTCGTCGATGCCCAGCATGTACGCGTTGACCTGCCATGAGTGCAGCAGTCCATCGGTCTCGTCCGGTGGTAGACGGACGCCCCAATTGCGCATGATCCGCATGCCCATGGTGGCCAGGCTGTGCCAGGTGACCGTCATGTCGGCCTGCGAGATCGGCACCGGCTCGGGCGCGACCCGGCGCCAGTGCGGCGACTGCGGCAGCAGATGCCGGACGGCGCCGTGCGTGAGGCGGGTCTTCACCGAGGTGACGGCGGCCCGGCCGTGCGGCCCGTACCCGCCGACCGCGATCTGGTCGTAGACCAGACGGTAGGTCTTGGCGATGCGGTCCTTCATGTTCGCGCCACCGGCCGACCAGTACACCGCGCGTGACTCCCGGGGGATCACCGACATCATCACCCCGCCGGAGAAGCCGATGATCACCGACATGTACAGGCTGCGCGTGGTGTAGAACCTGTCCGCGTAACCCATCAGTCGCGGATCCATCCAGTCCGGCAGGGCCACTGCGTGTTCGATGAACTCCCGGACGTCCGACGGGAGACCTGTGGGCACCGGCTGGCCGTTGGTCTGCCAGGTGGCGAGCGCACGGTTCACGCGCGGCACGTCCCCGCGCTCGAGGACCGATTTCATCAGCGCATCGCACTGCGGGTCCCATCGCTTCGCGGGGTCGGGGGTGCCGGTGGTGCGGCTGCCGGGTTCGGCCGAGACCAACCCGGTGCCCAGCCCGCCGGCCACCGCTGCGGCGCCGGCCGCGCCGAGTCCCGCGACCCGTAGTGCGTTCCGCCTGGTGATCGTGCCCGGGCTCTTGTCCGCCACGGTCATCCGCGTTCCCCTCCCGCTGTGTGGCAGGAGTGTAGGCAGAATCAGATTGCGATTGCAAACATGCGGTCAGTCCGCACTGTGCGGGAGCTTCACGCCCCGCGGAGCGACCCTCCCCGCCGACGGGGGCGGCACCATCGGGCCGATGTCACCGTCGGGGGCGGTGTCCAGATCGAGCATGACCGGAGCGTGGTCAGACGGTCCCTTGCCCTTGCGCGCCTGCCGGTCGATCCAGGCCGCAGCGGTGCGATCGGCGACGGGGCCACTGGCCAGGATCAGGTCGATCCGCATCCCGAGATTCTTGTTGAACATCCCGGCGCGGTAGTCCCAGTACGAGAAGACCTGCTCGTGCGGCCACCGCTCGCGCACCACATCGCGTAGCCCTAGCGCTTCCAGTGCGGCCAGCGCTGCGCGTTCGGGTGCGGTGACGTGGGTGTGACCGACGAACGCAGCGGGGTCGAAGACGTCCTCGTCGGTGGGGGCGATGTTCATGTCACCGCACACGAGCTGCGGCACGGAATCCGCTGCGACCTGCGCCCGCAGCGCGTCCAGCCAGGCCAGCTTGTAGGTGTAGTGATCGGAATCGATCTCCCGGCCGTTGGGCGTGTACAGCGAGTGCACCCGGATGCCGGGGTCGGCGGACCCGGTGCTGCCCTTGCCGCACACCGCAGAGACCGCACGCCCCTCGACCTCGGGAAACCCCGGGGCGCCGGGGATCCCGATCACCACGTCGTCGAGCCCGACCTTGGACAGCACCGCGGAACCGTTCCATTGCGGCTGCCCGGCGGTGGCGAACGCGTAGCCGCGCTCGGTGAGGTCCGGACCGATCAAGGTGGCGAAGGCGTCGTCGGTCATCTTCAGTTCCTGCAGGCAGACCACGTCCGGACGGCGGGAGTCCAGCCATTCCAGCAGCCGTCCGTGCCGCTGCTTGACCGAGTTCACGTTCCAAGTGGCGATCCGCATGCCCTCACAGTATCGGTGGCCACCGACGCCTTCGCCCGAGCTGCCGTTCACACTGGTGGGCATGAATCCGGGTGAGCAGTACCTGCGGGCGGCGGTCGCATCGTCGGCCGTGGTGATCGGCGACTACTCGACCTCGTTCTCGCTCGCCACGCGGATGATGCCGCGTCGGGTCCGCGGGCACGTCACTTCGATCTACGGGCTGGTCCGGGTCGCGGACGAGATCGTCGACGGTGCCTGCCACACCGATCCCGGCGGTCATCTCGACCGGCTGGAGCAGGACGTCCGAGCCGCGCTGCGTGATGGTTTCAGCGCGAACCTGGTGGTGCACGCCTTCGCGCACACGGCGCGCACCACCGGCTTCGGGACCGAGCTGACCACGCCGTTCTTCGACTCCATGCGCAGCGATCTCACCCCCGCCCCGCACACCGCGCAATCGCTCGCGCAGTACATTCACGGCTCCGCCGAGGTGGTGGGTCTGATGTGCCTGCGCGCCTACGTCAGCGGGGTCGCCGAATCCGATTACGAGCGGCTCTCTCCGGACGCGGTGCGGCTCGGCGCCGCCTTCCAGAAGATCAACTTCCTGCGTGACCTCTCCGACGACGAGATCCGGCTCGGCCGCGCCTACCTGCCCGAGCTCACCCGGGACGCCTTCGAGGTCGCCCTGCGCGACGCCGAAGCGGATCTGCGGGCCGGGCGCGCCGGCATCACCCGGCTGCCCCGGGACGTGCGGCGCGGCGTGCGCACCGCCGCCGACCTCTACGCCGAACTGCTGCGCCGGTTGCGGATCGCCGGGCTCGACGGTGCCCGGTCCGGCCGGATCCGCGTGCCCACCACGGCGAAAGCCGCGGTCCTGGTCCGCTCGGTGGCGAACCGGTAGCGCGGACCGAACGCACTCAGTGCGACGCGGCCCGTGGCAGCTGTGGAATCGCGTTACGGCCCAGGAACTCGGTGAGCAGAGCCGTGAACTCCGGCGTGCATTCGAGCTGTGGCATATGACCCACGCCGGGGATCATCACGGTCTCCGCGTGCGGCATCAGCGGGTGCACGTTCAGCAGGTGCGACGCCGGCAGGATCCTGTCCTGATCGCCCCACATCACCAGGGTCGGCCGCGGGGTCGGCGCGATCGCCCGGTGCAGTTCCTCCCGCCACTGCGGCCGGACGCCGTGCAGCACCGACCCGAGCTCCCCGGCCGTCTTCCACGCGGTCAGTCCGGCATCGGTCTCGCGGGCGATCGCCATCGCGTGATCGCGCCGGGCCCGGGTGGCGAAGGACTTGTCGGCGAAGATCAGGCGTTCGGAGACCCATGCGTTGAGCGGACTCGGGATCGTGGCGATCAGCTTGCCCAGCAGGGGGACTCCGAACAGGCGCAGCATCGGGGTGACCTGCTTGCCGAAGCCCGCCGGATCGACCAGGGTCATGGTCGCCACCAGATCGGGATGGCGGGCCAGCAGGGTCATGGTCACCGCGCCGCCGAGCGAGTTCCCGACCACGTGCACCGGACCGCGCACGCGCAGGGCCGCCAGCACCTCGGCGGCACCGTCGGCCAGTGCCGCGAGGCCCGCGCCATCGGGATGTGGTGCCGACCAGCCGTATCCGGGCAGGTCCGGTGCGATCATCCGGTACTCGGGGCACGTATCCGGCCCACTCCCTCCGAGCGCGTCGAAGACCGGGTCCCAGTCCTCCAGGCTACGGGTGATCCCGTGCAGCAGAAGCAGAGTGGGCAGGCTCTCGTCGCCGGAGACGCGGACGCGCGCCCAGCGACCGTTGACGCTGACGGTGTCGATCATCGGTTCTCCCGGATCCATTGCAGGGTGGCCTCGGCCAGCGGACCGGGGTTCTGCACCACCACCCAGTGCCCGCCGGCGATGGACACGTGCCGCGACTTCGGAGACTTCTCCAATCCCAGCAGCTGCATCGGCGGAGTGACGAACATGTCGGCCTCCGGGGTGAGAACCTGCACCGGAACCGTGGTGACGGCGTTCTCCGGCTTGAGGAAGGGGGCCGGCATGTTGGCGCGGTAGAGGTTCAGGCCGTTGGTGAAGTCACGGTCCGCGCGCACGTATCCCGGTGCCGTCCGGCCGCCGCTGCCGCGCTTCTCGAAGGTCTCGATCAGTCGTCGGCCCACCCCGCTCTTGTACAGCGTGTCCGCGACACCGGGGGTGAGGAAGACGGGGATGTACGCCGAGCCGGCGGCCTGCCGCAGTCGCGCGGGCAGATCCGAGAGCGCTCGCGAGCCCTTGAGGAACTCGCCGGCGTGATTGAGGTTGGGGCCGGAGATCGAGGTGTACGAGGCGGTCTTGTCGGCCACCGCCGGATCGACGATGGCGTGCCAGCCCTGGATCGAGCCCCAGTCATGGCCCATCAGGTGCACCTTCGAACGATCGCCGCTGACCTCGCGCACCGCGTCGATCACCCGCGAGACGTCGGAGATCAGGCGGTCGAACCGGTAGCCGGCCTTGCCCGACGGTGCTTCCGATGCACCCGCACCGCGGACGTCGTAGCTGTAGACGTTGGCTCGTCCGGCCAGTTCGGCGGCCACGCCGTCCCACACGTGGTGGTTGTCGGGGTAGCCGTGAACCCCGAGCAGAGTAGGCAGCGTCGGGTCGTGGGATCCGTAGCGGAATCCCGCCAGGACCAGGCCGTCCGACGTGGTCACGTCGAACCGGAGTTGATCAGTCATCGTCGGCACCTCGGAGGTCGATGGTCGGCTCATCGCTCCCGCCGCACTGAGGCGATGAGAGCACTTGGGTCGAAACCTATCACTGCGGACTGGTCGCCAGAAGGTCTTGCGGCAACCGGGGCGCGGTCGTAAAGTACAACCTGATGGTTGTAGATGAGATGACTCCGGACGAGGTGGACAGGCTGTTCCACGCGCTCGCCGACCGCACCCGGCGCGACATCGTGGTGCGCGTCATCGAGCACGAGTGCTCGGTCTCCCAGCTCGCACGGGGTTATGAGATGAGTTTCGCGGCGGTGCAGAAGCACGTCGCGGTTCTCGAACGGGCGGCGCTGGTCACCAAGGTCCGGCGTGGCCGGGAGGCCCTGATCCGGCCCGACATCGACACCATCGCGCGCGGCGCCGAACTGCTGCGCGAGTACGAGGACCTCTGGCGGGGACGAGTGCAACGCATGGACGCCCTGCTTCAGCCGCTCACGGATCACGAATGAGGAGTCGACATGCCCGTTCTCTCTACCGCCGCCGATCGCGAGGCGCTCACGTTCGTTCTCGAGGCCGAGTTCGCGGCCTCGCCGGAGAAGGTCTGGCAGCTGTGGGAGGACCCGCGGCTGCTGGAGAAGTGGTGGGGTCCGCCCACGTGGCCGGCCACCTTCGTCCGGCACGAGTTGCGCCCGGGCGGTGAGTCGCGCTACTACATGACCGGCCCGGACGGCACGAAGGCCGGCGGGTGGTTCTCGACGGTGTCCACCGAAGCGCCGTCGACCTTCACCTTCCGCGACGGTTTCGCCGGGGAGGACGGTGAGCCCGTCGACCCGGAGGACTACTCCACTTCCACCGTCGTGATCACCGCCGAAGGCGATGCGCTCTCGCACATGCGGTTGGTCGCGACCCACCGCTCACTCGAGCAGCTGGACCGGGTGCTGGAGATGGGTATGGCCGAAGGGATCACCGCGGCGATGAACCAGATCGACGCACTGCTTGCGCAGGACTGATCCGGTCCATCGCCGCGGTGGACTCACCACTGCCAGAAGGCGCGCTGCGCCGCGACCGCCCAGGACGTGATCCGGGGCAGATCGGCCCGCTCGGGAAGCCGGCACGCACCGGTGTCGAGCAGGCGGCGGACTTCCGCCTCGAGCAGTTCGATCGCCCGGACCACGTCCGCGCGCGGCACCTCACCGCGCTTGACGGCCAGCACGTGCTCGCGCTCGGTGATGGACATGGGCAGGGTCAGCGCGGCGTCCCGAGCGATCTCTCGACCCTGGTAACGCCGAACGCTGCTCCCGCAGTGACCGGCCCAGATCGGTCACCATGATCAGATCGCCCGGCGGCGCATACAGCGGCAGGAGCACCGTCGGATTGCCCTTGACCGCCAGGCGCAGGTACTTGCGCAGGCTGTACATCACCAGATCGGTATCACCCGGCCCGCTGCGCACCCCCTCGGGCTGGATGGGACGTCAAATACGGCAGTCACGCGTTGCGCCTGGCGTAAGTGTCGCGCAATCAGTTCCGGCCGGTTCGGGGCGCCCGCGCGACCCAGCATCCGCTCACGCTGGCCGCGCATGTAGCCCAGGAACCGTTCGACCGCGAGCTGTGAGAGGATGCGTCCGCCAGATGTAGTCCGGGCGGTGCTCACCCACGCCCAGAACGACGTCGGCGGGCTCGATGTAGACGCCCAGCTCGTCGTGATCGTCGGTGCCGGGGATCGCGATGCCGTGCACGCCGGAACCCACGACGCTACGCAGGATCTCACCTCGCAGGGCGGTATCGCGGTCGCCGTATTCGACGTTCTCGAGCTCGGACATGCAGCGACCGTATGCGTCCGATCACCGTCCGATCAAACGATTTTCACGACCACTTCTGCGCCTCGCGCGCCTGCCTCATCTATCGGTACAACTGGGTCCGCCGGGTGAGTGCCCGTGCCGCGAGCCGGCCCGAGATCAGGGCGGGCGGCACGCCCACGCCGGGGTGCGTCATCGAGCCGGCGAGCACGGCGTTGGCGATCCCCGGTACCCGCTGCGGCCGCCGCAGCGGACCGGTCTGGCTCAGCGTGTGCGCCGCCGCGAACGGCGTTCCCGCGGACATCCCCCGGCGTGCCCAGTCGGCGGGCGTGTCGGTACGCAGCACCTGCGCGCGGTCGATGCCGCGGTAACCGCGGCCGGACAGGACCTGCAGGAGTTCACGCAGGTAGTCGGGGCCGATCCGGTCCCAGTCCAGCGGCGCCGATGCCAGGTTCGGGCAGGGCGCCAGCACGCTCACCGGGCTGGGCTCACCCGTCGTGACGGACGGTCGGGTGATGAGGAACGACGGGTCACTCATCAGTCGTCCGCGCCCACGCGTCGCGGTGATCTCGGCGAACGTCTGCTCCCAGGCTGTGCCGAAGTCCAACGTGTGGTGCGCCCGGGTGGGCCAGTGATCCTGCAGGTCCGGGTCCACGTCCAAGTGCGCGACCACGGCCGACGGCGAGAGTCGCACCCGCCGCGGTGCCCGGCCGCCCAACGGTGCGATCAGCCTGTCGGTGACGGGGGCGTCGGCGGTGATGACCACCGCATCGAACGAGAACCGGTGCACTCGTGCCGATGTGCGCGCCCGCAGTCCGGTCACCAGACCCCGTCGCCCGTCCAGGCCGAGCACCTCGTGTTCGAGCAGGAGTGTGCCCCCCGCGCGTTGCACCTGCCGCGCCATGACCGAGGCGACCGAGCCCATTCCGGCCCGCGGGTACCAGACGCCCAGGCCCAGGTCCATGTGTGAGATGACGGCGTACACCGCGCGCGCCGCCGACGGTGCGACACCGGCGTACAGCGCCTGGAAGGTGAGCATCCGGCGAGTGCGCGGATCGTCGACCCGCCGGTCCACCTGATGCTGCATCGATCGCAGTGCGCCCAGCCGCACCAACCGGACCAGCGCCGCCAGGTCGCCGGGGTTCGCGTACGAGCTCCACGCGGCATCGCCTCCGATGAAGCGCGGATAGGCGGCGTCGAACATCGCCTCCTGCCAGCGCAGGTGGTCGCCGGCGGCGAGGTCGTCGGGTGCGTGCAGCACGGTCGGCGGGAGCGCGCCCAGCGCGGGGAAGCGGCCGGCGTAGGCGGGTGTCACCGGCAGCAGGTCGAGCTCGGTGGCGGCGTCGGCACGGCCGAGTCCGGCGGCGGTGAGGGCGTCGAAGACCAGCTCCGGCATGGTCAGCACGCTCGCGCCGGTATCGATCAGGCGCCCAGCCGTCACCACGATCCCGGGGTCCCCGGCGGTCGCGGGGATCCGCTCGGTGCCCGCCCGTCCGCCGACCTCCCGCGATCGTTCCAGCACGGTCACCGTGTGGCCGGCGCCGGTCAGGTGCAGTGCGGCTGAGAGCCCGGCCAGGCCCGCTCCGATGATTCCGATGTGCACGCGATGAGTCTAGAGAGGACTCGCGAGAACATATTGCAATGTGTGCATATATGTCTTAGGGTCATTCCCATGAGTGCAGACCACGACCACGGATCCGGCCACTCGGCGCGGTGGGAGATCGGATTCGCCATCGCCTCGGGCGTGACCTACGTCAGCGGCATGATCGCCGAGTACGCCCTGGACCGGCCATCGCTGGCCACCGTGCTGTTCCTTGCGACCTACTTCTTCGGCGGCTACTTCACCATCCGCTCGGCGATCAAGTCGACGCTCGCCGGCAAGTTCGAGGTCGACTTCCTGATGCTGGTCGCCGCGCTCGGCGCGGCGTCGATCGGCCGCTTCGCCGAAGGTGCCGTTCTGCTGTTCCTGTTCAGCCTCGGGCACGCCCTGGAGGAGTTCGCCCTGGCCCGGGCGTCGAAGTCGATCGAGGCGCTCGCCGAGCTCGCGCCGCGGACCGCGCTGGTGCACGTGAGTGGACCGGCCGATCTGTCCGGTGAGTTCACCGAGCAGCCGGTGGACGGTGTCGAAGTCGGCGATCTGGTGCTGGTCCGGCCCAATTCGCGGGTCAGTGCCGACGGTTTCGTGGTCGACGGCCGCTCCGCGATCGACCAGAGCGCCGTCACCGGTGAGTCGATGCCGGTGGAGAAGGAACCCGTCACCGACGCCGACGCCGCAGCGGCCCGCCCGGCCACCGTCGCCGCCGAGCACCGGGTGTTCGCAGGCACGGTCAACGGCTCCGGTGCGCTCGTGGTGCGCGCCACCGCGCTGGCCAAGGACTCCACACTGAGCAAGGTGGTCGAGCTGGTCGCGTCCACCGATCAGGCGAAATCGCCCACGCAGCGTTTCCTCGACCGGTTCCAGCGGATCTACGTTCCCGCGGTCATCGTCTTCGTGATCGGTGTGTACCTGGTCGGCCAGTTCGCCCTCGGCAAGTCCTTCGCCGATGCCTTCTACCTCGCGATGGCGGTGCTGGTGGCCGCCAGCCCGTGCGCCCTGGCGCTGGCCACCCCGTCGGCGGTTCTGGCCGGTGTGGCCCGCGCGGCTCGGGCCGGTGTGCTGATCAAGGGCGGTGCGCCGCTCGAGACGCTCGGCCGGGTCTCCTCGATCGCCTTCGACAAGACCGGCACCCTCACCTGGGGTGAGCCGCAGGTCACCGACACCGTCGCCGCTCCCGGCGTGGAACTCGACGATCTGCTCGCCACCACCCTCGCGGTCGAGAAGCTCTCCGACCATCCGCTCGCAGCCGCCGTCACCGACGGCATCGCGGGCCGCACCACCACGGCGCTGACCGCCACCGATCTGCAGTCGGTCACCGGCCGGGGTGTGCGCGCCTTGATCGACGGTGAGCAGGTCGAGATCGGCAACCAGCGACTGTTCTCCGACGCCGGGGTCGAGATCGACGGTGCCGTGGCGGCCGATATCGATCGGCTACAGGCCGCCGGTCGCACCCTGATGGTGGTGCGCCGCGGCGGACGGTTCCTCGGTGTGATCGGTGTGATGGACACGCCCCGCCGCGAGGCCGGAGAGGTCCTCGATCGGCTGCGCGAGTCCGGCATGAAGGACATCGTGATGATCTCCGGCGATCACCAGCAGGTGGCCGACGCCGTCGGCAAGCACGTCGGGGTGGACCGCGCCCTCGGCGGGCTGCTGCCCGAGGACAAGGTCGCGCAGATCCGCGGCATGTCGGCTACCGCGGAGCCTGCGGGCGGTGCCGGGGGCGCCAGGGCCGCTGGTGGTGCCGGGCGGTGCGCCATGGTCGGTGACGGGGTCAACGACGCCCCCGCGATGGCGCAGGCCGACGTGGGTATCGCGATGGGCGCCGCCGGTTCGGCGGTGGCCCTGGAGACCGCCGACGTGGCGCTGATGAGCGACGACCTGGGCCGCCTGCCGTTCGCGGTGCGGTTGAGCCGCAAGACCAGCCGGGTCATCCGGCAGAACCTCATCGCGGCGCTGGGCATCGTCGTCTTCCTGGTGATCGTCACCTTCCTCGGGATGCCGATGGGTCCGGTGGTGTTCATCCACGAGGGCTCGACGCTGATCGTGGTCGCCAATGCGCTGCGCCTGTTGCGCTTCGACGTCGGTCGAGAGCATCACGGCGTGGAGCACGAGTCGCGTCCGGAGAAGGTCGCCGTCGCCGCCTGACCCTGCTCGGCGTCTTCCATGCTCGTTCCCGGATCCCCCCCGTGCCGCCCGCACGGGGGGGATCCGGCGTCTGCGGATCGTAGAGGTGAGCGCACTCTGCTCAACTTTTTGCCGGAACCGGGAACAATCCCGTCCTGCGGGTCGTTGGATCAGACGTACTACTTGAGCGTGCTTCGCTCAATGGGGTAGAACTGAAGTGTTCGCCCCTTGAGCCAAGGGCGCTGAAGTCTTCGAATCAACAGCAGAACAAGCAGGAGGCAAGAAACATATGGCACGTGCAGTAGGCATCGACCTCGGCACCACCAACTCGTGCGTCTCCGTCCTCGAGGGCGGAGACCCGGTCGTGATCGCCAACGCCGAGGGCTCGCGCACCACCCCGTCGGTGGTCGCCTTCGCGCGCAACGGCGAGGTCCTGGTGGGTCAGCCCGCCAAGAACCAGGCCGTCACCAACGTCGACCGCACCATTCGCTCGGTCAAGCGCCACATCGGCACCGACTGGTCGCAGAAGATCGACGACAAGGACTACACCAGCCAGGAGATCAGCGCCCGTACGCTGATGAAGCTCAAGCGCGATGCCGAGGCCTACCTCGGTGAGGACGTGACCGACGCGGTCGTCACCGTCCCCGCGTACTTCAACGACGCGCAGCGCCAGGCCACCAAGGAGGCCGGGCAGATCGCGGGCCTGAACGTGCTCCGCATCGTCAACGAGCCCACCGCCGCCGCACTGGCGTACGGCCTGGACAAGGGCGAGAAGGAGCAGACCATCCTGGTCTTCGACCTCGGTGGCGGCACGTTCGACGTCTCGCTGCTGGAGATCGGCGACGGTGTCGTCGAGGTCCGTGCGACCTCGGGCGACAACAACCTCGGTGGTGACGACTGGGACCAGCGCATCGTCGACTGGCTGGTCGAGAAGTTCAAGGCGCAGCACGGCATCGACCTGACCAAGGACAAGATGGCCATGCAGCGTCTGCGTGAGGCCGCGGAGAAGGCGAAGATCGAGCTCAGCTCCGGTCAGAGCACCTCGATCAACCTGCCGTACATCACCGTCGACGCCGACAAGAACCCGCTGTTCCTGGACGAGAACCTCTCGCGCAGCGAGTTCCAGAAGATCACCAGCGATCTGCTCGAGCGCACCCGCACTCCGTTCCAGGCCGTGATCAAGGACGCCGGCATCTCCGTCGGCGACATCGACCACGTCGTGCTCGTGGGTGGTTCCACCCGTATGCCCGCCGTGACCGAGCTGGTCAAGGAGCTCACCGGCGGCAAGGAGCCCAACAAGGGCGTCAACCCCGACGAGGTCGTCGCGGTCGGAGCGGCGCTGCAGGCCGGTGTGCTGCGCGGCGAGGTCAAGGACGTGCTGCTGCTCGACGTGACCCCGCTGAGCCTGGGCATCGAGACCAAGGGCGGCGTGATGACCAAGCTCATCGAGCGCAACACCACCATCCCCACCAAGCGGTCCGAGACCTTCACCACCGCCGATGACAACCAGCCGTCGGTGCAGATCCAGGTCTTCCAGGGCGAGCGTGAGATCGCCGCGCACAACAAGCTGCTCGGCAGCTTCGAGCTGACCGGCATCGCGCCGGCCCCGCGCGGTGTGCCGCAGATCGAGGTCACCTTCGACATCGACGCCAACGGCATCGTGCACGTGACCGCCAAGGACAAGGGCACCGGCAAGGAGAACACCATCAAGATCTCCGACGGCAGCGGCCTGTCCCAGGAGGAGATCGACCGGATGATCAAGGACGCCGAGGCGCACGCCTCGGAGGACAAGACTCGCCGCGAGGAGGCGGAGACCCGCAACCAGGCCGAGTCGCTGGTCAACCAGACCGAGAAGTTCCTCAAGGAGAACGAGGACAAGGTCCCGGCCGAGAACAAGGAGAAGGTCGAGGCCGCCATCAAGGAGGCCAACGAGGCCCTGCAGGGCACCGACATCTCCGCGGTCAAGTCCGCCGTCGAGAAGCTCTCGACCGAGTCCCAGGCTCTGGGCCAGGCGATCTACGCCGCGGCCGGTGCCGAGGGCGCCGAGGGTGGCGCTGCGGCCGGTGGTTCCACCCAGGCCGACGACGGTGTCGTCGACGCCGAGGTGGTCGACGAGGATCCGAAGGACGCGAAGTAATGAAGACCCCCGAGAATCCGGTGGAGCCGGACGAGGTGTACACCGACGCCGAGGGGGTCGACGAAGCCGAGGTCACGTCCGCGGCGGAGCAATCCGCCGCGGGCGAGTCCGCCGACGGTGCCGATGCGGCCCCGTCGGACAAGGAGGCCGAGCTCACCGCCGATCTGCAGCGCGTCTCCGCCGAGTTCGCCAACTACCGCAAGCGCACCGCGCGCGAGGTGGTCGACGCCCGTGCCGCGGGTAAGGCCTATGTGGTCGGTGAGCTGCTGGTGGTGCTCGACGATCTGGACCGGGCGCGCAGTCACGGTGATCTCGACTCCGGGCCGCTGAAGTCGGTGTCCGACAAGCTCGACGGTGTGCTCAAGGGGCTCGGTCTCGAGTCCTTCGGGGCCGAGGGCGATGAATTCGACCCGTCGGTCCACGAGGCGGTGCAACACGAGGGCGACGGCACCGACCCGATCCTGGGCGCGGTGCTCCGCCAGGGCTATCAGATCGATGGCAAAGTGATCCGTAACGCGATGGTCGCAGTGGTGGACCGTCCCGCCGGATCGTCCGACCCGAACGAGTCCCAGTAAAGGAGGTGATGCCCGGTGGCACAGAGGGAATGGGTTGAACAGGACTTCTACAAGGAGCTGGGCGTCAGCTCCGACGCGAGCGCGGACGAGATCAAGAAGGCGTACCGCAAGCTGGCCCGGGAACTGCATCCGGATGCCAATCCGGGCAACACCGCGGCCGAGGAGCGGTTCAAGCGGGTCTCGGAGGCGCACGCGGTGCTCTCCGACCCGGCCAAGCGCAAGGAGTACGACGAGACCCGGCGCCTGTTCGGCGGCGGGCGGTTCGGCTCCGCCAGCGGCGGCTACCCCGGTGGTGGCTTCGGCGGCGGTTTCGGTGATGCCGGTGGCGCGAGCGGGTTCTCCTTCTCGGACATCTTCGACGGTGCGGCCGGCAACGGCGGTGGCGGATTCGGAGACATCTTCGAGGGCCTGTTCAACCGCGCCGGAGCCGGCGCGGGACCGGGCCCGGGGGCGCAGCCCTCGCGCCCGCGGCGCGGCAGTGATCTGGAGTCCGAGCTCACGCTCGACTTCCGGGACGCCACGCTGGGCGTGACCACTCCGATCACGTTGACCTCTCCGTCGCCGTGCATCACCTGCCACGGCTCCGGCGCCAAGCCGGGTACCAGCCCGCGGGTGTGCCAGTCGTGCAACGGTTCCGGACTGGTCAGCCGCAATCAGGGAGCGTTCAGCTTCTCCGAGCCGTGCCCGGACTGCCGTGGCTCGGGATCGGTGATCGACGATCCGTGCGGCGAATGCACGGGCACCGGCGTCACCGTGCGCACCCGCACCGTGAACGTGAAGATCCCGGCCGGTGTCAAGGACGGGCAACGCATCCGGCTGGCCGGACAGGGCCAGGCCGGGATGCGCGGGGCACCGTCGGGCGATCTGTTCGTGACCGTGCACGTCGGTGCCGATGACGTCTTCACCCGCAGCGGTGACGACCTCCTGGTCACCTTGCCGGTCAGCTTCTCCGAGCTGGCGCTCGGGGCGACGGTGACGGTCCCGACGCTGGCCCAGTCGGTCGGGGTGAAGATCCCGGCGGGCACCACCGACGGTCGCACCCTGCGGGTGCGGGGTCGCGGTGTGCCCAAACGTGCTGGTGGCCAAGGTGATCTGCTGGTCAAGGTGCAGGTCACCGTCCCGAACTCGCTGGATCAGCGGGCGCAGGACGCCCTGCGTGCCTACGCCGAGGCCGAGCGCGCCGCGGGCTTCGATCCGCGGGCCGGATGGCCCGGCGGCGGCAGCGGTGCCCCGCGTCCCGACGGCGCGGGGGCGTGACCATGAACACCGGTGCGCACGGCCCCGAGGATCCGGACGCGCACGTGTTCATGATCTCGGTGGCCGCGCAGCTCGCGGGGATGCACGCGCAGACCCTCCGCACGTACGACCGGCTCGGGCTCGTCACGCCCGTGCGGTCGGCGGGCGGAGGGCGGCGCTACTCGTCCCGGGACGTCGATCTGCTCCGAGAGGTGCAGCGGCTCTCCCAGGACGAGGGCGTCAACCTGGCCGGCATCAAGCGGATCATCGACCTCACCAATCAGGTCGATGCACTGCAGCGCCGGGTCGACGAGCTCACCGCTCAGGTCGAGTCGGCGCGCCGCTCCGGCGGAGAGCTGGTGCACGTGCCGAAGACCAGCGCAATGGTGCTCTGGCAGCCGCGGGTGCGCCGCCGGGACTGAAGCCGTCAGAGCGGATCGGAGAGCACGTCCGCCGGCGCGGCGCCCTGTTCGACCGCCTTGGCGCTCGCGGCGCGCAACAACCCCGGTGGTCCGGCGATCAGAACCCGGTGGCCGGTCAGATCCAGATCGTCCATCGCGTCCACCAGGGATCCGTGCCGCAGCGGCAGCGCACGGTGACCGGTGGCGGGCCGCTTGAGCCACCACGGATCACGCCGCGCATCGGTCACCTGCGTGACCCGCAGCCACGGATTGGTGGCCGCGAGCGGCGCCAACGAATCGGAGTCGTACAACAACCCCGGCGATCGCGCACCCACCATCAGGTGCACGTCGGGGTTGTTGGCGTTCACGGCCAGCGCCAGCAGGATCGACTTCATCGGCGCCAGTCCGGTGCCCCCGGCGATCATCGTGACGGGGCGGTCACCGTCGGGCCGGAGCGTCCCGTGGATCTGCCCGAACTGCCACACGTCGCCGGGCCGGGTCTCGGCGAACACCGCGCTGGAGACGTAACCGCCGGGCACCGAGCGCACGTGGAACTCCAACTGCCCCTGCCGGTTGGGCGGCATGGCCAGCGACAGCGGGCGCCACTGCCGGGGGACCTGCGGAATCTGCGTCTCCACGTACTGACCGGGCCGGAACAGCAGCGGCTCGTCGGCGATCAGGCGTACCACGGCGAGCCCGGGGTGCGGCCGCAGTGCCTCGACCACCCGGGCGGTGCGCCGCGCCGGCGTCGGGTCCGAGTGCGCGCCGCCGCGCATCACTCCGGTGAGTAGGGCAACGGCCTGCTGCAGGACCGCCGAATCGGCCTGGTCCAGGCCGCCGAGGGGTTGGTAGGTGGCTTCGACCTGCGCGATGATCGCGGCCCCCATGGTCTCGTAGTCGGCCTCGGTCAGTCCGTACTTGCGGTGATCACGCCCGAGCTGCGCCAGGAATTCGATCAGTTCGTCGTGATCGTCGGCCTCGGGGATCGTGGTGAAGACGTGGTCGAGCACCCGGAAGAACACCGAACGGTGGCCGGACATGCTGGCCGGGAACAGATCCCGGAGTGCTGGATCCATCGCGAAGAGCCGCGCGAAGAGGTCTTTGGTGAACTCGTCGGACACCGGGCGGAGGTCGGTGGCGATCTGCGTGAGACCGTGCCGAGAATGCGACCCCACCTCGATCCGCTCCTACCCGTCGAACTGTTCGTGACCGCCTCATGGTACCCGCGGATGCAGTGTCGCGAGTCGGTCACAGTCGGGCGTGCCTGGTTCTCTCGGTTCCGGTACTCGGGTACGTTTTCTCCGTATCTGCGACGCGTCGTCGCGGCATCACCAGGTGCGCTCCGCACCGATTCCGGTTCAGTGCTCTACAGAGAGGGTTCTTCCGCCATGGTCGCACTGCGAGATCGCCGTCACCTGCGCCGATTCGGATACGGGGTGGCGCTCGGTGCCGGCATCGCGTTCGCGCCCTTCGCGATCGCGGCCGCGTCCGCCGATCCGGGGCAGGCAGCGCAGGGGCCGGCCGCCGCGGCCGCGCAGCAGGGTCCGGCGCTGGGCCAGCCCGCTCGCGCAGCGCAGCCGATGAGGGTCGCCGAGCAGGCCGTGGCGAAGGTGGTACTGCCGGCCCCCGCGGCTCCGCCCGCGCCCGCCGCTGCTGCGCTGCTGGTCCCTGTGAAGCCCGCAGTGAAGGTGCCCAACCCGGTGCAGTCCGGTTCGGTCGCGGCCCAGTCGGCTGCGCAGCCGGTTGCGCTCGCCGAGCGGCAGCAGGTGGCGCCGCGCTCGCAGGCGGCGGACCGTCGCTCGATCGTGGTGATCGGCGCCTCGGTCTCCGCGGGGAAGGCGGTCACGGCGGGCGCCGCCTATCCCGGACAGGTGCGCGAACTGTCCGGACGCCCGGTGTACGTGAGTGCTCGTTCGGGTGCCGCCTACAACGACGGCTCGATCGCCCAGCTCACCCGCGCGGCGAACCTGCCTGCTCGCTCGCCCGCCCTGGTGGTGCTACAGGCTGGCACCAACGATGTGGGCGCGCGTCCGGCGGCCGTGGCGGGCCAGGTCCGCCAGGTGGTCTCGACGGTGCGCCAGCAGGCGCCCGGTGCCAAGATCGCCCTGGTCACCGTGTTCCCGTCGATCCACTCCGGCGAGGCCGCGCAGGCCACTGACCAGGCCATCATCGGTGCCGCTCAGTCCGTGGATCCGTCGGTCACGGTGATCTCGCCGCTGGAGGAGGAGTGGCGGTACGGCGCCAGCGGCGACGGGCACCCCGGCTCGTCGGCGCACCTGCGTATCGCCGAGCGGATCTCCGCCCTGGTCTGATTCCCCGTCCCCGGTTCTCCGTGACCCTCGCCGATGTGGCGGGGGTCACGGTTCGTTATCGGGGTTGAGTGGAACAGACTCAAGACTGGATGCGTTGAACGGAACATGGATGCATACTTGAGTGAGTAAGGCTCAGGTGTGCGCAGCATGTTCGTCACGACCCCAGGAGGGCATTCACGTGGATTCGTTCAAACCCACCACCAAGACGCAGGCCGCACTGACCTCGGCGCTGCAGGCGGCATCCGCAGCGGGCAACCCGGAGATCTCGCCGGCGCACCTGCTGGTGGCTCTGCTGGACCAGACCGACGGTATCGCCGCGCCGCTGCTCAAGGCGGTGGGTGTGGATCCGGTCACGGTGCGCAACCGCGCTCAGGACCTGGTGGACCGTTCGCCCAAGGCCAGTGGTTCCACCACCACCCCGCAGCTGAGCCGTGAATCGATCGCGGCGATCAGCGCCGCGCAGAAGCTGGCCACCGAGATGGGCGATCAGTTCGTCTCCACCGAGCACGTGCTCTACGGGCTCGCCGAGGCGGGCGGCGCCGCCGGAGCCGTGCTCACCGAGGCCGGTGCCACGCCCCAGGCCATCCGTGAGGCGTTCACCGCTGTTCGGGGCAGTGCGAAGGTCACCTCGGAGAACCCGGAGGGGCAGTACCAGGCGCTGGAGAAGTACTCGACCGATCTCACCGCGCGGGCCCGCGAGGGCAAGCTCGATCCGGTGATCGGGCGTGACAACGAGATCCGCCGGGTGGTGCAGGTGCTCAGCCGGCGAACCAAGAACAACCCGGTGCTGATCGGCGAGCCGGGCGTCGGCAAGACGGCCATCGTCGAAGGTCTGGCGCAGCGCGTGATCGACGGTGACGTCCCGGAGTCGCTGCGCGGTAAGACGGTGGTCTCGCTGGATCTGGGCTCGATGGTCGCGGGTGCGAAGTACCGCGGAGAGTTCGAGGAGCGGCTCAAAGCGGTGCTGGACGAGATCAAGGCCAGTTCCGGGCAGATCATCACCTTCATCGACGAACTGCACACCATCGTGGGCGCCGGTGCCACCGGTGACTCCGCGATGGACGCCGGCAACATGATCAAGCCCATGCTCGCCCGCGGTGAGCTGCGGCTGGTCGGCGCCACCACGCTCGACGAGTACCGCCAGTACATCGAGAAGGACGCCGCGCTCGAGCGGCGGTTCCAGCAGGTACTGGTGGGTGAGCCGAGTGTGGAGGACACGGTCGGCATCCTGCGCGGCCTCAAGGAGCGCTACGAGGTGCACCACGGTGTGCGGATCACCGATTCCGCGCTGGTTGCCGCCGCGTCGCTCTCGGATCGCTACATCACCTCCCGGTTCCTTCCGGACAAGGCGATCGACCTGGTCGATGAGGCCGCGTCGCGGCTGCGGATGGAGATCGACTCCCGTCCCGAGGAGATCGACGCCGAGGAGCGCCTGGTGCGGCGCCTGGAGATCGAGGAGATGGCACTGGCGAAGGAGTCCGACGCCGCCTCGAAGGACCGGCTGGTGAAGCTGCGCGGCGAGCTCGCGGATCATCAGGAGAAGCTGGCTCAGCTGACCTCCCGCTGGCAGAACGAGAAGGGCGCGATCGACTCGGTGCGCACCGTCAAGGAGCGGCTCGAGAACCTCAAGGGTGAGTCCGAGCGGGCCGAGCGCGACGGCGATCTGGGCCGTGCCGCGGAGCTGCGCTACGGCCAGATCCCGGCGCTGGAACGCGAACTCGACGAGGCGGTGGCCAAGTCCGGTGCCGCCTCCGACGGTGAGGTCATGCTCAAGGAGGAGGTCGGCCCGGACGACGTCGCCGACGTGGTCTCGGCGTGGACGGGTGTCCCCGCCGGCCGCATGCTGGAAGGCGAGACGGCGAAGCTGCTGCGCATGGAGGCCGAGATCGGCAAGCGTGTGATCGGCCAGGAGGCCGCCGTGGCCGCGGTCTCCGACGCGGTGCGCCGCACCAGGGCCGGCGTGGCCGACCCGAACCGGCCCACCGGCTCGTTCCTGTTCCTCGGCCCCACCGGCGTGGGCAAGACCGAGTTGGCGAAGGGATTGGCGGAGTTCCTGTTCGACGACGAACGGGCCATGGTCCGGATCGACATGTCCGAGTACGGCGAGAAGCACTCGGTCGCTCGGCTGGTTGGCGCGCCTCCCGGGTACGTCGGCTACGAGGCCGGTGGTCAGCTCACCGAGGCGGTGCGGCGCCGTCCCTACACGGTGGTGCTCTTCGACGAGGTCGAAAAGGCCCACCCGGACGTCTTCGACGTGCTGCTGCAGGTGCTCGACGAGGGCCGGCTCACCGACGGCCAGGGCCGCACGGTGGACTTCCGCAACACCATCTTGATCCTCACCTCGAACCTCGGCGCCGGTGGCGACAGGGATCAGGTGATGGCGGCGGTGCGGGCGAAGTTCAAGCCGGAGTTCATCAACCGTCTCGACGACGTGCTGGTCTTCGATGCCCTCGACTCCTCGCAGCTGACCGGCATCGTCGACATCCAGCTGGATGCGCTGCGCAAGCGGCTCGCGCAGCGCCGGCTCGGTCTCGACGTCTCCGGCGAGGCGAAGGCCTGGCTCGCCGAGCGCGGGTTCGACCCGCTCTACGGTGCTCGGCCGCTGCGTCGGCTGGTGCAGCAGGCGATCGGCGATCAGCTGGCGAAGGCGCTGCTCGCGGGCGACGTCCGGGACGGCGACGAGGTGAAGGTCACCGTCAGCGATGACGGCGACCGTCTGGTCATCGCCTGACGGTCCGGCCACCGGCGCCCGCGCCACGTTCGAAGGTCCCGTCCCCTCCGGGGGCGGGACCTTCGTCGTCGGTCTTGTCATCGGTCCCGCACCGCCCTATTGTGAAGCCTATTCAGAAATAGGCATGGCTCACCTAAGTAGGATGGTATGTCGAGAGACTCGCAGGAATCGGAACCCGACGCCTCACCGGCCGTCGACTCGAAGGCCCGGCTGCGGGCGGGGTCGGCGGCGCTGAAGGAGATGACGCGGCCGGTGGCCGCGATGCTGACCCTCGGCCGCGCGATGGCGCTGATCTCGGGGGTACTGGCAGTGGTGCCGTACATCGCCTTCGTGCGCATCGGCGCCGAACTGCTCGGCGCCGCCGCCGTGGACCGGGCCGTCGACGGAGCTGCGGTGCAGACCTGGCTACAGATCCTGATCAGCACGTTCGCCGCTCGTCTCGGCATCTACCTGGCGGCCCTGACCGTCACACACGTCGCCGATCTGAAGTTCGGCCGGATCATCAGACTGCGTATGGTGCAACGGATCTCGCAGGTTCCGCTGGCGTGGTTCAGCTCCACCAACTCGGGGCGGGTGCGCAAATCGGTTCAGGACGACATCGGTGTCGTGCATCAGCTGATCGCGCACCGCCCGGTGGAGGTGGTGAACGCGGTGATCATGCCACTGGCGCTGATGATCTACGCCTTCCTGATCGATTGGCGGCTCGGTCTGCTGTCGATCGCCACCCTTCCCGTGTACGCGCTGGCCATGGCCTTCTCACTGCGGGGCATGGGGGAGATGACGGTCCAGATGGACCGGAAGCTGTCGGTGGTATCGGCGCGGACCGTCGAATTCGTGACCGGGATCGCGGTGGTGAAGGCGTTCGGCCGCGTCGGGCGAGCGCACCGCAGCTACCAAGAGGCGGCCGACGACTTCCACACCTTCTACGCCGAGTGGGTCAAGCCGCTGGTCCGGGTGGCGGCGCTGGGCAACTCCTGCCTGGCGGTACCGCTGATCCTGCTGGTCAACATCGGTGGCGGCGCCCTGCTCGTGCACAGCGGAGCGGTCACCGCAGCCGACGTCCTCACCACCTCACTGATCGCTCTACTCGTGCCGTACGCCTTGGAGACACTGATGAGCTCGACCTGGTCGACCCAGCTCGCAGGGGCGGCCGCGCTGCGTCTCCAGGACATCCTTCACACGCCGACGCTGCCCCGGCTCGACGACCCCGGTGACCGGCCGCAAGGCCACGACGTGGTCTTCGATCGCGTCGAGTACTCGTACGCCGGCTCCGGTCGTCTGGCCGTCGACGACCTGAGCTTCACGCTCCGCGAGGGCACGATCACGGCACTGATCGGCCCGTCCGGCTCGGGGAAGTCGACGATCGCGACGTTGCTGGCCAGATTCGACGATCCGCAGTCCGGGTCCGTGAGCATCGGCGGGGTGCCGGTGCAGCGGATAGCCGACCTGTACGCGCATGTCGGGTTCGTGCTGCAGGACCCGCAACTGCTCGGGATCAGCATCCGCGACAACATCCGCCTCGGGCGGCCCGATGCCTCCGACGAGCAGGTACGGGCAGCCGCCCGGGCCGCCCGGGTGCTCCATGAGATCGAAAGCCTCCCAGCGGGGTTCGACACCATCCACGGCGATGGAAGTGGGCTGTCCGGAGGGCAGGCGCAGCGGATCGCGATCGCCCGGGCGCTGCTGGTCGACGCTCCGGTGCTGGTGCTCGACGAGGCCACGGCACTCGCCGACCCGGAAGCGCAGGCCGAGATCCAACAGGCGCTCTCGGAACTCGTGCGCGGCCGCACCGTCCTGGTGATCGGACACCGGCGGGAGACGATCAGCGGCGTCGACCAGATCCTCGTGATCGACGCCGGCCGCCTGGTCGCCGCCGGTACCCACGACGAACTGCTGGCGAACCCGCAGTACGCGCGACTATGGCGGTCCGGTGCGCCCGCCTCCACTCGGATCGAAGGAGACCTGTGATGCCGCTCCCGCTGCTCGACGTCGTACCCCGCGTCCGCCGGATGCTCTCGCGCCCCAGGACCCTGCGCACCATGCTCTCGATGGCGGCGGTCACCGGCCTGATCGAGGGACTCGCCCTCGCGGCGATGCTCCCGGCCATCGCGAACCTCTCCGGAGGCGACCGGGTGTGGGGGATGGGGACGTCGGGCTGGTTGATCGTCCTGGCCGTACTCGCAGCGCTCGGCTTCGCGGTGAACTACCTCTCCAGCCGCAGCTCCTACTCCGCTGCGCTCGACTTCCTCTCCAGCATCCACCGGCTGGTGGGCGATCAGGTGGCGAAGCAGCCGCTGGGCTGGTTCGCTCGTCCGCGCGCCGGGGGATTGTCCCGCGTGGTGTCCACCGAGCTGATGATGGCCGGACAGATCCTGGCGCACATGCTCTCGCCGATCGTGGCCCGCATCATCAGCGCGGGCGTGGTGATCGTCGCAGCATGGCTGTGGAATCCCGCGCTGGGACTGGTGTTGACGGTCGCGGTACCGGCTTTCGTCGCGATCACCCTGGTCTCCACCGCCCTCATGCGCAAGGGACGGTCGATCCACGAACCCCGGGAGACGCTGCTGGCGAACCGGATCGTCGAGTACTCCCAGTCGCAGGGAGCGCTGCGCTCGTGCGGGCGCAGTGAGGATTTCGCACCGCTGCGCAGAGCCCTGGAACAGGCGGAGTCCGCCAAGAAGCGGGCGTTCGGGTTCGAGACGGCCGGCCTGCTCACCAGCGGCATGGTCTCCCAGGGGGTGATCGTCGTGCTGATCACCGTGACCGGCACGCTGGCGGTCTCCGGCGACCTCGCCCCGATCCCCGCGCTGGCGTTCATCGGGCTGGCGCTGCGGTTCACCACGATTCTGTCGGAGATCACCTCCAGCGCGATGGCCATCGAATCCCGCCGCCCGCTGCTCGATCAACTGGACGAGGTTCTCACCGCCGTTCCGTTGGCCGAGCCGCAGGCTCCGGCGGACCTGCCGGCGCCGGGTTCGATCGAGCTCGATCGGGTCACCTTCGGCTATCAGCCAGACGGCCCTCCGGCTCTGCGGGACGTCTCGCTGAACGTGGCGGCCGGGACCATGGTCGCGCTGGTGGGCCCATCCGGTAGCGGTAAGACGACGGTGGCCAAACTCGTCAGCAGGTTCTACGACGTGCAGCAGGGCCGGGTGCTGGTGGGCGGGGCGCCGGTCACCGAGCAGACCACCGAACAGTTGATGGGCCAGCTGTCCATGGTCTTCCAGGACGTCTACCTGTTCGACGACACCCTGCTGGCCAATATCGCGGTCGGCCGGGACGACGCCGCGCCGGAGGAGGTCCTGTGGGCAGGGGAGATCGCGGGCGTCGACGAGATCGCCCGGCGCCTGCCGCGCGGCTGGGATTCGCCGGTCGGCGAGGGTGGACGGGCGCTCTCGGGAGGTGAACGGCAACGGGTCTCGATCGCTCGTGCACTGCTCAAACGCGCACCGATCGTGCTACTCGACGAGGCCACGTCCGCCCTGGACGTGGAGAACGAGGCCAACATCGTGGCCGCGGTGCAGCAGTTGCGGCGCGAGGCCACCGTGCTGATCATCGCGCACCGTCTGGACACCATCGCCGATGCTGATCTGATCGTCGCCCTGGACGACTCCGGTGAGGTGGAAGCGGTGGGTACCCATGATGAGCTGCTCGCGGCGGGCGGGACGTACGCCGACTACTGGCGGCGTCTGCGCACGGCGCAGGGATGGAGGCTCACGCGCTAGAGTCACCGCCGTGGCACAGGGCGAGTCGATCACACGGAAGGCGGGCCGCAGGCCGGCGTTCGACGCGGACGACGTGATCGATGCGGCGTTCGCCGAAGGACTCGACAGGTTCACCCTGGCGGCGGTCGCCGAACGTCTCTCGGTGGTACCCCCCGCCCTCTACCGTCTGTTCCGGTCGCGGGACGAGGTGGAGGCGGCGTGCCTGCGCCGGGCCGCCTCCACCATCGAGGTGCCGGCGCCCGGGGCGCGCTGGGAGGACGTACTGCGGCTGTGGGCCGAACAGTGCTGGCTGGTGTGCGAGCGTCACCGCGGGCTCAACCGGATGGTGTACGCCAACCCCGTCGCCTTCACCCACGTCGAGCACATCACGGCCGCGTACGCCCGCGCTCTCATCGCGGACGGCTGGACCGTGGGGGAGGCGGCGTTCGCGCTGGACTTCCTGGGGGACACCGTGTTCGTCTCCCACCTGGGCATCGAGGCCATGCACGCACTCGATGAGGAGGGGGAGAGCGGCTACGACCGGGCCCGGCGGGAATCGTCCGACGACGCCGTCTTCCGTCCGCAGCCCCAATGGCTCGACCGCACCGTGCTGGACGCGAAGATCGAGTTCATCATCGAGGGACTGCAACACCGGCGCCCCGACATGTGACCCGCCGCGGATTACGCTGGACGCCATGAGCAGCAGCGAGGTCACCGTCGGTTCCATCGCGGATGCCAAGTACGTCCTGTTGACCACCTTCCGCAAGGACGGCACCCCCGTGGCCTCGCCGCTGTGGGCGGTGCGCGACGGCGCCGATCTGCTGGCCTGGACCGTGGCCGATTCATGGAAGGTCAAGCGGTTGCGACGCGATCCGGCGGTGCTGGTCCAGGTCTGCGATGCCCGCGGCACGAAGACCACCGGACCGCAGATCGCGGGTGTCGGCGAGATCATCGACGGTGCAGGTCCCGCTGCGATGATCCGCCGCAAATACGGCCTGATCGGCCGGCTCATCGTGATCGGATCGCGGCTGCGGCGGGGCACCGACGGCACCGTCGGGATCCGGGTGCGCCCGGCCGAGTGAATCAGCCCGCCGGGTCCGGTGCGGCCCGCCACTGATCGACCGCCGGACCGAGGAACTCGACCAGCTGAGGAAGCCGATCGGCCAGGGCGAGAGTGGCCACCGCACGCAGCATTCCGACCGCGTTGATCACCTCCAGCACGTCCGGGCGCAATGCGCGGAGCCCGGCGGCTGCGGCGCCGCGGTCGTAGGCCGCCTCCAATTCGGGCCCCAGCGCCGCCAGGTCCCACTCCACCGGTCCCAGGGTGACCAGCTCGAAATCGGCGTACCGGGGACCGTCGAGTCCGGCGAACATGTTCGCAGGAGGGCAGTCGCCGTGGATCGGCTGCAGGTCGACCCCCGGGAACCGTGCCTCGAACGCCGTCCGTGAGGACACCAGCGGCTCCAGTCGATCCCACTGCCGCTGCGCACGACGCACCTCGTCCGCACTGATCAGATCGGGTCGCCGGATCAGCGATAGCAGGGCCGGGGTCACGCTGTGCGGGGCGGTCGCGGTCAGGAACGCGAGCCGGCCCGGATAGCCGCGCATCGCGGCGTGCAGAGCGGCAGTCCGTTCCGCGTTCACGGTGTAGTCCGGTTCCGCCGACTCGTCCTGGTGAACGTGGTCCCAGAAGGTCATCGAGAACCCGTCCCGCTGTACCGGCCGTAGCGGAACCCGGTCGGTGGGGGCGAGCACCGGTACCCCGGCACCGGCCAGCCAGGACGTCATCGACAACTCGTCCTGCTGACGCCGGGCCAGCTGCTCCAGGCTCTCCGCCTCAGTGAGCACCGTCGGTACGCGCACCACCACCGACGCCGGTTCGAGTCGCACCACCACCGAGAACAGGTCGTGCAGCACCGTCGCGTCGACGACCGGCAGCCCCAGCTCACGCGCCGCGGCGACTGCGGCGTCGACGGCGGCCGCGGAGTGTCCGGTCGGTTCGGTCATGTCGTTCACTGTGCCAGCACCTCCACCATTCCCGCGCCGGCCAGTGCGACCACCGCTGCGACCAGCATCAACGCTCTGCCCGGGCCGATTGGTCTGTGCCGTCGCCGCGCCCCGGTCGCAACCGGGGCGAGCACCGCGACCGCCAGGCACAGGGTCAGGATCGACACCGCCACGGCGAGCCCGGCGGCCTGCCCGGCCCGCGCCACGACCGCCGAGGTCAGCACCACCGCGATGACGGTGCGCAGCCGCGCCAGCCGGGTGCGCTCCGCAGCCCGCGGGTCCGGTGCGTTCACGTCACCGCGATCGATACCGCGAGGACGATCGACGCCACTGTGATCAGGGCGGCCACCAGGAGTGTCGCCGGGGATCCGCGCAGTTCACGACCGGTGCGCATGGCTCCCTCCACCGACAGCCACCGTCGGAACGCGAGGCCGGCGAGCACCGCGGATCCGGCCAGCAGCACGATCACCAGTGGGGTGCGCACCACCGGTGCCAGTACGGACGGAGCGAAGGCCTCCAGGGCCACCGTGGAGGCGACCAGCGCCAGAGCGGTGCGGATCCAGGCCAGAAAGGTCCGTTCGTTCGCCAGAGTGAACCGAATATCCGGTGCCTCTCCATCGACCAGCTCCCGCGGTGGCCAGTGACGTCCCACGACACCAACGCTAGCGCGGCTCACAATGATTCGCTCGCAGGATTCACAGGCACATCTCAGACACGACGCCTAAGTTCGCCCGGAGTGCGTAGAACTGCGCGCACCATTGAACCGACGGGAACCGGCCGATCCGCCAGGAGGGAGCCCCAGTGGGAGGCGACGCACGCACGCGCAGCTCGTGGCCCGCCGTACTCCTCAGTCTCCTGGGAATCGGACTGGTCGGCGCTGGTATCGCCTACGCCCTGCACGTCTCCTCCGAAGTCGGCAGCGACCGCCGCGTACTGCCTGCGGCGCAGTCCGCCGGCACCCCGGTGCACGAGCAGAAGACGGTCGCGATCACCCCCGGCCGCGAGGTGATCGGCGCGGTCCTCGCCGTCGAGGCCTCGTCCATCACGGTGCGCTCGGCGCCGGGCGGCAGCACCGTCAGACTGTCCACTGGACCGGACACCCAGGTCACCACCACGCACGGCAGCAAACTGTCCGATATCGAGGTCGGCGATGTGGTCATGATCCAGGTGAGCGCCGACGGCGGGGCCGCACTGGCGATCTACGCCGGTCAGATATCCATCGCCGGTACTCCGTCAGTCGGGTGAACTCGGCGCCGGACCGGCTAATGTAGGTGGCGATGTCGTACGTAGTGTTCCTGATCCTCGCAGTGGTGTGTGCGGTGCTGGCTGCCGCGCTCATCTGGTACGAGCGCAATCACACGCCCCAGGTCCGTTCCGAGCGGGCCGATTGGGCCGCCGAGCGTGAGTTCGTCTACACCCCGGAAGATCCCTCGCTGCAGGACGAGTTCCACCGCGGCGGTATGGCCGTGGGCGGTGCACCGAAGGTGATCGATGTGGCGCACGGCGCCTACTTCGGCGCCGCCGCCTACGTCTTCGACGTGCAGGGATCGGTCACCGTCGTGGCGATCGACCGCGGCGCATCCTCCGGTGCGCTGATGGACCTGCGCCCGGGCGACGCACCGCCGCCCGGTGAGCCGGGGATGGAACCGCTCGGTGCCCTCGGTCCCCGGGTGCTCTACACCAACAACGCCGAGGTCGCCCGCCGCGTCGCCGACCGGCGGATGATCACCTTCGCCGAGCAGGTTCCCGAGCACATCGAGTCGCTGTGGAACGAGGGCGAGTGGACGCTCGCCGCGATGCCCACCACCGACGACCCGGAGGATCTGGACGAGGCTCTGGAGGCGGTGCGCCGCTTCGGTGACCTGTTGCGCGTGCTCCCGCCCGAGGGACACGCCCGCGTCCTGGCCAGCGGCGGGCCGCGCGACCCGGGCCAGCCGCTGCCGGTCCGTTCCGGTCCGGACGGCCGACGGTGACAGCCGACGCCAAGGCGCGCCTGGCCGAACTGGTCCGCGAACTGGCCGTCGTGCACGGCCGGGTGACCCTCTCCAGCGGCCGGGAGGCCGACTACTACGTGGACCTGCGTCGTGCCACCCTGCACCACGAGGCGTCGCCGCTGATCGGCCGGTTGCTGCGCGAACTCACCGCGGACTGGGACTACGCCGCGGTCGGTGGCCTCACCCTGGGTGCGGATCCGGTGGCCACGGCAGTCATGCACGCCCCGGGTCGGCCGATCGACGCCTTCGTCGTCCGCAAGGCCGCGAAGGCGCACGGTATGCAGCGCCAGGTCGAGGGCCCCGACGTCGTCGGCAAGCGGGTCCTGGTGGTCGAGGACACCACGACCACCGGCAACTCGCCGCTGACCGCGGTGCGGGCGCTGCGCGAGATCGGTGCCGAGGTGGTCGGTGTGGCCACCGTGGTGGACCGCGCGACCGGCGCGGCTGATGTGATCGCCGCGGAGGGCCTGCAGTACCGCTCGGTGCTGGGCCTGCCCGACCTCGGGCTGTGACCGGCGCCCCGTGACCGGCGGCGAACTCGAGGACGCCGGCCCCACTGAGTGGGTCACCGGCCTACCCGGACCGCACACCGTCGGGATGGGGCCGTGGGCACGCGAACACCCCGGTGAGCCGATCCCCGACGATCCCCGCTACGACGTCGAACTGCTCGCCGACGGTGACCGCCGTAACGTCGTCGATCGGTACCGCTACTGGACGCGGGAGGCGATCGTCGCCGACCTCGACGCCCGGCGGCACCCGTTCGACGTGGCGATCGAGAACCTGGGCCACGACGCCAACATCGGCACCGTGGTGCGCACCGCGAACGCCTTCGGGGCGCGGGCGGTGCACATCGTGGGCCGTCGGCGCTGGAACCGGCGCGGCGCCATGGTCACCGACCGGTACCAGCACATCCACCACCACCCGGACGTCGACGCCCTGAGCCGGTGGTGTGCGGAACAGCGGTTGCCCGTCGTCGCGGTCGACAATCAGCCCGGCGCGGTGCCGCTGGAACGGGCCCGTCTGCCCCGGCGCTGCCTGCTGCTGTTCGGGCAGGAGGGGCCGGGTGTGTCCGGCGATGCCCGGGGGATCGCCGATACGACGGTGTCGATCGCGCAGTTCGGTTCTACCCGCTCGATCAACGTCGGGGTGGCGGCCGGGATCGCCATGCACGCGTGGATCCGGGAGCACGCCGATCTCGACACCGCATGGTGACGCCCGTCGCAGTGAGTCGACCTGGGCGGACGCGCACTGGTCGGCCGCCCGTGATGTAGTGGAGGCATGAGTTCGGTCGAGTGGAATCAGCGGGCGGCCGCCGCGCAGGCGGCGGTGGTCGATCGGCACCTGCGCACGGTGTGGGGCCTGCCCGGCACCCGGCTCGGGGTGCCCGCGTACCCGGCCCTGCGGCGGGACAAACTCCTGCTGAGTTGGAACTACTGGTGGCAGGCGCATCTGCTCGATGTGGCCGTGGACGCCTACCTGCGGGACGGAGCTCCCAGCACCCGCAAACTGGTCAGCCGGATCGCCCGGGGACACCGGGTGCGCAATCTGCTGCGGGTGACCAACTCCTACTACGACGACATGGCCTGGATGGGGCTGGCTCTGGAACGGGCCCGGCGGCACGCCGGGCTCAACACCTCCCGCCGGCTGCGGACGCTGCGCAACACGCTCTACGACGCGTGGGTCCCCGAGGCGGGCGGCGGCATCCCGTGGCGCACCACGGGGCTGTTCCTCAACGCCCCGGCCAACGGGCCGGCCGGGATCTTCCTGGCCCGCATGGGCCGGTTCGAGCGAGCGACGGAGATGTCGGACTGGCTGTACCGCCGCCTGCTCGACCCGGAGACCGGCCTGATCAACGACGGTGTCGACGGTGACCCCACCGACCCGACCTGCGGGCACATGCACACCGAGAAGTACAGCTACTGCCAGGGAGTGACGATCGGCCTGGACACCGAGTTGTCCTCGGATCTCGCGCCCCGGCACGCCGCCCGCGCCGGGGCGCTGATCGGCGCGGTCCGCGAGCACATGACCGAGCGGGACGTGCTGACCGGCGGTACCGGTGGAGACGGCGGCCTGTTCAACGGCATCCTGATGCGCAATCTCGCGCTCGCGGCACTGAACCTGCGGGGGCCCGGCAGCGACGACGTCCGCGAGGTGGCCGCCGAGATCGTTCTCGCCTCCGCGGATGCCGCGTGGCGGGGCGCCCGCGAGGTCGACGGCCGGGTGCTGTTCTCGGCGGACTGGACCCGCGATGCACAGGTCCCGGGCCCGGGTGGCCGCGCCGCGTACTTCACCGGCGGCACCGTCCGCTCGTCGGAGACCCCCGAGCGCGACCTCTCCGTGCAGGTCGGCGGCTGGATGGCGATGGAGGCCGCGGCGGTCCTCGCCCGGAGCTGAGTGGGCAGGCTCAGTCCTCGCTGAGCATCCCGGCGTCCATCCGCCAGCGGCGGGTGGCGCGCACCGTCTCCAGCATCCGGCGATCGTGGGTCACCAGGATCACCGTGCCGTCGAAGGACTCCACCGCCTGCTCCAACTGTTCGATCGCGGGTAGATCCAGATGGTTCGTGGGCTCGTCGAGTACCAGCAGATTCACCCCGCGGGCCTGCAGCAGCGCGAGCGCGGCGCGGGTCCGCTCACCGGGGGAGAGCGACGAGGCGGGCCGCAGCACGTGGTGTCCGCGCAGCCCGAACTTCGCGAGTAGCGTCCGCACGTCGGCGGGCGGCGTCTGCGGGACCTCGGCGCAGAAGGCTTCCAGCAGCGGACCGTCCGAGAGGAAGCGGCCGCGGGCCTGGTCGACCTCGCCCACCTCGACCCCGGAGCCGAGGACGACCGACCCGGCGGAGGGCGTCAGGCGGCCGAGCAGCAGCCCCAGCAGAGTGGACTTACCGGCCCCGTTCGGACCGGTGAGCAGGATCCGGTCGCCGTAGGCGATCGAGGTGCTGATCGGTCCCACTGTCAGTCCGGGGTATCGCGCCTGCGCACCCGAGAGCTGCGCGACCAGCGAGCCGCTGCGCGGTGCCGCGGCGATCGACATGCGCAGCTCCCATTCCTTGCGTGGCTCGGCGACCACTTCCAGCCGCTCGATGGCGCGTTCGGTCTGCCGAGCCTTCGACGCCTGTTTCTCGGTCGATTCCAGGCGCGCCTTGCGGCCGGCCTTGTCCGGATCGGACCCGCTGCGCATCTTCCGGCGCGCATTGCGGACCCCGTGCTCCATCCAATTGCGCTGCATCTGCGCGCGGTCCTGCAGGCCGGACAGCTTTCCCGCGTACTCGTCGTACTCCTCGCGGGCGTGCCGGCGGGCGGTCTCCCGCTCCACCAGGTAGGCCTCGTAGCCGCCGCCGTACACACCGATCTGCTGCTGCGCGAGGTCGAGTTCCACCACGGTGGTCACCGTCCGCGCCAGGAACTCCCGGTCGTGTGAGACCAGAACCAGAGCCGTTCCCGCGCTCGTCTCGGTCACGAAGCGCTCCAACAGTTCCAGGCCGGCCAGATCCAGATCGTTGGTCGGCTCGTCCAACAGCAGCACGTCGTATCGGGAGGCGAGCACGGCCGCCAGACCGGCCCGGGCCGCCTGACCACCGGAGAGTCCGGTCATCTCCGCCTCGGAGTCCGGTAGCCCGACCTCGTCCAGGATCGCCGCCAGACGCTGTTCCAGATCGGCCCCGCCGAGCGCCAACCACCGGTCGAGGGCGGGCGTGTAGAGGTCCTGCCTGGAGTCCTCGGCCAGGGCCTCCGCCGCGTCGTCCATCGCCTGCTGCGCCGCCGTCACACCGGTGCGTCGCGCCACGAACTGCGCGACGCTCTCGCCGGGGCGCCGTTCGTGTTCCTGCGCCAGGTATCCGACGGTGGCATCGGCCGGGGCCAGTTCGACGGTGCCGGAGACGTCCGGCCCGCCGGGGGAGCGGACACCCGCGAGCAGTGCGAGCAGTGTGGACTTGCCCGCACCGTTCGCGCCGACCAGGCCGACCACATCGCCCGGGGCGATCACCAGGTCGAGTCCGGTGAACAGGGTGCGGTCGGCGTAGGCGACCGATAGGTCGCGGGTCTGCAGGACCGTCATGCGACCTCCTGGGTCGTGATTACCGGACTGGATCAAACGATGATTCTAGGTGGTCGCGGCACCGGTTCCTGAACGCCCTCCGGCAATCCGTCCATCGACCGTTATCCCTGGTGGCACGCAGTATTCATCCGGTATTCGCCGTCCGGTCGGTGCAGTGCGCCGGGCCACAGGTTTACCTGTACGTGAGTTGCTTAATGGCCTCTTGACATCCCGTTTAGTGACGCTAAGTTGTGAGCTTGGGGGTAGGCGCAGTGAGGCCCTTCGGGCGTGTCTCCTGATCGCCTGCGGCGACCCTCGCCGACCACGCACGCACATCGAACGCCCCACAGCATCGACCTGCAAGGAATGGACGCTTGACAGCCTTCTCCGGCGACATCGCGCGCGCCGGCGGTGGAGAATCATCGCTATCGCGTTTCGACCAAGAACTGAAACCTGCTGAACCCCACCGGTTCCCTCGGCTGCGGCCGCTGGAGGCGGTGGCGGTGATACCGGCACTGCTGTGCATCGGCATGGTGATCGCAGCGCTGGGAGTCGCCATGGTGACCTCCGCGCCGAAGTCGGTGGTCCCGCTCTCGGCGCAGGAGTCGATGAAGACCGAGGCTGTGACCGCGGTGAACGCCCTCGCCGGTGTGATCGATCGGACCGTCAAGGCGGTACGCGCCAATCCCTCAGTAGCGCAGGGTGATACATCGTCACTACCGATCGGATCGGGACTCTCGGGAGTGGAGGTGATCAACCGCGCCGGGGCGACGGTCGCCTCCGCCGGTGATGCGGTTCGGGTCTCCGGCGCCGAACTGTGGGAGTCGGGAACGGCACCGCGAGTGGCCCGTCTCGGCGATGCACTGATCGTCGCGGTGCCCGCCGGTCCCGATCGGATGGTGCTCGCACAGGTGCGGGTGCGCGAGGTCGAGCGTCACGACGACCGCCGGACGGTCACCGTGGTGCGCCTGGACGGTGCGCCGTTGAGCGGGCCGCCCGGGTACGGGACCGTCGCGGGGTCGCTGGTCCGAAACGCGACACTCGCCAGTGCCGCTGGCCAACAGGGTTTCTCGGCGTCGAGTCAGGGTGTCAACGATGAGGAGGGGGAGGACTCACGGCACACCTCCGCCGCCGCAGCGGCGCGCCTGCCCGGTCTCGGTGCGGGTGCCGACGTCGCGGTCGCGGTCACCGGCAGGGTTCCCGCGATCGAGGGTCGAGCCGATCGCCCTGGAACCCAGGCGGCGATCGTGATCGGTATCGCCTCGGTCCTCGTCTTCCTGCTGCTGTACCTGATGGTCGTGCGTCCGGTGCGCAACCTGCGCGACGACATCGAGGCCCTGTGCAGCGATCTGGACGCCGGCCGGGTGTCCCGGGTTCGCCTGCAACGCTCGGCGCACGCGCAGGTCGACCGCATCGCCGCCCTGGTCTCCCGGATGCCGCGGGTCTTCGGCGGCTCCCGTGACCTCACCCCGATGTCCGATCGCCGCCGTGCGATACCCGGTGGTGCCGTGATCGCCGTCGCCGCGGTGATCGCGATCACCGCTCTGATCGTGGGCGGCGCACTGGTCGCCAGCCGTGACTCCGCCTCCGGCGGCGCCGATGTGGTCTCCGCCGAACAGCGCGCACACGAGACGCAGATGCGATTGAGCAAGACGCTGCTCAGTGCACTGACCGAGGTCGAGAGGGCGACCACTCCCTCGGTGGGTACCGTCACCGACTGGCAGAAGGACGTCACCGCGGTACTCGACCGCCAGCCCGGACTGCGCTCGGTGTACGCCGTCGCCGGCGCCGACGGTGCCGTGCTCGCGGAGGCCGGTACCGCGCCGTCCGCCGTGGACGAGTTGCGCAACGGTTCCGGACTGGTGCAGGTCAACAGCCAGGGTTCCGAGCCGATCGTCGCGGCCGTCGCCCGTAGTCACGATCAGAAGGTGACCGTGATCGCCGAGTTCGCGCCGCGCAAGCTCAACGACATCCTGTCCCGCTCGGCGGCCGAGACGGTAGTGCTCGATCGCACCGGCCGGGTGGTGCTCGGCTCCACCGGCTACCTGGCGTTCTCCGAACCCGCCGCCGATATCGCCACCGTCGGCGGCACCGCCTCCACTGTGCCGTCCGCCGAGGTCTTCGGTTCCGGCGATGAGGCGATGATCCTGTCCGCGGAGAAGGTCGGGGAGCGAGCCCCGGCGACCGACTTGAACTGGGTGCTGGTGCAGCGCGGCAAGGTGGCCTCCGCCGCCTTCGAGCAGTCGCCCGTGCAGCGCGCCGGAGCCGCCGTGATCGGGCTGGCGACGATCGCCGCCGGCGCCCTCATGCTGTGGCTGTACGCGTCCACCGTGATGCCGCTGCGCCGGGTGATCCGCTGGCTGGAGCCGGTGGCCCTGGATGCCCCGCCGCCACATCCCCCGGCACCCGCCCCGGCCCGGTTCGACGAGGTCGGCGCGCTGACTGCCGGTCTGCTGCACCTGGTGAAACGAGGCTGATGTGATCGTCCTGTATGCGCTCCTGGTGGGCGCCTGCCTGGTGCTGCTCGGCTGCGGTGTGCTCGAACAGCGCCGGCACCACCAGAACCTGCACTCGATTCCGGTCCGAGTGGTGATCAACGGTATCCGCGGCAAGAGTTCGATCACCCGGCTGTGCGCCGGTGCGCTCCGCGGTGGCGATCTGGTGACGGTGGCCAAGACCACCGGCACCGCGGCCCGGTTCATCCCCCCGGACGGCACCGACGAGCAGATCCACCGCCGGTTCGGCCTGGCCAATGTGATCGAGCAGGTGGGTATCGTGCGCCGCGCCGCATCGTTCCGCCCGGACGCGCTGGTGATCGAGTGCATGGCCGTGCTCCCGGACCTGCAGGAGATCAACGAGCGCAAGCTCATCCACTCCACGATCTGCGTGATCTGCAACGTCCGTGAGGATCACGTCGCGGAGATGGGGCCCACTCTGGAGGACATCGCACGTTCGCTGTCGCGGTCGATGCCCAAGGGCGGCGTCTGCGTGACCGCGGAGAAGGAACACGTGCACGTGCTGCGGGAGGAGGCCCGCAAGCGGGACTGCCGGCTCATCGAGGTCGATCCCGACGACATCAGCGACGAGATCGTGGCGGGGTTCCCGTTCATCACCTTCAAGGAGAACATCGCGATCGCCTTCGCCGTCGCACAGATGTGCGGGGTCGACCGGGATGCGGCCCTGAAGGGGATGGTCGAGTCCGCCGCCGACCCCGGGACGGTGGCGGTCAGCCGGTACCGCAGCGGTGACAAGCGCATCGCGATGGCGAACATCTTCGCCGCGAACGACCCCGAGTCCACCCGGATGAACATCGACCTGCTCACCGACCGCGGGCTGATCGGCCGCCCGCTGAACGTGATCATCAACTGCCGGCCCGACCGCGTCGAACGCAACGGGCAGATGGGTGAGCTCACCGGCGTGCTCGATCCGGACCGGATCATCCTGATCGGCGACCCCACCCGCTCGGCGAAGGTCAGCATCCCCGACACCCTCACCGACCGGGTCTCCGACCTCGGCGGGCGACTCGATTTCGAGAGCGTGCTGTCGGCAGTCGTCGCCGATGAGACCGGTGCGGCCTCGGTGGTGACCATCGGAAACATCCACGGGAGCGGGGAAGTCCTGCTCCACGAATTCAACGGCCTCGATCCCGACACTCAGGAGACCTCGTGCTGACCGGCACCCTCAGCCCACAGGTCGCGACCATCGCGCTCGCCATCGGCGTGATGCTCGCGCTGTGCTGCTACCTCGTCACCAATCTCTCGCCGGGCGGCATGATCACCCCCGGCTGGCTCGCCGTCGCATTCCTGGAGGACATCGACCGGGTACCGGTGATCGTCGGCGTCACCGCGGTCACCTGGTTGTCGACGATGCTCGTGCAGCGCTACGTGATCCTGTACGGCAAGCGGCTGTTCGCCTCGGTGATCCTGATCAGCGTCGTCTACTCGGTGGGCGCCTACCTGGTGGTGCACGAGCACGCCCCGCTGCTGTTCGCCCACCAGACGCTCGGATTCATCATCCCCGGCCTGATCGCCTACCAGCTGGTTCGCCAGCCCCGCCTGCCCACGATCGCGTGCACCTTCTCGGTCACGCTCGGTGCGTACGGGATTCTGGCCAGTGGTGTGCTCCTCGACCTCGTTCCGGCGACGTGAGCCGGCTCGACCTACGCGGCCTGTCGGCCCGCACCCGCCGCATGATCGCCGCGTGCATCGTCTCGGTGATCGTCGGCGTGGCCGGCATCGGCGTCGGCGTGTTCCGTCAGGGCGGGCTCTCCGACGCCGCCCTCGACGCCGGCGAGGCCGTGCCGGAGATCGGTGAACTGCGCTTCGAACGATTGGACGCACCAGGCCGGACCATCGCCCGTGACCGGCACCGGCGCATCGTCGCCGTGATGACCGACGGTGCCCGCACCGCCTCTCTGCTCGGGCGTTCCCGTGTGATCAACGAGACCGCGACCACCAGGGCGCTGGTCGTCGATCATCAGCGCGTGGTCCTCATGCCCCGACCGTGGGCGCCGGAGGCGCAGTCGCAGCCGTGGTACCGGGACTGGTTCTCAGCCGCGGTGAAGAACAGGGACCCCGACCTGCTCGACATCGCCGCGCAGTACATCACCGGTGCGGACCAGGGCGTCGACGCCGCCGGAGTGCAGTACCGAGGCGACGCCCGATACCGCGGCCCGGCACCGTCGGGCGGCGAACCGGACTCCGATTTCAACGACTATCTCGGAGTGCCGTTCACGTTCCCGAACGGCACCACCCGCCGACCCGATCCGGGTGCGCTCCGCACGCTGAGCACGGCCGGCTTCGTGCGGCTGGTGTACGGCTATCGCGGAGGCCTGCCGCTCGCCCGCACGGCCGACGACAAGACCGCTATGGCACCCTCGGTAGAGGGAATGCACCGGGGGATGGGTGTGGACGTCGCCTCCGCGACCGATGCCCCGGTGACGGATCTGAGCCGACTGCAAGCGGGAGACCTGTTGTTCTTCGACACCGATACCGATCGGGGCCTCGACCAGGTGGGCATCTACATCGGCCTGGACCAGGACAACGAGCACCGCTTCATCATGAGCCGGCGCGCGGCGGACGGGCCGACCATGGGTGACAAGGGCGGTCCGTCGGTGATCGACGAGGGCAGGTTCGCCACCGCGCTGCGCGCAGTGAAGCGCCTATGACGGGTCGTCGACCCGCTGGATTGAGTCGACGCGATCTCCTGCGCGGCGCGGCCGGGCTGTCGCTCACGACTCCGCTGCTGGCCTGTGGGAGTGGAACCGCGGGCCCGGTGAACCTGGATGAGCTCGTCGCGGACCTGTCCGCATCACTGGTGCCGGATCAGCCCTATCGGGTGCCGACCGCGCAGGAGCGGGCCACCGTGGTGCGCGGACTCCGGACGATCGGCTCCGGCGGTCTCGACGCCGCGCGGGGCGAGCTGGCCGGGGTCGGGTTCCGGGTGGAACAGGCGCGGGACGAGCCCTCGGGCCAGGACCTGGTCGTGGTCCGCTCGGAAACCGCCACCGAACGCGCCTGGGGCACGGTGGTGCTGAGCGTCGCGCATCCCGATCCGCGGGTGCTCATCGAGGTGCCGCACCCCCGCGCGGACATGCAGACCGAGTTCATCGGCCTGTCCCTGCTCAGGGCGGTGCCGGGAGCGGCCCTACTCATCGCCGGAGCGCATCGCCGGGCGGACGGTGGCAGGGCCGACGTCGCGCACAACGCGGAGTCGGTCTTCCACCAGGTGGCCGTCGATTACAGCATCCGCGGTGCGGCGCAGATCCAATTGCACGGGTACGCCGACGGTTCGCTCCCGGGTAAGGACATCGTCGTCTCCGCGGGCAGTGGGCCGACCTCCGAGGTGGCCCGCGACATCGCGGGGGCTCTGGGCGGCGCCTTCGACGTCTGCCGTGCCTGGACCGATCGTTGTGGCCGGCTGGAGGGCAGATCGAACGTCCAGGGGACGGACGCGGCCGAGCGGGGGAGCGTCTTCGTGCACCTCGAGGCCAACAACACCGTGCGCACCCGGCAGCAGGACCGCTCGGAGTTCGAAGCCGCGCTCAGCCGAGTGCTGCGCGAGATCGGCCGGAAGTAGTCACTCGTCGAGGTCGACGGTGACGTTCGGCTTCGCCATCTCCCGGCGGTAGCCGATGATCCCGATGATCGTGCCGATGACGAGCATCACGATCATCCCGCGCAGCGCCCAGTCCAGGATCCACTTGTATTCGCTCAGAGCGGTGGACGCGTAGTAGCCGACCAGCAGCAGGAACGGCGCCCAGATCAGCGAGCCCAGCACCGAGGCGAGGGTGAACTTGCGCTTGTCCATCCCGACGGCTCCGGCGACCAGTGGACACAGGGTGCGCACCCACGGAATCCACCGGGCGATCAGCACCGAGAAGAAGCCGTGGCGGTCCATGAGCTGTTTGACCTTGTGCAGGTTCTGCTCGTTGAGGTAGCGGCCGTCCTGTTTGGCCAGCACGTGATCGCCCATCTTGACGCCGATCCCGTACCCGACGTGATTGCCGGCGATAGCGGCGATGAACGCGGCCACCGCCAGGCCCCAAACCGATGCCGTCGAATGACCGGTGGTGGCCATCGCGAGTCCCGCCGTGAGCAGCAGGGAGTCACCGGGCAGGAAGAGTCCGATGATGAACGCGCACTCGCAGAAGACGAAGCCGGCGACGATGAGCCAGATCATCACCGGCCCGGCGTTCTGGACTAATTCGAGCACGGGGCGAGCCTAGGCAGTGGCGTCGGCGCGGCGATTCGCGAGGTACTTCTTCACTACGCCCCAGACGATCGGCAGGACCGAGACCAGCACGATGCCGATGAAGATCTTGTCGATGTTCTCGCGGACCCACGCGATCCGGCCCAGCCACACACCCAGGAGCAGGATGCCGTCGGCCCAGATCACCGCACCGATCGCGTTCCACATCACGAACTTGGCGTAGTGCATCTTGGCGGCACCCGCGGCGATCGGGGCGAAGGTCCGCACGAACGGCACGAACCGGGCCAGGATCAGTGTGGCGGGGCCGTACTTCTCGAAGAACTCGTGCGACTCCTCGAGGTGCTTGGTCTTGAGGAAGCGGGCATCGGGTGAGAAGAACTTCTCACCACCGAACCTGCCGATCAGGAACCCGACCTGCGAGCCGAGGATCGCCGCGATCGGTGTCGCGATCAGCAGCACCGGCAGCGACATCGCCGAGCCGGTGTAGGCGATCTCGTTGGCCGCGGTGCTGGTGGCGCCCGCCGAGGCCAGCAGGCCTGCCACGAACAGCAGCGAGTCACCCGGCAGGACCGGGAACAGCACACCCGACTCGATGAAGACCACGAGCAGCAGTCCCACCAGGGCGATACCGCCGAAGGCGTTGAGGACCGCCACCGGATCGGTGATGTCCTTGAGGGCGAAGGCCTGCATGGTGGTCGAGGCGGCCAGAGTCAGGTCGGTGAAGTGCACGACGACCAGGATACCTGCGCCGGGGACGTGCCGGTGTCGGCGTCTTTGACGATAGTCTTTGACCAGGAACCGCATACTCGCGCTCAGGAGGACAGAACATGCCCATCGCAACCCCCGAGGCATACCGGCAGATGCTGGACCGCGCCCGTGAGGGAGGCTACGCCTACCCGGCGATCAACTGCACGTCGAGCGAGACCATCAATGCGGCCATCAAGGGCTTCGCGGACGCCGGTAGCGACGGCATCATCCAGTTCTCCACCGGCGGAGCCGAGTTCGGCTCCGGCCTGGGCGTCAAGGACATGGTCACCGGAGCGGTGGCGCTGGCCGAGTTCGCGCACGTCGTCGCCGCGAAGTACGACGTCACCGTGGCGCTGCACACCGATCACTGCCCCAAGGACAAGCTCGACGGTTACGTCCGTCCGCTGCTGGAGATCTCCGCGGAGCGGGTCCGCAACGGCCAGAACCCGCTGTTCCAGTCGCACATGTGGGACGGCTCGGCGGTGCCGCTGGATGAGAACCTGGAGATCGCCAAGGACCTGCTGGCGAAGGCCAAGGCCGCGAACATCGTCCTGGAGATCGAGATCGGTGTGGTCGGTGGTGAGGAGGACGGCGTCGAGAACGAGATCAACGACAAGCTGTTCACCTCCGATGAGGACTTCGCGAAGACCGTCGACGCGCTCGGTGCCGACGGCTACCTGCTGGCTGCGACCTTCGGCAACGTTCACGGCGTCTACAAGCCGGGCAACGTCAAGCTCCGCCCCGAGGTGCTGCGCGACGGTCAGAGCGTGGCCTCGCAGAAGCTGGGCCTGCCGGCCGGTAGCAAGCCCTTCTCGTTCGTCTTCCACGGCGGTTCCGGTTCGCTCAAGAGTGAGATCGAGGAATCGCTGAGCTACGGCGTGGTCAAGATGAACGTCGACACCGACACTCAGTACGCCTTCACCCGTCCGGTGGCCGGGCACATGTTCGCCGATTACGACGGTGTTCTCAAGATCGACGGTGAGGTCGGCAACAAGAAGGTCTACGACCCGCGCAGCTACCTCAAGAAGGCGGAGACCTCGATGGCCGCGCGTGTGGTGGAGGCCTGCAACGACCTGCACTCGGCGGGTAAGTCGATCAGCGCCTGATCGTCGCTCAGGCCAGCGCCAGGCCCACGATCACGGCCAGTACGAGCAGACCGAAGGCCGCGGCCGCCGCCCATTCCGGGCCGGTGAGCCGCGGCCTCGCGCGTTGCGGAGGATTCGCCGCCGGTAGTGCGGCAGGCGCTGGTGCGGGTGACGGTGCTGCGGACGGACGGTGCCCGGGCGGCGCCATCGGGTGCGGTGCGGGTCGGCGATTGTGCGGAGCGACCGGGTGCCGCGGACTGCGGTGCTGGTGGTGCTGCCGGGGTGCCATGGCCTGCGGGGAGGCCGGAGGAGGTGTGGCGGCACGGCGCGGCGGGGTGACCCGTTCGGCGCCGCGGGTGATCCGGTCGGTCCGCGGTGCCGGAGGGTCCGCGACCTCGGAGTAGGCCAGTCGCGGTGGCGACGGCGCGATCCGGGCCTGCGGCGGGACGCTCCTCGCCTGCGGTGCTGGGAGGCTCGGGTTCCGGCGGGTGGGATCGTCCGGGTGCGGAGTCATCGTCCGCCGACCTGCGTGCACACCTTCCAGCCGTCACCGTTGTTCTCCAGGGTGAGGGTGTTGCGCACCTTGGCCTGCGGGTTACTGACGTAGTGGACCTCGACCTGGACCTCGGCGCGGTTGTCGCGGACCTCCACCGCCTGGAGGCCGTTGATCTCGGGGAGCATGCCGTCGGCCTTGGCGTTGTTGTGGATGCGCTGCCACCGGGCGTCGTCGATCTTGTCGTAGTAGGCCTTGGCGCCGCCGCAGGTCTGCTGACGCAGCGCGGCCAGATCGCCGCGGTTGACCGCCGACACGAACGAGGTGGTGGCGTTCGCAGCGGCCTGACGGGCATCGTTGGGGTCGCTGCTCGTGGACGAGCCGAACAGGGCGATACCGCCTGCGATCAGTGCGATCACCAGGATCGCTGCGGCGATGATCCACTTGAGCTTGCCGCCGCGCTTCGGTGCGGGGGCACTGCCGGCCGGGGCGTGGTACTCGGGTGCCTGACGTGCGGGCGCGAGCGGCGGTGCCTGCGGTGCGGGTGCCTGCGGGGGAACGGGCTGGGGTGCGGGTGCCTGCGGGGCGGCGGCTGCGACGGGCAGGGCCTCGGTCGGCGGAGTGGCGTCCGGGAGCGCGGTCCGCTCGGTCGGAGCGGTCTGTGCCTGAGAGGGCTTCGTGGCTGCGGCGCCGGCTGCGGCGGCGCCGGCTGCGAGGGTTGCTGCGGCGGCGGCTGTTGCGGGTTTCGCCACCGACGGGGTGGTCTTGTCGGCGGGTTCCTCGGGGGATTCTTCGCCCGAGTCCGTGGCGTCATCGCCTGTGGTGTCGTCGGGCTCGTCGGTGGTGGCGGTGGCGTCCGTCTCGTCTGTGGAGCCGGTCTTGACCTCGGCCTCGTTCTCGGTTTCGGCTTCGCCGGTGTTGTCCGGTTCGGCGGCTTCGTCGGTGGACGTGGCTGCGGCGGCGCCGGCTGCGAGGGTTGCTGCGGCGGCGGCTGTTGCGGGTTTCGCCACCGACGGGGTGGTCTTGTCGGCGGGTTCCTCGGGGGATTCTTCGCCCGAGTCCGTGGCGTCATCGCCTGTGGTGTCGTCGGGCTCGTCGGTGGTGGCGGTGGCGTCCGTCTCGTCTGTGGAGCCGGTCTTGACTTCGGCCTCGGCCTCGGCCTCGGCCTCGTTCTCGGTTTCGGCTTCGCCGGTGTTGTCCGGTTCGGCGGCTTCGTCGGTGGACCTGGCTGCGGCGGCGGCGCCGGCTGCGAGGGTGGCTGCGGCAGCTGCTGTTGCGGGCTTCGGTGCCGACGGGGCGCTCTCCTCCGCAGCGGCCTCCGCGGCGGTGCTCGCCTCGTCGGTGTCGGCGCGGGGAACCACCGGGATCGCCACGGTGTCCTCGGTACTCGGACGGTTCACGGTGGGGAGCACGTCGGTCTCGGCCTGTGCCACCGCATCGACCGGCGGAACCGTGTTCACGGGGCCGACGGTGCGCAGAGGCGACGCAGCGGCGGTGGGGGCGATCTTCTTCGTCTCGTCCGCAGCGGTGTCCTCGTCCGCGTCCTCCGCCTGGTCGGCGGCGCTGGTGCCCTCAGCGGCAGCGGCGACCGGGATGGCGCGGGTCTCGGCGTCGGAGGGACCATCCCCGGCTGCCGCAGTCCCGCCACCCGACTCCGACCGAGCCGCGGCACCGTCGACCTCGATCGCGCTGGTCTCCGCCTCGCTCGGCACAGCCGCCGCGCCGCCCGACCCGACCACCTGGGCCAGGGAATCCGAATGTGAGGGAGTCACCGCGTCCGTCGGGGCGCTTCCGATGGTCCCGGCCTCCTCGTTCGACTCGTGCAGTGGTGCGGCGGGCCAGGTGGCGAGCCGCTCCCGCAGGTCCCGTAGCCGCGACAGGGGTCCCAGGTTCTTCTCCCGCGCCATCGAATCCCTCATCCCCTCACTCGCGAACAAACTCCGGTCGGCGACGGCGCACCGCACACCGAACACCTCACAGACTAGCCGCCGCAGCTCGACGGGGACTCGGACCTGGTGCGACGTGCGCCGCATCGCCTGGCCCCGCGGAGCCGGCACATGCGAGGATCGACGGCATGACCTCGTTCGGAGATCTCCTCGGCCCGCCCCCCGTGCTGCTCGACCTCGATGAGGAACCGGAGTTGCAGCTCAACCAGGGGCGCCCGGCCGCAGAGGTGGCCGCGGACTTCCCGACCTCGTCCCTGGCCTGGGCCACCCTCGCGGAGTCCGCGCTCGCCGACGGGCAGGCCGTCGCCACGTACGCCTACGCCCGCACCGGCTACCACCGCGGTCTGGACCAGCTGCGCCGCCAGGGCTGGCGCGGATTCGGTCCGGTGCCGTACAGCCACGAGAACAACCGCGGCTTCCTGCGCGCCGTCGCGGCCCTGGCCCGTGCCGCGAAATCGATCGGCGAGGAGGACGAGTACCTCCGCTGCCTGGATCTGCTCAACGATTGTGATCCGCAAGCCGCGGCCGCACTCGGACTCGGCGACTAGCCGGATCCGTCGGCGGCACAATGCACTGCCGCCGATCATCCAGAACCGCACCCGGCGGCTCTGGACCTCCAAGCTGCCCATCCTGCAGTGCGCACTGGCGGCGGGGCTGGCCTGGTTCATCGCCAATGACCTGATCCGGCACGAGTCGCCGTTCTTCGCGCCGATCGCAGCGGTCATCTCCCTCGGACTGTCGGTCAACCAGCGGCTTCGGCGTTCCCTGGAGCTGGTCGGCGGGGTCACCGTGGGGATCGGCGTGGGCGATCTGCTGATCAGCGTGATCGGCACCGGACCATGGCAGTTGGCGATGGTCGTGGCGTTCGCGATGTCCGTCGCGGTGCTGGCCGACCGGGGTCCGCTGGTTCCGATGCAGGCGGCGTCGTCGGCCGTCCTGGTCGCGACGTTGCTGCCGCCCGGGTCGACGGCGAGTTTCAACCGGATGGGCGACGCGCTGGTCGGCGGCCTGGTCGGAGTGCTCATCGTCGCGGTGATCCCGAGCAATCCCGCGGGCCGGCCGCGTAAGGACGCGGCGAAGGTGCTCGACACCATGCGCAAGGTCGTCGCCTCGATCGCCGCCGGGCTGACCGACGGTGATCGATCCAACCTGGATTGGGCACTGGAGACCGCTCGTGCCACCCAGCCCGACCTCGACGAACTCGGCGCAGACCTGGCCGGTGGCATCGAGATCGCGAAGGTCTCACCGGTGTTCTGGAGTGCGCGGCCGCGGATGGAGCGGCTGCATGCGATCGCCGACCCGCTCGACAATGCGGTGCGCAACGTGCGAGTGATGGCGCGGCGGGCGATCGCCTCGAACCAGTCCGGGCAGCGGATCGATCCCGCGCTGGTCAGGGAGGTCGGCCGGCTCGCTGATTCGTTCAAGACCGTGCGTGACATGGTGCTGGCCGAACCCGGTGCGCACCCCGACGAGGCGGACGCGGCGCGGGTGCTGAGGTCAGCGGCGCGGCGCGCGAACGAGCTGCACATCGAGGAGGGCGGCGGCTCCCTCAACGAGGTGGTGATCTACGCACAATTGCGCTCGACCATCGTCGATCTGTTGCAGGTGGCCGGACTCAAACGGACCTCCGCGATCGCGGTGCTGCGGGCGCAGCCGCGCAGTGAACGCCGGACCGAGCCGACCGACCCGGTGCAGCCGCCGGACGCACCGGCCGGCCCGGTCAGCTGATCAGCAGCCAGTCCTCCACATTGCGGTAGAACGTCGATCGGGTGACCACCGACGGGTCGGAGCGACCGTCCCGTTCCACCACCAGCTCCAGGCCGCCGGTCTGGGCCGCACGGCCGGTGAGCCACTTGCGCAGCACCCCCTTCGCGAGCCGGGCGCGGACGCCTTCACCCGAGCCGGTCGGCTCGACGATGATGGCCTTCGCCTGCCCGGTGAACAGTTTCTCCGAGTCGACGAAGGTCTCACCGGTCAGCGGGCCACCGTCGGGACCGGTGATCCGGGCGCGGCCCACCAGCACGAAACCGCGGTCGTCGCGGATCAGCGGTACCGGACGCGGGGTGCCGGTGAGCGGATCGCCCGGCGGGTAGATCGCCGCGGCGCGGGAGTTCGTGGTGGGCGAGTACGCCACCTCGACGTCGAGCCGCTCGGCCGCCATCAGGCGGGCCAGCACGGCGGCGAGCAGATCATCGGGTCCGGCGACCACGATCCGACCGGGGAAGGTCAGCTTCTGCTTCAGTTCCGACTTCGCGGAGTCGGGATCGACGGTGATCGTTTCGAGGTCGCGGAGGCTGCCCGGGATACGGACATCAGGTGCGCGCACCACGACGGTGCTCTGGGTCACGGAGCTCACCACACCTACTGTAAGGTTGCGGCACGGCTCGACGTTATCCAGGTGATTCCTTTGTGGTGAAGGGTTCGGTATCGGGCCGGAAGGAGATCGTCCATGCCTGCGATCGTGCTGATCGGCGCCCAGTGGGGCGATGAGGGTAAGGGTAAGGCCACCGATCTGCTGGGGGAGAAGCTCCAGTGGGTGGTGCGCTATCAGGGCGGCAACAACGCCGGCCACACCGTCGTTCTACCGAACGGTGACAAGTTCGCACTCCACTTGATCCCGTCGGGCATCCTCACGCCCGGTGTGAAGAACGTCATCGGCAACGGCGTCGTGGTCGATCCGTCGGTGCTGCTGGCCGAGCTCGACGGCCTCGAGGCCCGGGATGTGGACACCTCGAACCTGCTGCTCTCGGCCGATGCGCACCTGCTGATGCCGTACCACGTGGCGATCGACAAGGTCACTGAGCGGTTCCTCGGCAATAAGAAGATCGGCACCACCGGTCGCGGCATCGGTCCCTGCTACCAGGACAAGATCGCCCGCGTGGGCGTGCGCGCTCAGGACGTCCTCGATGAGTCGATCCTCACCCAGAAGGTCGAGGCGGCACTGGAGTTCAAGAACCAGGTGCTGACCAAGATCTACAACCGTCGCGCGCTCGACGCGCGGCAGGTGGTCGACGAGACGCTCGAACTGGCGGAGAGCTTCAAGCACCGCATCGCCGATACCCGCCTCGCGCTGAATCTGGCGCTCGAGCGCGGTGAGACGGTGCTGCTGGAGGGATCGCAGGGCACCCTGCTCGACGTCGATCACGGCACCTACCCGTACGTGACCTCGTCGAACCCCACCTCCGGTGGCGCCTCGGTGGGTTCGGGTATCGGCCCCACCCGGATCACCACCGTGCTCGGCATCCTGAAGGCGTACACCACCCGTGTCGGCTCGGGCCCGTTCCCGACGGAGCTGTTCGACGAGTGGGGCGAGTACCTGGCCAAGCACGGTGGCGAGGTGGGCGTGACCACCGGCCGCGCCCGGCGCTGCGGCTGGTTCGACGCCGTGATCGCCCGTTACGCGACCCGCGTCAACGGCATCACCGACTACTTCCTCACCAAGCTCGACGTGCTCAGCTCGATCGAGAACGTGCCGATCTGCGTGGCTTACGAGATCGACGGTGTCCGGTACGACGAGATGCCCCCCAACCAGAGCGACTTCCATCATGCGAAGCCGATCTTCGAGACGATGCCCGGCTGGTGGGAGGACATCTCCGGGTGCCGCACCTTCGAGGATCTGCCGAAGAACGCGCAGGATTACGTGCTGCGGCTCGAGGAGCTCTCGGGTGCGCACATCTCGTGCATCGGTGTGGGACCGGGCCGCGACGAGACGATCGTGCGCCGCGCGATCGTCTAGCCGCGGCGCGCGTCAGGCTCCCGGTGCGGTCGCCGGGGTCGACGGTGCGGCGCTGGACGGCGGGGCGGGCCGCTGTGCCCCGTCACGGCGGTGCTCGCGGCGTTCGGATCCGTCGACCCGACCCTCGGCGTCGCCCTGATGCTTGCCGAAGCGCTGTTCGGCGATCTTGCCGCGGTGTCCTCCGTCGCCCTCGTGGCCGACCCAGTACCCGGCTGTGAAGCTGACCCCGCCGAGGCCGATCAGGCCGAAGACGATGCCCGCGACCAGTAGTTTCTTCGACGCTCCTGATGGTGCGGGCTGTTCCTGCGGGGCCGGTCGCGCGTCGGCGGCAGTGTTCTCGGGCTGTGATCCGGTGGATTCGGTCATCGGTGACTCGTTTCGGTTCGGTGCGGTGCGAGTGACCGCAGGTGGTACCGAGCTTCGACGGGGTTGCTGGGAGACCGCTGGGGACCGGCCCTCAATCACCTGGAATTCCGGTGGTCGCCGAGCGCACCTCGTCCATCGACGGCGCGTGCGCCCCGGCCCGGCCCACGGTGAGCGCTGAGGTGGTCATCGCCCGGACCAACGCCGGACGCAGGTCTTCGGCACGGGCGGTCCGCAACCGGTGCACGGCGTCACGGGACCCTAGGTACCCACCGTCCATCAGCCCGGAGAGCAGTCCGGCCATGAACGAGTCGCCCGCGCCGACGGTGTCGGCGACGGTGACCGGCGGCGGATCGAGGTGCAGGGGTTCCTCCTGACCCGCGAGCAGTGCGTCCGCACCCTCCGGACCGCGGGTGATCACCACCAGTGCGGGCCCGCCGGCGGCCCAGTCCCGCATGACCCGCGCCGGAGTCCGTCCCGGGTAGAGCCATTCGACGTCCTCATCGCTGGCCTTCACCACGTCCGCGAGGGCGATCATCTCGCTCACCCGGTCCGTCACGTCCGACGGTGCGCCCATCAGCGCCGGCCGGATGTTCGGGTCGTAGGAGATACTCGCGTGCTCACGGAGCATCTGGGAGGCGGCTACCACCCCGTCGGCGCCGGGTGCGAGCGTCGCCGCGAAACTGCCGGTGTGCAGGTGCCGGTACCGGGCCGGGTCGTCGAGGGGCGGAACCTGCCAGGTCAGGTCGAACTCGTAGGTGGCGCGACCGTCAGCGTCGAGGTGGGCGTGGGCGAGTGGGGTGCGCGGGGCACCGTCGGATCCGGGAACGATCTCCACTCCGGCCGCTCGTGCCGCGTCGGAGATGCGGGTGCCGCGCTCGTCGCGCCCCCACCAGGACAGGATCGAGGTGGCGTGGCCCAGGGATGCGAGTCCGCAGGCCACGTTGAACAGACTGCCGCCCACGTGCTCGGCGGGTTCGGTGCCTTCGCGAAGTACCACGTCGACGAGTGCCTCGCCGAGGCACAGCGTCCGGTCGGTCATGTCGGCGTCCCTTCGATCCCGGTCGGTGATGTGAGTTTGCCATGATGGAACGTATGACGAACCTCAGCGAGACCGGTGGCAATCCGCGTATCGGCACGGCTCTGACTCCTGGCGCTACCAAGGCGTTGCTGCTCGGGTCCGGAGAGCTGGGCAAGGAGGTGGTGATCGCCTTCCAACGTCTGGGAGTCGAGACGATCGCCGTCGACCGGTACGCGGACGCGCCGGCGATGCAGGTCGCGCACCGCAGTCACGTGATCGACATGACCGATGCCGCGCAGGTCCGCCGGGTGATCGAGGAGGAGAAGCCCGATTTCGTGGTGCCCGAGATCGAGGCGCTCGCGACCGAGGCGCTGGCCGCGGTGGAGCAGGACGGTCTCGCTGAGGTGATCCCCACCGCGCGGGCGGTGTCGCTCACGATGGACCGTGAGGGCATCCGGCGGCTCGCCTCGGAGGAGCTGGGGTTGCCGTGCTCTCCTTACGTCTTCGCGTCCTCACTCGACGAGGTGCGGGCCGGTGCCCGCGAGGTGGGCTTCCCGTGTGTGATCAAGCCGGTGATGTCGAGCTCCGGTAAGGGGCAGTCGGTGGTCCGGTCGGCGGAGGAGATCGACGCCGCGTGGGATCACGCGGTCGACGGGGCGCGGGTGCGCAACGAGCGCGTGATCGTCGAGGGGTTCGTGGACTTCGACTACGAGATCACCCTGCTCACGGTGCGGGTGTTCGACGCCGAGCGGGGCAAGGTGGTCACCCGGTTCTGTGAACCGATCGGGCACCGCCAGCAGGACGGTGATTACGTCGAGTCGTGGCAGCCGCAGGCGATGAGCCAGGCCGCGTACGACGCCGCGACGTCGGTGGCGGGGCGGATCACCACGGCGCTGGGTGACGGGGGCAAGGGTGGACGTGGTGTGTTCGGAGTGGAGTTGTTCGTCAAGGGTGACGACGTGTACTTCTCCGAGGTCTCACCGCGTCCGCACGACACCGGTCTGGTGACGCTGGGCTCGCAGCGGCTTTCGGAGTTCGAACTGCACGCCCGCGCGATTCTGGGCCTGCCGGTGGACACCTCGCTGATGTCTCCGGCGGCGTCGGCGGTGATCTACGGCACCAAGGACAGCAGTTCGGTGGCCTTCGACGGGGTCGCCCGCGCACTGGAGGTGCCGGAGAGCGATCTGCGGCTGTTCGGGAAGCCGCAGGGCTACCAGCGGCGCCGGCTCGGTGTGGCGGTGGCGACGGCGGACACCACGGAGGTGGCCCGTACCAATGCCACCGAGGCTGCGGGCCGGGTGACGGTGGTCGACAGTGCGGATCCGATCGCCGCGGCCGCGCCGGCGACGATGGCAGTCCCGATTCAGCGGCCGCGACAGCAGGAGGATCTGTCCACCCAGGCGATCCCCACGCAGCGTCCCGAGCCCCGTCCCGAGCAGCAGCCCCGACCCGAGCAGCAGCCCCGTCCCGAGCCCCGGACCGAGCAGCAGTCCTGGCCGGTGCCGCCGCCGCAGTCGCGGGTGTCGCCCCCGCAGGCACCGCCGCAGACGCCCCCGCAGGCACCTGCACCGCCGCAGCAGCCGTCAGAGGAACCGGAGCCGGTTCCGCCGACCAGCATGCATCCAGTCGCCGGCCGGCGTCCGGCGCAGCCGCGTCCGATCCAGCCGGCTCCGCGTCCTTCGGTGAGTGATTCGTCGCCGATCACCGAGCAGGAGTCCTACGACCACAATCCGCCCACGTCTCTGGGCCTGCCTCCGCAGCGTCCTGGTCAGGGCGACTGAACTGCGTCTGCTGGCGATCAGCCCCGCTGGAGCCAGTACGCCTGTGATTTGATGCGGTCCTTGGGGAGTCCGAGGTCGCGTTTGGCGGCCCTGGTGATCTCGCGCGTGGCTCTACTTTCGGCGGCCACGAACAGGAACGCGTCTCGCGGGATGCTCGCGGTGGTGACGGTGGAGACCAGGGTGGCGCCGCGGTCCTCACGGGGTACCCACGTCACGCTCGCACCGCGCACCGGGATTTCCCGCTCGGCGATGTGCTGGTACTCGAGGAACACCCGGCACGGCACCCCGGCCGAGTCGACCAGCGAGTTGATCGCCGGGATCGATGCCGTATCGCCCACCAGAACGTACTCCGACGGTGCCGGGCTCTCGGGCACGGTCAGATCGGAGCCCATCATGGTGGCGGCGATCCTGTCACCGGGTTCGGCGTCCACCGCCCAGCGCGGCGCGGGGCCGTCATGGACGGCGAACTCGATGGAGAACTCGCTGCCTTCGGGATCGACGATGGTGTAGCCGCGCTGCGCCAGGCTCCCTTCGTCGGCATCGGTACTGGCTTCTCCGCTTTTGGGGATCCACAGTCGTACCCACATCGTGGGGAACCACGGGTTCTCCGTGAGGAAGGCGCCCCCGTCGAAGCGGATCCGGTGGTAGTGATCGTTCACGTGCTCGGTCCGGATCACTGTGAAGACGTAGTCGTCGGCTCGCATGGCCTTGAGGATCAGACCGGACACCCCTCTACCCATGTAGATGAGCCTAGCCTAAGTTCGGTCAGTCCTTGTGGCGGCAGGCGCAGAGGTCGCCGCATCCGCACGGGTCGCCGCATCCGCAGCGGTCGCCGCACCCGCACACCGTCCGCAGGTCGATCATCGACAGCACGCGATCGGTGAGGTCGGTCTGGGGCTCGCCTTCCGGCGCTGCGGAAACCCGCAGGCGGCGGCCGATCTTCGCGACGGTCGTGTACCACCGCCGGCAGTCCTGGCAGTGCATCAGATGGTCTTGTGCGGCGGCGGCCTCACCGGAATCCTGCTCGTCGTCGAGATCGGCGGAGAGCGCCTCACGCGTGCGTTCGCAGACCGTGCTCATGTGCCCCTCCGTCCGTGATCCGACACCGAAGCCGTGTTCGCTGGTGAAGCCGGAATTCGACTCCGCCGCACGCATCGTGCTCGATACCCCAGGGGAGTAGGAACACGGTTGCCGACTCTGGTTTCATATCTATCATGTCCGATCGATCCGTGTCCGAGGCGCACCTTACTGAGATCGCGCTCCGCGCCGGACGCGGCGAGCGGGCGGCCCTGGAGGAGTTCATTCGTACCACCCAGCGAGACGTGGTGCGGGTCATCAGCCACCTCAGCAACGCCCAGGACGCGGAAGACCTTGCGCAGGAGACCTTCATCCGTGCTATCGGTGCACTACACCGCTTCGAGGGACGATCGTCTGCGCGGACCTGGCTCATTACCATCGCCCGACGGGTCGTCGTCGACGCCCGCCGGCATGCGCAAGCCCGCCCGCGCCTGGCCAGCAGAGAGGCTCAGGTCGCCTTTGAAACCACCTGCATTGCACCGGGAATCACGCTGGACGCCCGCGCCAGTGTGTTGGATCTGCTGGGTGGACTGGCTCCCGAGCGTCGCGAAGCTCTGATCCTGACGCAGGTTCTCGGGTTCAGTTATGCCGAGGTCGCAGAGATCATCAGCACGCCGATCGGCACGGTTCGATCCCGCGTCTCCCGTGCCCGTGCCGAGCTCGACCAGGCGGCTGCGGACCGCAGCGATCGCGCGACCGGTTAGTTCGACGAGAACGCGACGACTCAGAACGGCGGTTCGGGCTCGTCGGGGTGCGGCGGCTGAGGTTTGCGACGATGTAAGGGCCCCAGCGGGAGTCGTCCGCGGCCTGCGGCGGCCGTCGCGCGTTCCTGGGCGCGGCGGTATGCGGTGTAGGCCGGGATCACGATGCGCAGACGTTCCTCGATGAGACTCGACTGTGCCGGGCCGGTGCGGGACGGCGCTTCCTTTGGTGGGACGCGATGTTAGCGCGCCGAATCCGTTCTCGGCGTTGATGTTCACGCTTTAGTCGTGACGGTGGAGGCGGCGCTCCCGGCGGTGCGGGTGCGCCCAAGGTCGACGATGGGGAGTCGGTGGCCGCGGCGATCGGCGGGATGGCCCAGTGGACGCGGCGCAGGTCCGGGAACAGTTCCAGTGCGACGGGGGCGGGATCGACGATGTAATCGGTGCCGTCGGGGCTGGTCCACATGATCCGGCCGTCGGGGAGGCGGCTGTCGATCCAGCCGCCGGCGGTTTTGAGCTGGTGGTGCGCCTTGCACAGTGGTTGGAGGTTGCTGACAAGTCGTTAAGAGCAGGTCAAGGGGGTCTGCCAGCGCGGCGCGCCCGTGCCGTCCTGTCGCGTCCGAAATGCCCCAAACTCGCCTTCGCGCGGGGCATGACCGCCACGCAGATTCCGTGCGGCCCCCTCTCGTAGGGCATACGCGGCCGCGCCGTGTTCGCTCGCGCCCGTCATGAGATCGCCCGACCTACTCCTGCTCGAGGAGCCCGCCACGCTCCATCACCATCACCCGACAGGCCGGCCGCTGGTTCGGGCGTCCCTGACACTCCGCCCGGCCATCACCCACGGAACCGTCACTCCGCAGGCGCAGGCACCCGAGACAGACTGGGGGACATAGCCTGACGCGGGCTGTCCAGAAGGCCGAACGGGATGTCGGGAATGCTGCGCAACTGCAGGCGGTGCGTGATCCGAGTGGGCGGAAGGTGCAGAATCGCGTCGGCGCCGCGGCCCCGGATGGCCTCCATGCACAGGTCCCACCGCACGGACCGGGTCATCTGCGCCAGGAACCGTGCGGCGAAATCGCGCGCGTCGGTCACCGCATAGCCGTCCCGGTTACTGAGGAGAGTGCAGCGCGGGTTCCGCAAGTCCGTAGCCTCGAGCGCCTGCGAGACTGCCGCCACAGCGGGTTCCATGTATGGGGTATGGAACGCGCCGGACACGGCCAGCGGGCGCTGGGAGACGCCTCCGGGCAGCATGCAGCCGAGTTCTCGGATCTCGACTACTGGTATCGGGAAGTGGCCGCCGGGTTCGCCTCGCGAATGGTCGGCGGCCGCATGCCCGATGCACGCACACCGTCCTGGATGAGGCGTCCGGGGCCCTTCCGGGATAGCCTCGTCCGTGAGTTCGCGTTCCGGTCGATCGCAGAGGAGCGCGCGGCGCGCGTGATTGGCCTCCTCGTAGATGCGGCGCCCACGCGCGCGGAAATGGCGTTCCTCACCACTCAGATCGTCGACGAGGCGCGGCACGCCGACGCCTTCCGCGCCCACGTCGGAGAGCTGATCGGTAGCGAAGCCCACGTCGACACCGTGATCGCGGAGCAGGCGGCCGAGGGCGCCCGAGACGTCCTACGCCCACTGGAGGCTTTCGCCCGCAGGCACATCGCGGCCCCTGATGGGTATGTCCGTGGAGTGGCGGTGCTCACGATCCTGGTCGAGGGCGTGCTTGCGCCGACCGGCGAGCTGAGCGAGCGCAAGTGGGCGATGGTCGATCCAGCGGCAGCGAGCGTCGAGCGCGGCGCCGCGATTGACGAAGTCCGTCACCTCGCGGTGGGCAGTGAGATCATCCGTCGCCGGTTCACTGCGCACCACGACGTGATCAGCGAGGTACTAGCCGAGGGTATGGCGCTGTGGCAGGACCTGCCGATCATCCGTGAGATGACCTCGCGTGAAGAGGCTTTCGACGCCGGACTGGCCCAGGTGCGCGAGGCAAGCCTGAATGACCCGTTGGCCGAACTCCTCCGGACCTACGAGGTCTGGGACGGACGCCGGCTGATCGACACCACCGCGGAGGAACCTATCGGTACCGCCCTCGAATGGTCGGAATCCGCGCAGCACAGCCGGCTTGAATACATGGGGGTGCAACTGTGACGATTCTGCAGGGCAGTCCGCCGCGCTCGATCGCCGTTCGCCTGGACTCCGGAACCGGTTAGCGGAAAGTGAGTTCGGGGCGTATACGGGTGGCCGCAGCACGGTGATCGCAGCCATGCGCGAGTTGGGGGCCGCCGGGCTAGTGGTTCCCGCAGAGCTAGGGGGTGGCGGCCTCGGTGCGCGTGAGCTGGTCGAGCACACCGTCGCCACCGGAGCTGCTGCGCCCTCGGCGGCAGTCGCGATGACCATGCATCATTTCAGCGTCTCCACGCTGCGCGCCCTACTCGCCGACGGCCATGCAACGGTGTGGGTGTTGTTGGAGGCGATCGCCACACAGAATTTGCTGATGGCTTCCGGATTCGCGGAGGGCACCTCCGACCGGTCGATCGTGCGCCCCGCCGTTCGGGGCGTTCGTTCGGGCGACGGCTACCGGGTTTCGGGCGTGAAGCGTCCGTGTTCCCTGGCACACAGCATGGATCTGCTGTCCCTGTCCATCGACCTCGATGACGACCCCGACGCCTACGGTGTCGCGATCGTGCCGGTTGCGGGCGCCGGCATCACGGTCGACAGGTTCTGGAACGCACCCGTTCTCGTCCACGCGGAGTCCGAACAGGTCACACTCTCCGATGTCTTCGTGGACGACGCGCTGATCATCCGGATACCGCGGGAAGGCGACGGTATCACTCCGACCGTCCAGGACATCGGCTTCGTCTGGTTCGAGGTCCTCATGTGTGCGGCGTACCTCGGGATGCTCGCGCGGATGGTGGAGCTGTCGGCGGCGACACGGGCTAATCGAGCGATCCACCGATCCAGCCTGGCGGTGGATCATGCCGCCGACGCCCTCACCGCGCTCGCCGACGAGGTGGACCGCTCGGTCGATCACAGTGTGCTGCGCCGCTCGCTACGACTGCGCCAGGTGATCGAAGACCTGATCGCTCGGGAGATTCCAGTGATTCTGGACAACGCCGGCGGGATGACCGCGATCGGCGGACCGGAGCTACTCTACCTCAGCGCCGCCGTCCAATGCCTGCGGTACCACCCGCCCTCCCTAACCCGGATGGACTCGGTCGCATACGAACTGCTCGCCATCGATCGCTACAGCCACGTCGAATGACAGGAGCATCACTATGTTAGAGACTATCCCCGAATCCCAGACTGGAACCTGCGGGCGCGTCGCGACGGTGCGGGCGAGCATCGCCCACAGTGATGCCGACGCTGTGTTCGCCCGGATCGTAGACTTCGGCGCCTACCCCGAGGTGTGCCCCGACGTGGTCTCGGTTAGCGTCGGCTCCGCACCAGTGGACGGGTCCATGGAATCCACGTGGGAGGTGCGCTTCCGCGGCGGGACGATGATCTGGACCGAGCGCGATGCCGTCGACAGCGCCCGTCGGGTCTGTGAATTCGTGCAGACGAGCGGTGATCTCGAGGTGTTCTCGGGGACGTGGCACGTGCAGTCCACGGACGCCGGCCGCGTCGCCATCTCCTTCGAGTGCGTCTTCGACATCGGCGTCCCCAGTCTTGCGGACATGCTCAACCCCGTCGCGGGGAGGGCGATCACCGACAACATCCGGTCGATGATCGACGGGCTCTTCGGAGGCTGCGATGTCCGTGAGCTGTGAGCTGTGATGTGTCCATGCCGGTCGGCGACGCGTACCGGCGCCATCTCGGCGTCGCCTTGGGGCGGCTGGGAAACCTGCTCGGAGGCCGCTGCGAGGACGCCTCGACCGGAGCGGAGATCATCTGCGTAGACGGCCGCCTGTACCTCGACTGCGGTTCGTACGGAACCAATTTCGTCGGTACACATCGAACCGAGGTGGAGGAGCGTGTGATCGCGCAGATCCACCGCCGACCGCTTGCTACTCGCGCACTGCTCGACCCCGGGTTGGCCGCGGCGGCGACATCCCTCGCCGGCGTGCTGCCGGATGGGCTCGACCGCGTCTATCTCTCGCCGTCCGGGACCGACGCGGTCGAGGTGGCGCTGAAGCTCGCGCTGGCGTGTGGTCGGCATCACGTCATCGCGGCCGAAGGGGCCTTTCACGGTAAGACGCTCGGAGCACTTGCGCTGACCGACAATCCCACGTACTCTTCCCTGTTCGATACGCGTCTAAGCGGAGTCACCCGGGTGGCCTTCGATGACGAGGGCGATGTGCGGCGGGCACTCGCGGAGGTCGAGTCCAAGTCGGCGGTCGTGATTGTCGAGCCGGTGCAGAGTGAGCGCGGTGTGCGCATTCCCGGGCCGCAGTACCTCGCCGAGGTGGCCCGGGCCTGTCACTCCGCCGGCGCCCTGCTGGTGGTCGACGAGATCATGACCGGACTCGGCCGGTGCGGTGCGTGGTCACTGAGCGCTCGGGCGGGCATCACGCCGGACATCATCTTGCTCGGGAAGGGGCTCTCCGGTGGAGTGGTCCCGGTCGCCGCCACCGTCGCAACAGCGGAGGCGTTCGCTTCGCTCGGCCGTGACCCTTACCTGCACACATCGACCTTCGGAGGCGCGCCTCTGCAGGCGGCAGCGGTGTCGGCCACCGTCGATGTCGTGGCACAGCACGGGCTCGTAGAGGCCAGCGCCGCCCGAGGCGCCCAGCTCCTCACCCGGCTTCGAGCTGTCGCGGCGGAGCACCCGCGTCCCGACGTACGCGGAGTAGGGCTGCTGATCGCGCTCGACTTCGGCGATCCCGCTCTTGCGGGCGAGGCGTTCCTCGCTCTCCTCGATGAGGGGGTGCTGGTCATCACTCGCTCAATCGTGGTTCGGTTCTCCGGCTCACCCCGCCCGCCACGATCGACGACGAGCAGACTGAGCGGGTCATTGAGGCAGTGCGGCGAGCGCTCGCACACATCGAGAGGACGACACCATGCGCATACTCGTGACCGGAGGCACCGGGGTCGTGGGCCGACGGGCGTTGGAGGCGCTCGCCGTTCACGACACGATCACGGTGACCCGCAATCCGGAGCCCGGTACGCCGGCCGTGCGCGGCGACATCACGTCGCCCCACATTGGGATCTCCCCCGGCGATGCCCGCCGGCTCGCCGATGAGAGAGTGGACGTCGTGCTGCACATCGCCGGAGACGTGTCCTTCAGCCGTAGCTGGGATCAATACCTGGCGACCAACGTGGGCGGCACCCGTCACGCTCTCGACTTCGCGCGGGAGCTGGGCGCCCGCTTCGTATATGTGTCGACCGCCTACGCCCAGCGCGCAGAGGCGCCCGGTTTCGTTCGCCGCGACGGCGGACCCAGCGCATACGCCGCGTCGAAGCTCGCCGCCGAACGCCTGGTGCACGACTCTGACCTTCCGCACGTCGTGATTCGGCCGTCCATCGTCATAGGCGACTCGCGAACCGGCGTCATCGGGTCGCACCAGGGCATCCACGCGTTCGCGCGCAATCTGATGCTGGGCCGTTTGCCGTTCCTGCCAGTGCAGCCCGAATGGGTGCTGGACACCGTGCCCGTCGACATCCTGGCCGATGTGATCGCGTGGACCGTCGCCTCGTGGCCGGAGGCGGGCACCATATGGGCCACCTCGGGCGAGTACTCGCTGACTGCACGCGACGTCGTCGTCTCGTGCACGCGAGGGGGAAGTCAGCCGCGATTCATCGCACCCGACACGTACGAGCGCCTCATCCGGCCCGCCTTCGTCGATGACATGCCGGCCGACGTGGTCCGCCGAATCGAGACTCTCGTGCACACCTGTGACCAACTGTTCTCCCGCGAGGGCGGATTCCCGTCGAGCCTCGACACGGCTTGCGGGGTACGAGACTGGGCCGCGGTGACGTCGGCCGCATGGGCCGCGAATGTCGCGGCCCTGCGCGAGCAGCTTGCGGAGGCGGCATGACCGCGGTGGTTATCGCCCCGGCGCTCGGTGTACCCGCGGGTGCGTACCGCAGGCTCGTCGCCGCATTGGAGCAGCAAGGGGTGGCGGCGGTCGCCGTCGAGTACGACTGGCAGACCGGAGACGACTACGCCCATTTGTACCGGCGTCAGCTGCCGGATGCGGTTGCGCGGGCCCGCCGCCAGACGCCAGGGCCGGTGTGGGTGCTGGGACACAGCCTCGGGGCACAGGCGGCCGTACTCGGCGGGGTGCACGGCACCCTCGAGGCCGATGGGCTGATGATCGTGTCCGGAGGAGTGCCCGCGGCGAGTGCCTACCCGTGGAGGGACCGGTGGAAGCCACTCGCGGGCACCGCGTTCGCTCTCGTGGTGGCGCACCTGCGCGGAGGAGTGCCCGCGGGGACCGCGGGAGTCGGGGTTGCGGTGCCGACCCGGCTCATTGATGAATGGACGCGCTGGTGCTGGCTGGGGACGGTGCCGGGCGGCGTTCCCGGGGGAGCGTCTCGAGCGTCGTTCGATCGGGTGATGGCAGTGGTGGTCGAGGGCGACGATCTCGCGCCGCGCGGTGCTACCGATGCGCTGTTAGCGCTGCTCGGTGCGCCAGAACCGCAGGTGATCGAAACCGCTGTCGGGCACGGGCACAGCGCGTGGCTCCGCGAGCCGGATGGGATCGCAGGCCTGGTCGCTGACACCATCGACTCGTGACCGACGCCTACCTAGGACGTGCCAGAACAGAAGGACGGAACCCAGTAACGGAGGGAATGCTGTGACCGAGGTGGGAACACTCGAGTGGGTGGCTGAGACCGGTGGCCGGCTATCTCCGGCGCAGGCGTTGCGCTTCGCCGCGGTTGAGATCGTGGGGCAAGCGCGCCTGCTCGCCGACCTCCGACGCCCGGCGCCGACATCGCCTGCGGTCGTCGAGCCACCGCACACGACCGGCGAAGCTGCCGTCGAGGTGACGCGGTACGCGCAGGAACGGCTACCCGAGCCGCTACTCAATCACAGTCTGCGCGTGTGGGTTTTGGCGTACGCTTTGGTACCTGATGCACCCGACACGATGGACCACGATCTCCTATTGGCGGCATGCTTACTGCACGACGCCGGTCTCGCGGATCGTGACCGTGACCGTGACCGCGGATGCTTCACCGTCCGGAGCGCGGAGATCGCTTCCGGCATCCTCGAGCGAGTCGGCTTCGACGCGAAAGCCACCGGCGAGGTGGCGGCGGCCATCGTCGGTCACATGAACGCCGCGCCACCCGCCGACGCCTCGCCGCTGACCGTTGCTCTCCACACAGCGACTCACCTCGATGTGACGGGGGCACAGGCGCATCGATTGCCCCGCGCCGTCCTCTCGGCGACCAACGCCCGCTACCCACGCGCGGGCTTCGCCGGCTGCTTCTCAGGAGACTTCCGGCGCGAGTTTTTCCGGGCACCGCTCACGCGGGCGGGTGTTGCGTGGGCGATCGGCCTGCCGATCGCCGTCCGGTTGAACCCGTTGGCGCGAGCCTGAACTCGCCCCAGCCCCATGGGTGGCGTCAGTCGTTGTCGTTGACGATACGCGCGATGCCGTGTGCGACGCCGAGTGTCGCAACGAGGGCAGCACCTGCGCCGGCAGCGCGGTTCGGCACCGCTATCCCGCGCACGGACAGCGCCTTGTTCGCGGCGAGATAGAAGGGAATCACCACGGGGAGGACCGTTGCCACGCCAGGCGAGTAGCCGCGCGTCACAACGCTGTTGGCGATGTGCACGGCACCGTGCCACCCGAAGGCCGTGAGAGACCACTGGTACAGGCGGCTGCGCCCGCCGCTCCGGCGTCCGCATTCGGCGGCAGTGGCCACGAGGACACCGGCGACCCCGATCGCGACACGCGCCTGCGTCGTGGACATGGGTGGCACCGACAGCCGGCGGTGTCCGAACGTGTAGTGCTCCCGGGCAGTCCACCCGGGCATCGTCAGCACCTCCTCGAAGTCGTGGACGAGCCATGCTGCGAACAGTCCCCAGGTAGCCCACAACGGTGCCGGAGCTCCCTCAATATTCACGCCGACGGCCTCCGGCAGGAGCTGCAGAGTCGTCGGAACGCCGTCGGGATCCTCGTGTGTCACCATGCCCCGACCATACCGCAACGCATCGATGCGTTGCATTTCGTGGATTCGCCGCCTACCGTGGTGGCATGACCACTGCTGCACTCTCGTCAGCTCCCGAGGCCGGCGAGTCGGCCGAACTCCTCTCCCGCGATCCGTCCACCGGGAAGCCGATCGGCAGCGTGCCGATCGCCGCTCCCGAGGAGGTCCGCAGCGCAGTCGCACGAGTCAGGGACGCGGCCACCACGTGGGCCGACCTCGAAGCCCGCGAACGACGTCGACACCTCGACCGCTGGCGCCGGACGATCGCGGATCGCCGCGGCGAACTGCTCGAACTACTGCAGGCCGAGGCCGGTAAGGCCCCTGCCGATGCGCTTCTGGAGGTGAATCTCGCTCTGCACCATCTGGAATGGGCAGCAGTGCATTCGCGTCGCGCGCTCGCACCCCAGCGCGTACGCTCGGGTCTGATGATGCTGGGCCATACGAGCACACTGGTCCGCCGCCCCTACGGGGTGATCGGGGTCATCGGGCCGTGGAACTACCCCGTCTACACCCCGATGGGCTCGATCGCGTACGCGCTCGCGACGGGAAACGGCGTGGTGTTCAAGCCGAGCGAGCACACGGCACTGATCGGCCAATGGCTCGTCGACAGGTTCGCCGACGCCGCACCCGACCACCCCGTATTCGAGGCGGTCCACGGCTTCGGGGCCACCGGGGCCGCATTGGTGGAGGCAGGGACCGATAAAATCGCGTTCACCGGCTCCGTCGGAACCGGACGCAAGGTGATGGCGGGCTGCGCGGCATCGCTCACCCCCGTCCTGATGGAGCTCGGAGGTAAGGACGCGGCGATCGTCGACACCGATGCGGATCTCGACGATGCGGCGGATGCGATTGTGTGGGGTGCGTTGATGAACGCGGGTCAGACGTGCGCGGGAGTGGAACGGGTGTACGCCGTCGACGAGGTCTATGACGCTCTTCTTGAACGGATTACGCACCGGGCCGGGCAGATCCGCGCCGCCATCGACTACGGCGCGATCACTATGCCCGCCCAGATCGATGTCATCGCCGAGCACATCGACGCTGCCCTGACGGACGGCGGTCGCGCGACGGTGGGCGGCAGGGAATCGGTCCGCTCCCCCTTCGTTGACCCCGTGGTACTCGTCGACGTTCCCGAGGATTCCGCGGCCGTCCGCGAGGAGACCTTCGGCCCCGTACTGATCGTGAACAGGGCGGACGATGTTCACGACGCGATCAGCCGTGCGAACGGTACGCCGTATGCGTTGGGCGCGGCCGTGTTCGGGCGACGCCGTGGCCGATGGATAGCGGAGCAGTTGCGGTCCGGTATGGTCAGCGTCAATGGTGTCGTCGACTTCGGCGCCGTCCCCGCGTTGCCGTTCGGTGGGAACGGTGCCTCCGGCTTCGGCCGCATCCACGGGATTCCCGGGCTACAGGAATTCACGACCTGCATGTCGATTACCGAACGCCGCCTCCGATTGCCGGTCCGACCGCAGCGGTTCAGCCGCAGTCGGGTCGACATCGCCGCCCTGGTCCTCCTGCTGAACCGCCATCGCCGGGTGCGCCGATGACGGCGGCGAAGCGAGAGGCCGCATCGCGCACGTCGGATACCGCGCAACCGCCATCGGCTGCCACGACCCGACTTCCGCGAAAAGGCGACAAAATCTTCGACGTCGCGCTGCGGCAGCTCTCGGACAAGGGATACGACGCTTTGACGATCGAGGGCATCGCGCAGGAAGCCGAGGTCAACAAGACCACGCTCTACCGATGGTGGAGCGGCAAGGACGAGTTGCTGTCTGCCGCTCTGCGGCATGGCGAGCTGCTCCAGATCACCGTCCCAGACACCGGCTCCCTGCGCGGCGACCTCATCGACGTGCTCGGCCAGATCTCCGCCCTACTCGAATCGCCGTACACCCGCGCGCTCATCGCCGTTGTGATCGGCGGCGGCCGCCCGGGCCTCGAACATCTGGCCACGGAGTTCGTCCACGACCGACTTCTCAGGCACGGCGAGGTAGTTGCGCATGCCAAGGCCCGCAGAGAGATCCCCGCCGCCACGACCGGCACCGACCTGTTCCACCCGCTGATCGGCGCGCTATGGATCCGTGTGCTCCTGCTATCGCAGTACGCCGACGACGACTACCTGGCTGATCTGGTCGACCACTTCCTCGCGGGCTTCGTAGTCACGTCGGAGACCGGCCACGACCAAGGGCCGCCCGATGCCGGCCGGTCCGCACGCCCGTGACACGTCGCTGAGACGCTGTTCAGGTCGCCTGGGCTGGGAGGATCGAGACCGGCGACAGGAATGCGTGCGCCGTCCATTACTGCCGCTACTTCATCGAGACGATCTCGTCGACTCTCGCGCTGGCAAGGCGCACCGTCGCAGCCCAGTACCTCATACTGAAGGCAGGGGGGTGACCTCGTCGCCGTGCCCCTCCGCGGTCGGCTTCATCATCCGGTGCAGGTACCGGCTCGCTGCCTTCGACGGCCGCTGGGGTCGGAATCGTCCACCACCGCGGGATGGAGCGCTCCAGAATTGGGACTGCGGCGAAGAGGTCGTCGTCGGCGAGCCGGCGACGTTTACCGGCCCAGGCTGGGTGTGATTGGTTCGGCCACCACACGAGTCGTCGCGGTCTGTGCCTTTGGCGATGCCGTAAGGCCGCCGCAGTACGACATGGTAGAGGCGCTCACGCCCGGACGATGCGCACTGGGTCTGAGTTCCTAACGGGAGTCAAGCCGCTCCGGTAGCTCGTATCGTGGTGGTGGCGGGCCGGGATGTTGGAGCGCTTGGCGACTTCTGTGACCCCGGTCCGCCCTTTCCGGTGCGGCGGTTGTAGGCCCGTCGTCCGGCTGCGGCGACCCTCGTCTTCGAGTCCGGTGTGCCGCGTTCGGCGATGAGGCGGCGACCTTCCTCCGGGGTGACGGTGCGGCCGTCGACGTCGCGCAGCTGGTAGGCGGTGCCGGTGCGCATGCAGGCCGCGATCCGGGTCAGCAGGTCAGCGGCGAGGTGGCAGAGCACCGAGTTGCGGTGCCGGTCGGTGGCCATCAGCCGGACGTACTTTGCGGCGAGCTGCGGGTCAGTCTTGCGGGCGTGATCAGCAGCCATGAACAGCGCCTCGCGCAGCAGTGGGTCACCGGCTTTGGTGATGCCGTCGGTGTGTTCACCGACGCCGGATTGGGAGACCTTCGGCACCAGCCCGGAGTAGGCGCGGATCGCGGCGAGGCTGGTGAACCGGTGCGGGTCGCCGACCCGGCCGGCGATGATCGCCGCCGTCACCGGGCCAACACCGGGTGCGGAGGCGACGATGCCGTCCGGGTCGGCGTCGGCGTAAAGGTTCGCGATCCGTTCGTCGAGGTCGTGGATCTGCTCGGTGAGGAACATCGCCTGTTCGGCTTCCACGGCGATGTCGTCGGCGAGCTCGGCGAAGTCCATCCCGTCCGGCCCCCACAACGCGAGGGTTTCCCGCGCTGCGGCGAGCAGTCCTTGGGCGGTGTGCTCGCCGATCTGGCCGCGGGAGTGCCGGCGTAGGAAGCGGGTCAGCCGCGCCGGCCCGAGCTTGATCACCGCGTTCGGGTCCGCATACCGGCCGAGGAACCTCAGCGCGGCTTTGCCGTAGTCGCTGCCCAGGACGGCGTACCAGGCAGGGCCGAGCAACTCGACCAACGCGTCGAGGCGGGCGTAAACGGCCGTGCGGCGCTTGACGATCGACGAGCGTTGCTTGGTCAACCGGCGCAGCGGATCCGCGGTGCTGGCGCCGGTGAACGCCCGCAGCCCCTCCGGATGCAGCAGCGGCAGCTTCGCCAGGATCTCCGAGTCCAGCCGGTCGTTCTTGGCGTGCTTGGAGTAGTACCGACGCAGGTCCGCCGACTGGGTGGTCGGGACCATCACCACCTTCGCTCCGCGCGCGCGGAACCACTGCGCAAGGACGATCCACGCGTTCCTGGTCGGCTCCAGCACGACCGTCAATGCGGCCGGATCATCAAGGTCCAGATCGGACCACAAGGCGCCGAGCTCGGAGGCGCTGGTGGTGAACTTGCGACCCCGCCACAGCACTGTCCCGTCGCGGGCGAGGGTGGCCAGATGCTCGGCCCGGCAGGCGATGTCGATCCCGAGGGTGAATGCTCCTGTCATGATCGCGCTCCGTTCCCGTAGATGATCTCGGGTGCGACCTGGAGTGCCGCGGCCACGGCCCAGACATTCTGCAAGCAACGATCCGGCATCCCCGAACAGCGCCGAGGAATCCGGTCGCAAGTTCCCGAACAAGAACACCGCGTCGACCAGGCGCGGACCCACGAGCAGCCAGTCAGATTCCAGAGGTCACAACGTGCCCCGGTCAGAGGCCCGAAGCTGCTCGCGGACCCACCATCGACTCTAAATGTCAGATTTTCTGTGTAAGAGGCCATCGCTAGTTGACCTCGAGCCGGTCGCCGTAGGTGATGGCGAGGGTGTTGAGGATGGATTTCCAGCCGGCGATCTGGCCGGTGGGGTTGGGTCGGTTGTGCCGGCGTTCTTGGCAGGTGAGGTAGAGCACTTTCAACGCTGACTGCTCGTCGGGGAAGTGTCCACGCCGTCGGGTCGCCGCCCGGAATCGGGCGTTCAACGATTCGATGCCGTTGGTCGTGTAGATCAGCTTGCGGATCGGGATCGGGGAAATCGAGGAACGGGATGAACTCGGGCCACGATCTTCGCCACAGCGCGACCATCGCCGGGTACTTCTCGCCCCACTTGTCGGTGAAGTCGTCGAGCTCGGCTTCTGCGGCATTGACCGTGGGGCTGTGGTAGATCCGTTTGAGATCGCGGCTGATCTCCGCCCAGTGCTTCTTCGAGGCGTACCGCAGACTGTTGCGCACCAGATGCACCACACAGGTTTGCACCGTCGCGCGGGGCCAGGTCGCTTCGATCGCTTGAGGTAGGCCCTTGAGTCCGTCGCAGCACACGATGCATGCATCCACGATGCCACGGTTCTTCAGGTCGGTGAGCATGTTCATCCACACTGTGCTCGCTCATGAATGTGATCTTCTTCCCGTCCCAGGCTCAGACCTGGGACCACACGCCATGGCTCTTACACAAAGTTCCCGGCAGACCCAGATGCGGGCATAGATCGCGGCCGACCGCACTTGCCGCGGGGTGCTGTTCCTGCTGGTTGCCATGAGGGTAGGTTAGCGACGTACTAGCTTGTCGGCGTCGGTGCGGCCGCCCTGGGCGGGGTCGGCGTGGCAGTACTCGCGGCCGTGATCGACCTCGCAGCGGTGCGCGGGCCGGGTGCACAGTGGGAACACGCACCGTGGGTACAGCATGGTGAGGTAGCGGGCCAAATCCGCGGTGAGCCGGTACCCGCTGCTGCCGTGTGCCGTCACCAACGGCGCAGCAGGCCTTGCCGTCTGGTCCGCAGTCCCGGTAGTTGATTCCAGCTCGGCCTCCGGGGGTTTCGTCGCCTGCGGATCGAGTTCGATCGCCGGAGCGGCCTGAGGTGCTGTGATCCGTTCGCCGAAGTCGCGGACGACGGCCTCGGGCCGGGCTGCGAGGTCGCGGGCATGTTCTGCCGTGATCGGGCCGTGGCCGATCATCAGGCCAGGTTCGGAGTTGTCCGGATCGCTGAGGGTGCGTTCGTTGGCCACCACGTGTACCAGGGTCCGATAGCGGGTGACCACACCTTCGGTACTCGAACCCGCCGGCGCCGCAGCGGGTGCTGTGAGTTCGCAGTCGCCGCAGTCGCAACCGAGTGTGGTGTATCCGCGGGTGAGCATCATCAGCCCGTCCGCGCGGCGCTGTGCGACAGTGCGACTGTCGCGATCGCAGACCGTGCGGGCGATCTCCTCGACCCGGGCGGCGAGTTCGAGGGCGTCCTCCGCGACGAGTAACGCGAATGCGGCGGCCATGCCGTCGTCCTCGGGCCGGAAGGTCACGGTCCGGTCCTCGCGGGCGCGCTCGCGCCGCCGCTGTGCCGCGGCCGGGTCGATCCCGAGAACGATCTTGTCCGCCGCCTCACGTACCGCCGGGATCGCGAACAGCTCGGCGGGATCATTCTCCATCCGACGGGCGAGGGCGTCGTCGAACCGGCGGACCTGCTCCTGGGTGAGTACGCGCGAACGGCGGAGCGCCTCTTGCCCGGCCCGCACCGAGACCACGTTCTGTGCGATCAGGCTGAAGACTCGCGGTAGTCGTTCGACGAAACCGACCGCTTCGTTCAGGGCGCGTTCGGTGGCGGCCGGGCCGGTTCGCAGCAACACCGACGCCTGTGCCGACAGTTCGGTCTCCCGGCGCCGCAGATCCCGCTTGCGGGAGGTGAACTCCACCAACGGGGTATCCGCACCGAGGGTGAGGTACTCCGCCTCCGCATCTGCGTAGCAGGCTCGATACAGGCAGTACAGTGCCGTTACCGTACGGCAGTACGCGAGATTCGCCGCACACTGCTGTTCGAATAATACTGCGGAGACCAGTGCTCGGTGCCCGTACGCATCCGCCAGTCCCGGAGGGGCGATACCCTCTAGGAGCTGCCGGAACGCATTCGGAAGAGCCACACCCCTATCGTACTCCTGTGCGAATGGGATTGCAACATTCGCCTGTCCTCAACGGGTCAAGTACTGACCGAGGTGTCCAGCAGACCGGAACCCTCAAGGAGCGGCAACGGTACTGTCCAGCGTGGAGTCCGGAGCGGTGTGAACTGCCGCGTCACGACGGTGTCCCTCCTGGGCGGCGAGCCGATCCGTGGACTCGGGAAGCTCCACGAAGTGGCTGAGCGTCCCCAGGCGGTACACCGGCTCATAATTACGGCGCGCGTCATCGTGGCTGGTCAGTCGCGGTTGCCCGTACCGGTTGTACACCAGTACCGAATGCCACGGGGTCAGCCACACCTCGTCGTCAGGGGCGATCAACTTGATCCCGAACTTGGGGGACCGGCTCGGCTGCGGATGAATCGACAGCCGGACCGCGTCCGGGAAGTGCTCGTCCAGGATTCTTCCCCACGCGGCACTGAACCGGATCAATTGGTAAGCACGACTTTTCGCAGACTTCTGCAGTTGCGACTTGGTGCCCTTCCAGTCCACGGTATCGGCCAGCATGAATCGCGTCATCCCACGCAGGAGGCGTGCCGACTGCCCGCCGGCCAGCACGTCGGCGCGCACCTCGTCCAGGCTCGGCGCCCACTGACTGTCCAGCCTGGCTCGCTTGGACTCGAAATCACCTGCGCCCCAGATCTCCCGCAGGTCGAATGTGCGCAGATTCGCCAGGCCCTCATCGGCGATCATCAGTACCAGTCGGTCGTTGTACTCGACGATCGCCTCGTCGCTGACTCCGATCACATCGGTGAAGACGTGGCCGTCCGAGCAGATCGTGATCCGCGCGCCAGGCGGATGCAGTCGCTCGATTTGCGTGCAGATCTCGTCCAGAACGTGCAGCGCCACCCGCTCGGCCTCGTCCGGAACGGAACCGATCACCTTGGCGGGGTTGGGGGACTTGCACGGGAAGCCGGGCAGGATGAACTCGACGGGCCGGTGGTTCTGCACCGCCCGAGCGATCGCTGCCAACTGCACCGGCCAGTCCTCCGGACGCGGGCCGTCGTCCTCGGTGGTCCGTCTGCGCGGCAGTAGAACTCGAATGATCTCTATGGCGGTCCGCCGGGCTTGTTCGTCGATGGCTGGCTGGTTCTCGAGGTCAGTGCTCATTGCTTCCGGATGCTCTCGTAGGCGATGGGTAGCTTTCGGACTCCCCGTGCGAGGGAGGCGTGCAGGAACTGCAGCTCGCCGTCATCGCAGGCGAGACGCATTCCGTCGATCCGGCTGATGATCGCGAGAACGGTTTCCTGCAGTTGGATGCGAGCCAGATGTGCTCCGGGACAGAAGTGCACCCCGTGCCCGAAGGCCAAGTGCGGGTTGGGACTGCGCTGAAGATCGAGCTCGTCCGGGTGGTCGAACTTCTTCGGGTCACGGTTAGCGCCCATCAGCGAGATGATCACCGAGTCGCCGGCGGGCACGGTGTGCCCGCCGTACTCGGTGTCCTCGACGAAGAACCGCCAGGTGGTCTGCGTGAACGCGCTCTCGTACCGCAGGAGTTCCTCGGTCGCCCGGTCGACCGCGTCCGGGTGCGCGCGCAACCAGTCGAGGGCCTCCGGATTGCGCAGCAGGGCCAGCACCGCAGCGCCGAGCTGGTGCGTCACCGGCTCCTGTCCGGCCGCGAGGATCTGGAAGATGATCGAAGCCAGCTCGTTCGAGGTGAGTCGGCCCTCCTCCTGTTCCCGGACCAGGCGCGCCAGCAGCGTGCTCCGGTCCCCGCCCCCTTCGCTGAAGTGCGCGATCACATCGGCTATGTACCCCTCCAGGCCGCGCAGCAGCGAATCGTAGTGCGGACGGCGGGGATCGTCCGGTCCGACCGGGGCGACCACACCGCCCCACACCGGGTCGAACCGCTCGGCGAGTTTATCGGGCAGGCCCATGGTCTCCCGCAGCACCAAGAAGGGCAGCCGGGAGCCGAAGGCCTCGATGAAGTCCACCGATCCGGCTGGGAATTCGTCGATCAGGGTGCGCACATGCGCTCGGATCGACTCGCGTTGCGACTCGGACCGGCGGGCGGTGAAGTGATCGGCCACCATTGCGCGCATCTCGGTGTGCCGCGGTGGATCCTGGTGCAGCAGGTGCACCTGCAACCGGGAGTGTTGCGGCTCGGCCATCACGGAGGCGTTGGCGCGCCAGCGTGCGTTGCCGCGGGAGTGGTTCTTACCCAGGCGGTCGTCGTGTAGGGCGTCGACGGCGGCGTCGTACCCGGTGACCAACCAGGCGTCGATGGACGGGAAGCGGACGGGATGAACCGTCCCCTGCTCGCGCAGCATGGCGAGCCGGGGATGCGGGTCCCTGAAGTACTCCTCGCCGAACAGCCGGACGGGGCATTTCTCGGAACTCATGCGGGCTGCTCTCGGGTCAGCGCGGAGCGTTGACGGTGTCGATGATCGCGGCCACCTGATCGGCGTTCGCGGGACCGGCCAGCGTCATGTCCTCGGACGTGGTGCGGATGAACCGCTTCTCGCGCACCGCGGTGAGGTTCTGGGTGCGCGGATCCGCCGCGAGAGCCGCGATCGCCGCGTCCTGCGCCGCTCGCACGGTGGCCTCGTCACCGGTGCGGCGCACCGCGATCGTGATCCAATCCGGGTTCGCGGCGACGAGCTCCTCGTAGGTGAACTTGCCGAAGGCACGATCGATCTTGCCGCCCAGCGGGTTCGTGCCGGCCAGGGTGTAGACGGCGTTGGCGATCTGCCGGTTGCCCGGGGTGGTCAGTGTGTCCTTGCTGGCCGCCACATCGAAGTGGAAGACGCTCGGCTTGGCCGCGTTCGCCGGGATCCGGGCGCGCGCATCGTCGATCCGCTTCTTCATCGAGGCGACGAGATCGGCGCCCTTCTGACGATGCCCGGTCAGATCGGCCAGGCCGGTGATGTCGGAGTAGACCTGTTCGAGGTCGGTGCGCGGGCCGGGCAGGAACTTCGCGCAGGCGGAGGACTTGATGAAGACCTTCGTCAGATTCGCGGCCCTGTACTCGGCGTCGGTGGGCTCGGGGGTTCCCATCATCTCCATGCTGGCGAAGGTCGCGAGGAAGACCTGCGCGCCCGAGGAGAGGAGCTTCTCCTTGTCGATGTTGCCGTCGGACAGCCGCTGCGCGGAGGACAGGCTCTGCCGCACGTCCGGGGCCAGCGAGTCCAGGCCGCGGGCCCAGCCGAGGCCGGTCACCTGCGGCCCGGCGCCGATCCGGGCCAACAGATCGGCCCCGGCGTTGTTGGAGGTGATGATCTTCGTCGGTGCGGTGTCGAACCGCTGCGGGTTCTTGTCCTCGCAGTCGGTGGTGGTCACCGGCTGGAACTGCGCCGACGACGACGAGGACGACTCGGTCGTGTTCGTGCTGCACGCCGTGAAGGCAGTGCCGGCCGCGAGGACGGCCACGATGGCCTTCGCCTGAATCGAGATCCCTGTGCGCATATGAATGTCAAACCCTTCACCAACGACGACCGGCTGAGGATGGTCGTGCTCTACATAGAATTAGTCGGATGCCGGAGATGTCCGGTTCCCGCCGATTCGGATCCGCTGCCGCGCTGCGACGAACGACACTGCCGCCAGGCCCGCGCAGGCGGTGGCCCCGAGCATCGAGACCGTTCCCAGCGGCGCCGCGGTCATGCCCAGGCCGGCGATCAGCGGTCCCACCGCGAAACCCGTGGTCCGTGAGAGCTGCATCGCTCCGGCGGCGGTCGCGGTCGAGCCGGCCGGCGCCGTCGACATCACCCACGCCTGCGTCGGGCCGCCGTACAGGCCCATCCCGAATCCGACGACCACCAGTACGGCCACCGTGAAGACTGTGCCGGGCCGGTCCAGTCCGACGGTCAGCACCGCCAGCGACACCGTCACCAGGACGGCGCCGGCGATCGCGACCGTGCCCGGAGCGCGGCGCTCCGCCAGTCGGCCGGCGAACCAACCGGTAGCAGCCATGACCAGTGCGAAGACCGTCAGTACGCTCGCCGTGCGCGCCGCCTCCCAGCCCTGCCCTTGGAACGAGAACGACAGAGTGAACTGCATCGCCTGCATGGCGGCGCCCAGACCCAAAGTGCCCAACAGCATCCCGTGCAGCGGGCGCTGCTCGACGATCGCGCGCACCCGTTGCACCGACCGCGCGAGCACGCTCGCGTCACCGTCGGGGCGAGCACCGGCCGGCCCGGCCTCGGCGATGGTGGCGCCGGCGGGCAGCGACCTGACCAACAGCACGGCCGCGACCAGCACGAACGGGATCTTCACCAGGAACGCCGCGCGCCACCCGGCGGCATCCACCACCAGTCCACCCAGCAGCGGACCGACGACGGCGCCGAGCGGTCCCAGGGTGGCCGTCACCGACAGCGCCGTCGCCCGCCGGTCGGGCGGGGCCGAGCGCACCGCGAGCACCGGCATCAGTACGAACAGGGCGGCTCCCGACGCGCCCTGCACCGCCCGCATGGCGATCACCCACCACAGCCCGTGATCGTGCGGGGTGATCCACACCGCCGGACCGGTACCAGCGAACAGGATCATCGCGATCACGACAGCGGGGCGGATCGCCCGGCTGTCGAGCACCACTCCCATCGGAATGAGCAACAGCGCCAAAGGGATCTGATACGCCAACACCGCCCACTGCGCCGCACCGATCGGAACCGACAGGCCCGTCGCCAGTTCGGGCAGGGCGATGTTGACGATGCCCATCTCCGCCATCGCCGTCAGTGACAACAGTCCCGCTGCGGACAACAGCCGCAGGTCGAAGCCGGGCCGGTCAGTCACCGTCATCGGCCGTGTAGTCGACCGCGATCAACAACCGCCCCGAGCGCGGATGCCGGGACAGGCTCGCCTCGACCCCGAAGACCTCGCGCAGGAGCTCGACGGTGAACACCTCCCCGGGGTCGCCGTCCGCGACGATCCGGCCCTCGCTGAGCACGAAGATCCGATCGCACACGGCCGCAGCGGCATTGAGATCGTGCATGGTGATCAGCGTGGTCGCCCGGCGGCGCCGAAGGATCTTCAGCAGGTGCACCTGGTGGTTGATGTCGAGGTGGTTGGTCGGTTCGTCGAGGACCAGGACCTCGCCGCCCTGCGCGAAGCATCGCGCCAGCAGGACCCGCTGCTTCTCGCCCCCGGAGAGCCGGGCGAAGGTCCGGTCCTCGAACCCGCCGAGGCCCACCTCGTCGATCGCACGACGGATAGCTGCGGCGTCCTGCTCGGATTCACCGCCGAACCGGCCCTGGTGCGGAATCCGCCCCAGAGCGACGACTTCCCGCACCGTGAACTCGAACTCGGCGTTGCGTTCCTGCGGCACCGCCGCCACCATCCGCGCCGCCCGCGCAGCGCCCAGGGAGCGGATGTCGTCGTCGCCGATCAGGACCCGACCCGCATGGGGTTCCACATTGCGGTAGACGGTGCGCAGCAGCGTTGATTTGCCACTGCCGTTCGGGCCGATGATGCCGGTGATCCGCCCAGGTGCGGCGAGCACCGTCGCACCACTGACGATGGTCTTGCCGGACAGTTCCACGCCGATCCGGTCCAGATGCACCCCGGTCAGCTTCCCGACGCCCATCACATCGCCTTCCGCTGGTGCCGGGAGACCAGGTACAGCAGCGTCGGAGCGCCGATCACGGCGGCCACCACGTTGATCGGCAGCTCCTGGTTGATGACCCGGGTGGCCAACCGGCACAACAGATCCACGCAGAGCAGCAGGAGCGCCCCGCACAGCGCCGACGCGGGCAGCAACCGGCGATGGTCGGTTCCGACCAGAAACCGTGCGATGTGCGGGATCACCAGGCCGATGAAGCCGATCGCACCGGAGAAGGCGACCATCACACCCGTCATCAGGCTGGTGACCACGAAGACCTCGGTGCGTACCCGCTTCGGTGAGATGCCCAGCGAGTTCGCCGTCTCGTCACCGATCATCAGGGCGTTGAGCGGGCGGGCCAGCGCGAACAGGGCCACCGCCCCGGCGCCCACCGCCACCGTGACCACCGGCACCGCTGGGCCGATCGCTCCGGCGAGACTGCCCATCAGCCAGTGCAGGATGCCCTGCGTGAGGTTGATGTCGTCGGCCTGCAGGACCAGGAAACTGGTGAACGAGGCGAAGATCTGTCCGATCGCCACGCCGGCCAGGATCAACTTCAGCGGTGTCACCGCGGCGCCGCGCGCCCCCACCAGCCACACCACCAGGAATGCCGCCATGGCCCCGAGGAAGGCCGCCATGGGTAGGGCGAACACCGTCGAGAACGCACTCAACGCAGCGCTGCCACCGAGTACCAGGGTGGCCACCGCACCGAGCGAGGCGCCGGAGGACACACCGAGCAGGTACGGGTCGGCGAGCGGGTTGCGCACGATCGCCTGTACCGCGGCACCGACCATGCCGAGTCCGGCGCCGATCAGTGCCGCGAGTACCGGACGGGGGAAGCGCACCCGCCAGATGATGATCTCCTGGCTGCCCTCGATCAGTGGCCGGCCCAGGATCCGGTCGAACAGGATCCGCCAGACGTCCCCGACGGCGATGTCCGTCGAACCGAAGGTGACCCCGAGAGCCAGCAACAGGACCAGCGCCGGGACCCCGAGAATCCACAGCAGCCGGGTCCGGGCGGTCTTCGGAGCCGACCGCGTCACTTCAGCTTCGAGATCTCTTGCGCGAGAGTACGAACCATCTGCGCGTTCTCGACACCGGGCAGCGTCATGTCCTCGGCGTAGGCCCGCACGAACTTCTGATCCCGCACGGCGCGCATCGCGGCGGTCCGGGGATCGTTGCGCAGCTGATCGACGAGTGCCCGATAGGCCTTGTCGGCCGCTTCCTGGGTGGCCTGGCGGGTCACCGTCAGCACGATCGCATCGGGATCGCTGGCGACCACGTCCTCCCAGGAACCGGCGAACTGGGCCTTGTCGACCGACTCGAAGGCGTTCCGTCCGCCGGCCAGCTCGATGATCGCGTTGCCGATCTGGCGGTTGCCGATGGTGCTGGCCCGGTCGTTGTTGCGAGCGCCGATCAGGTACAGGATCTTCGGCTTCTCCGCCTTCGCCGGCGCCGGATCGACCTTCATCGACTCGACCAACTCGTCGCCGGCCTGCTTGCGGCCGACCAGGGCCGCGAGCGAGCGGATGTCCTCCTTGACGCCGTCGAGAGTGGTGACCGGGCCGGTCAGGGTGTCGTTGCAGGCCGACGAGCGCAGCATGACGCGCTTCATCCCGGCCGCGGCGAAGTCCTCCGGGGTGGGGCCGGTGATACCCATCATCGGCATGCTCTCGTACGGGTCGATGTACACCTGCGCGCCGGACTTGAGCAGCTTCTCCTTATCGGCGGCGCGTTCACCGAGCGAGGGCACCTTCTCGGCCTTCTCCCGAACGTCCTGCGGGAGCGTCTTGGCGCCGGCCGACCATGCGGTACCGACCACCTTGTCGGCGGCGCCCAGGCGGATCAGCAGTTCCAGTGCGGAGGTGTTGCCGGTGGCGATCTTGTCCGGGGTGTTGTCGAAGGTGACCTTCGAGCCGTCGCACAACTGCATAGTGACCGGTTCGGCGGACTTCCCGGACGGTGCCGCCGATTGCACCGAGGAGCATCCGGCGAGCGCCGCCGTGGAGATCAGGGCGATACCGCTGAGGCGGACGATGGACCGGAAGGAGTGCTTCGTGCTTGGCATAGGCGTCATTAAACAACAGAGAAATCGGACGTATACCGGCGTAGGGTATACCGCCCGGAATCCTCGAATATCAACCGCGCGAAGATGATCGGTGAGAACGGCCGGGAACTTTCCATGCACTCGATACGACCGGTCCCGGGGGTTCCGGCTCCGGAACGAGGACTGCCGCCGACCCCGGTGCGGGGACGGCGGCAGCTACCGGAGCGTGGCTCGATCAGTCCTGCTGGACCTTGTCCGGCTCGGACGCGGCCAGCATGTCGTCACGCTCGACGACCTTCACCCGCTCACGGCCCTGTGCCTCGCCCAGGCTGCGCTCGTGCTCGTCGAGGCGGTACCAGCCGTCCCAGGTGGTGTACGGCGTCTCGTGCGCGTCGAGCCAGTCGGTCACGCCCTCGGTGGTGGGGTCCGACGGTGCGTTCAGCTTCCCGGCGTGGAAGTCCTCCAGCAGGCAGGCGATGGTCTCGTTGGCGTCGCCCTTGGTGTGGCCGATCAGGCCCACCGGGCCGCGCTTGATCCAACCCGTGGTGTAGACGCCGCTGATGTGCCGGCCGCCGTCGACCACACGACCGGCCTCGTTCGGGATGACCCCGGCCTGATCGTCGAACGGGATCTCCGGCAGATCGTTGGAGAGGTAGCCCACGGCGCGGTACACCGCGCCGAGTTCCCAATCGGTGAACCTGCCGGTGCCGCGGACGTTGCCGGTGCCGTCGAGTTCGGTGCGCTCGGTGCGCAGGCCGACCACCTTGCCGTCCTCACCGAGGATCTCCACCGGGGACTCGAACAGGTGGATGTACAGCTTGTGCGGGCGGTTCGTGGGCTCGCGGATCGCGTAGTTCTCCAGGATCGTCGCCACCTGGTCGGTGATCTTCGATTCGCGCCGAGCCGACGCCGAGCCCTCGTCGTAGTCGATGTCCTCGGGGCTGACGATCACCTCGATGGTCTGCGAGTGGTCGAGTTCCTTGAGTTCGAGCGGGGTGAACTTCACCTGCGCCGGACCGCGCCGGCCGAAGACGTGCACCTCGGTGGCCTTGTTGAGCTTGAGGCCCTCGTAGACGTTCGGCGGGATCTCCGTCGGGAGCAGCTCGTCGGCGGTCTTGGCGAGCACGCGCGCCACGTCCAGGCCCACGTTGCCCACGCCCAGCACGGCCACCTTCTCGGCCTCCAGCGGCCACTCGCGGGAGAAGTCCGGGTGGCCGTCGTACCAGGCCACGAACTCGGCGGCGCCGTAGCTGCCGTCGAGGTCGATACCGGGGATCTCCAGGTTGCGGTCGGCGACGGCGCCGGTGGAGAAGATCACCGCGTCGTAATGGCGGCGCACGTCCTCGAGGGTGAAGTCCTTGCCGAAGTCCAGATTGCCGAGCAGCCGGACCTGCGGCTTGTCCAGCACCTTGTGCAGCGCGGTGATGATGCCCTTGATCCGCGGGTGGTCGGGGGCGACGCCGTACCGGATGAGTCCGAACGGGGCGGGCATCTTCTCGAAGAGGTCGATGCTGACCCCGGGATCCTTCGCCTCGTCGGACTTCATGAGCGCGTCTGCCGCGTAGATGCCGGCGGGACCCGCACCCACGATCGCGACCCGCAACGGGCGGTTCTGTTCAGTCATGGAGAGTCGGCTACCTTTGTCTGCAAGCACGGTTGAGTCCCCACCAGGTTAGTGCGGACTAATCGACCGTTCCCAGTCCGGGTGGTGTATTCGACCCGGCCAGGGACTGGAACGTGTTCTAGTAGAGGGTAGAGACTTCGGTGACCGCAGACAAGAGCCAGGGCGCTGTCAACCCCGAGCGGGGCACGACCGCCACCCCCTTCATCATCGCTCTCGTGATCGCCGTCGTCGCCATCGGCGGCATCCTGACCTGGACCTATCTGCGACCGGGTGAGGAGCGGATCAACGACTCCGGTCAGATCTCCCGCACCGTCGGCCAGTACTACGGCGCGCTCAACCACGGCCGGTACGCCGATCTCGTCGCAAATACATGCAGCGCAGATCGTAATTCCCCGACGTTCCCGCAAGAGGCCGGATTCGCCGACGCGCGCAAGGCCGCCGTGGAACGCGAAGGGCAGGTGACCCTCGACGAGAAGGGCATCTCCGATGTCCAGGTCAGCGGTGACACCGGGACCGCCAAACTGGTGCTGAAGTACGAGAAGGCCGGCGAGCGTACCGAGCAGGGCCGGTTCGTCCGTGAGGACGGCAAATGGAAGAAGTGCTCGTGAGCTACGCCGGTGACCTGACACCGCAGCAGGCCTGGGAGCTGCTGGCGGCCGATCCGCAGGCAGTGCTGGTCGACTGCCGGACCGAGGCCGAATGGAACTACGTCGGCGTCCCCGAGCTCTCGCAGCTCGGCCGGACCCCGGTACTGGTCGAATGGCAACGCTATCCGGACGGCTCGCTCAACCCCGGATTCGTCGACGAACTGCGCGCGAAGGGCATCACCGACGACGCGCCGGTCGCCTTCATCTGCCGCTCCGGTCACCGTTCGATCGGCGCAGCGGAGGCCGCCACCCGGGCCGGTGTGCAGCGCGCGTACAACGTGCTCGACGGCTTCGAAGGGCCCATCGACGGATTCGGACATCGCGGTATCGCGGGATGGCGCGCGGAGGGCCTGCCCTGGCGGCAGTTCTAGTCTGGAGCCATGACGGAGTTCAGCCACCTCCCTGACGGTGTTCGGCCGGAGACCCTCGGTGTGCGCGGCGGCCTACTGCGCACGAACTACGAGGAGACCTCCGAGGCGCTGTTCCTCAATTCCGGGTACACCTACCAGAACGCCGAAGCCGCGGAGGCGGCGTTCAACGGCGACATCGACCGGTTCGTCTACTCCCGGTACGGCAACCCGACGGTCGCCATGTTCCAGGAGCGGCTGCGCCTGCTGGAGGGCGCGCAGGCCTGCTTCGCCACCGCTTCGGGCATGTCGGCGGTGTTCACCGCCCTCGGCGCACTGCTCCAGGCCGGTGACCGACTGGTGGCCGCGCGTTCGCTGTTCGGATCCTGCTACGTGGTGTGCAACGAGATCCTGCCGCGGTGGGGGATCGAGACGGTGTTCGTCGACGGTGAGGACATCGACCAGTGGCGCGTGGCGCTGAACACCCCCGCGCAGGCCGTGTTCTTCGAGACCCCGGCCAATCCGATGCAGTCCCTGGTGGACGTGCGGGCGGTCGCCGATCTCGCACACGCCGCGGGAGCCCAGGTGGTGCTGGATGCGGGCTTCACTCCGCTCGGCTACCAGGACTCGTTCGGGATGGGTGCCGATGTGATCGTGCACTCGTCGACCAAGACCATGGACGGGCAGGGCCGGGTGATGGGCGGCGCGATCCTCGGTCGCGAGGACTACATCGACGGTCCGGTCAAACAGCTGATGCGGCACACCGGGCCGGCGATGGCGCCGTTCAACGCCTGGGTGCTGCTCAAAGCGCTGGAGACCCTGGATCTGCGGGCGGAGCGGGTCAGTGCCAACACCCAGCGGGTGGCCGAGTTCCTGGCCGCCGACCCGCGTGTGTCGAAAGTGCTGTTCCCGTTCCTGCCCTCGCACCCGCAGTACGAACTGGCGAAGCGGCAGATGAAGGCCGGCGGCACGGTGATCACGCTGGAACTGGCCGATTCCTCCGACGCCAGCGGCAAGGACCGGGCCTTCCAGTTCCTCAACCGGTTGCAGGTGATCGACATCTCCAACAACTTCGGCGATGCGAAGTCGCTGATCACCCATCCCGCGACCACCACGCACCGGGCCACCGGACCGGAGGGACGCGCGCGGATCGGACTCACCGATTCCATGCTGCGCATGTCCGTGGGACTGGAGAACGTCGACGACCTGATCGCCGATCTGGACCGAGCCCTCGGCTGACCCGCACGATCGCGGTCACCGGCCCGCGCTATCGGTGGCTCAGTGACCGGGATCGACGCGCGTAGACCGGAAATTCGGTGGACCCCCGCCGCTGCGGTGCATAGCCTTTCCGGCATGGTCATGTGTCGACTCCCCGAATCGTTGCGGCAGGGCTCCTGCTGCCGGTTCGACGTGCGCGCATAACCTGCGGCAACCCGGGCCGTCGCTCCACCGCCGGCCCGGGCTCCATGCATCTCACGCATGTCGGTTCGGACCGGTGTCCATTCACATCGAGACGAGAAAGACATGGAGAAGATCACCGATCGCCTGGTCTCCTGGGCGTCCATCATGGACGACAAGACCCGTAACCAGGCCATTACCACGGCGACACTGCCGTTCATCTACCCGCACATCGCGCTGATGCCCGATGCGCACCTCGGCAAGGGGGCCACCGTCGGCTCGGTCATCCCGAGCCTGGGTGCGGTGATCCCCGCCGCGGTCGGCGTCGACATCGGCTGCGGCATGATCGCGGTCCGCACGCAGTTCACCGAGGGTGATCTGCCCGCGGACCGTGCGAGCATCCGTGAGGCGATCGAGCGGGCGATCCCGTTGTCACCGGGCCGCTACAACAAGAAGGTCGTCGCCACCGCGGAGCCGCGCATCGCCGAACTGACCGCCCTCGCCGAGCGCGCGGAGTTCGACCCGGCGAAGTACGCGGGGAACTGGGCGCTGCAGCTCGGAACACTGGGCGGCGGCAACCACTTCATCGAGATCAGCCTGGACCAGGACGACACGGTGTGGGCGTTTCTGCACTCGGGTTCGCGTGGTGTGGGGAACAAGATCGCCCAGCACCACATCGCGGTGGCGACCGGGCTGTGCAAGCAGTGGTGGATCGAACTGCCCGATCCCGACCTGGCCTACCTGGTCGAGGGGACGCCCGAGTTCCGTCGCTACATCGCCGAGCTGAAGTGGGCGCAGCACTTCGCGTTGCTCAACCGTGAGGAGATGATGGACCGGGTGATCCGCCAGCTCGGCGAGTGGGTGCGGACGCCGGTCGTGGAGGCGGAGCGGATCAACTGTCACCACAACTTCACCAAGCGCGAGAAGCACTTCGGCAAGGAGGTGTGGGTATCGAGGAAGGGAGCCATCGAGGCCCGCGAGGGCATGACCGGGCTGATCCCCGGGTCGATGGGAACCGCCTCGTACATCGTCGAGGGCAAGGGCTTCGCGCCGTCGCTGAACAGTTCGCCGCACGGTGCCGGCAGGGAGTACTCCCGGTCCGCCGCGCGGAAGACCTTCACGCACGATCAGTTGCGGGAGGCCATGGTGGGCATCGAGTTCCGCGACAGCGCCGAGTTCATCGACGAGATCCCGCAGGCCTACAAGCCGATCGACCGCGTGATGGCCGACGCCGAGCAGATGGTGTCGGTGCGGGCCGTGCTGCGGCAGATCGTCAACGTCAAGGGCCAGTAGCGCACCTGCGCCCGATCCAGGCCCGTTCCCGGGGATCGTCCCGGGAACGGGCCTGGTGGGGTTTTCGCGCGCCGTGATCGAAACCTTGACGGTGACCGGTCCGGCAGTGCATCCTCGTGTCAGGTCATGAGTGCCAGTGACAAGCCCCGGCTCGCTGGTCGGCAACCCTCCTCCGCGGTGGGGTGCTCCGGGTGACGACCCGGCCGCATCGAAGGGATGCGGCAAGCGCGGATCCGCAGCACCGTCATCGCACGGTGTTGCGCGTCCTGAACCTCGAAGGACACTCATGAGCATCACCGCAGAACGCACCTCCGTGTGCGCCGCCCCGACCGTGCGCAGCCTCCCCACCCTCCAGCCGACCGGTCCGGCGGCGCAGGTCACCGGGGCCGACCAGTACGTGCCACTGCGCGACGGAACCACCATCCGGTACGCCAACTTCGACTACGCCGCCAGCGCGCCGGCGCTGGCCGGCGTGCGGTCCGCGGTCGCCGATGCGCTGGACGAGTACGCCAGCGTGCACCGCGGTGCCGGCCACCTCTCGCAGCGCTCGACCGCCCGGTACGAACGCGCCCGCGCGACCGTCGCCGATTTCGTCGGTGCCCGTGACGACGACCACGTGATCTTCACCGGCAACACCACCGACTCGATCAACCTGCTGGCACACTGCGTACCCGGCGAGGTGGTGGTCCTGGACTGCGAGCACCATGCGAATCTCCTGCCCTGGAAGCGGATCGCGGAATCGGACCGGCCCGCGCACGCCGCCCCCGGCGCTGCTCGTGTGGTCAGTGCGCCATTGTCGATCGAGGGCACCCTGGACGCGGTCGAGAAGGAACTGCGCCGCCGGCCCGCGGCCCTGTTGAGCGTGACCGGAGCGTCCAACGTCACCGGTGAGGTGCTGCCGATCCGCCGGCTCGCGGCGCTGGCCCATCGCTACGGCGCGCGGATCGCCGTCGACGGTGCGCAACTCGTCCCGCACCGTCGGATCTCGCTGCGTGAGAGTGGTATCGACTACCTCGCCTTCTCCGGGCACAAGCTGTACGCCCCGTTCGGTTCCGGGGTGCTGGTGGGGCGGGCCGACTGGTTCGACGAGGCCGAACCGTTCCGCTGCGGCGGCGGAGCCAGCGCGCAGGTCATCGGCACCCCGGCGGCGAAGTCGGTGGAGGTGATCTGGCACACCGGGCCCGCCCGGCACGAGGCCGGATCTCCGAACGTGCTGGGCGCGGTCGCGATCGCCGCCGCCTGCACCGCGATCACCGAGCTCGGCGAGCACAGCGTGACCCGCCACGAGCAGCAGCTGACCGATCTGCTGCTGGGATCTCTGCAGGCGATCGACGGGGTGCGCACCTACCGGATCTGGCAGGACTCGACCGAGCGAGTGGGAATCGTCGCCTTCACCGTCGACGGGTACTCGCCCCGGCAGGTGGCCGAGCACCTCTCCGCCGCGCACGGAATAGGTGTACGCGACGGGAAGTTCTGCGCGCACCCCGTCGTCGACCGGCTCGGCTGCTACGACGGTGCCGTGCGTGCCAGCCTCGGTCTCGGCACCACCGACAAGGACGTGCACCGCCTGGTGCGCGCCCTCGAAGACCTGTCCGCCCGGAACGTCCTCACGAGGAGGCAGCAATGACCGTGCCCCGCCCCGCACTCCTGGTCACCGTCGACGGTGACCGACAGGCGCAACACCTGACCCGGGTGCGCGCCGCCGATCTGCGCATCGCGCAGAAGCAACGCGGCCATCTGCGGGCCGAGGATGCCCGCGCGGGGCGTGCGCCCGCCCCGGTCGCGCTGGAGGTGGACGTGGTGATCGACGAGCGGGCCGCGGACGCCCGCGCCAGCTACACCCCTCCGGCCACCGGCCGCGGTATCACGTACGTGGGAACCCCGTCGGGGCTGAGGTCGCTGATCGAGGACGTGTACGCGGCCGAGGTCGCCGATGCGGTGGTGCTGCGGCCGGTGGGCGGTGCCCGCACCGAGGAGCTGATCGCGACGCTGCTGGCCGCGTAGCGCCGTCGTCGGCATACTGGCGGGGTGACCGAGCAGTACTCGCCCCGTACCGAGACCGTCCGCGCCCGCCTCGCCGAGGCGGGCCACCCGGACACCGTGCGCCACGTGCCCGACGGTGCCCGCACGGCGGCCGAGGCGGCCGAGGCGCTGGGCTGCGAGGTGGGCGCGATCGCGAACAGCCTGATCTTCCTCGCCGACGGCGAGCCGCTGCTCGTGCTCTCGAGCGGGCGGCACCGGGTGGACACCGCTGCACTGGCGCAGCGCACCGGGCACGCGAAGATCTCCCGCGCCCAGCCGGAGCAGGTGACGGCGGCCACCGGGCAGGTGATCGGCGGTGTATCACCGGTGGGGCACCCGGCTCCGCTGGTGACGGTGATCGACGAGTCGCTGCGGGACTACCCGGACCTGTACGCCGCCGCGGGAACCCACGACACCATCTTCCGCACCGACTTCGACACTCTGGTGGCGTTGACCGGAGCCCGGGTGTTGCGGACCTGCGGCTGAGCGGTGGCGACGGTGATCGTGCCACCTCTAAAACAGTTGTAGACTGCACGTAGTTTTCGGGTTTCCGGTTTCAGTATTCTCAAACTCCGGCACGGCGCCGGGGAGTTCGTGGTGGAGGCGTGATGGACCAGGCGAGGGCGGAGCGGATCGAAGGGATCGTCCGCGTGATCGGTGAGCTGACCCGGCTCAAGGAACGGCATGCCGCCGTCACCCGGAACGTCGTGGCGCCCGACGGAGTCGAACTCGCCGCCTACGCAGCACTGTTCGCCCTGGACAAGGAGGGGCCCATGCGGTCCTCGGTGCTCGCCGAGCAGATCCACACGGACCCGTCGACCGCCAGCCGCTACGTGAGCACGCTGACCGGCCTCGGGTACGCCGAACGCACCCCGGACCCGTCGGACCGGCGTGCCGCTCTGGTCGCCGCGACCGATGCCGGACGCGACAAGCTCGCTCAGATCCGGGCGCAGCGCAACGAGCGGCTGCAGCCGTTGCTCGCCGAGTGGACCGATGCGGAGATCGATCAATTCGTCGCCCTCGGCGACCGCGCCCTCGACCAGTTCGAGCAGGCGCTCAAGCTGCTGCGCGAGGCCTGACCCGCGGTTCGACCCCGGACCCGGTATCGGCCAGACTGGAGCCCATGACCGAGCCCGAATCCGAGCCCGTGACCGCACGCGTGGCCACCCCCGCCGCGGAGCTGAGCGAACTGCGCGCGGAGAACGCCGCTCTCGCCGCCGAACTCGCCGAACTGCGCACCGGATACCGGGCCATCGCCGGCCACACCCGGCTCCGTGAGTCCGGCATCGTCGACCCCACCCGGTTCACCGTCGACGCCCGCGGACCCCGCGGAGCGCGTGCCGGAAGGCTCGACACCCCGCACGGCGAGATCGCCACGCCCGCCTACCTGCCCGTGGCCGGACGGGGCGCGATCGCCGGTCTCACCCCGTCGGAGCTCCGCCGGCTGGGCACTCAGGCGCTGGTGGTGGACCTGCACGAGTTGTACCTGCAACCCGGCACCGAGGTGATCGAGGGCGCCGGTGGCGTCGGCGCCGCGATGGCCTGGGCCGGACCCGTCTTCGGCGATACCGGTGTCTCCGCGATCGCGCGGCAGCGCAGGACCCGGATCACCGATGAGGGGATCTCCTTCCGCGGCCGGCTCAACGGCTCACCGCACCTGTGGCAGCCCGAGGACGTGGTGCGGATCGCGCACCGGATGGACGCCGGAATCGCCTTCGCCCCGGCCGACCCGTCGCACCCGGCCCGCACCGAACACTGGGCGCGCCGGGCCCTCTCCGAGCACGCCTGGCAGTGCGCCGACCGGCGGGTCGCACGGTCACTGTGGGGTGTGGTCACCGGCGGAGCGGACCCACGGGCGTGCGAGCGCACCGCCCGCACGCTGTCCCGGCTCTCCGACGACGATCGGCAGCAGGGTGGGCTCGGCTTCGGCGGGTACCGGATCGAAGTCCCGAGTGGGGCCCCGATCACCGACGCGGTCGCCGGAGCGATCGCGGGCCTGCGTGACGATGCACCGCGGTACCTGCCGCAGGTGGGCACCACGGCGGAACTGCTCGCCGCGGTCGAGGCGGGCGTGGACCTGATCGACGGTGTCGCCGCCGCCCGGCTCGGCGCCCAGGGCACGGTGTTCACCTCGGAGGGAATGCTCGACCTCACCGATCCCGCGCTGCGCGCCGACTTCCGGCCGCTGGACCCCGCCGCGCCGCGGGAGGGCTCACCCAACCGGACCGACGAGTTCACCCGCGCCTACATCCACCACCTGCTCGCCGCCAACGAAGGGCTCGCGGTGACCCTGTGCACCCTGCACAACGAGCACTTCTTCGCCGCACTCGCCGCCGGCGCGCGCCGCGCGATAATCACGGGGCACTACCCCGAGTTCGCCGCAGCCGCGCTGGCACGAACTCGGTAGAATCCGACATATTTCGCACTCGATCCCCGCACCCGATCGGCAGGAGAAGCCGTTGCGCCGCATTGACCAGACCTGTCCACCCCGCCGCGTCGCGGCCATCGCCACCGCACTGGCCGCCACCGGTCTGGTGCTGACCGCCTGCGGCGGCGCGGACGGGACCGCGTCCTCGAGCCGGGCCCCGTCGAGTGGCGCGCCCACCGTCGAACCGGCCAAGGCGCTCACCGCCCAGGACGTGCCCGCCGGGCTGACCCTGGACACCGTGCCCGCGGACAGCGCCATGATGACCGCTCTGCAGGCGGTGCAACAGGTCCAGGACGCCACCGTCGAACCCGCGGCCTGCAAGGACAAGAACCTCAAGGCGCAGCAGGAGGTCGCCGCGACCGTCAAGTCCGGTGTGCAGCAGACGGTCCGCAAGGGCGAGGCCGTGCTCTACGGCATCACCCTGCTGCCGGGCGACGTCGCCCCCGCTATCTTCGAGGCCGCCGGCACCGGCGAATGCGCCCAGGTCGGTTTCGGGCCGCTCAAGCAGGAGACCGTTCGCAAGGACCTGCCCGCGGGCACCGACGGCGCCACCGGATTCGTCTTCGACATCACCCGCAAGGACGGGGACAAGACCGCCGCCGGATCGTCGGCGTACTTCACCAAGGGCGGGGTGACGGTGATGCTCAACGCCAATGCGGCTGCCGACGGCACGATCGACCGGCCCGGATTCGAGGACATGATCCGGCGGGTCGCCGCGAAGCTCTGACCGAACACTAAAAGCGGCGGCGAGGAGATCCTCGCCGCCGCTTCCGGTTTCCCGGCAACAGGGTTGCCGGTCAGTGCTCCTCGGCCGCGGTCTCGGCGCGAGCGACCGACGCGGCGATCTCCTTCTCCGCCTCAGCCTTGCCGACCCAGCTCGAACCCTTCACGAACTTGCCCGGCTCGAGATCCTTGTAGTGCACGAAGAAGTGCTCGATCGCATCCAGCTCGAACTTGTCGATGTCACCGATGTCCTGGACCGAGTCCCAGCGCGGATCGCCGGCGGGCACCACGAGAACCTTGTCGTCGCCGCCCTTCTCGTCCTCCATCTTGAACATGCCGATCGCGCGGCAGTCCACCAGCGAACCCGGGATCACCGACTCCTGCAGCAGGACCAGCGCGTCCAGCGGATCGCCGTCCTCACCGAGGGTGTCCTCGATGTAGCCGTAATCAGTGGGGTAACCGAAGGAAGTGTACAGGTACCGGTCCAGCTTCAGGCGACCGGTCTTGTGGTCCACCTCGTACTTGTTCCGCGAGCCCTTGGCGATCTCGACGGTGACCTCGAATTCGACGCTCATTGTTTCCCTTCGCTCGCGTCAACCATGCACGCTGAGAATACTCACCCGCACTGCCGTTAGGGTGGTGCGGTGCGACGCTTCCGGATCCGGCGAACCCTGACGCGGCTGGCGATCACCGTACTGGTGTTGACGCTGGTCGTGGTGGGCACCGTCGCGGCCATCGTCGGCTACGGCGTCTACAAGGACAGGCGGGACCTCGCCGCCGCGGTGCCACCCCGTCCCGCCGAACCCGACTACCGGCCCGCGCTCAGCGCCGTCGTCCCGGGGATCGCCCCCACCGCCGGTGGCGTCGAGACCCAGATCGCCGGCGCGCTGCGCAACCCCGATCTGGGGGATCTGACCGGTGTGATCGCGGACGCGACCTCCGGCACCGTGCTCTGGCAGCGCGGTTCCGAGCGACCCCGCACCCCCGCGTCCACCACCAAGGTGCTCACCGCCGCCGCCGCGCTGCTCACCATGCCGCTCGACAGCCGGATCGCCACCACGGTGGTCGCCGGTCCGCGCCCGGGTGACGTGGTCCTGGTCGGCGGGGGAGACCCCACCCTGCGCGCCGGTGCCACCTCGCTGTTCTCCGACGCACCGAAGATCTCGGACCTGATCGCGCAGGTCAAACGCAAGGGCGCCCCGATCGAACGGGTGCTGGTGGACACCTCGCACTACGTCGGATCCGATTTCGCGGCCGGCTGGGACCGCGCCGACATCGCCGGCGGCGACATCACCCCGATCGGCCCGCTGATCCTTGACTCCGGGCGCATCAAACCCGCCGAGGACTACTCGCCGCGTGTTCCCGACCCGGCGCTGGCCGCCGGCCGCGCGCTCGCCGCGGGCCTGGGCCTGCCCGCCTCAGCGGTGATCGCCGGCAGCGCGCCGCAGGGTGCGGCCCCGCTCGCCTCGGTCAGCAGTGCACCGCTGAGCACCCGCCTGCACGACGCCCTGGTGCACTCGGACAACGTGCTCGCCGAGACCATCGGCCGGGAACTGGCCATCGCCAGCGGCCAGCCCGCCTCCTTCGACGGCGCCACCCGCGCCGTCCTCGGCGCCCTTCGCGGCGGCGGCTTCGACCTCACCGGGGTCGAACTGTCCGACACCAGCGGGCTGTCCTCGCTCAACCGGATCCCGGCGAAGGTGCTCGACGCCGTCGTCACCGCCGCCGCGAGTCCCGCCAAGCCGCAATTGCGGCCCCTGCTGGACCTGCTGCCCGTCGCCGGTGCCACCGGCACCCTCGCCGACCGGTACGTCACCGCCAACCGGCCCGGCGCCGGATTCGTGCGGGCCAAGACCGGCAGTCTGTCCGGTGTCTCCACGCTCGCCGGCTACGTCACCGGGCGCGACGGTGCGGTGCTCACCTTCACCCTGATGTCCTCCGGGACCCCCGTCGACGTGGCGCGGCCCGCCATGGACGCGGTCACCGCCGCGCTCCGCGGCTGCGGATGCGGCGCGGCGCCATGACTGCGCCGAGTCCCCGCACCCAGGTCGACTGGCCGCTCGCCGCAGCGGCCGGCCGCAAGGTGGCGGGTGCACTCGGACGCGGCCCGGCGACCACCGCCTACACCCGCGAACGCGCCGCCGCCCAACTGCTCGAGTACGCCGCCACCGCCGAGGACCACGTCCGCACCGTCACCGGCCTGCCGACTCCTGCGCACATGCCGCCCGCCCGCACCGTCGACCGGCGGGAGTGGATCACCGCCGCCACCCGGTCGATGGAAGCCCTGATCGAGGACGACGACGCCCGCCCCCCGGGGCTGGCCGCGCGAGTGGCCGGGGTGCAGGCCGGGTCCGTGCTCGGACTGATCTCCGGATCGGTCCTCGGCCAGTACGACCCGTTCGGTGTACCTGGCGGTGAACTGCTGCTCGTGGTCCCCAACGTGATCACCGTCGAACGGGCGCTCCGGCTCAAGCCGGACGACTTCCGGATGTGGGTGTGCCTGCACGAGGTGACGCACCGGGTGCAGTTCGGCGCGAACCCGTGGCTCGCCGACTACATGCGGGAGAACGTCGCGGCGCTCACCGGCAGTGGCAGCGGCACCGTCGCCGACCTGCTGGCGCGAGTGAGCCGCGGCCTGTCCGCGGACGAGCGGCAGAGCGGATTGATCGGGGTCCTGCAGGTGGTCGCAGGCCCCGAGCAGTACGCCGCCGTGGAGCGGCTGATGATGCTCGGCACCCTGCTCGAAGGGCACGCCGACCACGTGATGGACGCGGTCGGACCGTCTGTGATCCCCACCGTGAGCAGCATCCGCGCCGCCTTCGACCGGCGCCGGGAGGCACCGTCGAACCCGATCCAGCGGATGCTGCGGGTGATTCTCGGCATGGACGCGAAGATCGCCCAGTACGTGCGGGGCAAGAAGTTCGTCGACGCCGTGATCGGGCAGGTCGGGATGGAGCGGTTCAACACCGTCTGGTCCGGTCCGCAGAGCCTGCCGCTGGCGCAGGAGCTCGACCATCCGGACCGCTGGGTCCGGCGGGTGCTGGGCGGCGCGGAGCCGTGAACCGCCCCGGTCCGGCGGCGCTGCGGGTGCGGCGGGCGGTCGAGACCTGGTGGCACGAGTACCGGGCGTCGGCCGCGCCGGGACGCTCCGAGGTGGCGGTCGCGCTGTCCGGCGGCGCGGACTCGCTCGCCCTGCTCACCGGCGCACTGGCCGCGGGGCTGGACACCGTCGCGCTGGTGGTCGACCACGGTCTGCAGGACGGTTCCGCCGCGGTCGCCGAGCGCGCCGCCGCCACCGCGCGGGACCTCGGGGTGCTCCGCGCGCAGGTGCTCACCGTGCAGGTCGACGGTGCCGGCGGACCGGAGGCGGCGGCCCGCACCGCTCGGTACCGCGCCCTCGACGCCGCCCGCGACGGATCGCCGGTCCTGCTCGGACACACGCTCGACGACCAGGCCGAGACCGTACTGCTCGGTCTCGGCCGTGGTAGCGGAGCCCGCTCGCTCGCCGGGATGGCGCCGTGGGCCCCGCCGTACGGCAGACCCCTGCTCGGCGTCCGGCGCGACGAGACCCGCCGGGCCTGCACCGAGCTCGGCCTGCATCCGTGGGAGGACCCGCACAACCTCGACCCCCGGTTCACCCGGGTGCGGCTGCGCACCGAGGTGCTGCCGCTGCTGGAGGAGGTGCTCGGCGGGGGAGTCGCACCGTCCCTGGCGCGCACGGCGGCTTCACTGCGTGCCGACAACGAGGCCCTCGACGCGCTCGCCCCAGCACCGTCGGGCCCGCACCTGCCGGTGTCCGAACTGACGGAATTGCCCGCTGCACTGCGGATTCGCGCGATCCGCGCCTGGCTGGCCCAGTGCGGCGCCCGGGCACTGACCGCCAAACACCTGACCGCGGTGGACGCACTCGTCACCGACTGGCACGGGCAGGGCCCGACCGCGGTGCCGGGCGGAAGTGCGGGGCGGCGGCTGCAGGTGACCCGGGCAGGTGGCATCCTGAGAGCGTGGTGAACGGCACGGGTGAGTTGTACGCGGGAGACATCGCCTCGACGGTGCTCACGGAAGAGCAGATCAAGCAGCGGACGGCGGAACTGGCCGCCGAGATCGCGGAGCGGTACAGCTCCCGGGAGGGCGACTCCGACCTCCTGCTGATCACGGTGCTCAAGGGCGCGGTCATGTTCGTGACCGACCTGGCGCGGGCGCTGCCGGTGCCCACGCAGCTGGAGTTCATGGCGGTCTCGAGCTATGGCTCGTCGACCTCCAGCTCGGGTGTGGTGCGCATCCTCAAGGACCTCGACCGCGACATCGCCGGCCGCGACGTGCTGATCGTCGAGGACATCATCGACTCCGGCCTCACCCTGAGCTGGCTGCTGCGCAACCTCGCGACCCGCCAGCCCAACTCGCTCGAGGTGGTCACCCTGCTGCGCAAGCCAGACGCGGTGCGGGTGGAGGTCGACGTGAAGTGGGTCGGCTTCGACATCCCCAACGAGTTCGTCGTCGGCTACGGCCTCGACTACGCCGAGCGCTACCGCGACCTGCCCTACATCGGCATCCTGGAGCCCAAGGTCTACAGCGAATGACCCCGGCCACCGCCGTGGCCACCGCCGAGCGGGTGCGATCGGGACGGCAGAGCGCCGTCGAGATCACCCGCGAGACGCTGGCCCGGATCGGTGACGACGAGGTGCACGGCTGGCGGGTGCTGCGGGCCGAACGCGCCCTGGCCGAGGCGGCGGCCGTGGACGGACGCCCCGACCGCTACTCGCTGCCCCTGGCCGGGGTGCCGATCGCGGTCAAGGACAACGTGGCCGTCTCCGGCCACCGCACCCTGGACGGGGTCTCCGAACAGTGCGGCGCCGCGCTGCCCGCGCAACAGAGCGACCATCCGGTGGTCAAGCGCCTGCGCGCCGCGGGTGCGGTGGTGGTGGGCCTGACCCGGGTCCCGGAACTGTGCCTGTGGGCGATGACCGATGACCCGTCCGGCCCGGTGGACAATCCGCACCGTCCCGGACGCACTGCCGGCGGCAGCTCCGGGGGCAGCGCGGCGGTGGTGGCCGCCGGACACGTCCCGCTGGCGCACGGCAACGACGGACTCGGCTCGCTGCGCGGTCCGGCCGCGTGCACCGGCACCGTCGCCATCAAACCCGGGCGGGGTGTGGTCCCGTCCGACCTCGGACCGACGAGCTGGTTCGGGATGGCCGAGAACGGCCCGATCACCCGCACCGTCGGCGACGCCGCGCTGGGCCTGTCGGTACTGGCCGGACGACCCGAGCTGGCGCGGATCGGTGACGCCACCGGCCTGCGGGTGGGACTGGGCTGCAACCGCCCGACGGCGGTCACGTTCACCGCAGCCGCGATCACCCGGTCGGTGCACGGCGCCGCCGAACGGCTCCGCGAGCACGGGCACTCGGTCCACGAGGTCGCCGTGCCGTACCCCGCTTCACCCCTGCCGGTGCTGGCCCGGTGGGTCGCGGGCGCCGCCACCGACGCCGACGACCTGATCGCTCGCGGCGCCGACCCGAGCCTGTTGCAGGCCCGAACCCGTCGGCACGCCGCCCTCGGCCGGGTGGCGATCCGTCGCGGCCTGGTCCGGCCCGCGGACGCTGTACGCATCGAGTCCGCACTGCTGCGCTTCTTCGCCGCCGAGCGGATCGACGTCCTGATCTCCCCGGCGCTCGCGCGCCGCCCGGTCCGGGCCCGCCGGTACTCGCAGTCGCCCTGGGTGGCGAGTGTGCTGAGCAGCCTGGCGTACGCGCCGTTCCCGGCGCTGTGGAACCTGGTCGGCTGGCCCGCGATGACGGTGCCCTTCCTCGGCGAGGGTGTGCAATTGATCGCCCGGCCGGGCGGGGAGGCCGCGTTGCTGGCGCTGGCCGCCGAGATCGAGGCATAGCGGGTTGTTCGCCCTGAGCGCAGCCCGGGACCGCTTCCACCCCGGCCCTGCACGGTAATCTGGGGAGTCGACCCTGCGCGGCGATCCGCGCGCCGGAAGAAGAAGGACTGACGAGCCGCGAGGCGAAGCCATATGAAACGGAAATCTCTCATCCGCACCCTGGCGATCATCGCCACCTTCGTGCTGCTGGTCTGGGCGTTCACCATGGTCGGCGGGAGCAACCGCGAGTACACCAAGGGCGTTCCCACCTCGCTCGTGGTCGCGCAGCTCGATGCCAAGAACGTCACCGACGTGCAGATCGACGATCGCGAGCAGACCCTGCGCGTGACCCTCGCCAAGGCCGTCGACGGCGAGAACGGCACCGACGGTGCCACCAAGGTCTTCACCAAGTACCCCGCCGGGGCCGCGCGGGACATCCTCGGCGAGGTCCAGGACGCGAAGACCTCGGACGGCAAGTCCGTGCCGTACACCACCAACGTGACCCAGGAATCGCCCTGGATCTCGATGCTGCTGTTCACGCTGCTGCCGATCCTGCTGCTGGTGGGCCTGTTCTTCTTCCTGATGAACCGGATGCAGGGCGGTGGCCGCGGTGGGGTGATGGGCTTCGGTAAGAGCAAGGCCAAGCAGCTCACCAAGGACATGCCCAAGACCACCTTCTCCGACGTCGCCGGCGCCGACGAGGCCGTCGAGGAACTCAACGAGATCAAGGATTTCCTGCAGAACCCGGCCCGCTACCAGGCACTCGGCGCGAAGATCCCCAAGGGCGTGCTGCTCTACGGCCCGCCCGGCACCGGTAAGACGCTGCTCGCCCGCGCCGTCGCCGGTGAGGCCGGGGTGCCGTTCTTCACCATCTCCGGCTCGGACTTCGTGGAGATGTTCGTCGGTGTCGGCGCCTCCCGCGTGCGCGATCTGTTCGAGCAGGCCAAGGAGAACAGTCCCTGCATCATCTTCGTCGACGAGATCGACGCGGTCGGCCGCCAGCGCGGCGCCGGCCTCGGCGGCGGTCACGACGAACGCGAGCAGACCCTCAACCAGCTGTTGGTGGAGATGGACGGCTTCGGCGACCGGCAGGGCATCATCCTGATCGCCGCCACCAACCGGCCCGACATCCTCGATCCGGCGCTGCTGCGCCCGGGCCGCTTCGACCGTCAGATCCCGGTCTCGAACCCGGACATGGCCGGCCGGAAGGCGATCCTCAACGTGCACGCGCAGGGCAAGCCGCTCGCGCCCGATGCAGACCTCGACGGACTGGCCAAGCGCACCCCCGGCATGTCCGGCGCCGACCTCGCCAACGTGATCAACGAGGCGGCGCTGCTCACCGCCCGCGAGAACGGTGCGGTCATCACCGCACCGACCCTCGAGGAGGCGGTGGACCGTGTCGTCGGCGGCCCGCGCCGCAAGAACCGGATCATCTCCGAACACGAGAAGAAAGTCACCGCGTACCACGAGGGCGGGCACACCCTGGCGGCTTGGGCCACCGACGGCCTGGACCCGGTGTACAAGGTGACGGTGCTGGCCCGCGGCCGGACCGGTGGCCATGCGCTGGCCGTGCCGGAGAACGACAAGGGCATGTACACCCGGAACGAGATGATCGGCCGGCTGATCTTCGCGATGGGTGGTCGCGCCGCCGAGGAACTGGTCTTCGCCGAGCCCACCACCGGCGCGTCCAGCGATATCGACCAGGCCACCAAGATCGCGCGCGCCATGGTCACCGAGTACGGCATGAGTGCGCGCCTGGGTGCGGTGAAGTACGGACAGGACGAGGGCGACCCGTTCCTGGGCCGCGGCATGGGCGGCGGGGCGCAGTACTCCGACGCCGTGGCGGCGCAGATCGACGAGGAGGTGCGCTCGCTGATCGAGGCCGCGCACACCGAGGCCTGGGCGATCCTCACCGAGTACCGCGATGTGCTCGACGTGCTCGCGGGTGAGTTGCTGGAGAAGGAGACCCTGGTCCGCAAGGATCTGGAGCGGATCTTCGAGTCCGTGGAGAAGCGTCCGCGGATCACCCAGTTCGACGATTTCGGCAGCCGTACCCCGTCGAACAAGCCTCCGATCAAGACTCCGAAGGAGATCGCGATCGAGAAGGGCGAGCCGTGGCCGCCGGTGGACGAGGACGCCGAACGCCGCATGGCCGAGCAGCAGAGCCTGGTGGCCGCAGGCCAGAACAGCCAGAACAGTCCGACCGGGCAGAACAGCCCGAACGGGCAGAACAGCCCGAACGGGCAGTGGGGTCAGCCGGCCCCCGTCGGACCGGGATCGTGGCCGGTTCCCGGGCAGCAGGCGGGCGCACCGTCGGGCCAGGCGCCGCAGGGTTACGGTCAGCCCGGGTACCAGTGGGGCGGCCCGCAGGGCTACCCCGGTCCGCAGTACCCGCAGGCCCAGCCCGGCCAGTACAACCAGCCGGGCCCGTACAACCAGCCGGGTCAGTACGGTCAGCCCGGGGAGCGGCACCAGGGCAGCCGGCCCGATTACGGCGCCCCGGCCGGATGGTCTGCGCCCGGGTGGCCCCCGCAGCAGCCCCAGCAGCCGCAGCCCTCACCGGGTGACACCGCACAGCAGGGCGGGGAGCAGTCCGGCACGGACCGATCGAGCGACGATGGCCGCTGACTTCGGGGCCGCGGTCGCCCCGTTCGATCACCAGCGCGCCGTGGACGCGGTCCGGGAACTGCTGATCGCCGTCGGTGAGGACCCGGACCGGGAGGGGCTCACCCAGACCCCGGAGCGGGTGGCTCGCGCCTTCGCAGAGGTCTTCGCGGGCCTGCACACCGATCCGGACACCGTGCTCGACACCACCTTCGGGGAGGATCACGACGAGCTGGTGCTGGTCAAGGACATCCCGATGTACTCGACCTGCGAGCACCACCTGGTCTCCTTCCACGGCGTCGCGCACGTCGGTTACCTGCCCGGCCCCAGCGGCCGGGTCACCGGGCTGAGCAAACTGGCCCGGGTGGTGGACCTGTACGCCAAGCGGCCGCAGGTGCAGGAGCGGCTCACCGCACAGATCGCCGACGCCGTGGTCCGCAAACTCGATCCGCGCGGTGTGATCGTGGTGATCGAGGCCGAGCACCTGTGCATGGCGATGCGCGGTATCCGCAAGCCGGGCGCCAGCACCACCACCTCCGCGGTGCGCGGTGCCTTCAAGGACAGTGCGACCTCCCGCGCCGAGGCGCTCGATCTGATCCTGCGCCGCTGATGACGGCGCAGCCCCGGGCCGACCGGACGCTCGTGATGGGCGTGGTGAACGTGACCGCCGACTCCTTCTCCGACGGTGGCCGCTACCTCGATCCCGAGGCCGCCGTCGCCCGGGCCCGGGCGCTGGTCGCCGACGGTGCCGCGATCGTGGACGTGGGCGGCGAATCGACCCGGCCCGGCGCGCACCGGGTACCCGCCGAGATCGAACGGGACCGCGTGGTCCCGGTGATCGAGACGCTCGCCGCGGACGGCATCGCGGTCTCGGTGGACACCATGCGCGCATCCGTCGCGGCCGCTGCCCTCGAGGCCGGAGCTGCGATCGTCAACGACGTCTCCGGCGGTCTCGCCGACCCGGAGATGACCTCCGTGGTCGCGGATTCCGCCGCGCCCTGGATCCTCATGCACTGGCGTCCCAGCCCGGGGGCGCCCGGAGCCGACACCTGGGCCGGCATCCATCACGAGGTCACCGACTACGGGGATGTGGTCACCGAGGTGCGCGACGAACTGCTCCGGCAGGCGGACGCCGCGATCGCCGCGGGCATCGCGCCCGACCGGATCGTGCTGGACCCGGGCCTGGGATTCGCGAAGAACGCCGCCCACAACTGGGCCCTGCTGCGTGATCTGGACGTGCTGGTGCAGACCGGTCACCGGGTGCTGGTGGGTGCCTCCCGCAAACGGTTCCTCGGCGAGTTGCTCGGCGGACGCGAACCCGCCGGGCGTGAGGTGGCCACCGCCGCGATCTCCGCGCTGGCCGCCCAGGCCGGGGTGTGGGGGGTGCGAGTGCACGACGTGCGCTCGTCCGCGGATGCGATCGCGGTCAGCTCGGCCTGGCGCGCGGGCGGTGCCTGAGATGGCCGACCGGATCGAACTGACCGGGCTGCGGGTGCGCGGCAACCACGGTGTCTTCGCCCACGAACGCCGCGACGGCCAGGAGTTCATCGTGGACCTGGTGCTCTGGGTCGACTCCCGGCCCGCCGCCGCCTCCGACGACCTCGGCGACACCGTCGACTACGGGGCGTTGGCGCAGCTCGCCCACGACATCGTGGCCGGCCCGCCGCGGGACCTGATCGAGACGGTGGCGGCGGAGATCGCCGACCGGATCGCCGCCGATCCGAAGGTGTACGCGGTGGAGGTCACCGTGCACAAGCCGTCCGCACCGATCCCGCTGACCTTCGCCGATGTGGCCGTGGTCGCGCGCCGCTCCCGGGCCGGCAGGAGCGCGCAGTGACCGCCGCGGTGCTCTCGTTCGGAGCCAACCTGGGTGACGCCGCGACGGCGGTGCGCACCGCGATCGACGCGCTCGGACCGGCTCTGGTGCGAGCCTCCGCGCTGTACCGCACGCCGCCGTGGGGCGGGGTCGAGCAGGACGATTTCATCAATGCCACGGTGCTCGCCGACGACCCCGCGCGGGACGCCGCCGGGTGGCTGGCCTTCGCCCGTGAGCAGGAGGCGGTCGCCGAACGGGTCCGCGAGGTGCGCTGGGGACCGAGGACGCTGGACGTCGACGTGATCGCGGTCTGGGACGGCGGCGAGCCGGTGCACTCCGACGATCCCGAGCTCACCGTTCCGCACCCGCGAGCACATCAGCGCGCCTTCGTGTTGGTCCCGTGGCTGGAGCTGGACCCGCACGCCGAGCTTCCCGGGCGCGGCCCCGTCGCGGACCTGCTCGCGGAGCTGCCCGCGGCGGAGGCGGCGGAGGTGACCGCACTGTGAGTGCCACCGGAACCGGATCGGGGCGGGCCCCGCAGGACGAGGAGCCGGGCGGTCCGACGGTGCGCCCCACCACCTGGATCGAGACGGCCCTGATCGTCGTCGGTGTGGGCATCGGGGTGTACCTGGTGGCGGATGGGGTCGCCGCACCGATCATCCCGGTCTGGGCGGGTGCCCTGCTGTACGGCATCGCCGCCGCCGACCTGTACATCGCGCAGGTGGTGCGGGCGCGGATCGGCGACGGCGAGGTGGGGATGGGCCGTGGCCGGATCCATCCGATCGCGGTGGCACGGGCGCTGGCCCTGGCCAAGGCGTCGGCGTACCTGGGCGCGGTGGCGGGTGGATTCTTCGGCGGAGCCCTGGTGTACCTGTACGCCGGGGGAGCGCGCCTGGCGGCCACGCACGCCGATCGCCCCGGCGCCTGGATCGGCCTGGTGGGGGCGATGCTGCTGCTGGCGGCGGCGTTGTGGCTGGAACGGTGCTGTCGCACCCCGGACGATCCGGACGATCAGCCGGCCGACACCTCCCCGGCCTGAAGGTATCGACCGCAGGTAAACGGTAAGGTCGCGATCATGACGCAACCCAACATCCCGAATTCACGCAAGCGTGCCCCGCGCCGCTCGAGCGGCGGCGCCGGGCAGTGGATGCTGGGTGCAGTGATCGTGCTGGCCGTGATCGGCACCGGTATGTGGGTCTTCTCCGATGACCGTCGGTGGGGACTGGTCGCGCTGATCCTGCTGGTCTGGGGCCTGGTGATCGCCGCCTTCCTGATCGCCCGGTACACCCGCGACCTGCGCGCCGCGGAGTCCAAGGAGAGCGGCCTCAAGACCGTCTACGAGTTGCAGCTCGAACGGGAGATCAGCGCGCGCCGCGAGTACGAGCTGCAGGTCGAGCGGGAGATCCGCGCCGAGGTGCGTGACGAGGCCAATGAGGAGCTCACCGCGCTCAAGTCCGAGGTGCTGGCACTGCGCGCCAACCTGGAGGAGTTGCTGGGCCGCGACCTGGGGCCGTCGTACCAGGAGCTGTACGCGGCCGCCGAGCAGCGCGCCCTGGCCGCGCAGCGCAGCAAGTCGGTCTTCGAGGACGACGACCGGTTCCGTGCCCAGCAGGACTTCGCGGGCGTCCCGGACCAGGTCGCCGACGTCGACGACTACTACGGCGCCGCGTCCGCCGCACCGTCGGCGTCCGGCCCGCAGGAGCCCGGGAACGCCCAGACCGGCCGGCCGGGGCAGCCGGGCTTCAACAACTCGCAGGGCTCGGGATTCACCGTGCCGTCCGCGCCGGGCGCCGGACAGGATCCCGGTGCGGCGCCGCGCCGGGAGTCGCCGACGATGGTCTTCGAGGTCGTCCCCGACGACGTCGACGAGGCCGCTTCCAGCGGCGCCGGTGCCCGGGAGTCGCAGCCGGTGGATGTGGAACACGTCGAGCACATCGACCCCACCACCGCCGAGCCGTTCGTCCCGATGGCTCCGCAGTCCGGGTACCGTCCGCCGTTCCCCCCGCGTCCGTACACCCCCACCTCCGGACCCCAGCCGGGACAACAGCCCGGACCCCAGCCCGGACCCCAGCAGGGGCCGGGTGCCCCCGCAGCGCACGGCTTCGCGGCCCCGCCCGCGCAGCCGTCGTTCCAGCCGCAGCAGTCCGCCCCGTCCCAGCCCGAGGCGCCTCAGGATCAGGGCACGTCGAAGGAGCAGAGCGAGCACACCGGCCAGCACACCTCCGGCAGCACCGTGGCCGATCTGATCGCGCGGATGAACGCCGATACCGAGCGCAGCCAGGGCGGACGGCGCCGCAAGCCCGAGTGATGAGTTAGCTCACACCCGATTGCCACCGTCGAGCAGCGAGGAATAGCCTTGCGCTGACCGTCTGGTACCCGCGATGCGGGACTGGAACGACCTTTGGAGGCACACGCCCATGCCTGAGTTCTCGGACTCGCAGAGCAGGCACGACCCGCTCGCGGGCATACCCAATCCCCCGACGCCCGCGCGGCTGTCCGTCGGCGTGATCTCGGCCGGCCGGGTCGGTACCGCCCTCGGCGTCGCCCTCGAACGCGTCGGCCACATCGTGACCGCCGTGAGCGCCCCGTCGCCGGCTGCCACCGCCCGCGCCGCCCGCGGCCTGCCCGAGGCCGTGATCGCTGCCCCTGAGCAGGTCGCCGCGCAGGCCGAACTACTGGTCCTCGCCGTCCCGGACACCGAACTGGCCGCACTGGTCGAGGAGCTCACCGGCGCGATCAACCCGTCGGCGATCGTGCTGCACACCTCGGGCGCACTCGGCGTCGGCGTACTCGATCCGCTGGCCCGGCTGGGCTGCACCACCAGCGCCTTCCACCCGGCCATGACCTTCGTCGACACCGACGAGGACTCCGTGCGCCTGCAGTCGTGCTGCATCGGGATCACCGCCACCGACGAGGTCGGTCACGCCGTGGGGCAGGCACTGGCGCTCGAGATCGGCGCGGAACCGGTCCGTGTCCCGGAGACCGCCCGGCCGCTCTACCACGCGGCGCTGGCACACGGGGCGAACCACCTGGTCGCCCTGATCGACGACGCCGTCCTCGCGCTGCGCGCCGCCCTCGCCGCCGGGATCGGCCGTGATGATCCCGAGTTCCAGGGCGGGACCCGGACCGGCCCGGCCGAACGGGTGCTCGCCCCGCTGGCGCGCGCGGCCCTCGACAACGCCCTGCGCAGCGGCGCCGCCGCACTCACCGGGCCGGCCGCCCGCGGCGACCACCGGACCGTCGCCCGGCACCTGGATGCCCTGGGCGCCGTCGACCCCGCCCTCGCCGACGCCTACCGCGCCCAGTCGCGGCGTGCCGCAGCACAATCCGGAACATCCTCAGCCATCGACCCGGTTCTCACGCCGACTCAGGAGCCCTCATGAGCGCACCCGCCCGCCCCTACGTGCCCGGCCAGTTGACCGTGCACCACGACCCGGCGCAGGTCACCAAGGTGGCCGCCGCACTGCGCTCCACCGGCAAGCAGGTGGCCCTGGTGCCCACCATGGGAGCGCTGCACGCCGGACACCTGGAACTGGTGCACGCCGCCAAGCTCACCGGTGCCGTGGTCGTGGTCTCGATCTTCGTCAACCCGCTGCAGTTCGGGCCGGGTGAAGACCTCGACGCCTACCCGCGCACGCTGGACGCCGACGTGGAGAAGCTGCGCGCCGCCGGCGTGGAACTGGTCTTCGCGCCATCGGCCGCCGACATGTACCCCAACGGCCCGCGCACCACCGTGCACCCCGGCCCCGCGGGATTGGGACTGGAGGCCGACAGCCGCCCGACGCACTTCGCCGGGATGCTCACCGTGGTCAACAAGCTGCTGAACATCGTCCGGCCGAACGCCGCCTACTTCGGCGAGAAGGACTACCAGCAACTGGTCCTGGTCCGGCAGATGGTCACCGACCTGAACATGGACGTCAGGATCGTGGGCGTTCCCACCGTCCGCGAGCCCGACGGCCTGGCGATGAGTTCACGCAACGTGTACCTCTCCGAGACCGAGCGGGAGACCGCTACCGCCCTCTCCGCGGCGCTGCTGGCCGGTGCCTACGCCGCGCAGGGCGGCGAGAGCGCCATCCTGGCCGCCGCGAACGAGGTGCTCGCCGCACGCCCGGAGATCGACGTGCAGTACCTGCAGCTGCGCGCGCCGGACCTGGGCGCGGCGCCCGAGAAGGGCGACGGCCGGCTGCTGGTGGCGGCCCGGGTGGGGACCACCCGGCTGCTCGACAACGTCGGCATCGCCATCGGAACCGGATTCCTGGAGGAGGCACAGTAATGCTCCGCACCATGATGACCAGCAAGATCCACCGCGCCACCGTGACCGAGGCGAACCTGCACTACGTGGGGTCGGTGACCGTGGACGCCGATCTGCTCGACGCGGCGAACCTCCTCGAGGGTGAGCAGGTCGCGATCGTGGACGTGACCAACGGTGCCCGCCTGGAGACCTACACCATCGCCGGTGAACGCGGCAGCGGTGTGATCGGGATCAACGGTGCCGCAGCACATCTGGTCAGCCCCGGCGACATCGTGATCCTGATCGCCTACAGCCAGCTCGACGAGGCCGAGATCGCCTCCTACGCACCGTCCGTGGTCTTCGTGGACGCCGACAACAAGCCCGTCGAACTGAGCGCCGACGCCGCGCACGTCCCGGACGGGTTCGGCCTGGTGACAGGACGCATCTAGTGCTGTTGGCGATCGACGCCGGGAACACCTCGGTCACCGTCGGACTGTTCGGCAGCGCCGACGACGAACGGCTGCTCGGTACCTGGCGGTTGCGCAGCGATCCGCGGATGACCACCGATGAATTGGCCCTGATCCTGCGCGGCTTCCTCACCGGAGGCGGCTTCGATCCCGCCGCTGTGACCGGCGTCAGCGTGCTGTCCACGGTGCCCGAGCTGCTGCGATCACTTCGCGCGGTGGTGCCGCAGTACTACCCGCACGCACAGCAGGTGATCCTCGAACCGGGAGTCAAGACCGGCGTGCCATTGCTGGTGGACAACCCCCGCGAGGTGGGCACCGACCGGGTCGCCAATGCGGCCGGTGCCCACGAGCTGATCGGCAGACCGAACGGCAGCCCGTGCGTCATCGTCGATTTCGGCACCTCAACCCGAGTGGACGTGGTCAGCGCCGGCGGGGAGTTCCTCGGCGGTGCCATTGCGGCCGGCGTCGGCAGTGCACTGGACGCGCTCGCCGAGCGCACCGTCGCACTGCGCCGCGTGGAGCTGTCTCCGCCCCGCTCGGTGGTGGGCAAGAACACCGTCGAAGCGCTGCAGTCCGGCATCATCTACGGCTTCGCCGGAATGGTCGATGCGCTGGTGGGCCGGGCACTGAAGGTGGTGCCCGGAGCCCGCGTGGTGGCCACCGGTGGCTACGACGACGGTGTGGCCGGTGAGTGCGCCACCGTCACCGATCAGCGCGCCGACCTGACCCTGCAGGGGCTGCGTTCGGTGTACCTGCGCGAGACGGCCAACCGGTACCAGCGTGAACGCAGGTCCCGGGATTCGAAGCACGGGTGATCGCAATGATTGCCGCAGGCGGGCGCCGGGTGCTAGTTTTCCCCTCATGAGCCAGGTGCGCAGCTGCATGGAGTGTTGTCGGGTCCGCTAGGAACCCGGCCCCTTCCGCTGCCCGGACGCCGCCGATCGTGCGCGCTCCGCCTCCCACCTGGAGATCCCCGATGCACCCCGTGCACTTCACCCCCGCTCCCGGCCAGATCCTGGTCGACGTCCGTGACCAGGCCGAACGCACCCGCGACGGCGTTCTCACCGGTGCCCTCGCCGTGGACGCCGCCGCGGTGGCCGCCCGCCTGGTCCCGGGCCTTCCCACCAGCCTGGCCGCCGCCGGACCGGACGCCCACTGGCTGCTGGTCAGCAGCAACGGCGCCACCGCCGCCGCGATCGCGACGCGTCTGCGGGACCGTGGCGTGCGCGCCTCCTCGGTCGACGGTGGTTTCCGCGCCCTGTCCCTGGGCATCGGCGCCGGAGCCAACGGCGCCCCGGATCCGGGCGCCGGGACCGGTTCGCACGCCTACCGCCGGGCCGTGGCCCAGTTCGCCGCCCACGAGGCCTGAACCCGGACCCCGCGCTCAGGCGTGAGGGACGGCCGGGAACCGTCGGTAAGATGACGGTCCGTGACCGAAACGAACGCACCCCTGGACGACTGGGTCTCCCGACTCGCCGACGAAGCCGTGGCCTTCGCCGAGCGGAACGACACTCCGGTGAAGGTGGCGTCCGGAATCTCCCCGTCCGGACCGATCCACCTCGGGAATCTGCGTGAGGTGATGGTCCCGCATCTGGTGGCCGATGAATTGCGCCGCCGGGGCCTGCAGGTCGAGCACATCATATCCTGGGACGATTTCGACCGATTCCGCAAGGTTCCCAAGGTCGACGGTGTCGATTCCAGCTGGGAGCAGCACATCGGTAAGCCGCTCACCCGGGTACCGGCGCCGCACGGCTCCGATGCACCGAACTGGGCCGAGCATTTCCGCCGCGAATTGCAGGGTGCGCTGGAGGAACTGGGTGTCGAGTACACCGGAATCAGCCAGACGCAGAAGTACACCAGCGGTGCATATATCGATCAGGTTCTGCACGCGATGTCGCAGCGCGGTCGAATTGATGCGATCCTGGCTCGCTACCGCACACTCGATCGTGGCGATACGGAACAGGTCGGCGATAAGCCCACCGATTCCGATACCGATACCGGCGGCGGTGCCGAGTTCGATACCGGCGCGGTTTCCGGTGCCGCCGATGAGGCCGACGGATCGGGTGACGGCGGCTACTACCCGTACAAGCCCTACTGCTCGGCGTGCGGCACCGATTTCACCACCGTGACCGGTTACGACGATGCCACTACCGCGCTGACCTACACCTGCCGGTGCGCTCACACCGAGACCGTGGTGCTGCGCGAGCACACCGACGGCAAGTTGGTGTGGAAGGTCGACTGGCCGATGCGCTGGGCCTACGAGAAGGTCACCTTCGAGCCGTCCGGTGTCGACCACCAATCGCCCGGATCGTCGTTCGCGGTGGGTAAGGACGTCGCCCCCCTGTTCGGCTGGCGGCGTCCGCTCGGACCGATGTACGCCTTCGTCGGCATCCGGGGGATGGCGAAGATGTCGTCCTCGAAGGGCGGTGTGCCCACCGCGGCGGTGGCGCTGCGCTACCTGGAGCCCCCGCTGCTGCGCTGGCTGTACGGGCGCAAGAAGCCCAACCAGTCGTTCGATGTGGCGCTCGACGGTGAACTGCCGCGCACCTACGACGAATGGGACGCCCTGGTTCGCAAGGTGGGCGGTGATAAGGCGCAACCCGGTGACATCGCCGCGCACGCCCGCGCGGTCTCCGTCGCCGGAGCCGGGGGATCGGTCCGCACGCTGGCGCTGACCCCGCGCGTGATGCCGTACAAGACCCTGGCCTCGGTCCTCGACATCACCACCGGCGACGAGGATCAGACGCTGCGCATCCTCGCGGCGCTGGAACCGGATCAGCCGCTGACCTCACTGGACCCGCTGCGCCCGCGACTGGACCGGGCGGGCGCGTGGGTGGCCGAGCAGATGCCGGCCGCCGACCGCACCGTGGTGCGGACCGAACCGGATGCCGAGCTGCAGGCCGCGCTGACCGACGAACAGCGCGAGGGTCTGCGGCTGCTGCTGGACGGCTCGGGGACTCCCGCTCCGACCGGGCTGGGGAGGCTCGAGGACGATTGGTCGCTCGCCGGGATCACGCATCAGGTGTACGGCGTCGCGAAAGTACAACGCGGACTCGGAGCCGATCAGATCGTGAAGGGCGATAAGGAACTCGCTGCAGCGCAACGCGCATTCTTCGTGTTGCTGTACCGCCTTCTGGTGAGCAGTGACACCGGCCCTCGGCTCCCGACTTTGTTGCTTGCGATCGGCGCTGAACGTGTACGCGGGCTGTGTGTGCTCCCTTAATCCGCAAATTCCGACACCGTACGAAATCCTCTCCACTCGGTAAGTGATTGTTATCCGATTGCGACCGATTCTTACGGTGTGAAATGGAAATGTGCCTATTGGTGTGTATAGACTTCGTGGTGAACTTGTCGTAAGTGAGCGAATGCACATGAAGAAGGGGTCATAAATCATGGCACGTAAGGTCACCGTCACGCTGGTCGACGATGTGGACGATACGCAGACCGCGGACGAGACCGTCGAATTCGGGTTGGACGGCGTCACCTACGAGATCGACTTGTCTTCGAAGAACGCGGCGAAGCTGCGTGAATCGCTCGGAACCTGGGTGGAGAGCGCCCGTCGCAGTGGTGGCCGTAAGCGCGGTACCCGTTCGCTCGCCGCGCCGCGCGGCCGCACCCCGATCGATCGCTCGCAGAGCGCCGCGATCCGTGATTGGGCACGGAAGTCCGGCTTGAAGGTCAACGACCGCGGCCGGATCAGCCAGGACGTGATCGACGCCTACAACGAGGCCAACTGATCGGGGGCAGCAGCCCCGACAGCCTCTCCGCCCGCGCCCCGACACCCCCGATCGTGTCGGGGCGCCGGTGTGTCCGGACCCGTTTCGCTCACGGCGGAACCGGGATCAATGCCCGGAGGCACGGCGTTTGACCTGCTGTATCAGGACCGGGAACCGGGGCGACGGTGCGGGCGCAGCGGCTACCGGGTATGCACCGGCACCGTGGGCGACCGGTCCGAACTACAGTGATAAGAAGTCAGTTGCTTAACGGCTATCGACGGGCCCGGCCTCCAGTCGGGCCCCGGAGTAACCGGGATGTGAGGAAAATGGCCATGTTCGAGAGGTTCACCGACCGCGCTCGTCGCGTCGTCGTCCTGGCTCAGGAAGAAGCCAGGATGCTCAATCACAATTACATCGGAACCGAGCACATCCTCCTGGGCCTGATCCACGAGGGTGAGGGCGTGGCCGCCAAGGCGCTGGAGTCGCTGGGCATCTCCCTGGAGGGCGTGCGCAGCCAGGTCGAGGAGATCATCGGCCAGGGCCAGCAGGCGCCGTCCGGGCACATTCCCTTCACTCCGCGTGCCAAGAAGGTCCTGGAGCTGTCGCTGCGCGAGGCGCTGCAGCTCGGACACAACTACATCGGCACCGAGCACATCCTGCTCGGCCTGATCCGCGAGGGTGAGGGCGTGGCCGCCCAGGTCCTGGTGAAGCTGGGCGCCGATCTCAACCGGGTGCGCCAGCAGGTCATCCAGCTGCTCTCCGGCTACCAGGGCAAGGAGGGCGGCGAGCCCGCCGGCGCCGGAGCCCGTACCAGCAGCGGAGGCGACTCGGGCACACCGTCGACCTCCCTGGTCCTGGACCAGTTCGGCCGGAACCTGACCGCTGCCGCTGCGCAGGGCAAGCTGGACCCGGTGATCGGCCGCTCGAAGGAGATCGAGCGGATCATGCAGGTGCTCTCGCGGCGCACCAAGAACAATCCGGTGCTGATCGGTGAGCCCGGTGTGGGCAAGACCGCCGTGGTCGAGGGTCTGGCGCAGGCGATCGTCAACGGCAACGTGCCCGAGACGCTCAAGGACAAGCAGCTCTACACCCTGGATCTGGGCTCGCTGGTGGCCGGCAGCCGGTACCGCGGTGACTTCGAGGAGCGCCTGCGCAAGGTGCTCAAGGAGATCGACACCCGCGGCGACATCATCCTGTTCATCGACGAGCTGCACACGCTGGTCGGTGCCGGTGCCGCGGAGGGTGCGATCGACGCCGCCTCGATCCTCAAGCCGAAGCTCGCCCGCGGTGAACTGCAGACCATCGGCGCCACCACGCTCGACGAGTACCGCAAGTACATCGAGAAGGACGCCGCACTGGAGCGCCGGTTCCAGCCGGTGCAGGTCGGTGAGCCGAGCGTCGAGCACGCGATCGAGATCCTCAAGGGCCTGCGCGACCGCTACGAGGCGCACCACCGGATCTCCATCACCGACAGCGCTCTGGTGGCGGCGGCGACGCTCGCCGACCGGTACATCAACGACCGGTTCCTGCCGGACAAGGCGATCGACCTGATCGACGAGGCGGGCGCGCGTATGCGTATCCGCCGGATGACCGCTCCGCCGGACCTGCGCGCCTTCGACGACAAGATCGCCGATGCCCGCCGGGAGAAGGAATCGGCCATCGACGAGCAGGACTTCGAGAAGGCCGCATCGCTGCGGGACAAGGAGAAGCAGCTCATCGCTGAGCGCGGCGAGCGTGAGAAGCAGTGGCGCGCCGGTGATCTCGATGTGGTTGCGGAGGTCGACGAGGAGCAGATCGCCGAGGTTCTGGGCAACTGGACCGGCATCCCCGTCTTCAAGCTCACCGAGGAGGAGACCACCCGTCTGCTCCGCATGGAGGACGAGCTGCACAAGCGGATCATCGGCCAGGAGGACGCGGTCAAGGCCGTCTCCAAGGCGATCCGCCGTACCCGCGCGGGCCTGAAGGACCCCAAGCGTCCGTCGGGCTCGTTCATCTTCGCCGGCCCGTCCGGTGTGGGAAAGACGGAGCTGTCGAAGGCCCTGGCGAACTTCCTGTTCGGCGAGGACGACGCGCTCATCCAGATCGACATGGGCGAGTTCCACGACCGTTTCACCGCTTCGCGCCTGTTCGGTGCCCCTCCCGGGTACGTGGGCTACGAGGAGGGCGGCCAGCTCACCGAGAAGGTGCGCCGCAAGCCGTTCTCCGTGGTGCTCTTCGACGAGATCGAGAAGGCGCACAGCGAGATCTACAACACGCTGCTGCAGGTGCTCGAGGACGGTCGCCTGACCGACGGTCAGGGCCGCACCGTCGACTTCAAGAACACGGTGCTGATCTTCACCTCGAACCTCGGCACCGGCGACATCTCCAAGGCCGTCGGCCTGGGCTTCACCCAGGGCGATTCCGACGGGGCGAACTACGAGCGGATGAAGCTCAAGGTCAACGACGAGCTCAAGAAGCACTTCCGGCCGGAGTTCCTCAACCGCATCGACGACATCGTCGTCTTCCACCAGCTGACGCAGGACCAGATCATCGAGATGGTCGATCTGATGCTGGGCCGAGTGGGTACCGCACTCAAGAACAAGGACATGGAGCTCGAGGTCAGCGATCGGGCCAAGAGCCTGCTGGCCAAGCGCGGCTTCGATCCGGTTCTCGGTGCACGCCCGCTGCGCCGCACCATCCAGCGGGAGATCGAGGACGCACTGTCGGAGAAGATCCTGTTCGGCGAGGTCGGTGCCGGACAGATCGTGTCCGTGGACGTCGAGGGCTGGGACGGAGAGGGCAAGGGCGAGGACGCGAAGTTCACCTTCGCCGGTCGCCCGAAGCCGGTGGCCGAGTCGGAGAAGTCCGACGATGCCGAACCCGCACCGGTGCTGGCCGGTGACGCGACGCCGGGCGAGAGCGCGTAGCACCAACGACCCACACAGCAGGAGCCGTCACCCGAGTCTCGGGTGACGGCTCCTGGTGCGTTCGGCGGAGTCCTGCCGGGGTGGAAGCTCTGCGCAACGAACTGCAGCCGCGTAATCTATTGATCATCACGATCGGATTTCAGTTCGGTGGAGGTGCACGCCGTGAAGAACCGTACGTTCCGCCGAGCCGTCCTCCGTTTCCTGCGCCTATCGCTGTCGTTGTGCGCGGTCACCGTGCCCGCCACGGCAGTCGCACTGGTCATCGCGGACTGATTCACCGCCCCTCCGGTGGTCGGCCACCGCTCGCGGTCCCCGGCCCTAGTAGGTTGGCACCATGCCTGAAACCGGTTTCGATCAGCGCACGTTCCGACACGTCATGGGGCAGTTCTGCACGGGGGTCACCATCGTCGGTACGTCCGATGGCGACGACAGGCCGGTCGGATTCGCCTGCCAGTCCTTCGCCGCGCTGTCCCTCGACCCGCCGCTGGTGCTGTTCTGTCCGATGAAGACCTCGCGCAGCTGGAAGCACATCGAGGCCTCCGGCAGGTTCGCCGTATCGGTGCTCAGCGAGGAGCAGGAGGCGGTGAGCGCGGCCTTCGGCCGGTCGGTGGACGACAAGTTCGCCGGATTGCAGTGGAGCCGTTCCCCGCTCGGCAATCCGACCCTGGACGGTTCCCTGACCTGGATCGACTGCACGCTGGAGAACGTGATCGACGGTGGGGACCACCACATCGCGATCGGCCGCGTGCACACACTCGGCGAGGTCGAGGATGCCAAACCGCTCTTGTTCTACCGCGGTGCCTACCTGTCGACGAATCATCCGCAGCAGCACCCCGCGCCCAGCCTGGAGTCCTTCCTCACCTGGGACGCCGGCGACTGGCTCTGAGGCCGGGTATGCGCGGTATTTGGGAATGTGAAATCATCATCACCATGAATGCACATAAGACCCGTACCGTGTTGGCATCCGTGGCGACCGCGGCACTCACCGCAGCGGCCGTCGTAGCCCCCGTCGCGCCCGCGTCCGCCGATCCCGGCCGCGCCGCCGCAGGCCCGTTGTCGTACTCGAAGGGTGCGCTGCCGGGCTGGGAGTTCCGCGGACCGGACACCGACCGCACCGTCGTCGCCGTCGCGCCGCTGCCCGGCAAGAACTGGGTCTCCCTGGTCGAACTCGGGCTCACCGGTATCCAGGGCCGTTCGGCCGCGGACGTCGCGCGGGCGATCACCGTCGCCATGCCCGAGTCGCCCGGCTACCGCGGGCTCAATGCGACGGTGCAGGGGCTGGCGGTGACGCCCACGACGATCTCGGGGATTCCGGCCGCCCGGGCGACCGCGTGGATCAAGGTCGAGGGTGGACCCGTGGCCGGTGATCGTTTCCGGCTGACGGTGGTGGACACCAAGCCGCAGACCTACTTCCTCACGGCGGTACCCAACGAGGCGCCGGAGCGGCTCGGCCAGGCCGACCGCGCCGAGGCGAGCCTGACCGCGACCCGCTGACCGACGCCTCGAAGCGGGTTACTGCGCGGGCTTGGCCGCCACGTCCAGCACGACCTCGAATTCGAGCAGATCGGCGCCGGTGGCGACGGGCTTACGGCCCTCGCCGCCGCCGGGGGAGCGTTCGCCGGCGTGTGCCTGCCGGGCCGGCCCGTCGCGCCACGCCGCGAACGCCTCCTCCGACTCCCACTGGGTGACCACGAAGTAGCGGTCGTCGCCCTTGACCGGGCGCAGCAGCTGGAATCCGAGGAAGCCCGGCGAGTTCTCCACCGCGTGCGCACGCTGCGCGAACCGCGTCTCGAGCTCGGGGCCGGCGCCCTCGGGAATGTGAATGGCGTTGATCTTGACCACCGACATGTTCTTCACTCCTTGCAGTTCAGAGTTCTCCAGCACCAGCGGGGTACGCCCGTGCGGGACGGTGTGGCGCGTGCGATCCGCTCGCCGCTGGACGGAGCGGTGCGGGTCGGAGCGGGTCCACACTCACACCATATGTCCGACGCTGTTTTGCTATCGCGCACAGTCCGGCGATCGGGCGTAACCTACCCGCTCATGAGAAGAAGAGTGACGGCTATCACGTTCATGGCCACTGGCTGCGCCGTGTCATGCCACTGCGTCGAGCAGGGCGGCGGCGAGCACATCGACGGTGGGAGGTGACCGGCGTGCAACCCACCGGAGACGCGGACCAGCCCGGCCCGTACCTACCCCCGGAACCCGACGCGGCACCGGCGAAAAGGCATATCGTCCTCCGCGTGATCGGGTCGGTACTGATCGGTTTCGGCGTGCTCGGCGCAGTGGTCTCCCTGTTCACTGCGAGCGGCGCCGGCGGCAAGGTCGGAGGCATGCTCATCGGACTCGCCTTCGCGGCGGTCGGTGCCGTCCTGGTGTGGAGATCGGTGAACTGGAAAGCCGGAATCCCCGCGGCCATCGTGGCTCTGCTGGCCGGTGGCGCGCTGTCTCCTGCTCCGCCGGAATCGGAACCGGTGGTCTCGCCGGCATCGTCGAGCATCGCCCAGACCACCACGACCAGCGCCGCGCCCTCGTCCAGCGGAAGCGCGTCGAGCAGCCCCGCGTCGAGCAGCGGGTCCGCCGCGTCCTCGGCGACGACGGCCGCGACCACCACGACGGCCGCGACGACCACGACGACGGCCGCGACCACCACGGCCGCGGTGACGACCACCTCGGTCGCAGTCACCACCACGACGACCATCGCCCCTCCGCCGGCGGTGGCCGAGACCGATACCCGGACGCCGGTTCCCACGCCACGGCAGGTGATTCCGACAACCACCGCGGCGCCACCGGCGGGTGGCGGGGGTAGCGGAACCTACCGGAGTTGTGCCGAGGCTCGTGCGGCCGGAGCCGCCCCGCTGCTGCGCGGACAACCGGGTTACAGTCGCAATCTCGACCGCGATGGTGACGGAGTCGCGTGTGAGTAGTAGTGACCGGGCCGCCACGGGTGTGACCGGCCGGCGGCGGCGGAGGGTACTTTGTAGTGCGTGGATGAGTGTGTGGGACTGCGAGATTGGGGTGGCGACGCGGATGCCGGCCCGATCGTGCTGCTGCACGGACTCATGGGACGCGGCCGCACCTGGCGCCGCCAGATCCCCTGGCTGCGCCGCTACGGCCGGGTCTTCACGTTCGACGCCGAGTTCCACCGAGGCCCCGGATTCGCCGCGCCCGCACCGCACGACCTGTGCACCGAACGGTTCGTCGCCGACGTCGCCGAGATCCTCACCCTGCTCGACCAGGGCCCGGCCACACTGATCGGGCACTCGATGGGCGGCCTGCACGCCTGGTGCACCGCCGCCGATTACCCCGAACTGGTCAGCGCGCTCGTGGTCGAGGACATGTCACCGGAGTTCACCGGGCAGTCCACCGACGCCTGGGCGCCGTGGTTCGCCAGCTGGCCCGATCGTTTCGGTTCGCAGGCCGAATGCGAGCGCCTGTTCGGTCCCGTCGCCGGACGGTACTTCTACGAGGCCTTCGACGACGGCGCGCTGCACGGCGACATCGACACCTTCCGCGCCATCGCCGACCACTGGGGCCCGCGCGATCACTGGACGCAGTGGCGCACCGTCGAGGCCCCCACCCTGCTCATCGAAGCCGAGTTCTCCGTGGTCCCACCCGGGGTGGGGGAGCGGATGGTGCGCCAGTACACCGGCGCTGACCTGCACTATCTCCGGTTCGACGGTGCCGGTCACCTGGTCCACGACGACGCTCCCGACCGCTACCGGGGCGCTGTCGAGGCTTTCCTCTCAAGCCTGTCCGGCCTGGACCGGCCACCGGCCTGACCGCTCGCCCGCGCCACCGTGCGGGCTCAGGCCTCGCCGGCCAGGGCGAAGCGTCCGTCGGCGGTCTGCTCGATCAGCCCGTCCACCAGCAGCGAATCCAGTGCCCGATCCCGCTGGGCCGGATCCCGCTGCCAGGCCAGGTCGAGCTGCGCGCGGGGCACGGCACCGTCGCAACCGCGCAGCACGTCGAGCAGGCGCCCGCGCGCCTGACGATCGGTGCCCTCGTACTTCTGCACCTTCCGCGGTGCGACGGTGTCCGCCGGCGCCCCCGCCACCAGCCACGCGCAGTCCGCGCTGATCGGGCACTGCCCGCACCGCGGCGCGCGTGCGGTGCACACCAGCGCTCCCAGCTCCATCAGTGCCGCCGACAGTCGCGGACGCCGCGCCCTCGGCACCGTCGCCAACGCCGCTGTCGCCGCCGGCAGGTCCCGCTTGGCCGACGGTGGCGCCGCGTCCGATTCGCCGCCGACGGCCCGGGCGAGCACCCGCCGCACGTTGATGTCGACCACCGGCACGTCCTGGCCGAATGCGAAACAGGCCACCGCACGCGCGGTGTAGTCGCCCACCCCGGGCAACGAGAGCAACTCGTCCACGTCGGTGGGCAGGGCACCGTCGAACCGGTCGACGATGGCCTGCGCGCACGCCTGCAAGCGCATCGCCCGCCGCGGATAGCCGAGCTTGCCCCAGGCCCGCACGGCGTCGGCACCGGTCGCCGCGGCGAGGTCCGCGGGGGTCGGCCAGCGCTGTATCCACTGCCGCCACACCGGCTCCACCCGCACCACCGGGGTCTGTTGCAGCATCACCTCGCTGACCAGGATCCCCCACGCGCTGACCTCCGGGCGACGCCACGGAAGGTCCCGCTCAGCGGTGTCGAACCACACCAGTACGGGTGTGAGGTTCATCGCGGTTGGCCCTCCGGGCGCAGGTGTCGAGCGCACAGGTAGCAGTATGGCGGTATGCCTACATCGACTCCGCCCGGCGCCTGGCGCGCGCTCCGTGACGGTAACCGCCGATTCGTGGAGGGCACCCCCGAACACCCGAACCAGGGCGCGATCCGCGTCGCCGAGCTGGCCGGCGGGCAGCAGCCCACCGCCGTGCTGTTCGGCTGCGGCGACTCCCGCGTGGCCGCCGAGGTGATCTTCGACCAGGGCCTCGGCGACATGTTCGTCGTCCGCACCGCAGGTCACATCATCGACGCCGCCGTGCTCGGCTCCATCGAGTACGCCATCGAGGTGCTCAAGGTCCCGCTGATCGCGATCCTCGGCCACGACAGCTGCGGCGCGGTCGCCGCCACCGTCACATCGATCGACACCGGAACCATGCCCCCGGGGTACATCCGTGACATCGTCGAACGACTGACCCCGTCGGTGCTGGCCGGGCGCCGTGAGGGGCTCACCGACGTCAACGACATCACCGCGCAGCACGTGATGGAGACCGGCTGGCTGCTCATGGAGCGCTCGCGGATCATCGCCAAGGGCGTCGAGGAGGGCCGGGTCGCGATCGTCGGCCTGACCTACGAGCTGGCCGAGGGCCGGGTGCGCCTGCGCGGTGCCGTCGGCGACATCGGTGAGAGCCCCACCTCGCCGTTCCAGGCCATTCGGCCGGCCTGATCACCGCCAAATTCAGACACGCCGCCGCAGGTCAGCGGCACAGGGCCGGTGAACCGATACCGTTTACCACGTGCTTGAACCCCACGGACCCCTGCCGCCCGAGATCTACTGGCGCCGCCGCGTGTTGGCCGCCGTCTTGGCGCTGCTCGCCGTCCTTGTGGTGGTACTGCTGATCGTCTTCGTCGGTGGTGGCAGCGACAATTCGCAGAACACCGCGGCCACGGCGTCGTCGTCGGCCGAGACCACCGGTGAGCTGCCCCCGTCGCAGCCGCGCAGCGCCGACCCGTCGGCCCCCGGCGGTGCCGCGGGGGGTTCCGCCGCGTCCGGAGCGTCCGGTGCACCGGCCTCGGGAGCCTCGGGCGCATCCGGTGCGCCGGCCTCGCAGTCGGCGAATCCGTCCGGTGGTGGCGTGCCCACCCCCGGGGCCGTGGTCGCGGGCGGACCGTGCCCGGACGCGAACATCTCGGTCGTGGTCGTCGCCGACAAGCCCACCTACGCGGTCGGCGAGCAGCCGACCTTCGAGGCGACGGTGACCAACGCCGGATCGGTGCCCTGCTCCCGGGACATCGGCACCGGCCAGCAGCAGTTGATCGTGCTCACCCTCGACGGCAGCAAGCAGCTGTGGTCGAACTTCGACTGCACCTTCCAGCCCGAGATCAAGAACGAGGTGCTCCAGCCCGGCCAGCAACTGCGCTACAAGCTGCAGTGGGCCGGAACCACCTCGGCCCCCGGCTGCCAGGCACAGCGGGTCCCCGTCGCCCCCGGTGCCTACCAGGTGGTGGCCCAGCTCGGTGCCAAGCGCAGCGCCCCGGTGACCTTCAACATCGTCAAAGCGGCGCCGCCCCCCGGCCCCGGCGGCAACTAGCTGCACGACGTTCGGAGCCTCCTGCGACTGAACGGGGCCCTGGCTCCACGGCGCCGGCGCCGCAGGACCGCTTCGAACGATGCGGCTCAGAACTGCTCGACGGCCGCCTCGGCCAGGTGCGCCAGACCCTCACGGGCCTGCCTGGCGCCGGTCGAACCGATACCGGGCACCGCCTGCAGATCCGCGGGTGTCGCGGCGAGCAGCGTCTGCAACGTACCGAAGGTCCCGACCAGATCCTCCACCTGCTGAGCGCGTAGTCGGGGCACAGATCCGAGGAGCCGGTAGCCGCGCGGAGAGACCGGATCGTCCTGTGCTTCGACGGTGCCCGGGAAACCCAGGGCCGCCGCGATCGTGGGCGCCGCCAGTAGTTCGGTGTCGGTGAGCGCGTCGATCCGCGCGGAGGTATCCGCGACCGCGTCGTCGCCACCGGGCAGGTAGTCACGCAGTACCGGCGCGCGTAGCGACAACGCATCACCGAGCAGGTCCTCCAATTGCAGTGCGATCTGCCGCCCGGACGTGCCCAGTTCCAGTACGTGCTGCTCGATCTCGATCGCCAGCCGCCGCACCAGCTCCAGCCGCTGCACCGCCAGCGTCACCTCACGCACCGTCACCACGTCCTCGATCTCGGCCCGGGAGAGCTGCGCGAGCACCTCGTCGAGCCGGTGCGTGTACCGCTCCAGCGTGGCCACGGCGAGGTTCGCGCGGGAGAGGATGCGCGCAGCGTCGTCGACCAGGTGCCGGGTCGGTCCCACGTAGGCGCGCACGATTGACATCGACGCGCTCACCGAGATCACCGGGTAGCCGGTCTGGATCGCGGTCCGCTCGGCGCAGCGGTGGCGCGTCCCGGACTCCCGCGTGGGGATCGCCGGATCCGGCACCAACTGCACGTTCGCCCGTACGATCCGGGTGCCGTCGGTGGAGAGCACCACCGCACCGTCCATCTTCGCCAGCTCCCGCAGCCGGGTCGGCGCGAACTCCACGTCCAAGTGGAAACCGCCGTCGCAGATCCGTTCCACGGCATCGTCGTAGCCCAGCACGATCAGCGCACCGGTGCGTCCGCGCAGGATCCGCTCGATCCCGTCGCGCAGGCCGGTGCCGGGGGCGACCCGGATCACCGTCTCGCGCAGCCGCGCGTCGTCGGCGAACGCCTCTTGGAGATCCATAGCCGAAAGGTTAACCCCCGCCGAGCTCGACCAGGCGCAGTGCATCGGCGACGGTGGCCGCCTCACCGATGGTCATTCCGGCCACGTTCACCGGCTGACCGTCCGGCGATCCAGGCACGATCGCGTGCGTGAATCCGAGCCGGTGCGCTTCGGCGAGCCGCCGCTGTAGGCCGGCGACCCGCCGCACCTCACCGGCCAGGCCCACCTCGCCGAGCACGACGGTGTGCGGGCGCAGTGCTTTCTCCGCCGCCGCTGAGGCCACCGCCAGTGCCAGCGCGAGATCCGCGGCCGGCTCGGTGATCCGCATTCCGCCGACGGTGGCGGTGTACACGTCCTTCTGGGCCAGACTGCCCACACCGCCGCGGCTGGCCAGCACTGCCAGCACCATCGCCACGCGGGCCGAGTCCAGGCCGGAGACCGCGCGCCGCGGCGCCGGCAACGGCGACGGGGTCACCAGGGCCTGCAACTCACCGAGGAGCGGCCGCTTACCGTCGAGCCCGACGGTGACCGCGGTGCCCGGGGCGCTCGAGTCCCGGTGCTGCAGGAACAGTCCCGACGGGTCGGTGACCTCGGCGATCCCGTTCTCCCGCTGTTCGAAACAGCCCACCTCGTCGGAGGCGCCGAACCGGTTCTTGATGCCCCGCACCATGCGCAGGGTGGAGTGCTTATCGCCCTCGAAACTGAGCACCACGTCCACCAGGTGCTCCAGCGACCGCGGTCCGGCGACGGCACCGTCCTTGGTGACGTGACCGACCAGCACGACCGCCACGCCGGATGCCTTCGCCAGGGAGGTGAGGGTCGCGGTGATCGCGCGGACCTGGGTGACACCGCCGTGCACCCCGTCGACCCCCGACGCGGACAGCGTCTGCACCGAGTCCACCACCATCAGCGTGGGGGAGAGCTGCTCGACGTGGCCGAGGACGGTGCCGAGGTCGGATTCCGCGGCGAGGTACAGCTCGTCGGACAGCGCCCCGGTGCGTTCGGCGCGCAGGCGCACCTGGCCCGCCGATTCCTCACCGGTGACGTACAGCGACCGGCCGCGGCCGGTGGACGACCAGCGGTGCACCACTTCCAGGAGCAGTGTCGACTTACCGACACCGGGCTCGCCCGCGAGCAGGATCACCGAGCCGGGGACGATGCCGCCGCCGAGGACTCGGTCGAGTTCCCCGATGCCGACCGGTAGTGCCCGGGTGGAATTCGGGTCGATCCGGGTGATCGGTACGGCCGGAGATCTCGGCAGCGTCAGCCCGACGTTCGCGCCCGGTGCGGAACCGCCGCCAGGGGGCGCCGCCTCCTCCATCGTGGACCAGGCGCCGCAGGACGGGCAGCGGCCGACCCACTTGGGCACGCAGTGTCCGCACTCGGTGCAGGTGTACTGCACCTTCTGTTTGGCTGCCTTGGCGGCCATGAAGTGGTGGGACGGCCCTAGTGGCTCAGTGGCCCGCGCCGGCTTCCGCGCCGCCGGTGACGGTGATGCCCGCCGCGGACGCGGGAGCTGCGCCGGCGTCCATCGGGACGTCGACCATCAGCGAACCGGCGCGCTCGAGGTGGAACCACACCTTCTTGGTGAGGCCGGGACGCCAGTCCGGGCTGACCGGGATCGTGACACCCAGGCGGGTGACGCCCGAGGCGTCGCTGCTACCGACCGGAGCGGCGCCGTACAGCGAGCCGTTCGCGGGCAGCGTCGTGTTACCGCTGACGGTGGCGGACTTGTTGTCCTCCAGCGAGATCCCGACCAGCTTGTCGGCGGTCTTGGGGTTGATGTTGGTCAGCACGAAGGCGAGCTTCCCCTGGCTGCCGGTGACCGGGAACAGCACGTGCGCATCGCTGATCGCGATCTGCTGATCGACGAAGGTCCGGTTGGCGCCGTTGATGGCGGCCACCTGGTTGGCGGTCTGCGAGATCTGGCCGGCGCTGCACGCAGACACCGACAGCAGAGCGCCGGCGGCGAGCAGAGCACCCGCGACGGTGGTCACGGTGCGGCGGGTCGAGACGGTGCGTGCGGACACGGTTCCTCCAGTTTCCTCCCCGTGCGCGGCGACACCCGCGTGCGGATGGTGCTGAGTATGTCACCACGCAGCGTAGTAGAAGCGGCATCGGCTCGTACCGCCGGGCGGCGTGAACCGGCCCCGGATGCACCGACGATCAGCCGGGACGCCGTTTGTCAACCCCCACATGAGTCCTGACCTGCGACGTTGCCGAGCAGCCCGATTGAGCCCCGTGTTACCCTGGTCATATCGAAAGGGGCATGGATCAGATGATTTTCAAGGTCGGAGACACCGTTGTCTACCCCCATCACGGTGCCGCACTGATCGAAGCGATCGAGATCAAGAACATCGGTGGACGTGAGCGCGAGTATCTGGTGCTCAAGGTTGCACAGGGTGATCTGACGGTCAAGGTTCCCGCGGAGAACGCCGAGGTCGTCGGCGTGCGCGATGTGGTCGGCCAGGAGGGTCTGGACAAGGTCTTCCAGGTTCTCCGCGCCCCGCACACCGAGGAGCCCACGAACTGGTCTCGCCGGTACAAGGCGAATCTCGAGAAGCTCGCATCGGGCGATGTGAACAAGGTGGCCGAGGTGGTCCGAGACCTGTGGCGTCGTGAGCAGGATCGCGGCCTGTCGGCCGGCGAGAAGCGGATGCTCACCAAGGCCCGTCAGATCCTGGTCGGTGAGCTCGCGCTCGCCGAGTCGACGGACGACAAGAAGGCCGAGTCCCTGCTCGACGAGGTGCTGGCGGCGGCGTCCTGACGGTCGCCGCTCTGGTCCCCGCCGCCGGGCGGGGAACTCGCCTCGGGCTGGACATGCCCAAGGCCTTCGTGCCGTTGCAGGGCCGCCCACTGCTGGACTGGGCGGTCCGGGGGCTGCTCGAATCCGGCGCGGTGGATCACGTCGTGGTGATGGTCCCCGCCGAGATGCTCGACGATGCCCGTGCCCTGGTGCCGCAGGCGCAGGTCGTGGTCGGTGGTGCGGAACGCACCGACTCGGTGCGCGCGGGACTGCGGGCACTGGCCGGGCACGACCACGTGCTGGTGCACGACGCCGCCCGCCCACTGACCCCCGCCGCGATGATCGTGCGAGTGGTGCAGCGGCTGCACGCCGGAGCCGATGCGGTGATCCCGGTGCTCCCGATCACCGACACCGTCAAACGGGTCGACCCGTCCGGTGCCGTGGAGGCCACCGTCGACCGGTCCGATCTGCGGGCCGTTCAGACCCCGCAGGGCTTCACCGCCGGCGCGCTGCGGGTGGCTTACGACGCCGCCCCCGGTGCGCTGGCCACCGATGACGCCGGGCTGATCGAACGCGCCGGTGGGCGCGTGCTGACCGTCGCCGGGGATCCGCTGGCCATGAAGATCACCACCGCCTTCGACCTGCGTCTCGCGCGGGCATTGATCGAGGAGTGCCGATGATCGTCCCCCGGGTAGGAATCGGGACCGACGTCCATCCGATCGAACCGGGCCGCGAGTGCTGGATGCTCGGACTCCGGTTCGACGGTGACGGTTGCTCCGGCCACTCCGACGGCGACGTCGCGGTGCACGCGCTGTGCGATGCGCTGCTCTCGGCCGGCGGTCTGGGTGATCTGGGCACCGTGTTCGGAGTGGGGCGCACGGACAACGCCGGCATCACCGGCGCGCAGATGCTCACCGAGGTCCGCTCACTGCTGGACGGTGCCGGTTTCGCCGTGGGCAACGCCGCGGTCCAGTTGATCGGCAATCGGCCCAAGATCGGTCCGCGCCGGGATGAGGCGCAGCGGGTGCTCAGTGAGCTGCTCGGCGCCCCGGTCTCGGTCTCCGCGACCACGACCGACGGTCTGGGGCTCACCGGCCGCGGTGAGGGCGTCGCCGCGATGGCGACGGCGCTGGTCTACGTCGCATAGCGCGCACGGTGTCGAAGGTGAGCAACGCCAGGGCCAGCCAGACGATGCCGAAGCCGATCCACCGCTCGGCCGAGACCTGTTCGCCCAACACCACCACCGCGCACAGTAGTTGCAGGATCGGCGTGGCGAACTGGATCAACCCGACGGTGACCAGCGGGATCCGCCGGGCGGCAGCAGCGAACAGCAGCAGTGGCACCGCAGTGGCGATACCGGCGAAGGCGAGCAGGGCGGCGTGCCCCGCGCCGTTCCGGCCGAAGTCCAGACCGCCGCCGTGGAACGCGATCAGTGCCAGCACCAACGCGGCGATCGGGGACAGGATCGCCGTCTCCAGGGTGAGCCCGTGCAACGCGCCCAGGTGAGCGCCCACCTTCTTCTTCACCAGCCCGTACAGTGCGAACGAGCAGGCCAGCGCGAGACCGACCACCGGGAACCGTCCGGCCGCGACCGCCAGGTAGATGAAGGCGAGCACGCCCACGCCCACCGCCAGCCACTGCAGCGGCCGCAGCCGTTCCCGCAGCACCAGTACCCCCAGCGCTACTGTGACCAGTGGATTGAGGAAGTACCCGAGCGCTGCGTCGGCGGTGTTCCCCGCGGCGACCGCAGCGACGTAGACGATCCAGTTGGTCGCGATCAGCAGGGCAGCGACCGCGACCCCGGCCAGGAGGCGCCGCTGGCGCAGAACCGGACGGATCCAGGACAGATCGCGCAGGATCAGCAGGATCGCGCCGCACAGCACCAGTGTCCACAGGATGCGGTTGGCCAGGATCTCCCACGGACCGGTGGGGAGCAGCGCGGTGAAGTACAGCGGGAACAGTCCCCACAGGGCGTACGCGGCCAGGCCCATGACGGTGCCGCGACGGACCTCGGCCGGGTTGCTGGCGTGCACCGAATGATCCTACCTTTCGGGGTGGCATCGCCGAACCGCCGGACGCTGAGCGAGTGCGAACGAACGACACTCCGCCGACCCGTAGAATCAACCGTCGTGACGCTGCGCCTGTACGACTCCCAGACCCGCGAGGTTCGTGACTTCGTTCCCCTCACCGAGGGCAAGGTCGGCATCTACCTCTGCGGCGCCACGGTCCAGGGCGTCCCGCACATCGGTCACATCCGCAGCGGCGTCGCCTTCGACGTGCTCCGCCGGTGGCTGATCGCCAAGGGGCTCGACGTCTCCTTCGTGCGCAACGTGACCGACATCGACGACAAGATCTTGCGCAAGGCCGCCGAGGCCGGTCGCCCCTGGTGGGAGTGGGCGGCCACGCACGAACGCGAGTTCACGCGCGCCTACGACGCGCTCGGTGTGCTGCCGCCGTCCGCCGAGCCGCGCGCCACCGGGTTCATCACCCAGATGATCACCTACGTGGAGCGGATGATCGAACGCGGCCACGCCTACCCGGCCGGCGGCGACGTCTACTTCTCCGTCCGTTCGCTGCCCGACTACGGCGCGCTGAGCCGGCAGAAGGTCGACGACGTGCAGCAGGGCGAGTCCGCCGCCACCGGCAAGCGTGATCCGCTGGACTTCACCCTGTGGAAGGCCGCCAAGCCGGGGGAGCCGAGCTGGCCCTCGCCGTGGGGGCCAGGACGTCCGGGGTGGCACCTGGAGTGCTCGGCGATGGCCACCGACCTGCTCGGCGGCCGGTTCGACATCCACTGCGGCGGCATGGACCTGGTCTTCCCGCACCACGAGAACGAGATCGCCCAGGCGCACGGCGCCGGCGACGGCTTCGCCGGCTACTGGCTGCACAACGGCTGGGTCACGATGGCCGGCGAGAAGATGAGCAAGTCGCTGGGCAACGTCGTCTCCATCCCGGTGCTGCTGGAACAGGTGCGTGCGGTGGAGCTGCGCTATTACCTCGGCTCCGCGCACTACCGCTCGATGCAGGAGTACTCGCCGGGAGCGCTCGCCGAGGCCGCCACCGCCTACCGCCGGATCGAGGCCTTCGTGGCCCGCACCGTCGAACGGACCGGGCAGGTCGAGCTCGGCGAGTGGAGCGAGGGCTTCGCGGCTGCCCTCGACGACGATCTGGGCGTACCGTCGGCCATGGCGGAGGTGCACCAGAGCGTGCGCGCCGGCAATGCCGCGCTGGAATCGGGTGATCTCGACGGTGCGCGGCGGCTCGCCGGGTCGGTGCGGGCGATGACCTCGATCCTCGGCGTCGACCCGCTGGATCCGCACTGGAGCGGTTCCGGCGGCGATGACACCGCGGCGATGGACGCGCTCGGCGTCCTGGTCGAGGCGGAACTGCAGCGTCGGGCGAGCGCACGGGAGCGCAAGGACTGGGCCGAGGCGGACGCGGTCCGTGACCGGCTGCACGCGGCGGGCATCGAGGTCGCGGACGGCGCGGGCGGTTCCGCGTGGACGCTGAAGAACCCCTGAACAGCGGCCCGAAGAACAGACACGAGAACGATCAGAAGAACGGATAGAGGCGGACACTGATGGCAGGCAATTCCCAGCGCCGCGGAGCTGTCCGCAAGGCGGGCACCAAGAAGGGGCAGGTCACCGGCTCGGGCGGGGTGCGCCGCCGCGGGCTCGAGGGCCGCGGGGCCACCCCGGCCGCGAAGGACCGGCCCTACCATCCCGCGCACAAGAAGGCGCGGGCCGCGGCCAAGGCGAGCGCCGCTCCGCAGCGCCGACCGCAGAAGGTCGCCGGACGGCCGGCGGAGGACGGTCCCGAGTACGTGCTCGGCCGCAATCCCGTCGTCGAGTGCCTGCGTGCGGGGGTCCCGGCGACCGCCCTGTACGTGGCGATCGGCTCGCAGAACGACGAGCGGCTCACCGAGTCCGTGCAGATCGCCGCGGACCAGGGGATCGCGATCCTGGAAGTGCAGCGCGGCGAACTGGACCGGATGAGCGAGAACGGTCTGCACCAGGGCATCGCCCTGCAGGTGCCGCCGTACACCTACGCGCACCCCGACGACCTGCTCACCCGTGCCAAGGACAGCGGCCAGGCGCCGCTGATCGTGGCGCTCGACAACATCACCGACCCGCGGAACCTGGGTGCGGTGATCCGTTCGACCGCCGCGTTCGGTGGGCACGGCGTGCTGATCCCGGGGCGACGGTCCGCCGCGGTCACCGCCGTCACCTGGCGCACCTCCGCCGGGGCCGCCGCTCGCCTGCCGGTCGCGCAGGCCCCGAACCTGAACCGGGCACTCGCCGACTACGCCGCGGCGGGCCTGCAGGTCGTGGGCCTGGACGCCGGCGGTGACGTCACGCTCGACGACTACCGCGCCGACACCGGCGTGGTGGTGGTGGTCGGCAGTGAGGGCAAGGGACTGTCTCGGCTGGTGCGGGAGAACTGCGACTCCATCCTGTCCATCCCGATCGCCTCGGCGGTGGAATCGCTCAACGCCTCGGTGGCCGCGGGCGTGGTGCTGGCCGAGTTCGCCCGGCAACGCAGGCAGTGAGCCGAGGAGGCCGCCGCCCGGATTAGTTCGCGCACGTAATCGGCTATGACGCTATAGTGAATCCGTGACGTCGCTCGAAGAACGGCAGCAGATGCGTCGTCGAGTGATGCTCGACGCCGGAATCGGGCTGCTCGGCGCCCCCGAGCCGGGCGCTCTCGGGGTCCGGTCGGTGTGCCGGCCCACCGGGATCACCGAGCGCTACTTCTACGAGGAGTTCGGCACCCGCGACGATTTCGTGCGCGCCGTCTACGACGATGTCAGCGACCGCGCCCGCGACGCCCTGGTGGACGCGGTCCGCAGATCGTCGACCCACGAGCAGGCGGCAGTGGTGGCGGTGACCGCGTTCGTCGAATTGGTGATCGATCACCCGGAAGCCGGCCGGGTGCTGCTGATGGCCCCCTATCGGGAACCGGCACTGGCCGAACGCGGGCTGAGCGCCATGCCCGGCTTCTTCGCGGTGGTCGCCGGAGCCATGCCCGACGGTGTCGGGGAGCAGACCCGCAAGCTGGTCGCGATCGGCCTGGTGGGTGCGCTGACCTCCCTGTTCACCGAGTTCCTGGGCGGGCGGATGGAGGTCTCCCGGGAGGATCTGATCGCGCACTGCGTGCGGCTGGTGGAGACCGCCCCGAGTCGCTTCGTGGAGTGATCCGCCCGTCGGTTCAGGTGAACGGCGCGATCTCCACCCCGGCACCGTCGAGCACCTGACGGACCCGGCGCGCCACCTGCACCGCCTGCGGATTGTCGCCGTGCACGCACACCGACTCCGGTGCCAGCTGCACCCGCGTCCCGTCGATGGCCTCGACGGTGCCGCCGACCACCATCTGCAGCACCCGGTCGGCGATCCGGTCGGGATCGTGCAGAACCGCGCCGGGCCGGCTGCGGGGGACCAGTGCACCGTCGGGCAGATAGGCGCGATCGGCGAAGGCCTCCCGGACCACGCGCACGCCGCGCTCCTGCGCGATCCGCAGCAACTGCGAGCCGGGCGGGCCGAGGACGGGCAGGCCGGGAGCGCAGGCGAGGACGGCGTCGACGACGGCGCGGGCCTGCACCGCGTCGCCGACGACGCGGTTGTACAGGGCGCCGTGCGGTTTGAGGTACGTGACGCCGGTGCCGGCGGATCGGGCGATCGCCTGGAGCGCACCGATCTGGTAGATCACATCGGCGGTGAGATCCTCCGCCGGAAGGTCGAGGTTGCGGCGGCCGAATCCGCGCAGGTCCGGGTATCCGACCTGGGCTCCGATCCGCACGCCCCGGGCCGCGGCGGCGGTGGCGGTGGCCCGCAGTGTGGTCGGATCGCCGGCGTGGAAACCGCAGGCGACGTTCGCCGAGGTCACCACGGCGAGCAGGGCCTCGTCGTCGCCCAGGCGCCAGGCGCCGAAGGATTCGCCGCAATCGGCGTTCAGATCCACCACGTGATCGGTCACAGGTGCGAGGTTAGTGCGGATGCAGGCAGTGGTGGTCGGGGTGGCCCGGGGGCTGCTTCGCAGCGGCGACGGTGCCGCGGCGCCCGCGCTGGCCGATCACCCGGCAGGCCAGGTAGATCACGAACGAGATGGACGTGACGAACACCGACACCGGCAGTGCCGGGGCCAGCGAGACGATGATCCCGCCGACCGCGGACACCAGCGCGAACAGCAGCGACAGCGCGGTCGCCTTGCCGGGGGAACTGGTGACCCTGGCGGCCGCCGCGGCCGGGGTGATCAGCAGGCTCATCACCAGCAGGGCACCCACGATCTGCACGCCCTGCGCCGCTGCGGCACCGACCAGCATCGCGAAGACCACCGACAGCGTCTTGACCGGAACCCCGTGCGCGGCCGCGACGTCCGGATCGGTGGACATGAACAACAGCGGCCGGTAGATCAGGGCCACGATCGCCAGCACCACCACGGTGGTGATCGCCATCAACGTCACCCCGTTGAGGCCGACGGCCACCACCTGTCCGGTGAGCAGTGCGAACGCGGTGCCCTGGCGGCCCGGGTAGAGCGCGAGGAAGAGCACCGACAGGCCCAGCCCGAAGGCCATGATCACGCCGATCACCGAGTCGCGTTCGCGGGCGTACACCCCGAGCAGTCCGAACAGTAGGCCCGCGACCAGCGCCCCGAGCAGCGCGCCGGCCCCCACGTTGAACCCGACGAGCAGGGCGAAGGCGGCGCCGGTCAGTGACAGTTCGGAGGTGCCGTGCACGCTGAACGCCATCTGCCGGGACACGATCAGCGGGCCGAGCACTCCGGCCAGGACGCCGAGGAGCCCGGCGGCGAGCAGTGCCTGCTGGACGAAGGGCTGCTGCAGCAGCTCCCAGGTGAGGCCGAAGTCGGTGATCTCGCGCAGGTGGTCCATCAGGACTCGCCCCCCACCACGACCAGGCGATCCCGAACGTGCAGCACGTCGACAGGGGTGCGGTAGAGCCGGGTGAGCCGCTCCGAGGTCATCACCTCCGCAGTCGGGCCGACCTCGAACCGGCCGTCCACCAGGTACAGCACCCGATCGCAGTAGGGCAGCACCGGGTTGATCTCGTGAGTGACGAACAGCACCGCGGTGCGGTGTTCGCGGCGGCGGCGCTCGATCAGCGAGACCGCGAGCTGCTGGTGGCCGGGGTCGAGTGAGAGCAGCGGTTCATCGCACAGCAGGATCGTCGGGTCCGAGGCGAGGGCTTGGGCCACCCGCAACCGCTGCTGCTCCCCGCCGGACAGTGAGCCGATGGGGGCGTCGGCGAAGGGCGCCGCGTCCACCTGAGCGAGGGCGGCGTTCACCGCGGCGCGTCGCGCGGCCCGGTTGCGTAGTCCGATGCCCCAGGCGGCACCGTCGAAGCCGAGGCCGACGAGGTCGCGCCCGCGCAGCGGAACGGCGCCGTCGAGCGCGCGTTGCTGCGGGATGTAGCCGATCCGCCCGCGCACGTCGACGGTGCCGGAGGAGAGCTCGGCCTGTCCGAGCAGGATGCGCAGCAGTGAGGTCTTACCGGCGCCGTTGGGCCCGAGGACGGCGATGAACTCGCCGCTGCGGATGTCGAGGTCGAGGCCGTCCCAGAGGGTGCGGTCGCCGTAGCGCAGGGACGCCTCGCGCAGCGAGATGACGGTGCCGGTCACGGCTGCCGCTTGAACGCGGTGGCCAGCCGCTCGACGGTCTCGGACTGCCAGGTGACGTAGTCGTCGACGCCGGCGGGCATGGACTCGGTGACCTTGACCACCGGGATCGAGGCGGCTTCGGCGGTCTTGGCCAGGTTGGTGGTCACCGGGTTCTCGGTCTGCGAGTTCAGCACCACCGCGCGCACCCGCTTCTCGGTGACCAGCGTGTTCGCGGCGGCGATGTCGGCGGGGGCCGGGTCGGTGCCGGACTCGATCGCGGCTGTGTACCGAGCCGGCGCGGCGTCGATCAGACCGGACAGGGACAGCAGGTAGCCGGCCACGGGTTCGGTGGCCACGACCTTCGCTGCGGGGTTGGCGCGGCCGATGGCTCGGGCCTGTGCGATCACGCCGTCGAGCCTAGCGCCGAACTTCTTGGCGCGATCGTCGTAATCGGCGCGACGCGCGGTGTCCCGGTCGCCGAGCGCGGAGGCGATCGCGGTCGCGACCTTCGCCATGGTGGGCAGGTCGTAGAAGACGTGCTCGTTCTCGCCCTTGGGCTCCTGCAGGGAGACGGCGTCGACCTTCGCGGCGGTGGCGCCCTCGGCGGCCTTCTCCATGTAGGCGTCGTAGTGGCCGCCGTTGAAGACCAGCACAGAGGCCTTCTTGACCTTGAGGGTGTCCTGCGCCGACGGTTCGAACTCGTGCGGGTCGCCGGTGGGGTTGGCGAACAGGGAGGTCACGTTCGCATCGTCGCCGGCGACCGCCTTGGCGATCGCTCCGTAGACGTCGGTGGACGCCACGATCGAGGGCCTGCCGTTGTCGCCGGAGGTGCCGGTACCGCAGGCGGACAGCGCGAGGGTGGCGACGACGACGGTGCCGACGGCCTGCGCCAGGCGGGTGCGGATGCGCACGGGGACTCCTAACAACGGAAATGAAAACCGTTGTCAAGATTACCGTGGGGTGGCTGCCCGCGCCAATCGGACGGGGTGTGAGTCCGGCCTCCGTCCGCGCCCCCGTGGATCGCGTGATTACCGGGCGACGTGCGGCATGAGGGCGTCGGGCGGGATGGTGCCGAACTTGCCGGCGTTGTAGTCCTCCAGCGCTTCGATGAGATCGGCGCGGGTGTTCATCACGAACGGCCCGTACTGCGCGACCGGCTCCCGGATCGGGCGGCCGCCGAGGATCAGTACCTCCATCGCCGGACGGTTCGAGTCCTGCGAGTCGTCGGCGGCCACGGTGATCCGGTCGCCGGCGCCGAGTTGTGCGAGCTGTCCCTGGTGGATGGGGTGTCCCGCCGGTCCCACGGTGCCGCGCCCGCTGAGCACGTACACCAGTGCGTTGAAGTCGCGGTTCCACGGAAGTGAGACCTCGGCGCCCGGCGCGACCGTGGTGTGTACGAAGTTGATCGGAGTGCGCGTGGAGCCCGGTCCGGAGTGACCGTCGACGTCGCCGGCGACGATCCGGACGAGTGCGCCGCCGTCGGCGGACGAGACGAGCGTGGTCTGCCCGCCTTCCAGGTTCTGGTACGCGGGCGTGGTGAACTTCTCCGACTTCGGCAGGTTCACCCACAGCTGGATGCCGTGGAAGGTGCCGCCGGATTCGACCAGTTCGGCGGGTGGGGTCTCGATGTGCAGGATGCCCGATCCGGCGGTCATCCACTGGGTCGCACCGTCGGTGATCAATCCGCCGCCGCCGTGGCTGTCCTGATGCTGGAACAGGCCGTCGATCATGTACGTCACGGTCTCGAAGCCGCGGTGCGGATGCCAATCGGTACCCCGGGGTTCGCCCGGCTGGTACTCGACCTCACCCATCTGGTCCATGTGCACGAACGGGTCCAGCTCGCTCGGGTGGACTCCCGCGAAGGCGCGGACCACCGGGAAGCCCTCGCCCTCGTATCCGCGGGGTCCGGTGGTGATCCTGCGTACCGGTCGGTCGGTCTCGTCCGGGCGTGCCGGAGAGATGCGGGGCAGGGTCAGGGTGTCGGCGGTGATGGCGGGCATGTCGTCCTCCTGGTGTCGGCTGGTGACATTGACGCTCAGCATAACCGGACCGAGGTCCGATTAATTCCCGTGAGGGCAGGAAGGCCGCAGCGATAGTGTCGACGGCGTGACTCGCGCATGTGGCATCGTCGTCTCACCCGACGGCACGGAGATCTTCTACACCGATCGCACCGACGGCGCGGACCCGTCAGCAGCTGCGTTCCTGCTGGTCCACGGCTGGTCGGCGAGTTCCGACTCCTGGGGTTCGCCGCTGATCGACGCACTCACCTCCGCCGGACACCGGGTGGTCACCGTCGACAACCGCGGCCACGGACGCAGCTCGGTCCCGACCTCGTCGGACCCCTATTCGACGGTGCGTTTCGCCGACGACCTCGCCGCCGTCCGCGGCGCCCTCGGCCTGCACCAGGTGATCCCGGTGGGCTGGTCGTACGGCGGTCTGATCATCGCCGACCACCTCGCCGTCCACGGCACCGACGGTGTCCGGGCAGTCGGCCTGATCGGTGCCATCACCTCGATCGGTGCCGGGCCGGACGGCCCGCTGCCCGGCGGCGCGATCGGACCGTCGATGGCCGAAGCGCTGCCCGCTGCGCTGTCCGAGCATCCCGCGAAGGCGATCACCGCGCTGGCGAAGCTGCGCATGCTGCCGCACGGTTTCGATAAGCAGGCGCTCGGGCCGATCGCTCAGCAGCAGTTCGGGATCGCGCTGGCCACGCCGCCCAGCGTGCGCGCGGGACTGTTCCGGCGCACCGTCGACCACGACCAGGACCTGGCCCGGTGGACCTTCCCGGTGCTCATCCAACACGGCCGTGACGACGAGGTGGTGGCGCCGTCTGCCGCCGAGCACCACGCGCGGATCCTTCCCGAGCCGACGCTGTCCTGGTGGGACGGTGGCGGACACGCCCCCTTCGTGGTGGACCCGGCCCGCAGCGCCCGGGAGTTGCTGGCGCTGGCGGGTTAAGCTGGGCGACGTGCCTACTGGTAAGTCCGCGGCAGCCGCGCCGCGCCGGGTCGCGGTGCTCTCGGTGCACACCTCGCCGCTGGCCCAGCCCGGCACCGGCGACGCGGGCGGGATGAACGTCTACATCTGGCAGACCTCGCTGGAACTGGTCGCCCGCGGCATCGAGGTGGAGATCTTCACCCGCGCCACCAGTTCCCTGGACGCGCCGATCGTCGAGGCAGCCCCCGGAATCCGGGTACGCAACGTGGTCGCCGGACCGTTCGAGGGCCTGGACAAGACCGATCTGCCGGCGCAGCTGTGCGCTTTCGCCGCGGGCGTGCAGCGCGCCGAGGCCCGCGAGGAACCCGGCTACTTCGATCTGATCCACTCCCACTACTGGCTCTCCGGCCAGGTCGGATGGCTCGCCCGCGATCGCTGGGGGGTGCCGCTGGTGCACACCGCGCACACTCTCGCGGCGGTGAAGAACAATGCGCTCGCCGTGGGCGACACCGCCGAGCCGCAGGCCCGGATCATCGGCGAGCAGCAGGTTTCGGACGAGGCGGACCGCCTGATCGTCAACACCGAGGTCGAGGCCCGGCAACTGGAGGCGATCCACGGGGTCTCCGGGAACCGTATCGACGTGGTGCATCCCGGTGCCGACCTGCGCGTCTACACCCCCGGTGACGGTGCGGCCGCCCGCGCCGAGCTCGGTATCGCCGCCGACGAGCTGGTGCTCACCTTCGTCGGACGGATACAACCGCACAAGGCGCCCGATCTGCTGCTGCGTGCTGCGGCCCCGTTGATCCGCGCGCATCCCGAACGGCGCATCCGGCTGCTGGTGGTCGGTGGACCGTCGGGCACCGGCCTGGAGCGCCCGGACGCGTTGATGGCGCTGGCCCGCGAACTCGGCATCGAATCAGCCGTCACCTTCGGGCCTCCCCGGCCGCCGTCCGGGCTGGCCGAGGTCTACCGCGCCTCCGATCTGGTGGTGGTGCCCAGCTACTCCGAGTCCTTCGGCCTGGTCGCCGTCGAGGCGCAGGCCTGTGGCACACCCGTGCTGGCGGCCAACGTCGGCGGGCTGTCGGTCGCCGTCGCCGACGGTGTCTCCGGCCGCCTGGTCTCCGGGCACGCCCCGTCCGCCTGGACCACCGCACTCGACGAACTCACCGCTGACCCGGGGCTGCGCACCCGCCTGGCCGACGGTGCAGCCGCGCACACCCGGCAGTTCTCCTGGGCGGGGACCGCGGACGGCCTGCTGACCAGTTATGCGAAGGCGATCGAGGCCCGCAAAGGCGCGGCACTGGCGGTTCGCCGGCGTCGCAGAGTAGGAGTGAGGGCGTGACCCCGGAACAGATCGAAGCAGCGCTGACCGACCGTGAGCTGGAGTTCACCCGCCGTGGGGAAGCGGGTAAGGACGTCGCTCACTTCGTCATCGACCTGCCCGGTGAGAAGAAGCTCAAGACCACCATGCTGCTGACGCTGGGCCGGCACGGTGCGCAGGTGGAGGCCTTCGTCTGCCGGCATGTGGACGAGAACTTCGCCGGGGTCTACCGCTACCTGCTGCAACGCAACCGCAGGCTGTACGGGGTGGCGTACACGCTGGACCGGGCCGGCGACATCTACCTCTCCGGCCGGTTCGCCGAACTCACCGAGGAAGAACTCGATCGCGTGCTGGGCCAGGTGCTCGAAGCGGCCGACGGCGATTTCAACACCCTGCTCGAACTCGGATTCTCCACCGCGATCCGGCGCGAATTCGATTGGCGCGTCTCGCGCGGCGAGCCGTTGTGGAATCTCAAGCCCTTCGAGCACCTGCTGCCGGACTTCCCGGACCCGCCCGCGCAGTGACCCGCTGTGCGCTGACCCTATGGTGGGGTGATGCAGCGCAAAGGGGTGTGGATAGGGCTCGGTCTGATCGTCGCGGCGATCGTGGTGCCCCTGGTGCTGGTGCTCACGCTGGTGATGCCGCAGTTCCGGATCGACGAACGCGTGGTCCCGGTCGACGGTTCCCCGCATTCGGTGACCCTCCCGTCCGGTACCGAGTACGCGCTGCTCGCCGAGACCCGGACCACCTCCGGCACGCCGTCGTGCCTGGTGATCGGGGAGGACGGTGCGCCCATTCCGCTGCGCGCGACCTCCGGTTCGGTGACGGTGAACAACCTGATGGTGCTGCGCACCTTCGACACCGGCGACGGTGAGGTGGTGGTGACCTGCCAGCCGGCTCCCGGTTACACCGAGGTGGCGCTCGGTAGGTACCCGAAGATGGCTCTGCTGTTGACCGGGATCTTCGGGGCCTTCGGTTTCGCGCTCGTCTTCGGCGGTCTCGGTGTGACTCTGCTGGTGCTCGCCCTGGTGCGGCGGAAACGGTAGCGGTGGATTCCCGGCGGCTGGGATTCGCGGCACTAGCGGGGCTCGCCGCCGCGATGGGGCTGGGCCGGTTCGTCTACACCCCGATCCTGCCGTTGATGCAGGAGCAGACGGCGATGTCGCCCGGGTCGACGGCGGTGGTCGCCACGGTGAACTACCTCGGGTACTTCCTGGGTGCGCTTGCGCTCGCGGTGTTCCCGCAGTTGGCGCGCAGTTCCGTGTTGCTGCGGGTCTCGCTGGTAGGGCTGGTCGCCAGTGAGATCGCGATGGTCGTGGTGATCGACGTGCCGGTGTGGTCGGTGGCCCGGCTGATCGCCGGGCTGGCCAGTGCGGTGGTCTTCGTCTACTGCGCGGGTGCGGTCGCCGGGACGCGCGCCGCTGGGATCGCCTTCTGCGGGGTCGGTGTGGGCATCGTCGCCTCCGGATTGCTGGTGGTCGGTCTCGGTGAGCTGGTCGGCTGGCGCACCCTCTGGTGGGTGGCGGCACTGGTCACCGCACTGTTCGGGCTGCTCGCCTGGAACCTTCCACCTGGGCGGCCGGCCCCTGTCGTCCGATCGGCCCCGGACCGACCGGTGCGGACGCGGCGGCCGGGGATCGCCGGGTGGGCGCTCGGCGGCAGCTACTTCCTGGAGGGACTCGGGTACATCGTGCTCGGCACCTTCCTGGTGGCCGCGATCGCGGTGGGAGGCCGGTCGTGGGAGGGGCCGGCGGCGTGGGTCGTGGTGGGGTGCGCCGCGGCCGCGTCCCCGATCCTGTGGGCGCGGCTGCGGCGGTACCGGTCTGCGGAGACGCTCCTGGTGACGGCGCTGCTGCTCCAGGTGGTGTCGGCTGTTCTCCCGGCTGTGGTCGCCGGTCCGGTGGCCGGCCCCGTCGCCGCCGCGGTCTCGGCGGCGCTGTTCGGCGGCACGTTCATCGGGGCGGTGATGCTGTCGATGGAGGCTGGTGCCGCGATCGGTATCCCGCGGTCGGCGGCGGTGCTCACCGCCGGCTACGGCATCGGCCAGATCCTGGGGCCGCTGGTGGTGGCCCCCATGCTCGGCGACGGCTACGACGCTGCCTTCCTCACCGCCGGAGCGGTGCTCATGGTGTCGGCCGCACTGGCCGCCGTCGCCGGGTGGCTGCGCCGAACAGCCTGATCAGCGGCGCTGCAGCGTGCGCTGTGGCAGCCTGCTACCCGCCGCCGAGAGTGCGCTCAGCTCGGCGATGTGCTCCGGCGAGAGCTGGATCTGCGCGGCGCCGAGGTTGTCCGCGAGATGGTCACGGCGGGTCGTTCCGGGGATCGGCACCACGTCCGCGCCCTGTGCCAGAAGCCACGCCAGCGCCACCTGTGCGGCGCTCACCCGGGCGTCGTCGGTGCCGAGTTCGGCGGCGATGGCGTCGATACGGTCCACTAGACGCAGGTTCGCCTGCAGGTTCTCGCCCTGCCAGCGGGGGATCGTGGTGCGGAAATCGCCGTCGGTGAGTGCGGCGACGGTGGCCGCCCGGTCCGAGGTGAGGATGCCTCGGCCAAGTGGGCTGAACGGCACCAGCGCGGCACCGATCTCCCGCGCGGCGCGGAGCGGGCCGTCCTCGACGTCGCGGGTGAAGATGGAGTACTCCGATTGCACGGCCGCGATGGGGTGGACCGAAGCCCCACGCCGGATGTCCTCGGCGGTCGCCTCGGAGAGGCCGAGTGCCCGCACCTTCCCGGCAGTGACCTGGCGCGCCATCGCGCCGACGGTCTCCTCGACGGGCACCTGCGGGTCGACCCGGTGCAGGTAGTACAGGTCGATCACGTCGACGCCGAGGCGCCGCAGGGATGCGTCGACGCAGCCGGCGACTCGCTCGGGGCGGCCGTCGATGCCGACCGGCCGCGCGTTCTCGTCGTTGATGAAGCCGAACTTCGTGGCCAGTACCACCGCATCGCGGCGCTCGGCGAGGAACGGTGCGAGGAACACCTCGTTGGCGCCGTTGCCGTACATGTCGGCGGTGTCGAACAGGGTGACTCCGGAGTCGGCGGCCGCGTGCAGAGTGGCGAGGGATTCGGCCGGGTCGGCGGATCCGTAGCCGTGGCTCATGCCCATGCAACCGAGTCCGATGGAGGATACTTGCAGGTCACCGATGGTGCGTGTGGGTAGCATGTCAGTCCTTCGGGGAATCGTCGGAACGGGTGGTGAGCGCGCAGTCGCCGAGGGCGCCGCCGTAGGTGGCGATCTTGTAGTCGATCACCGCGAGCGAGTAGGTCAGGTCCTCGATCCGAGCGGCGGTGCGCGCCCGGTGCGCGGTCAGCAGTGCCAGTCGCGCGGGGATGGTCGCATCGCCACCGTCGACGAGTCGTACGTACTCGGTGATGTCGGCGATCGGCATACCGGACAGGCGCAGACGAGTCAGGAAGACGACCCGGGCGATGGCCTGCGGGCCGTACCGGCGGTGTCCCGCGCCGTCCCGGTCGACGGTGACCAATCCGATCCGCTCGTAGTAGCGCAGCGTGTGCCGTGAGACGCCGACCAGCTCGGCGAGCTCCGCGACGGTCAGCGGTCCCGCGCATTCCGGCCAGGCGAGGAGGTCCTGCACATCGGGCCGGGGTCCGGCGGGACCGGACCGGGGTCGGGGTCGTTCGGCGGGGTGTCGTTCGGTGTGTGCGACCACGTGAGCCACGCTAGGCCTTCGAGCGCGCTCGAAGTCAACGACGGATCTGCCGACGGTTCCCGGTGAGTCCGGTCAGGGCTGCGGCGGGGTCCAGGGTTGGACGAAACCGAGGTCGCCCATGTCCTCTGCGGCGGCGACCAATTCGTACATGGTGGCTCCGTCGATCTGCTCGCGGACGATGTCGGCGTGGCCGGCGTGCCGGGCCACTTCCTCGATCAGGTGCAGCAGGATCCACCGGATGGACCAGCCTTCGAGGTCCTTGGGGAACCAGGGGGCCTCCGGTACCGGTGCCAGCAGGTCGAGGTCGGCGGTGTCGACGAGGGCCAGGGCCCGGTCGCCGGCGGTGTCGTACGCGGCGAGGAGTGATTCGAGGGTGTCGGTGTCGGTGAGGTCGAATCCCTCATCCGATCCGGTGTTCTCGGTGGCCGATTCCGGTGCGGCCTCGGCTCGCGAGCACCATCCGTCCAGCACCACCGTGACATGCTTGATCAGCCCGCCCACGGTGAGCGCGCTGCGTGCGGGCGCCAGCCGGATCTGCTCCTCGGTGAGGCCGAAGGCGGTGTGGCGGAGGGCATCGAGTTGCTGGACCAGGAAGCCGCGGTAGCCGGCTCGTTCGGTATCGGCGGCGGGGGCCAAGAAGGGCATGAGTGACTCCTCGAGTCGGTGGCTGCGTGCGGTCGTCAGATGCGACCGGGGTGCGGATTCAGTAGACCGCATCCCACTGACATCCACCGGATGACCACCGGATCCGTCCGGCGACGATCCGGGCGGTCTCGGTGGAAGGGCCTCTCACCTGGGACGAGACCGAGCCGTTAGGCAGTCTGAAGAATCTCGTTGATGAGTCTTGGTAAATTGCTTGCTCACAGTCGGAGTGTGAGTTAACTTAGTCTAAGTAGCTTAGTGAACAGCTACTTCGGGCCGCCCTCCGGCGGCTCGAACGGTCATTCGCGACGGTCTTGTGAATGACGCACCACGACTGGCCGCCGCGGTGCTACCGGGTCTTCCCCCTGAACCACTCGACATTCCATACCCCGAAGTCTTCGGCGACGGGTCATATCGGCAGTGAACCGGTGCGCGGCATTCCCGCGTGCTCATTCGGCGACCCATGAAGCGCTTCGATCTCATCCTTCAGAACATCTCATCCTTCAGAACGGAGTTGGCAAACGTGTACATCAGACCGCTCGGCGCGCTGGAGAGGTATTACGTCAACAAGAACCTGTCGTTGAAACGGGCGGTCAGGGTTTCCGGCACCATCGACGCGGAGATCGCGGGTGACGCCTTCGTCGAGTTGCTGAGGGTGCACCCGATCCTGGCGGCGGTGGTCGCCCGCGTCGACGGTGACCCGGTTCTCGCACATCGCTCGAATCCTGCTGCGCACGTATCGATTCGAGAAGGTGATGTGGAGGAGTACCTGGACGCCGGTGCGGAATCGCTGGATACCGGGGAGGCCATCTGCCGCCTGGACATCGTCTCGTGCGGAGACGACCACGCGGTCGCGTTGACGGTGGCGCATTTCGCTGCGGACGCCCGCGCCTGCATCAAGTACCTGCGTGAGTTCTGGTCCATTTACACCGACCTCCACCACAACGGCCGTTCCCGCTGTGAGCGGGCCGTACAGGAGATTCCAGCGCCGCCCGAGAAGTGGCTGCGCATCGAGGACGCGCCCGAATTCAAGAAGCTCGAGGAGGATTTCGTCAATCCGGCCTCGCCGATGACCGGTGAGGCCAGCATCCGCCGACTGCTCCGGTTCAAACTCGACACCACGGAGACGGCGGCCCTGGTGACCGAGATGCGTCGACAGGACCGGAGCGTGCATTGTGCGCTCGCGGGTGCGGTACTGACCGCTGAGCGTGCGCTCATTCCCGAGCAGGGGGAACTGCCCATGTTGCTGCGTTCCTCGGTGGACGTACGGAACCGGCTCAGTCCTCAACTGGAGACCTTCGACGTCACAGCGATCCTCGGTCAGTCGATCGTCGGCGTGCGGGTCGGTGAGAAGGACGGTGTCCTGGATGTGGGTGACCAGGTGATGAAGGACATCCACGAGGGCATCGCCGACCGTTCCATCATCTATTCGAGCGTCGCCGAGACCACGGGTTTCCGTCCCCAGTGCTCCTACCTGGTGAACATCGGCAAGGTCGAGGGCTTCGAGAGCCCGAAGAACCTCACCATGGTGGACTTCCGCCCCGCGAACAGCGCCGGAACGGCGTACCGGGCGGCCACGTACCGCGCCTACTGCTTCCAGGGTGAGCTCACCGTGGACGTCTTCGCGCCGGCCAAGGGGATCACCCCCGATCTCCAGCAGAGCCTGCAGGACGACGTCCGGCGGCGCTTGGTCGGTGCCGCCGCTGTATGAGAAGACTCGGGAAGCTCAGCCCGCGCCTGGCGGCACAGTGGATCGTCTGCCTGGGAATCGCGATCGGTGCGGGATTCGCGCTGGACAGCAGGATCGGATGGTTGTTCGCCGGCATCGCCGGAGCCGGCCTGGTCTCGCTCTACACCGGGCGGTCGATGAGTCCGCCGAAGGTGATGCTCCGGCCCGCGCAGGGCATCATGGCGATGTCCTCCGGGGTCATCGTGATCTCGGCGGGACTGGGAGCGATCCCGACGAGCATCGCCGTCGCACTTCCGCCGGTTCTGCTGACCGTGGTGGTCAGCCTGCTCGGCGGACTGGCGGTGCGCTGGGTGCACCGTTCCACTGCGGTCCCCACCGCGCTCATCTCAGCGCTTCCGGGCGGCGCCACCGCGACCACCACGATGTCGAGCGAACTGCGGGGCGTCGATCACAGTTACATCGCCCTGGCGCAGTACGTCCGGCTGCTCCTGGTGGTGTTCACCCTGCCCGGAATCCTGTTGCTGCTGCAGCAGGGTGAGGTCGACGACGGTGGCGGTGGCCTTCCGACGCGGATGTTCAACACCTGGCAGGAGACGATCCTCATCGTCATCATCCTGGCGACCGGGGTGGCCGGACGGATCGGCTCGCCGGAGTTGTACTTCCTGACGCCGTTCGTGACCTCGATCGTGGTCGGCGCCGCCACCGGAACGGTGCCCATGCCGGGTGACGTCATCTCCACGTTCGCGTACCTCGTGATCGGTCTGCAAGCGGGCGGAATCCTCAAACGCCAACAGGTGCTGGGCTTCCTCAAGACCGCCCCCACCACGATCGCGGTGACCTTCGGGATCATCGGGATGTGTGTCGGGATCGCCTTCCTGATCTCGTACCTCACGTCGATCTCGGTGGCGGACGCGTATCTGGGCACCTCACCGGGCGGGATCTACGCCTCGGTCGCGGCGATCAACGCGACGGGCGCCGATCCGGCCGCGGCGATCATGCAGGTATTGCGGGTGTACGTATGCATCGGTGTGTTCCTGCTGATCGTGCGACTGGCGAAGCTGACGCCGGACCGGAAGAAGGTGCCGGCGGAATAGACCTTTCACGCACCGGGTTCCGTGATCGCAGGCCGATGTTCCCAGTGCGACCGTGCTGTCCAGCGTCCGTCCTGGCGGGTGATGGTGATCGGATGCTCGAAGGCGTGGCTGATCCGTTCGGTGGTCAGCACCTCGCCGACCGGTCCCGCCGCGGTGATCCGGCCGTCGCGGATCAGTACCGCGTGCGTGGTGGTCGCGGGGATCTCCTCCAGATGGTGGGTCACCAGGACCGAGGCCAGCTCGGGATGAGCGCGCCGAGCACCGTCGACGGCGGTCAGCAGTCGCTCGCGTGCGGCGAGATCGAGTCCGGTGGCCGGCTCGTCGAGCAGGAGGAGCGCAGGCTCGGCGATCAGTGCCCGGGCGATCAGGGCGCGACCGCGCTCACCATGAGAGAGCAAGGGCCACAACGACTCCGTGTGGCGTGTCATGCCGAGGGCGTCGATCAGTTCTTCCGCGCGTTCCCGCTGAGCCTGCGTGGGCCGCCACCGCGGCGGGAACTCGGGGGTGTTCGTGAGTCCGGTCAGCACCACGTCGCGCACGGTCAGCGGAACGTCGAGACGGTGGCGAGGATCCACGTGACCGATGTGTGTGCGCAGTTCCCGCATGTCCACCCGGCCCAGGCGCTTGCCCAGGACGTCGACGGTGCCGCGGGTGGGGTGCGTGACGGCACCGCACAGTCCGAGCAGCGTCGATTTGCCTGCGCCGTTGGCGCCGAGCAGGACCCAATGCTCGCCGCGGTGCACGGTCAATGACACCGCAGCGAGCAGTGGGCGGCCGTTGCGCACCAGGTCCACCTGCTCGATGCTCAGCACGGGCGGGCCGGGCTCTGCGGTCATCGTCATCCCTCCACTCGATGGATGAGACGACTCTATGACCTCCGGAGGTAGCGGCGCCGGTCAGGACCAGTGCGCCGACGATCTGGTGCCGAGCAGCGAACGGAACTGCTCGGTGGTGTTCGGCAGTAGCTCGCCGGTACCCCAGTCCACGATCACCCCGTACCGGCGCAGCAGGTCCATCGCATCCAGTTCGCCGCTGCGGTAGCGTTCGGCGATCTGCTGCGGATCACTGCTCAGCCAGCCGGCCCGCTGCCCGGAGATCTCCGCGCGCAGCGCAACGGTGGCGGCCTCATCCACTTCGTACTCGTCGATCTCGGGGTCGATCTCGGTGATCACCACACCGTAATCGCGAGCCGCCCGGTGAACCGAGACGTAACCGTCGATCACGTCCTCGAGGACCTGCGCGGGATCACGGGTCAGTGGGTCACCCAGTCCGCCACCGCCGGCCGAAGGCCGTTCGAAGGCGTCGCCCGCCTGGACCGGAACACTGGAGAAGACCGAGCCGAGGAACCGCTCATCAGGGGTGCCGCGGTTGAGCCACACGCCGTGCGGGATGGACGGCAGGCCACCGTCGATACCCCAGGTGACCGACCGCGACCGGTCACAGCAGTACGACATCACCGTGGTCTCGCAGTCGGTGAGCACCCCGCCCTTGCTGACCCCGCACCCGCCCCGATGTGCGCCCGGCCCACCGGAATCGGTGATGATCGCGTGTTCGGTGGTGAGCACCGGCGTCAGGCGCTCCTGCCCCTCGCAGGGCTGTACCGCCAGCCCCACGCCGAAGACCGGTGCGGTGGCGGTGGCGCCGTCCTTGGAACTGCGCCCGCCCCAGCCGCCGGCCATCCAGTCGTACCACATGAAGAAGGGGCGCTCGTCGCCTCGCGCGTCGCGGCCGCCCACCAGCAGGTACTCCAGGTTGAACGAGCATGCGATGGCTCGCTCCGGAACGATCTTCGACCACAATTCGAAGATCGCGTTCATGATCTTCTCGTAAGGCCCGGAACAGAATCCGGTCACTGCGACCGGCCAGCCGGCGTTGACCACGGTGCCCTCGGGTCCGAGCTCGGTGTGCACCGCGGCGTACAGTCCGGAGTTCAGCGGGACGTCGGGGAAGAACGTCTTGGTGCCGGCGACGATCCCGGAGAACGCGGTTCCGTAACCGCAATTGAGGAAGCTGGCCACCGCCGGGGCGCTCCCGCTCAGATCGTAGGAGAGCTGATCCCCCTCGATCTTCATGGTGACGCGGATCGGCACCAGACCTTCGGGCTTCGACGGGTCCGAGTCCAGGAAGTCCTCGGTGGTCCACTGGCCGTCGGGCAGTTCGGCGACCCGCTGCCGGACGATGCGCTCGACGTACGACTGCACCTCGTCCATCGCCTCGACCACGATCTCCCGACCGTACTTGCCCACCAGGCGGTGGATCTCGCGTTCGCACACCCCGGTCGCCTCGGACTGCGCGTGCAGATCGCCCATGCTGATCTCGGGGGAGCGGGTGTTGGCGACCAGCAGTTTCGCGACGTCCTGCAGGAAGCGGCCCTCGTGCCAGATCCGCACCGGGGTGATCCGCAGACCCTCCGCGAAATGCTCGGTGGCGGTCACGTCGAAGGAGCCGGGAACGCTGCCTCCGATATCGGCCCAGTGGCCCTTGTTCTGTGCGAAGGCGATGAGCACACCGTCGGCGAAGATCGGCCGCAGGAAGCTGACGTCGTTGAGGTGGGTGCCGCCACGGTAGGGATCGTTCACGGCGAAGACGTCACCGGGGTTGATGTCGTCCCCGAACTCCTCCAGCACCGCCTTGCACTGGAAGTGCAGTGTCCCCACGTGCACCGCGATGTCCTGACTGCCCTGCATCACGGTGTTGCCGCGCGCATCGCACAGCGCGGAGGAGAAATCGCGGCTGTAGATCACGAACGAGTAGCAGGTACGGAGGATCTGCTCACTCATCAGGTCGACGGAGGTGACGAAGGCGTTCTTGAGCACCTCGAAGGTGACCGGGTCGAGCCGGCGGTCTCGTGCGGCTTCCGGTGCGGGGGCGGGCTCGGTGATGGTCATGACTGCTCCTGGAGGATGTGGATGCGGAGGTTGCTCCAGCCGTCGACCACCGCCGTGGCCTCCGGCGGAACGACGGTGGTGGAGTCGAGTTGGTCGATGATCGCCGGTCCGGTCACGGTGTGCCCGGCGACCAGGTCGTCACGGTCGTAGACCGGGGTGTCGAGCCGGCCACCGTCCTCGAAGAACACCTGCCGGACGGTCATCGGCGAGGGCGGTGGGGCGTCGACGGTGTCGGTCTGCGGGAACGACGGCTTGGGCGTGGTCCCGATGGCGCGCAGGCTGATCTGGTAGATCTCCACCGGAACGTCGTCGCGGCGGAACGAGTAGTCCCGCTCGTGCTCCTGGTGGAAGCGCTCGACGGCGCGCTGCAGGAAGCCCTCCTCGCGGTCCACGGCCACCGTCAGCGAACGCCACTGGCCGGCGTAGCGCATGCTGATGGTGCGATCGAGCATCATCCGGTCGTCCGGGACGCCCTCGTGCCGGAGTCGTTCGAGCCCTTCCCGTTCGAGTCTGCTGTACTCGCTCTCCAGGTCCACCGGGTCGACCTCGGTGGCGACGTGCTGGTACATCGCCGACAGATCGTGCCGTACGTCCACCAGCAGGCAACCCTGCGCGGAGGTGATCCCCGGGTGCGGGGGCACGACCACCGTCGGGATGGACAGCTCCTTGGCAAGCGCGGCGCCGTGCAACGCGCCCGCGCCGCCGCACACCACGAGCACGAAATCTCGGGGGTCGTAGCCGCGGCGGATGGACAGCAGCCGCACCGCGTCGGCCATGTTCGCGTTCGCCACCTGCAGGATGTCCGAGGCCGCGGTGTCGTCGTCGATGCCGAGCGGTTCGCCGACCCCCCTGCGGATGGCGGCCCGCGCCGCCTCCACGTCCAGAGTCAGTTCGCCTCCGATGAGCGAGCCGCCGAGTCGGCCCAGCGACAGGTTCGCATCGGTGTTGGTGGGCTCGGCGCCGCCGCGTCCGTAGCAGGCCGGGCCGGGGTCGGCACCGGCCGATTGCGGCCCGTTGCGCAGGGATCCGGCCTCGTCGATCCAGGCCAGGGAGCCGCCGCCGGCACCCACGGTGAGTACCTCGATGCTGGGGAAGCAGATCGGGAAGCCGTACTCCACCTGCCACTGCTTGGTGGTGCGCACCTCGCCCTCGTAGACCAGGGAGATGTCGGTGCTGGTGCCGCCCATGTCCAGGCCGATCGCGTTCGGGTAGCCGCAGCGGTCGGCGATGTCGGCGACGGCGATCGCACCGGCCGCGATACCGGAGGCGGCCAGTCGCACCGGGTACTTGTCCACCATCGCCGGGGTCATGGAGCCGCCGCCGGAGTGCAGCAGCAACAGATCGCCCTGGTACCCGTCCGAGCGCAGTTCACCGTCGAGCCGATTGACGTAACCGCTGACCAGAGGCGCGAGCACCGCGTTGGCCACGGTGGTGGACATCCGTTCGTACTCGAAGATCTCCGGCAGGATCTCGCTGGACGTCGAGACGGTGACCCCGGGGATCTCCTCGAGGAGGATCTCGCGCATCCGGTTCTCATGGGCCGCGTTGACGTACGAGTTCATGAAGCACACCGCGATGGTCTGCACGTTCTTGCGCCGCAGTACCCGTGCCACCTCCCGTGCGGCGTCCTCGTCCAGCGGGGTGACGACGGTGCCCCGGTAGTCGATGCGTTCGGCGACCTCGTAACGGTTGCGGCGCTTGATGTACGGCGCGCTCACATCGGCGTAGGCGTCCCACAGCTCGTCCTTGGTGCCGTCGCGGATCTCGAGGACGTCGCGGAAACCCCGGGTGCACACCATTGCGGCCACCGGGAATCGCCGGGTGATCAGCGCATTGGTGGCCACGGTGGTGCCGTGGGAGAACAGTGCGACCTCGGTCAGGTCGATCCGCGCGGCCTGGACCCCGCTCACCACGGCCTCCATCGGGTCGTGCGGAGTGGAGGGGACCTTGGCCACGCGTGTGGTCTTGTCCCGCTCGTCGAAGATGCACACGTCGGTGAACGTGCCGCCGACGTCGACAGCGACACGCAACGATTTGAGGGCTGTGTCCTGGCTCATAGGGGCTCTCCTTGTTCGAGGTGAAGCCAAGTATTGAGCTGGGCCGATTCGCCCGCAATTGGTGAAGGTCACTATTCGGGATACAATTCTTGGACTTTTCACAAGTCACCGATCGGAGGTTCGCGTGGCGTTCGAACCACAGGAGGACGAGCTCCGCCTGGTCGATCTGCTCCTCGATCCGCAGCTGCGCCTGGAACTGGTCAGTGACTGCGATCCGCACCTCGTGGTCCGAGGAGCGCATGCGATCGAACTGATCCAGCCGGCCCGCTGGCTGCAACCGGGCACCGTCATGCTGACCACCGGGGCGGTGTTCGCGGCCGAGTCCGCGAATCCCGCGCAGCGATTCCGGGAACTCGTGCGCGAGCTCGTGGCGGCCGGAGTGGCGGGTCTGGGCTACGGCATCGGCGTGGCCACCGAGGACGTGCCGCGAGCGCTGGTCGACGAGGCCAGCCGGCACCATTTCGCGGTGTTCACCGTGCCCGCCGACGTGCCGTTCATGACGGTGATCGACAAGGTGGTCGAGCAGACCCGGACACCGGAGTCGATGTCACTGCGCCGGGCGCTGCAGATCCAGGACCAGCTGCTCGATGCGCTCTCCGCGGTGGCCCCGGAGCAGGAACTGGTCAGCCGTCTGGCGGGAATCCTGCGCAGCAGTGTGCTGCTCTACAACGAGGTCGGTGAGCTGGTGGCCTCCGCGGGCCGGGCTCCGGCGAACCTGATCCGCAGTCAGCTGCGCGGCGCGTCCGATCACCGGCGGTTCTCGGTGGGGAAGTGGCACATGATCGCGAATGCGATCGAGCCGGGCGGTGAGCCGCACTGGCTGGTGGTCGGCTCTACTCGGCACGAGCTCCCGGATGCCTTGGCGCGCACCACCGTCGAGGTGGCGGTGCGCCTGCTGAACGCGATCGAACGGTCCCGGTACCGGGCTGCGATCGAGAACCGTTCCCGGCAGGCCGCATTTGTGCACGCTCTCGCTGCAGGAGAGTTGATCGATCAATTCAGTGCCGAAACACACCTGGAGGCACTGCGATTCGGGCACCGTCCGCAATTGAGGCTGATGGTGATGCACGCCGGCGACGATTACGACGGAGGGCGCTGGCGCCGCCGCGCCGCGAGCGTCCTGGACGCGGTCGAGGACGATGTCGCCGATCTCGCGCGACTCACCCGGGCGCCGGTGATGTTCGCGCGCATCGACGACGAACTGGTCGGACTGATCCCCACCGATGTGCCCGCCGCGACCAGTTGGGCGCTGAACCTGCCGGAAACGGTGGTGTGCGGGTTCAGCGAGCGCTTCCGCGATGTGCACACCGGTCCGGCGCACCTGCGCAACGCACGCCGCGCGCTGCGCACCGCACGCACCAGGGGGCGCCGGTGGGTGGAGTTCGAATCGGTGGACCTCGCCGACTGGCTGCTCACCGGGCACGACCGGGCCACCACCGCCGCGAAGGCGCACGACCAACTCGCCCCCATCGCCGACGATCCGGATCTGATGGCGCTCCTGCGCACCTACTTCGATCAGCGGTTCAACGTCGCGACCACCGCGGAGCAGCTGGGTGTGCACCCGAATACGGTGCGCTACCGGCTCAAACGACTGGAGGAGCAGTTCGGTGATTCGCTGCGGTCACCGTCGCTGATCACCGCGCTGCATCTGAGCCTGGAGGTGCTCGCCTTGGAGGCGGCGCGACCGGCCGATTCCGCCGCGCGAGCGCCGTCGACTGATTGAATGGGGCATGACCTCGTGGGACCCGTCGCAGTACCTGCGTTTCGGTGGGCAGCGGACCCGGCCCTTCAGGGATCTGCTCGCCCGGATACCGGGGGAGGCGGACACCGTCGTCGATCTGGGCTGCGGGCCGGGCAACGATCTGCCGCCGCTGCGCGCCCGGTGGCCGCGGGCGCGGATACTCGGCGTCGATTCCAGTGAGCAGATGATCGAGCGGGCGCGCGCGGACAACCGCGATCCGCTCGCCGGTTACGAGCTGGGTGACGCGGCCGCGTGGCGGCCGGGGGCGGATCGTCCCGATGTGATCGTCTCCAATGCGATGTTCCAGTGGATCCCGGGACACCTGCGCCTGCTGCCGGAGATCGCCGACGGTGCCGTGCGCGCCTTCGCCTTCCAGGTTCCGGGCAATCAGGACGCGCCCTCGCACACACTGCTCGCCGGCCTCGCCGAACGGTACGGCGTCTCCGGCCACCGGGGCATCGACGTGCACAGTCCCACCGAGTATCTGGCCGCGCTCCAGCGTCCGGGCTGGACCGTCGATCTGTGGGAGAGCACGTACCTGCACGTACTGCCCGGTGAGGACGCCGTCTTCGAGTGGATCTCCGGTACCGGGGCCCGCCCGGTGCTGGCCGCGCTCGACGGTGACAGGCGTGCGGAGTTCGTCGCCGAGTACAAGGCGGCGCTCAATGCGGCGTACCCGCGTCAGGACTTCGGGACGGTGCTGCCCTTCCGCCGGGTCTTCGCGGTGGCGACCCGGATCTGAGTCGCACCGGTCCCGGGCCGGAACCGGGAGGATCGGGACCGATGACCCGACGAATGTCCCTGGCGGGCACCGTCGAACGGGGTGAGAGTGGGGTTGCGGGCACCTCGCCCGCGTCGTCCCGAGGAGTGCGTGATGGAGCGTTTCACAGCTGGAACAACCGTTCTCGACCGCGAGCAGGCGATGCAGCTGCTCAGCAGCAAGGACATCGGCCGGCTGGCGATCGCGCTGGAGGGGCAGGTCGAGATCTTCCCGGTGAACTACGTGCTCTCCGAGACGGAGAACATCCTGTTCAGAACCGGGCCCGGTAGCAAGCTCGCGTCCGTCGTGGTGGCCGGTGAGGTGGCCTTCGAGGTCGACGAACTCGCCGGTGACCAGGCCTGGAGCGTCATCGTCCGCGGCCCGGCCCGGGTACGCACCGACTCGTCCGCGCTGTCGGTCACCGATTCGCTGTCGCTGCATCCGTTCGTCGACGACGGGAAGTACGAGGTCGTGGAGATCATGGCCGAGCGAGTCACCGCACGCGGATTCGGGCGTACCACGTCCTGATCGTCCGGGACATCTCTCAGGACCTTTGACGGTGCCGCGGGAGCCGTCCTACCGCGACCATCATCGACATGGATGGTGGAACCAAAACGACGGTGCAGCCGACTCCCGCGCCCGCCGGGGAGTTGCGCGCGCAGCGCCCGACGCCCCCGCGGGGCCGGCCGATAGGCGGCTGGATCCGCGACATCGTGGTCACGACCGACCACAAGACGCTGGGCATCATGTACATCGTCACGTCGATGACGTTCTTCTTCATCGGCGGCCTGATGGCGCTGATCATGCGCGGAGAGCTCGCCGAGCCGGGATTGCAGTTCCTGTCCACCGAGCAGTTCAACCAGCTGTTCACCATGCACGGCACGGTGATGCTGCTGCTGTACGCGACGCCGATCGCCTACGGCTTCGCCAATTACCTGGTGCCGCTGCAGATCGGCGCCCCCGACGTCGCCTTCCCGCGGCTCAACGCGTTCGGCTATTGGCTGTACCTGTTCGGCGGACTGATCGCCTCGTCCGGGTTCATCGTGCCCGGCGGCGCAGCGGATTTCGGCTGGACCGCGTACACGCCGCTCTCGGACGCCGCGCACTCGCCCGGTGTCGGTGGTGACCTGTGGCTGATGGGCCTGACGGTCGGTGGCCTCGGGACGATCCTCGCCTCGGTGAACATGGTCACGACCATCGTCTGCATGCGGGCACCGGGACTGACCCTGTTCCGGATGCCGATCTTCACCTGGAACATCTTCGTCGTCACTCTGCTGGCGCTGCTGATCTTCCCGCTGCTGGCCTCGGCCCTGATCGGTCTGGAAGTGGACCGCCAATTCGGCTCGCACCTGTTCGATCCGGCCAATGGTGGTGCGATCCTGTGGCAGCACCTGTTCTGGTTCTTCGGTCACCCCGAGGTGTACGTGCTGGCACTGCCGTTCTTCGGGATCGTCTCGGAGATCTTCCCGGTGTTCAGCCGGAAGCCGATCTTCGGTTACAGCGGCCTGGTGCTCGCCACCCTCGCGATCGCCGCGATCTCGATGGCGGTGTGGGCGCACCACATGTACGCCACCGGCGCGGTGCTGCTGCCCTTCTTCAGCTTCATGACCTTCCTGATCGGTGTGCCCACCGGCGTGAAGTTCTTCAACTGGCTGGGCACGATGTGGAAGGGGCACATCACCTTCGAATCGCCGATGCTGTTCTCGATCGGCTTCATCGTGACATTCCTGTTCGGCGGTCTGACCGGCGTGCTGCTGGCCTCCCCGCCGCTGGACTTCGCGGTCTCCGACACCTACTTCGTGGTGGCGCACTTCCACTACACGCTGTTCGGCACCATCGTGTTCGCGGCCTTCGCGGGCATCTACTTCTGGTTCCCCAAGGCCACCGGCCGGATGCTGGACGAGGGCCTGGCGCGCTGGCACTTCTGGCTGACCTTCGTCGGCTTCCACGCCACGTTCCTGGTGCAGCACTGGCTGGGCGCAGAGGGCATGCCGCGTCGCTACGCCGACTACCTGACCACCGACGGCTTCACCACGCTGAACCGGATCTCGACAGTGGGTGCGCTCGTCCTGGGCATCTCCACACTGCCGTTCATCTGGAACGTGATCCGCAGCTACCGCTACGGCGAAGTGGTCACCTGCGACGATCCGTGGGGCTTCGGTAACAGCCTGGAGTGGGCCACCAGCTGCCCGCCGCCGCGGCACAACTTCACCGAGTTGCCGCGCATCCGCTCCGAGCGCCCCGCGTTCGAGTTGCACTACCCGCACATGGTGGAGCGGATGCGTGCGGAGAAGCACAGTTCCGGATAGAGCCGCCCATGCGCCAGTGAAAGTCGCAGAATCCCGCCCTATGAAGCCGGATTCGGCTTCATAGGAGGGAAACCCGCCATAATCACAGCTACTGCTCCCAAACGCCGCACGCTAAGCTACCGCTCATGACCTACGGAACCCTGATCCTGCTCCGTCACGGCCAGAGTGAGTGGAACGCGTCCAACCAGTTCACCGGCTGGGTCGACGTCGCCCTCACCGAGACCGGCCGCGCTGAGGCCGAGCGGGGTGGTGAGCTGCTCAAGGAGAACGGCCTGCTCCCGGACGTGGTGTACACCTCGCTGCTGCGCCGCGCCATCACCACCGCGAACATCGCCCTCGATGCCGCTGACCGGCACTGGATCCCGGTGGTCCGCGACTGGCGGCTCAACGAGCGGCACTACGGCGCGCTGCAGGGGCTGAACAAGGCCGAGACCAAGGAGAAGTACGGCGACGAGCAGTTCATGCTCTGGCGACGCAGCTACGACACCCCGCCGCCGGCGATCGACCCGGCCGGCGAGTACAGCCAGACCGAGGACCCGCGGTACGCGCTGCTGCCGCAGGTCCCGCTCACCGAGTGCCTGCTCGACGTGGTCAAGCGATTCGTGCCCTACTACCAGGCCGTGATCGAGCCGCAGCTCGCGCAGGGCCGCACGGTGCTGGTCGCCGCGCACGGCAACTCGCTGCGGGCCCTGGTCAAGCACCTCGACGGCATTTCGGACACCGATATCGCGGCATTGAACATCCCCACCGGCATCCCGCTGACCTACACCTTCAACGAGGACGGCAGCGTCGCCGACCCGGGCGGAACCTACCTCGACCCGGAGGCGGCCGCGGCCGGTGCCGCGGCGGTCGCCAACCAGGGCAAGTAGCCGCGCTGGGGTGGTACCGAGCGTTTCGGTACCACCCCTCAGTATTTCCACAGCCTCCGGAGCCCGGCAGGGGATAATCTGGCTCACATGGCTGACGTGACTGTGACCCACTCTCCGCAGGAGGAGCGCTACGTCCTGACCGTGGACGGGGCGCAGGCGGGCTATCTGGACTACCTCGACGAGGTGGATGTGCGGCTGCTGACCCACACCGTGGTGCACGAGGCCCACGCCGGGAACGGGTACGCCGCGGTGCTCACCAAGGCCGCTCTCGACGACGTCCGCGACTCCGGTAAGCGGGCCCGCGCGGTCTGCTCGTACGTCGCCAATTACGTCACCAAGCACCCCGAGTACGCCTCCGTTGTCGAGGTGGCCGCCGACCGGTAACCCGCAGTTCACCGATTGTTCCCGATGTGAAGAATCGGTCTCGCGCGTGGTTACACTGACCACGTGACTGTGGTCCTCTGTGTGGCGTCCGCGCTGGTGGGCGTCCTCATCGGGTGGTTCGCCCGGCGAGTGCGGCGACGCGTGATCGCCCCCGTGGTCACCGGCCCCACCCGGATGACGGTGGCCCAATTGCAGCGGGCCGTTATCCGAGATTCCCCGACCGGCCTGGTGGTGGTCGACCGCTTCCGTGACGTGATCCTGTGCAACAACCGCGCCGAGGAGTTCTCCCTGGTGCGGGAGCAGTTGCTGGACGACCGGGTGTGGGACGCGGTCCACCGCGCATTCGACCGCTCCGAGCCGGGCACCGTCGAACTGACCGTCACCCGCCGGTCCGACCGCGCGAGCATCGCGGTGCGCTGCCGCGTGGAACTGATCGACGGTGCCGAGCCCGGCGAGCGGTACGCGGTGGTCTACGCCGACGACGACACCGAGAACCAGCGCATGGAGGCGACCCGGCGCGATTTCGTCGCCAACGTCTCGCACGAACTCAAGACGCCGGTGGGTGCGATCGGCCTGCTCTCGGAGGCCCTGCTGGAATCGGTCGACGATTCGGAAGCGGTGCAGCACTTCGGCTCCCGTGTCCTGGTCGAATCGACCCGGATGGGCAACATGGTCAACGAGCTGATCGCGCTCTCCCGGCTCCAGGGCGCCGAGAAGCTGCCGGACCTGGGGCGAGTGGACGTCGACGACGTGGTCGGCGAGGCGGTGGCGCGGGCGCAGGTGTCCGCCGAGGCGAGCAACATCTCGCTGATCGTCGACGCCCCTTCCGGCCTGGAGATCCGCGGCGAGGACACGCTGCTGCTGACCGCCCTGTCCAACCTGATCGCCAACGCGATCGCGTACTCGCCGAAGAACACCCAGGTCTCGATCAGCCGCCGCCGCCGCGAGCAGGACGGTGTCGCCTGGGTGGAGATCGCGGTCACCGACCGGGGCATCGGCATCGCCCCCGAAGACCAGGAGCGCGTTTTCGAGCGCTTCTTCCGCGTCGACAAGGCGCGGTCGAGGATGACGGGCGGAACCGGACTCGGTCTCGCCATCGTCAAGCACGTCGCCGCCAACCACGGCGGCACCATTAAGCTCTGGAGCAAACCGGGGATGGGTTCGACCTTCACGCTGGTACTACCGGCGCCGGCCGAGCCCGCCGCGTCCGCTGCCGAGCTCGAGGACCACAGTGAGGATGTACTGCGGTGACACACGTACTGATCGTCGAAGACGAGGAGTCGCTGGCCGACCCGCTCGCGTTCCTGCTCCGCAAGGAGGGCTTCGAGACCACGGTGGTGGGCGACGGGGCCGAGGCGCTGCGGCACTTCGACTCGACCGGCGCCGACATCGTGCTGCTCGACCTGATGCTGCCCGGCATGAGCGGCACCGACGTGTGCAAGCAGTTGCGCGCACGGTCCTCGGTGCCGGTCATCATGGTCACCGCACGTGACAGCGAGATCGACAAGGTGGTCGGTCTCGAACTCGGCGCCGACGACTACGTCACCAAGCCGTACTCGGCGCGTGAGCTGATCGCCCGCATCCGCGCGGTGCTCCGTCGCGGGGTGGACAGCGCCGCCGTCGACGGCATCGACGACGGCGTCCTCGAGGGCGGCCCGGTGCGGATGGACGTCGAGCGGCACGTGGTCACCGTCGGAGGCGAGTCGGTGACGCTGCCGCTCAAGGAGTTCGACCTGCTCGAATACCTGCTCCGCAACAGCGGCCGGGTGCTCACCCGCGGTCAGTTGATCGACCGGGTGTGGGGCGCCGACTACGTGGGCGACACCAAGACCCTCGACGTGCACGTCAAGCGCCTGCGCAGCAAGATCGAGGCCGATCCGGCGAACCCGAAGCACCTGGTCACCGTGCGCGGCCTCGGTTACAAGCTCGAACCCTAGGCCGGCCGGCTACAGCTCGACGTACTTCATGTCGAAGGACTGCTTGTCACCGGCGGCTTCGGCGGCGACGGTGGCCGGGTGGACGGCGACGATCCGGTCCCGTCGGGCCTCGCACTCGCGGGCCAGCGCCGCATAGGCGGGCTCGCCGAGCAGTTCGGTGAGCTCGGGCGCGTAACTCTGCCAGACCTGCTGCGCACCGACGTGCGCCTCCGGGGAACCGGAGCAGTACCACTGCAGGTCCAGCCCGCCGGCACCCCAGCCGCGCCGGTCGTACTCGGTGATGACGGTCTTGAGGATCTGCTCGCCGTCCGGCCGGTCCACCCACTCCTGGGTGCGCCGCACCGGCAGCTGCCAGCACACATCGGGTTTGACGGTCAGCGGTTCCACCCCGGTGCGCAGCGCCATCGCGTGCAGCGCGCACCCGGCGCCGCCCGGGAAACCCGGACGGTTGAGGAAGATGCAGGCACCGTCGAACCTGCGGGTCCGGACGGCGGGTTCGTCATCGAGATCGTCCTCCTCCAGGTACCCCTTCTTCCCGGTTCCCTTGCCGCGGAACTGCCAGTCGTCGTCGGTGAGCTTGGCCACGGCCTTCTTGAGCCGCTTGCGGTCGTCGGCGTCGGAGAGGAACGCACCGTGACTGCAACAGCCGTCGGTCTCCCGCCCCGGTTCGATGCCGTGACACGAGGCGGTACCGAACATGCACGTCCAGGACGAGAGCAGCCAGGTCAGATCGGCGGCGATCAGATGCGCCGGATCGGCCGGGTCGGTGAACTCCAGCCACTCGCGCGGGAAGTCCAGCGGCACTTCTGCAACGGGGGGCCGCATGCCGGGCATCGGAAGGTCGGTCACACCTTTCACGGTAGCCCGGTCTAGATTGACAGCGTGAGATTGGGAGTCCTCGACATCGGGTCCAATACCGTGCACCTGCTGGTGGTGGACGCCCACTGGGGTGCACATCCGACCCCGATGAGCTCCACCAAGGCCACGCTGCGCCTGGCCGAGAAGATCGAGCCCAGCGGACGGCTCAGCAAGGCGGGCGAAGACGCGCTGGTCGACTCGGTGGAGGAGTTCACCAAGATCGCCCGGAGCTCCGGCTGCGCCGAGGTGATGGCTTTCGCCACCTCCGCGGTCCGCGACGCCAGCAACACCGACACCGTGCTCGCGCACGTCAAGGACGCCACCGGGGTGGACGTCGAGGTGCTCTCCGGCGTGGACGAGTCCCGCCTGACCGCGCTCGCGGTACGCCGTTGGTACGGCTGGAGCGTGGGCCGGGTGCTCAACATCGACATCGGCGGCGGCTCGCTGGAACTGAGCAACGGCGTCGACGAGGAACCCGACGTCGCGCTCTCCCTGCCGCTGGGCGCCGGACGGCTCACCCGCGAGTGGCTGCCCGACGATCCGCCCGGCCGCCGGCGGGTCGCCATGCTGCGGGACTGGCTCGACGCGGAGATCGCACCGGCCGCGGCGCGGCTCGGTGCGGCCGGCACCCCCGACCTGGTCGCCGGGACGTCGAAGACGATGCGCACCCTCGCCCGGCTCACCGGTGCGGCACCGTCGTCCGCGGGTCCGCGCGCCAAACGCGTTCTGACGGCCAGCAGTCTGCGGCAGCTGATCGGGTTCATCAGCCGGATGACGGTCTCCGACCGCAAGGAACTCGAAGGCCTCAGCTCCGATCGGGCCGGGCAGATCGTGGCCGGCGCCCTGGTCGCGGAGGCCGCGATGCGGGCGATGGACGTCGAGGCGGTCAACATCTGCCCGTGGGCGCTGCGGGAGGGCGTGATCCTGCGGTATCTGGACACGCAGGCCGGATTCACGCCCGAGAACGGCACCAAACCGCAATAGCAAGCTGGGTAATATGGCGGGTCGCCGCGCGCGCCGGTTCGGGCATGTAGCGGTGAAGACGTAGCATTTACCAGGACCACATAATCCACAGGACGGTGACTTGCATGAGTGACGAGCGCATCTCGGTGGCGGAGCTGCTCGCCCGGGGTGGCGGAGCAACGCCCCCGGCAGGTGGCCGCCGTCGACGGCATCGCGGTGGCGAGAACTCGATCACCGTCGCCGAACTGACCGGTGAGATCCCCGTCGTCCGCGACGACGCGCCCGAGCCCGGTACGGCAGCGGAGGCCGCCGAGCCGTCCACGACGGAGCAGGCCGCTGCGTCGGCGCAGCAGTCCACCGAGGCGTCGCGGCCGGCCGAGTCCGGGCAGCGGGCGGAGACGGTGCAGTCCCCGGAGCCCGCGCCGGGCACCGACGATGACGGCGACGCCGACGAGGACGCCCCGGTGACCTCGTCGTTCCTGGCCGCCGCGGTGGAGGACGTCCGCTCGGATGAGCCGATCGAGGCCGAGGTGGTGGAGGCTGAGGTGGTGGAGGCCGAGCCGACCGCGGCTCAGCCGGTCCAGGACGTGCGCGAGAACGCCTCCGACGCCGCCGGCGACGGTGAGATCGACGCCGACGACCCGCGCCTGCAGGCCGACCGCAACACCCGTGAGGCCCACACCGAGGCCAATTACGCCTGGTCGAAGTGGGACCGGGACCAGCCGCCGGTGATGGCGACCGCCGACTTCAACACCGCTCAGGTCCGTGAGCGCCAGGCCCGGTTCGCCGAGGCCGACGCCGAGGACACCGTCGACGTGGCGCCGGTGAGCGCCGCCGATCTCGACTCCGACGCGCGTGACGGCGCTGCGGCGACCGGCACCGCCGCCCTGGACACCCGCGCCGAGGCGCGCGCGGCGCGAACCGGTGCCGACCGGCTCGACGGTGCCGAAGATGCCGATACCGCCGACACAGGGGACCGGTTCGACGGGGCCGACGGCGACGAGGTGGAGACCAAGCGCGGACGCGGCCAGGGCTGGCTCGCGCTGATCGCCGAGGTGGTCCTGGGCCTGGCCGCCGGAGCCGGCATGTTCTACGGCTTCTTCAAGCTGTGGAACTGGGGCGGCGGCACCTGGACCATCGCGCTGACCGTGGTGCTGGCCTTCGTCGTGATCATCGCGATCGTGACCTTCACCCACTACCTGCGCAAGTCCACCGACTACCTGACCCTCGGATTGGCGCTCCTGGTCGGACTGGTGATCACCTTCGGCCCGCTGCTGATGGCACTGGCGACGGGACCCGGTACGAACTGAGTACGCTCGTTCCCGTGACCGGGATCGAGGTGGGACTGTCCACGGCCTCGGTCTACCCGGAGAAGCTCGAATCGGCTTTCCGGTACGCGGCCGAGACCGGCTACGACGGTGTCGAGCTGATGGTCTGGCACGAATCGGCCAGTCAGGACATCGCAGCGGTGGCCGGGCTGTCCATGCGCTACGACATGCCCGTGCTCTCGGTGCACGCCCCGTGCCTGTTGATCAGTCAGCGCGTGTGGGGCAGCGATCCGATGGCCAAGCTCGGCCGCGCCGTGACCGCCGCGGAGGACCTGGGGGCGCGCACCGTCGTGGTGCACCCCCCGTTCCGGTGGCAGCGGCGCTATGCCGAGCACTTCGTGGATCTGGTCAACGAGCTCGAGGACGACAGCGACGTCGCGGTCGCCGTCGAGAACATGTTCCCGATGCGGCTGGACGCCTTCTTCGGCCGTCGCGGCGAATCCGTGGAACGGCTCAAACGCCGCGGCAGCCCGGGGGCAGCGGTCTCGGCCTTCGCACCGTCGATCGACCCCACCGATGTGGGATACGCGAACTACACCCTGGACCTGTCCCACACCGCGACCGCCGGTGTCGATGCGCTCGCCCTGATGGACCGGATGGGTGACGGGCTGCGGCACCTGCACCTGACCGACGGGCTCGGCGCCGCCGTCGACGAGCATCTCGTGCCGGGCCGCGGCACCCAGCCCTGTGCCGAGGTGTGCCGGCGGCTCGCAGCGCGCGGCTTCGACGGGCAGGTGATCCTGGAGATCGCGACCGGCTCGGCGAAATCGCCCGAGGAACGCTCTGCCATGCTCACTGAGGCGTTGGAGTTCGCGCGGGAGAACCTGCGCGTCGAACCGGACGCCTGACGGACAAGGAGACCGACGGATGCCACTGTTCTCCGATCTCGTCGCGCTGACCGCGACCGACGGCGGCTACCTCGCCGAGATCGACCCCACCTGGTCCGTGGGGAGCAAGGTGCACGGTGGTGCCCTGCTCGCCGTGATGGCCTCGGCGGCGCAGGCCGCCTATCACGACGACCCCGGCGCCGATCCGGAACAGGCCGCGGTGGTGGTCTCCGCCGAGTACCTCGGAGCGCCGGACCCGGGAACCGTCGAACTGCGCACCACGGTCCGCAAGCGAGGCCGCACCACTTCGGTGATCGGTGTCGAGGCCGTGCAGGGGGAGCGCGTCTACGTTCAGGCCGCGGTCACGCTGGCCCGCCGCGACGACGGTGACGAGCTCTACACCGAGCCGACCCCGCTGGAGACGATGCCGCCGACCCCGCCGCCGGACGCGCTGGCCTGGGACCCCGAGCATCCGATGGCGAGGATCTTCAAAGTCGGCCGGGTGGTGGAGGTGTGTTACGACGCGCAGACCGTGCCGGTGATCGAGGGCCGTACCGGGCCGGCCGAGACCCGCGGCTGGGTGCGGCTGCGGAAGGAGCCCGTCTCCGCGTTGTTCGCGCTGCTCGCCACCGACATCTCCCTGCCGGTGGTGGCCAACCGCGGACTGGTCGGCTGGGCGCCCACCCTGACCCTCACCGCCTCGGTGCGCCGCACCCCGCAGCCGGGCTGGCTGCGCTTCCGGGCCGACGCGCCGATCATCGGCGGCCGGTTCTTCGAGGAGGATCACCTGCTGATCGACGAGGCGGGGCACGTGGTCGCGACGTCGCGGCAGCTCGCGATGGTGCCGGCCGGCCCACGCTGACCGCGCTCGGCGGACCTGCACCTACACCCACCGACCAACCCGTACCAACTGTCCTGCTACCCGTCCTGAAGGAGCGACATGAGCGAGAACATCACACTGATCGGCGGCGGGCGGATCGGCGAGGCCCTGCTCGGAGGGCTGATCGCGGCCGGCCGTGAACCGTCCGCGCTGACCGTCGTCGAACCGCACGCCGGCCGCGCCGGTGAACTCTCCGAGCGGTACGGCATCGGTGCGGTCGGCACCGTCGCCGAGGGCGTTCCGGCTGCCGACCTGGTGGTGATCGCCGTCAAACCCGATGTGGTCGGGGTGATCCTGCCGGAGGTGGCCGAATCGCTGCGCGCGGGTGCGGTGGTGGCCTCGGTGGCGGCCGGCGTCCCGACGACGGTGTACGAGGCCGCGCTCCCGGCGCGCACACCGGTGGTGCGGGTGATGCCGAACACCGCGATGCTGGTGGGGAAGTCGATGAGCGGGATCTCCGGTGGCCGGGACGCCTCCGAGAAGGATCTGGCGCTGGTCCGCGCGGTGATGGAGGCGGTGGGACTGGCGTTGGTGGTGCCCGAGTCCAAGCTCGATGCGCTGACCGCGCTGTCCGGTTCCGGGCCGGCGTACGTCTTCCTGGTGGCCGAGGCGATGATCGACGCCGGGGTGGATCTGGGACTGACCCGGGAGCAGGCCACCACCCTGGCGACCAACACGATCGCAGGTGCAGGTGCACTAATGGTTGAGACTTCGAGCTCGCCGACGGAGCTGCGTGCGGCAGTGACTTCTCCCGGCGGCACGACTGCGGCCGCGATCCGCGTGCTGGAGAAAAATGGCCTGCGACCTGCGTTTTACGACGCGACTCGGGCCTGTGCGGAGCGTTCGGCCGAACTCGGACGGCTCTCCTAGAACCTTCGGTTAGCTCACTCCCGTCGCATTATTCCCATTGGTACCGCTAAGCTGCTCAAAGCACGTGCGTGTCAGGTCCGCCGGAGGGGAAGCCGGCGGCGCGACATGTGCCGGAGGTTAGGGATTTCATGGCGTCTGCAAACAAGAACAGCAAGCCCGCCGACATCGGTACCGGTGGCCAGTCACAGCCGGCGGCAGCCGGTTCGTCGTTCCTGACGGTGGCCGAGGTCGCCACCCTCATGCGGGTGTCGAAGATGACGGTCTACCGCCTGGTGCACAACGGCGAGCTCCCCGCGGTGCGCGTGGGCCGGTCGTTCCGGGTCCACGAGAAGGCAGTGCACGACTACCTCCAGACCTCGTTCTTCGACGCGGGATAAGTCCCGGGTCGAGGCAGGGAGTCGTGGCCGATCCCGGGCGGATTTCGCCAGGACGGCTGCGGCGAGTAAGGTAGAAGCCTGCTGCGTGGACGCGGGGCTCTTTTCGTACCCGGCCGCCGCGCACGAAGATGGCAACTCGATAGAGAGACGTGAACAACCCATGGGTTCAGTGATCAAGAAGCGCCGCAAGCGCATGTCGAAGAAGAAGCACCGCAAGCTGCTCCGCCGCACCCGGGTGCAGCGTAGGAAACTCGGCAAGTAGGCCTTCCGGTCACACTTTCATGAGAACCCGTCCGGTCCCGGGCGGGTTCTCGTGTTTTCCGGCTACCCTTCAGTAATGAGTGATTCGGGGAGCGCGCCACGTGTCGTCATGGTGACCGGCGCCTCCACGTTCGTGGGCGGCTACCTGGTGCGCCGCCTCGCCCAGCGTCCCGACATCGAGCGCGTGATCGGCGTCGACGCCGTGCCGCCCACCAAGACCATGCACCGTCGGATGGAGCCCGCGGAGTTCATCCGGGTCGACTACCGCAGCCACGTCTTCGGCAAGATCATGGCCACCAACGAGGTGGACACCGTGATCCACTGCTCCACCTCGGTGATCGACAACCACTTCCCGTCGGCCTCCACCAAGGACGCGATCGTCTTCGGTTCCATGCGGGTCTTCGCCGCCTGCCAGAAGTCCGAGACGGTCAAGCGGGTGGTGATGCGCTCCTCCACCCAGGTCTACGGCTCGAAGGCGCGCAACTCCGCATTGATCCCCGAGGATCAGGTCAGCGGTGTCGGAGCGAGTGGGCACCCGCGTGACCTGCTCGACGCCGAGGCCTACGCCCGCAGCATGGCGCGCCGCCGCCCGGACATCGCGCTCACCATCCTGCGCCTGGCCCCGATCCTGGGTCCGAACCTGGAGACCCTGCTGCGTTCACTGTTCGAGCGCCCGGTGGTGCCCACCTTGATCGGCCGTGACGCCCGCCTGCAGTTCCTGCACCAGGACGACGCGCTGGGTGCGCTGGTGCACTCGGTGGTCGCCGGACGGCCCGGAACCTTCAACATCGCCGGTGACGGTGCCATCTCCATGTCGCAGGCGATCCGGCTGGCCGGGCGGCTGCCGCTGCCGGTGATCGCGCCGGCCTTCGGGCCGGCGGTGGCCGCGCTTCGCGGTCGCGGCGCCAGCACCACCACCAAGTTCCAGCTGGAGTACCTGACCTTCGGCAACGCCTTCGACACCTCGCGGATGCGTCGCGAGTTCGGTTTCGAGCCCGTGTACAGCACGCGACAGACGATGGAAGACGTCGCCCGCCGTCGGCCGCCAGAACCTACAATCGGTGTGGACTCGATCGTGGGAGTCGAGCAGCGGGTCGCCTCATTGGCGCGGCGGCTGGCAGGTATCGGCTCCGAGTACGGCACGGCTGGACGGTAGGCCCATGAGCAATGTTCCCGGTTCACAGAACGCGAAGGTGTTGCAGCTACCCGTTTCCATCGACACCGCGCGCACTGCCAGTGGGCGCGAGCGTGCCCAGCAGCGGCACCCGTCCTCACTGACGTCGAACGCTGCACCGTCGGCGCGCGAGCCGCAGGCCACCGTCCACGCGCTGAACCCGGACTACCTGCCGCCGATCGCCCCCGCGGAGCCCGGTGTGGGCTGGCGCGAGCGCACGGCGGAATCGGTGATCGACGGCGCGGCCTTCGTGCGTGAGCGGCTGACCGGCGATTACGACGTCGACCAGTTCGGATTCGATCCGCACCTGACCGATTCGGTGCTGCTTCCAGTGCTCCGCCCGGTCTACGACAAGTGGTTCCGAGTGGACACCACCGGCATCGAGAACCTGCCCCGCGAGGGCGGTGCGCTGCTGGTGGCCAACCACTCCGGGGTGATCCCGTTGGACGGCCTGATGACCGCCGTCGCGGTGCACGATCAGCACGCGGACAACCGGCACCTGCGCCTACTGGCCGCGGATCTGGCCTTCGAGTACCCGTTCGTGGGGGAGATGGCCCGCAAGATCGGCGCCACCGTCGCCTGCAACTCCGACGCCGAGGCGCTGCTCACCCGCGGTGAGCTGGTCGCGGTGTGGCCGGAGGGTTTCAAGGGGATCGGCAAGCTGTACCGGGACCGGTACAAGCTGCAGCGTTTCGGTCGCGGTGGGTTCGTGACCTCCGCGATCCGTGCCGGGGTGCCGATCATCCCGGTGTCCATCGTGGGTGCCGAGGAGACCTACCCGATGCTGGCGGATGTGAAGCCGGTGGCGCGCCTGTTGGGCCTGCCGTACGCGCCGATCACGCCGCTGTTCCCCTGGCTCGGTCCCCTGGGCATGATCCCGCTGCCGTCGAAGTGGCACATCGAGTTCGGTGAGCCGATCTCCACCGAGCAGTACTCGCAGGCCGACGCCGACGATCCGATGGTGGTCTTCGAGCTCACCGACAACGTCCGCGAGACGATTCAGCAGTCGCTCTACCGCGTGCTGGCCCGCCGCAAGAACATCTTCCAGGACTACTGACGGGCCTCCCGCCACCGTGCGGTGCGGCTCAGTCCTCGCTGAAGTGCTTGATGAGCGCGGCGGCACCACCGAGGGCCGCGCCGACGCCCAGTGCGGTGGGGACTCCGATCTTCGCGGCCTTACGACCGGTGCGGTAGTCGCGGATCTCCCAGCCGCGCACCCGCGCCACGTCCCGCAGATCGGAATCGGGGTTGATCGCCACCGCCGTCCCGACCAGCGAGAGCATCGGGACGTCGTTGTGCGAGTCGCTGTAGGCGGTGCAGCGCTTGAGGTTCAGTCCCTCACGGATCGCCAGTGATCGCACCGCGTGTGCCTTGCCCAGTCCGTGCAGGATGTCGCCGACCAGTTTGCCGGTGAACACGCCGTCCTGCGATTCGGCGACGGTGCCCAGCGCGCCGGTCAGCCCCAGCCGGTCCGCGATGGTCTGCGCCAGCTCGACCGGGGTGGCCGTCACCAGCCACACCTGCTGGCCTGCGTCGAGGTGCATCTGCGCCAGTGCGCGGGTCCCGGGCCAGATCTTGTCGGCGATCATCTCGTCGTAGATCTCCTCACCGACGGCCTTGAGCTCATCGGTGGAACGGCCGGCGATGAACGAGAGTGCCTTCTCCCGGCCGGCGGCCACGTCGTCGCTGTTCTCCTTGCCGGTGAGTCGGAACTTCGCCTGCGCCCACACCGCGGACGCCAGATCGGAGTAGCTGAAGTAGTTCCGGGCGGCCAGACCACGGGCGAAGTGCACGATCGACGCGCCCTGCACCATGGTGTTGTCCACGTCGAAGAAGGCCGCGGCCGTCAGATCCGGCGGGACCACCTCGTCCCGTGGCCCCTCCTTCTCACGCAGGAGGGAGTGGGCGGCGTCGGCGCTCGCCTCGCCCGCCGCGCTCTGCCGGAGTTCATCGGCGCTGGCCTGCTCGGACAAGGGCACCTCCCACTTGCACGTGATCTCCCTCAACCTTAGCCCCCGCCGGGGTGCGACACTGAGGCACATGGCTGCCATCACACTGCTCACCCGCGAAGGCTGCGGGATGTGCACCCGGGCCCACGAGGAACTGCTCGCGCTGCACGCCGAACTCGATTTCGAATACGCCATCGCGGACGTTGACGCACCGGGCAACACCGAGCTCCGCGGCGAGTACGGGGACATGCTGCCGGTGGTCCTGCTCGACGGTGAGCAGCACAGCTATTGGGAGGTCGACATCGCCCGTCTGCGGGCCGATATCGGGGCCTCGGGGTCCGCTCGGGAGTAAAGGTGAGGCTTCGCGTGTTTTCCCATTCCAGGGCACGCGGGGTAGCGTGCCTACCGGGAAGCCGCGTATTGCCGCTTCTGTGAGATCTCGAAGGAGCAGCGAGGGTGTCGGTACTGCTGTTCGGCGTGTCGCACCGCAGCGCGCCGGTGTCGGTCCTGGAGAAGCTGGCGATCACCGAGACCGATCGGCCCAAGGTCCTCGCCCAGCTCATGGAGTCACCGCACATCGATGAGGCCATGGTGGTCACCACCTGCAACCGGGTCGAGATCTACGCCGTCGTCGAGGCCTTCCACCCCGCGCTCGAAGCCGTCTCCGACGTCCTGTCCGCCCGCTCCGGGCTGACCATCAACGAGCTCAGTAAGCACGCCTTCGTGCGCTACTCCGAGGCCGCCGTACAGCACCTGTTCTCCGTGGCCTCCGGCCTGGACTCGATGGTGGTCGGTGAGCAGCAGATCCTCGGCCAGATCCGCGGCGCCTACGCCGCCTCCGACGAGCACCAGGTGGCCGGACGGGTCATCCACGACCTCGCTCAGCGCGCGCTGCACGTGGGCAAGCGCGTACACACCGATACCGGTATCGACAGGGCCGGTGCCTCCGTCGTCTCGGTGGCACTCGATCGCGCCCAGGCCGTGCTCGGCCCGCAGGGTGGTGCGGTCGGCCGTGCCGTCGTGGTCGGCGCCGGCGCCATGGGCGGCCTCGCCGTCGCGCACCTGGCGCGTGCCGGGGCCCGCGAGGTCAGCGTCGCCAACCGAACCTCGGACAAGGCGCAGCGGCTCGCGCAGACCGCTCTGGACGCCGGTCTCGACGGTGCCCGGGCGGTCCCGATGGACGGCCTGATCGACGCCCTCGCCGACGCCGACGTGCTGATCGCCTGTACCGGCGCGGTCGGCGCAGTGGTCAGCCTGGCCGATGTGCATTCGGCGCTGGCGCGGCGCACCGTCGGCACCGATCTCGTGGTGTGCGATCTGGGCCTGCCCCGCGATGTCGACCCGGCCGTGGCCGGGCTGCCGGGTGTGGCCGTGATCGATATCGAGACCCTCTCCCGTGAGCCCGGCACCCAGGCCGCCGAGGAGGACGCGGAGAAGGCCCGCCGGATCGTCTCCGACGAGCTCTCCGAGTACCTGTCCGCGCAGCGTTCCGCGGAGGTCACCCCCACCGTCACGGCGCTGCGTCGGCGCGCCGCCGAGGTCGTGGAAGCCGAACTGCTGCGCCTGGATTCGCGCTTGCCGGGCCTGGAGAACACCGACCGCGACGAGGTCGCGCAGACGGTGCGCCGCGTCGTCGACAAGCTGCTGCACGCGCCGACGGTGCGGGTCAAGCAGCTCGCCGCGACACCGGGCGGTGACTCCTACGCCGAGGCGCTGCGCGAACTATTCGAACTGAAACCGGGCGCCACCGGCGCCGTGTCGTCCACCGAAGGAACCGAAGACCGAAGTGTCTGAAGTGACAGCACCCACCACTGCTCGCACGACCGCCGATCCGATCCGCATCGGCACCCGGGGATCGCTCCTGGCGACCACCCAGGCGGGAACCGTGCGTGACGCCCTGATCGCCGCCGGGCACCCCGCTGAGCTGGTGATCGTGACCACGCCGGGCGACCTGAGCTCGGACCCGGTGGAGAAGATCGGCGTCGGCGTGTTCACGTCCGCGCTGCGCGACGCCCTCGCCGCAGGTGAGGTGGACGTGGCCGTGCACTCCTACAAGGACCTCCCGACGGCCCCGGACGAGCGCCTGGCGCTCGCCGCCGTCCCCGCCCGCGAGGATCCCCGCGATGCGCTGGTCGCACGCGACGGCCTGGTACTCGGTGAACTGCCGGCCGGGTCGGTCGTGGGTACCTCCAGCCCGCGCAGGGGCACGCAGCTTACCGCACTGGGTCTGGGTTTGGAAATCCGCCCCCTACGAGGCAATCTTGATTCTCGGTTACGCAAAGTAGCGGACGGCGAACTCGATGCGATCGTGGTCGCTCTCGCCGGACTCAAGCGGATCGATCGCCACAACGAGGTGACCGAAGCGCTCGACCCGGTGCAGATGCTCCCGGCGCCCGCTCAGGGTGCACTCGCAGTGGAGTGCCGTCGCGACGATGCGGAACTGCATTCCGTGCTCTCCGGGCTGGACGATCCGGTCACGCGCGCGGCGGTCACCGCCGAGCGTGCCCTGCTCGCCGAACTGGAAGCCGGATGCACCGCACCCGTCGGTGCGATCGCGGAGGTCGTCGAATCCCTCGACGACGACGGTCGGATCTTCGAGGAGCTGTCTTTGCGCGGCATCGCGCTAGCGGCAGACGGCTCCGATTCGGTCCGCGCTTCCGTGGTCGGCCCGGTGGGCGAGGCCGGCGCGTTGGGCATCGCGCTGGCACGGGAGCTGCTCGACCTGGGCGCGCGCGACCTGCTCGCGTAGCGCCCGCAACTACTGGGAGCCGATACATGAGCCGCACTGCACAGTCCGCGAAGGCCGCCACGGCAGCCGAGAACGACGCGGTGACCACCCGCGTCGCCGCGAAGCCGAACAAGCCCGCTCGGGGCCGTTCGGTGGCGCCGGGGCGGATCACATTCGTGGGCTCCGGACCGGGCGATCCGGGACTGCTCACCCTGCGTGCAGAGCAGACTATCGCGGGCGCCCGCACCGTCTACACCGACCCCGACGTTCCGCAGCCGGTGCTGGACATGGTGGGGAGCGCGCTGCCCGTGGAGCCGATCGAGGCCGACGAGGACGCGACCGCCGTGAAGGGCCGCAAGAACGAGCCCGCCTTCCGCAACCCCGCCTCCGTCTCGCCCGCCCTGGGTGAGCCGGCCGAGGTCGCCAAGACGCTGCTGGCCCAGGCCCGCCACGGTCACGACGTGGTCCGCCTCGTGGCCGGCGATCCGCTCTCCTCCGACGCGGTCCTCGCCGAGGTCAACGCCGTCGCCCGCACCCAGATCGTGTTCGAGATCGTCCCGGGCCTCTCGCCCGCGACGGCCGTGCCCACCTACGCCGGTATGGCGCTGGGGTCGGCGCACACCGAGGCCGACGTCCGCGGTGAGGTGGACTGGGCGGCGCTGGCCGCGGCACCGTCGCCGCTGGTGCTCAGCGCCACCGCCGAGCACCTCGCCGACACCGCCTCCGCGCTGGCCGAGCACGGGCTCGCTCCGCAGACCCCGGTCGCGGTGACCACCGCCGGCTCGACCTGCAAGCAGAAGACCCTCGACGCCACCCTGGCCACCCTCAACGAGGTCGCCGCGGGCCTGACCGGCCCGCTGGTGGTCACCGTCGGCAAGATCGCGGGCCAGCGCGGCAAGCTGTCCTGGTGGGAGTCGCGTGCCCTGTACGGCTGGACGGTGCTGGTGCCCCGCACCAAGGACCAGGCCGCCGACATGTCCAACCGCCTGCGCGGCCACGGCGCCATCCCGATGGAGGTCCCTACCATCGCGGTCGAGCCGCCGCGCAGCCCCGCGCAGATGGAACGCGCGGTCAAGGGCCTGGTGGACGGTCGCTACCAGTGGGTGGTCTTCACCTCCACCAACGCGGTGCGCGCGGTGTGGGAGAAGTTCACCGAGTTCGGCCTCGATGCCCGCGCCTTCTCCGGTGTGAAGATCGCCTGCGTGGGCGAGCAGACCGCCGCCAAGGTCCGCGCCTTCGGCATCGAGCCGGAGCTGCTGCCCACCGGTGAGCAGTCCAGCCTGGGCATGCTCGAGGTCTTCCCGCCCTTCGACGACGTCTTCGACCCGGTCAACCGGGTACTGCTGCCGCGCGCCGATATCGCCACCGAGACCCTCGCCGAGGGCCTGCGCGACCGCGGCTGGGAGATCGACGACGTGACCGCGTACCGCACGGTGCGCGCCGCGCCGCCCGCGGCCTCGACCCGCGAGATGATCAAGACCGGTGATTTCGACGCGGTCTGCTTCACCTCCAGCTCGACGGTGCGCAACCTGGTCGGCATCGCCGGCAAGCCGCACGCCCGGACCATCGTGGCCTGCATCGGACCGAAGACCGCCGAGACCGCGATCGAGTTCGGCCTGCGGGTGGATGTGCAGCCCGAGACCGCGTCGGTCGAGGACCTGGTGCAGGCGCTGGCCGAGCACGCCTCCCGGCTGCGTGCCGAGGGTGCGCTGCCTCCGCCGCGGAAGAAGCCGCGCCGCTCGCGCTCCTAGCGGGAACGTAGAGTGGCGGGTATGAGTTTCCCGCAGGTGCGGCCGCGTCGGCTGCGCTCCACGCCCGCGCTCCGGCGGCTCGTCGCAGAGGTCTCTGTCGAGCCCCGTCAGCTGGTCCTGCCCATGTTCGTGCGTGACGGGATCGACGCCCCGGTGCCGATCTCCTCGATGCCGGGCGTGTACCAGCACACCCTCGATTCGCTGCGCGCCGCCGCCGAGGAGGCGGTCACCGCCGGCGTCGGCGGGTTGATGATCTTCGGGGTTCCCGACGATGCCGACAAGGACGCCGAGGGCAGCGCCGCGTGGAACCCCGACGGCGTGCTCAACCGCGGACTCCGCGCGCTGCGGGACGACCTCGGCGACGGTGCCGTGGTGATGGCCGACACCTGCCTGGACGAGTTCACCTCGCACGGCCACTGCGGTGTGCTCGACGATTCCGGCCGGGTCGACAACGACGCCACCCTGGAGCGTTACGCGCAGATGGCGATCGCCCAGGCCGATGCCGGGGCGCACATGCTCGGACCGTCGGGAATGATGGACGGCCAGATCGGGGTGATCCGTTCGGCCTTGGATTCGGCAGGGCACCAGGACGTCTCGCTGCTGGCGTACACCGCGAAGTACGCCTCGCCGTTCTACGGGCCGTTCCGCGAGGCCGTCGGCTCTTCGCTGCACGGTGATCGCCGCACCTACCAGCAGGATTCGGCGAATCGGCGGGAATCGCTGCGCGAGCTCGAACTCGACCTCGCCGAGGGCGCCGACATCGTGATGGTCAAACCCGCCATGAGCTACCTGGACGTGCTCGCCGATGTGGCCGCAGCGTCACCGGTTCCGGTTGCCGCGTACCAGATCTCAGGGGAGTACGCGATGATCACCGCGGCCGCGCAGAACGGGTGGATCGACCGTGACGCCGCGATCCGCGAGTCCCTGATCTCCATCCGCCGGGCGGGAGCCGATGTGCTGCTGACCTACTGGGCCACCGAAGCGGCGCAATGGCTGGATCGGGGGCAGTGGTGAGCGGACAGTTCCAGCAGGGCCCCGTCTGGCCCGGGCCGGGGCCGCAGCCGCCCACCTGGCCCGCACCGCCGCCGCCTCCGAAGCCGGAACGCGGGCCGCGCCCACCGGATCTCACACTGTCCGTACAGCTGTGGGCCTTCGTGCTGGTGGCCTCAGTGATCTCCCGTGTCGCGCAGGCCGTCTCCGGCCGCGGCTCGGAGGAGGTGCGTCAGCAGTTCGAGGCCGACCGGCGCGGTGACGGATTCATGGCGCGCACCATGCGTGAGGCCTACCCCGACTTCCAGTCCTTCGACACCGCGATCTTCTACACCGCGCTGATGATGACCACCTTCGGCGCGCTGGTGGCCGCGGTGCTGGTGTACCTGATGTGGCGCGGCCAGTCCTGGGCGCGGGTGCTACTGCAGTTCGCCGCCGCATTCGTCCTGGTGCAGGGCGTCTTCGGGTTCTTCTCCGGTGAGGCGCTGATCGCGGTGCCGGCGATCCTGGCGGCGGTTGCGGTGGTGGGTGCGATGATCACCGCCAACAGCCGGGAGGCGCAGGAGTTCTTCAAGCCGGGCTCGAAGGCCCGGGTGTGAACCGGCTGTGACACCGCTGTACACCGAGCCAGGCCCTTCCCGGGGGTGGCTGCTGCTGGTGCCGGTCGCCACCGTCGCCATGATCGCCACGCAGTGGCTGCTGGCCGGCCGCACCTCCGACTGGTGGGTGTGGGTCCTGCTCGGCGTCTGCACCCAGGGCTTCGTGTGGCTGCAGATGACGGCCGGGCGCACGCACGTCTCCGTCGCCCTGACCCCGGAGCAGTTGCGCTGCGGTGAGGAGACGATCCCGGTCGCCGAGATCGCCGAGATCCTGCCCGGAAAGACCCCGGACCACCCGCGGCGCGCCAAACCCGAGGACTACCCCTCGTGGGCCTCCGCTCGGGCGATGGGGCGGTTGCGGTCGGTACCGCGACGCCGCTACGGCATGGGACTGCGGCTGGCCGACGGCTCCGTCGTGCAGGCCTGGGCCCGCAACGACTACGCCCTGCGAGCCGCGCTGGAGCCGCTGCTCACGCGTCCGGACGGTGCCGCGCCGGCGTGATCGCCCCGGTCACCGCCAGGCGGGGCGGGGATCTCCGCCGGCTGCGGCCAGCGCCCGGCGGATCCGCTCGTGCTGACGCTGCGACATCGGTGGCAGTGCCTCCGGGGCGAACCAGGCGATCTCCAGCGATTCATCGTCGGCGACGTGTGCCTCACCGCTGAGGTACCGGCACCGGAACAGCAGCGTCAGGTACTGGGCCGCATCACCGTTCGGGTACTGCACCGGATCGTCGGTCTGCACCGCCACCAGGTCGGTCACCTCCGCGAGCACCCCGGCCTCCTCGGCGATCTCGCGGACGATCGCCTCGGCGGGCTGCTCACCCGGCTCGAGGATGCCGGCGATCGACGCCCACTCGCCGGTGTCGGCGCGCCGGCCCAGCAGCACCCGGCCGGCATCGTCGGTGACCACCGCCGCGACCCCGGGCAGCCAGAGCAGGTCGGTACCGATCTTCTCGCGGATGGTGCGCACGTACTCGGGGATGGGCATGACGCCACCCTACGGCGCGGCCGCTGACCACGCGCGATACCGCCAGGGGGTATTAGTGGAGGGGTGATCCGCGCGATCATGGAGAGAATCGACGAAGGAGTTGGAAGTGGCAGTGGAGAGCACCTACACCGTGACCGGGATGACCTGTGGGCACTGCGCCGCATCGGTGCGCGAGGAGATCTCGGAGATCGACGGCGTGACCGGCGTCGAGGTGAACGTCGAGACCGGCTCCGTCACCGTCGCCAGTGACACCGAACTCACCCGCGAGGCCGTGGACGCCGCGGTGAAGGAAGCCGGTTACAGCCTTCTGTGAGACCCGCCCCGCCGGCACCCGCTACGGTTGAAGCATGTCTGAGCAGGGTTTCGGCGACTTCGAGTTCGAACGCAAATTCTTCCTGCACGCGGTCCCCGAGGAAGCCGCCCTGGACCCGGCGCCCACTCTCATCGTGCAGGCCTACCTGTTCGCCGCCGACGGTTACGCGGTGCGGGTGCGGGTGCAGGGGCCGGCACCGTCGGACCTGTCCGCCGACCCGGGGGTGCTGGTCGATGCGCTCGGCGAGAACGCCACCGGCACCATGGCCGCCAAGGGCCCGGCCGTCGGCGGCACCCGGTACGAGGCCGAACGCGAGCTCGACGCACTGGTCGCCGGGCAGATCGTGCGCCGCGCCGAGCACGTGGTCGCGAAGGTGCGGTACTCGGTGTGGCTGGGTGAGGACGGCTGGGTGGTCGACGACTTCCTCGGGACCAATGCGCCCCTGGTGATGGCCGAGGTCGAACGCGGCGGACCCGTTGTGGATCTGGCGATCCCCGACTTCTGCGTCACCGAGGTCTCCGAGGACGACCGCTTCCGTAACGAGTACCTCGCGCACCTGCCGTTCGGCGGGTGGGCACAGGCCTACGCCCGGGAATTGGCACTGCTCGGTCCCCGGTTCGTGCGCTCGCTGGGCAGCAACCGGCTCGGCGGGCTGTGATTCGCCCGTCGGAGCGCGACCGGAATTCCTACCAGGGGCGGTTGTTCGGTCTGGGCTGATCGCTGTTTACTGAGCGTCGCTGACCAGCCCATCGGAAAGGCCGACGATGATCGACGCTCTGACCCGCTTCGTCACGCGACGCGCCAAGGCCGTGCTGCTTCTGGCCGTGGTGCTGCTCGCGGCCCTCGGCTTCGCCGGCGCCGGTGTGGCCGACAAGCTGCAGGCCGGAGGGTACGTCGACCCCGCCGCCGAGGCGATGCGGACCTACGACCGGCTCAGCGGCGACTTCGGCCGCGGAGGCCTGCCGCTGGTACTGGCGGTGTCCGTCCCCGAGGGCGGTGAGGACGCGGCCACCGGATTCGGCCGCGGCCTGATCGACCGGCTCAAGGCCGATGGGCGCGTGGAGAGCGTGACCGACGGGTTCTCCACACCCACTCCGATGCTGGTCAGCGAGGACCGGCGCACCGTGCTCATCGTCGCCGGAGTGGCCGGCGGCGAGGAGAAGGCTCCGATCAACGCCAAGGCGATCGTCGAGGGCCTGCCCGCACCACCCGCGCCGGTGACGGTGCTGGCCGGCGGCGAGGCGTACAGCTACTCGCAGATCAACGAGCAGTCCTCCCGGGACCTGCTGATCGCCGAGGCGATCGCCATCCCGATCACCTTCCTGGTGCTGGTGTGGGTCTTCGGCGGGCTGGTCGCCGCGGCGATCCCGGTACTGATCGGCATCGCCGCGATCATCGGGACCACCGGCATCCTGCGTGCCTTCACCGCCATCACCGATGTGTCGATCTTCGCGCTGAACCTGACCACCGCCATGGGCCTGGCGCTGGCCATCGACTACACCCTGCTGGTGATCAGCCGCTACCGGGAGGAGGTCGCCGCGGGCGGTGACCGGCACGAGGCGCTGCGCCGCACCATGACCACCGCCGGACGCACCGTGATCTTCTCCGCGGTGATCGTGGGCCTGTCCCTGGCCGCGATGGCGATCTTCCCCATGTACTTCCTGCGCTCGTTCGCCTACGCCGGTGTGGCGGTGGTGACCTTCGCCGCGCTCGCGACGCTGGTGCTCACTCCGGCCGTCCTCACCGTGCTCGGCGACCGGGTCGATGCGCTGCGGATCGGTCGCCGCGGCGGTGACCGCGACCCCCACCGGAGCCTGTTCTACCGGCTCACCCGGCTGGTACTGCGCCGCGCCGTACCGATCGGACTGGCGCTGACCGCGATGCTGCTGGTGCTCGGAACCCCGTTCCTGGGAATCCACTTCGGTTTCCCCGACGACCGGGTGCTTCCGGCGTCGTCGTCCTCGCACCAGGTGGGGGAGAGCCTGCGCTCCGACTTCACCGAGGACGCCTCCGCACAGGTCAGTGTGGTGCTCACCGCCCCGGTGGACGACGGTGCTCTCGCCGACTACGCCGGCCGGCTGTCCGGCGTCGAGGACACCGGGACCGTGGTGGCACCCACCGGCACCTACCGCGGTGGGCAGCGCGTGGCCGACGGCGACCCGACCGCCCGTGCGGGCAACGGCACCGCACTGGTGATGGTGGCCTCGAGACTCGACCCGCTCTCCGAAGCGGCCGTGACACAACTGGACCGGCTGCGCGGGGTGTCCGCACCGGCACCGACCTCCTTCGGCGGCACCACCCAGCTCAACCGGGACTCGGTGGTCTCGATCGTGGACACCCTCCCGACGGTGCTGATCGTGATCGCCGTGACCACCTTCATCCTGCTGTTCCTGCTCACCGGCAGCCTGGTGCTGCCGCTCAAAGCACTCGTGATGAACGTGATCTCACTGTCGGCGGTGTTCGGTGCGTTGGTGGCGATCTTCCAGTGGGGCTGGCTCGACGGTCTCGGCGCCACGGTGACCGGGTCGATCATCGCGAACATGCCGGTGCTCATGTTCTGCATCGCCTTCGGCCTGTCGATGGACTACGAGGTGTTCCTGCTCTCGCGGATCAAGGAGTTCTGGGACCACTCCCCGGTCAAGGACGCCGCGGCCAACGACGAGGCGGTGGCGATGGGCATCACCCGCACCGGCCGGGTGGTCACAGCCGCCGCGCTACTGATGGCGATCGTCTTCGCCGCCATCGGATTCGCCGGAGTGTCGTTCATGAAGATGTTCGGCGTGGGGATGATGATCGCGGTGCTGCTGGACGCCACCGTCATCCGGATGCTGCTGGTCCCGGCGTTCATGCGGGTGGCCGGGGTGTGGAACTGGTGGGCGCCGGCACCGATGCGGCGCCTGCACCAGCGGGTCGGCCTGCGCGAGTCCTAGCGGATCCGGTTACGGTGCGACGCTGTTCGCCGGATCGAGCATCGGCACGTCCAGCGCGACAGCCGGAACACCGAAGGCGTCCACCAGCGAGTCCGCGATCGGACGGGCCTTGGCGCACAACTCGTTCACGCCGCGCCGGATCGCCTTCGCACGCTCCACCGAGACCTGACGGTGCATCAGGTACCAGCCCAGATCGCGCTCCAGCAGTGAGTACACGTACAGGTTGCGCATCAACTTGAGCGCATCACGAGTGGGCCGGTCGGTGACATCGGTGATCAGATCGACGAAGGCCTCCAGCACGATCCGCTCGATGTGTGCCTCGCCCACCTTGATCAGGTGATCCTGCGTGTCGGTGAACACCGCCAGAGGGTCGGCGTCCTCACCGGTCGCGCGGCGCATCCGGGCGGCTGCGGTCCGCAGCAGGTGGTCCTCCCGGTTGCGCAGCAGTCGCAACTGGGTACCGGGGTGGGTGAGTTCGCTCTCCTCTGTGTCCTCGTTCGAATCGTCGAGCAGGGTCTGCACCACCTGCCGGGCGGCGGTCTTCTCCAGCACCACGTCCCGCGCCATCTCGGCGACGAACCGCACCCAGCCCACCGCGTCGAGGCCGCGGACGTCGGCGGCGTACGCGGTGAGCAGTTCCTTGGCCACCAGCTGGGTGAGCACCAGGTTGTCACCCTCGAAGGTGGTGAAGACGTCGATATCGCCGCGCAGCAACGGAAGTCGGTTCTCCGACATGTATCCGGCGCCGCCGCAGGCCTCGCGGGCCGCGCTGATCGCATCCGAGGCCAGCCGGGTGTGGCCGACCTTGATCGCCGCGGCCTTCCCCTCGATCTCCCGCGCGTGATCCGGGTCGACGGTGGCCGGATCCGCGGTCTGCAGATCGTGCATCTCGGAGGTCAGCTCGTTCTGCGCGATGGCGAAGGCGTAGGCCCGCGCCACCAGCGGCAGCAGCCGGCGCTGGTGCGCACGGTAGTCGAGCAGCAACAGCTCGCTGCTGTCGCCGGGGGCGTCGAACTGCCGGCGCACCAGCGCGTACTTGGTGGCCAGCGTGATGCCCAGGCGCCCGGCGGCACCGGCGGCGGCGCCGACGGTGACCCGGCCGCGGATCAGCGTGCCGAGCATGGTGAAGAATCGCTTGCTGTCGGATTCGATGGGGCTGGAGTAGGTTCCGTCCTCAGCGACGTCCGCGTACCGGTTCAGCAGGTCCGCGCGCGGGATCCGCACCCGGTCGAAGACGATGCGACCGTTGTCCACTCCGGGCAGGCCGCCCTTGTAGCCGCAGTCGGAGGTGGTGATGCCGGGCAGATCCGCGCCGTCGGCGTCCCGGATCGGCACCACGAAGCAGTGCACGCCGCGGCTGACCGGCTCCTCACCCGGGCCGCCGGTGATCAGCTGCGCGAACACCGACGCGTACCGGGCGTGCGCGCCCGCGCCGCCGATGTAGTCCTTGCGGGCGCTGGAGGTGGGGGAGTGGATCTCGAACTCGCCGGACTCGGGCAGGTACGTGGCGGTGGTCTCGAGCTGCTGGACGTTCGAGCCGTGGCCGGTCTCGGTCATCGCGAAACAGCCCAGGATGTCGAGGTCGATCAGGCCGCGGATGTACTTCTCGTGGTGGTACGCGGTGCCCAGGTTCTCCACCGCACCGCCGAACAGGCCCCACTGCACACCGGCCTTGACCATCAGCGAGAGATCGCCGTAGCCCAGGGTCTCGATCGCGGTGACCGCGGCGCCGGCGTCGCCGGTACCGCCGTTCTCGGTGCGGAAGCCGTCCGCCGGGAAGCCCAGTGGCACCATCTGCTTCATCTGGCCCAGAACGTACTCGCGGTACTCGTCCAGACTCAGGCCCACCTGCGGCACCACACCGCCGGCCTGGATCTGTTCTCGGACCACCTCCCGGGTGGCGGCCCAGCGGCCGTCCAGCAGGGCGCGGAGCGAGGCGGACAGTTCGGGCGACGATGCCGGCGAGGTCGGAGCACTCATGGTCTTAACCGTACCGAGCCCGGGCGATCCATGCCGGTACCGCGAGGGATTCACCTGGCGTTCGTGCTGGACGCAGCGGTCTCCGTGCGGCCGTCGTCCGTGCCGTGTAACCGGAGACGCGATACCGAGGGTGGCGAATCCGGCAGGGCGCGCGGTCCATCGGCCGGAGATCGACCCCGACAGAATCGTCGAACCGGACCGCGCACTGCGGTTGTAGCTGGGACTTCTCTAGTGGCGGGCGGTCACGAACGCGTCCCAGGCGCGCCGGATCTCCGGCGACGGATCGTGCACGATCCGGTTCCGCTCGTCGATCACCAGCGTGCTGCGGGAGGTGCTGTTGTAGGTGGGCCAGTCGCCGGCCGGGCGGCCGGTGCGGGCGAAGGTGATCCAGTCGCGCTGCATCGAGTCCGAGACCCGCATCGCCACCCGGCGGTCGCCGAGTGCCCCGAAGACCCAGCCGGTGACGCCGTGGTACACCCCGAACACCGCCATCAGTTCACTGGCGTGGGTGGCGCCGTAGCCCAGGGCGTTGAGCGCCTTGGTGGCGAAGTCGTACCGGTAGAAGTAGGTGGGCGCGTACTTCGCGTGCCCCTGCGCGATCCGCACCGACGGTGCCCAGAACATGTGGTCGCCGATCACGCGATTGATCGCCGAGACCCGCGGGAAACCCGGGTAGGCGGCGGTCAGTTCGTCCACCTTCTCCTGCGGCGCACCCAGGGTCCGGGCCACCCGCTCGGCGGTGGGCCGGCCCATCCCGGGCATCTTGGTGAACAGCGTCGCCTCGGTGCGGTTGGTGCCGATGATGAGCGGGACGTTCGCGCCGCGCCCGGCGGCGATCGCCGTCTCCGGAGCCTCCGGGAGGAAGTCACCGTCGACGCTCGGACCGTACGGGACGGTGCCCAGGCGTTCCCCGCTGAGCGCGCCCATCAGCCGGTTGCCGGTGCGGCCCAGCTCCGTCGCGGTGGCGGAGTCGATCTTGTCGATCCCGCCGAGCAGGTCGACGAACCGGGCTCCCCAGCTGCGGGCGGTGGCACCGTCGACGGTCAGTTCCGGCGCCGCGCTCTGCGCGATCGCCCGGTGGAACAGGCCGTGCGCGGCCGGGGTGGCGAGCAGGGTGGTCACGGCGTTACCGCCGGCGCTCTCGCCGAATACGGTGACGTTGTCCGGGTCGCCTCCGAACGCGGTGATGTTGCGCTGCACCCACTCCAGCGCCGCCACCTGATCCCGCAGGCCCAGGTTGGCCTCGATCGGACGCTCCGGGGTGGAGAATGCGGACAGGTCCAGGTAGCCGAGCGCGCCGAGCCGGTAGTTGATCGAGACGAAGACCACGTTGCCGCGGTCGACCAGGGAGTTCCCGTAGTACAGCGGGGTCGCGGAGCTGCCCATCAGGTAGGCGCCGCCGTGGATGAAGACCATCACCGGGCGCGGCACCGGCGACGGCCGCGCCGGGGTGACCACGTTCAGGGTGAGACAGTCCTCACTGGTCAGCTGGTAATCGCGGAAACCGACCAGGGTGTACTTCTTGTTCTGCGGGGCGGCCGGGCCGAAGGCGGTGGCGTCGAGGTCGCCCTCCCACGGCTGCGCGGGCTGCGGGGCGCGGTACCGCAGCGGCCCGACCGGCGGCCGGGCGTACGGCACTCCCCGGTAGGCGTGCACCGGGCCCAGGTCCGTACCGCGCAGCGCACCGGTGTCGACGGTCACCCGCGGAGCGGTGACCGTGCGTTCGAGTTCCGTCGCCGTCATGAGTCTCCATCCTCCGAGGTGGCGGCCGGGCCGTCGTCCACCGCGGTGAGCAGGGCCGCGATGTCACGTTCGAAGGCCCGGACGATCGGCCAGGGATCGGGCACCTGTTGCTTGCAGGCGATCACCCCCAGATTCAGTGTGCCCTCTTGGGAGAAGACCGTCACGTTCAAACCCGCGCCGTGGAACACCGGCCCCAGCGGGTACATCGCGTGGATCCGCGCGCCGAGGAAGTACAGCGGGATGTCCGGACCGGGAACGTTGGAGATCACCAGATTGTAGACCACCGGGTGCAGATCGGGCAGGTTCTTGTCGCCGTAGAGCTTCGCGCCCAGCTGCATGATCGACGACGGGGCGAACTGCGCCCACGAGCGGAGCAGGTTGTCGTCCATCTCGCCGTGGTGATCCTTGGAGGTGGACACCCGGGCGCGGATCGCCTCCAGCCGCTCGACCGGGCCGTCCACATCGGTGGTGAGCCGGGTGAACATGCCGGTGACCTTGTTCGTGCCCTCCACCAGGGTGGCGCCGATCTCCGCCTCGTGCACCGAGACCGGGATCATCGCCACCAGCGGCTGCGGAGGCAGTTCGCCACGGTCGTGCAGGAACTGCCGCATCGCGCCGGAGACGGCGGCCAGCACCACGTCGTTGACCTTCACCCCGAAGTGGTCCTTGATCCGCTTGACGTCCGGCAGCGGGACGGAACAGAAGGCGATCGTCCGGTTGCCGGTGATCGCGCTGTTGAGGGAGGTGCGGGGGGCGCTGAACGGGGCCGGCATCGCCTCCCCGCGCCGCGACCGGTGCCACCATCGCAGTGGCACGGGAAGGGTCCGCGGGAGCAGTGAGACCAGCGACAAGGGGCGCAGCAGAACGTTCTTGGCCCCGTCGGCGGCGAGCTCCAGCACGGACGCCGAGCCGGTGCTGCGGCCCACCATCTCCGGATCCAGCGGCGGCGGTTCCGGGGTCAGCGAACACAGTTGCGCCATCAGGCCCGCCCCGGTGACGCCGTCGACGCAGGCGTGGTGCATACGCATCATCACCGCGATCCGTCCGCTGGGGGACGCCGGGAGCGTAGCGAGCGGGTCCGATCCGCTCGCTACGCCCTCGATCACCCACATCTCCCAGAGCGGGCGGCTGCGGTCGAGCGGCAGTCCGGCGACGTGCGCGCACAGCTCGGCGAGTTCCACCTCGCCGCCGGGCGCGGGGACGGCGACCCGGTGCACGTGCGCCTCGATGTCGAAATCGTCGTCCTCCACCCAGACCGGGTGGTCGAGGTTCATCACCGAATCGTGCAGTTTGCGGCGGAAGGCGGGCATCGCGGTGATCCGCCGGGCCAGTTCGTTGCGCAGGTCCTCGAAGCGGTACCCGCCCTCGACGGTGGCCGGGTCGAGTTCGAGGATGCCGGATACGTGCATCAACTGCGCCCGGGACTCCAGGTACAGGAAGGAGGCGTCCAATCCGCTGAGTCGTTCCAAGGCTCTCTCCTACTGTGCGTCGCGGCCCCGGTTGAAACCTGTTCCACTATAGGTCGCCCGGGTCGGGGGCGGTCCGCGATGTGGGAAGGCGCGCCCTCGGGTACCCGATCCGGAGCTGTCTCCTACACCCTGTAGTTGACGACTTGCCCTCGTTTGGGACACTGGAAGTCGTGAGTTCCCCCTCGGCCCCCGGCCGCGACGCAACAGCCCCCGTCAGCGCCTCGCTCTTCGACCGCGCCACCCGCTCGATCCCCGGTGGGGTGAACTCCCCGGTCCGTGCCTTCTCCGCGGTCGGGGGTACCCCGCGGTTCATCACCTCCGCGTCGGGCTCGACGCTGGTGGACGCCGACGGCAATCGCTACGTGGACCTGGTCGCCAGCTGGGGCCCGATGATCCTCGGCCACGCCCACCCCGCCGTCGTCGACGCGGTGGCGCGGGCCGCGACCACGGGCCTGAGCTTCGGCGCCCCCACCGAGGCCGAGATCGAGCTGGCCGAGGAGATCACCGCGCGGGTGGCCCCCGTCGAGCGGGTCCGCCTGGTCAACTCCGGTACCGAGGCCACCATGAGCGCCGTGCGCCTGGCCCGCGGCGTCACCGGGCGCGCCAAGATCATCAAGTTCTCCGGCTGCTACCACGGCCACGTCGACGCGCTGCTCGCCGATGCCGGCTCCGGCATCGCGACCCTCGGCCTGCCCACCAGCCCCGGGGTGACCGGCGCGCAGGCCGCCGACACCCTGGTGCTTCCCTACAACGATCTCGACGCCGTCCGCGCGGCCTTCGCTCAGTACCCCGGCCAGATCGCCGCCGTGATCACGGAGGCCGCCGCCGGCAACATGGGCGCGGTACCGCCGGAGCCCGGCTTCAACCAGGGGCTGCGCGAGATCACCCGCGCCGACGGTGCCCTGCTCATCCTGGACGAGGTGATGACCGGCTTCCGGGTCAGCCGCGCGGGCTGGTACGGCCTCGACCCGGTGGACGCCGATCTGTTCACCTTCGGGAAGGTGATGTCCGGCGGGCTGCCCGCAGCGGCCTTCGGCGGCAGCGCCGACGTGATGGGCCACCTGGCCCCGCTCGGCCCCGTCTACCAGGCCGGGACGCTCTCCGGGAACCCCGTCGCCATGGCCGCGGGCCTGGCCACCCTGCGCAACGCCACCGACGAGGTGTACGCGGCGCTCGACGCCAACAGCACCCGACTGGGCACGCTGATCGGGGAGGCACTGACCGCCGAGGGTGTGACCCACCACGTCCAGTACGCCGGGAACCTGGTCTCGGTGTTCTTCACCGAGGGGCCGGTCACCGACTACCAGCAGGCCAAGGCCGCACAGACCCACCGCTTCGCCCCGTTCTTCCACTCCCTGCTGTCCCAGGGGGTGTACCCGCCGCCCAGCGCGTTCGAGGCGTGGTTCGTCTCGGCCGCACTGACCGACACCGATTTCGAGACCATCGCGGCGGCCCTGCCCGCTGCCGCCCGTGCGGCCGCCGGCGCCGCTCCCCAGGAATAGGACGCCGACCATGGCCGACCCGAAGCCCCAGGCTCAGACCCAGCCCCAGACGATCGTGCACGTGATGCGGCACGGCGAGGTTCACAATCCCGACGGCGTGCTGTACGGCCGCCTGCCCGGTTTCCGGCTCTCGGACACCGGCCGCGCTCAGGCGCAGACGGTGGCCGACGCCCTCGCCGACCACGACATCACCGCCGTCTTCGCCTCGCCGCTCCAGCGCGCGCAGGAGACGGCGACCCCGATCGCCGCGGCCCACGGCCTGACCATCATCACCGACGAGGAGCTGATCGAGGCGGACAACCGCTTCGAGGGACTGCGGGTCTCCGTCGGCGACGGTGCCCTGCGGCAGCCCCGGCACTGGCCCAAGCTGCGGGACCCGTTCACCCCGTCCTGGGGTGAGCCCTACCTGCAGATCGCGCACCGGATGGTCGGTGTGGTCGACATCGCCCGCGAGCGGGCCCGCGGCCACGAGGCGGTGCTGGTGAGCCACCAGTTGCCGGTGGTCACCCTGCGCCGTTACCTGGAGGGCAAGCGGCTCTGGCACGACCCCCGGAAGCGGCAGTGCTCGCTCGCCTCGCTGACCAGCCTGGTCTTCGAGGGCGACGCGCTGGTCGACCTGGTGTACTCCGAGCCGGCGGGCGCCTCCGACCCGCTGGTCACCGGCGCATGAGGGGCCGCCTCGCGGGTCTGGCCACCGCGCTGCTGGCGGCCTCGGTCGCCCTGACCGGCTGCGTCCAGTACGCCGACCAGAGTGCCAAGGGCGGCGTCATCGCGCCCGGCGGCAAGGTCGAGCAGTTCTACGCCCCGGACCAGCGCAGCACCGTCGAGGACTTCTCCGGTCCGAGCGTCACCGACTCCGCCGCCACTGTGAAACTGTCCGACTTCGCGGGCAAGGTCGTGGTGGTCAACGTGTGGGGATCGTGGTGTGCCCCGTGCCGGATCGAGTCGCCCGAACTCGAACGCGCCTACCAGGCCACCAAGGCCCGGGGTGTCGAGTTCCTCGGGATCAACGTCCGCGAGACCGCCGGTGACGACGCCGCCCGCGATTTCATCCGGTCCCAGGGGCTGACCTACCCGTCGATCTACGATCCGCCCGGCCGGACCCTGCTCGCGATCGGTGAGCAGTACCCGACCACCGTGGTGCCGATGACCTTCGTGCTCGACCGCAAGCACCGGGTCGCCGCCTCGTACCTGACCACGGTCAGTGAGAAGCAGCTGATGGGCACCATCGAGAAGGTGCTGGGGGAGGGCTGATGGGAGAGGCTTTCGCCACCGCCGCCGTCTCCGGACCGCTGCTGCTCGCGCTCGGTGCCTGCCTGCTCGCCGGGCTGGTCTCGTTCGCCTCGCCGTGCATCGTTCCGCTGGTCCCCGGGTACCTGTCGTACCTGGCCGGACTGGTCGGTGCCGAGGCGCCCGCAGCCACCGTCGAGGAGGCCCGCGCCGGAGCCCGCGCCGGACGGTGGCGGGTGATGGGTGCGGCGCTGCTGTTCGTCGCCGGTTTCACCGCCGTCTTCCTGCTGATGACGATGTCGGTGTTCGGCCTGGCGGCGTCGATCCGGCTCAACGCCGAGACGCTGATGCGGATCGGCGGCGTGATCACCATCGTGATGGGCCTGGCCTTCATCGGCCTGGTCCCGATGCTCGAACGCGATGTGCGGTTCGCGCCGCGGCAGTGGACCACCCTCGCCGGTGCACCACTGCTCGGCGGGGTGTTCGCACTGGGCTGGACCCCGTGCATCGGACCCACGCTGGCCGGGGTGCTGTCGATCGTGGTCGGCACCGACGCCGAGCCCGCCCGCGGCGCCGCCCTGATCGTGGCCTACTGCCTGGGCCTGGGCCTGCCGTTCATCGTCCTGGCGGTCGGCTCGACGGTGGCCGTACGCGCCGTCGGGTGGCTGCGCCGCAACTCCCGCCGCATCCAGGTCTTCGGCGGTGTGCTGATGATCGTGGTCGGCATCGCACTGGTCACCGGCTACTGGGCCGACTTCATCGACCTGGTGCGCCGCCTGTTCGTCTCCAACACGGTGATGCCGATCTGATGAGTACTCCAATCAAACAATCCCCGTTGCGCCGCGTCCTGGCGGTGATCCGCAATGCCTGGCGGTCGCTGACCTCGATGAAGACAGCGCTGGTGCTGCTGTTCCTGCTGGCGGTCGCGGCCTTCCCGGGCGCTCTGCTGCCGCAGCGCGACATCGACGTCAGCGCCACCAACAAGTACCTCAACGACCACACCACGATCGGGCCGATCCTGGACAAGCTCCAGTTGTTCGACGTCTTCCGCTCGGTGTGGTTCACCTCGATCTACGCGCTGTTGTTCGTCTCGCTGGTCGGCTGTATCGTGCCGCGCCTGTTCGAGCACGTCACCGCGCTGCGCACCGCGCCGGTGCCCACTCCGCGCAACCTGTCCCGGCTGCCGCGGCACACCACCCGCGAGAGCAGTGAGGACCCGGAGCAGGCCGCGCAGACGGTGCTCGCCGGGCTGCGCGGCTGGCGCAAGATCTCCCGCACCGAGAGCGCTGCGGGGGCTGCGGGCACCGTCACCGTCTCCGCGGAGAAGGGGTACCTGCGCGAGGCCGGGAACCTGGTCTTCCACGCCTCTCTACTGGGCATCCTGGTGGCGATCGGTGTGGGGCAGCAGTTCGGTTACGAGGGCTCGCGCATCGTCATCGAGGGCGACGGCGGGTTCTGCAACAGCTCGTCGAACTACGACAGCTTCCGGGCCGGCAACCTGGTGGACGGCACCGGGCTGGCGCCCTTCTGTGTGCGTGCCGACGACGTTCAGGCCACCTTCCTGCCGAACATGCAGCCGGAGATGTTCCGCACCCTGGCCTCGTACCAGGACCGGGAGAGCCTGCGTGCGGGCACCTGGAAGCAGTACGACATCGAGGTGAACCAGCCGCTGCGCACCGAGGGCGTGCGGGTCTACATGCTCGGCCACGGTTACGCCGGCACGTTCACCGTGACCTACCCGGACGGCTCGGTCCGCACTCAGACCATGCAGTTCGCGCCGCAGGACAAGGTGGTCTTCCTCAGTTCGGGTGCGCTGCGCTTCGACCCGCCCGCTCAGCTGTACCCGGACGAGCAGGAGCGCCGCACCAAGCAGATCGGGATCGAGGGCCTGCTCGCACCGACCAAGCAACTCGACGGTGCGCTGCTCACCTCGCGGTACCCGGCGCCGAACGATCCGGCCGTCGCGGTGGACATCTACCAGGGCGATACCGGTCTGGACACCGGCAAGCCGCAGAACATCTTCTCGCTCAGCCGGGATCAGATCGATTCGGGCCGGTTGGAGAAGAAGGCGCGGGTGAACCTGAACGTGGGGCAGGCGACCACGTTGCCGGACGGCACGCAGGTGCGTTTCGACGGGGTGAAGAACTTCGCGGCGCTGCAGGTGAGCCACAATCCGGCGCAGAACTGGACGCTGGCCTTCTCGATCGGGATGCTCGCCGGGTTGATCGTCTCGCTGACGGTCAAACGGCGGCGGGTGTTCGTGCGGCTGACTCCGCGTGAGGGCGGCGGTACCGTGATGGAGATCGCCGGACTGGCCCGCACCGATCAGGCCGGATGGAACGAAGACTTCGATGCACTGGCCGACCGTCTGGCCGGCGACAAAGGTGAAAAGGTGGCGCAGTAATGAACGTTCAACTCGCATCGGGGACCAATGAGTCGTTGGCCGGCTACGCCGAGTCGATGTTCCTCAGCGCCACCGCGATCTACGCCTTCGCGCTGGTGCTGCTGGTGATCGAGCTGGCCACCACGAGGGTCAGCGCCACTGCGGCGCGGGATCGCAGCCGCGAGCTGGTGGCGGCCGGCGGTGCGCCGATCGCCACCGAGGCCACGCCCGGTCTGGTGGTCGACGACGGCTCCCGGCGCAGCCGCTCCGAGCGGTTCGGGCGGATGGGTTACGCGGTGGTCGTGGCGGGTCTGCTGCTGCACGTCGCCTCGGTGATCTCCCGTGGCATCGCCACCGGCCGGATGCCCTGGGGCAACATGTACGAGTTCGTCTCGATCACCTGCGCGGGTGCGGTACTCGCGGGCCTGGTGCTGCTGCGCAAGTCGCAGACCCGTCCGGTTCTGGTGTTCGTGCTGGTCCCGGTGCTGGCGCTGATGTTCATCGCCGAGGGAGTGCTGTACACCACCGCCGGTCCCGTGGTGCCGGCGCTCAAGTCGTACTGGCTGGCGATCCACGTCTCGATCGTCTCGATCGGCGGCGGCATCTTCCTGGTCTCCGGGGTGGCGAGCCTGCTGTACCTGCTGCGCCGTCGCTACGAGCTGCCGGACGGAACGGTGGCGGTGCCGTCGAACGGTTACGGCCGGCTGGTGGAGGCGCTGCCCCCGGCGCAGGTGCTCGACCGGGTGGCCTACGGCACGGTGATCGTGGCCTTCCCGCTGTTCAGTGCCGGTGTGATCTGCGGCGCGATCTGGGCCGAGGCGGCTTGGGGCCGGCCGTGGGGCTGGGACCCGAAGGAGACGGTCTCGTTCATCTCCTGGGTGGTCTATGCCGCGTACCTGCACGCCCGGGCCACCGCGGTGTGGCGCAAGGCCGCGCCGTACCTGAACGTCCTCGGCTTCGTGACGATCGTCTTCAACCTGTTCTTCATCAACTACGTGGTGAGCGGGCTGCACTCGTACGCGGGCTGATCTAGGTTATTTAGCCTAGCAATGTAAATGGGCGCCGTGCTCACCGGGAATCCGGAGGTCACGGCGCCCACGCGAGGGGTCGGCGGCGGCTACGAGGTCGTGTTCTGATTCAGTAGAGCAAACACTTCCGAGGCGCGGAAGCGACGGTGTCCGCCGGGCGTGCGGACCGATCCGAGCAGTCCTGCGCCGGCCCATCGGGTGACCGTTTTCGGGTTCACGTTGAACAGTGCGGCCACCTGGCCTGGGGTCATGAGCCGTTCGGGCTGCCGCTGAGCCGTTGCGCGGGGGTCGGCCGGGCGCTGGCTGAGGTTCGGGTGTGCCATGGTCATGGTGCCCAGTATGCAGCGATTTGCCCGTGTATTCGAACCTCTATTGAACCGTCAACAATTGGTAAAATCGTATTCCGGACTCGGGGTAGGCTGGAGATCATGACGGAATCGGGTGCGCTCAAGCGGGCGCTGCTGCGAGACATCGCCCTGTACACGCTCTTTCGGCTGGGACTCGTCGCGGTGATCACCCTGCTGCTGTACGGGATCGGCCGCCTTTTCACCGACGACGTCCCGCCGGTGCCGGTGTTCCTGTTCGCCCTGGTGATCGCATTGCCGCTGTCGATGGTGGTGGGCAGAGGCCTGCGTGACCGGGTCACTCGGAGCGCCGCCGCAGTGGATCAGGCGCGTAAGGACAAGCGCAACGACTTCCGCAAGCGCCTGCAGGGAGCCGACGAGTGACCGTCGTCTGCGATCGGTCCGCGGACCGGTCGTGGGTGGACAACGCGGTCCGGCTGATCGAAGCGGACGCCCGGCGCAGTGCGGACACGCATCTGCTGCGCTTCCCGCTCGGCGAGTGGTCGCAGGGCACCTCCGAGGGACCCGCGGTGCAGCTCTACCTCAAGGACGAGACCACTCACATCACCGGCAGTCTCAAGCACCGTCTGGCGCGATCGTTGTTCCTGTACTCGCTGTGCAACGGCTGGGTCCGGGAGGGGACCACGGTGATCGAGGCCTCGTCGGGCTCCACGGCGGTCTCCGAGGCGTACTTCGCGAAGCTGCTGGGACTGCCCTTCGTCGCGGTGATGACGCGCACCACTTCGCCGGCGAAGGTGGCGCTGATCGAGCGCGAGGGCGGAACCTGCCACTTCGTCGATCGCGCCGACGAGGTGTACACCGAGGCCGCCCGGCTGGCGTTGGAACGGGGCGGTCACTACATGGACCAGTTCACGCACGCCGAGCGGGCCACCGACTGGCGCGGGAACAACAACATCGCCGAGTCGATCTTCTCGCAGTTGTCGTTGGAGGAGCATCCCGAGCCCGCCTGGATCGTGGTGGGCGCCGGCACCGGTGGCACGTCCGCGACCATCGGCAGGTACATCAGGTACCGGCGCCACGCGACCAGGCTGTGCGTGGTCGATCCGGAGAACTCCAGTTTCCTGCCCGGCTTCGAGGCCGGGGACTGCTCGGTGGAGACGGGGCAGTCGTCGCGGATCGAGGGGATCGGTCGCCCGCGGGTGGAGCCGTCGTTCATCCCGGAGATCGTGGACCGGATGGTCGGAGTGCCCGACGCGGGTTCGATCGCGGCGGCCCGTGTGGCGTCGTCGTTGCTCGGGCGGCGGGTGGGCGGCTCCACCGGCACGAACCTGTGGGGAGCGTTCGCGGTGATCGGCGAGATGGTGGCCACCGGTCGGTCGGGCAGCGTGGTCACCCTGCTCGCCGACGACGGGGACCGCTATCTCGACACCTACTTCGACGACGACTGGGTTCAGGCAGGCGGCTTCGATCTGATCCCGCCCACGCTGACCGTCGAACGGTTCCTGGCCGACGGCACCTGGCGGGACTAGTCCGAGCCGGGTGCACCGGGTGAGTCGCGTCCTGCGGGTGGTCTCGTTCACGAAAGCCATGCACACGGCGCATGGCCGAGAATCCCCTGTTCAGACGTGTTCCCGCGATGGTGAGTCATGCCCGCGGCGCATGGCTCAGATGAGGCGCAGGAACTCATCCATGCCGGGGAGCAGTTGCGGACGGTGCAGTAGTTCCACCCGGGAGGTGCGCATCATCCGCACGTAGTGCGTTTCGAGGTCGGGCAGCATGCCACCGGTACGCAGCAGGACCGCGAACTCGACCCGGCCGGCGCGGAGCTCGGCCAGCGGGTCTTCGAGTTCCACCGGTTCGGCGCGGAGGGTGTTCTCGCGGTTCCACCACCCGAGCGCGTTGTCCAGGCGCGGGGGTATCTCGAGATCGGCGCGGTGCCCGAAGCGCAGGCACCCCGGCCGCGCGCCGCTCAGTGCGCGGAGTGCATCGAAGTCGCTGATGATGCGGTCGATCAGGGTGATCGCAGGCTGCGCCCCGGGGCGCGAGCCGACTGCCCTGGGCGCCGCGCCGGAACAGCGGGAAGCCGACCAGGGCTTCGGCGGCGGTGACGGAGCGAGTGACGGTGGATTGCGCCACCCCGTGTACTCGTGCGGTCTCGCAGATGCTGCGCGTGCGGGCCACCGACGAAACCATGCGCAGGCGCTCGATATCGGACATGACCGGACGCTACCGCCGGGCACTGACGATTCCGGACCTCGACTGCTGACCGAACCCCGACCGGACTCCCGGTCATGCGTCGAGCGCATGGCCGATCCCTAGAAGATGCCTCTGACCTGGATCTTTCTGACCATGCGTGGAACGCATGGGTTCCCGGAACGACGACGGTGATCTTCGCCGCGCACCCTCGAAGTCCGCGCTGCCACCGCCGGACAGGAGGTTCAGGCGCCCAGCAGCAGGCCGGCCGCTGCACCGATCGACCACGCCAGCATCGCCAGGCCGGTCTGCGCCAGCGCGGGGATCAGGGCCGGTCCGTGAGCGCCGCGGAGCACCGGCAGCGCCGCGCGTACCGCCAGCGGCACCGAGACCAGTGTGAACAGCGTCCACGGCGTCGCCACCGCGGCCAGCGCCAGGCCCAGCACCGTCGGGACCGCCACCAGCGCCGCGAACAGGACCCGAGTGCGCGAATCCCCGAGGCGCACAGCGAGGGTGATCTTCCCGGATTCGCGGTCGGTGGGGATGTCGCGCAGATTGTTCGCCACCAGCACCGCGGAACTGTACGAGCCCACCGCGCACGCGGTGAGCAATCCCGCCGCATCGACCCGGCCGGCCTGCACGAACTGCGTGCCCAGCACCGCGACCAGACCGAAGAACACGAACACCGCGATCTCGCCGAACCCCAGATAACCGTAAGGACGCGAGCCGCCCGTGTAGAACCAGGCGCCGGCCACGCACCCCAGCCCCACCAGGATCAGCCACCAGGCCGAGGTCAGCGAGAGCACCACCCCGGCCGACCCGCCGACCGCGAAGCACGCGAACGCCGCCCGCTTCACCGCCTCCGGGGACGCCAGTGACGAACCGACCAGCCGCAACGGCCCCACCCGGTCGTCATCGGTGCCGCGGATGCCGTCGGAGTAGTCGTTGGCGTAGTTCACGCCCACGATCAGCGCCAACGACACGATCAGCGCCAGCAGCGCCTTCCACCAGACCGCGCACCCGGCGAACCCCGCCGCCCCGGTACCCGCGATCACCGGAGCGATCGCGTTCGGGAGCGTGCGGGGTCGGGCTCCTTGGAGCCACTGCGCGGGAGTCGCCATGCCTGCCACCCTATGCAGCCGCTACAGGATCGACGTGTCCAGGTCGAGCGTGGTGCGATCGAGCTTGGCCAGCAGATCGAACTCCGTGTGCGCCTTCGGCAGCTCGTAGGTGAAGAAGTACCGCGTAGCCGCCCGCTTACCGCGGTAGAAGGCGTCCTCACGGGCCGAACCGTCCTCGGCGTAGGTCGCCAGCGCCTGATCGAGCCACAGCCACGCCACGACCACGTGTCCCATACCGTCGAGATAGGCGGTCGCGTTCGCCAGCGACAGCGCCGGATCACCGGTACCGCCCAGGGTCATCGTCACCTCGACGGCGCGCTGCGCCGCCGCCCGCAGGTCGGCCGCGAACGGTGCCAGCTCCTCGAAGGCCTCGGCCCGAGCGGCGGTCGCCTCGAACCGGCCCAGCAGGGCGCCGAAGGCCGCGCCCCCGTGCTGCGGGACCTTGCGGCCCAGCAGGTCCAGACCGTGGATCGCCTTGGCGCCCTCGTGGATCGCGTTGAGCCGGTTGTCCCGGTACAACTGCTCGACGTTGAACTCCCGGGTGTACCCGTAGCCGCCGTGGATCTGAATGGCGTAGTCGTTGGCGCGGGTGGCCCACTCGCTCGGCCAGCTCTTGATGATCGGCGTCAGGAAATCCAGCAACTGTGCGGCGGCCGTGCGTTCGGTCTCGTCGGGGCAGGTGTGCGCATCGTCGACCAACTTCGCCCCGAACAGTGCCAGTGCCAGCCCGCCTTCGGCGTAACTCTTCTGTGCCAGCAGTATCCGCCGGACGTCCGGATGCTCGATGATCGGGACCTGCGGGCCCGTCGGCGCGGTCACCGGCCGGCCCTGCACCCGGGTCCTGGCGTACTCCAGCGACTGCAGGTAACCGGTGTAGCCGACGGCCGACGAGGCCAGACCCACCGCGACCCGGGCCTCGTTCATCATCTGGAACATCTGCACCAGGCCGCGGTTCTCCTCGCCGACCAGGTAGCCGGTGGCGTTCTCCAGCGACAGCAGGCAGTTGGTGGTGCCCTTGTTACCCATCTTGTGGTTCAGGCCCACCAGGTGCACGGGATTGCGCTCGCCGACCACGACCGCACCATCGTCACCCGCGCTGACCAGGTACTTCGGCACGATGAACAGTGAAATGCCCTTCACCCCATCCGGTGCGCCAGGCACTTTCGCCAGCACCAGGTGCACGATGTTCTCGGTCATCTCGTGGTCACCGCCGGTGATCCACATCTTGGTCCCGGTGATCGAGTACGTACCGTCACCGTTGGGCTTGGCCTTCGCGGTGATGTCGGCCAGCGCCGAACCGGCCTCCGGCTCGGACAGGCACATGGTGCCGGTGAACCGGCCCTCGATCATCGGATCCAGGAACAGCCGCTTCTGCTCATCGGTGCCGAACGAGCGGATCACGTTGCCGTTGCCCAGGGTGAGGCCCGCGTAAACGGTGGTCGCCACGTTCGCCGCCTGCAGCCACGCGAACATCGCCTTGCTGACCACCGACGGCAGGCCGATGCCGCCCTCGTCGGCCGGCAGCTCGGCGAAGGTCAACCCGGCCTCGTTGATCGCCGCCAGCCCGGCCTTGGTCTGCGGCAAGGTGATCGCGGTCCCATCGGCGGCGATCGTCGGCTCGTTGGCGTCGGCCTCCTTGAAGTGGTTCGACAGCTTCGAGACCGCGATGTCGGCGGCCAGGTCGAGCACCGCGTCGAAGGTCTCCTTGGAGTGATCGGAGAACTCCTCGCGCTTGGTGAGCGCCTCCGCATCGAGCCACTCGTACAACAGGAAGTCGACGTCGCGGGGGTTGAGCAGCGGGGTCTGCGCTGCGATGTTCTGCTTCACAGGGGTGTCCTTCGTCCTCGGGCCGGGATCGATCAAATCCTACTTGAATGTAGATTCTCGGAATCGCGCCGTCAGCGCGGCACGATCGACCTTGCCCGGACCGCGCCGGGGCAACTCGTCGAGCAGGTACACCGCCCGCGGCGCGGCGGTGCGGTCCAGCTCGGATTCAACGGCCGCGCGCAGCACCTCGACGGTGACGGCGGGCGCGCCCGGGCCGGACACCGGGACCACCGCGGCGGCCACCCGCTGTCCCCACCGCGGATCGGGCTGCGCGAACACGGCCACCTCGGCCACCCCGGGCACCGTCGCCAGCACCGCCTCGACCACCTGGGGCAGCACGGTCAGCCCGCCGGTGGAGATCGCCTCGTCCAGCCGGCCGGTGACGGTGAGCGTCCCGTCGGTCACAGTGCCTGCGTCGTCGGTGCGGAAGTGCCCGGACTCGGCGAAAGCGGGGTGATCGGGCAGGTTCCGGTAGCCCAGGGCCACCGTCGGACCGCCGATCACCACGCGCTGCTCCTCTCCGTCGAGCCGGATCGTCACGCCCGGAAGGGGTAGTCCGTCGTAGACGCAGCCGCCCGCGGTCTCGCTCATGCCGTACGTCCGGACCATCCTGATCCCGGCGGCCAGGGCCCGTTCCCGCAGCGCGACGGGGCACGCGGCGCCGCCGATCAGCACCCCGTCGAACCGGGCCAGCGCCGCGGTGGCGTCCGCATCGGCGAGCACCTTGACCAGTTGTGTCGGAACCAGCGACAGGTAACGCCGCTCGGCGGTCATGGCCGCGTGACCGGCGGCGAGGCTCGCCGGATCGAAGCCGCCGCGCAGGTCCACACCGATCGGGACGTACCCCGAGGCGAGGGAGCGGAGCATCACCTGCACTCCGGCGACGTGGTGCGGCGGCATGGCCAGCAGCCACTGTCCGGGACCGCCGAGCTCGGCGTGGGTGCCGGCCGCACTGGCGTCGAGGTTGTCCCGGGTGAGCATCGCGCCCTTGGGAGTGCCGGTGGTGCCCGAGGTGGCGACCACCAGCGCCGCGCGCTCGTCGATCGGCTCTCCGGCGGCGAGCGCGGAACACAGGCGTGCGGCCTCACGCGGATCGTGCGCCGGAACCGGCAGCAGAGCCGGGGCCGTGCCCGCGAGCAGTGCTTCCAGCTGCGGCAACGCCGATTCGACGGTGTCGATCGGCAGCGGTTGAAGGATCACGACGGGCCGGTGCCCGCCTCGGAGCCGGGGCCGGCAGGGGGATCGTCGTCGGAGTCATCGCCGGAATCGGGGCCGGCGTGGGTGTCGTGGGCGAGCGGCTCGTCGTCGAAGGGCCAGCCCTTGCGTTCGAGGCGTTCACGCACCCGGGTGATGTCCTTCTCCAGCGGCAGCTCGTGGGTGCGGCCGCTGATCGCGACACCGGCGTCGATGCGGGAGATCGGTTCGAGTCCCTCGACGGTCAGCTGCGCATCGTCGATCAACTCCCGGGTGACCTGCTTGACCTCGTCCTGGGTGAGCTGGCGGTCCAGCAGCGCCAGTAGCGGCTGGTAGTCGTTGCTGGGGACGCCGTCGGGGTAGCCGGCGCGCAGCCAATCCACGATCCTGGCGATGAAACCCGCACCAGAACTCATGAGCGCCCAACCTTCCGACGAATGCCTACTACGAGCATAGGGCGCGGACGCCGACGGCGCGGACCGTCGAACAGCCGATCCGTCAGCCGGTGAAACCGGTGAGCGGCCAGCCGCCCGCGGCGAGTTTGGCGGCCACCTGGTTCAGCTCCTCGGAACCGGGCTCGGTGTGCGTGATCCGGGTGATCGCGGCCTCGATCTCGTCGCGGTGCACCTCGTCGGGCCGGGCGGCGAGCAGCCGGCCGATCACGGTGTCGACCTCGTTGTCGGTCAGTGAACGCTTGAGCAGCGCGAGCAGCGGGAAGTAGTCCTTCGGGGGTACGCCCTCGGGGTAGCCGGCGCGCAGCCAGTCCAGGACCTGGGGAAGGACGCCGTCCTGCGGGTTCTCAGTGGTCATCGTCCTACTTCTTCTTCTCGAACCACGGGTAGATGTTCTCGAAGGTCAGCTCGTACTTGTAACCGGAGGCGACGATCATCGCCACACCGAGTACGACCGCCGCGACCACGATGGTGAACGCGATCGCGGCGAGCACGTTGCCGACCGGATTCGGCTTGTGGACGGTGCCGTCGGCCTGCTCGTGGCCGTTGCCGATGGCCAGGCCGCGTACGCCGACCGCGAACAGGGCCGGCAGGCCGGCGCCGAGGATCAGCCCGACCAGCAGGACCTTCCAGACCGCGTTGAGGGCCAGGGAGATGGTTTCCATGTCTTAGACCTTCGCAATCTTGTCGTCGGCGGTCGGAGCGACCGAGTTGGTCTCTTCGTCCCATTCGGCGTTGACGTTCTTCGAGTCGACCTTCTGCTGCTGGGCGCGCCAGTACATGTAGCCGGAGAGGGCGCAGAGCACGGCGAAGGCGACCAGCGGACCGGCCAGGCCGGGGATCTTCGCGGCGACGAACCACATGACGGCGCCGACCACGGCCGCGGCGGGCAGGGTGATCAGCCAGGCCGCGACCATCCGCACGGCGACGTTCCAGCGCACCTTGGCGCCGGGCTTGCCGACACCGGAGCCGAGGATCGAGCCGGTGGCCACGTGGGTGGTCGAGAGGGCGAAGCCGAGGTGGCTCGAGGCCAGGATGATGGTGGCCGACGACGCCTCGGCGGCCATGCCCTGCGGCGAACTGATCTCGATCAGGCCCTTGCCCAGGGTCCGGATGATCCGCCAGCCGCCGATGAAGGTGCCCAGTGCGATGGCGAAGGCCGCGGAGATCTTCACCCACAGTGGAACGCCGTGGGTGTTGTCCCAGAACAGCAGGCCGCCGCTGGCCTCCGGGGTGCCGGTGCTGTAGCCGATCAGGGCGAGGGTGATCACGCCCATGGTCTTCTGCGCGTCGTTGGTGCCGTGCGCGAGCGAGACCAGCGAGGCGGTGCCGATCTGGCCCCAGCGGAAGCCCTCCTCGGTGAACCGGGCGGCCACACCGGACACGATCTTGAAGATGACGAAGGTGCCGACGGCGGCCACGATGCCGGCGACGACCGGCGCGAACAGGGCAGGCAGCACGACCTTGCCGATCACACCGTCGAGCTTGCCGTGGCCGATCCAGACCACGCCGTTCAGGCCGAGCGCGGCGATGGTGGCGCCGATCATGCCTCCGAACAGGGCGTGCGAGCTGGAACTGGGCAGGCCCAGCAGCCAGGTCAGCAGGTTCCAGACGATGCCGCCGATCAGGCCCGCGAGCACGATGATCAGCAGTGCCCGGCCGTGGTCGGCGGTGAACTCGGGTTTCGGTGATCCGTCCTTGTTCTGGATCTTGATCACCGCGTTGGTGACGGTCAGAGCGACCTCGACGGAGAGGAAGGCGCCGACCAGGTTGAGGATCGCCGAGAGGCTGACCGCGGTCTTGGGCTTGAGGGCGCCGGTCGCGATGGACGTGGCCATCGCATTGCCGGTGTCGTGGAAGCCGTTGGTGAAGTCGAAGGCGAGTGCTGTCACGATCACCAGGAGCAGGATGATCAGTTCGCTGTTCATGACGATGAGTGTGCTGCCGAACGGCGGAATCACCAAACCGGGGAGACGGATTTGCGGTGTCATTGACCTGCGGGTTCGCGAAGCCCGGAGATCGTTCATCGGATGTTCATCACCGGCGTTTCTGGATTGCCCGATTGTCCGGACGAAATGTTCCGATTCACCTGCTGGGAGTGGGGTCCCGGTGGACGGTGATTACTATTCGCGCATGGCGTCATTGGATGTCCGGGTGCTCGGTCAGGTCTCACTCTCGGTGGACGGTGCCCCGAACGAGGTGTCGGGGGTCAAGCCGCGGTCGGTGCTCGCGCTGCTGGTGATGAACCGGGGCCGGGCGGTCACCGTCGACTCGTTGAGCGAGCAGGTGTGGGACGGCCGGCCCCCCGCGTCGGCGCGGGCCAGCCTGCAGGTCTTCGTCAGCGGCCTGCGCAAGGCGCTGCGCGGTCCGGGTGCCGGTTCCGGTCTGGACGCTCAACTGGTGACCTCGGGTTCGACCTATCGGCTCGACCTGCTGCCCGAACAGTCGGACATCGGCCGGTTCGAGGCGGCCCGGCGGCGCGGCACCGAGCTCGCCGCGGCGGCCCGGTTCGACGAGGCCTCGGCGATGTTCGCGGCGGCGCTCTCGGAGTTCCGCGGCGACGCGGTGGCCGATCTGCGGGGACTGCAGTTCGCGGACAACTTCGCGATCGGGATGGCGGAGGAGCGGGCCGCGGTGCAGTCCGCGATGTACGACGCGGAGATCGCGGCGGGTCGCGCGGCCTCGGTGATCGGCGAACTCCGCCGTTTGGTGTCGGAGAATCCGCTGCAGGAGCCGCTGTGGGGGCAGCTGATCACCGCGCTGTACGTGACCGGCCGGCAGGCCGACGCCCTGGAGGCGGCGCGGGAGCTGCGCCGGACGCTGGCCGACGAGTTGGGTGCCGATCCAGCGCCGGCGCTGGTGGAGCTGGAGGGGAAGGTGCTGCGGCAGGAGCAGCTCGCCTCGGTCCCGGTGGCCCCGGCCGCGGTACCGGACGGTCCTGCGTTCGACAAGACCGAGACCGATATCTCGGTGGTGGTCAAGCGTCCCCGCGGTGTGCTCGTCGCCCCCGACGGTACGGAGCACCCGGTGCACCGGGAGGTGCGGCTCGGGCGACTGCCGGACAACGACATCCCGATCGACGATGCCAAGGTCTCCCGTGAGCACGCCGTGATCACCAGCTCGGTGAGCGGTTTCGCGGTGCGCGATCTGCACTCCTCGAACGGCACCTACGTCGGGGACCGCCGCGTCGCCGGGCAACTGCCGCTCTCCGACGGTGACCGGCTCACCCTGGGCCGGACCACCTTCGAGTTCCGCGCGCTGGACGGATAGAACTTCCGCACGAACGTCGGTCTCAGCGGCGCTGACACGACAAAAGGCCAGGTCGCGAGACGCGAGCGCCGCTCAGGCCGACATTCGTGCGCTGCTCAGTAGTGCCAGGGGTACGGCGACCAGTCCGGGGCGCGCTTCTGAAGGAACGAGTCCCGGCCCTCGACCGCCTCATCGGTCATGTACGCCAGACGGGTCGCCTCTCCGGCGAACAACTGCTGCCCCACCAGGCCGTCATCGGGCAGGTTGAAGGCGTACTTGAGCATCCGCTGCGCCTGCGGGCTCTTGCCCAGGATGTCCGCGGTCCACTCCAGAGCGACGTCTTCGAGCCGGTCGTGATCGACCACCTCGTTCACCGCGCCCATGTGGTGCATCTGCTCCGCCGAGTAGGTCCGGCCCAGGAAGAAGATCTCCCGCGCGAACTTCTGGCCCACCTGCTTGGCCAGGTAGGCACTGCCGTAGCCGGCGTCGAAGCTGCCCACGTCGGCGTCGGTCTGCTTGAACCGGGCGTGCTCGCGGGAGGCCAGGGTCAGGTCGCAGGTCACGTGCAGCGAATGCCCGCCGCCCGCGGCCCACCCGTTGACCAGGGCGATCACCACCTTCGGCATGAACCGGATCAGCCGCTGCACCTCCAGGATGTGCAGCCGTCCGGCGCGGCCCTGCTGCACCGTGTCGGCGGTCTCGCCGAGGCGCCCGGTCTCCGGCTCGGTCTCGGTGTACTGGTAGCCGCTTCGTCCCCGGATCCGCTGGTCGCCGCCCGAGCAGAACGCCCACACCCCGTCCTTCGGCGCCGGACCGTTACCGGTGAGCAGCACCGCACCCACGTCCGCGGACTGCCGCGCATGGTCGAGCGCGGCGAACAACTCGTCGACGGTGTGCGGGCGGAAGGCGTTACGCACCTCCGGCCGGTCGAAGGCCACGCGCACCGTGCCCTGCGTGATGTGCCGGTGATAGGTGATGTCGGTCAGGTCCTCGAATCCGGGAACCGGTCGCCACAGCTCGGGGTTGAAAGTCACGACGCCGACTCTACTGTTGGCTGCATGGTCGACGTCGAGGAACTGGTGGCCGCCGCCCGGGTGGTGCGCCTACCGATGCGGATCCGCTTCCGCGGAATCACCGTCCGCGAGGCGGTGGTCTTCGAGGGTCCGTACGGCTGGGGCGAATTCGGCGCCTTCCCCGAGTACGACGACGCCGAGGCCGCGTCCTGGCTGCGCGCCGGTATCGAGGCCGCCTATCGGGGTCTGCCGGAGCCGCGGCGCACCGCGGTCGAGATCAACGCGACGATGCCCGCCGTCGCCGCCGAGCAGGTCCCGCAGGTGCTCCGGCGATTCCCCGGCTGCCGCACCGTCAAGGTCAAGGTCGCCGAACCGGGGCAGTCCCTGACCGATGATCTGGACCGCGTCGCAGCGGTACGGAACACGCTGCCCGGCAGTGTGATCCGAGTGGATGCCAACGGCGGTTGGAGTGTCGACCAAGCCTACGAGGCGATCTCACGACTGCTCGACGGCGGGCCGCTCGATTACGCCGAACAGCCCTGCGCCACCGTCGAGGAGCTCGCCGCACTGCGCCGACGACTGGGTGGCGCCTGTGGCATCGCCGCAGACGAATCCATCCGCCGCGCAGCCGATCCGATGCGAGTTGCGGAGCTCGGCGCCGCCGACGTGGCGGTGGTGAAAGTCGCCCCGCTCGGCGGCGTCCGTGCGGTTCTCGCCGTCGCGGATGCACTGAAAGACGCTGCCGGGGTGCGGGTCACGGTGTCGTCGGCGCTCGATACCGCGGTCGGTCTCGGCGCCGGCATCGTCGCCGCGGCGTGTTTGCCGGAGGGCGGTGCCGCAGGGCTGGGCACCGGTGGCTTCTTCACCGCCGACCTCGGTGAGCACCGGGTGATCGACGGTGCCCTGGCGGTGCGGCGGATCGCGCCGGCACCGGAGCTGCTCGCCGCCGTGGAGATCGGCGGTGAGCGCCGCGACTGGTGGCTGCACCGCCTGCGGCGGTGCCACACCTTGCTCGGGGAGACTCCGGCCGGAACGGACTACTTCCAGGGGGCGTAGGCCCAGCCCAGCAGGCGGTGCGGACGAGGATTCGGTGCATCGATCACCTGGATCTGGCTGCCGTCACCGTAACCGCGCTGGAGACCCTGCACGCCTCCGCTGAGGTACGTCCCGTCCCCCAGGGAGATGTCCACGTGATAGCCGTAGTCGCTCTGCGTGAACACCAGTGCGCCGCGCGGTGCCGGCAACTCGGAGTTGCCCAGGCCCTTGGCTTTGAGCGCCTCGTAGAACGAGCGCGCCGAATCGCGGGGGATGCCGTTGGCGGTGGTGCGGCCGTAGGCGAAGTCGACGAAATCCTCACAGCCGTACTCGCCGAAGGTGTCCGTACCCAGCAGCGTCATACCGCGGGCGATGGCCGCCTCGACGTTCGCCGCGTTCGCGGCGGGTGCCCCGATCACACCCAGCGTGCCCACCAGGGCCAGTGACAGGACTGTGGTCAGCAGCGTTCTCATTCCCGAGTTCTACTCCGTCCGGTGTGGGATTTCACGGATTTCGGGCGGCAAGTCGGGCTTCGCCGCCGAGAACCTGTCGGCCGCACCGCCTAGGATCGCGGGTATGGAGAACCTGATGGAGCAGCTGGGCGCCGCGATGACCGGCGATGTCGCTGAGCGCAAGCAGCAGCTCGAGGCGCTGTGGGCGCAGATCGACCCGCATGATCACGCCGCCCGCTGCATCGCGGCGCACTACATCGCCGACGCGCAGGACGAGGTGGACGCCGAGGTCCGCTGGGACGAGACCTGTCTCGCCGAATCGGTGCACGTCTCCGACGCCGATCTGCAGGCCGTGCACGAGTCCCTGTCGGTGGCCGGGTTCATGCCGTCGCTGCACCTGAACCTCGCCGATGGCTACCGCCGGCAGGGCCGTTTCGTCGAGGCGGGGGACAGCCTGCAGACCAGCCGTGAGTTCGACTTCGCGCTCGACGGTGCCCTCGATCCGGCCTACGCCGCCGGTATCCGCGAGGCGCAGGAAACCGTGGCCGCCAAGATCGCGGCCGAGGATCGCGGCTGACGGTCAGCGTCCGGCGCCGTCCCGCAATTCGCGGGCGGCGTCTTCGTCGCCCTGCTCGAACAGCGCGCCGATCAGCAGGGTCCGTAGTGCGCGTGTCTTGACGTCGATGTCGGCCATCTCCGGCAGGGACGCCTCGATCAGAGTGAATCCGTTGAGCAGCGCGAGCACCCCGCGGGCCAGTCCGGTTCCCACCTCGGGGCCCACGCCGGTGAGTCCGCCGGCCGCCAGTGCCAGCCTCTCGGCCGCGGCCACGTACTCCGCCACCACCACCCGGGCGGCGGGGTCGCGCGCCGCCCGCAGGTAGGCCTCGATCAGCGCCAGTGACTCCGGTTCGCGCACCCGGGCGGACTCGGCGAAGGCTGCGATCACCTGATTCTCGGTGGCCGAGGATCCGCTCAGAAAGGTGGTCAGGGCGCCCAGACTCTCGAACTCCTCGGCCACGAAGGTGCGCATCGCCTCGTGGGTCAGCTCGTCGATCGACGAGAAGAAGTAGCCGATCGAGGTGGTCGGGAGCCCGGCTCGGGCGGTCACCGCGCGGTGAGTCACCGAGGCGTACCCCGATTCACCCACGATCGCGACCGTCGCGTCGATGAGAGCGCGCCTGCGTTCGAGGGTGCTCTGCCGGTGTTTTCGCTCCTCCACAACGGTGAAGTCTAGATCCCACAGAAGTCTGTACAAAGTTACAGAATCAGGCTAGGTTCAATCTCTGTAAGTTTGTACAAACTCGGCTGTGGCCGGGAGGAGAACCGATGACCATCGAGATCACCACCGAATCCAAGCGGGTGAGCGCGTACCGCGACGACGTGCTCGCCACCCTGGACGCCACCGGTGTCGCTGAGGCGATCGCTGCCGGACGGTTCACCGCGGCGCAGGCCGCGGACGCCGCGACCGAGCGGATCCGCACCGTCGACCCCGCGCTCGGCGCGGTGCGCTGGTGGGCGAGCGAGGGCGCGCGTCCGGAGGCGAGCGATGATGCACCCTTCTACGGCGTCCCGTCGGCGATCAAGGAGAACACCGCCTTCGCCGGACTCGCCACCACCATGGGCTCGGACGCCCTGCCGCAGACCCCGGCGAAGAAACACGGGCCGGTCGCGCAGCAGCACCTGGCCACCGGCGTGACCGTGCTGGCCTCGACCGTGATGCCGGAGTTCGGACTGACCGCCAGCGCCGAGTTCGCCGGCGGGCGAGCCGCCACCCGAAATCCCTGGAACTCCGATCGCACCGCGGGCGGCTCGTCGTCCGGCGCGGCCGCCCTGGTGGCCTCCGGTGCCCTGCCCATCGCCCACGGCAACGACGGCGGCGGCTCGATCCGCATCCCCGCCGCGCTCAACGGACTGGTCGGCATGAAGGCCACCCGCGGGCGGATGGCCGGCCGGCCGGAAGCGAGGGTGCTGCCGATCAACGTGGTGGGTGAGGGTGTGCTCACCCGCACCGTGCGGGACACCGCCGGCTACCTCGCCGCCGCCGAACAGCACTACCGCAACCCGGCGCTACCGCCCATCGGGCACGTGCGCGGCACCGGCCGCAGCCGTCGGATCGCACTGGTCACCGAGTCGGTCACCGAGTACGGCATCGCCGACGAGTGCCTGGCCCCGGTGCACAGCCTCGCCGACGAACTCGCCGCGCACGGCCACGAGATCGTCGAGCTGTCCATGCGTGAGCTGCACCTCGATTCCGGCTTCGTCGACGACTTCCTGCACTACTGGGGTTTCCTGGCCGCCGCGCAGGTCGCGGGATCGGTGATCGATGCCCGCGGTCGCGCTCGCCTGCGCGGATTCGATCCGGTCACTCGCGAGCTGCTGCGGTCCGGACGGCGCAGCGCACCGTCGATACCCGGAGCGATCCGTCGACTGCGTGCGGTGATCGGCGATTACGAGCGCACCTTCGTCGACGACGGCATCGACCTGATCCTGTCTCCGACGATGACCGACACCACCCCGCGGATCGGCCACCTCGATCCCGCACTGCCCTTCGACGAGTTCATGTCCCGGACCATCGCGATGGTCGGCATCACCCCGCTCAACAACATCTCCGGCGGCCCGGCGATCTCGGTTCCGTGCGGCTTCGACGGTGCCGGGATGCCGCTCGGCGCGCAGTTCGCCGGACCGGCCGGCTCCGAATCGGCACTGCTGGAGCTGGCCTACGAGGTGGAGCAGATCCGCCCGTTCGCCCGGGTCGGCGGATAGCCGACGAAGCGATTCACTGCGGTCCCGGAGCCGTCGGCCCGAACTGCCGGGACCAACGTCCCGACCCGGACGTGATCCGTAGCGACGCCGAGGATTTGCCCATAGTGTGAAAAATGCGCACATCAGCGCCGTCGTCTCCAGGAGGGTGAACCCCATGTCCGATTCCCGGTCCGATCTCGATTCGATCGCAGCACGCCTGCCGAAGTCCTACGTCCTGGTGGGTGTGGACGGCTCCGAGCGATCGCAGGCCGCGGCCGCCTGGGCCGCGGACGAGGCGGTGCGCCGGTCGACGCCGCTGGTCATCGCCAGTGCGGCGGACACCGCCGCCGCGGCGCTGGGGTTCAACCTCACTGCCTCGGACTCGTTCTACTCCTACCTCAAGGGGCAGACCGACGAGGCCCTCGCCTCGGCCAAGGCGGCAGCGCTGGCCGCCCACCCGGACCTGGAGGTGGGTTCGGTGAGCGCGGCCGCGAAGCCGGTCGATCTGCTGGTCGAACTGTCGAAGAACGCCCGGGTCACCGTGGTCGGCGACACCGGCGTCGGTGCGTTCAGCCGGGTCCTGATCGGTTCCGTCGCCCAGGGGGTCGCGCGGAAGGTCACCGGCCCCGTCGCCGTGGTCCGCGGAACCGCCGCGCCCGACGGTGCCGTGGTCGTGGGGGTCGACGGCTCCGAGACCAGCGCGGCCGCCGTCCGCGCGGCTTTCGAGAACGCCTCCGCGCGCGGGGCGGACCTGGTCGCGGTGCACTCGTGGACCGACCTGCCCTCGTTCTACGCCTCCGCGTACGCCGCCTCGTACGGCATCGACTGGGAGGCGGAGGAGGCTCGCGCCGAGACCGCGCTGGCGGAGAATCTGGCCGGTTACGCCTCGGAGTTCCCGGACGTGGGCATCACCAAGGTGGTCACCCGGGGTGATGCGACCGCCACCCTGGTGCAGGCCAGCACCGGGGCGAACCTGGTGGTCGTGGGCAGTCACGGTCGCGGTGCCATCGGCACCTTCCTGCTGGGCTCGGTCAGCGGGCACCTCATCGCGCACGCCGATTGCCCGGTGTTGATCGTCCGGAGCTGATCGCCGGCCTCTCGGCCCGACCGGACGGAGGGCCGATCAGCGCAGCTCGTCGGTCTCGACGGTGAACCGCTGCGCCCGCAGCCGATCGGCGAGCACATCGCCGATCGCCACCGCGGGGGTGAGCACTCCGGCGCGGGCCGGGAGCTCTGCGCCACCGCGGGCGGTGTCACCGTCGAGGGCGAGGGCCAGCGCGCTCTCGCCCAGCATCACCGCGGTACCGCTGTACCCCGGGTCCTGGCGGGCACCGATGGTGCAGCGGTACCGGCGGCCGTCGCTGGTGCGGGTGTAGACATCGGCGATGAACGAGCCCTTGGCCTGCGACTTCTCGCTCGGTCCTTCGCCGGGCGCGGGCAGCACCCTGCTGAGCACCGGACGCAGCGGCTTGATCGCCAGCGCCGCGATGCCCAGCGCCAGCGCGCCCTGAACCAGGTGCGAGGCCACCGTCGAGAGCACCGGGGTGGAGCCGACGGACATCGTCTCCCGGTACCGGAAACCGGGGCCGTAGGCGAAGTCGAGCAGGCCGTTGGTGCGGCGCACCACGCGGGTGTTGTAGCTCGCCATGAAGAACGGCGCGAGCGAGCCGCGCAGTGAGGGGTCCACCGTGGAGGCGTCCACCACCGACAGATCGCCCGGCTGCTTCGGCGATTCACGGGACGGGTCGGCGCTGAGCGAGTGCGGGCGCCCGGCGATCCGGCGGGCGTCACGGTCGGTACTGACCTCGTCGGCCAGGCCCATCGCCGAGGCGATGGTGCCGCCGGACGCGCCGCCGCGGATCGAGCGGATAACCAGGGTGGTGGTGCCGAGCGTGCCGGCACCGTCGGCCTGGGCGCGCTGGTACAGCAGGAAGGTTCCGAGGTCGGAGGGGATCGAGTCGAAGCCGCACGAGTGCACGATCTTGACGCCCGAGGCGACCGCCTGCTCGTGGAACTTGTCGATCGAGCGGCGCGCGAACAGCACCTCGCCGGTGAGGTCGGCGTAGTGCGTCCCGGCGTTCAGGCAGGCGCTGACCACGGTCTCGCCGTACTTCGCGTACGGGCCGACGGTGCTGCACAGTGCGGTGGCGCGGGCGGCCATCGCATCGAGTGTGGACGGCTCGTCGACGTCGGCGATCGCGATGCCCCAGTCGGCGGCGCCGGGACCGAGTGACTCCCGCAGCTGCACGAGCTTGGACTCGGTCCGTCCGGCGAGCGCGATCCGCACACCGGCCGGTGCGTGTTCTGCCAGGTGGCGGGCCGTGAGCCTCCCGACGAAGCCGGTCGCTCCGAACACGATCAGGTCGAACTCCCGGGATCCCACAGCAGTCATATCAGACATGTTAGCGGTGTTTTGCACGTTTGTGCACGGAGGTAGGAGGGTTCCAGGGTGGCGGGGCGGCCGGGCACAAGGCAAGGACGGAATAGGCATTCGCGTTAGTATGTATGAAACTGCACGTATGGGCGGTTGCGTGGATAAGGCGTGCGATAGGGGGCGGATATGGCGGCACGGACCACCCGCGAGGCCGTGAGCCGGGCTTACCGGGTCTGTCCGGTGGAGGTCAGCATCGCCGTGCTGGGCGGCGCCTGGAAGATGACCATCGTCAAAAATCTGCACGCCGCCCCGATGAGGTACGGCGAACTCGGTCGCGCCGTCGGGCCGGTGACGCCCCGGGTGCTGACCCGGCAATTGCGAGAACTCGAAGCCGACGGGATCATCACCCGCACCGCCTTCCCCGAAGTTCCGCCCCGGGTCGAGTACGCACTCACCGACGTGGGTCGCGAGCTCGGGCCGCTGGTGGCGACACTGAACGACTGGGGTGAGAAGTACGCACGGCTCGCGGGACTGTCGACCGCACACGCACCGGGTGCGGACTGCTAAGTGGACGAGCGGGTGCCTACCGGACGGGAAAGTGCGTACTTCCGCCGGCCTGATCGCGACCTTAGGTTGGCGACATGGACGACTGTGGTGTTGCGCCCAAAGGTGATGCCCGGGTGTGTGATCCGCGTCGGATCGGGCGACTGCACCCAGCCTGGCGGATGGTCGCCGTCGCGGCGTCCGCACTCCTGGCGGCGGGTTCCTTCACCACCATCGCCGGGCTGATCACCGACCCACTGATCGCTGAAGAACGGTGGAGCCGAACCGAAATCGGATTCGGGGTGGCGCTGAACATGATGCTCTACGGCGCGACGGCTCCGTTCGCTGCCGCAGTGATGGACCGGGTCGGTGCTCGACGGGTGGTTGCCGGCGCACTGACGCTGATCGCCACTGCCGCCGTGCTGCTGGTGACCTTCGCACCCAGTGCCAGGTGGTTCATTCTCTGGTGGGGACTACTGGTGGGCGCCGGAACCGGATCAGTGACCATGGTTTTCGGAGCGAGCGTCGCGCAACGGTGGTTCCGCACCCATGTGGGTCTGGCAACCGGAATACTGACCGCTGCGAGCGTGGCCGGCCAGTTCGTCATGCTTCCGCTGCTCTCCTGGGTCATGGCCGCCACCTCATGGCGAGGACCGCTCGTGGTCTGCGGTGCGCTGGCAGCCCTCGCGGCGCTGCTGGTGGTACTGGTGCTGCACAACGATCCACGCGAGATCGACTCCGCTGCCTACGGTGACGCCGACCCCGCGCCGGTGGTCGCCGGGGAGCCGATACGGGAACCGTCACTGACCAGATCGATCAGGGTGCTCCGGGTAAGCGGAACGGACCTTCGCTTCCAGACGCTCGCGGTGATGTTCCTGCTGTGCGGGGCGACGACCAACGGGCTGATGTGGAGTCACTTCACACCGGCCGCGACGGACAGCGGTATGACCGCTACTGCGGCGTCCACTCTGCTCGCGATCATCGGCATCGCCAATGTTCCCGGCACGATCTGCGCCGGTTGGCTCAGTGATCGGGCCGACCCGCGGATCGTGCTCGCGGTGTTCTTCCTGACGAGGGGCATCGCGTTGATCCTGCTGCCGATGATCTTCGGTTCGGTTGTCACGCCGAACCTGATCGTGTTCGCCGTCGTCTTCGGAATCCTCGACGTCGCCACCGTTCCGCCCACCCTGGCACTGTGTCGTTCCTACTTCGGCGCCGAGAGCACCCTCTGCTTCGGCTGGATCAACGTCGCCCACCAGCTCGGAGCCGGAGGCATGGCGTTGACCGGCGGTCTGCTCCGTGAGTACACCGGTGGCTACACCGTGGTGTGGGTGTTCGGCGCACACCTGTGCGTCTGCGCCGCGATCCTCGGCATCCTCGCCGGCCGGCGGGCGTGCCCGAGACCGAGTTCATCCCCGGCAGCCGGCCGGTGAGGAGCGATCGCGGACGGTGTCACCGGCCGGGACGCGATCGAGCTGGTCGTAAGGTGGTCGGCATGCACGAAGCCGACGACCGGGCCCCGAACCCGTCCACGCTGCAAGCGCGGGTGATCGTGGACGAACTGGTCCGTGGCGGTGTCACCGACGTGGTCCTGTGTCCGGGCTCGCGCAACGCCCCGCTCGCGTTCGCAGTGCACGCCGCCGACACCCGCGGTGAGCTGCGGCTGCACGTGCGCATCGACGAGCGGACCGCCGGCTTCCTCGCCGTCGGCCTCGCCGCCGCCACCCGCCGCCCGGTCCCGGTGATCATGACCTCCGGCACCGCCGTCGCGAACCTCTCACCGGCCGTGTTCGAGGCCAATTACGCCCGCGTCCCGCTGCTGGTGATCAGCGCGAACCGCCCCTACGAACTGCTCGGATCCGGCGCCAACCAGACCATCGAACAGTTCGGGATCTTCGGCAACCAGGTCCGCGCGGCGCTGAGCCTCGGACTCGCAGAACCCGGCCTGGACCGCAACTCCCAGTGGCGCAGCGCCGTCTGCCGCGCCCTCGCCGCCGCGCGCGGCGCCCGCACCGGCAACGCCGGGCCGGTCCAGTTCGACATCCCGCTGCGCGAACCCCTCGTCCCCGACGATCCCTCACCCGAACTGGTCCGGGGCCGCCCCGACGGTGGCCCGTGGACCGTCGCCCCGGTGGCCACCCTCGACGTCCCTCTGCCGATCGACCTCACCCCGGACACCGTCGTCGTCTCCGGGCACGGGGCGGGGGAGAACCCGGCCCTGGCCGGCCTCCCGACGGTGGCCGAGCCCACCTCGCCGCAGGCCGCCGGCGCCGCCCAGCAGCTGCTGCACCCGTGGGCGCTGCCGTCCCTCAAACCCCGGCAGGCCATCATCTGCGGCCGCCCCACCCTGCACCGCGAGGTCAGCGCGCTGCTGGCCGATCCCGAGGTCACCGTCTACGCCGTCACCACCGGACCGCGCTGGCCGGACGTCTCCGGCAACGTCGCCGCCACCGGCACCCGCGTGGTCCCGGTGGGCGAACCCGACCCGGACTGGCTGCGGCGCTGCGCCGACGCCGACGCCGAGGCCCGCCGCGCCGTCGACGACGGTCTCGGCGGCGAGCCGGTCACCGGCCTGCACGTCGCGCGCGCGGTGTGCGCGCTCCTGCGCCCCGACGATCAATTGGTGGTCGGGGCCTCGAACCCGGTGCGCGACGTCGCCCTCGCCGGTCACCTCCCGCCCGGTGTGCGCGTGCTCTCCAACCGCGGCGTGGCCGGGATCGACGGCACCGTCAGCACCGCCGTGGGCGCCGCGCTGTCCCACCCGCAGCGGCGCACCGTCGCCCTGATGGGTGACCTGACCTTCGTGCACGACGCCTCCGGCCTACTCATCGGCCCGCAGGAACCGCGGCCGGACGACCTCACCATCGTGGTCGCCAACGACAACGGCGGCGGCATCTTCTCCCTGCTCGAACAGGGGGAGGAGAGGTTCTCCGGATCCGAGTACGACGGCGGTGCGGCCCGCGTCTTCGGCACCCCGCACGGCACCGACATCGGTGCCCTGTGCGCCGCGTACGGGGTGCGGTACCGGCTCGCCGGGCTGGCCGACCTCGACGTCGGCGACCGGACGGGCGACGGCCTGCAGGTGATCGAGGTGCGCACCGAACGCTCCGGGCTGCGCGCGCTGCACGCCCGGATGCGCGCCCGGATCGCCGGGGGCGGCCGGTGAGCCGGGTCGCGCTGCGCCGGGTCCAGCTGACCCTGCTGTGGGCGGCGATCCTGATCGTCGGACTGTGCGCCGTGCTGGTGCTGGCGGCCTGGCGCGACGACCGGGCCATCGAATCCGACCTCGGCGTCGCGACCGCGGAGGTGCTCTCCGCCGGCCCGCACCGCTCGACGATCAGCTTCTACACGCCCGACGGTGTCAACCACAATCCTCCGCTCGGCGTGCTGTACCCGAGCGAGCTGTCCGAGGGCGACCGGATCCAGGTCGAGTACTCCCGGGCGGAGCCCGAGTTGGTGCGGGTGGCCGGACGGTCGGCGGTGGTCGCGGTGCTCCCCGCCGCCTCGGTCGCCGCCGGGGCGTCACTGGTGATCGGCGCGGTGATGGTGCTGGTCGCAGTGGGTCACCGCCGTCGGGACGACGACCTGGTCGGCGAACCCGCGGCCGACGACAGTTCACCTGACGTTCGGCCCGGCGCAAGCCGGTAGGCGCCCGAGCGGACATTCCGCGGCGTCACACTCACCGACGTGCGCATCGCCATCGTCGCGGAATCGTTCCTGCCGAACGTCAACGGAGTGACCAACTCGGTCCTGCGGGTCCTCGAGCACTGCCGTCGCACCGGCACCGAGGCGATCGTGATCGCACCGGACACCGTCAAGGGGGAGGAACCGGCCGCCACGTCGCACCTCGGCTTCCCGGTCTACCGGGTGCCGGCGCGGATGTTGCCGAAGATCTCCTCGCTGCCCATCGGGCGCCCCGGTATGCCGATCGTGGACGTGCTGCGCGAGTTCGAGCCCGACGTGGTGCACCTGGCCTCCCCGTACTTCCTGGGCGCGGGCGGCCTCGCCGCCGCCCGGCGCCTCGACATCCCGACGGTGGCGATCTTCCAGACCGACGTCGCCGGATTCGCCGGCTCCTACGGCCTGGGCCCGCTCGAACGCGCCGCCTGGTGGTGGACCCGGCAGATGCACAAGCAGTGCGACCTGACTCTGGCTCCGTCGTCGGCCTCGGTCGCCGACCTGCGTGAACATCGCATCCCCCGGGTGAAGACGTGGGCCCGCGGCGTGGACGCCGAGCGCTTCGCCCCCAGTCGGCGCAGTGACGACCTGCGGGCCGGCTGGCTGGGCGATCGCCCGGACCGGATGATCGTCGGCTTCGTCGGCCGCCTGGCCGCGGAGAAGCACGTCGAGCGCCTCGCCGGGCTCGCCGGGCGGGACGACGTGCAGCTGGTGATCGTCGGCGACGGCCCCGAGCGCGCCCGACTGCAGCGACTGCTGCCGGGGGCGGTGTTCACCGGGCAGCTCGGCGGCTCGGACCTCGGCGCCGCATACGCCTCGCTCGACGTGTTCGTGCACCCCGGAGAGCACGAGACCTTCTGTCAGGCGGTGCAGGAGGCGCTCGCCTCCGGCGTCCCGGCGATCGCCCCGGACCAGGGCGGACCGCGCGATCTGGTGGCGCACTGCCGCAACGGCTACCTGCTGCCCACCGGCGACTTCGCCGAGATGCTGCCCGGTGTGATCGACACCCTCGCTGATCCGGCCCTGCGCGCCCGGTTCGGCGACGCCGCCCGCAAGTCGGTGCTGGCCCGCACCTGGCCCGCGCTGTGCGATCAGCTCTTCGAGCACTACCGCAGCGTGATCGCGGCGCCGGGGCGGATCGGCGCCCGGCGGGCCGTCGTCTGAACTTCGTGTAGCTTGCGGGTCATGGCAAGGGCCTCCCTGGAAAAGCGACCCGGCGACGTCGCCTCGATGTTCGACGGTGTAGCCCGTCGTTACGACCGCACCAACACCCTGATGACCGGTGGTCTCGACCGCTACTGGCGCAACCGCACCCGCAAGGCCCTGCGCCTGCGGCCGGGGGACCGGGTCCTCGACCTCGCCGCCGGCACCGGAGTCTCGACGGTGGCCCTGGCGCGCTCCGGCGCGTGGGCCGCGGCCTGTGACTTCTCCACCGGGATGCTGCACGCCGGCGCCTTCCGCCGGGTGCCGATGGTGGCCGGAGACGCGATGTCGCTGCCTTTCGCGGACGCGAGCTTCGACGCCGCCACCATCTCCTTCGGCCTGCGCAACGTCCAGGACACCGCGGCCGGGTTGCGCGAGATGGCCCGCGTGGTCCGGCCGGGCGGACGGCTGGTGGTGTGCGAGTTCTCCACCCCCGTCAACGGGGTTTTCCGCACCCTCTACGAGCGGGTCGCGTTGCAGGCGATCCAGGTGGTGGCGCGCGGATCGTCGAATCCGGAGGCCTACCAGTACCTCGCCGAGTCCATCCGGAACTGGCCCGCGCAGGAGCCGCTGGCGCAGATCGTGCGGGACGCGGGCTGGACCGACGTCGCGTGGACGAACCTGACCGGCGGCATCGTGGCACTGCACACCGCGACCCGACCGCTAGGCTGAACACGTGGAGAAGACGGTTGCCGGGGTCCGACTGGGGTCCGACGAGTTCGCGTCCGGGATCCGCGCGGAACTGGCCCGCGTGGAACAGGTGATCACCGATGGGATCGCCGAAGCAGACGGGTGCGTGATCGAGGAGGCCCTGCACCTGTTCCAGGCCGGTGGCAAACGCTTCCGGCCGATGTTCACCGTCCTCGCCGGACGGATCGGCGGAACCCCGTCGGAGCAGGTGATCACCGCCGCCGCCGCGATGGAACTGACCCACCTCGCCACGCTGTACCACGACGACGTGATGGACGAGGCGGACACCCGCCGCGGCGCACCGTCGGCCAACGCGCGGTGGGGCAACTCGATCGCGATCCTGGCCGGCGACTACCTGTTCGCCCGCGCCTCGGCGTACGGCGCCGACCTCGGTCCCCGCGCCGTCGGCGTGATCGCCACCTGCTTCGGTGAACTGGTCACCGGCCAGATGCTCGAACTCAAGGGTCCAGGCGAGGGCGACCCGGTGCAGCACTACCTGGACACCATCTGGGGCAAGACCGGCAGCCTGATCGCCACCTGCGGGCTGCTCGGCGCGCTGCACGGCGGAGCCGACGAGGACCTCGCGCAGCGGATGTACCGGATCGGTGCCGATATCGGCATGGCCTTCCAGATCAGCGACGACATCATCGACATCAGCTCGATCGCGCAGCAGTCCGGCAAGACCCCCGGCACCGACCTTCGTGAGGGCGTGTGGACCCTGCCGGTGCTGCACGCCCTGCACGACCGCGGGCCCGACGGTGACCGCCTCCGCGAGATCCTCACCGGGCCGGTCACCGAGGACGCGCTGGTCGACGAGGCGATCGAACTGCTCGGGCGCTCCGAGGGCATGAAGCACGCGCGGGTGACGCTCGAGGAGTACGCCGACCGGGCCCGCTCGGAGCTGGCTCAGCTGCCCGCATCGGAAGCACGTTCCTCGCTGGAATCGTTGGTCACCTTCACGGTCGCCCGCCTGGGCTAGGCCCTCGTTGCACGCACACGGCCTCGGGAACCGGATCCGCACCGCGCTGCTACTGGCGCTGGTGGCGGGTTTCGTCCTGGCCACCGGCGCCGTCTTCGGGCAGACGGTGTTCCTGCTCTCGATCGTGCTGGCCGCCGGGCTGTGCGCCTACCTGTACACCGCCGGCCCGACGCTGCCGCTGCGGGCGATGCACGCCCGGCGGGTCTCCGAACTGCACCAGCCGGCGCTGTTCCGGCTGGTCCGAGAGTTGTCGACCGCCGCGCGGCTACCGATGCCGGCGCTGTACCTCTCGCCGACCGCCGCTCCGAACGCCTTCGCCGTGGGACACGATCCGACCCACGCCGGGATCTGCGTGACCCAGGGGCTGATGAACCTGCTCGACGAGCGGGAACTGCGTGCGGTGCTCGGCCACCAGCTGGCCCGGATCGGGGCCCGCGAGACCCTGGTCTCCTCCGTCGCCGGGGCACTCGGAGCGGTGATCTGCGGCCTCGCAGGTTTCGGCTACATCCTCGGTTTCGGCGACGGCGGCAGGCGCAGCAGCCGGGTGGTCACCGCGATGCTCTCGGTACTGGCGCCGATCGCCGGCGCCCTGATCCGCCTCGGCGTCTCGCGCACCGTCGACGTCCGTGCCGATCACGAGGGTGCCCTGCTGACCGCGGATCCGTCCGCGCTGATCCGCGCCCTGCAGCGGGTGAGCGGCGCCGCCGCGCAGGCTCCGCTGCCCCCGGAGCCGGAGATCGCGGTGCACGCGCACACCATGCTGGTGTGCCCGTTCCGGGACGGTGACCGGCTGGGCCGGCTGTTCGCCACCCAGGCGCCGGTGGACGAGCGGATCGAGCGGCTGGCCGCGCTCACCTCGTAGCGGCGCGGGCGCAGGCCGCCGTCAGCGGTAGTTGACGAACTGGACCGCGATGTCGAGGTCGGCGTTCTTGAGCAGCGCCTGCACGGCCTGCAGATCGTCGCGCGACTTGCTGGACACGCGCAGCTCCTCGCCCTGGATCTGGGCCTTCACCGACTTGGGGCCCTCATCACGGATCAGCTTGCTGATCTTCTTGGCGTTCTCACTGGTGATGCCCTCGACGAGGGTGCCGGTGATCTTGTACGTCTTGCCCGAGGCCACCGGATCGCCGGCGTCGAAGGCCTTGAGTGAGAGGCCGCGCTTGATCAGCTTCTCCTGGAACACCTCGAGGCCGGCCTTGGCCCGCTCCTCGGCGTCGGAGGTGATGACGATCTTGTCCTCGCCGGAGGCCTCGACGGTGGTGTTGGTGCCCCGGAAGTCGTAGCGCTGACTGAGCTCCTTCGAAGCCTGGTTCAGGGCGTTGGCGACCTCCTGGCGATCGATCTTGCTCACCACGTCGAACGACGAATCAGCCATCTTCTGCTGTACTCCTTAAACTGCTGACCTGCGGGTTTGCGTCGCCCCCGTAGGGGCGTTGTACTCTTTCATCCGCTGCCTTCACGGGCGGCGAAGGCACGTTGCCCGAGCGGCCAATGGGAGCGGACTGTAAATCCGTCGGCTATGCCTACGTAGGTTCGAATCCTACACGTGCCACCAGCTGCGGCCCCCGGTGATCTGATCGTCGGGGGCCGCAGCGATAAGGGACTGACCTGCGGATTTGGTTGAACTGATCCGCGGTGTATAGTCTCGTTGAGGCTCTTGGAGCGCCGGAAACGGTGCCCCGGGAACACGCCCCCTTAGCTCAGTCGGCAGAGCGTTTCCATGGTAAGGAAAAGGTCGACGGTTCGATTCCGTCAGGGGGCTCGCTAGACCAGTGCAATGTGCTGATAGCTCAGGGCGGTGTAGCTCAGCTGGTTAGAGCGCACGACTCATAATCGTGAGGTCGGGGGATCGAGCCCCCCCACCGCTACAACTGACTCCAGATCGTGAAAGAGGAACCGTCGTGGCTTCATCGACAGATGTTCGCCCCAAGATCACCTTGGCGTGCGAGGTGTGCAAGCACCGGAACTACATCACCAAGAAGAACCGGCGCAATGATCCCGATCGCCTCGAGCTGAAGAAGTTCTGCCCGAACTGCGGATCGCATCAGGCGCACCGAGAGTCGCGCTGACCTCAGAAGGCTTACACCAGGGGAGGGTATCCGTAACGGATGCCCTCCCTTTTGGCATACTGCCCCTCAGCCCCATTCACGTTAGGTAGGTCGTGCACGTGAGCAATGACATCGATGTGCCCGGTGGTCCGGTCACCGAGCAGCTCAGCCCCGAGCAGGTCGCAGAGCGCACGCGCGCCGCGGTCGGCTACAACTACGAGTACTCCGACAAGTACTTCGTCAGCCGCGAGAAGGTCCGGGAGTTCGCCGCGGCGAGCCAGCTGACCGATCCGATCCATCACGATCTGGAGGCCGCGAAGGCCGCCGGATACGCGGATCTGGTCGCCCCGCCGATCATGTTCTCGCTGATCGGGATCATCGCGCACCGTCCGCTGTTCGAGAACGCCATCATCGGCTACGGCCGCCGCCCGGTCGTGCAGTCCGAGCAGAAGGTGCAGTTCCACGCGCCGATCCTGGCCGGCATGACGCTGACCACCCACGTGCACTTCGATCAGTTCAAGCAGGCGGCCGGCGTCGACCTGATCGTCACCCGCAACGAGATCTCCGATCAGGACGGCAACGCGCTGATCACCTCCTGGACCACGCTGGCCGGCCGCTCCGGCGAGGGCGAGGATCTCGGCTTCATCAATGCAATGGAAAAGGTGATGATGTATGGCGCTTCGTAAGTTCGACGACGTCGCCGTGGGCGACGAGCTGCCCGCCCGCACGTTCGAGCTGACCCGTGGTGACCTGGTCAACTACGCCGGCGTCACCGGAGACCCGAACCCGATCCACTGGTCCGATCACATCGTGAAGCTGGCCGGCATGGAGGACGTGGTCGCGCAGGGCATGCTCACCATGAGCCTGGGCTCGAACTACATCACGGAGTGGCTCGGCGACCCCGGCGCGCTCAAGGAGTACAGCGTCCGCTTCTCCGCCATGGTGTACGTCCCCGCAGATCAGAAGGCCGAGCTGCTCTACACCGGCAAGATCAAGTCGCTCGATCCGGAGACCAAGACCGGCGTGGTGTTCCTCACCGTCAAGCAGGGTGAGCGCAAGATCTTCGGCAAGCCGATCGCGACGGTCCAGTTCGCCTGACAGGCCGTTTTGAGGTGCGGCACTGATGTGCCGTACACTGAACTGTCCGCACTGATTCCGGGCGTGCTTGAAGCGCGCCCGGAATCGGATGCGGATGCGAGACCGCGAGGTCTTGCAAAGGGGTGTAGCTCAGTTGGTAGAGCAGCGGTCTCCAAAACCGCAGGTCGCAGGTTCGAGTCCTGTCGCCCCTGCATAGGCGGGCCCCGAGCCCGGCTTTGAAATCGGTGGATCTGCGGATCGCCGGAGGATCTGCGGAGGGATTTGCGTGAGCGACGAGCACGACGACGCGACCACCGGCGACACCGCTGGCAAGAGCGCCGCCGAGGACGCCAAGCAGGCCCGCCCCTCCGGAAAGCGGGGGAGTGGCCGTCGAGGCGGTACCGCTCTCGCCGACGCCCCGGAGACCGGTGGAGCCGTCGCCGTCGGTTCCCCGAAGAAGGACGCGGCCAAGACCGGCTCGCGCAATCCGTTCGCGGCGATCTGGCTGTTCATCCGCCAGGTGGTCGCCGAGCTGCGCAAGGTCATCTGGCCCACCCGCAGTCAGATGATCAACTACACGATCATCGTGCTGGTGTTCGTGGTGGTTCTCACCGCGTTCGTCAGCCTGCTGGACCTCGGCTTCGCGAAGCTGATGTTGTGGGGCTTCGGCGACTAGCCGGAGCACCCGAGAAGACGAGACGGAAGGAACTTCGGCGCTGTGAGCACCCCGGAGCACAACGAGGCAGAACAGCACGCCCCTGAGGACGTGCTGGTCGACGACGCTGCCGTGGCGACGGAGGTCGAGCCCGCCGAGGCCACCGCGCCCGAGTCCGACGATCCCGCTGAGGTCGAGGTCGACAGCGCTGCCGCTGAGGATGAGGTCGACAGCGTTGCCGCCGAGGAGGACGAGGTCGATCCGGTCGAGGAGCTCAAGGCGCAGCTGCGCACCGCTCCCGGCGACTGGTACGTCATCCACACCTACGCGGGCTACGAGAACAAGGTCAAGGCCAACCTCGAGACCCGTGTGCAGAACCTCGACGTCGGTGACTACATTTTCCAGGTGGAGGTTCCCACCGAGGAGGTCACCGAGATTAAGAACGGCCAGCAGAAGCGGGTCAACCGCAAGGTGCTGCCGGGCTACATCCTGGTGCGCATGGACCTCAACGACGAGTCCTGGGGCGCGGTGCGCAACACCCCCGGCGTCACCGGTTTCGTGGGCCTGACCAGCAAGCCCTCGCCGCTCACCATGAACGAGGTCGTCAAGTTCCTGCTCCCGGAGAGCGCTCGGACCAAGCCGGCCAAGGACAAGGCCGCCGGTTCCGGCGCCGCCGACGGTGCCGCCGATTCCGGCGCGGCCGTCTCCCAGGGCCCCGCGGTCGAGGTCGACTTCGAGGTCGGCGAGTCGGTCACCGTCATGGACGGTCCGTTCGCCACCCTGCCCGCGTCCATCAGCGAGATCAACGCCGAGCAGCGCAAGCTCAAGGTGCTGGTGTCGATCTTCGGTCGTGAGACGCCCGTCGAGCTGGCCTTCAACCAGGTCGAGAAGATCTCCTAGCGAGATACATGCTTCCCGCGCCGATCACAGGCACGGGGTAAGAAAAAAGGAAACTGAGGATGCCCCCGAAGAAGAAGAAGGTCGCCGGGCTCATCAAGCTCCAGATCCAGGCCGGGCAGGCCAACCCTGCACCGCCCGTGGGTCCCGCGCTTGGTCAGCACGGCGTCAACATCATGGAGTTCTGCAAGGCGTACAACGCCGCGACCGAGTCGCAGCGTGGCAACGTCATCCCGGTCGAGATCACGGTCTACGAGGACCGTTCTTTCGACTTCAAGCTGAAGACTCCTCCGGCTGCCAAGCTGCTGCTCAAGGCAGCCGGTGTGCAGAAGGGCTCGGGAGAGCCGCACAAGACCAAGGTCGCCAAGGTGACCTGGGATCAGGTGCGCGAGATCGCTGAGACCAAGAAGGAAGACCTGAACGCGAACGACATCGATCAGGCCGCGAAGATCATCGCCGGCACTGCTCGCTCGATGGGTATCACCGTCGAGTAAGTCGAGTGTTACCGGGAGGCGCACGCCTCCCGTGGGAGGGCCGGCTCGGCCCGCAGAACCACTCACTGCCCACACGGTGGGCAAGAACGAAAGAGCTAGATACATGAGCAAGAACAGCAAGGCCTACAAGGCCGCTGCCGAGAAGGTCGACAAGGACAAGCTGTACAGCCCGCTCGAGGCTGTCACGCTGGCCAAGGAGACCTCCTCCACCAAGCAGGACGCCACCGTCGAGGTCGCCATGCGCCTCGGTGTCGATCCGCGTAAGGCCGATCAGATGGTGCGCGGCACCGTCAACCTGCCCAACGGCACCGGTAAGACGGCCCGCGTGATCGTGTTCGCCGTCGGCGACAAGGCCGAGGAGGCCAAGGCCGCCGGTGCGGACGAGGTCGGCGCCGAGGACCTGATCGAGAAGATCCAGGGCGGCTGGCTCGAGTTCGACGCCGCGATCGCCACCCCGGACCAGATGGCCAAGGTGGGCCGGATCGCTCGCGTCCTCGGACCGCGCGGCCTGATGCCGAACCCCAAGACCGGTACCGTCACCCCCGACGTGACCAAGGCCGTGGGCGACATCAAGGGCGGCAAGATCAACTTCCGCGTCGACAAGGCCTCGAACCTTCACTTCGTGATCGGTAAGGCCTCCTTCGATGCGAAGCAGCTGGTGGAGAACTACGGCGCCGCGCTGGACGAGATCCTGCGTGCGAAGCCGTCGGCGGCCAAGGGCCGGTACCTGAAGAAGGTCACCGTCTCGACGACCACCGGACCGGGCATCCCGGTGGACCCGCAGCGCGTGAGCAACCTCACCGAGGACGAGGCATAGCCTCGACCCGCTTCAGGGCGACGAAGAACGCGCCCCGGCCGTCCGGCCGGGGCGCGTTCCGTTCATCGGGGTCAGATCAGGCCCATGAGGTAACTGCTCGAATCGGCCGACGCCAGCGCGATGATCAAGGCGACCAGATAGAAGCCGCCGATCAGCACGATCAACACGCTGCTGATGCCGCCGAGGACGGTACCGATCAGGGCGATCGTGTTCTTGTAGCCGCGGTCCTTCGACTTCTTCAGCGCGATCCAGCTGACCACCAGGCCGATCGGACCGCAGCACGCGATCGCGAGGATCAGGCCGACGATGCCCATGGCGTTGTCGGGATCCTGGATCTCGCCGGAAGGGGGCGCCGGGTAGCCCGGATACTGCTGACCGGGGTACGACGGTGTCTGGCCGTACTGCGCGGCACCGTACTGCGCGTTCGGGTCGTAGCCGCCGTACTGCTGACCCGGGTACTGGTTGGGATCGGGCTGCTGCCCGTACGGGTCGTTCGGCGTCGACATAGTGAATTCTCCCCTTGTTAGTCAGAAGCTCTTAGGTCGGGCTCAGACTAACCGACGGTGCTTGTCGAGCGCTGGGCGCAGGCTTGTGATGTGACTCTCCGCGGCCTTCTCGGCGGTGAGCTGCGGCATCCGGATCTGTCAGGGGCGGTGGGTATCCTCGCGCCCATGGACGACGACAAGCTGCTCAGCCGTATCGGAGCGCTGTTGCGGCAGGCGGAGGGCACCGACAACGAACACGAGGCCGCCACGTTCACCGAGGCCGCGCAGCGCCTGGCCACCGCGGCGTCCATCGATCTCGCGGTCGCCCGGGCGCATCAGCGCGGCACCGAGCGCGCCCGCGCCGTCCCGGAGCAGCGCACCGTCCGGATCGGGGAGGCCGGGCGGCGTGGTCTGCGCACGTTCGTCGAGCTGTTCGTCGCCATCGCCCGGTCCAACGACGTCACCTGCGACGTCGCCTCCAACTCCACCTTCGTCTTCGCCTACGGCTTCACCGAGGACGTCGACGCCTGTGAGGCGCTGTACGCCTCGCTGGTGATCCAGATGGTCCGCGCCTCCGATGCCTACCTCCGCTCGGGTGCGCACAAGTCCGAGACGGTGCAGCAGCTCTACGAGGACCGTCGTACCCGGCGTCGCTGGGTGGAGACCAAACCGGTGTCCGGCGTCACCGCGCGGATCAACTTCCAGTCCGCGTTCGCCGCCCGGATCGGCGCCCGGCTGGCGCAGGCCCGCGAAGCGGCCCGCACGCGGGCCACCGATCAGGGGCGCCCCGGCACCGCGGTCGCGCTGCGCGACAAGGAGCTCGAACTGTCGTCGTTCTACCGTGAGCAGTCCTCGGCGCGCGGCCGGTGGCGCGGGTCCAGTGCCTCGGCCGGATACTCCGACGGTGCCCGCCGTGCAGGGGACCGGGCCGGCCGTTCGGCACGTCTGGGCGCGCACACCGAGATCGGCGGCGGCCGGGGTGCGCTGGATCGGGGCGCGTCGTGACCGCAGCGGGCATACTTCGGGGTGGGTGCACCGGTGCGGGCATCAGCCCCGGTGCGGATGTGGTCGATCAGCGTGAGGCGAGGTGCGAATGAGTAATCCGCAGGATCCGTACGGGCAGCAGCCCGATCCGTACGCGCAGGGCGGATACCAGTACCCCTACGGCCAGCAGCAGTACCCGGGGCAGCAGCAGTACCCGGGGCAGCAGCCCGGGTCCGGCCAGTACCCCGGGCAGTATCCGCAATCCGGGCAGCAGCCCGGCCAGTACCCGCCGTACGGCCAGGACCCGGGACAGCACCCGGGCCCGCCGAAGCGGCCCAAGCGCACCGGGTTGTTCCTGGCGATCGGTCTGGCCGCCGCGCTGATCGTGGTCGTCGCCATCGCCGCAGTGGTGCTGGTGGTGCGATCCGCGTCGGGCGATGAGCAGTCCGCCACCCGGACCGGCGCGCAGCCCACCACCGGCAGCACCGGCGGCGATTGCGGTATGCCCGGCACCGGGCTGGCCGCCGAGATCGGCGAACGTGTGACCTCGGGGCCGCTGTCCTTCCCGGTCTCCGCGGCGCCCGGCTGGGAGCCGGAGGGCTACACCGTCTACGCGCAGAGCATCGGCGCCGCCGGACTGCAGAAGTCGATGGGTGACGGCCAGCCCTGGCAGGCCGGAGCGGAGGTGGGGCAGACCAACTTCGGGTCGAAGATCAGCACCCGGGACGCCTCCACCCGGATGATCCAGTGCATCGCCGACGGTGCCGGTTACCGGAGCACCACCAGTCGCAGGGTGGAGCAGGGTGCACCCGAGGCGATCACCGTCGACGGTGTCCCCGCGTCCAAGGTGGTCGGGAAGATCCTGGTCACCGGTCCTCAGTTGACCGTCGCCGGTGACGACGTGACCGTCATCGTGATCGATTCGGCGCCGCAGACCTACGCCATGCTGGTGATCCCGATCGGCCGCGAGGACATGGCCGCCACCGGCCGGGCGATCGTCGAGCAGCTCAAGGTGGCCAAGGACGTCTAGGGACAGCGCCCGCTCCGCGGTCTATCGCGCGGAGGAACTGGTGCACGGACTGTTCGAGCATGCCGGTGCCGGCCGCACCGTCGACGTCTTCGGGGTGCGGTTGACGTTGCCGCCGGAGGCCCGGTTCGCCTCGGTCGATTCGGTGCAGGCCTACGTGGACCGGGTGCTCGGGCCGGCGACGGTGCGGGTGCGCGCCCGCGCCGGTGCGTGCGGAGCGCACTACGAGAGAGTGCCCGAGCCGGTGATCGCCGTCCCGGCCGGGCGCGACGGTGCCTGGGCCCTGCGCGAGTGGGTGATCCTGCACGAGCTCGCGCACCACGTGAGTGCGCGGCACGATCTCGCCGCACCCGCTCACGGACCTGCGTTCACCGGCGCGCTGGTCGAACTCGCGACCCGGGTGATGGGCCCAGCGGCCGGTCTGGCGCTGCGCATCGTCTACACCGAATCCGGCGTCCGGATCGGGTGAGTCGCGGCCCGGCCCCCGCGGCGGACACCGCCCGCAGATTCGGGAGGCCCGGCGATTTGGAGATGCCGCACCGAGCCGGTACTCTCGACCTCTGGAAACCGGTGTCAACCGGATCGTTCCACCGAAGACCGTCGGTCGCCGGGCATCAGCCCGGTCGAAGGTCCGGCCCAGAGCCGGCGACCCACGCAGGAGGACGAGGTTTGGCCGCACGCCCGCGTGCGGAACTCACAGAACCCCGTGCGCCCTGCGCCGGGGTTCTCGTCGTTTCCGGCCCGAACCTTCATCTCGACGGATGACACGTAGAGAGGAGGCGAAGTATGGCAAACGCCGAAAAGGTCGAAGCAGTCGCTGAGATCGCCGAGAAGTTCTCGAACTCGACGGCCACCGTGGTCACCGAGTACCGCGGACTGTCGGTCGGTTCCATCACCGAGCTGCGTCGCTCGCTCGGGGCGGGTACCACCTACTCCGTCGCCAAGAACACCCTGGTCAAGCGCGCTGCGGCGGAAGCCGGCGTCGAGGGCCTGGACGAGCTGTTCTCGGGTCCGACCGCGATCGCCTTCATCGAGGGTGAGCCGGTCGAGGCCGCCAAGGCGATCAAGAAGTTCGCCAAGGACAACAAGGCCCTGGTCATCAAGGGCGGCTACATGGACGGCAAGGCGCTGTCCGTGGCCGAGGTCGAGCGGATCGCCGATCTCGAGTCGCGCGAGGTGCTCCTGGCCAAGCTCGCCGGTGCCATGAAGGGCAACTTGGCGAAGGCCGCAGGCCTGTTCAACGCTCCCGCCTCGCAGGTGGCCCGCCTGGCCGCCGCGCTGCAGGAGAAGAAGGCTGCCGACGAGGCCGCCGCATAAGACCGCTGATCCAGCGAACCCCCGCGGGCGCCGCCCACGGGACCATTTCACCCCTTGCCTCGCGGATCAGCGAGCAAGACGATAGGAAGGACGCCAATCATGGCGAAGCTCACCACCGACGAGCTGCTTGATGCTTTCAAGGAGCTGACCCTGCTCGAGCTCAGCGAGTTCGTGAAGGCTTTCGAGGAGACCTTCGAGGTCACCGCTGCTGCTCCGGTCGCCGTCGCGGCTGCCGGTGCTGCCCCGGCCGCCGGCGGCGACGCCGGTGCCGCTGCTGACCAGGACGAGTTCGACGTCATCCTCGACGGTGCCGGCGACAAGAAGATCCAGGTCATCAAGGTCGTCCGCGAGCTGGTTTCGGGCCTCGGCCTGAAGGAGGCCAAGGACCTCGTCGAGGGCGCCCCGAAGGCGATCCTGGAGAAGGTCGACAAGGAGGCCGCCGAGGCCGCCAAGGCCAAGCTCGAGGAGGCCGGCGCTTCGGTTTCGGTCAAGTAAGACCGACCGCACGTCAGTGCTGTTACGGCCCCGTCGCCCTGTGCGACGGGGCCGTAACCATCTCCTGGGCCACCCGGTACCACCGCTCGGCGCGCCTGGGGTAATGTGCTCGAAGCGGCTGTGGCGTGAGCCACACCCGGATATCCGACGAAAGGCCGAGGGCAGTGGGTGTCGAAGTAACTACCAAGAACCTGACGAAGTCGTTCGGGTCCCAGAACATCTGGTCCGACGTCTCGCTGACCCTGCCCGCGGGCGAGGTCTCGGTTCTGCTCGGCCCGTCCGGTACCGGTAAATCGGTCTTCCTGAAGTCGCTGATCGGCCTGCTCCGCCCGGAGGAGGGCGAGATCATCATCGACGGCACCGACATCCTCACCTGCACCTCGTCGGAGCTGTACGAGATCCGCAAGATGTTCGGTGTGCTGTTCCAGGACGGCGCCCTGTTCGGCTCGATGAACCTCTACGACAACACCGCCTTCCCGCTTCGTGAGCACACGAAGAAGAAGGAGAGCGAGATCCGTCAGATCACGATGGAGAAGCTCGAGATGGTGGGTCTGATCGGCGCGGAGGACAAGCTCCCGGGCGAGATCTCCGGCGGTATGCGCAAGCGCGCCGGCCTGGCTCGCGCCCTGGTGATGGACCCGCAGATCATGCTGGTCGACGAGCCGGACTCCGGCCTCGACCCGGTGCGCACCACCTACACCAGCCAGCTGCTGATGGACATCAATGCGCAGATCGACTGCACCACGCTGATCGTCTCGCACAACATCAACATCGCCCGTACCGTCCCGGACAACATGGGCATGCTCTTCCTCAAGCACCTGGTCATGTTCGGCCCCCGCGAGGTGCTGCTGACCAGTGAGGAGCCGGTGGTCAAGCAGTTCCTGTCCGGTTCCATGATCGGCCCGATCGGCATGTCCGAGGAGAAGGACTCCGCGCAGATGGAGGCGGAGGCGGCGCGTGTCGCGGCCGGCCATTCCGACGGTGGCGTCGACGTCCCGGACGAGATCGCCCCGCAGATGCAGCCGACCCCCGGGATGCCCCCGCGCAAGGGCGAGGCGCGTCGTAAGGCCCGCGTCCGCGAGATCCTGCCGACCCTGCCGCCCGCCGCGCAGCTCGCGATCCGTCGCGACCTCGGTGACGATGTGGACGGCGAGTACGCCACCACCGCCCCGGCGCAGCAGGCGCCCGCCCAGCAGGTCCAGGCGCCGGAGACCCGTCCGGTGGCGGTCGCCGCGCCCGACGGTGCCGGAGCCGCGGAGACGGTCCCCGTCGCCACCGAACAGCAGTACGCCGGTGACGACGCTCCGACCAGCGGTTACCAGGTGACCCGCTCCGCGGCGGACGACAACCCGACCGACCACCTGCCCAAGACCCCCGGCACCTCCGGTACCTACGGCTCCTAGGGCGCTGACCGGCGCCACGAAGCGCACCGCACCGGCACGGGAACCCTCCCGGGGTTCCCGTGCGCTCGCGCACAGCGGGTATTCGAAGGAAATCGGCGGTTTCGCTTGACCTGGGCGCACTTTGCCGTCACAGTTATCGGCAGGACGCGCAGTACCCGGCGTCCGGTGAGCACCAAGTGAGCGCAGTGATCGGCGCCCACGGCCCCGTCCGGCAGCCAGCCGCAGGGCCGAACCGCCGGCCACGGACCGGTCACTGTTCCGTGCTGCGGATGTTCGAACATCGGGCGCGCGTCATGCTTGCGCGCCGGCCTTCCGGGGCCTTATTCTGGACTGCCTCTTGCGGGGCGGTCATTACTCTGTTATCGTTAGACGTTGCGCTGGCTGCCTCCTGCCCATCTGAATATCCGCCTCAGCTTTTGAGGGCGTTTGCTCTGCGGGTTGCCGTCAGCACAATTTGGCAACGTTACTAGTCACAGCAGAGGACGCATCTTGGCAGTCTCCGTCTCCAGCCAGACTCAGAACGATCAGAACGACGCTGTGGTGCCCGGGGCGCCCAAGCGCGTCTCGTTCGCGAAGATCTCCGAGCCTCTCCCCGTTCCGGGGCTGCTCGATCTGCAGATCGATTCGTTCGAATGGCTCGTCGGCACGCCCGCATGGCGCGAGAAGGCAGCGGCCCGCGGTGAGGCTCAGCCCACCGGTGGCCTGGAGGACATCCTCGCTGAACTCTCCCCGATCGAGGACTTCTCGGGCTCGATGTCCCTGTCCTTCTCCGATCCGCGCTTCGATGAGGTCAAGGCCTCCATCGAGGAGTGCAAGGACAAGGACATGACGTACGCGGCTCCGCTGTTCGTCACGGCCGAGTTCATCAACAACAACACCGGCGAGATCAAGTCGCAGACCGTCTTCATGGGTGATTTCCCGATGATGACGGACAAGGGCACGTTCATCATCAACGGCACCGAGCGCGTGGTCGTCTCGCAGCTGGTCCGTAGCCCGGGCGTGTACTTCGACGAGACCATCGACAAGTCCACCGAGAAGCCGCTGCACAGCGTCAAGGTGATCCCGGCGCGCGGCGCCTGGCTCGAGTTCGACGTCGACAAGCGCGACACCGTCGGCGTGCGCATCGACCGCAAGCGCCGCCAGCCGGTCACCGTGCTGCTCAAGGCGCTGGGCTGGACCAGCGAGCAGATCCTGGAGCGCTTCGGCTTCTCCGAGATCATGCGCTCGACCCTGGAGAAGGACAACACCGCCGGCACCGACGAGGCGCTGCTGGACATCTACCGCAAGCTGCGCCCGGGCGAGCCGCCCACCAAGGAGTCGGCGCAGACCCTCCTGGAGAACCTGTTCTTCAAGGAGAAGCGTTACGACCTGGCCCGCGTCGGCCGGTACAAGCTGAACAAGAAGCTCGGTCTCCCGGCGAACTCGGACGGCACCCAGCCGCTCGTGCTCACCGAGGAGGACATCGTCGCGACGATCGAGTACCTGGTGCGTCTGCACGAGGCACCGTCGGAGCAGCTGACCTACATGACCGTGCCCGGCGGCGAGGAGGTGCCGGTCGAGGTCGACGACATCGACCACTTCGGCAACCGCCGCCTGCGCACCGTCGGTGAGCTGATCCAGAACCAGCTCCGGGTGGGCCTGTCCCGCATGGAGCGCGTGGTGCGCGAGCGCATGACCACGCAGGACGTCGAGGCGATCACCCCGCAGACCCTGATCAACATCCGCCCGGTCTCGGCGGCGATCAAGGAGTTCTTCGGCACCAGCCAGCTCTCGCAGTTCATGGACCAGAACAACCCGCTCTCGGGCCTGACCCACAAGCGTCGTCTCTCGGCGCTCGGCCCCGGCGGCCTCTCGCGTGAGCGCGCCGGCCTCGAGGTCCGCGACGTGCACCCCTCGCACTACGGCCGTATGTGCCCGATCGAGACCCCTGAGGGCCCGAACATCGGCCTGATCGGTTCGCTGTCGGTGTACGCCCGGGTCAATCCGTTCGGCTTCATCGAGACCCCGTACCGCAAGGTCGTCGACGGCCAGACCACCGACGAGATCGTCTACATGACCGCCGACGAGGAGGACCGCTACTACATCGCTCAGGCGAACGCGGCCACCGACGCCTCCGGCCGCCTGTCCGACGAGAAGGTGCTCGTGCGTAAGCGCGGCTCCGAGGTGGAGTTCGTCCCGGTCTCGGCCGTGGAGTACATGGACATCTCGCCGCGCCAGATGGTCTCGGTCGCGACCGCGATGATCCCGTTCCTCGAGCACGACGACGCCAACCGCGCCCTCATGGGTGCGAACATGCAGCGTCAGGCCGTGCCGCTGGTCCGCAGCGAGTCGCCGCTGGTCGGCACCGGTATGGAGCTGCGCGCCGCGGTCGACGCCGGCGATGTGGTGATCACCGACGTCGCCGGTGCGATCGAGGAGGTCTCCGCCGACTTCATCACCGTGATGGCCGACGACGGCACCCGCAAGACGCACCGTCTGCGCAAGTTCGCCCGCTCCAACCAGGGCACCTGCGCCAACCAGCGTCCGATCGTGAGCGCCGGCCAGCGGGTCGAGGCCGGTCAGGTGCTGGCCGACGGCCCGTGCACCGACAACGGTGAGATGGCGCTCGGTAAGAACCTGCTGGTGGCGATCATGCCGTGGGAGGGTCACAACTACGAGGACGCGATCATCCTCAGTCAGCGCCTGGTGGAGGAGGACGTGCTCACGTCCATCCACATCGAGGAGCACGAGATCGACGCCCGCGACACCAAGCTGGGCGCCGAGGAGATCACCCGGGACATCCCGAACGTCTCCGATGAGGTGCTGGCCGATCTCGACGAGCGCGGCATCATCCGCATCGGTGCCGAGGTCCGCGACGGCGACATCCTGGTCGGCAAGGTCACCCCGAAGGGCGAGACCGAGCTGACCCCGGAGGAGCGCCTGCTGCGCGCCATCTTCGGCGAGAAGGCCCGTGAGGTCCGCGACACCTCGCTGAAGGTGCCGCACGGTGAGACCGGCAAGGTGATCGGCGTGCGCGTCTTCTCGCGCGACGACGACGACGAGCTGGCCCCCGGTGTCAACGAGCTGGTCCGCGTGTACGTGGCCCAGAAGCGCAAGGTGCAGGACGGCGACAAGCTGGCCGGCCGGCACGGCAACAAGGGCGTCATCGGCAAGATCCTGCCGGCCGAGGACATGCCCTTCCTGCCCGACGGCACCCCCGTCGACATCATCCTCAACACCCACGGTGTGCCGCGTCGTATGAACATCGGCCAGATCCTGGAGACCCACCTCGGGTGGGTCGCCAAGACCGGCTGGGACGTCCGCGACGAGAAGGGGAACATCCCGGACTGGGCCTCGGCCCTGCCCGAGGAGATGTACAGCCAGCCCAAGGACACCAACACCGCCACCCCGGTGTTCGACGGTGCCCGGGACGAGGAGCTGGCCGGCCTGCTCGGCTCGACCCTGCCCAACCGCGACGGCGACGTCATGGTGCAGGCGGACGGCAAGGCGCAGCTCTTCGACGGCCGCTCCGGCGAGCCCTTCCCGTACCCGGTGTCGATCGGCTACATGTACATCCTCAAGCTGCACCACCTGGTGGACGAGAAGATCCACGCCCGTTCCACCGGTCCGTACTCGATGATCACCCAGCAGCCGCTCGGTGGTAAGGCGCAGTTCGGTGGACAGCGCTTCGGTGAGATGGAGTGCTGGGCCATGCAGGCCTACGGCGCCGCCTACACCCTGCAGGAACTGCTGACCATCAAGTCGGACGACGTGGTGGGCCGCGTGAAGGTCTACGAGGCCATCGTCAAGGGCGAGAACATCCCCGAGCCGGGCATCCCCGAGTCGTTCAAGGTGCTCCTCAAGGAGCTCCAGTCGCTCTGCCTGAACGTGGAGGTGCTCTCGTCCGACGGTGCCGCCATCGAGATGGCCGACGGGGACGACGAGGATCTCGAGCGCGCTGCTGCCAACCTGGGCATCAACCTCTCGCGCAACGAGAACGCCTCGGCCGAAGACCTCGCCAACTAACCGCCGACCGAACGAATAAGGAGAGAAGTGCTCGACGTCAACTTCTTCGACGAACTGAAGATCGGTCTGGCGACCGCCGATGACATCCGCAACTGGAGCTACGGCGAGGTCAAGAAGCCCGAGACCATCAACTACCGCACGCTCAAGCCCGAGAAGGACGGCCTGTTCTGCGAGAAGATCTTCGGACCTACTCGCGACTGGGAGTGCTACTGCGGTAAGTACAAGCGTGTCCGCTTCAAGGGCATCATCTGCGAGCGCTGCGGCGTCGAGGTCACTCGCGCCAAGGTGCGTCGTGAGCGGATGGGCCACATCGAGCTGGCCGCTCCCGTCACCCACATCTGGTACTTCAAGGGCGTCCCGTCGCGACTGGGCTACCTGCTGGACCTGGCGCCGAAGGATCTCGAGAAGATCATCTACTTCGCGGCCTACGTGATCACCGAGGTCGACGAGGAGCAGCGGCACAACGAGCAGTCCACGCTCGAGGCCGAGATCACCTCCGAGAAGAAGGTGCTCGCGGACCAGCGCGATGTGGATCTGGAGAACCGCGCCAAGAAGCTCGAGGACGATCTCGCCGTGCTCGAGGCCGAGGGCGCCAAGGCCGATGCCCGCCGCAAGGTCAAGGACGGCGGCGAGCGGGAGATGCGGCAGATCCGCGACCGCGCGCAGCGTGCCATCGACGAGCTCGACGAGATCTGGAGCACCTTCGTCAAGCTCGCCCCGAAGGACATGATCGTCGACGAGAAGCTCTACCGTGAGCTGCAGGATCGGTACGGCGAGTACTTCAAGGGCGCGATGGGTGCCGAGGCGATCAAGAAGCTCATCGAGAACTTCGACATCGACGCCGAGGCCGAGTCGCTGCGCGAGACCATCCGCAGCGGCAAGGGCCAGAAGAAGCTGCGTGCGCTCAAGCGACTGAAGGTCGTCGCGGCGTTCCAGCAGTCCGGCAACTCCCCGCTGGGCATGGTCCTCGACGCCGTCCCGGTGATCCCGCCGGAGCTGCGCCCGATGGTCCAGCTCGACGGTGGCCGGTTCGCCACCTCGGACCTCAACGACCTCTACCGTCGTGTGATCAACCGCAACAACCGCCTCAAGCGACTGATCGACCTCGGCGCGCCCGAGATCATCGTCAACAACGAGAAGCGGATGCTGCAGGAGTCCGTCGACGCGCTGTTCGACAACGGCCGGCGCGGCCGTCCGGTCACCGGACCGGGCAACCGTCCGCTCAAGTCGCTCTCGGATCTGCTCAAGGGCAAGCAGGGCCGGTTCCGCCAGAACCTGCTCGGTAAGCGCGTGGACTACTCCGGTCGTTCGGTGATCGTGGTGGGCCCGCAGCTCAAGCTGCACCAGTGCGGCCTGCCGAAGTTGATGGCGCTGGAGCTGTTCAAGCCCTTCGTGATGAAGCGGTTGGTGGATCTGAACCACGCGCAGAACATCAAGTCGGCCAAGCGCATGGTGGAGCGGCAGCGTCCGCAGGTGTGGGACGTCCTCGAAGAGGTCATCGCCGAGCACCCGGTGCTGCTCAACCGTGCTCCCACGCTGCACCGCCTGGGTATCCAGGCCTTCGAGCCGCAGCTCGTCGAGGGCAAGGCCATCCAGCTGCACCCGCTGGTCTGTGAGGCCTTCAACGCCGACTTCGACGGTGACCAGATGGCCGTGCACCTGCCGCTGTCCGCGGAGGCGCAGGCCGAGGCCCGCATCCTGATGCTGTCGAGCAACAACATCCTCTCGCCGGCCTCGGGCCGACCGCTGGCCATGCCCCGTCTGGACATGGTGACCGGTCTGTACCACCTGACCACGGAGAAGGCCGACGCTCTCGGCCATCACGTTCCCGCGGCCAAGGATCAGCCGGAGCAGGGCGTCTACTCCAGCCCGGCTGAGGCCATCATGGCCGTCGACCTGGGTGAGCTGTCGATCCAGGCCCCGATCCGGGTCCGGCTGACCGATCAGCGTCCGCCGGCCGAGGTCGAGAAGGAGCTGTTCGACGGTGCCTGGCAGCGCGGTCAGGCGTGGACGGCGCAGACCACGCTCGGACGTGTGCTGTTCAACGACCTGCTGCCCTCGGACTACCCGTTCGTGGACGAGCAGATGCCGAAGAAGCGCCAGGCCGTGATCATCAACGATCTGGCCGAGCGGTACCCGATGATCGTGGTCGCGCAGACCGTCGACAAGCTCAAGGACGCCGGTTTCTACTGGGCGACCCGCAGCGGCGTGACGGTCTCGATGTCCGACGTGCTGGTTCCGCCCAGCAAGAAGGAGATCCTCGACCGCTACGAGGAGCGGGCCGACGGTATCGAGCGCAAGTACGCCCGCGGTGCACTCACCTCCGGTGAGCGTCGCGATGCGCTGGTCGAGATCTGGAAGCAGGCCACGGACGAGGTCGGTAAGGCGATCGACGACTTCTACCCCGCCGACAACCCGATCACGATGATCCCGAAGTCGGGTGCTACCGGCAACATGACCCAGGTGCGGAACCTGGCCGGCATGAAGGGCCTGGTGACGAACCCGAAGGGTGAGTTCATCCCGCGCCCGATCAAGTCGTCGTTCCGTGAGGGCCTGACGGTGCTGGAGTACTTCATCAACACCCACGGCGCTCGTAAGGGTCTGGCCGATACCGCGCTGCGTACCGCCGACTCGGGTTACCTGACCCGTCGTCTGGTGGACGTCTCGCAGGACGTCATCGTCCGCGAGGAGGACTGCGGTACCAGCCGCGGCATCATCGTTCCGCTGGGCGAGAAGCAGCCCGACGGTTCGATCATCCGCGATGCGCACGTCGAGACCTCGGCGTACGCCCGTACCCTCGCCGAGGACGCGGTCGACGCCAAGGGCGAGGTCGTCGTCGAGCGGGGCCGTGATCTCGGTGATCCGCAGATCGAGGCGCTGCTGGCGGCCGGCATCGACCAGGTCAAGGTGCGCTCGGTGCTCACCTGCACCACGGGCACCGGCGTGTGCGCCACGTGCTACGGCCGTTCGATGGCCACCGGCAAGCTGGTGGACATCGGCGAGGCCGTGGGCATCGTCGCCGCCCAGTCCATCGGTGAGCCCGGTACCCAGCTGACCATGCGTACTTTCCACCAGGGTGGCGTCGGTGACGACATCACCGGTGGTCTGCCGCGAGTCACCGAGCTGTTCGAGGCCCGTGTCCCCAAGGGCAAGGCCCCGATCGCCGAGGTCTCCGGCCGGATCCGCCTGGAGGACGACGACCGGTTCTACACGATCACCATCACGCCGGACGACGGCAGCGAGGAGGTCGTGTACGACAAGATCTCCAAGCGTCAGCGTCTGCGCGTGTTCAAGCACGAGGACGGCAGCGAGCGTCTGCTGGCCGACGGTGACCACGTGCAGGTCGGTCAGCAGCTGCTCGAGGGCGCTGCCGATCCGCACGAGGTGCTGCGCGTGATGGGCCCGCGACAGGTGCAGGTGCACCTGGTCAACGAGGTCCAGGAGGTGTACCGGAGCCAGGGTGTGTCGATCCACGACAAGCACATCGAGACGATCGTTCGTCAGATGCTGCGCCGCGTGACGATCATCGATTCCGGCGCCACCGAGTTCCTGCCCGGTTCGCTCACCGAGCGCAGCGAGTTCGAGTCGGAGAACCGCCGCGTGGTGGCCGAGGGCGGCGAGCCCGCGGCCGGCCGTCCGGTGCTCATGGGCATCACCAAGGCCTCGCTCGCGACCGATTCGTGGCTGTCGGCGGCCTCCTTCCAGGAGACCACCCGCGTGCTCACGGACGCCGCGATCAACACCCGCTCCGACAAGCTGGTGGGCCTGAAGGAGAACGTGATCATCGGCAAGCTGATCCCGGCCGGTACCGGCATCAACAAGTACCGGAACATCCAGGTGCAGCCGACCGAGGAGGCCCGCGCGGCCGCCTACACGGTGCCGTCCTTCGACGATCAGTACTACGGCCCGGAGGGCGCCTTCGGCGCACCGTCGGGTGCCGCGGTGCCGCTCGACGACTACGGATTCTCCGACGGTTACCGGTGAACTGAGTAGCTGACAACGGCCCCCGACCTGGGGAACAGGTCGGGGGCCGTTGTCTGTCATCCGGTCCGGAGACCGGTCGGGCGCCGGCTGTTGACGTCCTCGCTCCACTGTGTGTACGGTGTGAACATTCGGCGATGTTCACGCCGTACACACTGGAAGCCGAGGAGTCCGCCATGACCGCCGCTGAACTCACGCACACCACCTCCACCGGTACTCGCTCCAGGTCGTGGATCGCGGGGATGGTGCTCACCGCACTGATCTGGGCCTTCCTGGTCTTCGACGTGGTCGGGAAGCTGACCAAGCCGCAGGCGGTGATCGACGGAACGCTGAGACTCGGCTTCCAGGACAAGCACATCCTGGTGATCGGTGTGTTGCTGCTGATCGGCGTCGTGCTGTGGACCATCCCGCGCACCGCGGTGATCGGCGCCATCTACCTCACCGGGTACCTCGGTGGCGCGGTGGCGAGCAACCTCCGGGCCGAACAGGCGATCGCCGGGTTCGTGCTCTCGGGCGTGTACGTGGGCGTGCTCATCTGGGTCGCGATGGTCCTGCGCCGGCCGGACCTGCGCCGCGCGATCCTCGGCCGGTGAGCGGTCGTCGCCCCCGGGCTACGCGACCGGGACGATCTCCGAACCCAGGGGGAAAAGGGAGAGCCGGATCATCTTGAAGTTGGCGATGCCCAGCGGGATGCCGATGATCGTCAGGCACAGGGCGATACCGGTGATGATGTGCCCGATCGCCAGCCAGATCCCGGCCACCAGCATCCAGATGATGTTCCCCAGCAGTGATGCCGCGCCGGCGTTCGGCCGGTCGACGACGGTGCGGCCGAACGGCCACAGCGCGTAATTGGCGATCCGGAAGGAGGCCAGCCCGAACGGGATGGTCACGATCAGGATCATGCAGATCAGGCCGGCCACGGCGTAACCGACCGCCATCCAGAATCCGCACAGCACCAGCCAGATGATGTTCAGCAGCAGCTTCATCGTGCCAGTATGCCGGGCCGGAGCCGGTTCAGGCCGTCGCCGCCCGGAGTTCGCTGCGCAGCGGACTGTCGGCGAGCTTGATCACGAGCAGCGCCAGCGGTACCAGCACCAGCCCGATCAGCGGTCCGACCAGGACGACGGTGTCGATCGGGAAGTTCAGCGCCAGGTACAGCCCGGCCAGGGAGCCGGTGACCGCGGTGATCGCGCAGATCACGCTGATCGCCCGGATCCGGGCGCGGAACGGCGCCGAACCGGCCATGCACCGGTCCCAGGAATCCGCGGGCACCCGCAGGAATCGCACGTACATCGGAGCCAGGATCGTGCCCACCAGCGGCTTGCGGGTGAACGAGGAGATGATGAAGTACCCGGCGGCGAAGAAGCCGTCGATCGCCTGCGCGGCCAGTGCGATCCGCGGCTCGCCGGTCACCAGGGACGGGATCAACGACACCGCCAGGATCAGCGTGGTGAACAGTTCCAACTGCCCCACCTGCCGGGTCGCCAGCATCCGCCAGCCAGCGATCACCAGGCCCACGACGATCCCCGTCACCACCCCGTTCAGCTGGGAGAACCCGGCGAGGCGAGTGGTGGCGAAGTAGGCGAGAACCGGCAGCAGCGCTCCCAGGATCGCGGGCGGCGGCTTCCTCACGGCCGGACCCTGTCCTCGCCGGTGCTGCGCACCATGTTCCGTACCGAGAACCGCTCACCCGGAGCACCCAGCCCGCGCAGGATGGACAGTCGCACGGCGTGGAAACCGATCGACAGCGGCAGTGCGGCGGTCAGGGCCGCCGCGGTCACCGGTCGACGGTGCAGCCGGAAGGTGCGCGGCAGGTAGGCGGCGTAGGTGGCGTAACTGGAGACGCTGCTGTAGAAGCGGCGCGGCGAGACCTCCACCACCACGTCGCGGATCAGCGCGCACGCGCCCCCGGTCTCCTGGACGCACAGTGCGATGTCGACGTCCTCGAAGATGTCGCGACGCATGGTCACCCGGTCCCGGATCCGGGCCCAGGTGTCGGCCCGGAAGGCCATGCTGGGGCCGAAGCAGTAGCTGATCTCCTGGGCGCGGGCGGCGTTGCGGCCGAGCGGATCGTTCCACTTGTTCAGCGCCGACTGCAGCCGCCGGCCGGGCAGGCCGCGGAACTCGCCGAGCGTGGAGACCACGTCGAAGCCGCAGCCGTCCTCGGTGTCGAAGAAGGTGCGCAGGCGCTGCGCCCAGCCGGGGGCGACGACCGTGTCCGCGTCGATCCGGGCGATGACGTCGCTGGTCGCGGCGTCGAGTCCGGTGTTGCGTGCCCATACCAGGCCCTGCCGGGTCTCCGGGATCAGCCGTACCGTCGGGTGTGCCCGGGCGATCGCCCGCACGATGTCGGCGGTGTCGTCGGTCGAGTTGTTGTCGACCACGATGATCTCGTCGATCGGCGGGGTCTGGGCCAGGAGCAGCTCCAGACACTCGCCGATGATCTCGCCCTCGTTGTAGGCGGGGACCACGACTGCGAAGGTGTTCTCGGCCATGCGGCGATGCTAAGGCGAGCGAAAGGCCGTGGCAGAGTGAGGACCGGTGAGTTCCCTCACAGGGGTTGGTTTTGCTGCTCGTCCCGTGGTGGCCCGCACTGCGCGCAGTCGCAGCAGCAACACCGCTGCGGCGGCGGAGCGGCGCTCTGGCGAAACGACGCCCGGGACTGTTCGAACTCGGCTGCGAGATCGACCTCGGCGGGCCGCTGCGCGGGCTCGTCGAGCACTGTGACCTGCTGGAACCGGGAGGTTCGATAGGTGCGCCGTTGTCCCTCACGCAGTGCCAACAGGTACCAGGCCTGCCCGGCGTGCACCAGCCCGACGGGGTCGAGTGTGCGCTGCGCCGGTGCGCCGCCGCGCGGCTGGTACACCGCGCGGATCCGCAGGCCGTCGATCACGGCGTGGTGCAGCTCACCGAGGAACGGGTCCGGATCGGGGCTGCGGATGAAGCCGTCCGGGCGGACGTGGATCCGCTGGGCGGCGGCGGCCGCCTCCCGGCGGTGCGCCTCCGGCAGTGCCGCGGCGACCTTGCGCATGGCGCTGGCGAAGGCGGGGGAGACGGGGGCTCCGGCCAGGAGCGCCTTGGCCTCGTCGAGGGTGAGGCCGGTGAGGTCGGTGCGGTAGCCGGGGAGCAGGCGGATACCGCCGCCGCGGCCGCGATCGGTGTAGACCGGCACCCCCGCGAGCGACAGTGCTTCGACGTCGCGGAGCACCGTGCGGGTGGAGACCTCGAGTTCGCCCGCCAGCTGTGCGGCGGTCATGGTGCCGCGGTGGCGCAGCAGCATCAGCACGGAGAGCAGTCGATCGGCCCGCATGGATGCCAGCATCGCAGACCAAGATGACAGGAGGTGTCATATTTGGGCGGTTGAATCGCCGTCATGACCTTCTCAGCCACTGACCCCCGTCCCGCGTACGCAGCCGTTTCGGCCTGGATGCAGTCCCTGCTCACCGGGCTCTCCGATGACCAGCTCGGCCGTCCCACCCCGTGCGACGAGTTCGACGTCCGCACGCTCGCACAGCACATCGGCGCCGTCGGACTCCGCGCCGTCGCACTCGCCGAGACCGCCGGCGTCGAGGGACAGCCGTTCCTCGCCGACGACTTCACCGCCGACGCCTACGGTGCCGTCCGCGAGCGCGCCCTCGCCGCGTGGCAGGCGGCGCCCCTCGACCGCGAGGTCACCGTGCCGTGGGGTGTCGTCGCGGGGAACGTGGCGCTGGGCATGTACGTCAACGAGACCCTGGTGCACGGCTGGGACCTCGCGGTCGCCACCGGGCAGGCCGCCGAGTTCCCCGACGGCGCGGTGCCCGAGGCTGTGCTCGCGGTCGCGCAGGCCGGTCTGCCGGCCCAGATCCGGGAGCTCCCGGACGTGCCCTTCGGGTCGGTCGTCGAGCCCCGCGACGGCGCCGGCCCCACCGAGCGCCTGGCCAACTGGAACGGCCGCAGCTCCGCCGGTTGGGTGGCCTGAACCCGGCTACGGCTCTAGTCCTCGAACAGGGCCCGGATGTCGGCGGCGGCGAGCCGGGAATCGAAACCGCCGTCGCCGCCGACCACCGAGTCGAACAACGCCGCCTTGCGTTCCTTGAGGGCCATCACCTTGTCCTCGATGGTGTCGGCGGACACCAGCCGGTAGACCATCACACCCCGGGTCTGGCCGATCCGGTGCGCCCGGTCGATCGCCTGCGCCTCGGCGGCCGGGTTCCACCACGGGTCCAGCAGGAAGCAGTAGTCCGCCTGCACCAGGTTGAGGCCGAAACCGCCGGCCTTGAGCGAGATCAGGAAGACCTGCACCTCGCCGGAGGTGAACCGCTCGATCGCCGAGGTCCGGTCCGTGGTCGAACCGTCGAGGTAGGCGTACTGAACGCCTTCCTCGTCGAGCCGTTCGGCGGCCTTGCGCAGGAAACCGGTGAACTGGCTGAACACCAGCACCGCGTGGTTCTCCTCCAGCAGTTCGTGCAGCTTGTCCGTCAGGTAGTCCAGCTTGGCCACGTCCTCGACGGCCAGTTCCTCGTCCACCAGGGACGGGTCCAGCGCGAGCCGGCGCAGCATGGTCAGCGAGCGCAGGATCTCGAACCGGTTGCCCTCCAGATCGTCCAGCAGCCCCAGCAGCTTCGCCCGCTGATCGGCCAGGAGCCGGTCGTAGGTGTGACGGTGCTCGTCGGACAGTTCCACCTGCACCACGGACTCGGTCTTCTCCGGGAGGTCCTTGGCCACCAGATCCTTGGTGCGGCGCAGCATGAACGGCCGCACCCGCCGCCGCAGTCGCGCCAGCCGGTCGTCGTCACCGCCGCGCTCGATCGGCCGCCGGTACTCCTCGGCGAACCACGACCGCCCCGGGAACAGGCCCGGCACCGTCAGCGCGGTCAGCGCCCACAGCTCCTCGAGGTGGTTTTCCATCGGCGTGCCGGTCACCGCCAGGGTGAAGCGGCGGTCCAGCAGCGAGACCGCCGCGAAGGCCTTCGACCGCGGGTTCTTCACGAACTGCGCCTCGTCCAGGATCACCCCGGCCCAGCTCACCGCCTCGTACTCCTCGGCGTCCAGGCGCAGCAGGGTGTACGAGGTGAGGACGACGTCGGCACCGTCGACCAGAGTGGCGATCGACGCCCCGGACTTGCGGGAGGTCTCGGTCACCGCGGCCACCGTCAGGTGCGGCGCGAACCGCCGGCACTCCGCGGCCCAGTTGCCCACCACCGAGGTGGGCGCCACCACCAGGAACGGGCCCGCGGGGGAGTCCGCCCGTTCGTGCGCCCGGCAGATCAGCGCCAGTGTCTGCACCGTCTTGCCCAGGCCCATGTCGTCGGCCAGGATGCCGCCGAAGTCGTTGTCGTAGAGGAACGCCAGCCAGTCCAGGCCATCGCGCTGGTACGGCCGCAGCTCCGCCTTCAAGGTCGACGGTGCCTGCTGCCGGGTCAGGTCACCGGCGGTGAGCGCGCCCACCCGGCGCGACCAGTCACCGTCGAAATCGGTGGCATCGGCCAGCCCCGCGAGCTCATCGACCAGGCCCGCCTGGAACCGGCTGATCCGCAGGCCGCTCTCGTCACCGGCGCGGCCGGGGCCGGTCCCGGCGGTGCGTCGCCGGCCACCCTTGGTGGGCAGGTCACGGGCTTCGCCGATCAGCTCGCGCAGCCGGTCGAACCGCTCGCCGTCGATCCGCGCCAGCACCCCACCGGGTGTCACCAGGGTGTCGTGGCCGGCGGCGAGGGCGGTGAACACCTCCCGGAACGGGACCTCCTCACCGTCCACCTCCACCGCGACCTCGAGATCGAACCAGTCGGTGACCCCTTTCCCGGCGTCCGAGCGCACCCGCACCGCGACCGAGGCGTCCGAATCGGCCCAGCGGAACCCGGGATCGTCGGTCACCTCCACGATCACACCGGGAACCGACCGCAGCACCGGCGCGGCCTCGGCCAGCCACACCGCGGCCTCCGTGCCCCGGTAGAAGCCCTGTGAATGGTCGATGCTGACGTCCGCCTCGCGCAGCGCCACCGCCATCGCGCGGGTGATCCGCTGCTGGCCGACGGTGTCGGCGATCCCCGCGGGTTCGCGGCCGAGCGGGTAATCGGTGGCCTCGCCGGTGCCGTTCTGGTCGACGACGGTGTACCGCCACTTCCAGTCGACCTCCAACTCGGTGGCCTCGGGCAGGTACCGCGCGCTGCACACCAGCTCCGGGCCCAGCACCTCGACCTCACCGACCAGTCGCTGCGGATCCCGCACCGGCGCCACCGCCGCCAGGTACGGCAGGTACTTCTCCCGCAGGGCCGGCACCGACTCGGCCGGCACCTGCACCGGGGTGAACCGGCGCAGAGCACTGGTGTGCGCGGCGGAGAGCGGCGGGTCGAGCGGGGCGAGCCGCAGCACCTCGTCGTCCTGCTGGAAGACGCCGAGCGCGCGGTGCGCACCGAGCAGCCCGCCGGTGAACGGCCGCGGGCCGTCACCGAAATCGACCTCCCGGTCCAGCTCGACCGCCCCGCCGACGTCCCGGGCCACCAACCCCAGTCGGGTCGGACCGCCGAGCACGACGGCGCCCTTGGCCTTCTTGGTGAGCATCGGCACTCCGGCGTCGCGGATCACCCGCAGCTGGTCCCACAGCAGCGGCGTGTCGACCATGCCCAGGTCGGCCCAGGAATCGACGCCGTACAGCGACCAGGTGATCAGCTGGGCCAGCGGCGCCAGCACGTCCCGGTGCGCGGTCGCGATCCGCGGCGCCGAGGCGATGGTGCGCCAGCGCACGTCCCCGGCCACCCAGGTGCCCTCACGCATACCCGGGGTGGCCAGGCGCACCTGCAGCCGCTGCCCGGAGACCACGCCCCGGCCGTCCACCTCGAACTGCAGCGCCACCGGCAGCACCGCTGCGCCGGTGCGCGGCGTCTCCGGCAGCAGTGCTTCGAGCTGGCGCTCCCACGGGTCGGGCTGTTCGACGATGCCGTCCTCGACGTCCTCGGTGGTCAGTTCCAGGAGCAGCGCGGCGCCGTGCTTGCAGTTCAGTGCGACCGGGCAGGTGCACAGGCTGCGCACCGGCCGCCAGCCGCGGGCGCCGGGTTCGATCCACACCTGCGCGTCGTACTCCCGGGTGCCGGCCACCACGCCGGTCACCTGGCGCTTCTCGTCGTCCCATTCCAGGTCGCCGATCAGTCCGGTGCCCACGTACTCGCCCGCGCGACGCACGGTAGGGCCCCCGAAGAATCCGGTCAGGCTCTCGGGGGTGAACGAGGGCCCGCCACTGGACGTCGATGCGCTCATGGTCAAGCGGACAGTCTACCGCGCTTCGGGCCGCGGCTCCGGTTCACCGAGGAGTGCACCGCGGCTGGCGGTGGCCTGTGCGCGCAGTGCCGCGGCCACGGCGGCCACCTCGCGGCGGCGCTCGGCCTCCGGGCGCACCACCATCCAGTACTCCAACTCCACCGAGACCTCGCCGGGCAGCACCCGCACCAGCTCCGGCCGGGCGTCGGCCAGGAAGCAGGGGAGCAGACCCAGCCCGGCTCCGGCGCAGGTGGCCTCGACGTGCACCAGCACATTGGTGGAACTGAGCCGATCGGACATCTCCGGGACCAGCACCCGGGCCTGGTCCAGATCGTCGACCGTGAGCAGTGAGTCGATGAAGTAGACCAGCGGCCGCCCGGCCAGGTCCGCGCGCCGGCGCGGCGTCCCCTCGGCGGTCAGGTACTCGCGGGAGCCGTACAACCCGAGCCGGTACGGGGCGAGGTGCACCGGCTGCACCCGGAACGTGCGGGGCCGTCCCACCACCACCTCGATGTCGACCCCGGAGCGGGTCGACGGTGCCCGTCTGGTCACCGTCAGCAGGTCCACGGACAGCCGCGGATGCGCCCGGCCCAGTTCGGCGATCGCCGGCGCCACCACACGGGCGCTGAAACCGTCGGTGGCCGCGATCCGCACCTTGCCGCGCAGCTCGTGATCGGTATCGGCATCCAGCTCCTGCAGCACCGACTCGATCCGCTCGCCCGCGGAGACCGCCGTGCGGCCGAGGTCGGTCAGTTCCCAGCCGCCCGGCCCGCGGGCCAGCAGGGGGCCGCCGAGAGCCTGTTCCAGTGCGGCCACCCGGCGTGAGGCGGTGGTGTGGTTGATGCCGAGCAGGTCGGCGGCGGTGGTGTACCGGCCGGTGCGGGCGACCGCGAGCAGGGTGAGCAGGCCGTCGGCGCTCGGGTCAGGTGTGTGCATCAATGCAGATCCGATCCGCGGTCATGGTCATTGTGTCTGCGATTTTATCCATACATACTGCTCCGGAACATGATGCACGTCACACCGCACCACGGCCGTGACAGATGGCACAAGAAAGCAGTAGGAGTCTTCAATGGCGCACACCGACCTCGAACAGCCCCGGGGGCTGCGCAAGATCGTGGCCGCGTCGATGGCCGGAACGGTCGTCGAGTGGTACGAGTTCTTCCTCTACGGCATCGCCGCCACGGTGGTGTTCAACAAGATCTTCTTCAAGGCCGGCGCCAGTGAGTACGACGCCATCATCGCGGCCTTCGTCACCTATGCCGTGGGCTTCGCCGCCCGCCCGATCGGCGGGATCGTCTTCGGTCACCTCGGTGACCGGCTCGGACGCAAGAAGCTGCTGCAGGTCTCGATCCTCATGGTCGGCGTGGCCACCTTCCTGATGGGCTGCCTGCCCACGTTCAACCAGATCGGCTACTGGGCGCCGGCGGCGCTGGTGCTGCTGCGCTTCATCCAGGGCTTCGCGGTGGGCGGCGAATGGGGCGGCGCGGTGCTGCTGGTGGCCGAGCACAGCCCCGACCGCTCCCGCGGATTCTGGGCCTCCTGGCCGCAGGCCGGCGTGCCGGGCGGCAACCTGGCGGCCACCGTCGTCCTGCTGATCCTGACCAACACCCTCTCCGACGACGACTTCCTGGCCTGGGGCTGGCGCATCGCGTTCTGGCTGTCCGCGGTGATCGTGCTGGTCGGCTACTACATCCGCACTCAGGTCGACGAGTCGCCGCTGTTCCAGCAGGCGCAGCAGGAGATCGAGCACGAGAAGGCCGTCTCCTACGGTGTGCTGGAGGTGCTGCGGCGCTACCCCCGCGGCGTGCTCTCGGCGATGGGCCTGCGCTTCGGCGAGAACATCTTCTACTACCTGGTGGTCACCTTCTCCATCACCTACCTCAAGACCGTGGTGAAGATGGACACCTCCGACATCCTGCTCTGGCTGCTCATCGCGCACGTGGTGCACTTCGCGGTGATGCCGCTGGTCGGCGGACTCGCCGACCGTGTGGGCCGGCGCCCGGTGTACTGGGCCGGTGCCGCACTCGCCGCGACCTGGGGCTTCTTCGCCTTCCCGATGTTCGACACCGGACACGGCGCGATCGTGGTCACCGCGGTCACCATTGGCCTGGTCTTCCACGCCCTGATGTACGCACCCCAGCCGGCCATCATGGCCGAGTCCTTCCCGACCCGGATGCGGTACTCCGGCGTCTCGCTCGCCGCGCAGGTCACCTCGATCGCGGCCGGCTCACTGGCCCCGATCATCGCCACCGCACTGCTCAAGGACTTCCACTCGTCGGTGCCGGTCGCGGTGTACCTGGCGATCGCCTGCGGGATCACCTTCATCGCGGTCTTCTTCGTCCGTGAGACCAAGGGGATCAGCCTGGCCGCGATCGACGCCGAGGATCGTGCCGCCCTGGCCAAGCGCGCCGAGGTCACCGCGTGAGGGCACTGGTCACCGGTGGGGCCTCCGGGATCGGGGCGGCCGTCGCACGCCGGCTCGCCGCCGACGGGGCCGAGGTCACCGTCGTCGACCGGGACGGTGGTGCGGCCGCCGAGCTCGCCGGGCGGATCGGCGGCAGCGCCCTGGAACTGGACCTCACCGACACCGCGGCGCTGGCCGAACTGAGCGTCGACGCCGATCTGCTGGTGAGCAACGCCGGGGTGCAGCACGTGGCCCCGATCGAGGACTTCGATCCGGCGCACTTCCACCGGATCATCACCCTGATGCTGGAGGCGCCGTTCCTGCTGACCCGGGCCGTGCTGCCGGGGATGTACCAGCGGGGCTTCGGCCGGATCGTGCACGTCTCCTCGGTGCACGGGCTGCGGGCCTCGAAGTACAAGTCGGCGTACGTCGCGGCCAAGCACGGGGTGGAGGGCCTGTCGAAGGTGACCGCACTGGAGGCCGGACCGCACGGCGTGACCAGCAACTGCGTCAACCCCGGCTACGTGCGCACCGCGCTGGTGGCCGCGCAGATCGCCGAGCAGGCCGCCGCGCACGGCATCACCGAGCAGCAGGTCACCGACGAGGTGTTCCTGGCCCGCCCGGCGATCAAGAGGCTGATCGAGCCGGACGAGGTGGCGGGGCTCGTGGCCTGGCTGTGCAGCCCGGAGGCGGCGATGGTGACGGGCGCCTCGTACACCATGGACGGTGGCTGGACCGCCAACTGAAGACCGATCCGCGCGCGGTCCACCGGGTTCCCGGTGGGCCGCGCGTCTGACTTGGAGCACCGCCGCGTGACCCGATACCGTACGACAGGGCCGCACGGTGGGCCGTGTCGATGAGGGTCGTGCAGTAGTTGAGGATTGTTGACCGGTGGTGGGACGAACGATGAGCCGAGGCGGCGCCGACGCGGATCCTTCCGCCACGAACGACACCGGCGCGTCCGCCGAGCCGGCGCAGTCCGGGCGACCCGGACGCATTACCGGCCACCTGTTCGAGCTGGACATCGTCCGCATCGTCACCTTCGCGGGCGTCATCTTCGACCACTGCGTCTCCGGGACCACGTTCCCGTTCAGCGTCGCCTCCAACGCGGTGCAGACCGTCTTCCACTACACCCGGAACGCCTTCTTCGCGCTCACCGGATTCGTTCTGGTGTACCAGTACCGGGACCGCAAGCTCGACGCCGTCGACTTCTGGCGCCGCCGCTACAAGGCCGTGGGCCTACCGTTCCTGACCTGGACCGTCTTCTACTGGCTGTACCACATGTACATCATGTGGCCGCCGGCCTTCGGGAACATCACCCGCACCTTCACCACCTGGGAATCGACCTGGGATGCGGTGAAGGTGCTCGGCTACGACCTGCTCACCGGTGACGCCTGGTACCACCTGTACTTCGTCTTCGTGACCATGCAGGTGTATCTGATCTTCCCGCTGCTGTTGAAGTTCCTCCGCTGGACCTGGGGCTACCACCGCTACCTGCTGGCCGGAAGCCTCGCCTTCCACCTGGTGCTGCTGCACTACATGACCACCGCGCGGCCGCAGATCTTCAACTACGGACTGCTCTCCACGCTGTGGAACCACCTGCCGGCGACGCTGCTGCCGTACCAGTTCTTCACCCTGCTCGGCTGCATCGCGGCGATGCACATCGAGGGCGCTCGCGCCTTCATCCGGCGGGTGCGCGGCCGGGTGATCGCGCTCGCGCTCGCGGTGATGATGGTCACCCTGATCATCTACGGCTCCAAGGTCAGCATGGACGGGCTGTTCCCGACCGATGCGGCCAACGTCTTCCGCCCGTACGCCACCGCGATGTTCATCGCGATCATCCTGGCGCTGTACGCCGCCGGGACCGTGTGGGCCGATCACCGCACCCCGGGCTCGTTCTGGGACGTCTTCCTCAAGACCGCCTCGGACCGTTCCTTCGGCATCTTCCTGGTGCACGGCTTCGTCTTGCAGGAACTCGCGCCCACCATTCAGCGTTTCCGGTACGAGGTGTACGCGCCCATCGTGACCGCCGTCGCCTTCGCGGTCACCGTCGTGCTGACGGTGGCGGTCACCGAGGTGCTGCGCCGCAGCCCGCTGAGTCTGTGGACCACCGGACGCACGATGCTCCCGATGGCGCGGCAGAGCCTGCGCGATGCGATCGGGATCGGCATCGCGATGATCGTGCTCGGCGCGCTCGCGTACTGGGTGCTCGACGTCCCGGCCGGTGCGCTGTCGATCTTCTTCGGTGCGGCGGCCCTGCTGTGGCAACTGCTGGGCCGGACGGTGTTCGCCGGCCCGGCCGGTGCGCGGCCGTGATGTCCGGGGAGGTCGGTCAGGGCTCGTCCGCGGCGGCCTCGAACAGCCAGGACATCACCAGCGCCCCCGGATCGGGCACCCCGCGCACACTGTCGCCGAGGTAGCTCGCCCGGCCCCGGGACGCGGTCAGTCCCGCGGTGGCGGCCACCCCGTCCGCCGCGGCGCGCGCGGCCTCCGCCACTGTTCCCCCGGCGTCGAGGACCTCGGCCGCCGGTGCCAGTGCGTCGACCACCGTCTTATCGCCCACCCGCGCGCCGCCCAGTTCGACCACCGCGTCCAGTCCGGCCCGCACTCCGGCCGCGAGATCTGCGGAGTCACCGCGGTCGGAGCGGGCGGCCCGGGCCAGCTCGGTGAAGAAGGTCCCGAAGACCGCACCGGAGGTGCCGCCCGAGCGCACCAGGTACGAGGTGGCGAGCGCACGGAGCACCTCGGCGTCGCTGCCGCGCAGGGGCAGCGTGAAGTGCCCCAGCGCCGCCGCCATGTTGGTCCCGAAATCACCGTCACCGGCCCGCCGGTCCAGATCGGTGAGCTCGTCGATCGAGCCCTGCACCCGGCCCACGAAGTCCGAGAGCCACCGGTTCGGCGCGCCGGAATCGGCGGCGTCGGCGGGCCGGGCCTGCGACAGCCGGTCCAGGTGCGACGGCGCGCCCGCCGCGCCCGGCCAGCCCGGGGCGTGCGCGGGTGCGTCCCACAGCCGGATCAGCTCGTCGTCGAGGGCGACCACGGTCACCGAGAAACCGGTCATGTCCAGGGCGGTCACGAACCGGCCCAGCAGCGACCGGGTCACCTCGATCCCGCGTTCGGCGAGTTGCTTGACCGCTTCGGCGAAGACGGTGCCGAGTTCCAGATCGGTGACCGCGCCCAGATTGTTGACCACCACCAGTGCCCGGCCGCCGGCGACCAGTCCGGTGCCGGGCAGGATCCGGGTCAGCAGCTCGGTGACGATCTCCTCCGCCGACGCCACCGGCAACTCCTGCGGAGCCCGCTCACCGTGGATGCCCACACCGAACGCCATGTCGCCGTGAGCGAGCCGGAACGACGGCTGCGGCGCGCCCGGCACTCCGCAACCGCTCACCGAGACCGCCATCGACCGGGCTCGCGCGGCCGCGCGTCGGCCCACCGCGGCCACCGAGGCCAGGTCGCGGCCCTGTTCGGCGGCCGCGCCGCACACCTTCTCCACCACGACCACCGCCGCGGTGCCGCGCCGCCCGGGACCGTCGGTGTGTTCGGTGGCGACGTCGTCGTCGATCAGGACCGTCTCGGTCACCGTCGCGGGGCCGTCACCGTGGTCGGCGGCCAGGCGCCGGGCGACGGCGAAGTTCATCACGTCACCGGTGTAGTTCTTGACGATGTGCAGCACCCCGGCGCCGGTGTCCACGGCGCGGGTCGCGGCGGCGATCGCGATCGCATTGGGGGAGGTGAAGATCAGGCCGGGGCAGGCGGCGTCGAGCATCCCGGCGCCGACCATTCCCACGTGCAGCGGTTCGTGGCCGGAGCCGCCGCCGGAGACCAGCGCCACACCGGAGGTGCGGGGGTTGCGGCGGGCGACGAATCCGGCGTCGTGCCAGGCGGCGTCGGGGTGCGCGGCGAGGATGCCCCGCAGGCCGTCGGTGAGCAGGGAGGTCGGGGAGTTCTCGAAGCGGGCGCGGGGAGTCACGCCGTCGACGTTAGCGAGGAATGTGCAACTCCGCGTGGCCGTCCTCGATGACGGTGAACGCCGAGGTGGGGAACTTGGCGAAGGTGAACGTGGGGTCGAGGATCCGGGCGGCTTCGGCGAGGCCGGGATCGTGGCCGAGGACCAGCACCGTTCGCGCGTCACCGCGTTCGGCGTCGACGATCTTGAGGATCTGCTCGCCGGAGGCGCCGTACAGATCGGGGATGGACCGCACCGGCGCGTCGACCGCGGCCTGCGCGAGGGTCTGCACCGCCCGCTCGGCGGTCGAGCACAGCACCAGATCGACGGTGTGGCCGAACCGCCGGATCGCCTTACCCGCCAGCGCGGCCTGCCGGACCCCGCGCGGCGCCAGCGGCCGGTCGTGGTCGTCGACCTTGTCCGGGTACGCGGACTTTCCGTGCCGCAGCAGGATCAGCGTGTCCATAGCGGCAGTCTACGGGGTGAACGACGATCGCAACCTGCCCGAACCGGGCGCCGCGGGACCGTCGTCGAGGTCCAGCAGCACGACGGTGCCCGGTGCGAACCCGGCCGGCGCACCGGCCGGGTCCAGCTCGGCGACGGCGTCCGGCAGCCCCGGGTGGTGCGCCACCACCAGCAGTACCGGCACATCACCGGGCAGGCCGTTGATCTCGTCCAGGATCCGCCGGCCCCGGCACTGGTAGAGCTGATCGGTGGCGGTCATCGGGCAGGCCAGACCCGTGGCGTGGAAGGTCTCGACGGTGCGCCGCGCCCCGGACACCAGTGCGTGCGTGGGCACCAGGCCCTGATCGGTGAGCCACTGGGCGGTGCGGCGGGCCTGCGCGCGGCCGGTCTCGGTGATCGGGCGGTCGTGGTCGGGGATCGACATCCCCGCCTCCCCGTGTCGCATCAGTGCCAGCACCGTCATGGTTCGATCTTGCCCCTTCGAGGGTGCGTACATTGGTGGCATGGCTGGAAAAGAGATCGATCCCGCTCGCCGGCAGGCGGCGCTGGATGTGGTCAAGCAGCATCCGGGGATCGTGGCGGGGCTGGCGGCGCCCGCCGTGGTGATCGTGGCGATCGGCTGGTCGGCCGGTGGCGCGGGCGTGGGTCTGCTGCTGTTGGTCGCCTTCGGGGTGCTCGGCGCGGTCGGGCTGTCCCGGCTGCTGCGCCGGCGGTGACCGGTGCGGGTGGACGCCTGGCTGTGGGCGGTGCGGCTGACCAAGACCCGCTCGCTCGCGGCCTCCGCGTGCCGCGGCGGGCACGTGCGGGTGAACGGGGCGACCGCCAAACCCGCGCAGCACGTGGTGGTCGGTGACGAGGTCCGGCTGCGGATCGGTGGCCGTGAACGCATCGTCGAGGTCGCGACGCTGATCCCGAAGCGGGTCGGTGCGCCGGTGGCCGCCACCTGCTACCTCGACCACAGTCCGCCGCCGCCCCCGCGGGAGATCGTGCTGTCCATGCCGCAGCGGGACCGGGGCGCGGGTCGTCCCACCAAACGCGAGCGCCGCGAGACCGACCGGCTGCTGGGGCGGCAGTGACCGAACCCCGGACCGAGCCGGCACGGACCGAGCAGGCGCAGCAGCCGTGGCGGGCGGTGCGGCCGGCCGGCCCCGCTGACGCCGGGGCGATCGCGGCGCTGGCGGCCCGCACCTTCCCGCTGGCCTGCCCGCCGGGACTGCCGCGCGAGCACATCGAGACCTTCATCGCCGAGCAGCTCAGCGAAGCCGAATTCGCCCGGCACCTGCGCAGCCCGGACCACCGGGTCTTCGTGGCCGACGGCGCCGCCGGCCCGGTGGGGTACGCGCTGGTCCTGCACGGGGTGCACGCCGAGGGGCCGCCCGCGGTGCACGGCGCGCCGTCGGCCTACCTGTCCAAGCTGTACGTCGATCCCGATCACCACGGCGGTGCGGTGGCGCGGGCACTGCTGGCCGCGGTGCGTGCGGACGCCGCGGGCCGGCCGGTGTGGCTGGGTGTGAACGCCGACAACGCGCGCGCGAAGCGGTTCTACGCCAAGTCCGGATTCGTCGGGGCCGGGGTCCGCAGGTTCGCGGTGGGGGAGACGGTCTTCGTCGACGACGTACTGCTGCTGGGGGAGTAGAGCCGGGTTCCGGTACCGCGCCCGCGCAGTTCCTGCTCGTCGGTGAAGCGCCACAGTGCCGATTCCGCCTCCCGGGCGCCCATCACCGCGGCCTCGGACGCCACCGGTAGGGAGGTGTCGCGTTTGGCGACCTCGGAGAGCCGGGCGGACTCGTTGACCGGGTCACCGATCACGGTGAACTCGTAGCGTTCGATGGCGCCGACGTTGCCGGCGACCACCACGCCGTAGGACACGCCCACCCCGGCCCGCAGGTCGGGCACTGCGGCGGGCAGCCGGTCCGCGATCAGCCGGGCGGCGCGCAGCGCACCACCGGCCGGGTCCGCATGCGGCAGCGGCGCACCGAAGACGGCGAGCACGGCATCGCCCTCGAACTTGTTGACCAGCCCGTCGCACTCCTCGACCGCGGTCACGATCACCTCGAAGAACCGGTTCAGCAGCTCCACCACCTCGGTGGCCGGACGCTGCCGGGCGATCTCGGTGGATCCGACGACGTCCACGAAGAGCACCCCCACCACCTGCTCCGAGCCGCCGAGCTGGACCCCCAGCCCGAGCGCCGCTTCGGCGACCTCGCGGCCCACGTGCCGGCCGAACAGGTCCCGCAGTTGCTCGCGTTCGGCCAGCCCGGCGGTCATCGCGTTGAAACCGGCCTGCAATTCGCCCATGTCCGAGCCGTCGAAGATGCGCACCGAGACATCGGTCTCGCCGTCCCGGACCCGGCGCACCGCGCGGCCCAGCACCCGCAGCGGAGCCACCAGGGAGTCGATGTTGAGGAAGGTCAGCAGCAGTCCGGTGAGCAGGGCGATCGCGCAGAGCGCGGTGACCGCGACGAACATGTCGAACTTGGTCGTCTCGTCGCGGAAGGTGCCCAGCAGCACGACCAGCGCGATTCCCAGGATCGGGGCGCCGGAGCCGATCGCCCAGGCGGTGGCGGCCCGGGTGCGCAGCCGCCCCCGGCGCGGGGCGCGGTAGCCCGCCTCGAGCGCCTTGGCCGTTGCGGGCCGCAGCGCGAACTCGGTGATCTGATAGGCGATCGCGCACACCACCAGCCCGGCCAGCCCGGTGACCAGGGTGACCTTCGCGATCAGCACCGGGGAGATGATCCCGTACCCGACGCCCATCACCACCGTCCCGACGCCCCACAGCAGCGCCTGCAGCGTGGTCAGCCGCCACGGTCCGGCGAGGGCGGCGTGCGCCTGCGCCGCGGTCGGTTCCTCCTCCCGGATGGACCAGCGCAGCGAACGCACCAGGGAGGCGGTGCCGACCACGCCGCCGAGGACGAAGGCGGTGCTGATGTACAGCGGGACCACCAGGAAGTTCATCCACCAGTGGTCCCACGGGATGCTCGGTTCGGGGATGCCGACCACGGTCAGCGCGATGGCCAGGCCCACGCCGATCAGGTTGGCCATGGTCACGCCGATGGTGATCACCAGCTGGATCCGGACCCGGGTGGTGCGGGTGCTGTCCTGGGCGGATCCGAGTAGGACGGATCCGTAGTCGGCGCGCAGCCCGGGCAACCTCATGGAGAGGAAACTACAGCGCGCCGGAGGCCAGCAGGCCGTCCAGCTTGGCGTAGCCGTCGACGATGCCCTTCTCCATTCCGCTGGCCAGCATTGCGTCCCGGCTCTCGAAGCTGTCCACCACCGAGGTGGCGCGGAGCCGGGTGCGGCCGCCGCCGAGGTCCTCGAAGGTCAGCGTCTCCAGCGAGACCGCCTCGGGCATGCCGTCGAAGGTGAAGGTCTGCACGATCCGGTTTGCGGTGACGTCGTGGAAACTGCCGTGGAACGAGTACTCCTCGCGGCCGGCCTCACCGTCGCGCACGTTCTTGAAGGCCCAGCTTCCGCCGGTGCGGGCGTCCCAGTGCACGATCTCGGTGCCGATGTCGGCGGGGCCGATCCAGCGGGCGTAGATCTCCGGGTCGGTGTGCGCGCGATGCACCTGCGCGACGGTGGCGGTGAAATCGCGGGTGATGGTGATCGAGGGAACAGTGGTGGAGGCCTCGATGCGGGCCTCGTCGGTGGAGCTCATGATGGCGTGCCTTCCTGGTGTGGGTGGTCCCCGTCCGGCGGGGTGCGGTTCATCTGTTCCAGCACGGAGTCCAGTCGCCGGTAGCGCTGTTCGGCGCGCCGCCGGTACCGCTCGATCCACCCGTTCATCAGGTCGAAGACCTCTGCTTCGAGGTGGGCCGGACGGGACTGAGCGCGCTGGGTCCTGCTGATCAGGCCGGCGTTCTGCAGCACCGTGAGGTGTTTGGACACCGCCTGGATGCTCACCTGGTACCGCTGCGCGATCTCGGTGAGGGTGGCGTCGCCGTCCGCGAGCCGGGCGACGATGTCACGCCGGATCGGGTCCGCGAGAGCGGCGAAGGCCTTGGACAGCTCGTCCGTTTCGGTGATGGTTCGTCACCTCCTCGTTGTTCAACCGGTTTGTTGAATACGACGGTACGCCTGATCCCGGGATTGTTCAACCCTTCGGTTGAACTAGGTCGCGGTGCCGGTTCCGGCGGCGGTGATCGGCACGCCGCCCCGGATCACCCGGTGCAGAGTCAGGTCCGGGCCCAGTTCCAGCACGTCGGCGCGCAGTCCGGCGGCCAGGTCGCCGCGGTCGGCGAGCCCGAGCAGCCGCGCCGGGGTGCACGCCCCGGCGCGCACCGCGTCGGGCAGCGGTACTCCGGAGTGCTGCACCGCCCGCACCAGCACCTCCAGTGCCGAGCAGGTGCCGCCGGCGATCGCCCCCGGCTCTCCGCTGGCCGGGATCAGCCGCGCCACCCCGTCGTCGACGACCACCTGCAACGACCCGAGGGTGTAGCGGCCGTCCGGCATCCCGGCCGCCTGCATGGCATCGGAGACGAAGGCGACGTGATCGGCGCCGACGGTGGCGAAGACCATCGCCACGGTGCCGGGCGCCAGGTGCACCCCGTCGCCGACCAGCTCCACCACGGCCCCGCCCCGTCCGGCGACGGTCAGCGAGGCGCCGACCGCCCCCGGGAAGCGGTGGTGCATCGGGTGCATCCCGTTGAACAGGTGGGTCACGCTCACCGGGCCGGTGGGAGCGTCCAGCGCGGCGACGACGGTGCCGAAATCACCGGCCGTGTGGCCCACCGAGACCACCGCCCCGGCGGCGCTGAGCATCGCGGCCAGCTCGGCGAAGTGCGGGGTCTCCGCGGCCAGGGTCATCGACGCGATCCGCCCGCCGGCGGCGTCGAGCAGGGTGCGCAGCAGCGCGGGATCGCCGTCGATGATGAACCGCGGGTCCTGGGCGCCGCACACCGCCTGCGCCAGGAACGGCCCCTCCAGGTGCAGTCCGGCGACGGTGCCGTCGTCGACCAGTGGGGACAGCGTCGCGATCCGTTCCAGCAGCCGCTGCGGCGGTGCGGAGACCAGCGAGCCGAGCAGAGTCGTGGTCCCGCGCCGCAGGTGGTACCCCGCGGCGGCGCGGGCACCGTCGACGTCGGAATCGGGGAAGCCGAAACCGCCGCCGCCGTGACAGTGCACGTCGATCATGCCGGGCAGGTACACCCGGTCCGACGGGGGCGTCGGCGTCCCCGGACCAGCCGGACCGACCTCGGCCAGGCGGTCGCCGTCGATCACCACGATCCCGTCGTCGATCGTCCCCGACCCGGTGACGACGGTGCCGCGGAGGATCTCGGTCATGCTGCCGCCTTCTCGGGCTCGTCGGGGGTGTCGTCCTCGCGGCCGGGTGTGCGCAGATTCCACCGGCGGATGACGAACGAGAACGTGAAGTAGTAGATCACGGCGTAGGCCAGACCCAGGACGATCAACCACAGCGGGTGTTGCGCCCGGCCGAAGTTGAGCACGTAATCGATCAGGCCTGCCGAGAAGATGAAACCGTGGTGGATGTCGAGCCAGTTCGCGATCAGCAGGGAACTGCCGGTCAGCAATGCGTGCACGATCAGCAGCGGCCACGCGATGTAGATGAACATGAACTCCAGCGGCTCGGTGATCCCGGTGACGAAGCTGGTCAGAGCCACCGACAGCATGATCCCGCCGATCGTCCTGCGGTTGTGCGGTTTGGCGGTGCGGTAGATCGCCAGCGCCGCCGCGGGCAGGCCGAACATCATGATCGGGAAGAATCCGGTCATGAACGTGCCCGCGGTGGGATCTCCCTGCAGGAACCGGGCGACGTCACCGGTGACCACGGTCCCGTCCGCGGTGGTGTACTCGCCGATCACGAACAGCACCACCGAGTTGCTGATGTGGTGCAGGCCCAGGGGCACCAGTAGCCGGTTGACGGTGCCGAAGACGCCGCCGCCGATCATCTGGTGCCCACCCACCCACTGGCCGAGGCCGGTGAGCGCAGCGTCGACGAACGGGTAGATCAGCGACATCACCACCCCGACCGCCACCGAACCGGCCGCGGTGAGGATCGGCACCAGCCGCCGGCCGGAGAAGAAGCCGATGTAATCGGGCAGCTCGGTGCGGTGGAAGCGTTGCCACAGGACTGCGGACAGCAACCCGATCACGATGCCGCCGAGCACTCCGTACTGGACCACCGCCGGTTGTCCCGTGCCGTCCATCCGGCCGGCCAGCACGACCGGCGACATCGCCTTCTCCACCGCCTGGAACGACAGGTACCCCACCACTGCGGCGAGCGCGGTGGAACCGTCCGCCTTCTTGGCCCAGCCGATCGCGATGCCGACGGCGAACAGCAGCGGCAGGTTGCTGATCAGCGCGTTCCCGGCACCACCGACCACCGCGGCCACCGTCGACCACCGGCCGAGCAGATCGTCCTGGCCCAGGCGCAGCAGCAGACCCGCCGCGGGCAGCACCGCGATCGGCAGCATCAGGCTGCGCCCGAGTTTCTGCAGGCCGCTCAGGTCGAGTCGCTGTACTGATCTGCCGGATCCGGATGCGGAACCCAATGGTGCTCCCGTCGATGGCCGGTGAACTAGGCTGACGCCAGGTTATGCCAGGTGGGGTGAGTTCTCCTGACCGCGGGGAGGGACAGCGGTATGTCGAAGGCGCGTGAGATCGTCGACGGGCTCGGCGGTGCGGACAACATCGACGAGATCGAGGGTTGTATCACCCGGCTGCGCTGCACCGTCGTGGACCCGGGCCGGGTGAACACCGGCGCCCTGGCCGAGCTCAGCTACGGAGCCCGGGTGACCGGCCACGCGGTGCAGGTGGTGGTCGGGCCGTCCGCGGAGTCGCTGGCCGAGCGCATCCAGGATCTACTGTGACAGCTGTGCTGGCCCCGGTGAGCGGCCGACTGTTGCCGCTCTCGGCGGTCCCGGACAACGTCTTCGCCGGGCAACTGCTCGGCTCCGGAGTGGCGATCGACCCTGTCCTCCCGCCCGCCGTCTCCCCCGTCGTCTCTCCCACCGTCCCACCCGTTGAACTGCAGGTGCTGGCGCCGGTGACCGGGACCGTGGTCACCGTCCACCCGCACGCCGCGGTCCTGCGCACCGACGACGGTGCCGCCGTCCTGGTGCACGTCGGCGTCGAGACGGTCACGCTGCGCGGCGCGGGCCTGCGGCCGCTGGTCGGCGTGAACACCCGGGTGAGCGCGGGCGAACCGCTGATCGCGTTCTCCCCGGAGGTGATCCGCGGCAGCGGGCGCAGCCTGATCTGTCCGGTAGTGGTGGTCGACTCCGCGTCGGGGTCGGTCGCCGACCCGGTTCAGCGGGAGGTCACCGCGGGTGAGCAGGTCTTTACCATCTCCTGACCATCGCAGAGGTGACCTGAATGTAACCGATGGCAATGATCGATCTCGACGCGAAACATTCCGCCTGTTGAGTACTGTGATCGCGAAGCCAGCTGCCGGGAATGCGATTCGCGCAGCGACTGATCGGAGGGCCATGCTGAGTTCGGTGAACGCTGCCGGAGCGAACGATCGGGGGGTCCGGTGAGCGCGCACCTGATCGAGCAGCTGATCACCATCCCCCTGTTCACCGGCATCATCGGCTACATCACGAACTGGTCCGGCATTCTCATGCTGTTCGAACCGAAGAAGTTCTACGGCGTCAAGATCCCCGGAATGGCCTCGTTGTACCCCCTGCTGCCGCGCCGGGTGCAGGTGATCCCGGCGATCCAGGCCGACGGCCGGGTCGGCTGGCAGGGCATCGTCCCGTCCCGCGCGGAGAAGATGGCGAGCATCGCGGTCGACAAGTCGCTGAACAAGGTGGGCAGCATCTCCGAGTTCTACGAGGTGATGGACCCGGACAACATCTCCGAGGTGCTCACCGAGGCGTCCCTGCCGATGATCCCGTCGATCGTCGAAACGGTGATGAAGCGGGAGAACCCGAGGCTGTGGTACTCGCTGCCGGAGGACATGAAGCTGCTGGTGTACCGGCGGGTGTCGGCGTCGCTGCCCAAGGACATCCGCAAGATCACCTCCACCATCGGCGAGAACATCGACGACTACATCGACGCCAAACTGATGGTGATCCGCTACCTCACCGAGCACCCGAAGGTGCTCAAGGAGATCTTCTACAACATGGGTCGCAAGGAGCTGAAGTTCATGCAGAACTTCGGCTTCTACTTCGGTTTCCCGATGGGTTTCCTGCTGGTGGCGCTGCTGCACTTCTTCCCCTACTGGTGGGTGCTGCCGCTCGGCGGTGTGGTGATCGGCTACGTGGTCAACTACATCGGCATCCTGATGATCTTCGAGCCGATCAACCCCTCCTGGTGGGTGCCCTGGAAGCAGGGGATGTTCCTCAAGCGCAAGAAGGAGATCGCCGAGCAGTACGCCATCGTCATGGCCGACAAGGTGATCACCGTCGAGACCATCTGCGACGAGCTGCTGCACGGTCCGCGCTCGGACCGCACCCGCGCCACCGTCGAGAGCGTGCTGCGGGAGTCGATCGACAACGCCGCCGGGTGGGCGCGCGGTTTCGTCCGGATGTCGGTGGGCAACGAGGCCTACCGGCGGGTGCCGCACCTGGCCGGTGCGGAGGCGATCAAGGTGGCCGAGGCGACGGTCAGCGACCCGGTGTTCGTGGCCGAGCAGCAGACCAAGATGCGGAGTTTCGTCATCGAGCGGATGAACTCCCTGGGGCCGGGCGACCTCAGTGAACTGTTGCGTTCGGCGATCAAGCAGGATGAGTGGCTGTTGTTCCTGCACGGCGCGGTACTCGGCTCGCTCGCCGGGTTCCTCCATCTAGCGATATTCGGGGTGTGAGACAAGGTGGCTAAGAAGTCAGGTTCCGGTTCGTCGCGGAATGCCGAGGCCGAGACCGAGGCCTTCGAGTTGGCGGTGCCCGGCGAGACCGAGATCGCCGAAGCCGGGCGGCAGGACTCCGGCGGCGGAGGGCTGTTCGGCACGCTGGGCCGGGTCTCCAGCTCGGCGCTGAGCGTGACCCGCGAGATCGGCGGCTCGGCGCAGCGCCTGACCCAGCAGATCGTCAGCGAGGCCGAGCACCTGGTGGACGTGGCGCTGACCAGCGAGGTCGCGCCGCGGGTGGTGGTGCACGGTGAGGTGATCGAGGAGCAGCCCGACTACCAGGAACCGACGGTGGCGACCGCTGCGGAGCTGCGCCGGGCCGGTGACCGGCTGCTCCTGCAGTCCGCCGAGCCGGCGGGCGGCGACGCCCCGCACCCGGCGTTCGAGCACATCCTGGCGCAACTGTGCCCGGATGAGGCGCGGATCCTGCGGCTGCTCTACAACGACGGCCCGCAGCCCGCGATCGACGTTCGTACCTCCCGTCCGTTCGGGGTCGGTGCGGAGACCGTGGCCGCGGGGGTATCGATGATCCCGGAGGTCGCCGGCTGCCGGCACGTCGACCGGATCGCCTCCTACCTGGGCAACCTGAACCGGCTGGGCCTGATCTGGTTCTCCAAGGAGCAGGTCGAGGTGCGGCGGTACGAGTTGCTGCAGGTGCAGCCGCGGCTGATCGAGGCGATGGACACCGCCGGCCGGTACGCCAAGACAGTGCGCCGGCGGGTAGAGATCACTCCGCTGGGCCGCGACTTCTACGCCGCCAGTTTCACCACCGGCCAGTAGCGCCGACGGCGTTCAGCGCACCCCGGCGGTCCGGAACTGCACACTGATCCGCGGCCCGGCGTGCGGCACCTTCGGCACCGCGTGCTCCCACGTGCGTTGCGCGCTGCCGCCCATCGCCAGCAGGTCACCGTGCCCGATGTGCAGCTTGGTGCTGGGGCCTCCGCCGCGGGGGCGCATCAGGAACGGGCGGGCGGCACCGAGCGAGACGATCGCCACCACGGTGTCGTCGGTGGCGCCGCGCCCGATGGTGTCACCGTGCCAGGCGACCGAGTCCGAACCGTCGCGGTACAGGCACAGGCCCACCGAGGTGAAGGGCTCCCGCAGATCGTCCCAGTACAGCTCGGTGAGCTGCGCCAGCGCCTCGCCCAGCGCCCGGTGCGGCAGCGCGGCGCCGGCGTCGTAGAAGCGCAGTAACCGCGGCACCGGCAGTGTGCGCTCGTACATGCGCCGCCGCTCAGCGACCCACGGCACATCGCGGTGCAGTGCGGTGAACAGGTCGTCGGCGCCGGGCTGCCAGCCGGTGCGCAGGTCGAGCCAGGCACCGTCGGACAGGTCGCGGCGGTGCGGGGCCACGTCGAACAGTGAGTCCTGCATCGATCACGAGGTTACGACCACCGTCCGACATCTTCGGGTGACCCTCCGTAGGGTTGGGGAGTGCGATTCGGACTGTTCATCCCGCAAGGCTGGCGACTCGACCTCGCCGGCATCGATCCGGCCGAGCACTGGGCCACCATGAGCGGCCTGGCCGCCCGGGCCGACGCCGGCCCCTGGGACTCGGTGTGGGTCTACGACCATTTCCACACCGTTCCGGTGCCGACCGCGGAGGCCACCCACGAGGCGTGGACGCTGATGTCGGCGCTCGCGGCCACCACCGAGCGGGTGAAGCTGGGGCAGATGTGCACCGCGATGGGCTACCGCAATCCCGCCTACCTGGCCAAGGTCGCGGCCACCGTCGACATCATCTCCGGCGGCCGGGTGCAGATGGGGATCGGCGGCGGCTGGTACGAGCACGAGTGGCGGGCCTACGGCTACGGCTTCCCGTCGGCCGGCGAGCGCCTGGGCCGGCTCGACGAGGGCGTGCAGATCATGCAGCAGGCCTGGCGTGAGGGCAGCGCCACGCTGGACGGCAGGTACTACCAGGTGGACGGTGCCCTCTGCCGTCCGCTGCCGCTGCAGGACGGCGGTATCCCGGTGTGGGTCGCCGGTGGCGGGGAGAAGAAGACGCTGCGGATCGCCGCGCAGTACGCGCAGTACACCAACTTCGACGGCACCTTCGAGGGTTTCGCCCACAAGTCGCAGGTGCTCCGCGAGCACTGCGCCGAGGTGGGTACCGATTTCTCCGCGATCACCCGGTCCGCGAACTACAACATCGCGATCGCGCCGACCGCCAGGGACGTGCAGAGCCGCCTCGACGAGACCCGCAACCGCCTGCTCGAACACGCGCCGGAGGCCGCGGTCGACGCCGCGATGGGCGGATTCCTGGGGATGCCCGGCGTGGGCACACCCGGCGAGATCGTGGACAACCTCAAGCGGCTCGAGGCCGACGGCATGACCTACGCCATCTGCTACTTCCCGGAGATCGCATACGACACCTCCGGGCTGGAGCTGTTCGAGCAGGAGGTCATCCCCGCGTTCGCCTGAGCTGCCGCCGGTGAACCGGCCGGGTGCCGGTCACTCGTCGGCCAGGCCTGTGAGGCCCGCGAGGCGGCGGGCGCCCTCGGCGAGCACCGACTCCTCCTTGCTGAACGCGAACCGCAGCAGGTGACCCCAGCGCTGCTGATCGTCGGCCAGCGCACCGACCGGTACCGCGGCCACTCCGACCCGGCCGGGGAGCTCCCGGGCCAGCGCGGAGGCGTCGCCCGCCCCGAGGCGGCGCGCGTCGGCGACCACGAAGTAGGTGCCCTCGGACGGGTGCACGGTGAACCCGGCCTGCTCCAGGGCGCCGGTGAGCAGGTCCCGGCTGCGCGCCAGGGTGGGGGAGAGCTGCTGCAGCCAGGCGTGCTCGTGGTCGAGGGCGTGGGCGACGGCGTGCTGCAGCGGCGCGGCGCCGGTGAAGGAGAGCCACTGCTTGGCGGCGCGGCAGGCGTCGGCCAGTTCACGCGGCGCGGTGATCCAGCCGACCTTCCAACCGGTCACGTTGAACGCCTTCGCCGCGCCGGAGATCCGGACGGTGCGCTCGCGCATCCCCTCGAAGGCGGCGAGCGGTCGGTGCACCCGGCCGTCGAAGAGCAGGTACTCGTAGACCTCGTCGGTCACGCACAGCAGGTCGCGTTGTACGCACAGCTCGGCGATCAGTCGCAGGTCGTCGTCGCAGAGCACGGTACCGGTGGGATTGTGCGGGGAGTTCACGATGATCGCGGCGGTGCGCTCGGTGACGGCGCCGCGCAGCAGGTCCGGATCGAGGCGGTAGCGGCCGCCGTCCTCCACCAGCGGCACCACCACGCGGTGCGCGCCGGCCATCGCCACGGTCGCGGCGTAGGAGTCGTAGAAGGGTTCGATCAGGATCACCTCCTGGCCGGGTTCGACCAGGCCCAGGACGGCGGCGGCGATGCCCTCGGAGGCGCCGACGGTGGCCAGTACCTCACCGTCGGGGTCGTAGTGCAGGCCGTACTCGCGCTGGACCTGTGCGGACACGGCACGACGCAGCTGCGGCAGGCCGTCGCCGGGCGGGTACTGATTGAGGCCACCGTCGAGCGCCTCCTTGGCGGCGGCGAGCATCCCGGCGGGGCCGTCGGTGTCCGGGAAGCCCTGCCCGAGGTTGACGGCGCCGGTCCGCTCGGCGAGCGCCGAGACCTCCGCGAAGATCGTCGACGTGAAGGGCTGCAGTCGTTCGACGGTGCGCATGGGGTCAACGTTATCGCTCCGCACCGGCGGCCTGGTTAGTGTGGGGTATGATCTCCGCCGTCGTCGTAGGGTCCGGCCCGAACGGGCTCACCGCCGCCGCCTACCTGGCCCGCGAGGGTATCGAGGTGACGGTGCTCGAGGCCGAGCCGACGATCGGCGGGGCGTGCCGCAGCGATGAGCTCAGCGGCACCGTGGTCGACCGGTTCTCCACCGGGCACCCACTGGCGTACGCCTCGCCCGCGCTGCGGGAGGTGGGGCTGGACATCGAATGGGGCACCGCCGAGATCGATCTGGCGCATCCGCTCTCACCCGATCCGCGGGATGCGGTGGGCACTCTGGCGGATGTGCCGGACTGCGGGCCGGAGACGATGGCGGTGTTCTTCGGGCCGACGGCGCGACTGCCGCGGCATCCGGGGGCCGCGATGGCGTGGGGGCCGCGGTTCCTGGTGCCGGCGGCGGTGACCGCGGCGGCGCTGGGGCGGGTCGGTGGCGCGGTCTTCGCGGGGGTGGCGGCGCATTCGATCGTCCCGCTGCACCTGCCGGCCACGTCGTCGATCGGATACCTGCTGTCCGGGGTGCGGCCGTGGCCGGTGCCGATCGGTGGTTCGCAGATGATCTCCGATGGACTCGCAGACCTGGTACGGGCGCACGGTGGCCGGATCCGTACCGGTGAGCGGGTCACCGAATTGCCGGACGCCGATCTGGTGATGCTCGACACCGGGTTGCCGGCCGCGCGGGAACTGTTGGGGGAGCGCGCACCGGGGTGGTTGCGGCGGCGGGTCCGGCGGTGGCGGTTCGGAGCGGCGGTGTTCAAGGTCGATCTCGTGCTCGACGGGGGGATCCCGTGGGCGCACGAGCAGCTCCGCCGGTCCGCGTTCGTGCACCTCGGTGGTACGGCTCGGGAGATCGGTGAGAAGGAACTGATGGTGGACCGGGCGCGGATGCCGGATCGGCCGGTGATCATTCTGTCTCAGCAGTACTTGGCTGATCCGTCGCGGTGCAAGGGCGATCTGACGCCGGTGTCGATGTACGCGCACTGCCCGCAGGGATTCGCCGGTGACCTGACGGAATCGGTTCTGGCGGAGGTGGAGCGGCACGCGCCGGGGGTGCGGGAGCGGATCACGGCGGTGCGCTCGACGGGGCCGGACGGACTGTGGGCGTCGAATGCGAACCTGGTGCGCGGTGACATCGCCGCCGGGGCGGCGATCCCCTCGCAGTTGCTGCGCCGGCCGAAGCTGATCGATCCGTGTCGCCTGACCGACCGGGTGTTCCTGTGCTCGGCGGCCGCCGCCCCGGGGCCAGGTGTGCACGGCATGGTCGGCCGTCAGGCCGCGCAGGCGGCGCTGCGCTCGCTGTAGTCCGCCGGTGCGCCGCAGCGGCCGGGCCGGTTCAGAACGGGGGATCGTCGGGCGGTGGTGGCTCACCGGCCTGCTCGGCGCGGCGTCGTTGCTGGTCGAGCAGTTCCTGGAGGCGTTGTGCCCGTTCGGCTGCGCGCTGTGCGCACCGGGCGGTGCGGATCCGGCGGTTACGGGCGCGCGCGGCGCGGCGGGAGGCGGCGCGACGGGAGGCGTGCCGGTCCAGGTCCTGTGCGGCGGGCTCGCGGGGTCCGCGGCCGCCGGTGCTGCCGGTGGTGCCGAGTTCGTCGTCCGAGGTGCCGGTGCACCGGGGAACGCCGGTGGGCGTGTCCCAGGTGAGGGACGCCAGGCCGGGGAGCAGGCTCGACGAGGTGCTCGGCGCGACTGTGCGGGTTCCGGCTGCGGGATGCGTCCACACCACGGTGCCGTCGTCGAGGACGTCCGACAGCCAGGAGGTCTCGGTCTTGATCCGGTGGTGGAATCCGCACAGCGGTACCAGGTTCCCGGGCCCGGCGGCACCGGCGACGGTGGTGCCGCCACCACGCTCGGGATGGCGGTGGTCGTACTCGGCGACGTGGTCGGCCTGGCACAGCGCCGAGGACACACTGCACCCCGGGAAGGTGCAGGTGGGGTATCGCAGCCGCATCACCAGGAGCTGATACCGCGTGGGCGTGTACCCCGATGCGCCGGTCGCGTGCACACGGCCGGTCGCCGGGTCGCGGCGACCCAGCGGCCGGACGGTGGTATCGCACTGAGCGATCAATGCGTTCGCCTGCTCGACGGTGACCGGACCACTGATGCCGAGGTCCTCGCAGAGCACCACCGCGCCGCGGCGCGGAGTCGGCGCGCCATCGGGCGGCTCTGCGGGCGCTGCGGGCGGGGCACCAGCGGACTCGGCGTGAGCGGCGTCGGATTCGGCGAGGACGATCACCGCGAGTGCCTTCATATCCGGTGCGACTGCGCCGCTGCGCGGTGTGCGCTCGGCATGTGCGCAGCCCTCCTGACGACAGTGGCAGCCCAGGCTCGTGTACCCCTCCGCGAGGGCGATCAGCGCGGTCACCTGCCGTTCCGCCAGTGGGCGGCCGTCACGCCGGCACACGGTTCGAGCGACCTCGGCGATCATCGCGGAGAGACGAATGGCGTCGGCCTTGGGAAGCACCGCTTCCAGATCGACGGTGCCGTCATTGCGGGAGTGGAAATCGATCCGTGGCGCGGGTGTGGGCTCGGGCTGGTGCGGAATCGCGTCCCGGTCGATCTCCACCATGATCGTGCGGGAGGCCTCCTCCACCGCAGCGGCGGTGAGGGTGAGGTCCGGGTCTGCGGTGGTGCCGGCCAGCCAGGCGGCGATGCGGGCGTCGTACGCGTGCGCGATGTGATCGTCGAGGATCGCTCGCGCGTAGCGGAGCACCACCCGCGCCAGGGTGAGCGAGATCCGGCCGCTCCCGAAAAGTTCGAACACCTGGGGGAGGCGCTCACGCAGATCGAGGGCGCGGTGCACCGCCGCTCCGGCCGCCCCGCGACCGACCTGCAGTGCTGCGCCGACTTCGGCGACCAACTCGTCCCAATCGCCGACGAACAGCCGATTCGTCTCCTCCAGGATGCTTCTCTGCTGGTCACGTAGCGCGTACACCTGTGACAGCAGTGCGCAACGCCGAGCCTCGATGCGATTGGCCTGGGCTGCGAGCTCTCGTACTTCCGCCAGCAAGGAGGCAACGGAGCGGTCGGAGACGCCGTCGAACACGGGTGGCAGTGGTTGCGTGACCTGCCGCCCCAGTTCGAATGCGCTACCGGAGATGCTCATACATTCGATCATACGCTCGAATCCGGCGGAAGGCTAGGGGGCGTGTGTGCCGACGTGCGAAGGTGGGCACCCTTGACAGTAGGTTGGGTTTTCACAACAATCAGTTATATGAGTCCGGTTAGACGTGAAGATTCTCTACCGATCTTCAATCGCATCGGCGTCTTGCGCGCCGAGCGGCAGATGAGCCGAGCCGCGTTGGCGGCAGAGATCAACGTGAATCCACAGACTGTGGGCGCGTTGGAGCGGGGGGACCACTACCCGAGCCTCGATCTGGCCTTCCGGATCTGTGCGGTCTTCGACCTCCCGGTCGAAGCCGTGTTCTCGCGGACCGAGTTCGGTCCCCTGTCAACAGAAGTGTATGGACGCAAGGAGAAGGGTGGACGACGATGACTGCGAACTTGTTCAGCGGCTACCAAGAGCGCCGCACCCGGCGTTTTCTGGAGAACGAGAAGCGTACGGCGCACATGTTCCCGAACTGGCGCACCCGGTCTCGGCGGCGCAAGCTCGTCGTCGCGCTGGGGCTGGTGTACCTGTACATGTTCGTCGTCGGGGTGCTGTGCCACTTCGATATCGGGATCGCGCCGCTGCTGTGGCTGCCTGCCTGCGCGTTGTTGCTACCACTGTGGAGCATGCTGCAGATCGTCTCGGGGCGTCAGGGGGATGCGCCCGCTGATGCTCTGGACGAATGGGAGATCCAGCAGCGGAACGAGGCTCGATCGATCGGGCTGAGCGTCACGCAGAACCTGGTCCTGGTGGCGGTGTGCTACGCCATCTTCACTGCGGTGATCGCGCAGCCTGCTGGGAACAATGCCTGGCACTACGCGTCCGGGCTGTTCACTCTGGTGGCACTGCTCATCGGGATGTCGACGCCGGCGATGCTGCTGGCCTGGACGCGGCCCGATCCCGAGGCCGAGGACGTACCGCTGTAGGAGGGGCGCGTCCGGCACGGACGCGGTTGGGTCAATCGCTCCCACCGATGGCGGGACCGAGGATGTCGTCGGCGTCGACGATGCGGTAGGCGTAGCCCTGCTCGGCGAGGAAGCGCTGACGGTGCGCGGCGTAATCGGCGTCCAGGGTGTCCCGGGAGACCACCGAGTAGAAGTGGGCGGTGCCACCGTCGTGCTTGGGCCGCAGCAGCCGTCCGAGCCGCTGCGCCTCCTCCTGGCGGGAGCCGAAGGTGCCCGAGACCTGCACCGCGACGGACGCTTCCGGAAGATCGATGGAGAAGTTCGCGACCTTGCTGACCACCAGCGTCGAGATCTCGCCCGCGCGGAAGGCATCGAACAGGGCCTCACGCTCCTTGTTCTTGACCGCGCCGGTGATGACCGGCGCGTCGAGTGCGGCACCGAGCGCCTCCAACTGATCCAGGTAGGCCCCGATCACCAGCGTCGGAGCGCCCCTATGTCGTGCCAGGATCGACTTCACCACAGCGGTTTTCACCGGCGCGGTGGAGCACATCCGATACCGCTCGTCGGGCTCGGCGGTGGCGTACTGCATCCGCTGGTTCTCGGTGAGCGTCACCCGCACCTCGACGCAGTCCGCGGGCGCGATCCATCCCTGCGCCTCGATGTCCTTCCACGGCGCGTCATAGCGTTTCGGCCCGATCAGGGAGAACACGTCACCCTCGCGGCCGTCCTCGCGCACCAGCGTCGCCGTGAGGCCCAGGCGGCGCCGCGATTGCAGATCGGCGGTCATCCGGAACACCGGCGCAGGCAGGAGATGCACCTCGTCGTAGATCATCAGACCCCAGTCGCGGGAGTCGAACAGGTCCAGGTTCTTGTACTCGCCCTTGGATTTGCGGGTGAGTACCTGATAGGTGGCGATGGTCACCGGGCGGATCTCCTTCTTCTCGCCCGAGTACTCGCCGATCTCCTCCTCGGTGAGCGTGGTCCGCGCCAGGAGTTCGCGCTTCCACTGCCGTCCGGAGACGGTGTTCGTCACAAGGATCAGCGTGGTGGCTTGTGCCCGCGCCATAGCGGCGGCACCCACGATCGTCTTCCCGGCGCCACACGGCAGCACCACCACGCCGGATCCGCCGAGCCAGAACGAATCCGCCGCCGTCTTCTGGTAGTCGCGCAGCTCCCAGCCCGAGCCTGCGGTGTCGAGCGAGATCGGGTGCGATTCGCCGTCGACGTACCCGGCTAGATCCTCCGCCGGCCAGCCCACTTTGAGCAGCAGTTGCTTGAGGTGGCCCCGCTCGGACGGGTGCACGACCACCGTCGAGTCGTCGATCCGGGCGCCGATCATCGGTGCGATCTTCTTGTGCCGCAGAACTTCTTCGAGCACCGCGCGATCCAATGAGACCAGGATCAGGCCGTGTGCGGGGCTCTTGACCAGTTGCAGCCGGCCGTACCGGCTCATGGTGTCCACCACGTCCACCAGTAGTGGCTGCGGCACCGGGTACCGGGAGTAGGTGACCAGCGCGTCCACCACCTGCTCCGCATCGTGTCCGGCGGCCCGAGCGTTCCACAGGGCCAGCGGCGTCACCCGGTAGGTGTGTACGTGCTCCGGGGCGCGTTCGAGCTCCGCGAAGGGGGCGATCGCCGCCCGAGCGGCGCCGGCCAGTTCGTGCTCGACCTCCAGCAGCAAGGTCTTGTCGGACTGGACGATGAGGGGCCCGTCGGTCATCTACCCATTGTGCCGCGCCGGCCTGAACTCCTGCTCGTCACCGCGGTCTCGCACGACCACACCTAGCTCACCCAGGCGCAATCGCAGATCGAGGGCGGTGGGTCCACGCTTCTCGGCGCGTGCGACGGCGCGCTCGCGCAACAGTTCCAAGGCGTCGCCGGGCACGCGATCGCGCCCATCCACGAAGCGGACGAACTCGGCCTCGTACGGGTCCTTGTCGCCGGACCATCGGTACCCGGCGGCGCGGAAGGCTTCGGCCAGGCGTCGCGCGGGTACGCCGTCGGTGCCGGCGGCCGCGAGGAGTCGGCCCTGCGGATCGAGGACCGTCAGCTCCCGTCCCCGGCCCAGAAAGACCTCGCCGACCTGGGCGCGGGCGATCCACCGGCGGCTCCCGCCAGCGGCGATCTCCACGTGATCCTGGTCGACGGTGACCGCCGCGACCTCGCTCTGCCACATCCCGATCAGTACGAACCCGGCGATCAGACCGATGGCCGTCAGCACTCCGACGGCCACTCCCACGGGCAACTGGGCGGCCAGCCGTAGGGGCGCCGGTGAACCGACTACTGTGCGCTCGAGCCACCCGACCATGCCCCGGGCCAGCAATCCGAGCGCTGCGCCCACCGCCGTGGTGGCCAGCACCGTGGCCAGTTGCACCGTGCGAGGCAGCCCGACCGATACCGCGGAGGGCGACATGCTGCTCATGACTGCTCCGGCCGGAGGTAGGCGAGCGCAGCGCGACGCGCATCGGTGCGGACGTCACCGTCGGCGAGGTGTGTGCCATCGGTGAGGGCCACGAGAAACGTCGCCGCGTGCGCGGGATTGATTTCGGCGTCGAAGATCCCGGTGGACTGCCCGCGAACGATCAACGTGGACAGTGCCGTTCGCATCAGGGCGTCGGCGGTGGAGATGGTCTCGGCGAGTTCCGGATCGGCGGGCACGCGGCGGATCAGCTCGGCGATCAGTCCCGGTGCCACCGGATCGACCGACGATGCGGCCAGTGCGTCGATCACCAGCGCCACTCCGGCGCGCGGGTCGCTCTGCGCGAGAGCGCGGTCCCGGATCTCGGTATTGCGGGCGATATCCGCGTCGAACATGGCGCGGAACAGGCCGGCCTTATCGGTGAAGTAGTAGAAGACGGTTCCGGAGCTGACACCGGCGCGAGCGGCGATGTCAGCGGCGCGGGCGCGCTCGAAACCCGCGGCGGAGAACTCCGCGGCGGCGGCTTCCAGGATCGTGGCGCGCCGACGGGCGATGAGGGCGGGGTCGGAGGTGCGGGCCATGTTCTCACTCTAATTAATAACTGAGCGGTCAGTCAATTAATGTACGATCCGAGGCCACGGTCAGAGTCGAACGGGGCTACTGCACGTACTCGGCGGTGGTGACCCGGTGCAGGGCGAACCGGCGGGGAGTGTCACCGTCGAGCGCGGTGAGCTGACCGTGCCGCACCGACTCGGGTACCACCAGGTGCCGGGTGAATACGCCGTTCGAATCGACGTACCCGAGTTCGACGGTGCTGCCCGAACCGGCGGCCGCGACCAGCAGTTCCACCAGCTCCGGACCGGAAGCGCGGGTCTCCCCGGGGCGTGCCGGCACGTCCTGGCGACGGATCTGCACTGCTGCCTCGGCGAGCTGATCCGCCGTGGGCTGCGCCGCCGGCGCCCGGTACCGCGGTGCGGGCAGCCGGATCGCCGGAGGTCGCAGATCCACCACCACCCCGCGGGAGTCCTCCGCCGCCGCGGAGAAGCCCGCCGCGGCCAGACCGGCGACCAGATCCGAGAGGGGAACCTGCGCGATCAGCACCGTCGGCGCCACTGCCCGCAGCGCCAGAGCCTGCGCAGCGGGGGAGGCCAGCACCGCTGCGATCAGCGCCGGATCCTCCGACCGCAGGAAGGAACCGGCCACCCCCGCCCGCAGTGCTCCGTGCCGCCTCGCGACATCGTCGACCAGGTAGGTGATGCCCTGCGGTACCGGTGTCACGGCGTGCGCGGCGACGAAGGCGTGCACCTCCGCGGCCGTCCGGCCGCTGTCCAGGGCGCGACGCACGGAGGCCTCGGTCACCCGGTACACCGCCGCGCCGCCCGCCGATTCCAGGTCCGCGACCAACGCGACCGAGGCGGCGAAATCGTGCGTGGTGGGACCGGGGATCGTCAGCGTCAGATCCGCCTGCAGCAGGAACTCCTCGACCGGCTTCGGCAGTGCCAGCGCCATCTCCTGTGCGGTGCTTCCGGAGCCGGCCGCCGCACGTCCCGCCGCGGTCAGCGCGCCACCGGCGACCAGGCCCACGGCCTGCGCCTGCGCCACGATCCGCCCGATGCCTTGGTGCGTGAGCCGCCGGAACCAGGACGGATGGGCGTACCGGATCGCCGCGTGCAGCTCGGGCAGCGACGGCGCCGTTCCGGCCGGAGCCAGTGCCAGGGCATCGAGCACCGCGCGCCGGTCCTGTTCAGCGACGGTGCTGCGCGCGCCCCGGTGCAGCGGCCCGACGATGCCGTGCTCGCCGCGGCTGCCGATCATCTCCGGGCGGCGGCGCAACTCGATCCAGGTGCCGGCGAGCAGCGCCCATCGATCCGCCGGAGCGGACCGCTGCCACTCGTCGACGGTGACCGTCGGCGCGAACACCGAATCCTCCTCGCCGTCCAGCTCGCCCTCGGCGATCAGGCCGGCAGCGGCCAGGAGTTCGACGATCAGGGCGGCGCGACCGGTGGCGTCGTCGGCGTCTACCTCGGCGGCCTTGGCCACCCGGCGCAGCTCGCGCACCCCGATCCCGCCGGCCTTGACCCGCGCCGCCGGGGCCGACCCGAGTACCGCGAGCAGATCGTCCGCGTGCCGCAACAGTTCCAGCGCTGCGACCGCGCCGGCGCCGTCCACGCCGGGGACCGGGGCACCGTCGAGCACCGGCGGCTTGAGCGAGGCCCCCAGGGGAAGCTCGCCGCGCAGCCGGGCCCGTACCTCCCACGGCAGCTCCACGGTCTGGTGGTCGATCTGCTGCAGCAGCCCCGCGGCCAGCATCCTCTGCACCGGGTGATCGGGCGCGGTGCCCGGTCCGGCGGCTGCGGTGCGGCCCAGCGGTGAGCCCTCGGCGAGCCGGTCCAGCAGCGAACGCTCCTGTGGTCCGGCGGCGGCCAGGGCGGCGTCGATCGCCGCGAGATCGGCCTGTCCGCTCAGCTGCGCCGATCGCCACGGCATCGCCTCCCGCACCGCGGGGCAGGAATGCAACCGGTGCTCGCCGCGCAGTAGAGCGAGCCTCCGCAGGCCGGTCACCGAGGCCAGCACCTGCTTCTTGAGCGCGCGTCCACGCAGCCGGGTGGCCACCTCGTCCGGCGTGATGCCATCGCGGGCGAGCACGATCTCCAGGACGGCGAGGTCCAGCAGGTTCAGCCGTTCGGCGACCCGGCCGAGCGACGACGGGCTCAGTAGGCGAGTCGCGAGCACCGAGAAACCCGCAGGTACCGGCATCGCGACGTCGGGGCGGGCGGCCAGCAGGTCGGTGATCTCGGCGTCACTGCGTTCACGCAGCCACTTGGCGAGGGCCGCCGACGCCGGAATACTGCTCACCGATACAAGCCTAGAGGTCGGGTGCAGGGGCGGAGCATGTCAGAATAGCGACGTGTCTGAGACCTCGAATACCAAGAAGGCCGCGTACGTCGACAACGGCTGGCCCGGCGCGCAGAGCGGTGCGGCGGATCACGCCGTGACCGAGTTCGCGGCACCGGTGGTCGGAGCGCTCTCGCCCTTCGGCGACCTCACCTTCCCGCAGGAGCACGTGGCCTACGTGCACCCGGTCACGCGAGTCAATCGCTGACCACGTGGGACTGACGCACGTCGACGATGCGGGCTCGGCCCGCATGGTCGACGTGTCGGACAAGGACGTCACCAGCCGCAGGGCGGTGGCGGCCGGGGTGCTGCGCACCACCGAGGCGGTGATCGCCGCGATCGCCGACGGTGCTGTCCCCAAGGGGGACGTGCTGGCCACCGCCCGCATCGCGGGCATCATGGCGGTCAAGCGCACCTCCGACCTGATCCCGCTGTGCCATCCGCTGCCGATCTCCGGGGTGGAGGTCGATCTACAGGCCTCCGGCGCGCAGATCGCCATCACCGCGACGGTGCGCTGCACCGGCCGCACCGGTGTCGAGATGGAGGCGCTGACCGCGGTCTCGGTGGCGGGACTGACCTTGCACGACATGATCAAGGCCCTCGACCCCGCCGCGGTGCTGACCGACGTGCGGGTGCTCTCCAAGGAGGGCGGCAAGACCGGACGGTGGCAGCGCGATGACTGAACCAGCACGACACTCCCGCGACCGGGCGGCCACCGTCATCGTCGCCTCCACCCGCGCCTCGCAGGGCGAGCGCGAGGACACCACCGGCCCGGCGATCGTCTCCTGGCTGCTCGAACGCGGCTTCCAGGTGATGGGCCCGATCGTGGTGCCCGACGGTTCCGAGGTCGGCGCGGAGATCCGCGCGGCGGTCCGTCGCGGCGATGCGGTGGTGCTGACCACCGGCGGGACGGGGCTGACCCCGTCCGACCGCACCCCCGAGGAGACCCGGGGTGTGCTGACCTTCGAGATCCCGGGCCTGGCCAATGCGATCCGCGCGGCCGGGCTGCCGGACGTTCCGACCACCGTGCTCAGTCGCGGACTCGCCGGGGTGGCCGGCTCGGCACTGGTGGTGAATCTGCCGGGTTCGGCCGGGGGCGTGCGTGACGGGCTGGCCGTACTCGACGGGGTGATCCTGCACGCGCTGGATCAGATCCGTGGCGGAGACCATGGCTGATGTGGTCCTGACGCAGCTCACCGAGCGGCCGATCGACCTGCCCTCGCACGAGGCGCTGGTGACCCGCTCCGAGTCCGGTGCCGTGGTCGGTTTCGTCGGTGCGGTCCGCGATCACGACGGTGGCCGTAGCGTCACCGCCCTCGACTACTCGGCGCACCCCACCGCCGCACGAGTGCTCGACGAGGTGGTGCGCGAGCAGGCGGCCCGGGCCGACGGGGTCCGGGCGATCGCGGTCTCGCACCGGGTGGGGGAGCTGGCGATCGGCGATGCCGCGCTGGTGGTCGCCGTCTCCGCTGATCACCGGGGTGCCGCTTTCGCGACCTGCGCGGACGTGGTGGACGCGGTCAAGGCGGCGCTTCCGGTGTGGAAGCACCAGCGTTTCAGCGATGGAACCGACGAGTGGGTCGGCAGCGCCTGAAACAGGGCTCGACCACTCCGGGCCGTGGGACACCGGGCCGGGAAAGACGGAACGGGCCGGCAGCACGTGGCCGTCGACCCGTTCGGTGTCGAGATCTACTGAGCTCAGAAGCCCTTGGCAGCAGCCTGCTGCAGCATCGCGAGCACGGCGGGATCGACCTGCTGGCCACCGCTCTGCGCCTGCGAGATGATCTGCTGGATGTACGCCGCGTTGGTGGTGGCACCGGCGACCGGCTTCGCAGCCTGAGCGACCGGCTTCACGGCCGGCTTCACGGCCTGAGCGGCCGGCTTCACGGCGGGCTTGGCGGCCTGAGCGGCCGGCTTCGTAGCGGGCTTGGTGACCGGCTTGGTGGAGGTGCCGGTGTCGGTCGGCGAGACGGTGCGCGGGGTCGGAGCGCCGAGGCCCTTGCCGCAGGTGGGCCAAGCGCCCTTGCCCTGGCCGGCGAGGACCTTCTCCGCGATCGCGATCTGCTGCGCGCGGGAGGCCTGGTTGGCGGTGGGCGCGTACTGCTGGCCGCCGTAGGCATTCCAGGTGGACGGTGCGAACTGCAGGCCACCGTGGTAGCCGTTGCCGGTGTTGATGCCCCAGTTACCACCGGACTCGCACGCGGCGACCTTGTCCCACTGGGAATCGGGGGCGGCGTTCGCGGCGGGAGCCGACAGTGCGAGACCTGCACCACCGAGCATTGCGCCGGTCGCAGCGACCTTGACGGCGGTACGGGCGGTGGTGGACTGCTTGCGGTGACGAGCCATGTCTGTGAAGTCTTCCTCTCTACGCGCGTGCGAAGTTAGCTGTCGGGTTCGAGCGAGAGGCTGCTCGGCCGGTACCGGCTTGACCCCTAGGGCATAAGCCCAGCGGCCGGGTGGCCGCGGTGGTTCCTCCGCCTTCGTCCAGATGTAGATCAGTGGTGCATTTCCCGGATCGTCCGCTGGACGAAGCTCTGCGCTACGGCCGGTCCGGTGGTCGCTGCTGCGGCCCCCAGCGACGGTAACAGAATCCGCCCCGAGGCCCAACCGTTACCGGGCCGTGATTTTAGGTGATGTGAAAAATGTCACGACCGGGATACCTCCCGATGCAGGCGCCTAACACAACCTCAGGGTTGCCTTAGTTGAAGCTCGGGATTACCGTTCCCCTGTCCGAATCATCCGTTATAGGGCGAAAAGGGCACCCAATCCAGATTTGCGATCAGAAACTAGAGGGTATGAGGAACAGGGCGATTTCTTTGGCCGCGGTGGCTGCCGCGGTCGCAGTGGCGGCCGCGCCGGTATCGGGTGCGGTGACGAGTAACTCCGTCGTGCCGGGTGCGGCGATTCCGGGAACGGTGCAGAACCTGCCGGCCCGGTCGACCGGTGGGCTCAGCTCGATCACCGTGGCCACCGGCGAGGCCATGGAGGGTTCCGGGCCCACCCTCGCCGAAAAGGCCACTGAGATGAAGGTGCTGCCCAAGCCGGTGGCCGACATCCTGGCCAAGGCGGGCCTGCCGGTGGACGAGGTGGAGCGGGTCTTCCGGGTGGGCAAGGGCGTGTACACGGTCTGGTACCAGTTGGCGTCGGACGTGCCGAATGCGATGCTGCGGGCCGACTTCAGCGCCGTGTCGGGCCTGTTCAACAAGGCCGTCGCAGACTCGGCGACCTGGATCCGGACCGGAATGGGCCCGAAGCCGGTCGCCGATGCACCGCTCGTGGTGCCCGCGCCGTCCCGGTTCCTGGCCACGATGGACGTCCTCGGCATCCCGGTCGCCGCGGCCTACGGTGCCGGGCAGGTGGCGCTCTCCGTCTACCAGAACTTCTACGGCCTGCTGACCTCGGTGCCGAAGGCCGTCTTCGAGGGCCGCTTCGGCGACGTCGGCCCACTGATCTCGGAGGCCTTCAGGAAGTCCGCCGCGGCGATCGCCGGATACCCGGTGGCGCAGGCCGCGTCGGTGCAAGCCAAGGTCGCAGCACTCACCGCTGCCTGGAACCCTGTGGTGATCGGCGCCAAGGAACTGGCCGCAGTGCAGGCGGCCGAACTCGCCGCCAAGGACGAGAAGGCCAAGCGGGAGAAGCTGACCGAGCTCAAGGGTGCGCTCGACCCGCTGCGGACGGCGGCCGATGTGGCCAACGTCGAGAAGGCGCGTGCCCGTGACAAGGCCGCAGCGGCCAAGAAGGCCGCGGAAGCGGCAACCGGTGAGGCCAAGGCCGCCGCCGAGGCGAAGGCCAAGGCCGCGAAGCAGAAGTTCGCCGAGGCTCAGGAGAAGGCAAGCAAGGCGGCCAAGAGTCTCACGGAGGCCGCAGCCAAGGTCAAGAAGGCCGGCGCGGATCTCAAGGCCGCCGAGGCGAAAACCGCCGAGGCGAAGAAGGTCATCGCCGTAGCCCGGGAGGTCGACAGCCTCAAGGCGGCCACGCCGGCCGAACTGGAGAAGCGGCGCACCACCATGCAGGCAGAACTCGTCGCCGCGGCCATCAAGACCGCGGAGGCACAAGAGCGCAGCACAGCCCTCGCGGCCATCCATGCGGAGGCCGAGAAGGCGCTTGACCGGGGGGTGGAGAGGGCCAACGCGGCTGCAGCCGCAATGCATGGCGCCACGACCGCTGCTGCCCGTGCCGACGCGATGAAGAAGTTTGATGTCGCGGCCGAAGAACTGTCGCGGCTGTACGACGACATGAGGAAGAAGATGGTCGAGGCCGCCACCGCGCGTAAGGAGTTCGAGCGGCTGAACGGCGAGGCCTCAACGCTGTCCAACCGGCTCGCTGTACTGGACAAGATCGGCAAGAAGGACGAACGCCGGACCCAATCGGGTCTGTCCACGTTCAGCGGTGCCCCCAACGCCGACTGGCTGGTTGGGTATCCGGTGCTGCCGGCGCCCGAGGAGCCGGCCGTCATCGGCGGCGGGGGCCAGCCCGGCACCGTGTCCGAAGCGGAGAACAAGCCGGTGGTCAAGCCGGAGGAAGCGACCGAGAACAAGCTGGAGGTCCGGGCGCCGAAACGTGCGGTTCCCGTGACCGCCGCCAGCACGGCTGCGCCTGCGGGCGCCCCTGCGGCGAACATCGGAGCTGTTGCCGAGAACAGCGGTGCTCCTGCGGGGACCAGCGGCGCTCCTGCCGATGCCGGCGGTGCTCCTGCAGGGAACGGCGGTGCTTCTGCCGGGACCAGCGGCGCTCCAGCCGATGACGGCGGTGTCTCTGCCGCCAGCAACTCCAGCAGTGGCGGCTCTGTCCCGGCTGCGTCCGCTGGTTCGACTGCCTCGGCAGAACCGGAGGCCGACTCGGAGGCGAGCTCTGCGGCCTGAGTCGCCTGTTCCACCTGATCGACCGTCGCGCGTCGCCCGTTGCCGGGGGCGCGCGACGGCCGTTCTCAGCCCCCGGCGAACGGCGGCAGCACGTCGAGCACCGCCCCGGTGGCGGGCGCGGCGGTATCGCGCACGGCCACCTCGTCGAGCAGGTAGCCGCAGCGCGGCAACAGCGGCCGCAACGCCGGATGCCGCGCCACCAGCAGTTCCGCGATCTGCGCCACCGAGGCGCCGTCGGGAACCTCGAGGTTCTCCTGCGGCGTTCCGGCCGCGGCCCGCGCCGCGGCGAAGTAACGGATCAGCACCTCAGCCGCCGATCGCGCTCATCGGGCGGGTCGGCTGCAGGAACGATGGATCGTCGATCCCGTGCCCGGCCTGTTTACCCAGCATCGCCGCGGCCCAGGCCTCGGCGATCCGGGCATCGGACGCGCCGCCGCGCAACAGCGGCTTGAGGTCGGTCTCATCGGCCGCGAACAGGCAGGTGCGGATCTGCCCGTCGGCGGTCAGCCGCACCCGGTCGCAATCACCGCAGAACGGGCGCGTCACCGAGGCGATGATGCCGACCGTCGCCGGACCACCGTCGACCACGAACCGCTCCGCAGGAGCGCTGCCGCGCGGCGCCCCGTCGGGCGTGAGGGTGAACTCGCGGCGCAACCGCCCCAGCACCGCGTCGGCGGTGATCATGGTGCTCCGCTCCCAGGTGTGCCCGGCGTCGAGCGGCATCTGCTCGATGATCCGCAACTCGTAACCGGCGTCCAGGCACAGCCGGAGCAGGGGAGCGGCGTCGTCGAGGCGCCCCGGGCCGAGCACCGCGTTCACCTTCACCGGGGTCAATCCGGCTGCGGCCGCGGCCCGCAGGCCGGCCAGTGCGTCGTCGAGCCGGTCCCGCCGCGTGACCCGGGCGTAGGCGTCCCGGTCGACGCTGTCCAGTGAGACGTTCACCCGGTCCAGCCCGGCCGCCGCCAGCGCGTCGGCGTGCCGAGCCAGCGACAGCCCGTTGGTGGTCAGGGAGATCTCCGGCCGCGGGGCCAGCCTCGCCGCATGCGCCACGATCTGCTCCAGGTCCGCCCGCAGCAGGGGCTCGCCGCCGGTGAACCGGATCTCGGTGATCCCCAGGCGCTCCACCGCGATCGTCAGCAGCCGGCCGATCTCGGCACCGGAGAGCAGGTGCTCGTTCGCCAGCCAGGGCAGGCCCTCGGCGGGCATGCAGTACGTGCAGCGCAGATTGCACCGGTCGGTGAGCGAGACCCGCAGATCCCGCGCCACCCGGCCGTACCGGTCCACCAGGTCGATCACCCGCGGTCCTCCCGGTCTGCGGTACCTCCGCCCAGGATCACCGCGATCGTGCCCACCATCAGGGCCATCGGGGCCAGCGGCGTGAGCAGGTACACCCAGGTGGGTGCTGTGACACCGTCTGCAAGGACCGGCGTCAGGAACAGGACGGCGATCGCGATCAGCCCGATCGCGAACAGTGCGATCGAGACGGAGACGGCGACGGAAACGGACTTGCCCACCCGTCTAGACTATCCCTGTGCGTCCCGCAGTCGCGGGGCGCGTTTTGTGTTCTTTCCAGCAGAGCGGGTGATGACGGTGCCTACCGGCAAGGTCAAGTGGTACGACACGGACAAGGGATTCGGCTTCCTCTCCCAGGAGGGCGGGGAGGACGTGTACGTCCGATCGTCCGCGCTGCCCGACGGTGCCGAGGGCCTCAAGCCCGGTCAGCGCGTCGAGTTCTCCATGGCCGCCGGACGCCGCGGCCCGCAGGCACTGACGGTGGCCGTGCTCGAACCCGCCCCCAGCGTGGCACGCGGCACGGCCGCGGGTGCCCAGCGCGGCGGCCGCCGGCCGGCCGCGAGCCGTCGCCCGGCGGACGAGCTGCACGGGATGATCGAGGACATGATCCAGCTGCTCGACGGCAGCGTGCAGCAGGAACTGCGCAAGGGCCGGTATCCAGACCGCAAGGCCTCCGAGCAGATCGCCAAGGTGCTCCGCGAGATCGCCCGCGAACTCGACTCGTAGCGGGCGCGCCTGCGGGCCGGCTCAGGGCTTCTGCACCAGGACGAAGTCCTTGGCCACGCTCTCGGCGAGGGTGTCGATGCCCCACAGCGCCTGCGCCACCAGGTTCCCGAACTGATCCTGCACCATCGAGGGCACGTTGATCTCGACCGCCGCGAGCAGCAGCTTGTCGGTGGACTTGAGCACCAGGGTGTCCTCGGTGGGACGGGTGTGCGTGGTGGTCTCGACGGTGGCCTTCCCGGACTCGGTGTCGAACCGCTGCACCGTGACCGACCACGGCCGCGAGGTGATGTAGTCCGGCAGTGAGATCACGATCGCCTGCCCGGGCTCGACACCCAGCTTGGTCGGCTTGGCCGGTGCATCGCATTCGAGCCGGGCGATGTTCTGGCAGTACTGCAGCGGCGGCACGGCGAGCATCGTCGCCCCCGCGGTGGCACTGAGCACCGGACGGGGCGCGGGCTGCTTGCGCTTGTCCAGCGCGGCGAGCACGGTGAAGGTCATCAGGACCGCCACGGCCACTGCGAACACCGCCCCGGCGATCAGCAGGTTCCGGCTGGGCTTGATCATCTTCAGACCCCGTTCATGGTGGGTGGGACGTGTTCCGGGCGCTTGCCGCCGACGTTCGGGATCAGCGATCCGCCGCGGTGGGTGAGCACTGTTTGCAGGGTACCGAGCGCCATGATCGCGGCCACCACGGCGAAGCCGATCCACAGCGTGGGAGGCAGCAGTACGCCGAGTGCGGCACCGCCCACCCAGCCCAGTTGCAGCGCGGTCTCCGAACGGCCGAAGGCCGAGGCCCGTGACTCGTCGGGCAGGTCGTCCTGGATCGCGGCGTCGAGGGAGACCTTGCCGAGCGCGGACGCCCCGGAGGCGAGGAACGTGGCGATCCCGACGACGATCAGATCCCCGAAGATCGCCGCGGCGATCGCGCCGACGGTGCTGATCACCGTCACCTGGACCACGATCCGGGCCGGTTTCGGCAGTTCCAGGCGCGCGCCGACGCCGTTGCCGAGGAAATTACCCACCCCGGCGGCCGCCCCGATGGCGCCGATGATCAGCAGTGAATCGGTGGCGCTGGCCCCTGCTGCCTGCTCGGCCTTACTGTAGAAGGCGATGTAGAGGGTGAGGAAACCGGTGAGCACCCGGATCGTGGTGTTGCCCCACAGCCCGGTGACCACACTGCGCCCGAGCGGCGCCCGCAGGTTCTTCAGGGCCGCTCCGAAACCCGACGATCCGCGCGGGGCGCGTGCTCCGCGGTCCACAGCGCCGCTGTACGACCAGGTGGTGGGCACCTCGCCGGTGGTCTTCTCCACCCGTTTCGGGATCCGCATGCACAGCACCGCACCGGCCACCGCGAATCCGATCAGCACGTACATCGCGCCCGGGATGTGCAGCATGCGGCTGAGCCCGAACTCGGCGCCGGAAGCGATCGCACCCCCCACACCCGAGCCCACGACCAGCCCGAACAGGGTGAGCCGTGAGTTCACCCGGGCCAGGTCGATCGACGGTGGCAGCACCCGCGGGATCACCGCGGATTTGAGCACCGAGAAGGACTTGCTCATCACCATCATTCCCAGCGCGCACGGATAGAGCACCCACGGATCGAAGTTGACGGTGTTGAGCACGGGATCGTAGGAGCAATTGGTGATCAGCAGCACCGCCAGTGCCACCCGGATCCCGAAGGACGCGGCCAGCGCGATCCGCCGGCCGTGCTGGATCCGGTCCAGCAGCGGTCCGATGAACGGGGCGATCACCGCGAACGGGGCGATGTTCACCAGCAGGTACAACGCCACCTTCGACTTGGACTCGGCCTGCGCCGCGGCGAAGAACAGGGTGTTCGCCAGCGCCACCATGAGCGCGGCGTCGACCGCGTTGTTGAGGATCACCGGGTAGGTCAGTGCGGTCAGGCCGGACTTGTCGGCACCGTCGGCGCGGGTGGCGCGATGCCACTGCGCGATGCCGGCCTCGGTGATCTCCCGGCTGCGCATCGCCGCCACCCGGGTGACGGTGAGCTTGCGGGGCATCCGCCGCCGGGTCCGCTGCGCCGCCCGCTCCTGTGCCGGGGTGGGTGTCTCGTCCAGCGGGGGCAGGTGGTGGTTGGCGCGGTACTGCGGCCGCGCGCCCGAGGAATCCGGCGGGGCGCTCCCGCCGTTCCCGGCTCCGGCACTGCTCCCGGCGCGGGTACGCGACACCTGCCCCGGACGGCGCCGGGGCTCGTCGGGGGGATACTGCTGGTTCCCCGGATGACCGCTCACCGGTCCCATTGTTCCGCATTCCACCGACACGCGTCCGAGCGGGCGTTCGGCCCAGGTTTCGGGTTCGACGAGGCGATGCGGCACACTTGAGGGGTGAGTTCCGCATTGCAGTCAGCCGACGCGCTCGACCTCGCGCGCGCCGCGCTGGAGGCCGAGGAGGGCGCACCGGTCGGTGCGCACGTCGCCACCGTCGTCGAGGACGAGTTCGCCGCGGCCCATTACTTCGAGGCGAACCTGCCCGCCTACCGCGGTTGGCAGTGGTGCGCGGTGATCGCCACGACCCCCGACGGTGAGCTGACCGTGTCCGAGACGGCGCTGCTGCCCGGCCCCGGTTCGCTGACCGCCCCGCAGTGGGTGCCCTGGGAGGAGCGCATCCGCGCGGGTGATCTCACCCCCGGAGACGTGCTCCCGCCCCGGGAGAACGACGAGCGGATCGAACCCGGATACGCACTCTCCGGCGACCCCGCGGTCGACGAGGTGGCCGGTGAGATCGGCGTGAACCTCGAACGCGTGATGTCGCGGTTCGGCCGCATCGACGCTGCGCAGCGCTGGCTGCACGGCGCCTTCGGCCCGGACTCGGAGATGGCCCGGTCCACCCGCCATCACTGCGGTGACTGCGCCTTCTACCTGCCGCTGGCCGGCGCCCTGCGGGCCTCCTTCGGCGTGTGCGGCAACGAGTACTCCGCCGATGGGCACGTGGTGCACGCGCACTACGGCTGCGGCGCGCACTCCTCGGTGGTGGCACCGTCGGGCCAGGGGAGCCCCGCCTACGAGCCCTACGACGACGGCGCCGTGGAGAAGGTTCCCGCCGAGCAGGCCTGAGATGCCCGCCGACCCGTTCGGAACCTCCGCGCTGCGCAGCGCGACCCTGACCACCTGGCGCGATTCACCCACCCGCGCCGCCGAGGACCTCGCGGCCGAACGCGACCTGGTGACCGTCGGCTACCGCGACCGGTTGGTCGTCGAACTGGCCCAGAACGCTGCCGACGCCGCCATGATCGCCGGCGCCGACCCGGCCGGTGAGATCGCCGTCTGGGCCGAGTCCGACGGCGTGCACATCGCCAACACCGGCGCCCCGCTGAGCCGGGCGGGCGTAGCCTCTCTCGCCGCGCTGCGCGTGTCACCGAAATCGGCGGCCTCCGGACCGGGTCCGGGGAGCGGCCCGGTCGGCCGGTTCGGGGTGGGCTTCGCGGCGGTACTCACCGTGACCGACCACGTGCAGCTGCGCTCGACCGGCGGCGGTATCGAATTCTCCGGGCGACGCTCGCGCGCCGACGCCGGCCGTGAGCAGGTCGCCGTGATGCGCCTGCCCTACCCGGTGGCGACCGCCCCGCGGGCCGGCTACGACACCGAGGTGGTGCTGATCGGCGCCGACCCCGCACTGCTCGGCGAGTTCACCGAACAAGCCCTCGACCTGCTCCTGGACCTTCCCGCGCTGGCCGCGATCACCGTCGGCGAGCGGCGCTTCGAGCGTCCGGATCTGGTGACCGGATACGGTCCGCACGCCCGCTGGGTGATCGGTGCGGACGCCCGGCGGCTACACGCCCCGACCGTCACCGACGAGCCGCTGACCCTCCCGGTGCGGGTGATCGCCGATCTGCCGACCACCCCGGACCGACGGCACCTGCACCCAGGCGCCGACATCGCGCTCGCCGCGCGCGGCTACGCCGCCTTCCTCGCGGAGCAGGACGACCCGATGGCACTGCTCCCGCCCCGCACCCCGCCCGCCGGCGCGGTCGACGCGCTGCTGCGGGAGGCGATCGAGGACGAGCTGCGCGGGCATCCGTGGCTGACCGGACCCGACGGTGCCCGGCTGCGCCCGGACCGTGCCGCAGTGGTGCCCGACCTCACCGACGAGCTGTACCGGCTGCTGCGCGAGGTGCTGCCGCTGGTGCCGCCGGATCTGTCGGCAGCGCCGGACGCGGCCCGGCTGGTGGCCCTCGGCGCCCGCGGACTGACCGCCGCCGACCTCGCCGACGCGGCCCCTCGTGACCGCGATCCCACCTGGTACGGCGAGTTCTACGCCGCGCTCGACGCCGCCCGGTTGCGGGCCGACGACCTCGGTGCACTCCCGGTGCCCCTGGCCGACGGCCGCGTGGTCACCGGTGCCCGCGGCGCCGCCCTGGTGACCGGCGACGCGGCCACCCTGGCCCGGATCGACTGGGCCCGGATCGTGCACCCGGCCGCCGCGCACCCGCTGCTGGAACGGGCCGGTGCCCGCAGACTCAGCCCCGTCGACCTGCTCGGCGATCCGGCGCTGCGTGAGGAGGTGGCCGGTATCGACTGGGACGCCGGCCCCGGCGACGCCGACGTCGGCCTCACCGAGGCGGTGCTCGGGCTGCTGGCGCAGACCGGCGGCGCCGAGCCCGGCCCCGGCTGGCTGGGGCTGCTCCCGGTCCCGGGCGACGACGGGGAGCTGTACCCGGCGGACGAGCTGCTGACCGCGCAGGCTCCGCTGCGAGCGGCACTGGTCGCGGACCACCCGTACGGCACCGTCGACCCCGGTTTCGAGGCCCGGTACCCGGTGCAGGCGCTGCGCGCCATCGGGGTGGGCTGGTCGTTCGGGGTGCTCCGCGAGGCGCTGCCCACCGAACCGGACGAGACCCTCGACGGTGCGCGGCAGTGGTGGGACCAGCTGGACGCGGAGCCCGACGAGCTGATCGCGGCCCGCGACCTGGACCTGGTGGCGCACTGGGAGCCGGCGCTGACCCTGCTCGCCGACCTGCCCGGGGTGCTCGACGATCCGGACGGCTACACCGCCTGGTGGCTGCGCACCCGGACCGGACTCGGGCGGCTGCGCTGCCCCGACGACGAGACCTTCGCCGGCCTGCTGGAGCCGTGTACGCACCCGGACGCCGGCCGGCTGCGCGCGGCCCTGCTGACCAGGGTCCGCTCGGACGCCGACGCACAGGTCCTCGCCGATGCGCTCGCCGACCCGGACCGTACCCCGACCACGGCGGCGATCACCGCCGCGCACCGGGAGATCGCCGGACGCGAGCTGGCCCGGCTTCCGGCGCAGGTCCGCTGTTTCGACGGGGCGGTGGTGGACGCCGATGACGCCGCAGTGCTGGACGCGCCGCACCTGCGGTTCACCGGCCTACCGCTGGTCTTCGGCGGGATCGACCGGGCCGTGGCACTGGCCGCCACCCTGGATCTTCCCCTGGCCGGCGAGGAGCCGGCGACGATTCTCTCCCGGGGCGAGCGCTTCGCCGCGGGTACTCATCCGGCGGTCACCGTGGCGCAGGCGCTCGGGGAACTGCCGGACCGACAGGAGGTGCAGGTGCACGAGGAACTGATGGTCGAGGTGGCCGGCGAGCGGCGCCGGGTCCGGTACTGGCTCGCCGACGGCGTGCTGCACGTGGACGGGGACATGCTGTGAACCCGGGGCAGTGGCCGAACCGGTTCGACGGTGCCGTGCTCGACACCATGGTCTCGATCCGGTCCGATCTGCTGACCGCGGTGGTCAAGGGCATCACGCTGGTCGGGAGCACCGTCTCGCTGATCCTGATCGGTCTCGCCGGGACGGTGTGGCTGCTGCGTCTCGGGCACCGGGCCTGGGCCGCCTACTGCGCGGTGACCTCGCTGCTGGCGTGGGGGCTGATGAACCTGCTCAAGCTGATGTTCGGGCGGCAGCGGCCGTCGATTCCGCCGCGGCTGGTGGAGATCGACTCGCTGAGCTTCCCGTCCGGGCACGCACTGAACTCGATGGTGGTGTTCGGGGTGCTGGCGGTCGCCGCGGTGGCGCTCACCGGCCGGCGGTGGCCGATCGCTCTCGCGCTGGCGGCGACGTTCGCGATCGGGATGAGCCGGGTGTACCTGGCCGCGCACTGGATGACCGATGTACTGGCGGGCTGGCTGATCGGCGCGCTGGTGGTGGCGCTGGGCCTGTGGGTGGTGAGTCTCACACGAGGCCGCGTTGCGCGCCCCGGTCGCCCCGCCGGGCCGCCCGCAGCTGTGCGGTGAGCACCGCGGCCCCGGCCGCACCGACCCCGACCCCGCAGGCGGACACGATCCAGGCCTCCCCGAACATGTTTCGCATGAGAAAGGTGATGATCAAAGAAACGGAGAACAACACCGTTCCGGCGATCACCACGGGAAGCGCTTGGGTGAGTGCCCGCGGGAGCGCGGGAACGTCAACCGAGCCGCTCGACGGGTTCGTTTGTCCGTTCATGAGTTCTCCCGGGGTTCGTGCGCCGATGGATTTCTTAAAGATGTACTCTAAACGCCGTGACTGAAATTGACGATCGGCTGGCAGGGGATCTCTCACTCGCCACTGTGCGATTCGCCCGCCATCTACGTGGGCGGCGTCGCGATTCGCTCGTCTCCTTGACACAGCTGTCCGCGTTGAACGCCCTCGCGGCGGAAGGACCGCTCACCCCCGGCCAACTGGCGGCGCGCGAACGGGTGCAGCCGCCGTCCATGACCAGGGTGATCGCCTCCCTCGCCGACCTCGGCCTGGTCCGGCGTACGCCGCACCCGACCGATGGCCGGCAGGTGATCGTCAGCCTATCCGACCAGGGTGAACAGATCATCTCGGGAGAGGCGGCCGCCCGTGAGGCGTGGCTGCGCGGCAAGCTCGACGAGCTTTCCGACGGCCAGCGCGCCACGCTCACCGGCGCCATCGGCATTCTCAACGCCCTGATCGCGGCGGAGGAGAAACGCGCCTGATCGCTGTTCCTGAATCGACGGTCCCCTTGGAATCATTCCGAGGGGACCGTTTGCTATTTATCGCATTGTGGAATTCCTGGGAGCGCGGCAAGTTGGTATGAACCAATTCTTCGGGTGGTATGGACCAATTATTGAATCGGGGGAAACCGCATCGGGTTGAGAGTGCGTAAAGAAACATCCATGCTCTCGTGAAGGTCATGCGCGATCGCGATACTAGGCTGGAGCGGTGGTGGCGCAACCGACGATCCCGATCGACGACCCGGACGACCCGAGGCTGACCGACTTCCGCGACCTCTCCGCGGCGGACCGACGTCCCGATCTGTCCCGGGGCGTGGTCCTGGCCGAGGGCGTGCCGGTGGTCGAGCGGATGCTCGCCTCCCGCTTCGTGCCGCACGCCATCATGGGCACCGAGGCGAAGCTGGCCCGGCTGGAGGCCGCCGCGGCCGGGGTGCCCCGCTATCAGGTGACCGCCGAGCTCATGGCCCACGTGGTCGGCTTCCACCTGAACCGGGGAGTGCTCGCCGCCGCGCACCGGCCGGAGCCGCTGCCGGTGGGCCGGCTGCTGGCCGGTGCGCGCACCGTCGTCGTCCTGGAGGGGGTGAACGACCACGAGAACCTGGGCTCGATCTTCCGCAACTGCGCCGGCCTGAGCGCCGATGCGGTGATCTTCGGCCCGCGCTGTTCGGATCCGCTGTACCGGCGGGCGGTCCGGGTCTCGATGGGCCACGTGCTGCTGGTCCCGTTCGCCCACCTTCCGCCCGCCGGCTGGCCGGAATCGGGCCTGCGCACCCTGACCGAGGCGGGGCTGCGCACCGTCGCGCTGACCCCGTCCGGCGAGGAGACGGTGGCCGGCGCGGTGGCCGACGGACCCGACCGGGTGGCGTACCTGGTGGGCGCTGAAGGCCCCGGCCTGACGCCGGAGACCCTGGCCGCGGCGCAGGTGCGGGCCGCGATCCCGATGTCCCGCGGAACCGACTCGCTCAACGTGGCCACCGCCACCGCGCTCGCCCTCTACGAGCGGGCGCGATAAACCGGTGCCGAAGGTCTTCGCCTCCCTGCGCACCCGCAACTACCGGCTGTGGGCCGGTGGCCAGACCGTGAGCCTGGTGGGCACCTGGATGCAGCGGGTCGCGGAGGACTGGCTGGTTCTCGATCTGGCGCACGGGCGCGGCTGGGTGCTCGGGGTGGTCATGGCGCTGCAGTTCGGGCCGACGCTGCTGTTGTCGGCGTGGGCCGGGGTACTGGCCGACCGGTACGACAAGCGCCGGGTGCTGATGTACACCCAGAGTGCTGCGGCGCTGTGCGCGGCAGCCCTGGCGGTGCTCACGCTGACCGGTGCGGTGCGGCTCGCGCACGTCTTCGTGATCGCGTTCGTCTTCGGCTGCACGGCCGCGGTGGCCGCACCGTTCCGGCAGGCCTTCACCGTCGAGATGGTGGGACCGGAGCTGCTGCCGAATGCGATCGGACTCAACTCGATGGTCTTCAACGGTGCCCGGATCGTGGGACCGGCGATCGCCGGACTGCTCATCGCCGGGGTGGGCACCGGCTGGGTGTTCGCGGTGAACGCCCTGTTCACCGGTGCGATCGTGGCGGCCCTGGGGGCGATGCGGGTGGCCGAGCTGCACCCCTCAACGCCGGTGGAGCGGGCCAAGGGGCAGGTGCGGGACGGTTTCGCCTACGTCCGGCGCCGTCCGGAGCTGCTGCTGGTGGTGATCGCGGTGTTCTTCGTCTCCACCTTCGGGATCAACTTCCCGCTCGCGCTCTCGCTGCTGGCCCGGCAGCGTTTCGGCCTCGGTGCCGACGCCTACGGACTGTTGTCGACGGTGCTCGCCGTCGGGACGCTGACCGGGGCGCTCCTGGCCGCCCGGCGCACCGGGAAGGCGTCGCTGCCGATGGCGCTGATCGGCGGCTGCGGCTTCGGGGCGGTGCAGCTGCTGGCCGGGCTGACGCCCTGGTTCCCGGTGGTGGCGGTGCTGCTGGTGGCGGTGGGGTTGCTGCAGATGTCGTTCACCACCGCCGCGATGAACATCATGCAACTGTCGGTGGATCCGGAGTTCCGGGGCCGGGTGATGGGCATCTACATGCTCGCCTTCCTCGGCGGGACACCCCTGGGGGCGCCGCTGCTCGGCGCGATCGCCGACGCCACCAGCCCCGCGGCCCCACTGGTGGTGGGTGGGCTGGTCTCCGCGGTCACCTGCGCGGCGTGCGGCGGCTACCTGCTGCGCCGGACGCCGGCGCAGCGGACTTAGAACCCGAAGAAGCTGCGGACCTTACCGCGTTCCTCGCGCTCGGGCGCCTGCTGCGCGTCCGGGGCCTGCTGGACCGGAGCGGTGCCCGTGCCCGTGCCCGTGCCCGGGAATTGCTGCGCGCCGCCGTCGGCCGCCGCCGGGACCTGGCCGGGAGCGCCCGGCCCGGGTACCTCGGAGGCGAGTACGAAGTCGATCACCTGGATCCTCGCCGGATCGAGGTCGGTGGGTGCCAGCGGATGGGTGTACCGGAAACCGAGCTGCTCCCGGTTCGCCTGCTCGGAGAACTCCATCGGGTGGAAGGGCAGTGCGCGGGCATCGGGGACCACGCCCTCGGCGTAGGTCAGCGGATGCTCACCGGCCCAGAACGGCCGCTCGAACAACTCGGGCAGGCCCTCGTCCTCGAGGATGTCCACCGGATGCGCGGAGAAGGCGCGCTTGACCCGGCCGTCGGCGCGCAGGGCGAACCCGCCGACCGCCCGGGAGGCGTCGGCGACCAGCAGGAAAGCGCGGGCGGCGGGGACGAGATCCCACCACGAGTCGTCCAGCTGCGCGGGATGATCGGTGCGCAGACCGTCGTGGGCGATCACCGTCAGACCACCCCACGCGGCCACGTACACGTGCCCGGGCGCGGGATCGGCTGCGCGGGCCAGGGACTCGGGCCGGCCGGCCACCGGCCCGCCGAGCACGCGCTCGGCGATCGCCCGCGACGCCGCTTCGTCCGGCCTCCCGGCGATCGCCAGGATGCCCTTCGGCTCCGCCACGTCGATGAACCAGAGCGTGGCTGCGTTCGCTCCCACGCCTTAGCCGTTCTTCCCACTACGGACGCCGAGCAGCACGTCCTCCCATGACGGCATCTCCGGGTGCCGCCGGCTGTTCTGTCCCACCGCTGCCGCCGGGAGCTGCGCCTGCGCGGACTCGCGCGCCTGGTCGCGTGCCTGCCGTGGCTGTTCCCGCTCGGGGCGGGTTTCGTCGCCGGCGCGGACCGCGCGCAGCGGCTCGTCGACGGTGCGCTCGATGCTGCGCAGGCCCTGCCGGGCGTCGGGATCGAGCAGAGTGCGTGCGGTCTCGTCGACCGGGGAGGCCGTGCCGCCGTGCGCGCCCGGGGCGAACCGGAAATGCGCCTGGTTACCGGACTTGCCGACGCTCCACGAGATCCGCACCACCCAGCGGTTGTCGGCGCCCTTGAAGGCGTCCCACTCGGTGGTGTCGGCGTGACCACGTTCGGCCAGCGCGGTGCGGATCACGTCCGCGAGGGTGGCGTGCATCGGGCCGTCACCGCGCACCGGGTGCGCCAGCTGCGCCATCTCGGCCGCGCGGGAGCGCTCCAGCAGCACCGGGCCGGCGAACCGCTTGATCCGGTGGTTCGGCGCCCCGGTCAGCTCGGCGATCTCGTCGACGGTGGCACCGGCGCGGATCCGGGCCTGGATGTCGCGCGGCGACAGGTCCGAGCCCAGTTCCAGCTCGGTCTGCCCGCCGCCGGCGAGCTCACCGCTCACGGCCGCGCGCAAGGTGTCGTCGATCGGTAGCTGGAACCGGCCCGCGGGGCCCTCGCAGACCACCGACGTGCCGTCGTCGTTCAGTCCCGTAACCCGCAGTTCCTGCATGGTGCAAGGGTAGTTCTTCGATTCGCTACGCGTCGGCCGACACGCGCTCGACCACGAAATCGATGCACTTGGTCAATGCGGTGATGTCCGAGGGCTCGATCGCCGGGAACATGCCGATGCGCAGCTGGTTGCGGCCCAGCTTGCGGTACGGCTCGGTGTCGACGATGCCGTTCTCCCGCAGCGCCTTCGCCACCGCGGCGGCGTCGATCTTCTCGTCGAAGTCGATGGTGCCCACCACCTGGCTGCGCAGCGCGGGATCGCTCACGAACGGGGTCGCGTACTCGCTGGCCTCGGCCCAGGAGTAGAGGCGATCGCTGGAATCCTTGGTGCGGCCGACCGCCCAGTCCAGTCCGCCGTTGCCGTTCATCCACTCGATCTGGTCGGCGAACAGCAGCAGCGTGGCCAGTGCCGGGGTGTTGTAGGTCTGGTTCTTCGAGGAGTTGTCCACCGCGATCGGCAGCGACAGGAACTCCGGCGTGTAGCGGCCGGCGGCCTTGAGCTCGGCGACCCGGTCCAGCGCCTTCGGGCTCATCAGCGCCACCCACAGGCCGCCGTCGGCGGCGAAGCACTTCTGCGGCGCGAAGTAGTAGACGTCGGTATCGGCGATGTCCACCGGCAGGCCGCCGGCGCCCGAGGTCGCGTCGATCGCGATCAGCGCGTTCTCGCTGCCGGCCAGGCGACTGACGGGCACTGCGACGCCGGTCGAGGTCTCGTTGTGCGCCCAGCCGATGAGATCGACGGGGCCGTCCGCACCGTCGGCGACGGTGAGCTCGGGAGCGCTGCCCGGGTCCGCGGAGACCACCACCGGATCGCCGATGAACGGGTTGCCCTTGGCGACCGAGGCGAACTTCGAGGAGAACTCGCCGTAGGTGAAGTGCTGGCTGCGCTCGCGGATCAGCCCGAACGCGGCGGCGTCCCAGAAGGCGGTGGTGCCACCGTTGCCGAGTACCACCTGGTAGCCCTCGGGCAGGGAGAACAGATCCTGCAGGCCGTCCCGGACCCGTCCGACGACGTCCTTGACCGGCTTCTGCCGGTGGCTGGTGCCGAACACCGAGGCTCCGGTGTCCACCAGCGACTGCAACTGCTCCGGGCGGACCTTGGAGGGGCCGCAACCGAAGCGACCGTCGACGGGCTTGAGCGCGGCGGGGATCTCGATCATGCGTTAGAGCCTAATGGTGTCCCAACCGGGCACGTCCTCGGGCTGCCGCGCAGCCGGACCGGTGTACCGGGCGGACGGCCGGATGAGCTTGTTCGTCCGTTTCTGTTCCAGGATGTGGGCGCACCACCCCGCTGTGCGGGCACAGGTGAACATGGCGGGCATCATCCGCACCGGCACGCCGGCGTAGTCCAGGATCACCGCCGCCCAGAACTCGACGTTGGTCGAGATGGTCCGATCCGGCCGGCGTTCGGCGAAGATCGCGTTCGCCTCGCGTTCGAGTGCCGCTGCGGCCTCGTAACGCGGCGCCCCGACCTCCCGGGCGACGGTGCGCAGGACCCCGGCCCGTGGGTCCTCGGCGCGGTAGATGCGGTGACCGAAGCCCATGAGCTTCTCGCCGCGGTCGAGCCGTGCGGTGGCCACGCCGCGCGGGTCGTCGGTGCGTTCGACCTCGTCGAGCATGGGGATCACGCGGGGCGGGGCGCCGCCGTGCAGCGGACCGGAGAGGGCGCCGACCGCGCCGGACAGCGCCGTCGAGACGTCCGCGCCGGTGGAGGCGATCACCCGCGCGGTGAGTGTGGAGGTGTTGAGCCCGTGCTCGGCGGCGGTCACGAAGTAGGCGTCCATCGCCCGCACGTGATCGGGGTCGGGTTCGCCGTGCCAGCGGGTCATGAACCGGTGCGTGACCGTGGGGGAGCGGTCGATGATGCGCTGCGGGACGGCCGGCAGTTCCAGCCCGCGGGCCGACTGCGCGACGAAGCTCAGCGTCATCACCGAGGCGCGGGCCAGGTTCTCCCGGGCGGTGGCGTCGTCGATGTCGAGCAGTGGCTCGAATCCCCACAGCGGCCCCAGCATGGCCAGCCCGGCCTGCGCGTCGACCCGCACGTCGCCACTGTGGATGGGCAGCGGGAAGGGTTCGGCGGCCGGCAGGGGATTGCCGAACTCGCCGTCCACCAGCAGGCCCCAGACCTCGGCGTAGGTGACGTTGTTGCGCACCAGATCGGCCACGTCGACACCGCGGTAGCGCAGCACCGAGCCGGACCGGTCCGGCTCGGCGATCTCAGTCGACAGGGCGACGACGCCCTCCAGGCCGCCCGGAATGTCAGTCATGGCCAGAACTCTAGTTCTCCACTTCGGCGGGTGACGAGCGTCGACCCGCACGAACTCCACGCCTACCAGCAGGCCGAGGGCGAGGAACTGCAGGTAGAACGCGATCAGGCCGAATTCGCCCAGGCGGCTTGCGCAGACCAGTAAGAGTCCGGTGATCGCGGCGATCCGGAGTAGGGGAGTCGGGGGAGGTGTGGTGAGAACGGACGCAGGACGCCGATGGTGGTGCGAGATGCCCAGGTCAGACATACGATCGCCGAATGAAAACCAAGGTCGAAGCGGCGGCAGCAGTGCTGGCCGTGGGTGCATTCGCAGCAGGCTGCGGAGGCGCAGGCATATCCACCGCGCCGAGTTCTCCGCCCAGTAGTACGTCCGCGGCAGGTAGCGCTCCGCGGACGATTCAGAAGGCGGTCGGCGCTTCGGCGGCCTACGGGTGCACGGGCAGCAGCCCCGATTCGTGTATGACCCGATTCGTGGTGACTGCGGTCGAGAACGTGAACCCGAGCGCCTGCGGTGCAGGATCACAGAAGGGTGATACCCGCCTCGTGCGGGTATCACTCGATGTGCAGGGGATGAAGCCCCGCGAGTACCCGAACGAGAACCTCAACCCAGGACACGAGGTAACGTCGGAGAACTGGTACGCCCTCGGAGCCGACGGGTACACCACGAAGGCGGAGGTCGCCACATGGTGCCCCGGCTACAAGCCGGGCCCGTTCTACGATCCGGTCGCGGTCGGCCAGAAGGCTCGCGGAGACATCGTTTTCGCTGTGCCTGCATCGGCTCACCGCATTCAGGTTCGGACGTACGACGGGCGTGCTTGGGAGTGGCCGCTTCCGTGACGCCCTGCGGTGGCAGCTCGCCTTCGTCACTGATACCGCGCCCCGAGCTCCGTTCGACACCAGCGCCGAACTGTCCGCAACCAGCACATCGCCGTTCGGCAGGCTGACGTCGAACACGCAGGTCGCCGAACCGGTCGCCGTGACCGTGCGAACACCGCCGATCCCCGACCCCCGGGATCGGCGCAGCAGTCTGATCGAATTCACCGAGCAGGGGGTGCACCTACGCCGCCGCGTCGTCCGGGCTCGCCGCGGTGCTGGACCGGATAGCGGCCGGGACGCCGGTGCCGGTGAGTAATCTCGGGCCTGTGGACCTGACCGCGATGCGTGAGAAGTACGACGGTGACCCCTCCGACCTCGGCCCCGAGGATCTGGCCCGTGGTTGGGTGGCGCTGTGGCGCGACTGGTTCGACGCGGCCGTCGCCGCGGGTGCGCCGGAGCCCAACGCGATGGTCCTGGCCACCGTCGACGCCGATGGAGCCCCGTCGACCCGCACGGTGTTGTGCAAGGGCCTCGACGAGCGCGGCGTGGAGTTCTACACCAATTACGGCTCCGACAAGGCGCGGGCGCTCGCGGCCAACCCGGTGGCCGCGGTGACCTTCCCGTGGATCGCGATCCACCGGCAGGTGCACGTGCGCGGGTCGGTCAGCAGAGTCTCCGCGGACGAGACCGCCGCGTACTGGGCGCAGCGACCCCGCGGCTCACAACTCGGCGCGTGGGCCAGCGACCAGTCCCACCCGGTGGCCGGCCGCGCCGCGATGGCGCAGCGCTTTGCCGAGGCCGAGGCCCGGTTCGACGGCGTGGACGTTCCGGTGCCCCCGCAGTGGGGCGGTTTCCGCATCGCGCCCGAGGCGGTCGAGTTCTGGCAGGGCAGGGAGAACCGGGTGCACAACCGGGTGCGGGTGTGCGCCCCCGACTACACCCCGGTCCGCCTGCAACCGTGAGCCGGGCCGATCACACGGGGAAGCGCACTCCGGTGAGTTCCTCGGAGACCGACCACAGGCGCTGCTGCGCAGCGAGGTCGTAGGACTGTTCGCTGGAGGTGACCACCCGCGGGGCGCCCCGGCGCTCACCGCGCCCGTCGGGGCCGTAGTACTGCCCGCCGAGCACTCCGGGATCGGTCGCCGCGCGCACCTGCGGCAGGGCGCCGTGCTGCGCGTCGTGCGAGAACATGGGTGCCACGACCTGCGCCTTCTGCAGGACCTTCGGCAGGTGCCGCACCAGTTCGGTATCGGCGATCCCCGGATGGGCGGCGACGGCGACCGTGGCACCGTCGGCGCCGGCCGCGCCGCGGGACTGCAGCCGCCGGGACAACTCGTAGTGGAACATCAGGTTCGCCAGCTTCGACTGCCCGTACGCCGCCACCCGGTCGTACGAGCGCTCCCACTGCAGATCGTCGAAGTGGATCGCGGCGCGGATGTCGTGCGCGATCGAGGCCACCGTCACGACCCGGGAACCGGGGACCCCGAGCAGGAGGTCCAGCACCTGCGCGGTCCACGCGAAGTGCCCCAGATGATTGGTGCCGAACTGCAACTCGAACCCGTCGGCGGTGCTCTGCTTCGGCGGATACATCACCCCGGCGTTGTTGACCAGCAGGTCGATCCGGTCGGTGCCGGCCCGCAGTTCCTCTGCGGCGGTGCGCACCGAGTCCAGTGAGCCCAGGTCCAGGTGCTGCACCCGCACCGTCGCCCCCGGGGTGGCGGCGGTGATCCGCCGGGCGGCCTGCTCGCCCTTACCGGTGTCGCGGACCGCGAGCACCACCTCGGCGCCCTTGCTCGCGAGCACGCGGGCGGTCTCGAAGCCCAGGCCGGTGTTCGCGCCGGTGACCACCGCGACCCGTCCGTGCTGTGCGGGTACGTCGTTCTCGGTCCAGCTCATGTCCACTCCTGTCCGGTCGGCGCCGTCCGCCGTCGTGCGCTGCGCCCTCCACCGTAGGAGGGCGAGCGGCCGCGTGCCGCCGTAGGATGACCGTCCATGACGGTGCAACCGGGATTCACCATCGCGGCCGCCAGGTACGTCGCCGAGATCGCGCGCACCGGGGCGGCGCTGCGGGGCCTGCGCCGCGACGGTGTCCGGCTCACCGAGGAGTGGCCGCTGGGCCATAAGCCGCCGCTCTCGGCAGGCGTCGTTCTGGCGCCCTGGCCCGGCCGTACCGAGGACGGCCTCTACACCTGGGACGGGCGGATCCATCGCCTGGAGGTCACCGGTGAGGTCACCGGTACCGCCGACCACGGCCTGGTCCGCAAGCTCGACTGGGACGACGTGGAGACCGCCGGCGACGCCGTCACCCTGGTCCTGGACGTGCCGCAGGCGCCCGGCTGGCCCTTCGCGCTGCACCTGCGGATCCGCTACAGCGTCGACGGAGACGGGCTGACCTGCCGGTTCGAGGCGCACAACCGCGGCACCGACGACCTGCCCTTCGTCGTGGGCTTCCACACCTACCTGCGGGTCGGCGAGGCCCCGGTCGACGACTGCACCCTCGAACTCGGTGCGCAGCAGTGGCAGCCACTGAGTGAGCGGCTGTTGCCGGACGGCCCGCTGCGCTCCGTCGACGGCACGGACTACGACTTCCGCACGCCGCGCCCGCTCGCGGGTGTGACCATCGACCACCCGCTGACCGCCACCGCCGGGAAGTACGTGATGCGCACGGACGGTGACCCGGACGGCGAGGTGCTGCTGTGGACCGGACCGCAGTTGCCCTGGGTGCAGGTCTTCATCGCCGATCCGGACCTCGGCAAGGGCTTCCCCGGCCGCGGTACCGGGCCGGACGGCCTGGGTAGGGCGCTGGCGGTGGAGCCGATGTCCGGTCCGGGCAATGCTCTGCACACCGGCACGGACGTGGCACGGATACCACCCGGCGGTGTGTGGGCCTGCGACTGGGGTATCAGGTGAGACCCTCGTTTTCGCGATGAACCGCGATACCGCTAGGTTCTAGCCAGGTAGCTTTTATCCGCCGACTACAGCGAGGGGATACGAACATTGTCCACCGATGACAACACCGGGAACGCTACGGTCGCCTACCCCGGCGGCCAGATCGAGCTGCCGACGGTTCAGGCGACCGAGGGTGCGGACGGCATCGCACTCGGTAAGTTCCTCGCACAGTCGGGCTACAGCACGTTCGACAACGGCTTCGTCAACACCGCCTCGTGCAAGTCGGCGATCACCTACATCGACGGTGCGCAGGGCATCCTGCGCTACCGCGGGTACCCGATCGAGCAGCTCGCCGAGAAGTCCACCTTCATCGAGGTCAGCTACCTGCTGATCCACGGCGAACTGCCCACTCCGGAGCAGCTCGCCGAGTTCACCGCGAAGATCCAGCGGCACACTCTGCTGCACGAGGATCTGAAGCTGTTCTTCAACGGCTTCCCGCGCAACGCGCACCCGATGCCGGTGGTCTCGTCGGCGGTCAACGCGCTCTCTGCGTACTACCCGGACTCGCTCGACCACAACGATCCGGCGCAGGTCGAGCTGTCCACCATCCGCCTGCTGGCGAAGTTCCCCACCATCTGTGCCTACGCCTACAAGAAGTCGGTGGGCCAGCCCTTCCTCTACCCGGACAACTCGCTGAGCCTGGTGGAGAACTTCCTGCGGATGACCTTCGGTTTCCCGGCCGAGCCCTACGAGGTCGATCCGGAGATCGTCAAGGCGCTCGACATGCTGCTCATCCTGCACGCCGATCACGAGCAGAACTGCTCGACGTCGACGGTGCGCCTGGTCGGCTCGTCGAACGCGAACCTGTTCACCTCGATCTCGGGTGGCATCAACGCCCTGTGGGGCCCGCTGCACGGCGGCGCCAACCAGGCCGTGCTGGAGATGCTCGACGACATCAAGGCCTCCGGTGGCGACACCACGGCCTTCATGAACAAGGTCAAGAACAAGGAAGACGGCGTGAAGCTCATGGGCTTCGGGCATCGCGTCTACAAGAACTACGACCCGCGCGCGGCCATCGTGAAGCAGACCGCGGACCGCATCTTCGAGCTGCTCGGCGTTTCCGACGAACTGCTCGACATCGCGAAGGGTCTGGAGGACGTCGCGCTGCACGACGACTACTTCATCGAGCGCAAGCTGTACCCGAACGTGGACTTCTACACCGGTCTGATCTACCGCGCGATGGGCTTCCCGACGCGCATGTTCACGGTGCTCTTCGCTCTCGGCCGACTGCCCGGCTGGATCGCTCACTGGCGCGAGATGCACCAGGATCCGACCACCAAGATCGGCCGCCCGCAGCAGATCTACACGGGCTACACCGCCCGTGACTACCCCGGTGCATAGATGCCGCCGATCCGTCGCGACAACCTGCACCGCCTGATCAAAGGAGTGTCAATGACCAAGCCGGAGATCGAGTTCATCGAGGGCCCCGCGCCCACCGAGCTCGTCATCAAGGACATCGTCGTCGGCGACGGTGCCGAGGCGCAGCCCGGTAGCACCGTCGACGTGCACTACCTGGGCGTCGAGTTCGACAGCGGCGAGGAGTTCGACTCCTCGTGGAGCCGTGGCGAGTCGATCAACTTCCCGCTGCGCAGCCTGATCGCGGGCTGGCAGGAGGGCATCCCGGGCATGAAGGTCGGCGGTCGCCGGCAGCTGATCTGCCCGCCCTCGCTGGCCTACGGTCCGGCCGGCGGCGGTCACCGCCTGTCCGGTAAGACCCTCGTCTTCGTGATCGACCTGCTCGGCGTCAAGTAGCCGCCGCCGGGCGGCTCAGCCCCTGATCGATCAGGGCCCCGCATCGTTCGCACCATCCGGTGACGAACGGCGCGGGGCCTTCGTCGTCTCCGGTCTGACGATGGTCGCTCTCGCGCCTTGCCGACCGCAGAGTTTCGGTTGACCGAAGAATATTATTTGAATAACCTAGTCCGGTGCTGACACAGACGCGGGCGCAGAGCCCGAAAGAACTGCGTGCCCTGATGCTGCTCGGGCCCGCCTTCGTGGCCGCGATCGCCTACGTGGACCCGGGGAACGTGGCGGCGAACGTCACCGCCGGCGCCAAGTACGGATACCTGCTGGTCTGGGTGCTGGTGCTGGCGAACGTGATGGCCGTGATGATCCAGTACCAGTCCGCGAAGCTCGGTGTGGTCACCGGCCGCTCCCTGCCGCAGGTGCTCGGCGAGCGCCTGCCCAAGCGTTCCCGAGTCGCCTTCTGGGGGCAGGCCGAGATCGTGGCCGCCGCGACCGACCTCGCCGAGATCATCGGTGGAGCACTGGCGCTGAACCTGCTGTTCGGGGTGCCCCTGGTGTGGGGCGGGCTGATCGTGGGCGTGATCTCGACGGTACTGCTCACCCTCGCCGACGGACGCCGCCAGTACCGTTTCGAACTGGTCGTGATCGGCCTGCTGGCGGTGATCGTCGTCGGCTTCCTGGCCGGGCTGATCATCGCCCCACCGGACGGCGGCGCCTTCCTGGGCGGCCTGGTTCCGCGCCTGCAGGGCACTGAGACGGTGCTGCTGGCCGCGTCCATGCTGGGCGCCACGGTCATGCCGCACGCGATCTACCTGCACTCCACCCTGGTGATCGACCGGCACGGCACCCCGCCCGCGGAGGGTGCCGGCGAGCGCGCCCATCGGCTGCTCAAGATCACCCGGGTCGACGTGGTGCTCGCCCTGATCATCGCCGGAGCGGTGAACATCGCCCTGTTGGTGCTGGCCGCAACCAGCCTGTACGGGCGCGAGGGCACCGATTCCATCGAGGGCGCGCACGCCGCCGTGGCCGATGCGCTGGGGCCCGTCGTCGCCGGCCTATTCGCAGTGGGCCTGCTCGCCTCCGGTCTCGCCTCCACCGCGGTGGGCAGCTACGCGGGCGGCGCGATCATGGCGGGCCTGCTCCATCGCCGGATCCCGGTGCTGGTGCGGCGCGTGGTCACCATGATCCCGGCGCTGGCGGTGCTCGCCGTCGGTATCCCGCCGACCGAGGCGCTGATCGTCTCGCAGGTGGTGCTCAGCTTCGGTATCCCGTTCGCGCTGCTGCCGCTGCGCCGGTACACCTCCGACCGTGCCCTGATGGGTGGTTTCACCGACGGCCCGTTGCTGCGCTGGGCGTCCGGCGGGGCCGCCGCCCTGATCGTGACCCTCAATGTCGCGCTGATCTACCTGACGTTCGCGGGGTGACGTGAGGGGGGTTCACCTCACCCCCGCTGTGATTTAATCTAGACAACTAAATCATCTCCACAGCGGAGATCATCCGCGGAGGTAGTAAAGGCAATGCGAGCGCGTGTACTGATCGTGGTCGGCGTCCTCGCGCTGCTCGCCGCCGTCGGCTGGAACCTCCTGGCCCCCTCCGAGGTTTCCCGCGGCGCCGTTGAATCCGGCACCCTCGCACAGGTATCCGCCGCCCCGTCGGATTCTCTGACCTGCGACGGAGGACTCACCGCGCGGGTCGGTGCCACGCAGTCGTGCACTCTCACCCGTGCCGGTGAACGGTTCCGGGTGAACCTGCGGGTCACCGACGTCGGCGACGGCGGCATCCGCTGGAACTCGACCGTGGCGGGGGAGCCGCAGGCCGGTCCCCGGGTCACCGTCGACGAACTCGAACGACACACCCGCGAAGCACTCGCGCAGCAGCGGCCGGTCGAGAAGGTCACCTGCGCCGGACCGCTGGAGGGGACCGTCGCCGCCACCCAGAGCTGCACCCTGCTCTCCCGCGGGGTCATCCATCACGTCACCGTGAAGGTGACCACCGTCGACGACTCGCGGGTGCAGTGGGGCGCCACCGTCGTGGACTGAGCGAGTGTCAGCGCGTGCCCAGGAACCGGTAGCGATCGAGCCGCCGGCTGATCCGGATCGAATCCGGGATCAGCGTCAGTTCCGCCAGCGCTGCGCTCACCGCCAACCCCACCCGCCGGGAGAAGTCCGTCGGCTCGTCGGCCGCGTTCGGGCGTTCCGGGATCACCCGGTCGACGATGCCGTCCTCGAACAGATCCGCCGCCCGGATCCGCTGCCGCTGCGCCAGCTCCGCCGCGTGCTCCACATCGTGATACAACACCGCACTGGCGCCCTCCGGCGGCAGCGGAGCCAGCCACGCGTGCTGCGCGCAGAGCACCCGGTCGGCCGGGAGCATGGCCAGCGCACCGCCGCCCGAACCCTGCCCCAACAGCACCGACACCGTCGGGACCCGCAGCGTCACCAGATCGGAGAGGCTGCGCGCGATCTCCCCGGCCAGGCCGCCCTCCTCCGCCTCCGGGGACAAGGCCGAACCCCAGGTGTCGATCACCAGCACCAGCGGCAGGTCCAACTCCTCCGCCAGCCGCATCCCGCGCCGAGCCAGCCGCAGCGCAGCCGGACCGAGCAGCGGCGAGGGCCGCCCCTCGGTGCGGGTGGTGTCCTGCCCGACCACCACGCACGGATAGCCCTGCACCCGGGCCAGCGACAGCAGCAGCGCATGGTCGATCTCACCCTCACCGGTGCCGGACAGCGGCAACCGGTCGGTGGCCGCGTGCCGCAGCAGCGCCCGCACCCCGGGCCGGCCCGTCTCCCGGCTGATCCGCACCGAATCCCACGCGCTCGCACCGTCGTCGACGGTGCTGAGCTCCTCCCGCATCCCCAGGTGCGGCGCCAGCGGGTCGGCGTCCTTGGTGCCGGCCAGCACCCGCAGCGCGCGGTGCGCGAGCAGCCGCACGAAACGCAGCGGCACCACCCCGTCGATCAGGCCGTGCGCGAACAGGTTCTCCGCGGTCTGCACCCCGTCCGGGAAGGGCTCACCGTGCAGCGCCTGATGCACCCGTGGCCCCAGGAAACCGATCCGGGCACCCGGCTCGGCGATGGTCACGTGCCCGAGCGACCCCCACGAGGCGAACACCCCGCCCATGGTCGGATTGCGCAGGTACACCAGGTACGGCAGACCGGACTTCTTGTGCAGGGTGATCGCCGCCGAGATCTTGACCATCTGCAGGAAGGCGACGGTGCCCTCCTGCATCCGGGTGCCGCCCGAGGTGGGGGTGGCCAGCAGCGGCAACCGCAGTGCCGTCGCCCGCTCCACCGCCGCCACGATCCGCTCCGCCGCCGCCACCCCGATCGATCCGCCGAGGAAGGCGTAGTCGCACGCGATCACCGCGATCCGCTGGCCCCGGATCCGGCCCTCACCGGTGAACACCGCCTCGTCGTGGTGCGAGCGCTCCCGCGCCCGGGAGAGCGTCTGCGCGTACTCGTCGTCCGCCGCGGTCACGGCGTCCACCAGCGGGCCGTCCCAGCCGGTGAAGGTACCGCGGTCGAGGATCGCATCGATGAGGTCCTGCGCGGTGATCGGCATGGCACCAGATTAGCCACCCGGCCACCGGGAACAGGGCTCCTCGGGAACACCCGCCAGCACGACGGTGTTGCACCCGGATGTGACTGCTCCCAGCGTTCCTTCCGTACCCCTGCATTCCGGAACCGCCATCCCGGCGCTCGGCTTCGGCGTCTGGCAGGTCCCCGACGCCGACGCCCACCGGGCCGTCGCCGAGGCCCTGCGCGTCGGTTACCGCAGCATCGACACCGCCGCGGTCTACCAGAACGAACCCGGCACCGGACGGGCGATCGCCGAGAGCGGACTGCCCCGCGAGCAGATCTTCCTCACCACCAAGCTGTGGAACTCCGATCAGGGCTTCGACGAGACGCTGCGCGCCGTCGACGCCTCCCTGGACCGGCTCGGCACCGACTACCTGGACCTGTACCTGATCCACTGGCCGGTGCCCGAGTACGACCGCTACATCGACACCTTCAAGGCCTTCGAGCGGATCCGGGACGAGGGCCGGGCCCGGGCGATCGGAGTCAGCAACTTCCGCGTCGAGGACCTGCGCCGGGTGATCGACGAGACCGGCACCGTGCCCGCGGTCAATCAGATCGAACTGCACCCGGGACTGCCGCAGGACGAGCTGCGCGCCTTCCACGCCGAGCACGGCATCGTCACCGAGGCGTGGTCCCCGCTCGGGCAGGGGCAGTCGCTGACCGACCCGGTGATCGCCGAGGTCGCCGCCGAGCACGGCGTCACGCCGGCGCAGGCCGTGCTGCGCTGGCACCTGCAGCTGGGCAACGTGGTCATCCCGAAGTCGGTGACCCCGGCGCGGATCGCGGAGAACTTCGACGTCTTCGGCTTCGAGCTGACCGGGGAGCAGATGCGCCGGATCAGCGCGATCGACGGTGGCCGCATCGGCCCGGACCCGGCCGAGTTCAACCTGCGCTGACCGCCCGCTGCCCGGGCGCCCGTTCTCGGCGGACCTGTGCGCCGGTCGGTGCGCTCAGCCGTCGCCGTTGGCGTAGATTGCGATTCATGATCGGATACAACCTCGAGGACAAGGTCGCCATCATCGAGTTCCAGCGCCCCGAAGCGCGGAACGCCCTCAATCCGGAGATCATGGACGGACTCGAGGCCGCCTTCGATCGGGCCGAGGCCGACGGTGCCTTCGTCATCGTGCTCACCGGTCAGGGCACGGTGTTCTGCGCCGGCGCCGACCTGCGCTCGGGTGCGGTGCTCGACAAGGGCTTCATGGAGCGGGTCATCCGGTTCTACCGCCGCGTGGAGTCGATGCCGCAGATCGTGGTCGCGGCGCTCAACGGTCCCGCCTACGGCGCCGGTGTGCAGATGGCCATGGTCGCCGACCTACGGGTGGTGGACCCGAGCACCGTCATCGGGATTCCGGCGGCCTCGCTGGGCGTGACCATCGACAAGTGGACGCTGCGCCGGCTGGAGGACCTGATCGGCGGTGGCCACGCCCGCGGTGTGCTGATGGCGGTGCAGCGGATCGGAGCCGACAAGCTCGCCGAGCTCGGCTTCGCGAACGCCGTCGGCGACCGGGAGGCCGCGCTGGAGTTCGCCCGGGGCATCGCCGCCCTCGCGCCGCTGTCCCTGCAGAACTACAAGGCGCTGTTCAAGACGGACGTCGCCCAGGAGCCGCTGACCGAGGCCGAGGAGGCCCGGCTGCACGCGGTGTGGGACTCCGAGGATCTGAAGGAGGCGTTGATGGCGCGGGTCGAGAAGCGCGAGCCCCGTTTCCAGGGACGCTGACGTGGGGCGGGTGACGACGGCGGCCGCGCTCGCCGCCGGCGGTCTCGGGGGAGCGGCCGCGGTCTCGCTGCTGCGCGCCGGACGCGGCGTGCGGCGATCCATGGGTGCCCGCGCCGACACCGTCTACACCAACACCGACCCCGACAGCCCGCACGAGCGGTTCGACGCGGGCAAGATCGCCCGGGGAGTGATCGGGCGCGCCCGGCACGGCCGGGGCCGCCCGTCCGGCCCGATCCCGCTGGTCGCCGAACCGGTGCCGGCGCAGCCCTCAGACCTGGCCGCCACCTGGTACGGGCATTCATCGGTCCTGATCGAGGTCGACGGTTTCCGGATCCTCGCCGACCCGGTGTGGGGAGAGCGGGTCTCGCCCTCGCGCACCATCGGCCCGGCCCGTCTGCACCCGGTCCCGGTGGCGCTCAGCGCGCTACCGCCGGTCGACGCGGTGATCATCAGCCACGACCACTACGACCACCTCGATCTGCCCACCATCGAGGAGCTCACCCGTGAACGGGACGTGCCCTTCTGCGTGCCGATCGGGGTGGGCCGGCACCTGCGCGCCTGGGGCGTTCCCGAGCACCGCATCGTCGAACTCGACTGGGACCAGTCGCACCTGCTGCGCCGCGGCGACACCGCCCTGAAGGTGGTGTGCACCGAGGCCCGGCACTTCTCCGGCCGCGGCCTGACCCGCAACACCACGCAGTGGGCGTCCTGGTCGCTGATCGGTCCGAGGCACCGGGTGTTCTTCGGCGGCGACACCGGGTTCACCGAACGGTTCAAGCTGATCGCCGATCACTTCGGTCCGTTCGATCTGACCCTCCTCCCGATCGGCGCCTACGACCCGCTGTGGCCGGATGTGCACACCAACCCTGAGGAGGCGGTCGAGATCCACAAGATGCTCGCCGCACCGGATGCGCCGCTGATTCCGGTGCACTGGGCCACCTTCAACTTGGCCTTCCACGATTGGTCCGAACCGGTCGCGCGGCTGCTCGCAGCCGCGCAGGAGCAGTCGGTCACCGTCGTGGTGCCGATGCCCGGCGGCCGGGTCGACGGTGACCGGCCCTCAGGTCACAGCGCCTGGTGGGCCGAACTCGGCTAGCCTTGGCTCATGAACTTCAACGACATCGTGAACAAGGCCAAAGACGCGCTCGGCAAGAACCCCGGCATGCTGGACAAGGCCGGAGACTTCGTCAACGACAAGACCGGCGGCAAGTACGCCGACCAGATCGGCAAGGCGAAGGACGCCGCCCAGAAGTTCACCGGCCAGCAGGGCCAGCCCGGCGAGCAGGGCCCGGCGCCCGAGCAGGGCCAGGCACCGGCACCCGAGCAGGCCCCCGAGCAGCCGCAGCAGGGCCAGAATCCGGATCAGCCGCAGTAGGTCGGGTACCCTACTGCACTCATGGGTCGTCACTACGCGCCGGGCGAACCGGCCGCGGGAGGTCGGCGTGGCCGCAACCTCGCCCGCATCCTGCTCGGCATCGGTCTGATCGCGGTCCTGGTGGCGGCCGTACTCGCCATCGTCGGCGGGAGAGTCCAGCAGTGTGACAGCACCCGGAGCTTCACCGTGTTGACCGATCCGGCGCTGGCCCCGGCCCTGCGCGCGCAGGCCGAGGCGGCGTCGGATCGGTGCACCACCTACGCCGTGACCGAGGCCCCGGATTCGGAGACCGCGGGACGGCTCGCCGGGGGCGAGGCCCCCGATCTGTGGCTCGCACCGTCGAAGACCAGAGTCTCCGGTGTGGCCGCCCAACTCGGCCGGGAACTACCGGCCACCGACGTCGCCGCGTCGCCGATCGTGCTGGCCGGCGCCGCGATCGGCCAGCCCGAGAGTTGGCTGCAGGCCCTGACCCAGGGTTCGATCCGCGCCGCCCGGGCCGATTCCACCTACTCCTCGGCGCCCGTGGTGGCCGGGGTCTCCGAGGCGGCCCGTCCGGGGGCCGACGGTCAAGCCCTGACCAGCGCCCTCGCCCAGTACGCGCAGGCCGCGAAGCGCCTCACCGGTGACCCGGTGATCTCCGCCGCCGGGGAGGGCGGCGTGGTGGTGGTCCCCGAATACGCCTACCTGGCAGCGAAGAAGTCCAACAACGGGGTGCCCGTGACCGCGACGGTGCCCAAGACCGGTGCGGCCCGCGATCAGGTGCTGCTGGCCGTCACCGCCGGTGGTGCCCGCCGCTCCGCCGCGGAGGACGCCCAGCGCCGGCTCGCCGAGGCCTTCCGTTCCGCCGACGGCAAGCAACTGTTGGCCCGCGAGGGCCTGCGCGGCACCGACCTGACCCCGGCCCCGGACGGCGGCGTCGGGGCGGTGACCGCACTTCCCGAACCGGATGCCGCGAAGCTCGGGCGCGCCGAGCAGGAGTACAGCACCCTGGCCGTACCGCTCAAGGCGCTGGTGCTGGTGGACACCTCAGGGTCGATGGACGAGAAGGTCGGCTCCACCACCCGGATCGGGATGCTGACCTCCGGCTTCACCAAGGTGGTCACCAAGATCCCGGACGCGAACGCCGTCGGACTGTGGACCTTCGCCCTGGGCACCGGCACCGCGAAGGACTGGACCGAGGTGGTGCCCACCGCGCCGCTGAGCAGCGACCGCGGCGGCAAGCCGCAGCGTCAGGCCCTGCTCGACGGGGTGAGCTCGCTGGCCGGGAAGGTCGGTGGCGGCACCGGGCTGTACGACAGCACCCTGGCCGCGTACCGGCAGGCCATCGCCGACTTCGACCCCGCCTACTCGAACTCGCTGATCCTGCTCACCGATGGCGGGAACGAGAAGAACGGCGGCACCACGCTGGCGCAGTTGGTGGGTGAGCTCAAGAAGCTGGTGGATCCGGCCCGGCCGGTGAACATCCACACCGTCGGCATCAGTAAGGACGCCGACCTGCCCGCGCTCAAGGCGATCGCGGACGCCACCGGTGGTACCGCGCAGTCCGCGGAGACGGAGGAGCAGATGCTCACCGATTTCGTGAGCGCGATCGCGAAGCGGGCCAAGTAGCCGGCAGGGCGCCGGAGCGCCCGGCCCGCGGAAGTGCCCCCGACAGGAATCGAACCTGCGGCCTGATCTTTAGGAGAGATCCGCTCTATCCGACTGAGCTACGGGGGCGTGCGGGGACGAGTCTAACGGCGCGGACGGCGGGACGGTACATCCGGCCGCCGACACCGTCGAGACCGGCTAGGAGTCGCGGGCTTCGGCCGCGCCGCGGGAGGCCAACTGATCGGCCAGCTCGTTGCCCTCGTTTCCGGCGTGCCCCTTGACCCAGCGCCAGTCGATCTCGTAGGTCGCGGCCGCCTTCTCCAGGCGCTGCCACAGCTCGGCGTTCTTCACCGGCTGCTTGGCGGCGGTCTTCCAGCCGTTGCGTTTCCAGCCGGCGATCCACTTGGTGATGCCGTTCTTCACGTACGAACTGTCGGTGTAGAGGATCACCGGGTACGGCTTGGTGATGGCCTCCAGCGCCGAGATCGCGCCCATCAACTCCATGCGGTTGTTGGTGGTGTCCTTCTCGGCGCCGTAGAGCTCCTTCTGATGGTCGCCGAACCGCAGCACCGCGCCCCAGCCGCCCGGTCCGGGGTTGCCCAGGCACGCACCGTCGGTGTAGATCACGATCTCGTCCGCCACGGGGAGCCATCCTAGCCGTGTCGGGCCGGACCTACCGACGGGTACACTGAGCCGATGACACAGCGCTGCGAGATCTGTCCCAGGTGGGTCCGGTGACCGCGGCGCTGCAGCCCACCGACGATGCCAAGGGCCGCGCGCGGACCCGCCGGCGGCTGATCCGGGCCGCGTACCTGGTGTTCGCGCAGCACGGCTACGGTTCGACCACGGTGAAGATGGTGTGCGAGGCGGCCGGTTTCACCCGGGGCGCCTTCTACTCCAACTTCACCAGCCTCGAGGAGCTGTTCATCGCGGTCTGGCGGTTCCACGTGGAGTGGATCATGGACGTGATGGCCAAGGTGGTGGAAGCGCACGTGGTGCGCGGCGCCGATTTCGACAAGCTGATCGAGATGGCGGTCCGGTCGATCCCGGTCAATGAACGCTGGCAGCGGGTCAACGGTGATTTCGTGGCCCTGTGCACCCGCACGCCCGAGCTGAACCAGACCGTCCGCGACGCCCAGCAGATGCTGCTGGCCAACATGCTGCCCACGGTGATGCACGTGCTCGAGGCCGCCGGCCGCCGGGTCACCGCACCCGAGGCGCTGGGCTATGCGCTGCTCGCGGTGCACGAGGGCACCGCCTCGTACTGCGTCATCGACCCCACCAGCGAGACGCTCAAACAGAACCGCATCGACCTGCTCACTGCCACGCTGCACATGTACAGCGAGCCGATCGAGAACCCCGCGTGAGCCGCACCGCCCTGCTCATCGGGATCGGAGCGGGCGACCCGGGGCACGTGACCATGGCTGCCGTGGAAGCCATGCGCGGCGCGGATGCCGTGTTCATCCTGGACAAGGCGAGTGCCACCTCACTGACCGGTGTCCGGCAGGAGATCATCGACAGGTACGCGCCGGGGACCCGGGTGGTGCTGGTGCCCGATCCGCCGCGGGACCGTTCCGCCGAGCGCGGTGACAGCCGCCCCGGCACCGTCTACGCCGCCAATGTCGACGCCTGGCACGAGGCCCGTGCGGCAGCGGTGGCAGCAGCGATCGCCGAACACGTCCCGGAAGGTGGCAGCGCCGGATTCCTGGTGTGGGGCGACCCGTCGCTCTACGACTCCACCCTGCGGGTGATCGAACGGGTGGCCGCGACGGTGCCGATCGTTCCCCGGGTGATCCCGGGAATCACCAGCGTGCAGGCACTGACCGCGGCACACGCGATCCTGCTCAATCGGGTCGGCGAGCCGGTCCACATCACCACCGGCCGGCGCCTGGGCGAGGACGGGTTCTCCGCCGGAACGGGGGGCAACACCGTGGTCATGCTCGACGCCGATTGCACCTTCCGCCGCACGGCCGAACCCACCGACCACATCTACTGGGGTGCCTACCTGGGCACACCCGACGAGATCCTGATCGAGGGCCCGGTCGGTGAGGTGGGTGAGCTTATCGAGCGCACCCGCGCGCAGGCCCGCGAGCGCCACGGCTGGATCATGGACACCTACCTCCTCCGCCGCCCCTGATAGTCCCGGTTCCCGCACGAACGTCGGTCTCAACGGCGCGGCGACGGCGAAAGCCCAGGTCGGAAACAGCGAGCGCCGTATAGGCCGACATTCGTGCGGATCCCCCGGGTATCACCGGGAGTCAGGCCAGGGCGGCGAGGACCTTCTCGGCCAGCTCCGGACGGCAGATCACCAGATCCGGCAGGTACGGGTCCGGATTGTTGTAGGTGAGCTCGCTGCCGTCGAGCCGGCTGCAGTGCAGGCCCGCGGCCCGCGCCACCCCCACCGGTGCGCACGAGTCCCACTCGTACTGCCCGCCGGCATGGAGGTACACATCGACCTGACCGGTCACCACGGCCATGGTCTTGACCCCCGCCGACCCCAACGAGACCGGCTGCAGTCCCAGGGACTCGGCCACCCGGAACATCCCCGGCGTGGCCCGGCTGCGCGAGAGCGCCAGGTTGCCGGTGAACGGGCCGCTCGGTGCGGTCACCGTGTCGGATCGGAAGACCCGCCCCATCGCAGGCACCGACACCGCACTGTGCACCGGCTGACCGCCCTCGGTCAGTGCCACGTGCACCGCGTAGTCGCGGCGGTGCGCGGCGTAGTCCCGGGTTCCGTCCAGCGGGTCGATCACCCACACCCGTTCCGCGGTCAACCGCTCCGCGGAATCCGGTGCCTCCTCGGAGAGCACCGCATCGTGTGGACGGTGCCGGCGCAGCACCCGCGCGATCCACGCCTGCGCCAGCCGGTCGCCGGTGTCGCCCAACACCCCGTCCTCGAGCAGGGATCCGTGCCGGATGGCCTGCAGGATGCGGCCGGCCCCGTCGGCGATCTCGGCCGCGAGCTCGATGTCGGACAGATCGCCGCGGTCGGAACGGCCGAAGAAGGTCATGTCCCCACACTAGATTGGAGCCATGCCGGAGCTTCCCGAGATCGCCGCGATCGCGGACTACGTCGGCGGCAAGGCCGTCGGCACGCGGATCCGCCGGGTCGACGTGGCCGCACTGTCGGTGCTCAAGACCTACGCGCCCGGCCCGCAAGACCTGGTCGGAGCCACCGTCACCGGGACCCGCCGGATCGGGAAGTACCTCGTCGTCGACGCACAGCGGCCCGACGGTGCCGCGCTCGCCCTGGTCGTGCACCTGTCCCGCGCGGGGTGGCTGCGCTGGTCCGACAAGCTCGCGCCCACCCCGCTGAAACCCGGCGGGAAATCGCCGATCGCGCTGCGGGTGCACGTCGGTCCGGAGGGGGAGGGATTCGATCTCACCGAGGCGGGTACCCAGAAGCGGCTCGCGGTGTGGATCGTGGGGGAACCGTCGGAGATCGAGATGGTCGCGACCCTGGGCCCGGACGCCCTGGAGGTGACCCGCGAGCAGTTCGGCGCGATCCTCGCCGGGTCCCGGGGGCAGCTCAAGACGCTGCTGCGGGACCAGCGCACGATCGCCGGGATCGGCAACGCCTACTCGGACGAGATCCTGCACACCGCGCGGCTCTCGCCCTTCGCCACCGCGCGCTCGCTCGACGACGCCCAGGTGGAGAACCTCTATCGGGCCATGCGCTCGGAACTGCTGGACGCGGTGGCCCGCTCGACGGGGCAGCACGTGGCGACGCTCAAGGCCGAGAAGCGGTCCGGGATGAAGGTGCACGCGCGCACCGGCAGCCCGTGCCCGGTCTGCGGTGACACCGTCCGGGAGGTGTCCTTCGCGGACCGCTCGTTCCAGTACTGCGCGGGCTGTCAGACCGGTGGGAAGGTGCTCGCGGACCGCCGGATGTCGAAGCTGCTGAAGTAACTGACAACGGTCGTACCCTGGGGATACCCGCTCAACGGCCGGAAGGGGTGCCTTACCTTATAGGGCATGAACATCGGTGACGCCGTCCCGAACTTCCTCATCGGACTGCGCGAAGGCCTGGAAGCGGGCCTGATCGTGAGCATCCTGCTGGCCGCGGTCGCCAAGTCCGGCGGTTCCCGGATGCCGGTGTGGTTGGGTGCGCTCGGCGCGGCCTCGCTCTCGCTCAGCTTCGGTGCGGTCCTGACCTTCACCACCTCCGAGCTCTCGGCCACCGCCCGCGAGGTGGTGGCCGGGGTGCTCAGCGTGCTCGCCGTGCTGCTGGTGACCATGATGATCTTCTGGATGCGCCGCACCGCCGCGTCGTTGTCGAAGAGCCTGCGCGGTGAGGTCGATACCGCGCTCGCGCTCGGCGCGGGTGCCCTGGTGCTGACGGCCTTCTTCGCCGTCGCCCGCGAGGGCCTGGAGACCACGCTGTTCCTGTGGACCGCGGCCCGCGCCTCGGGCGATGCGGTGGGCCCGGCCATCGGCGCGGCGCTCGGTCTGGCGGTCGCGTTCGGGATCTGCGCGCTGCTGTACCGGCAGGCCCTGCGCCTGGACCTGGGCAGGTTCTTCCGCTACACCGCGGTGCTGCTGATCGTGGTCGCGGCGGGCGTGCTCGCCTACGGCCTGGGGGACCTGCAGAACGCGGGGCTGCTGCCCGGCCGCACCTGGCCGGCCTTCGACCTCAGCTCGGTGATCAGTACCGACTCCTGGTGGGTGGCGCTGATCGGCGGCATCACCAACCTCGCCCCGAAGATGACGGTGCTGCAGGTCTTCGCGTGGTCGGCGTACCTGGTGATCGTGCTGGCCGCGTTCCTCGGCACCACGCCGGCGCCGACCGGGTCGAGTGGAGGTCCCGCTTCGGACAGCGCCGGCGGTGCACGCGGTTTCCAGGCCCGGATCGCACGCCTGGCCGGACGCCGCACCCTGCCGGTGGCCGCGGTCGTGGTGCTGGCCCCGCTGCTGGTCGCGGGCCTGATCATCGTAATTCTGCCGGCCAAGCCGCCGGCGGCGAGCGCGGTCACCGTCACCGAGGCCGAGTGCGCCAAGGGCTTCACCGGAGCCGGACCGGGGCTGCAGCGGGTCACGGTCACCAACAAGTCCGGCAAGTCCGGGGAGATCACCCTGGTCGACGGTGGCGACGCCGTGGTCGGGGAGATCGAGACCCTGGGGCCGGCGACCACCGCGGACCTGTCCGCGACGCTGGGCGACGGCACCTACCGGTTCGTCTGCTACCTCGCCGGTGGCGCGCCCACCCGCTCGGCGGAGTTCACCGTCAGCGGCGGCTCCGGGCAGGCGCCGAAGGCCGTCGCCCGGGTCACCAAGGACGAGTTGGACGCCGCCAACAGCGCCTACCAGGATTACGTGCTCACCGTGCTGCCCGAGGTCGACGGGGCCCTGGTCCGGGTCCGCGGCGCGCTCACCGGCGGCGATCTCGACGGTGCCCGTCGCGCCTGGCTGGGTGCGATGACCGCGTGGGAGCGGGTCGGCGCCTCGTACAACAGCTTCGGAGCGGCTGGCACCGCGGTCGCCGGACTGCCGGACGGTTTCGCCGGCGGCGTCACCGATCCCGAGTTCTCCGGGCTCCGCCGGATCGAGCACGGCCTGTACCGCGGTGAGCCGGCGTCCGCGCTGATCGCGCAGGTCGACCGGACCCGTGAGGGGCTGCAGAAGATCCGGCAGGATCTGCGCACCGACGAGATCGCCGGTGACCCGGTGACGCTCACCAAGCGAGCGCAGGAGATCCTCGAGGACGCGCTGCGCGATCACCTCACCGCGGTCAGCGATCAGGGCGCGCACGCCGGGTACGCCGCGACCGCCGCGAACGTCGAGGTCACCCGCGCGGTGCTGCGGATCCTGGAGCCGCTGCTGGTCCCGCGTGCACCGGACCTGCTGCCCACCGCCCGCCGGGAATTGGACCGGGTGGTCGCCGCGCTGGACGCGGTGAAGCGGCCCGACGGTTCGTACCCGCCGGTCGGCGGAGACGGCTCCCCGCCGCTGGCGCAGCGGCAGCAGATCAACGGCACCGTCGGAGCGGCCCTGGAGACCCTCTCGGCCGTCCCCAACCTCCTGGAGGTCCCCAAGCATGAACGCTGAGAATCAGAACGGGACGGGGCGGCGACGGTTCCTGCAGGGCACGGCGGCCGGTGCGGTCGGTGTGGCGGCCGTCGGCGGGGTGCTCGCCGCAGGTGCCCGCAGCGACGCCCGCGCCGGGGACGGTGCGCTCGGGGTGAGCGGGAGCTCCCCGTTCGAGGGCGAGCACCAGTCCGGCATCCTCACTCCGGCGCCGTCGCACAAGCAGCCCGCGCTGATGGTCGCGGCCTTCGACGTGATCGCCCCGGACCGGGCCGGCCTGGAGCGATTGCTGCGTACGATCACCGAGCGTTCGCGGTTCCTCACCGCGGGCGGTACCCCGGCGGATCTGGGCGTGGGAAAGCCACCGTCGGACAGTGCGGTGCTCGGTCCGCAGGTACCGGCGGACGGCCTGACCGTCACGTTCGGCGTGGGGGCGTCGCTGTTCGACGACCGGTTCGGGCTCGCCGACCGTAAGCCCCGGCGGCTCACCCCGATGACGGTGTTCCCGAACGATCAGCCCGATCCGGCTCAGATGCACGGCGACCTGGTCCTGCAGCTGTGTGCGAACAACCCCGATACCGTGCACCACGCGTTGCGCGACATCGCCAAGCACACCCGCGGCGCGATGCAGTTGCGGTGGAAGATGCAGGGCTACGGCTCGCCGCCGCGGCCCGACGGTGCCGGTCGCAACCTGCTCGGCTTCAAGGACGGCACCGCCAACCCGGTCGACGATCAGGCGCAGGAACTGGTCTGGGTGCGTGAGGACGAGCCGCAGTGGGCGATCGGCGGCACCTACCTGGTGGTGCGGCTGATCCGGATGATGGTCGAGTTCTGGGACCGGGTCTCGATCGCCGAGCAGGAGGGCATGTTCGGCCGGCGCCGTGATTCCGGTGCCCCCCTCGATGGTGCCGCCGAGACCGACGATCCGGATTACAGCGGCGACCCCGAGGGTGACGTGATCCCGATGGACTCGCACATCCGGCTGGCGAATCCGCGGGAAGGGGAGAAGACCGAGCGGCAGCGCATGGTCCGGCGGTCGTACAACTACGACCTGGGCCTGGACATGAACGGCAACATGGCCTGCGGGCACGTCTTCATCTGCTTCCAGCGGGATGTGCAGGCGCAGTTCGAGGAGGTGCAGAAGCGGCTGATCGACGAGCCGCTCACCGACTACGTGACGCCGTTCGGCGGCGGGTACTTCTTCGCGGTGCCCGGTGTGCGCGATGGGCAGGACTTCCTGGGCAGTGGCCTGCTGAGCTGACGCGCACACCGGCGTGCTCCGGGGCACCACCGCGATTGATCCGGTCCGGACCGGTTCGAGAAGCTACGCGCTCTGAGCCGACGCGGCCTTGCGGCGGGCCACGGCGACCGCGCCACCGGCGGCGGCACCGGCCAGCGACAGCGCCGAGATCCACGGGCGGTTGACCCGGTCGCCGAGGGCCGCGTCCACGGACAGGGCGCCGGGTCCGATGAGCGCGAGCGCGGCCGCGGCGACGCCCAGGTTCAGCGGGTACTCGTAGCCGCCGCCGGTGGCGGCGAATCCCTTGTCGGCGTGGGTGTCGACGGCGCCGATCATCGCGCCGACCGCACCGGCCGCCGACAGCGGGGTGGCAGCACCGAGCGCCAGGCCCAGGCCGCCACCGAATTCGGCGGCACCGGCCAGGGCGGCGTTCGGCTTACCCGGGGTGAAACCGATCGAGTCGAAGAAGGCTGCGGTGCCGTCCAGGCCGCCGCCGCCGAACCAGCCGAACAGTTTCTGGGCGCCGTGGTAGGCGAGGGTGCCGCCGATGCCGGCGCGCAGGGCGAGCAGTCCGAGATCGCGGGCGGTGAGGTCAGCCATGGGAGGTCCTTCCGGGGGTGATGTGCGTTCCACAGAGAGTAACCGGACCGCGGTCCTATTCATTCCGGGCGTGATCGCCGTCATACCACCAGGTGTTCGGTCGAGTCCGGTACCGGCGCCCCGCCGGTGGCCCGACGGTACGCCGCCCCCACCAGTCGCACCGCGTCGGTGAGGGTCTGCTCGGGCAGCGTGTACGGGATGCGGATGTTGCGTTCGAGTCCGCCGTCCACCCCGAAGGCGGGGCCGGCGGCGATCCGCACCCCGAGGCCGGCGGCCGCCGCCGCGGTGGCGGTGCCGGCGGGGCGGGGCAGGGTGACCCACAGGCACAGCCCGCCCACTCCGGGGGTGATCTGCGCCCCCGGAAGATGCTCGGCCACGGCGGCCCGCGCGGTGGCCCGCGCCGACCGCAGGGCGTCGAGCCGGGCGGGCAGGAAGTCGGCCAGGTGGTCGAGCGCGTAGGCGGCGGCCAGCTGCTCGAACACCGCGCCCGCGAGGTCCATGTCGTAGCGGGCCGCGGTCAGGGCGTCCGGCGTCGCATCGGTGCGGATCCAGCCCACCCGCAGGCCCGCCCAGATCGTCTTGCTGGCCGAGCCGAGGGTGACCACCTGGGCGCCGCGCGGGGCGAGCGCGGCCAGCGGCGCGGGCGCGGGCACGTCCAGCGCCACCTCGGCCATGGTCTCGTCGACCACCAGCGGCACCCGGTACCTGGCCGAGATCTCGCCGAGGCGGCGGCGTCCGGCCTCGTCGAGCAGCAGGCCCGTGGGGTTGTGGAAATCGGCGATGGTGAAGATCATCCGCGGCTGCTGCGCTTTGACCACGGCTTCCAGATGGTCGAGGTCCCAGCCCTGTTCGGGATGCAGGCCCACCGGGATCGCGCGGGCGTTGTGCCGGGCCAGGGCGAGCAGGGTGCCGTGGTGGGTGGGCTGCTCCACCAGGACCCGTTCGCCCGGCCGGACCAGGGTGTCGAGCACCACCCGCAGCGCGTGCTGCGCGCCGGAGGTCACCAGGATCTGCTCGGCGCCGGTCGGCAGTCCGCGGGCGGTGTATCGCCGCGCGACCGCCTCCCGCAGCGCCCGCACTCCGCCCGGGTACAGCCCGCTCCCGGCCAGATAGGGCGCCGCGCAGTCGAGGGCGTGCCGGTATCCGTCGTGCACGATCTGTTCCGGGGCCGACGGTGCCGCGATGTTCAGCCGGATCAGGTCGGCCTCGGCACCGGTGTCGGCGGGCTCGGCGGGAAGCGGGTGCGGCAGGGTGAGCACACTGCGCGCGCCCTGTCGTGAACGAAGGTGCCCGCGCTCGCGCAGCTCGGCGTAGGCGGCGGTCACCGTCGTCCGGCTGACCTGCAAGTGTTCGGCGAGGGTGCGCTCGCTCGGGATCGCGGTCCCGACCGGGACCCGTCCGTCGAGCACCAGCAGGCGCAGGGCCTCGGCGAGGGCGAGGTACGCCGGACGGGGGCCGGCCGGGCGCCATCGGCCCAGTTGTTTGGCCAGGGCCGCAGCGCCGACAGTGCCAGTGACGGGGAACATGAGGCCAGTATTCCAGAACTGGCTATATGAATGAATGCCACTTTGCTGGACGGTGGAACTCATGACGATCCGCTTGATCAAGCTCCTGGTGGGGCTGTGGCTGTACGGCACCGCGATGGCGGTCATCCTGCGCGCCGGGCTGGGCAACATGCCGTGGGACGTGCTGCACCAGGGACTCGCCGGCCGGCTCGGCATCTCGGTCGGCCTGGTCACCGTCGTCGTCGGCGCGCTGGTGCTGGCGGCCTGGGTCCCGATCCGGCAGCGGCCGGGGTTCGGCACCGTCGCCAATGTGATCGTGATCGGCGTCGCCTTCGATGTGATGGCGCCACTGCTGCCGGACCGTCCGGCGCTCGCCGTGGCGATCGTGATGATGCTCGGCGGGATCGTGCTCAACGCCTTCGCGACGGTGCTCTACATCGGCGCCGGGATGGGGCCGGGGCCGCGGGACGGCCTGATGACGGGACTCGTCGCCCGCACCGGCGGCTCGGTGCGGGTGGTGCGCACCGCGATGGAGGTCGCGGTGGTGGCGGTCGGCTTCGCGCTGGGCGGAACCCTGGGGATCGGCACCGTGCTGTACGCGGTCGGCGTCGGACCGTTGATCCAGGTCTTCGCCCGCACCGGCCTCGGCGGCCCGGCGCTCGCCGCGCCCGCGGTTAGGGTGGGGGAATGCGGATCCTCATCACCGGAGCCAGCTCCGGGCTCGGCGAAGGCATGGCGCGCACGTACTGCGAACGCGGCGAGGACGTAGGCCTGTTGGCCCGCCGGCTCGACCGGCTCGAGGCGCTACGGGCCGAGCTCACCAGCCTGCCCGCGTCCGGCGCCGTCGAGATCGGACGGCTCGACGTGACCGATTTCGCGGCCGTGCCCGGCGCGATCGGCGATCTGGTCTCCCGCCTCGGCGGGCTGGACCGGGCGATCATCAACGCCGGTATCGGCAAGGGCGCGCCGCTCGGAACCGGCAAGGCGCACGCCAATCTGGAGACCGTGCAGACCAACCTCTCCGGGGCGATCGCGCAGGTCGAGGCGGTGTTGGAGGTGTTCCGGGCGCAGGGCCGCGGGCACCTGGTGCTGATCAGTTCGATCGCCGGGCAGCGCGGTATGCCCAAGGCCCAGACCGCCTACTCGGCGAGCAAGGCCGGCCTGACCGCGCTCGGCGAGGGCCTGCAGGCCGAATTCGCCGGCACTGACATCACCGTCACCGTGATCAAGCCGGGTTTCATCGAGACCGACATCAACAAGGGGGTCAAGACCGCCATGAAGGTCTCCCTGGACGCGGGGGTGAGATCGCTGGTCAAGGCGATCGACCGGGAGCCGCGCGAGGCCGCCGTCCCGCCCTGGCCGTGGACGCCGCTCGGCGCGGTCCTGCGCCACGGTCCCGACGAGCTGACCCGCCGCCTGATCTGAGATCAGCGCGGGTACTCGAGTTTGAGCCCGTTCAAGAGCGAGGTCAGGATCTGCGGCATCGACGCGATCGGGCGGTGCGACTGCATCTCCACCTCGTACGGGGTGCGGAAGACGCGCTCCAGTGCGGGCCAGTCGTTCTTGACCGCCCACTCGTACTTCGGTACCAGTTGATCGACGATGTACTGCCACCGCTGCTCGAAGACCGCCCAGTTCCAGTTCGGCAGCGGCAGAGTGAGCACGGCGTTGCGGCCGTCCTGCGCGGTGATCGTGTACTTCACCGGCCGGTACTCGCGCAGCGGGATCACACCGGCCACGGACGGTGACCCGGCCACCGTCGACAGGTACGTGATCGCCTCGCCGACGTCGCCCTTGTAGCGGCGCACCTGATCCCATTGCGCGCCGATGTTGTCGCGCTGTTCGCGCAGCAGCAGGGCCGCGTTACCGCGGGTGATCCGGGACTCGTCGCCGGACGCCACATCGCGCCAGGCGGACATGATGGTGGCGTCGAACAGGCCCGCGCGGGCCATCTCCTCCAGCGCCGCGATGCCCTGGTCCGCGTACGCGACGTGCATCGGCATCAGATCCGAGTAGATGTTCTTCTGCATCACCAGGATCATTCCGATGCTCCAGGAGATGTCCTGCGGTGAGATCGAACGTGCGGCCCGCAGGACCGCGGCCAGCCCGCGGGGCAGCAGTTCCATCGCCTGCGGCCCCAGCGCGTCGACCAGGATCCGGTTGATCTCGTTGACCGCGAGGTGCAGGCCGGGCAGGTCGAAGACGGCGCCGCCCAGTTCGAAGTCCAGCAGGCCACCGCCGAAGTCGGCGCCCACGAGGCCGCCCTGACCGGCCCAGCGGAGCTCGCGGTGGTCGAGCTGCAATCGCGTGTAGAGCGTGTACGACCTGATCAGGTTCGTGTAGTTCGCGCCGACGCCCGCCCGGGGATTCCAGGCCGCGAGGTCGATGCCCGCCCGCTCGGTGGAGCGCACCAGCCAGTACTGCTGCAGCAGCGCCGCGTACCGCTTCGGATCGGTGCCCCTGGCGCGGGCGTCGTGCAGGGCACGGACCAGGGGTGCGCTGGTGGTCGGGAGTGCCGGATTGACCCCGCCCGGTGCGGCCGAGGCGTCCCGGTTGGGCATCGTCAGATCGAGGTACGACGGTGCCGCGGCCACCGTCGGGGCCTGGGAGAAGGCCACCGCGCAGGCGGCCGCCAGGCCCACCGTGAGTCGGCGCACGGATCTGCCGACGCCTCTCGGGCGGGCGACTTCGGTTGTTGTCATGGCGCCAACTATCTACTATCGCAAGCAGCCGGGGAACCCTGTCGAGTGGATGTGACCATGCGAAAACTGTTGAGCTCGACGAAGAACCGCCCTGTTCCACCGCCGTCGTCGCTCGCCCTGCCGGCCGTGGTCCTCGCCGTGCTGCTCATCCTCGGTCTCGCGCCCGCTCCGGCCGGCGCGGAGCCGTCACCGTCGACCCCGAGACCGGTGGAACCGGCCACTCCCGGACTCGACCGGATCTTCAACGGCTACGTGCTCGGCGCGTTCGCCGGTGCCCGCCCGGGCAGCCCGCAGGAGATCTTCTCCGCGCTCACCGAGACGGACCCGTTCTACGCCGAACCCGCACTGGGACCCTCCGACGTTCCGGGCACGCTGCTCAAGGCGAAGCCGGTCGAGGTGATGTTCACCGGGGTCAAACCCGGAAAGCTGCGGGCCTGGCGCACGATGTACGTCACCACCGGTGTCGACGGCGTCACCCGCAAGATCTCCACCGGCATCGTGATGATCCCCGAGACGGGGCCGCGCAACGCCGCCAAGCCCATCATCGGGTATCAGCAGGCCAACGATTCCGTGGGTGCGGGCTGCCACCCCAGCACTCAGTGGACCGGGCGCAATCCGCTCGACGGTGCCTCGTGGTCGGCGCTCGGGCCGCTGGCGCTGATGCTCGGCAACGGTGATGCGGTGGCGATCAGCGACGTCGGTAACGACGCCGATCCCGAGCCGCACGGGGTCTTCGCCGGCAAGTTCGCCGGGCACGCACTGCTCGACGGTGTGCGTGCCGCGCAGGCACTCACCGATGCGGGCCTGTCGAAACAGGCGCCGGTCGGGCTGTTCGGGATCGCGGGCGGGGGCGTCGGCGCGGCGACCGCGGCGCAGGCCGTGAAGGCGTACGCGCCGGAGCTGAACGTGCGGGCGACGGTGCTCGAGGGCATGGTGGTCGATCAGCGCACGTTCATGGAGATCTCCTCCGGTTCGCTCGGTGCCGGTTTCGCCTTCGCGACGCTGCTCGGGCTGGAGCCGGAGTACCCCGAGATGAAGGTGAACGAGCAGCTCAACCCGGCCGGTCGGGCGATCGCCGACATCTTCCGCACGCAGTGCCAGGACATCTACTTCCTGACGCCGTTCGTGCCGCTGGGCGTGTTGTTCGCCAACGGCCGGCCGCCCGGCGAGCAGCCCACCTTCCAGCGCGCCTTCGACGACAACGACCTGCTGCGCGCCGCGGGTCCCACCCCGGCCGCGCCGGTGCTGATCGCCTCCTGCGCCAAGGACGATTCGTTCATGTCGCTGGTTCCCGCGGAGGATGCGCGCAAGCTCGCCGACAAGTGGCGTCGCGGTGGTACCGATGTCACCTACCGTCCCACCGACTGCAGCATGCAACGCATGATCACCGACATCTACGGCTGGGGCACCGACCTGTTCGGAATGCAGACCATCGACTGGCTCCACGATCGCCTCACCCGCCCCTCTTGACCCGCCCGCCCCCTCGCCCGCTCACCGCCCCGCTCGCCCGTCCCTAGCGGCCCCCGCCCGCCGCCTCACCCGGCCGCCCCTAGCGGGGAGTTCATTCCCCCTGTCCATGGACAAGGGGAGGCGACCGCGACGCTGGGGAATGGACGTCCCGCTAGGGAACGCAGGCCGGGGCGGGGGAACGCAGACCGGAGCGACGGCGCGACTCGGTCAGACGGTGCGTCCGCGCGCGGCCCGGTACCAGCGCACCTGCGCCGCGGTCGACGAGTCCAGCGTCGCGGCACCGGCCGCCGCAGTGTCACCGTCACCGTCGGCGGCGATCACCGGGAGCAGCGCACCGGCCTGGACCTTGCCCAGCTCCACTCCCCACTGGTCGAAGGCGTTGATGCCCCAGACCGCGGCCTCGGTGAACACCTGGTGCTCGTAGAGCGCGATCAACTGACCCACCACCGACGGGGTGAGGGTGCGCGCGAGGATCGTGGTGCTGGGCCGATTACCCGGCATCACCTTGTGCGGCACCACCGACAGGTCGGCGTCGCCGTCGTTGCTGCGCAGTTCAGCGGTGATCTCCTCGGCGGTGCGGCCGAACGCCAGCACCGACGTCTGTGCGAACAGGTTGCTCATCAGCAGGTCCTGCATGGTGCCCGGTCCGTCCACGGTGGGCAGGTCGTCGGTGGACTCGGCGAAACCGAGGAAATCCGCCGGTACCAGCCGGGTGCCCTGGTGCAGGAGCTGGAAGAAGGCGTGCTGGCCGTTGGTCCCCGGTTCACCCCAGAAGATCTCACCGGTATCGCAGGTCACGGGGGTTCCGTCGATCCGCACCGACTTGCCGTTCGACTCCATCGTCAGCTGCTGCAGGTACGCCGGGAACCGCGCCAGATCCTGCGAGTACGGGAGCACCGCGCGGGACTGCGCGCCGAAGAAGTCCGAGTACCACAGGCCGATCAGGCCGAGCATCATCGGGGCGTTCCGCCGGATCGGCTCACTCGCGAAATGTTCGTCGACGGTGCGGAATCCGTCCAGGAACTCGGAGAACCGGTCCGGTCCGACGGCGATCATCACCGACAGTCCGATCGCCGAATCCACCGAGTACCGTCCGCCCACCCAGTCCCAGAACCCGAACATGTTCTCGGTGTCGATGCCGAACGCGGCGACCCGCTCGGCATTGGTGGACACCGCCACGAAGTGCTTCGCCACGGCCGCTCGAGCCTCGTCTGCGGGGCCGTCCGGGCTGCTCTCGCCGCCGGCATCGAGACCCAGACCGGACAGGAGCCAGCGCCTCGCGGCGTGCGCATTGGTCAGCGTCTCGAGGGTGGAGAAGGTCTTCGAGGCGACCACGAACAGTGTCGTCGCCGGATTCAGATCGGCCAGCGCCGCAGTGATATCGGCCGGGTCCACGTTGGAGACGAAGTGGCAGCGCAGCCCGGGCTGCACGTAGGCGCGCAGCGCGCGGTAGACCATCGCCGGGCCCAGGTCGCTGCCCCCGATGCCGATGTTCACCACGTCGGTGATCGCCTCACCGGTGGCGCCGCGCCAGTGCTGCGAGCGCACGTCGTCGCTGAACGCCGCCATCTTCGCCAGCACCTCGTGCACGTCGTCGCTCACGTCCTGACCGTCGACCCGCAGTTCCTCGGTCGACGGTGCCCGCAGCGCGGTGTGCAGCACGGCGCGGTCCTCGGTGGCGTTGATGTGCTCACCGGCGAGCATGGCGTCCCGCCGGGCGGGAACCCCCGCCGTCTCGGCCAGTCCGGCCAGCAGGTCCAGCGTCTGCGCGGTGACCAGGTGCTTGGAGTAGTCGATGTACAGATCACCGACGGTGAAGACCATTTCGGTGCCGCGGGCCGGGTCGTCGGCGAACAGCTCACGCAGGTCGGTGCCGGTGATCTCGCGGTGGTGGTCGGTCAACTTTCGCCAGGCGGGGCTGGCGGTGATGTCGCTGACGCTCATGGCGTCATCGTAGTGTGGTGACGGGCTTCCCGCAGGACGGATATGGTGCATGTCATGGCGAGTGAACAGCGCGTGCGTGAGCTTCTCGACCGTATCCCGACGGGGATCTTCGTGGGCGGCCAGTTCCGTGAATCCAGTTCCGGTGCAACCTTTCCCGTGCACAACCCGGCGACCGGTGAGGTGCTGGTCGAGGTCGCCGACGCCACCGCGGAGGACTCCGTCGCGGCACTGGACGCGGCCGTCGCGGCCGGTCCCGCCTGGGCCGCGACCGCGCCGCGGGAACGGGCCGAACTGCTCCGCGCGATCTACCAGGGCGTGATCGACGCGGCCGACGACTTCGCCCTGCTGATGACTCTGGAGATGGGCAAGGCGCTCCCGGAATCGGTCAACGAGGTGCGGTACGGCGCCGAGTTCTTCCGCTGGTTCTCCGAGGAGGCGGTGCGGATCGCCGGGCGCTGGACCGAGGCTCCGGCCGGTACCGGCCGGATCATGGTGAGCAAGCGCCCCGTCGGGCCGTCGCTGGCGATCACGCCGTGGAACTTCCCCCTGGCCATGGGCACGCGCAAACTCGGCCCGGCGCTGGCCGCGGGTACGACGATGCTGGTCAAGCCGGCCGGACTGACCCCGTTGACCATGCTGCTGCTGGCCGAGGTGATGCGGGACGCGGGCGTGCCCGACGGTGTCTTCGCGGTGCTGCCCACCTCGAAGTCGTCCGAGCTGACGGCCCCGCTGTTCTCCGATCCGCGGCTGCGCAAGCTCACCTTCACCGGGTCCACGGAGATCGGCCGAAAGCTGATCGAGCAGTCGGCGCCGGGGGTGCTTCGGATGTCGATGGAACTCGGTGGCAACGCCCCGTTCGTGGTCTTCGACGATGCCGACGTGAGCCACGCCGTGGAGCAGGCGGTGCTGGCGAAACTGCGCAACGGCGGACAGGCCTGCACCGCCGCGAACCGCTTCTACGTGCACGAATCGGTGGCCGCCGAGTTCACCGAGGGGCTGATCGCGCGGTTCGCCGAGTTTCGGATGGGCCCGGGCGCCGAGGACGGTGTCACCATCGGCCCGCTGGTCTCGGCGGAGCAGCAGAGCATCGTCTCCGAACTGGTGCAGGACGCCGTCGCCAAGGGTGCGTCACTGCGCCTGGGCGGGGTCGCCCCGGAGGGCGCCGGGCACTTCTTCCCGCCGACCGTCCTCGCCGACGTCCCCTCCGATGCCCGGATCCTCCACGAGGAGGTCTTCGGGCCGGTCGCCCCGATCGTCACCTTCACCGACGAGGACGAGGCCGTGGCTGCGGCGAACGACACCGAGTACGGGCTGGTCTCGTACGTCTTCACCACCGATCTCGATCGCGCGCTACGGCTCACCGATGCTCTGCGCACCGGCATGGTGGGCGTGAACCGGGGCGTGATCTCCGACCCGGCCGGCCCGTTCGGTGGTGTGAAGGCCTCCGGCTTCGGCCGCGAGGGCGGGATCGAGGGGATCGAGGAGTACTTGGAGACCCGCTACATCGCCCTGCAGTGAGGTCGATCGATCACAGTGCGTCGATTCCGCTGAGGATCAGGTCGAGTCCGGCCAGGAACTGCGCGCGGTCGTCGTGATCGGCCATGCTCGCGGCCACGGCGCGCAGGAACGGGAACTCGTCGGCGTCCAGCCCGGACCAGTCGGCGGCGATCTCGCCGAGCAGCACCTCGCGCTGGGCCGTCCCGCGGGCCTGCGCATTCGCCGCGTTCTGGCGGGCCGCGCCGAGGATGTACCCGTGCACCGCGGAGGCCGCGTCGAAGAGCGCCTCCGCCGGTGGATTCAGCGCCATCACCGCCGCCCCGATCCGCTCGGTGACCAGGCGGTCGGCCGGGAGGCGTGGATCGCCACCGAGTTCCGGCGCGATCCACGGGTGGGCGTCGATCGCATCGAACAGACGCAGCGCCAGTTCGCGTAGCCGCGCTCGGGGCTCCGGCGGTGCGGGCGCAGCCAGAACGGGGGACAGGACTCCGTCGACCGCGGTCGCCAGGAGTTCCTGTTTGCCGGCCACGTGGTGATAGATCGCGCCGCTACCGGTCCGCAGTGCCGCGGCGAGGGTGCGGAAGGTGAGTGCGTCGGGGCCGTCGGCGTCGAGGATGTCGATCGCCGCGCCGGTGATGCGCTCACGGGTCAGGGCTTCGGTGCGACGGGGACGGCCGGGCATTCTTCGATCTTGACACATGTGGAACGTTGTTCCAAACTATTGGAACAACGTTCCAAGGGGGTTCTCGATGAACACGGTCACGATCATCGGCGCCGGACTCGGCGGCCTGATGCTGGCCCGCGTCCTGCACGTGCACGGCATCGCCGCCACCGTCTACGAGGCGGAGGCCTCGCCGGGCGTCCGCACCCAGGGCGGCCACCTCGACATCCACGCCGAGGACGGCCAGCTCGCCATCGCCGCCGCCGGGCTCACCGACCGATTCCGTGAGTTGATCCACCGGGGCGGCGAGGCCACCGTCGTCCGCGATCGCGACGCCCGCCTGCTGCTCGACCTGCCCGACGACGGCAACGGCGAGCGGCCCGAGGTGCTCCGCGGCCGGCTGCGCCGGCTGCTCATCGAATCGCTCCCGGCGGGCACCGTCCGCTGGGGCGCCAAGCTCGCCGAGGTGCGGCCGCTCGGCGGCGGGCACGAGGCCCGCTTCACCGACGGCACCGTCGTCCGTACCGAACTGCTGGTCGGCGCCGACGGTGCCTGGTCCAAGGTCCGGCCGCTGCTCACCGGCGCGGCACCCGCGTACTACGGCACCACCTACGTCGAGACCTACCTCCATGACGTCACGGTCCGGCACCCGGGCGTGGCGGAGACCGTCGGCGACGGTGCCATGTTCGCGCTGGCGCCCGGCCGCGGGATCAGCACCCACGTCGAAGCCGGCGAGGTGGTGCACACCTACGCCCAGTTGCACGTCCCGCAGGACTGGGCGCGGCGGATCGACTGGACCGACGCCCCGGCGGCGAGGGCCGCGGTGCTGGCCGAGTTCGGCGGCTGGTCACCCGACCTGACCCGGCTGATCACCGCGTCCGACACCCCGCTGGTGGCGCGGCCGCTGTACACCCTGCCGGTGGACCTGACCTGGGAACCGGTGGCCGGTGTCACGCTGATCGGCGACGCCGCGCACCTGTCGCCGCCGGCCGGTCAGGGCGCCAACATGGCCCTGTTCGACGGGGCCGAGCTCGCCCGGCACATCGTCGAGCTCGGCGAGGCCGGGCCGGCCGCGTACGAGCGTGAGATGTTCCCCCGCGCGCGGGCATCGGCGCAGGAGGCGGACGACATGGCCGCCCTGCTGCTCGGTGAGCGCGCCCCGGCCGGACTCCTGGAGTTCTTCGTCGCCTGACTGCTACCGGCCGAGCGGTCCGCGGCCCAGGCGCAGCAGCAGCATCGCCAGGGTGTGACCCTCGCGGCCGAGTTCGGAGAACCGCTCGAGCACCTTCATCTCCCGCGAATGCACCAGCCGGGTGCCGCCGGAGGCCATACGGGTACGGCCGATGATCTGCGAGACCTCGCTGCGACGCTTGATCGCCGCCAGGATCTCGGCGTCGAGCCGGTCGATCTCCTCGCGCAGGGCGGCGATCTCCTCGTCGGCGAGCGGCGTCTGCGCGCCGGTGTCGTCCGGTGTGCTCATGGGTTCAAGTTTTCCACAGGCGCTGCATTTACTATCGAGCACCGTGCCTGGTCTGTCCGCCCTCCCCGCGCGACGGCTGCTGTGGATCGGTGCGGCCGTCCTGATCGTGGCGGCTCTGGCGGTGCGCGGCTACGTGCTGGCCCGCGGGAACTTCTACTGGGACGACGTCGCCTTCATCGGCCGGGCCTCGCGCCCGCTCACCGACCTCAGTGCGTGGCTGGTCGATTACGACGGTCATTTCATGCCGGCCGCGCTGTTCACCGCGGCGGTGGTCACCAAGGTCGCGCCGATGAGCTGGCCGGTGGCCGCGGGCTCACTGCTGGTGTTGCAGGCGGCGGCGGCGCTGGCCACCCTGCGGACGCTGGTGATCGTCGCTGGCCGCCGCCCGGTGGTGCTGGTCCCGTTCACGTTCTTCCTGTTCACGCCGCTCACGCTCACGTCCATGGCGTGGTGGGCGGCCGGGCTGAACGCGCTGCCGCTGCAGATCGGGCTGGCGCTCGCGGTCGGGGAGACCGTCCGGTACCTGCGCGGACGGCGTCGTTCCGGGCTGCACGCCGTGCTGGTTCTGCTGATCACTCTGCTCTTTTTCGAGAAAGCACTGGTCATTCCGTTCGTCGCGGTGGCCGCCGCATGCCTGCTCGCCCATGTGCGCGGGCATCCGGTGCGCGCGGTGTTGCGCCGCGGCCGGCTGTTGTGGGCGGCGTTCGCGGTGATCACGGTGGCCTGGATCGTGCTGTGGCTGGCGGTCACGGCGTCGAGGCCGGGGCAGCACACGGTCGGGTTCACCGCGCGCGTACTGTGGCGGTCCTTCAGTGGCGTGCTCGCTCCCTCGGCTCTCGGTGGACCGTGGTCGTGGACCCGCACCAATCCCGGTCCACCGCTGGTGGTGACCGGTGTGGTGGTCACCGTGGTCGGGCTGGCGTCGATCGTCGCGTTCGTCTACCTGAGTCGTGCTCGCGTGGTGTGGGCGGCGGCGCTGGTGTACTTCCTGGGCGCTTCGTCCACGGTGTTCTTCCTGCGCAGTTCCGAGTACACGTCGGCGCTGCTGCCGCTGTCGCTGCGCTACTTCGCCGATTTCGCCTGGGTGCTGGCCCTGGCCGGCGCTCTGGCCCTGCGCTGTGAAAAGGGCGGTTTTCGCCGCTATGAAGCCGAATCCGGCTTCATAGCGGCGAAAACCGCTGGATTCGCACGAGACCGGCGGGTGGGGATCGTGGTGGTGGTCGTGTTCGCGCTGAGCGCCACCGTCTCAGTAGCGCGATTCACCCCCGCCTGGCACGACAACCCCACCGGCCCCTACCTGCGGGAGCTGCGCTTGGGTTCACAGCAGTACGCCGGCCGGGAGGTGCTCGACCAGGAGGTCTACGGCGATGTCCTGAGCCGTCTCTCCCGTCCGTACAACCGGCTGTCCACCGTCCTGGCGACGCAGCCGTCGCCGCGGTTCGCCGAGTACGCGGGCGAGGCCACGGTGGTCGATCGGCAGGGCAGGTTCACCCCGGGGCGGGTGACCCGGGTGCGCAGCCTCCCATTGGGTCCGTATCCCTGTGGCACCCGGGTGGATGAGGCCGGTTCCACGCTGGCGTTCGAGGGACCACTGGCGTTCTGGGACTGGGTGGTGGAACTGAACTACCTGGCCTCGCAGGACGGAGTGCTCTCGCTGCAGCAGCAGCGCGGTGCGACCGAGGTGCGCGTGCCGGTGCGCAAGGGTGCGCACACGGTGTACGCCAGGGTCTCCGGGACCGGCGACGGACTGATAGCCCGGGCGCTCTCGCCGGGCCTGGTGGCGTGCGTGGGAAGCGGTCCGATCGGGTTGCTCATTCCGGCGTCGATGACCGAACCCAAGGCCGACCCAGCACCTCGCTGACCTGGCCTTGTGGCAGGTGTTAATTCCGGTTGTCGAACCGCTGCGGGTGAGGGTGCAAACATTCTGGGAATCTCCTGTGTGTCCGGTTCAGGTGGGCGTATGTTCCGGTTTGTCCGAACCGAATGTGACGGGCACCACATGAACCGAAGGGTGTACACCTATGCATGCTGCAGAACAGCGGCCCTCCCGTTACGCCGCACCCGCACTCGCCGTGGCCACCGCCGCGACCCTCGCGATAGCTCCGTTGTCGAGCTCGACCGCCATTGCCGCTCCGACGCCGCCGGTGGTCGCCGACCTCACCGGAGCAGCCGGAGCCGTCGCGAACTGGCTCGCCGACTCGGGCCTGAAATTCGTCACCGATCCGATCACCGGGACCACGAAGCTGGTGGAGAACCAGATCGGCAACGCCACCGTGATCACGGACTCGCTGACCAAGTTCGGCACCGGCTATCTCACCGGCATCACCAAGGATCTGCCCGCCGCGCTCGCCGGCGCGCAGAACCTGATCGCCGCGGGCAAGTACGGCGAGGCCTGGGCCGCCGTGACGAAGGTCTTCACCCCGAACATCATCTCTGTCATCACTCAGCTCTACGGCCCGATCATGAACCAGGTCGGCCCGCAGATCGGCCCGTTCAAGGACGGCATTGGAGCGCTGCTGCTGCCGATGGCCGGTCTGCTGGCGCCGATCAACGCCCTCACCGATCTTCCCAAGGCCGCGCTGGACGGCATCGCCAAGGCCGCCAAGGCGCTGCAGGCCGGTGATCCGGCGGGCGCGGTGACCGCGCTCCTCGACGCCTCCGCCACGGTCGGTAAGGGCTCGATCGACGCCATGGTCTCGGTGCTCAAGACCGGCGTCGGCATGCTCACTCCGTTCCTCAAGGCGATGGCCGGATCCTCGTGGGCCACGATGGGCCCGTTCGCCACGGCCGCCGGGGTGCCGGTGACTCTCGCGGCCGCCTCGACGGGAACCGGCCCGACGGCGATCCCCGCCCTTCCCGGGATGCCGGCGCTGCCCGGTCCCGCGGACCTGCAAAAGCTGGTCACGCTGTGGCAGAACGCGCTCACCGGCGCCGCCAACGGCCTGGTCACCGGCCCGAACAGCATCCCTGAGATGTTCAAGACGCTGGGAACCAGCGTGCCCGCCGGCAAGTTGGTGGCCTCCTTCGACGCGATGCTCAACGTCGCGCTGGCGCCGGTCCTGCCGCTCGGCCTGGCGGCGCTCGGCACGGGCCAGGCGATCAACCCGTTCCTCGGACCGGTCGGTGAGGTGCTGGGCAAGGTGCAGAACGCCCTGCTCATGCCGGGGCTCGGTGTACTCGGTACGGCGCGAGCCGTGCCGACTGCGGTGCTGACCATGCTGGAGAACGTCGGTAAGGCGGTCATGGCCGGTGATCCGTTCGCGGTCGCCAAGGCGATCTCCGACGGTGCGGCGGCCACGGTCAAGGCCGGTTCCGACGGCCTGTTCGCCGACGGCACGGGCCTGATCCCGGGCGGGATCAACGTGGTCAAGGCGCTGGTCGACGGCATCAGTGACGCCGCTCCCAAGCCGAAGCCGGCTGCGGCCCGCGAATCGGTGTCTTCGCTGTCCTCCGGGGCTTCCGGGGCGGAGACCGCAGGCTCGCTGTCGTCGGTCGCCGGTGAGTCCGGCGGTGCATCCGGAGCCGGTTCGACGGGGGCCGTGACCAGTGGTTCCGGCGCCTCGGGCGGTACCGAGTCGTCGACGTCGGCCCGCTCGGGCACGGCATCGACGGGCTCCGACTCGGCCACTTCGGGGCGCGCGGGTGGCTCCGCCACCTCGGGAGGCGCCGATAGCGCGGGTGGGTCCGCCGGTGCGGGCTCCGGCTCGGCCGCGGGTTCGACGGGCTCCGGCTCGGGTAGCGGTTCCTCGGCCGGCGGCTCTGCGAACGGCGGATCCTCTGCGCCCTCGTCCTCGTCGAGCTCCTCCACGTCGTCGGGCTCCACGTCCTCCTCCACGTCGTCGGACTCGTCGGACTCGTCGGATTCCTCGGGGACTTCGGGCGCGTCGGGATCGTCGTCGACCGGCAGTGGTGCGGAGACCGCCGCCGCGGCCTGAGCACCTCCGAGTGATCCGCGGTACCACCGTCGGCGAGTGCATTCGGTGACCGAACCCGGTTCCGGCCCGCGTGGCCGGAACCGGGTTCTGTCAGTGCCCCCGGCTACTCTGGACGGGAGATGAATGACCCAGCACCGCAGCAGTCCGGCCTCCGTCAACGCCAGCCCTTCTCCCGGTCGCAGGAGCGGCCCGAGCGCGGGCAGGAACTGCTCGACGGGCTCAATCCGCAGCAGCGGGCAGCGGTGCTGCATGAGGGATCGCCGCTGCTCATCGTGGCCGGTGCGGGTTCCGGGAAGACGGCGGTGCTCACCCGCCGGATCGCCCACCTGCTCGCTGCGCGGGGCACCCACCCGGGGCAGATCCTGGCGATCACCTTCACCAACAAGGCCGCTGCGGAGATGCGTGAACGCGTTGCCGGGCTGATCGGCCCGCGCGCGAAGATCATGTGGGTCTCCACGTTCCACTCCACCTGTGTGCGCATCCTGCGGGCTCAGGCAGGCCTGTTGCCGGGGATGAACTCCAACTTCTCCATCTACGACGCCGACGATTCCCGTCGCCTGCTCACCATGATCGTCAAGGACATGGGCCTGGATGCGAAGAAGTTCGCGCCGCGTGCTTTGGCCACGCAGATCAGCAATCTCAAGAACGAGCTGATCGATCCGGAGCGGGCGTCGGCGGACGCCGCGAGCACGGGGGAGCCGTTCGCGGTCACCGTCGCCGAGGTCTACGGCACCTATCAGGCCCGGTTGCGCGGCGCGAACGCCTTCGATTTCGACGATCTGATCGGTGAGACGGTCGCGCTGCTGCAGTCCCATCCGAACGTCGCGCAGTACTACCGCCGGCGGTTCCGGCACGTCATGGTCGACGAGTACCAGGACACTAACCATGCGCAGTACGTGCTGGTCCGTGAGCTGGTGGGACTGCAGACCGATGCCGACGGTGTCGAGCCCAGTGAACTGTGCGTGGTCGGCGACGCCGACCAGTCCATCTACGCCTTCCGTGGGGCCACGATCCGCAACATCGAGGAGTTCGAGCGGGATTTCCCCAGCGCGCAGACCATCCTGCTGGAGCAGAACTACCGCTCCACCCAGAACATCCTCTCCGCCGCCAACGCGGTCATCGCCCGCAACAGCGGCCGCCGGGACAAGAAGCTGTGGACCGATCAGGGTGACGGTGCCCCGATCGTCGGCTACGTCGCCGACAACGAGTACGACGAGGCCTCGTTCGTGGTCTCCGAGGTCGATGCGCTCGCCGATCAGGGCGTCCGATACAGCGACGTCGCGGTGTTCTACCGCACCAATACCGCCGCTCGCGTGCTGGAGGAGGTGTTCATCCGGCACGGTGTGCCCTACAAGGTGGTCGGCGGGGTGCGCTTCTACGAGCGCAAGGAGGTCCGCGATCTGGTGGCCTACCTGCGGGCGATCGACAACCCGAACGACACCGTCAGCCTGCAGCGGATCATCAACACCCCGCGCCGTGGTATCGGTGACCGCGCCCAGGCCTGCTTGACGGTGCACGCGGAGAACCGGGCGGGCACGTTCAGCAGCGCGATCGACGACGCCGTGGCCGGTGACGTCGCACTGCTCAATCCGCGTTCGCGCAATGCGATCGCCGCGTTCGCCGGGCTGATGGCCGACCTGCGCCGCGTCGCCGCGGACGACGATCAGGATCTCGGTGACCTGCTCGAAGCGGTCGTGGACCGAACCGGCTACCGGTCCGAGTTGGAGGGCTCGTCGGACCCGCAGGACGGTGCCCGGCTGGAGAACATCGAGGAACTGATCAGTGTGGCGCGGGAGTTCTCCGCGCAGGATCTCTCCGACGTCGAGGTCGAAGAGGGTGCACCGGAGCCGGGGTCGCTGGCCGCCTTCCTGGAGCGGGTCTCCCTGGTCGCCGATGCCGATCAGCTGCCCGACGACGACGCCGGTGTGGTCACCATGATGACTCTGCACACCGCGAAGGGCCTGGAGTTCCCGGTGGTCTTCGTGACCGGCTGGGAGGACGGTCAGTTCCCGCACATGCGTGCCCTCGGTGACGAGTCCGAGCTCGCGGAGGAGCGCCGTCTGGCGTACGTGGGAATCACCCGCGCCCGCGAGCGGCTGTACCTCTCGCGCGCGGTGGTCCGGTCGAGCTGGGGTGATCCGATGCAGAACCCGGAGTCGAGGTTCCTGGCGGAGATCCCGCAGCACCTGATCGACTGGCGCCGCACCGAGCCGCAGCGCAGCCGTGGCGGAGCGCGGGGCGTGTTCGGCGAGGATCGTTCGTCGTGGGGCGGTCAGCGCCGGTTCGGCGATTCCGACGGTGCCTGGAAGTCCAAACGGGCGCCCAAGCCCACCCGGCGCGCGAACAAACTGTCGCTGGCGGTCGGTGATCGTGTCTCCCACGATTCCTTCGGCCTGGGCACCGTCACCGCGATCACCGGTGCCGGTCCGATGGAACGCGCGACCTTCGATTTCGGGACCTCGGGGACGGTCACCCTGATGACCTTCGGTGGCCTGCCCATGGAGAAGCTCTAGCGATGAGAAAAGCGCCCCCGGACCGGCCGGGGGCGCTTTCGACGTAGGTCTGTGCGGGTTAGACGTTCACACCGCGCTCGGCGAGCCAGCGCTGCGGATCGAGCTTGGTGCCGCCGGCGGTGTGCACCTCGAAGTGCACGTGCGGACCGGTGGAGTAGCCGTTGTTGCCGACCCAGCTGATCAGATCGCCGGTCTTGACGGTCTGGCCGACGCGGACGTTCACGTTGTACATGTGGCCGTAGAGCAGCACGGTGCCGTCCGAGAGACGGATCTTGATCCAGATGCCGAAGCCCGAAGCGGGGCCTGCGTCGGTGATCACGCCGTCGGCGGCGGCGAACAGCGGGGTGCCGAGCGGGGCTGCGAGATCGAGGCCGCCGTGCATGGCGCCCCAGCGGGTGCCGAAGTTCGAGGTGAGGGTGGCGCCGTTGACCGGGGCGGCGACCTTCGGACGCATGGAGTCGATGACCTTCTTGTCGTCGGCGTCCTTGCGGGCCTTGCCACCGGCGAGACCGCCGGCGAACTGGTCCATGTCCTGGGCGGGGGGCAGCGCGGCCTGACGGCCGGCATTGGCCTCGGGGCCCACCGGCGGGGCGATCGGCTGCTGCGAGGTCGACGGTCCCTCGGGGGTCGAGGTGGCGGTGCTCACCGCGGCACCGGCGACGGTGGCGCCGGCCGCCAGCGCGAGCAGCGCGGCACGGCCCTTGACGGCGTGCGGGGGAGCGGGGATGCGGTGCTTGCCGCCGCGACGGACCGGCGCGGGGGCGGCCTCGGGCTCGAGCTCGGTCTCCGGCTCGGCGAGGAGGGCGGTCTCGTCCTCATCGGCCTCATCGAGCTTCGGGGCGCCGGTGAACAGCGCCTCCGGGATCATGAGGTCCTGGGTGACCTCCGAGGTGGAGGGCCGGTAGCCGGTCGACTCGCTCTCGGGGGCGTCGGCCCAGCTGTCGGTGTACGCGGCCTCAAGACGGGCTTCGAGCTCGTCGAGAGGGATGATCGCGGTGATCGACTCATTGTCGAGAACCTGCGTAGCGCCGGATGAGCGCTCTGCGCGGTATTCCTCGCGACTCCGTGTCATATCTCGCCTATCTCCAACCGTGAAAGCCACACCTTCGGACCTTGTCGGTGACCCGATGATTGCCTCATCGTGACCATCCCGTGATCCGCGTCCCGTCGACGATAACGAAATGATTGCGGCGAGACAACCTGACGGTAGGGCTTCCGAGGCAATGTGGTGCGGGTCACAGTGGGATCACAAAGTTGCGAATGACGGCAGCACTTCTGACGAACATATCTGCAGGTCAGCGCGTTATTATTCAAATCTCAGGTGTGCTGGTGTGAACTGTCACAGCGACACGCTCTCCGGCTCGGGGAGCGAATCCCAGCGCACCGCCGTGACCGAGGGCTCCATGCTGAGGGCGCTGATCGCCGATTCCAGGGCCCGATCGTCACGTTCCTCGCCCGAGAGGGTGGCCCGTACCTCGACCCGGCCGTCGGTGGTGTCCCGGCTGCCGATCGAGTGCAGATGGAACGAGCTGCGGGTCAGTGCCTGCACCAGGAGTACCCGCACGTGCGCCTCGTTCTCATCGCGCGTCTGCGCGATGAACTCGTAGCGGCTCGGCGCCTCCTTTCCGGTGTCCGGTGCCCGGTCGACGATCCGTCCCACCGACCGCAGCGCGGTGTTCACCCCGATCACGGCGACGGTGCCGATCGCCGCCGGCAGGTACATCCCCGATCCGCACAGCGCCCCGACCGCCGCCGAGCACCACAGGGTGGCAGCGGTGTTGAGTCCGCGCACCGATAGTCCGTCGCGGAGGATCACCCCGCCGCCCAGGAAGCCGATGCCGGAGACGATCTGCGCCGCCACCCGGGTGGGGTCTCCGCCGGCGAAGCCGCGCGCGGACAGCACCACGAAGAGGGCGGAGCCGACGCACACCAGTGCATTGGTGCGCAGGCCCGCCATCCGGGCTCGGTACTGCCGTTCGAGTCCGATCAGGGTTCCGAAGGCGATGCCCGCCGCGATCGGCAGGAGGTAGAGGTGTCCGACGGCGGACACCTCGGTCGCCGGGAGGACCGCTGCGGTGAAACCGGAGAAGTGGAGGAAGGAGGTGTGCATGACGAAGCCCCTTGTGGATCGGGGCGCACCGGATCGCAGCTGCGCGGCGCTGCCCGCGTACGAAGAAGGCCCGCGGCTCGATCGCCGGGCCGCGAAGGCCTGAGAAGCAGGAGGGAAGGGCTCAGCGAGCGCGCACGATCACGGCGGGAGCGCTGAGCGACCGACTACGACCGTCGGACATCGCGCATCACCTCCCGGAATCGGATCCTGTGGAGGGTGCGACCCTCCGGCGGCCCAGCTTGGCACGATCCCCGGCACGGCGGCAACCTGCGAGTAGTGTGCCCCCATGGACTCGTCCACGGCCCGGCGGATCCCGCCGTCCCAGCAGGGCACCGCCCGCGTGCGCGCCAAGGCCGCTCGACGCCGCGAACTCCTCGCCGCAGCCGCCTCGCTGATGGCCGAGCGCGGTTTCGCCGGTGTGCGGCTGGAGGACATCGGTGCCGCCGTCGGTGTCTCCGGTCCGGCCATGTACCGGCACTTCGCCGGTAAGCAGGACGTTCTGGCCGCACTGTTGGTGGAGATCTCCGAGTATCTGCACGACGGTGGCCTGCGGGTCGCCGACGAGCGGGCCGGCGACCCCCGTCGCGCGCTGCAGGACCTGGTGGATTTCCACGTCGATTTCGCGGTCTCCGAGCCGGACCTGATCCGGGTGCAGTACCGCGATCTGTGGTCGCTGGCGCCCGACTCCGCGCGGAGGGTGCGGCGGCTGCAGCGCCAGTACGTGGAGATCTGGGCCGATCGGCTCACTGAGCTCGGCGGCGATCCGGTGGACAACCGGGCCACGGTGCACGCGGTGTTCGGCCTGATCAACGCCGCGCCCAGCCTTCCCTCCTTGCCCGCTCCGCGGATGCGCGCGCTGTTGCGTGAGAAGGCCTGCGCGGCGCTCGGCGTGTAACCGGCTGCGCGCGGTGTCGCCCCTTCGGGTGACCGCCGGCCGTTCGGCACTGGACATGTGGTGCGGATCACTCTATTCTGAAACTCAGTTAACAGCCGATAACTCAAAGGAGTGGGTGTGGCCTTCCGCGAGGAGCACGAGTCGAACGTGGCCCAGTTGCGCGAGCGGCTCGACCGGGTCGCCCTCGGCGGCGGTGAGCGGGCCCGCGCCCGGCACGAGGGCCGCGGCAAGCTGATGGTCCGCGAGCGCATCCGCCGCCTGCTCGACGTCGGCAGCCCGTTCCTCGAGGTCGCCCCGCTGGCAGCCGAGGGCATGTACCAGGACAGGGCCCCGTCGGCGGGTGTGGTCGCGGGAATCGGCACCGTCTCCGGACGGCAGGTGATGATCGTCGCCAACGACGCCACCGTCTCCGGCGGCACCTACTACCCGATCACCGTCAAGAAGCACCTGCGGGCACAGGAGATCGCGGCGCAGAACCGTCTGCCCTGCCTCTACCTGGTCGATTCCGGCGGGGCCATGCTGCTCAATCAGGACGAGGTCTTCCCGGACCGCGAGCACTTCGGCCGCATCTTCTACAACCAGGCCACGATGAGCGCGGCGGGTATCCCGCAGATCGCCGCCGTGCTCGGCAGCTCCACCGCGGGCGGCGCCTACGTCCCGGCGATGAGCGACGAGACCGTGATCGTCCGCGATCAGGGCACCATCTTCCTGGCGGGGCCGCCCCTGGTGAAGGCCGCCACCGGCGAGGACGTCACGGCCGAGGACCTCGGCGGCGGCCTGATGCACTCCACCAAGTCCGGCGTCACCGACCACCTGGTCGATTCCGACGACGAGGCCCTGCAGACGCTCCGCCGGATCGTCGCCCGGCTCGGCCCGGAGGGGCCGGTGCAGTGGGACGTGCGGGAGACGGTGCCCGCCGTCCGCCCGCAGACCGACCTCTACGACCTGGTCCCCACCGACTCCAAGATCGGTTACGACGTCCGCGAGCTGATCGGCGTGGTCGCCGACGGTGGCGAGTTCGACGAGTTCAAGGAGCACTTCGGTACCACTCTGGTCACCGCCTTCGCCCGGATCCACGGGCACCCGGTGGGCGTCATCGGCAACAACGGTGTGCTCTTCGCCGAGGCCGCGCAGAAGGGCGCCCACTTCATCGAGCTGTGCGACAAGCGCCGCATCCCCCTGGTCTTCCTGCAGAACATCACCGGATTCATGGTCGGCCGGCAGTACGAGGAGGGCGGGATCGCCAAGCACGGCGCGAAGATGGTCACCGCCGTGGCCTGCGCCCGGGTCCCGAAGTTCACCGTGATCGTGGGTGGTTCGTTCGGCGCCGGCAACTACTCCATGTGCGGGCGCGCCTACTCGCCGCGCTTCCTGTGGATGTGGCCCAACGCCCGGATCTCGGTGATGGGCGGGCCGCAGGCCGCCGACACCCTCGGCTCGGTCCGCCGCGAGCAGGACGGTATGGAGGAGTTCAAACAGGGCGTGCGCGATCAGTTCGAACGGCAGTCGCAGGCCTACTACTCCACCGCACGGCTGTGGGACGACGGCGTGATCGATCCGGCCGATACCCGCACCGTCCTCGGCCTGGCCCTGGATGCGGCGTCACGGACGCCGCTGCCCGAGGTCTCCTACGGCGTCTTCCGGATGTGAGGCGAGCATGAGCACGATTGAGAAGGTCCTGATCGCGAACCGCGGTGAGATCGCCTGCCGCGTCATCGAGACCCTGCGCGAGCTGGGAATCGCCAGCGTCGCGGTGTACTCCGATGCCGACGCCGATGCCCGGCACGTCCGGCTCGCCGACGAGGCCGTGCGCCTGGGCCCGGCCGCGGCCACCGAGAGTTACCTGCGGATCGACCGGGTCATCGACGCGGCCCGCGCCACCGGCGCCGATGCGGTGCACCCCGGCTACGGTTTCCTCTCCGAGAACGCCGCCTTCGCCCGTGCGCTCGCCGATGCGGGCATCGAGTTCCTCGGCCCGCCGGTCGCCGCGATCGAGACCATGGGCGACAAGATCACCGCCCGCGCCGCGGTCGTGCAGCGCGACGTGCCGGTGGTCCCGGGCATCAGCCGCCCCGGACTGACCGACGACGAGCTGATCGCCGCAGCCGGTGACATCGGCTTCCCGGTGCTGATCAAACCGTCCGCCGGTGGCGGCGGTAAGGGGATGCACCGGGTCGGCGCCGCCGCCGAGCTGCCCGCCGCACTGGCTGCGGCCCGGCGTGAGGCGGCGGCGGCCTTCGGCGACGACACTCTGTTCCTGGAACGCTTCGTCGACACTCCGCGGCACATCGAGGTGCAGGTCCTCGCAGATCGCCACGGCAACGTGATCCACCTGGGTGAACGCGAGTGCTCGTTGCAGCGCCGGCACCAGAAGGTGATCGAGGAGGCCCCGTCCGCGCTGCTCGATGCGCAGACCCGTGCGCGGATCGGCGAGGCGGCGTGCGATGCGGCCCGGTCGGTGGGCTACACCGGGGTCGGAACGGTCGAGTTCATCGTCTCCGCGCACCGCCCGGACGAGTTCTTCTTCATGGAGATGAACACCCGCCTGCAGGTCGAGCACCCGGTCACCGAGCTGGTCACCGGCGTCGATCTGGTGCGCCAGCAGCTGCACGTCGCCGCGGGCGAACCGCTGGAGCTGACCCAGGCCGACATCGTGCTCACCGGGCACGCCGTGGAGGCGCGGGTCTACGCCGAGGATCCGGCCGCCGGATTCCTACCCACCGGCGGCACCGTCACCGCACTGCGCTATCCGCCCCGCCACAGCCGGCGCGGCCCGGTGCGGGTGGACACCGGCATCGAGACGGGTACTCGCGTCGGCAGCGATTACGATCCGATGCTGGCCAAGGTGATCGTGCACGCCGACGACCGGGAGCAGGCACTGCGCCGTTTGGACGAGGCCCTCGCCGGGACCCAGGTGACCGGTCTGCGCACCAACATCGATTTCTGCCGGTTCGTGCTCGCCGATGCCGACGTGGCCGCCGGCCGGCTCGACACCGAACTGCTCGATCGCCTGGCGCCCACGTACTCCCGGCCCGCTCCGACGGTCCGTGCGTACGCTGCGGCCGCACTGACCGCGGTCGCGCAGGCCCGCGGCAGCGGCCCGTGGTCGAGTGAGACCGGTTGGCGGATCGGCGGTCCGCAACCCACCGTGATCCGGTTCGACGGTGCCGGCGGCACCACCGATGCCGAAGGTGCCGGCGAGCCGGTGGTGGCCACGGTCCTGGGGGACGAGGTCACCGTTCCGGGTTGGTCCGGCACCGCCCGGCTCACCGGTGAGCGGCTGGTGGTGGACGGCTTCTCCACCCCGGTCACCGTCACCTCCGAGAACGGAACCTATTGGGTCAGTGGGGAGGACGGCAGTTACGAGATCAGGCTCGCCCGCTCCACGGCGAAGGACCGCGGCGGAGCCCACGGCGGTGAGGTGACCAGCCCCATGCCCGGCACCGTGGTAGCAGTCCCGGTCGACGACGGCCAGCAGGTCACCGAGGGGCAGACACTGGTGATCATCGAGGCCATGAAGATGGAACAGCCGCTGGCCGCCCCGCACGACGGCACCGTCTCGATGGCGGTGCGCATCGGACAGAAGGTGACCGCGGCGCAGGTGCTCGCGAGCGTCACCGCGACGAACGACGAGACCGAGAGAACTGAGGGATGAGCATGGAGCTGTCCAGCGAATACGCCGATCTGCGGGACACGGTGCGCGATTTCGCCGATCAGGTGGTGGCGCCGGTGTCCGCGCAGCACGATCGGGAGCACTCCTTCCCGTATGAGATCGTCTCCCAGATGGGCAGGATGGGCCTGTTCGGGCTGCCCTTCCCGGAGGAGTACGGCGGCATGGGCGGTGACTACTTCGCCCTCGCCCTGGCCCTGGAGGAGCTGGCCCGCGTCGATCAATCGGTGGCCATGACGGTCGAAGCCGGGGTGGGCCTGGGTGCCATGCCGATCTACCGGTTCGGCACCGAGGAGCAGAAGCAGCGGTACCTGCCCTCGCTCGCAGCGGGGGAGAACCTCGCCGGCTTCGGTCTCACCGAGCCGGGCTGCGGCTCGGACGCCTCCGGTACCGCGACCACCGCCGTGCTCGACGGCGACTCGTGGGTCATCAACGGTTCCAAGCAGTTCATCACCAACTCGGGTACCGACATCACCAGCCTGGTGACGGTGACCGCGGTGACCGGCACCGGTGCCGACGGGCGCAAACAGATCTCCACGATCATCGTGCCCAGCGGCACACCGGGATTCACCGTCGAACCCGCCTACGACAAGGTCGGCTGGAACGCCTCCGACACGCATCCCCTGAGCTTCTCGGACGTGCGCGTGCCCGCGGAGAACCTGCTCGGTGAGCAGGGGCGCGGCTACGCCAACTTCCTGTCCATCCTGGACGAGGGCCGGATCGCCATCGCCGCGGTCGCGACCGGCGCAGCGCAGGGCTGCGTCGACGAGTCGGTGAAGTACGCGAAGGAGCGCAACGCCTTCGGCAAGCCGATCGGCGAGTTCCAGTCGGTGGCCTTCGCGATCGCCCGGATGGAGGCCCGGGCGCACACCTCCCGGGTGGCCTACTACGAGGCGGCACGGCTGATGCTCGCCGGCAAGCCCTTCAAGAAGGAGGCCGCGATCGCCAAGATGATCTCCTCCGAGGCGGCGATGGACAACGCTCGCACGGCCACCCAGATCCACGGCGGCTACGGCTTCATGAACGAGTACCCGGTGGCCCGGCACTACCGCGACTCGAAGATCCTGGAGATCGGTGAGGGCACCACCGAGGTGCAGCTCATGCTGATCGCCCGGTCCCTGGGACTGACCGCATGAGCGCCGAGCCCGCGCGGCGGGTCACCCAGCGCGGCCTGTGGTTCGACGAGTTCGAGACTGGGGTGCTGTACGAGCACCGCCCGGGGGTCACCGTCACCGAAGCCGACAACGTGTTGTTCACCAAGCTGACCATGAACACCCAGGCGCTGCACCTGGACGCGCACTGGTCGGCGCAGCAACCCGGTTTCGGCGGGCAGCGGCTGGTGAACTCCATGTACACCCTCTCCACCATGGTCGGTCTGTCGGTCGCGCAACTCACCCAGGGCACCCTGGTGGCGAACCTCGGATTCTCCGAGATCGCTTTCCCCGCCCCGGTGTTCGCCGGTGACACGCTGTACGCCGAGACCCTGTGCACCGGTAAGCGCGAGTCGAGGTCCCGGCCCGGGGAGGGCATCGTCGAACTGCGCCACACCGCCCGCAACCAGGACGGTGTGGTGGTCGCTCTCGCCCAGCGCTCGACCCTGATGCGTAAGACCCCTTCCCCGTCGCAGGAGGTATGACGATGCGCCACAGCGATACCGATGCCTGGCGGCCGCCAGGTCCGGCGGTGCTGTTCTGTCCCGCGGACCGGCCCGAGCGGTACGCCAAAGCAGCCGAACGTGCGGACGCGGTGATCCTGGACCTGGAGGACGCGGTCACCGCCGCGGCGCGGCCCGCCGCACGGCGGGCGCTGATCGACACCCCGCTCGATCCGCGGCGGACGGTGGTGCGGCTCAACGCCCTCGACACCGACGACCTCACCGCTGATCTCGAAGCCCTGCGCCGTACCGACTACCGGGTGGTGATGCTCGCCAAGACCGGATCCGCGGACCAGCTCGACCGGCTCGACCGGCTCGCCGAGCTGGACGATCTGCAGGTGATCGCCCTGATCGAGACACCGCTGGGCGCGGTGAACGTGGGGGAGATCGCCGCGCACCACCGGTGCATCGGATTGATGTGGGGCGCCGAAGACCTGGTGGCCGCGATGGGCGGACGGTCCAGCAGGTTCGCCGGCGGCGCCTACCGCGACGTGCCCCGTCAGGTCCGCGCCGCGACAGCGCTGGCCGCGGCGGCGCACGGCAGGTTCGCACTGGACGCGGTGCACATCGACATCGCCGATTCCGACGGCCTGACCGCAGAGGCGGAGGACGCCGTCGCGCTGGGCTTCGCCGCCACCGTCTGCATCCATCCCTCGCAGGCCGCGGTGATCCGAGCCGCCTACACGCCCACCGGCGACGAGATCTCCTGGGCCCGGGAGGTGCTGGCCGCCGAGGCCGGCGACAACGGGGTCTACCAGGTGCGCGGGCAGATGATCGACGCACCGCTCCTGGCGCAGGCCCGCGCCGTACTCGCCCGACTCGACTGACCACCGACCACCGCTGCGTGAGGAGACCGAGATGACCGAACCGTCCTACGATCGCGGCGAAGCCGCGCCGGCCCTGTTGACCTGCACGATCGGTGCGCAGCTGGAGATGACGGCGGACCGCTTCGGCGACCGCGTCGCCCTGGTCGACGTACCGTCGGGTCGGCGCTGGACCTACACCGAACTGCTCGCCGATTCCCGTGCCTTCGCAGCTGCGCTGCTGCGCACCGGGATCCGTCCCGGTGATCGGGTCGGGGTGTGGGCCCCGAACGTCCCGGAGTGGGTGATCGTGCAGTTCGGGACCGCGCTCGCCGGGGTGATCCTGGTGAACCTGAACCCCGCCTACCGGCAGCGGGAACTGGAGTACGCACTCAACCAGTCCGGCATCTGCGCGGTGTTCACCCTCACCCGGTTCAAGACCTCCGAGTACGCCGCCATGCTCGACGCCGCACGCGGTGAGGCGCCGGCGCTGCGCGAGGTGGTGGCTTTCGACACCCCGCAGTGGGCGCAGTACCTGACCCCCGTCACCGGCGACGAGCTCGCCGCGTTGGCCGACCTCGGGGACGAGCTGCGCCCCGGTGATCCGATCAACATCCAGTACACCTCGGGCACCACCGGATTCCCCAAGGGCGCGACGCTCACCCACGCGAACATCCTCAACAACGGCTACCTGGTGGGGGAACTGCTCGACTACACCGAACGGGACGCGATCTGCATACCGGTGCCGTTCTACCACTGCTTCGGCATGGTCATGGGCAACCTCGCGGCGATCACCCACGGTGCGGCGATGGTGATCCCCGGTCCGGCGTTCGTGGCGCAGGACGCCCTCGCCGCCGTCGCCGCCGAGCAGTGCACCAGCCTCTACGGCGTGCCCACCATGTTCATCGCCGAACTCGCGCTCGCCGACTTCGACTCCTACGACCTGTCCAGTCTGCGCACCGGGATCATGGCGGGCTCGCCGTGCCCGGAGGAGGTGATGCGCAAGGTGGTCGACCGGATGGGTATGAGTGAGGTGTCCATCTGCTACGGCATGACCGAGACCTCGCCGGTGTCCACGCAGACCCGCACCGACGATGCACTCGCGCTGCGGGTGGGCACCGTCGGGCGGGTGGGCCCGCATCTTCAGGTGCAGGTGGTCGACCCGTTCGACGGTGCCGTCCTGCCCCGTGGGGAGGTCGGGGAACTGTGCACCCGTGGATATTCGGTGATGAGCGGCTACTGGAACGCGCCGGAGAAGACGGCCGAGGCGATCGACGCCGACGGCTGGATGCACACCGGCGATCTGGCGACCATGGACGAGCAGGGGTACGTGCGGATCACCGGCCGGATCAAGGACATGGTGATCCGCGGCGGTGAGAACATCTACCCGCGGGAGATCGAGGAGTTCCTCTACACCCATCCGGACATCCTCGACGCTCAGGTGATCGGGGTCCCCGACGCCACCTACGGCGAGGAACTGATGGCGTGGGTGCGGCTGCGCGACGGGGTGGACTCGTTCACCACCGATGATCTGCACGCCTTCGCCGACGGGAAGATCGCGCGGCACAAGATTCCGCGGTACGTCCATGTGGTTCGCGAGTTCCCTATGACCGTTTCGGGAAAGATCCGTAAGGTGCAGATGCGCGAGGAGTCCGTGGGGCTGCTCGGATTGAGAGAGTAGGTACATGCACACGATCGACCGATTCGCCGAAGCCGCCGGCGTACCCGCCGGCGACTACGACGCGATCCACCGTTTCTCCGTCACCGAACCCGACCGGTTCTGGGGCGCGGTGTGGGACTTCTTCGAACTGGGTGAGCGCACCGGTGAGGTGCTCGCGAGCCGGGAGATGCCGGGCGCGGCATGGTTCCCTCAGGTCCGGCTGAACTACGTGGACCGGGTACTGCGGTTCGCGGACCGGCCGGGTGCCGCCATCGTCGGAATCGCGGACGACGGTGTCCGGGTGGAGATCCCGTGGTCGGAGCTGCCCGCGCGGATCTCCGCCGCGGCGCAACTGCTGCGCTCACTGGGGGTGGAGACCGGCGACACCGTCGCCGCGTACCTGCCCGACGAACCCTTCGCGGTGATCGCCTTCCTGGCCACCGCCTCGATCGGTGCGATCTGGTCCGGATGCGGGCAGGACTACGCGCCCGAGGGGGCTGCCGGCCGGATGGCGCAGCTCGAACCGAAGGTGCTGTTCGCCCGCGACGGCTACGCCTACGGCGACAAGTACGTGGACAAACGTGACGACACCGCGGAACTCGCTTCCCTGCTGGGGGTCCGGCCCTCGCACGTGATCACCGAGCTGCCCGAGCCGACCGATGCCACACCGCCGCTCGCTCCGGTCCGGGTGCCCTTCGATCATCCGCTGTGGGTGCTGTTCAGCTCCGGGACCACCGGTAAACCCAAGGGGATCGTGCACGGCCACGGCGGCATTCTGATCGAGCACGTGAAAGTGCTGGGCCTGCACAACGAGATCGGCCCGGGCGACGTCTTCTTCTGGCACACCGCGCTCAGCTGGATGATGTGGAACTACCAGGTGGCCGGTCTGCTGATGGGGGCCACGGTGGTGTGCTTCTCCGGGCATCCGCTCGCGCCCACCGCGGATCGGCTCTGGCAGATCTGCGAGGACGAGCAGGTGACCTTCTTCGGGACCAGCCCCGGACAGTTGCAGGCCTCCCGGAAGGCCGCACTCGATCCGGGGACGCAGCATCGGCTGGCGCTGCGGACCATCGGCAGCACCGGCTCCCCGCTGGCTCCGGACCTGTTCACCTGGGTCGATGAACATGTGGCGCAGGGGCTTCCGGTGAGCTCGGTGTCCGGCGGCACCGATGTGTGCAGCGCCTTCTGCGGTGGCACGGCCTCGGTGCCGCACGTACCCGGTGAGCTGACGGTGCGCTACCTCGGCTGTGATCTCCAGGCCTGGGCGCCGGACCGCACGCCGCTGGTCGGCGAGGTGGGCGAGATGGTGATCACCGTCCCGATGCCGTCCATGCCCACCGGATTCTGGAACGACCCGGGTGAGAAGAAGTACCGCGCCGCCTATTTCGAGCACGAGTGGGCCGACGGCCGCGCGCCGAACGTGTGGCGGCACGGCGACTGGGTGGAACTGACCGACCGTGGTTCGATCACCATTCACGGTCGCAGCGACGCCACGCTCAACCGCAACGGCATCCGGATGGGGTCGGCGGACATCTACGAGGTGGTCGAGGCGATCGACGAGGTCGCCGAGGCGATGGTGGTCGGTGTGGACGGCCCGGACGCGACCTACTGGATGCCGTTGTTCCTGACCCTGGTGCCGGGTGCCGAACTGACCGACGATCTGGTGCAGCGGATCCGCGGTGAGGTCCGCGCGCGCCTGTCGCCGCGGCACGTGCCCGACGAGGTGATCGAGGCGCCCGGTATTCCGCACACCCGCACCGGGAAGAAGCTGGAGATCCCGGTGACGGGCATGCTCGCCGGGCGGGAGGTCACAGTGGACCCGAAGTCCGTCGACGATCCGCAACTGCTCGGCTGGTACCAGGAGCAGGGACGCGCCCACATCTGGTGATCGCCTCTCGCCGAGGCGAACCCGGTTCGATCAGAGGTGGCCGGAGGTGCACTGCCAGGCCATGATGCTGCCGCCGCCGGCCAGCGAGATCGCGCTGCGCTGTGCGGCGTACAGCGAGCGGCCGGTGCCGCCCTGGAAGCGGGTACGGGTCGCGGCCACGGCGCCGCAGCCGTTGGCGAAGGAGGCGAGCACCTTGCAACTGCCCCAGCCGCAGGAGGCGAGTGCGGCCCGCTCGGCGGCGGCGGGGGATGAGTAGTCCCACGCCCGGCCCATCGCGCCGTTGGCCGCGACGGCGATCGCGCCGAAGTTGAGTGCGGCGTTGGCGGCCGGCGCCGCGGTCACGTGGATGCCGCCCGCGACGCTCGCGGTGGCGACGGCGGCGACGAACGTCTTCTTGGTCAGCGTCTTCATGGTGGTGCCTTTCTCGGGGGACTTGCCGGGGTGGAGGTTCCGGGGTGGAGTCGGATCGGTGGTGTTCAGCGCGGCACGGACTGGCCGGCCTCGGGCTTGTCGGTGACCTCGATCGGGGTCACGTTCGGCTTGCTGACGGTGACCTTCTCGCCCCACTTGGAGAACGTGAGGGTGACGGTGCCCTCGGCGGAGGGCTTGACCGCGATCCGGACGAGCTGCTTGTCGCCGGAGTTCTGGACCCACAGCGTGGTCGGGACCGGGACGCTCCTGTCGGGGGCGACGCGCGAGCCGGAGATCGCCGCGATCTCGGTGGCGGGCACGGTGCCGGTGATCCTGGTGGTCTGCTGTCCCTCGATCGTCTCGGTGCCCTCGGCCTTCGCGCCGGTCACCGTGGTGAGGATCTTCGGGATGCCCTTGTTCTCGTCGAACAGTGCCGAGACGTCGTAGATCGAGGCGCCGTCGCCGTAATCGACGTACTTCTCGCCCAGGATCGCGGCGTACATCGTGCCGTCGATGTAGGTGAACTTGCCCTCGGAGGTGCCGCCGATGTCGATGGTCGCGGTTCCGGTCGCCTGCGTGGTGGGCTTGACCTGGAGGTCACCGTCGACCTTGGTGACCGGGAGGTTGGGCACCTTGCCGGCCACCCCGACGGTGAAATGGGTGCTGGTGACCTTCTTGGACGCCTCCGCCGCGGAGGACAGCAGCGCGGGGGCGTCAGTGGCCGACGCGGAGGCGCCGGCGGCGGTCGAGGCCGTGTTCGGGCTGCTGGCGTCCGAGCTGCCCTTGTTCGAGCAGCCGGTCAGGGTGACGGTGACCGCGAGTGCCGCGGAGGCGGCGATCAGGGCCGGGCGGGAGGTGTTCATGAGGGTGGGTCTCCTTCGCATCGATTGCGGAAATCGTGCGAGGTGCCGCTTAACCGGCGGTTGGGGCCGACTGAAGCGATCCGGAAACCCGGCGAACCCCGGAAACTCGTGCCGTCCTGGGCCGATCACAAAACTTACCGGCCGGTAGGTTGTGTGCCCTGATAACCGCAGGTCAAGTGAGATGGGTCATTTGTCAAGGGTCCCCGCGACGACGGATCGGGCGAGGCATAGAGTCGAGGCTGTACCCGTGTGAAATTGCGGGTGGACCGAGTAACCAGACAGATGGTGAGCTGATGGATCTCTTCGAATACCAAGCGAAGGAACTGTTCGTCAAGCACGGCGTGCCTACCTCGGCCGGCCGCGTGACGGACAATGTCGCCGATGCCCGCGCGATCGCCGAGGAAATCGGCAAGCCCGTGATGGTCAAGGCGCAGGTCAAGGTGGGGGGCCGTGGCAAGGCCGGCGGTGTGAAGTACTCCGCCGACGCCGATGCGGCGCAGGCCAACGCCGAGGCCATCCTTGGCCTGGACATCAAGGGGCACGTCGTCAAGAAGCTCCTGGTGGCCGAGGCGAGTGACATCGCCGAGGAGTACTACATCTCCTTCCTGCTCGACCGCGCCAACCGCACCTACCTGGCCATGTGCTCGGTCGAGGGCGGCGTGGAGATCGAGGTCACCGCCGAGGAGAACCCCGACGCGCTCGCCAAGATCGCCGTCGACGCCACCAAGGGCGTCGACCTCGCCTTCGCGCGGGAGATCGCCGAGAAGGGCAAGCTGCCCGCCGAGGTGCTCGACGCCGCAGCTGTGACCATCGCGAAGCTGTGGGAGGTCTTCATCGCCGAGGACGCCACCCTGGTCGAGGTCAACCCGCTGGTCCGCACCCCGGACGATCAGATCCTCGCGCTGGACGGCAAGGTCAGCCTGGACGACAACGCCGACTTCCGTCACCCCGATCACGAGGCCTTCGCCGACGCCGGTTCCACCGATCCGCTCGAGCTCAAGGCCAAGGAGAACGACCTCAACTACGTCAAGCTCGACGGCCAGGTCGGCGTCATCGGCAACGGTGCGGGCCTGGTCATGTCGACCCTCGACGTGGTCGCCTACGCCGGTGAGAACCACGGCGGCGTCAAGCCCGCCAACTTCCTCGACATCGGCGGCGGCGCCTCGGCCGAGGTCATGGCCGCCGGGCTCGACGTCATCCTCGGTGACGAGCAGGTCAAGAGCGTCTTCGTGAACGTCTTCGGCGGCATCACCGCCTGTGATGCGGTCGCCAACGGCATCGTCGGCGCCCTGCAGACCCTCGGCGACAGCGCCTCCAAGCCGCTCGTGGTGCGCCTGGACGGCAACAAGGTCGAGGAGGGCCGGGCGATCCTGGCCGCCGCGAACCACCCGCTGGTGACGCTCGCGGAAACCATGGACGAAGGCGCCGCCAAGGCCGCCGAGCTGGCGAACAAGTAACGGGAGACTAGAGACAACATGGCAATCTTCCTGACCAAGGACTCGAAGGTCATCGTCCAGGGCATCACCGGCGGCGAGGGCACCAAGCACACCGCGCTCATGCTCAAGGCGGGCACCAATGTGGTCGGCGGCGTGAACGCGCGCAAGGCCGGCACCACCGTCAAGCACACCGACGCCTCCGGCAACGAGGTCGAGCTCCCGGTCTTCGGCTCGGTCGCCGAGGCCATGGAGAAGACCGGCGCGGACGTCTCCATCGCGTTCGTCCCGCCGGCGTTCTCCAAGGACGCCATCGTCGAGGCCATCGACGCCGAGATCCCGCTGCTCGTGGTCATCACCGAGGGCATCCCGGTGCAGGACTCCGCGTACGCCTGGGCCTACAACGTGGAGAAGGGTCAGAAGACCCGCATCATCGGCCCGAACTGCCCCGGCATCATCACCCCGGGCGAGGCCCTCGTCGGCATCACCCCGGCGAACATCACCGGCACCGGCCCCGTCGGGCTGGTCTCGAAGTCGGGCACGCTCACCTACCAGATGATGTACGAGCTGCGTGATTTCGGTTTCTCCACCGCCATCGGCATCGGCGGAGACCCGGTGATCGGGACCACTCACATCGACGCCATCGAGGCCTTCGAGAAGGACCCGAACACCAAGGTCATCGTGATGATCGGTGAGATCGGTGGCGATGCGGAGGAGCGCGCAGCCGCGTACATCCAGGCCAACGTCACCAAGCCCGTCGTGGGCTACGTGGCCGGCTTCACCGCACCCGAGGGCAAGACCATGGGTCACGCCGGTGCCATCGTCTCCGGTTCCTCGGGCACGGCCGCCGCGAAGAAGGAGGCCCTCGAGGCCGCCGGGGTCAAGGTGGGCAAGACGCCGTCCGAGACCGCCGCTCTGGCCCGCGAGATCCTGCAGTCGCTGTAGGTCGGCGGATCTGATCCGCACTGATTCTCCGGTCCGGACCGCGACCCCGTCTCCTCCGGGAGGCGGGGTCGTCGCGTATCCGGGGTGTGTGCACGAATGTCGGCTTGAGCGGCGCGGGTCTCCCGCCCACCTGGGGATTCACCGGGGCTGCGCCGCGCAGGCCGACATTCGTGCGTTCAGCACCGATATTCCGCACTCGAATGATCTGAATCCGGTTGACGCCGGAGTCCGTGTATAGGGTGGGGTCGTACTGGCTCCATGCGGAGCCGCGTCGACCTTCGGGGAGAAGAACATGACCTACTCAGGTGGAGGATACGGCCAGCAGCCGGGCCAGGGCTACGGCCAGCAGCCGGGGCAGGGCTACGGCCAGCCCGATTACTCGCAGCAGGGCTACGGTCAGCAGGGCCAGTCCAGCCAGCCGGGCCAGTCCGGTCAGTACGGCCAGCCGGACTACTCGCAGGGCTACGGTCAGCCCGGCCAGTACGGACAGCCGGGGCAGTCGGGTCAGGCCGGCCAGGGATACGGCCAGCCGGATTACTCCCAGGGGTACGGTCAGCCCGCACAGGGGCAGGGCTACGGCCAGCCCGGGCACGGGCAGCAGGGCGGCTACGGCCAGTCCGGTGACGGCCAGCCCGGTCAGTCCGGTTACGGCCAGGCGGGCTACCCGCAGCAGGGCTACGGTCAGCAGTACGGCTACCAGGCCCCGCAGGCGGCTCCCGCCAAGCCCGCCAAGCCTCTGGATCTGGCGCTGGTGCTCTCCGCCGTCACCGCCGGCCTCGGCGTCGTCACGTTCCTGCTCGGCTTCCTCACCTTCGCGGCGATCACGCACCCCAGAACCGGTCGGGAGATCACCGCGAACGGTTTCGACCATCAGGCGCTGCTGTCGCTCACGCTGGCACTCGCCGCCGGTGTGGCCGCCGGACTGAGCCTGATCTCCAAGAACAACACCGGCCGCACCCCGGCCGCAGCGCTCGCAGTCGCCGGTTTCCTCGCGCTGCTCTTCGGCGCTTTCTCGTGGGAGGCGCTGTCCTACGGCATCTGGGTCGCTCTGTTCTTCTCGCTGCTGACCGCCGGTGCCGCGGTGGCGCTGCTGCTGGTCGACAGCGGCAAGATCAAGAACCCGGCCGCCGAGGCCGCTGCCAAGAACGCCGAGGCCTCCTCGGATGCGAGTGTTCCCAGCGCTTCGAGCGTCGGTTCCTCGAGTGCTTCCGGTGCGGCCGCCGCGAGCGGTGTCGCCGGTGGCGCCGCCGCTGCCGGATCGATCGAGTCGGCGCCCAGTGCCTCGCTGGACGCCTCGGCCTCCTCGCCCGCATCGCAGTCGCAGTGGCCCAGCTACGGCGGGTACCAGGCTCCGTCGGGTTACCAGGCGCCGAGCACCCCGTCGAGCGCGACCACCGCGGCCACCCCGGCGACTTCTGCTTCCGCGGCGACCCCGGCCTCGTCCGAGCCCGCCACCTCGGGATTCCAGGCTCCGAGTTCGTCCTCGGAGTCGGACAGCTCGGTCTCGACCGATGAGGTGACCACCGTGTTCGGCGGCACCTCGGCGCCCACCACGCAGGCCTTCGGCGCTCCGCAGCACGGCTCGCACGCCGCGGACGACGAGAACAAGCCGCAGGGGCAGTAGCACCCCCGCGCGGCGCGCCTGAGGCATCATCGGCCGCAGCGATGTCACAGTGGTGAAGATGATTCAGTCAGAGCGCGCCGCCGGGCCCGGCCCGGGCGATACCCGGCCGCTGTTCGTCATGGCGTTCGGGCCCTCCCTGGTGACCCTCGCCTCGGTTCTTTTGATCGGGGCCACGGTCCTGTTCACCTCGTCGACCGAGCTCGGGGCGATCACCCCGACGGTCGCGGGGTTGTGGCTCGCCGTGCACCAGGTGCCGGTCACCGTCAGCGACATCACCCTCGGTGTGCTGCCGCTGGCGCCGACGATCGCACTGGTCGCGGGCGTTGCCTGGTCCGCACGCCGGGCGGGTGCAGCCGCGCAGAGCTTCTCCGAACTGCGCTCACTGCTGCTCTGCGCGATCGCGGGTCCGGCGCTGTTCACGGCCATCGCACTGGCCGTGGTCAACGACGCCGCCGGGCGGTACACCCTCGGCACTCCGCCGCCGCTGACCGCCTTCCTGTGCACCGTCGCCGTCCACCTGGGCGGCGCGCTCCTGGGGTTGGCTCCGCTGTTCTGGCGTGAGCTGGCCCGCTACCTGCGGATCCCGCTGTGGGTGGACCGCTGCCTGGCGCTCAGCGGTCGCGCGCTCCTGGCCTTCGGAGCGGTGGGCCTGGCGATCGTGGTGGTCCGGTTGGTGATCCGCTGGCGCACCCTCGGCGACCTCATCGGCGCCGGTAACGATGCGATCGGCATGATCTCGCTGGTGGTGCTCTCGCTGCTGTATCTGCCGAACGTGGTGATCGGCGCCGCCGCACTACCGGTCGGCGCCGCCGTCGATCTCGGCCCCATCTCCACCAGCCTGTTCTCCACGGTTCCCGGCCGCGCTCCGGGCGTACCGATCCTCGCGGTGCTGCCGCAGGGACCGTCGCCCTGGTACCTGCTGCCGCTGCTGATCGTGCCCGCCGCGATCGCGATCGAAGTGGGCCGCCGCTGCGCCGCCCGCTCCCTGGACCTGGGCCCGACGGTGACCGAGGTGGCCGTCGTCGCACTCGCCACCGCCACCGGATTCACCGCGGCGGGTTTCCTGGCCAGCGGTGAGCTGGGCGGCTTCGGCTACACCGGCCCCGACCTGGCGCGGCTGTTCCTGTTCACCCTGGCCTGGATCGGACTGGTCGGGGTGCTCGCCGCGCTGATCCTGCAGCAGGCGGGCGAGTCGCGCGCGGTCCGCGCGGCCCGCCGCGCCGAGGAGCAGGAGGCCGCCGGTTACACCACCTACTCCGATGACGCCGACCTCCCGGATCAGGTCACCGTCGAGATCGACCCGGCCGCCCGCGACGGGGCCGACGGATCCGAGCCGGACGGCTGCGCGCCCGGCGATCCCGGCGCGGCCGCAGCAGCGGCACCGTCGTCGGACCCGGACGGTGCGGCGGACACCGGCGATTTCGACGCGGTGGACGACGAGCCGACCGAGGAGGTCCGCCCGGTGAACCGCCCCGCCCCCCGAACAGTGGCCGGACCTGCGGCGACGCGGCGGGAGCGGACGATAGCAGACATCGAGGAGCTGGACAGCTACACCTTCGGGCAGTAGCCGTTCCGGGCGGCGTTAGGCTGAACCCGAATCATCCCCTCGGAAAGGGTGCATCCTGACCACGCCCAGCCCCACCGTGGTGCCACCGTGCGCGCCCGCGCGCATCGTCGTGCTGGCCTCCGGTACCGGTTCGCTGTTGGAGGCGATGCTCGCGGCAGCGGCCGAATCGGGGTACCCGGGCTCGGTGGTCGGCGTGGTCACCGACCGTCCCTGCCGGGCGGTTGACGTCGCCGTAGCGGCGTCCGTGCCCACCGTGCAGGTCGCCCTCGCCGACCACCCGGACCGCGAGCAGTGGGACGCTGCCCTCGCCGAGACCGTCGCCCGGTTCGAGCCCACCCTGGTGGTCGCCGCGGGCTTCATGAAGATCCTCGGCCCGGCCTTCCTGGGCGCCTTCTCCGGCCGGGTGATCAACGCGCACCCCGCTCTGTTGCCCGCCTTCCCCGGCGCGCACGCGGTGGCCGCGGCCCTCGAACACGGGGTGAAACTCACCGGGTCCACCGTGCATCTGGTGGATGCGGGCCTGGACACCGGTCCGATCCTGGCGCAGCAGGCGGTCGCGGTTGTGCCGGGGGACACCGAGCAGACCCTGCACGAACGGATCAAGGTCGTTGAGCGACGGCTTCTCACCGAGGTCGTCGCCGCTGTGGCTCGCCGGGGTTACAGCACGGATGGACGAAAGGTCAGCATTCCATGAGCAGCAACATCCCGATCAAGCGCGCGCTGATCAGCGTGTACGACAAGTCGGGCCTGGTGGAGCTGGCCACCGGCCTGGCGCAGAGCGGTGTCGAGATCGTCTCGACCGGCTCGACGGCGCGCACGATCGCGGACGCCGGGCTCGCGGTGACCCGCGTCGAGGACGTGACCGGTTTCCCCGAATGCCTCGACGGCCGGGTCAAGACGCTGCACCCGAAGGTGCACGCCGGCATCCTCGCCGACACCCGGGTGCCCGAGCATCTCGAGCAGTTGCGTGAGCTGGACGTGAAGAAGTTCGAGCTGGTGGTGGTGAACCTCTACCCGTTCACCGAGACCGTCGCCTCGGGCGCCTCGCAGGACGAGTGCGTCGAGCAGATCGACATCGGCGGACCGTCGATGGTGCGCGCCGCCGCGAAGAACCACCCGTCTGTGGCGGTGGTCGTCTCGCCCGACGACTACACCGAGGTGGTCGACAGGGTTCGCACCGGATTCTCGCTGGAGCAGCGGAAGGCGCTGGCGGCGAAGGCGTTCCGGCACACCGCCGATTACGACGTGGCGGTCGCCACCTACATGACCGACGTGGTGGCCCCCGAGGCCGAGCAGAGGTTCCCGTCCTGGATGGGCGGTACCTGGCGGCGTGAGGCGGTGCTGCGTTACGGCGAGAACCCGCACCAGGGCGCTGCGCTGTACGTCACCGACGCCGTCTCCGGGCTGGCGCAGGCGCAGCAGCTGCACGGCAAGGAGATGAGCTTCAACAACTACACCGACGGTGACGCCGCGTGGCGCGCCGCCTACGACTTCCGCGAGCCCGCGGTCGCGATCATCAAGCACGCGAATCCGTGCGGCATCGCGATCGGCAAGGACGTCGCCCAGGCGCATCGCAAGGCTCACGCCTGCGATCCGGTGTCCGCGTACGGCGGGGTGATCGCCGCGAACCGCGAGGTCAGCATGGAGATGGCCGAGCAGGTCTCGGAGATCTTCACCGAGGTGATCATCGCCCCCGGATACGCCGAGGGCGCTGTGGCGGTGCTCCAACGGAAGAAGAACATCCGGGTGCTGCTGGCCGAGCCGCCGGTACTGACCAACGAGATCAAGCAGATCACCGGTGGCCTGCTGGTCCAGGACTCGGATGCGATCGACGCCGAGGGGGACGATCCCGCCGCGTGGACCCTGGCCGCCGGTGATCCCGCCGATGAGGCCACTCTCGCCGATCTCGAGTTCGCCTGGCGGGCGTGCCGTGCGGTGAAGTCGAATGCGATCCTGCTGGCCTCCCGCGGTGCCTCCGTGGGCGTGGGCATGGGCCAGGTGAACCGGGTCGATTCCGCGCAGCTCGCGGTCAAGCGAGCCGGTGACCGAGTGCTCGGCTCGGTGGCCGCCTCCGATGCCTTCTTCCCGTTCCCGGACGGTCCGCAGATCCTGATCGACGCCGGAGTGAAGGCGATCGTGCAGCCCGGTGGCTCCATTCGTGACAAGGAGGTCGTCGAGGCCGCCGCGGAGGCCGGGGTCACCATGTACTTCACCGGTACGCGCCACTTCTTCCACTGACCGTTCGACAGATCTCGGTCACCGGCCCGCGTTATCGGTGGGTTGGTGACCGAGATTTTTGTATCTCGGGGTAGGGGAACCGGACCGGACCGCTGGTGCGTCCAATGAGTATGTGGTCCGATGCAGCCGACGTCTTCGCCGGCCGGGACGGTGTGGCGACACTCGCCGAGCTGAACGCGGCGGGTGTCACCGAACGGATGATCACCGCGCGGGTCTCCTCGAAGGAGCTGGTCCGGGTGGGTCCTGGCCTGTACCGCTCCGCGCATCACCCGCACACCGACCGCACCGGTGTGCGTATCCCGGTGTTGCTCTCCGGTGGGGTCGCCGACCGCTGGACCGCCCTGTTCTGGCACGGCCTGTGCGATCGGCCGCCGCGCACGGTGACCGCGACGGTTGCGCCCGAGCGCCGGTTGCGGGTGCGATCGGCCTACTCGATCGACACCCGCCGGCGCGAGCTCGACTGCCGGGACGTCACCGAGGTCGACGGGCTCGCCGTGACGCGGAGGCCGCTGACCGTGCTGGAGGTGTGCGACCCACAGGTGATGGACCGCGCCCTGCAGATCCGGGCCGTCACGGTGGAGCAGTTGGCCGCCGCGCTCGACCGGAACACCGGCGCGGCCGGGATCCGTGCGGCCCGGCGCATCTTCGCGGTGGCCTCCGGTGATACCGAGTCGGAGGCGGAACGACTGTTCGTGCGCTTGCTCGGTCTGCACTCGGTCTGCACCGGATCACCGGCTGGCAGCCGCAGGTGCGTTTCCGCGGATACCTGATCGACTTCGCCTTTCCCGAGGCCAGGCTCGCGGTGGAGATCAACGGCTGGGCCTACCACCGTTCCCGCGCCCGCTGGATGAACGACCAGAACAAGCAGAACGCTCTGACCTCTGCGGGGTGGTCCGTGCTCAACTTCTCCTGGCATCACTTGACCGCGGACCCGGAGGGTGTGATCGGGGAGGTCGTGCACATCCTGCAGCGCGCGGCGTGAGATTCTCCGGTCACCGGCCCGCGGTATCGGTGGGTAGATGACCGATATCGGCCGCGCGATGATCGACATCGACGTCGCACCCTGCAAGGGTGAGAACATGTCGGATGCAGCGATCGCCCTCGCCCGGACCGCCTATGAGACCACCGAGCCCTTCCACGTGCTCGCCTACTTCAACCCCGGTATCGAGTCCGCCGTGCAGGATCTCGGACTCGACCCGCACACCTTCTACGTGGGCGCCCGCGCCGCCCCGCTCGGCCCTGCGCATTCCCCCGTGGTGGCCGCGGCCTTCTACAACTTCGCGCCGCAACTGATCGACACGCTCTGGCCCAAGGCCGTGGAGGTGGGACTGGCCGAGATCGCCGACCGGCGATACGTGATGCTCTCCGACCAGTTCCGCACCGTCCTCGCCGGCATCGACCCGGCCGAGATCGAGCAGCTCGCGCAGGGCTACCGCCGGCTCACCGAGTCGCTGCCGATGGCCGGCCGCACCCTGGCGTCGGCCTGGGCCACCAGCGAGGTCCCCGACGAGCCGGCGCTGGCGCTATGGCGGCACATCGCGGTGCTGCGGGAATGGCGCGGCGACAACCACCTCGCCGAACTCATCGGCCACGGGCTGTCAGGCATCGAGGCGGGCGTGCTGCACGAGGCCGACCTCCCGGACCCGTCGGTGAACCGCCGCATCATGGGCCGCCGGTTCTTCCAGCTCACCCGCGGTTGGACCGAGCAGCAGTGGGCCGATGCCGTCGCCCGTCTCACCGACCGGGGCCTGGTCGAGGGCGAGCCGGAGAGTCATCGCTTGACCGCCGAGGGCATGACCGTTTATCTCGACCTCGAAGCGGGCACCGATGCCACCAGCGCCCTGCCCTTCGCCGCCGACCCCGATGCTGCCGGCGAGCTGATCGAGCGCACCCGCCCGTTGACCGAGGCGGTGATCGCTGCGGGCGTTCTGCCCGGCACACAAGGCACCTGATCGGCGTAGCGTGGCGGTGTGACTTCCCGCCCCGATGCACCCGACCGCACCGCCGGATCACGGCCCACCACGCTCGGTGGGCTCAAGGCGTCCGGCCACGCCTACCGCGGCGTCAAGGACGAACTTCGACACAACCTGCTCACTGCGCTGCGCACCGACGCCGACCCCTGGGAGGGCATCCAGGGTTTCGACGACACCGTCGTCCCGCAGCTGGAGCGGGCCCTGCTGGCCGGTCACGACGTGGTCCTGCTCGGTGAACGCGGCCAGGGTAAGACTCGGTTGATCCGTACCGTCGTCGGCCTGCTCGACGAGTGGACCCCGGTGATCGACGGTGCCGAATTCGGTGAGCATCCGTACCACCCGATCACTCCCGCCTCGATCCGCCGCGCTCGGGAGCTGGGCGACGAGTTGCCGGTCGCCTGGCGTCACCGCGACGAGCGCTACTCGGAGAAGCTGGCCACGCCGGACACCTCGGTGGGTGATCTGGTGGGCGATGTGGATCCGGTGAAGGTGGCGCAGGGCCGGAGTCTGGGGGACCCCGAGACCATCCATTTCGGGTTGATCCCGCGGGCGCACCGCGGCATCGTCGCGGTCAACGAGCTGCCGGACCTGGCCGAGCGCATCCAGGTGGCGATGCTGAACGTGATGGAGGAGCGCGACATTCAGGTGCGCGGGTACACCCTGCGACTGCCGCTGGACGTGCTGCTACTGGCGTCGGCGAACCCGGAGGACTACACCAATCGCGGCCGTATCATCACCCCGCTCAAGGACCGCTTCGGCGCCGAGATCCGCACCCACTATCCGCTCGACCTGGAGGACGAGGTGGCGGTGATCGAGCAGGAGGCCGATGTGGTGGCCTCGGTACCGCAGTACCTCACCGAGGTGCTTGCCCGGTTCACCCGCGAACTGCGGGCATCGCCCGCGGTCGATCAGCGCTCGGGTGTCTCGGCGCGGTTCGCGATCGCCGCGCAGGAGACAGTGGCCGCGGCGGCGTTGCGTCGCTCGGCGGTCGGCGGTGAGGAGCTGCCGGTGGCCCGCGTCGTGGATCTGGCGACGGTGCCGGATGTCTTGCGCGGCAAGGTCGAGTTCGAAGCGGGCGAGGTGGACGAGGGTGGCCGGGATGTGGCGATCATGGTGCATCTGCTGCGCCGCGCCACCACCGAGACCATCGGTGAGTACCTGGCCGGAGTGGATCTGGCGCCGTTGGTGGACGCCGTGGAGGCGGGCGGGCCGATCGTCACCGGTGACGACGTGACCGCAGCGGAGCTGCTGGAGGGCTTGCCGGAGGTTCCGGTGTTGGATGAGGTGTACCGGCGCTTGGACGCCGTCGAACCCGGGGAGCGGGCTGCGGCAGCGGAATTCGCCTTGGAGGGACTGTATCTGACGCGGCGGATCGGTAAGGAGTCCGACGACGAGGGCCAGACCGTCTATGGCTAGAGCCTCGCGTGCCGGTCGCGCCCGGCATCTCGCCCGCTACCGGCGATACACCGGCGGGCCGGATCCTCTTGCGCCGCCAGTGGATCTCAGTGATGCGATCGAGGCGATCGGTCGTGATGTGATGAGCGGTGTCTCGCCGCGCCGGGCCTTGCAGGAGTATCTGCGCCGGGGAGGTGAGGGGCGGCGCGGTCTGGACCGGCTCGCCGAGATGGCGAATCGGCGGCGCCAGGAACTGTTGCAGCGCAACAATCTCGGCCGGACCTTCGAGGACGTTCGGAAGCTGCTGGACGAGGCGGTGCTCGCGGAACGGAAGGAGCTCGCCCGCGCACTCGACGACGATGCCCGGTTCGCCGAGATGCGGATCGCGAACCTGCCACCGGCGGCCGCCCAGGCGGTGCGGGAACTCGCCGACTACCCGTGGCGCTCACCGGAGGCCGCGCAGAAGTTCGAGGAGATCCGTGATCTGCTCGGCCGGGAGCTGCTCGACCAGCGGTTCGCGGGGATCAAGCAGGCGCTCGAGGGAGCGACCGACGAGGAGCGCGCCGCGATCCAGAAGATGCTCGACGACCTGAACGCTCTGTTGGACGAGCACAACGCCGGCGAGGCCACGCAGCGCGACTTCGACGACTTCATGGCCGAGCACGGGGCTTACTTCCCGGAGAACCCGCGGAACATCGACGAGCTGATCGACGCGCTGGCTCGGCGCAATGCGGCCGCGCAGCGGCTCTACAACAGTCTCACCCCGGAGCAGCGCGCCGAGTTGGATGAGCTCTCGCAGGCGGCCTTCGGTTCGCCGCGACTCTCACGCGCACTGAGCGATCTCACCGGCAAGCTGATGGAGGCCCGGCCCGGTGAGGATTGGTACGGTAGTCAGGATTTCGAGGGCGCCGACGGTATGGGACTCGGTGACGCGACGCGCGCGATGTCGGACATCGCCGATCTGGAGTCCCTCGCCGAGCAGCTCAGCCAGCAGCACAGCGGCGCTTCGCTCGACGACATCGACCTCGACGCGTTGGGCCGGCAACTCGGCGACGACGCCGTGGCCGATGCTCGCACGCTCGCCGAACTGGAGCGGGCGCTGCGCGATCAGGGCTACTTCTCCCGGGACCCGGACGGCTCACTGCGACTGTCTCCGAAGGCGATCCGCAAACTGGGGCAGTCGATCTTGCAGGATGTCGCGCACCGCCTGAGCGCGCGTCAGGGGGAGCGGGCGACGTCACGCTCCGGCGCGGCGGGTGAGGCCACCGGCGCCAGCCGTCCGTGGCGGTTCGGCGATGTTCAGCCCTGGGACACCACTCGCACGGTGCTCAACGGTGTTCTCCGCCAGGCTGGTGAAGGGCGCACCGGCGCAGTGGAAATCGATGCCCGCGATATCGAGGTCAGTGAGACGGAGGCGCGCGCCCACGCGGCTGTGGCGCTGTTGGTGGACACCAGTTTCTCGATGGTGATGGAGGGGCGGTGGGTCCCCATGAAGCGTACGGCTCTGGCTCTACATCAGCTGGTTTCGACGCGTTTCCGGGGAGATGAGTTGACGCTCATCGGTTTCGGACGGCACGCCCGCACCCTCTCGGTGGGGGAGCTGACGGGTCTGGACGGTGTGTACGAGCAGGGCACGAATCTCCATCACGGGCTGCAACTGGCGGCGGCGCACTTCCGCAAGCACCCGAACGCGCAACCGGTGCTGCTGATCGTCACCGATGGGGAGCCCACCGCCCACCTCGAACGGGACGGGCACGCCTACTTCGGGTATCCGCCGCAGCCCCGGACCCTGGCGCTGACGGTGCGCGGCCTGGACACCGTCGCCGCCCTCGGTGCGCAGATCACCGTCTTCCAACTGGGAGACGATCCCGGGCTGACCAGGTTCCTGGACGCGGTGGTGCGGCGCGTGGGCGGGCGGCTGGTCTCGCCGGACCTCGACGGTCTCGGTGCCGCCGTGGTCAGTGACTACCTGGGGAGCCGCAAACGCCGCTGACCCGGTCCTCCGCAGGGGAGAACCGGGTCAGTAGGGGTGCGCTCCCTAGCGGGAGTGGCCGCGCTCCCTAGCGGGAGATGCCGCGCTCCCGCTAGGGAACAACGTGATCAGAGCAGGCGGCCGACCACGGGCAGACGCTTGAGCAGGTCGGCGATTCCCGAATCCTGCTGCTTGTCCGCATCCTTCTTCGGAGCGGACTTCTTGCCCGGCTTCTGCTCGGCGTTCTTCGCGGCGTCGGCCTTGACCGATGCCAGCGACTTCTGCGGACCCTTCGGAGTCTTCTTCGGCTCGGACTTCGGAGCCGACTGGCTGATCGAGGCGGGAGTCCGGCTCTGGGCGGCGGTGTCCTTCTGGGTGGAGATCGGGGTGATCTTCGCCTCGGACGCCTTCACCGGGGTCTTCTTCGGCGCGGCCTTCGCGGGGGCCTTGGCGGGGGCCTTGGCCGGGGCCTTTGCGGCGGACTTCGCCGGGGCCTTTGCGGCAGTCTTGGCCGGGGACTTCTTCGCCGGGGTGGCCTTGGCCGGCGCCGACTGCGCGGCGGTCTTCGCCGGGGCTTCCTTGGCGGGGGTGCTCTTAGCCGGGGCGGCCTTGGCTGCGGTCTTGGCCGGAGCCTTCGTGGCGACTGCCTTCTTCACCGGCGAGGCCTTGGTGGCTGTCGATTTCGCGGGAGCCTTCGCCGGTGCAGCCGCCTTCGTCGCCGCCGATTTCGCGGGCGTCTTCTTCGCCGGAGCCTTCGCTGGAGCGGCCTTGGCGGCCGACTTCGCCGGAGCGGCCTTGACGGCCGACTTGCCCGGAGTCTTCTTGGCCGGAGTCTTCTTCGCGGCCGGCGCCTTTCCCGGAGCTGAATCCGCAGTTGCACCCGCAGTGGCAGCCGGAGCGGAGGCTGTTGCGGCCGGAGTCACCGCCGCTGCAGCCGCACCGGTCGAGCCACCGTCGAGCCCGACCACCGACCAGGCGTCCTCCCAGGGCGCCACCGCATCGGCGGTCACGGCCAGGTTGGTGTTCGCGGTGAGCGTCTTGCCGGGGTTGCGGCCCTCGTAGCCGGCGGCCAGCTTCGCCACGTGCTCGGCGTACTCCGCGGCCGAGGCCAGGGCGATCGGAGCACCGTCGGACAGGTCGACCAGAGCCCATGCGGTCACCGGCGACTTCACGGTGGCCTCCCCCTTGCGGGCCTGCCAGGTATCACCGGTGGTGGCCTTGACCCGCAACGTTTCCGTGCGATCGGCTGCGGTCACAGTCACGAGCGTGGTGCCGCCCTTGGTGATCACCTCTGCCTTGCCCCCGCGGGCCGAAACGGCAGAGACGAACAGGTCGACAGCGCGCTGGGCAGCAGTCTGAGCCATGGTCTCTCCTGGAGTTGTGCTCGCGGCGAACAGGCCAGTACGCCGCTCGTGGCCCTTATTAACCCACGAGTAGGTTGGCGACCCCAAGCCGAAATCAAGCTCACAGGCGTAATGTGATCTGGTCGTCGGTCACACTCGTCAGGCCAGAAGTGCCGCTATCAGCATGATCGCCGGAATCGACGCGACCGTTGTGATAAGGCCGGTGTCCCGTGCCAGGATCACCCCGCGGTTGTATCGCAAGCCGTAGACCAGCACGTTCTGTGCTGTCGGCAGTGCGGCTGTCACCGTCTGTGCGAACAGTGCGTGTCCGGACTGACCGAACACGAACCGGGCCATCGCCCAGGCCAGTACCGGCATGGCCACCATTTTCAGCACCGTCGCCAGCGCGATGTCGCGTCGCGGCGCCTGGCCCTTCTGCATCACCCGGACCCCGCCCAGTGACAGTCCGAAGACCAGCAGCGCCATCGGTACCGAGGCGTCGCCCAGCAGTTTCACCGGACTCATCAGCCAGCCGGGCGGCGACCACCGACTCAGTGAGATGGCCAATCCGATCAGCGCACCGGCCACGATGGGGTTCAGCAGCGGAGTGGCCACCGTGCGCAGGAGGCTGCGCCGCGGGCCGGGCCGATCGCGGCTCTCGGCGATGTCGAGCATGGTCAGTGCGATGGTCGAGAAGACGAGGATCTGGAACAACAGCAGCGGCGCCACGTAGGAGGTGTCGTGCAGCACGAAGACCGCGATCGGGATGCCCAGGTTCGAGGAGTTCACATAGCTCGACGACAGTGCGCCGACGGTGGCGTCGCCCATGGTCCGGCGCCAGAGCACCCGCACGATCAGGTAGTACACCGCGGCTATCGCCAGCGCGGAACCGGCGCTGACCGCCAATCGGGAACTGAACAGCACGGAGACATCGGTGGTGGCCAGTGCGTGCAGCAGCAGCGCGGGGGTGAGGAGGTAGAACACCAGCAGGGAGAGTTGTTTCTCGGGTTCCTCACCGAGTACTCCGAGCCGGCCCAGGGCCCACCCGGCCGCGATGATGATCGCGATCACGGCGAAGCCGGCCAACACGGAGGTCACGTGCCAGAAGGTTACGCGATCGAAGTACTGCCGATCGGTCACCGTCGGAAACCGGGCTTCAGCTGCCTCGCAACGGAAACATCCGTTCCGTAGCAGCTGAAGCCCGGTTTCTGCGCCTAGGTCACCGAGGAGTAGGGCAACAGCGCCATTTCGCGGGCGTTCTTGACCGCGCGCGCCAGTCTGCGCTGGTCCTGTGGCGAGAGCCGGGTGACACCGCGGCCGCGCAGTTTGCCCTTCGCGTTGAGGAAAGTGCGCAGGTAGGTGACGTTCTTGTAGTCCAGAGCGCCCTCCGGCACGCGGACGGTGGTCGCCTTGGCGGGCGGAATGAGGACGGGTTTGCGGGACATCTGTGCCTCCTACCAGCTGGATTTGCGGACGCCGGGGAGCCGGCCTTCATGGGCCAGTGCTCGCACTCGGACCCGGGACAGGCCGAATTTGCGCAGGTGTCCGCGGGGCCGGCCGTCGGCGGCGTCGCGGTTGCGGACGCGCGTGGCTGAGCTGTCGCGTGGCAGCTTCGCCAGCGCGCTCACGGCGGCGGCCCGGGCACCGGGCTCGGTGGACGGGTGCGCGATGAGTCTCTTGAGCTCGGCGCGGCGCTCGGCGTACCGGGCCACCAGCACTTTGCGTCGTTCGTTGGCGGCGATCTTCGCGGTGGTGGCCATCAGCGCTCCTCCCGGAAGTCGACGTGCGCACGGGCGACGGGGTCGTACTTGCGCAGCACCATCCGGTCGGGGTCGTTGCGACGGTTCTTACGGGTCACGTACGTGTAGCCGGTTCCGGCGGTGGACTTGAGTTTGATGATCGGGCGGATCTCGTTGCGGGCCATCTAGACCTTCTCCCCTCGGCGCAGCATCTCGGCCACCACCGCGTCGATGCCGCGGCGGTCGATGGTCTTGATGCCCTTGGTGCTGACCCGCAGCACGACGGTGCGGCCCAGGCTGGGCACGTAGTAGCGGCGGCGCTGGATGTTCGGATCCCAGCGGCGACTGGTGCGCACGTGGCTGTGCGAGACCCGCTTGCCGAAGCCGGGCGCGCGGCCGGTGACCTGGCAGTGTGCGGACATGGCTCTCCTTGGACTGATCCGCGGCAGGCCGCGGTATTGCGAACGATTGTCAATAAGGTAACGTACTAGAAATGGAAACCATTGCCAACAGGACGCCGGTTCTGCTCCTGACCGGTTTCGGAGAACAGGAACGCGCCCTCGAACTGGCGCAGCCCGGCACCGTCGTGGTGCACCACGATCTGTCCGGACTGCGCGAGGGGATGGTGGTGCGCTCGGAGTCCACCGTCCGGCCCGACGGGACCGCGGAGGAACGGGTCGCGCTGCTCGAACTCGCGCACGGCTGCGTGTCCTGCACGCTGCGCGAGGACCTGCTGCCGCTGCTGCGGTCCCTGCACCGCCGCGCCGGGGTGCGGCGGATCGTGATCCGCCTCGACCCGGTCCTGGAGGCCGACGCCATGCGCCATGCGATCGAGCACGTCGTGGTGGAGATGATCGGCGAGGTGCCCGGCCCCGCGGCCCGTGATGTGCAGGTCACCGGCGTGATCGGCTTCATCGACGGCGCTACCTGGCTCGGTGACGCACTCGGCGAGCAGGACCTCGGTGAGCGGTTCGCGGTCCCCGACGACGACGAGCGCACCGTCGCCCAGCTCGCAGTCGGGCACGCCCAGGGCGCCGACCTGCTCGTGGTGACCGGCGACAGTCCCGACCCGGCGCGCCTGCACGCGGTCCTGACCCGCCTGTGCCCGGGCGCCCCGATCGTCCGCGAGGGCACGCCGCTGCCGGATCTGCTGCCGCGGCTCAGCGGCCGCCCGCGCCCTCCGCTCGACCCGTTCGGGCCGCTGCTGCCGGGCTGCCCGCCGCTCGAGCCCGACGGTGACGTGCGCGTCATCGAGTTCAGCGCCCGCCGCCCGCTGCACCCCGGCCGGTTCCACGAGGCGATCGACGTGCTGCTCGACGGGGTGGTGCACGCCCGCGGGCGGATCTGGCTGGCCACCCGTCCCGATGAGGCCTTCTGGCTCGAATCGGCCGGCGCCGGGCTGCGGGTGGGTGCCGCCGGCCGCTGGCTCGCCGCCGGTGGCGACGGTGATCCCGAGCGCTGGGCGATGGCTGCGGCCGGCTGGGACGAGACCCACGGCGACCGGCGGACCGACCTGGTGGTGCTCACCGCCGGGGCGGAGTACGAGCGGATCGTCGAGACCCTGCGCTGGGCCGAGCTGACCCCCGCCGAACACGTCGCCGGACCACAGCACTGGGCCGGTTGGCACGACCCGTTCGGCGAGATGCACGAGGACCCGTGCACCGAGACGGCCGCCACCGTGGAGGCCGCGATCGATATCGATGAGGAGATGTCATGAAACAGGGGATCCACCCGCAGTACCACCCGGTCGCCGTCCAGGACTCGTCCACGGGGAAGGTCTTCCTGACCCGCAGTACGGCGACCTCCGAGCGCACCGTCGACCTCGACGGAGTGACGTATCCGCTGATCGTGGTGGATGTGACCAGTGACTCGCATCCGCTGTGGACCGGCAAGCAACGGGTGGTCGACACCGCCGGCCGGGTGCAGCGGTTCCAGGAGAAGTACGCGCGTTTTGGCGGTCGGGCCGCTGCACGGTAGACTTCAGTGCTTGTGACGTTGGAAGCCTCATCGGCTCGCGTCGGAAGCTTTTCTCGTCAAGACCGATAGGAAGAATCATGGCTGTACCGAAGCGCCGTATGTCGCGGGCGAACACGCATGCTCGCCGCTCGCAGTGGAAGGCGAACAACCCTGAGCTGCAGGCCGTGCAGGTCGGCGGTCGCACCCACCTGGTTCCGCGTCGCCTGGTGCGCGCCGCGAAGCTGGGTCTGGTCGATCTCGACCGCCGCTAAGTAGATCTTCTCCGCGAGAGCGGGCCGGCTGGTGCCGGCCCGCTCTCGTGGCGTATCCGGACAGGCCGGCCGGTGACACCCGGCCGCGGGTCCGGGGAGGGAGTCGTCGGTGCTGCTGGCGGTGCTGAACTACGCGGGTATCGCGGTCTTCGCGGCCTCCGGTGCGCTGATCGGCGTCCGGAAGCGGATCGACCTGTTCGGGATCTGGACACTCGCGGCACTCACCGGGGTGGGCGGCGGCGTGGCTCGTGACGTCCTGCTCGGCATCGGGCCCCCGGCGTCCTTCCAGGGCTGGGAGAACCTCACCGTGGCCACCGGCGCCGCGGCCTTCGTCTTCGTCTTCCATCCGCAGTTCTCCCGTCTCAAGGCATCGGTGGTGGTGCTCGACGCGGTCGGCATGGGTGTCTTCTCGGCGACCGGCGCGCTGATCGCACTGCAGCACGACGCCTCCCCGTTCGCCGCGGTCCTGATCGGCATCACCACCGCGCTCGGCGGCGGCGTGCTGCGCGACATCCTGGTCAACGAGGTGCCGCTGCTGATCCAGGAGCGCGATCTGTACGCGGTGCCCGCGCTCACCGGTGCCGTGGCCACCGTCGTCACCGCGAGTCAGGGCGGCACCGAGACCACGGCGCTCGCGGTGGGTGCGGTCACCGCCACCGGATTGCGCCTGGTGGCGCTGTGGCAGGGCTGGCGGGTGCCGATCGCGCCGGAGGACGTAGCCGGACGGTGCCTGCGCGCCGGGCGCGGAGCCTGGGCGCGGCTGCGCCGCCGCTGACCATCCGCCCGGTGACCGGGCCGGGGAGCGGGCGGGCCGGGGAGCGGGGCGGTCAGGCGGAACTGCGGACGGCGGACCGTTTCGCCACGTACATCTCGGCATCGGCGCTGGCCAGCAGGCCGTCCAGGGCGCTGGCACCGTCGGAGATGCCGCGCGCGATACCCACGCTGGCGCGGATCGAGACACCGTCGAAGCTCTGCCGGATGCGGTTGCCGAGGTCGGGGAGCTGTCCGACGACCACCGCGAACTCGTCACCGCCGAGCCGGGCCACCAGGGCGTCGGCGCCGGCCGCGGCCTGCAGTCCGCGCGCCACCCGGCGCAGTACGTCGTCGCCGGCGGCGTGGCCGTGGGTGTCGTTGAGTTTCTTGAAACCGTCCAGATCGACCACGGCGACCGTCATCGCGCCGGACCAGCCGGTGCAGGCGTGCCCGAGACCGCGGCGGTTCAGCAGGCCGGTGAGCTCGTCGAGCCGGGCCATCTTCTCGGCGCGGTCGGCCGACATGCCGAAGCGCCGCATCCCCAGGTCGATCACCAGCGCTGCGGCGGCGTTGAGCATCATCACCGTGAGCGCTCCGATGGACAGGACAGTGACCGTGGAATCGCCGCGCAGCATCGCCATCGTGACCACCACGCCCAGGGCGAGCAGTCCGACCGCGTTCTGCGCGGCCATCGCGAACCGCCCGTGGAAGGCGTAGGCGTAGCAACTCACCGCGACCAGCCAGGTGAGTTTGAGGAAGCCGACCTCGGTGCCGGTCACCACGAACACGCCGATCATGATGACCAGGTCGCCGTAGATGAGGAAGGTGACCGATTCCGCGTACCGCAGGCCGCGGTTGAGGTACAGCCGGGCGCCCCAGCCGAGCGCGGGCAGCACCAGGACCATGCACAGCCAGGGGACGACCGAGTAGCCGCCGAGTGCCAGCATCATCGCCGTGAACGCGATTCCGGTGATCCCGGCGGCGGAGAGCAGGACGCCCTCGCGGTACAGACCCACCCGTTTCAGGGTGGCGCTCTGTTCGGCGTGAACCCGGCGCCCGTCGGCCCACAGGGCGCGGATGTGGTCACCAGACATGCCCATACGCTAGCCGAACGCACCGGGTTCGGCGTAGTCGCGGGACCGTGGCGGTCAGTAGTCTGGGTCCATGCGAATTCTGGTGGTCGACGATGACCGGGCGGTACGCGAGTCCCTGCGGCGCTCCTTGAGCTTCAACGGCTATCAGGTGGACACCGCCGTGGACGGGCAGGACGCGCTCGATCACATCGCCGGGAACCGCCCCGATGCGCTGGTGCTGGACCTGAACATGCCCCGTCTGGACGGGCTGGAGGTGTGCCGCCGGCTGCGCAGCGCCGGTGACGATCTGCCAATCCTGGTGCTCACCGCGCGAGACGGTGTCAGCGACCGGGTCTCGGGACTCGACGCCGGCGCCGACGACTACCTGCCCAAGCCGTTCGCCCTCGAGGAGTTGCTGGCCCGGATGCGGGCGCTGCTGCGGCGGGCCGCGCCGGACGCGGGCACCGAGAACGAGGTGCTGCGGTTCGAGGACCTGAGCCTGGACCCGGCCACCCGTGAGGTCAGTCGCGGGGGTCGCGCGATCAGCCTCACCCGCACCGAGTTCAGTCTGCTGGAGATGCTGATGAGCAATCCGCGCCGGGTGCTCACCCGCAGCCGCATCCTGGAGGAGGTGTGGGGTTACGACTTCCCGACCTCGGGCAATGCGCTGGAGGTGTACGTCGGCTACCTGCGCCGCAAGACCGAGGCCGAGGGTGAGAGCCGGCTGATCCACACCGTGCGGGGCGTGGGCTACGTCCTGCGCGAGACTCCGCCGTGACGGGGGCGCCGTCGACGGGGCGGCACGCCCTGCCCGGGCGCCGGTCCAGGCGGGGCGACAAGCCGCCGATGCGGGATCCGAACCCGATCACCCGCAACGTGAGTTTCCGCTGGCGGGTCACGTTGCTCGCCGCGGTGGTCGTGGGTATCACCGTGGCGCTGATGGCGGCGTCGGCGTTCTTCGTGGTCAAGCGGGCGATGTACGCCGATGTCGACAACCGGCTGCATCAGCAGGTGGATTCGGTGGCGCCGGCGATGAGCTCGCCGGTCACCCAGTTCACCACCGTGATGATGATGCTGATGTTCCGCCCGGACATGTCCGTCAACCGCACCATGGTGATCTATCCGGACGGCACGCCGTACCACTCGGGTCCGTCCGGGCAGGTCCCGATCGGCGCGCCGGAGCGAGAGGTGATCGCCGGGAAGCTGGCGCAGTCCCTGCGCTCGGAGGGCGACACCCGGGTGATGGCCCGGCGCTTGGACAACGGTGTGACCATCCTCGTGGCCGAGGACCTGACGCCCACCAAGAACCTGCTCAGTGAACTGGCGGTGGTGCTGATCGTGGTCGGCGCGTGCGGGGTGGTGCTGGCGGCGATCGCGGGTACCGCGGTCGCGCGGGGCGGTCTGCGGCCGGTGCAGCGGCTCACCGAGGCCGCCGAGCGAGTGGCCCGGACCGACGATCTGGCGCCCATTCCGGTGGTGGGCCGCGATGAGCTGGCCCGGCTGACGGCCAGTTTCAACACCATGCTGCACGCCCTGGCGGAGTCGCGGGACCGGCAGGCGCGGCTGGTGGCCGACGCCGGGCATGAGCTGCGGACCCCGCTGACCAGTCTGCGCACCAATGTCGAGCTGCTGATCGCGACCAACCGGCCGGGTGCCCCGCCGATCGCGCAGGAGGACCTGCAGGAACTCTCCGACGATGTGATCGCGCAGGTGGAGGAGCTGACCACGCTGGTGGGGGACCTGGTGGACCTGGCCCGTGAGGACGCCCCGGAGGCGGTGAACGAGGAGGTCGATCTGGAGGAGGTGCTGCAGAAGGCGGTCGAGCGAGTGGAGCGGCGTCGCCCGACGGTGCGCTTCGAGGTCACCTCCGCACCCTGGTTCGTCTACGGCGATCACGGCGGCCTGGGCCGCGCGGTGATCAACGTGCTCGACAACGCGGCCAAGTTCTCCCCGGACGGTTCGACGGTGCGCGTCGAGCTCGCGGACTCCGGCGTGAACACCGCGGCGCTGACGGTGGCCGACAGCGGCCCCGGCATCCCCGAGGAGGATCGCGAGTTGGTCTTCGAGCGGTTCTACCGGTCGATGGCGAGCCGGTCGATGCCCGGCTCGGGGCTGGGGTTGGCGATCGTCAAGCAGGTGGTGGAGCGGCACGGCGGCACGGTCACCGTCGGGACCGCGGAAACCGGTGGCGCGCTGGTGCGTCTGCAGATCCCGGGTAGTCCGCTGGCCGGTGGCCGGGCGCCGCAGGTGGTTCAGCGCGAACCGCGACTGCGGCTGCTGCGGGGGAAGTGACACCGCGCTCACAGCGACCTCACAGCCATCGGTTGCAAGGTTGGTGCCAGGAACAGAAGGAGGCGTGTCCATGACCGAGGGCCCGCATGATCGGAACCAGCAGTCGCAGCAACCGCAGCAGCCGGGGACGTTCGGGACGCCGGGGGAGTACCGGCCGACCCAGCAGTACTCGAACCCGTACCCCGGCTACCCGGCCCCGGGAACCCCGGGATCGGGAGCGCAGGGTTACCCGCCGATGGGGGTGCAGACCGTGCCCGCGGCGGCGCCCGCTCCGCGCCGCCCGGGAACGGGTGCGCTGCTCACGCTCGGCGTGGCGATCGCGCTGATCGCCTCCCTGCTCTCGATGACCGGTGCCTACCTGATCTGGGGCGGTTCGGGCTCGTCGTCGACGATCACCGTCTCCGGTGGCGACGCCCCGCCCGCGCCGAAGGGTTCGGTGCAGGAGGTCGCGCAGAAGGTGCTCCCGGCCGTGGTGTCGATCGACAACCAGGCTGGCACCGCCGAGTCCTCCGGCTCGGGCGTGGTGATCACCGGTGACGGCAAGATCGTCACCAACAATCACGTGATCGCCGGGAACGGCTCGCTGACCGTCTCGTTCGCCGATGGCAGTGTCAGCCGGGCCGCGGTGATCGGGGCCGATCCGGTGACCGACCTGGCGGTTCTGCAGACCGATAAGCGTGATCTGCAGCCGCTGGTGTTCGCCGACAGCGCCAAGCTCGCCGTGGGGCAGGAGGTGGTGGCCGTGGGCGCGCCGCTGGGCCTGGCGGGCACGGTGACCAGCGGTATCGTCTCGGCGCTGAACCGTCCGGTGGCCACCAGCGGTAAGGACTCCGATCAGGCCACGGTGATCAACTCGGTGCAGACCGATGCCGCGATCAACCCGGGCAACTCCGGTGGTGCGCTGGTGGACATGACGGGCCGGTTGATCGGTATCAACTCCTCGATCGCCACCCTGGGCAGCTCCCGGATCACCGGGCAGCAGGGCGGCAGCATCGGTCTGGGCTTCGCGATCCCGGCGAATCAGGTGCAGCGGATCAGTAAGGAGCTGATGGACTCGGGGAAGGCCACGCACGCGGCGGTCGGCGTCACCGTCGATCCGCGGCAGACCTCGGTGACCCGGCCGGGTGCCCTGGTCGCGGACGTCTCGCCGACGGGCGCCTTCGCCCGGGCCGGTATTCCGAAGTCGGCACTGGTGACCAAGGTCGACGAGGTGCGGATCACCGACGGCTACGGATTGATCGGGGCTGTGCGCGCGTATCCGCCGGGGGCTACCGTGACCATTACGTATCTCGAGTCGGCGAGCAGCACGACTCCGGTGACCAAGCAGGTCACCCTCGACAGGTTGGATCGGTGACGCAAGGAGATGGGCATGACCACGGATCTCAATGACGGTAGGGGAGCGGCGCAGCCGTCGTGGCTGCGGGACGACGCCCTCGACGTGCCGCAGTTCGACGAGGCGGCCGACGGCGCGGGTGCCACCGGCCGGGCGCTGGTGATCGTGGTCGACGACCACCTCCAGCCCGGTGCCGCGGGTTCGGGCAAGTCGGTGGGCTCGCTGGTGACGGAGCTGCTGGAGGAGGCCGAGTTCGAGGTGGACGCCGTGGTGGTGGTCCCCGCGGAGGAGGTCGACGTGCGCAATGCGCTCAACACTGCGGTGATCGGCGGCGTCGATCTGGCCGTCACCATCGGCGGTGTGGGTGTGGGCGCACGGGATGTGACCCCGGAGGCCACGGAGGAGATCCTGGACAAGAAGCTGCCCGGGATCTGTGAGGCGCTGCGGGCCTCGGGTTTGGCGGCCGGTGCCCCGGATGCGGGCCTGTCCCGGGGCCTGGCGGGCGTCTCGGGCAGCACGGTGGTGGTGAACCTGGCGAGTTCGCGGGCCGCGATCCGGGACGGTATGGCGACGTTGACGCCGCTGGCCGGACACGTGATCCGACACATCGCGGGTGGGGATGACCAGGCGCGATGAGTCCGAGCCGGGCAGGGTGCCCGGCCGCAGGTACAGCGCGAGTGACATCGCGCGGATCTTCGGTGACGTCCTGCCCTCGCAGACCAAGGACGATCTGCCCGACGGTGCCGCTTCCGGTGCGGAGGCGGCACCGTCCGCATCTGCGGATTCTGATGCTATCGCACAGCGAACGGAACGCTGGTACCGCGAAAACCGGCCGCCGCATCACGGTGGCTGAGAATGCGCGCAAGGGCTGAAAAGCCCAGATTACGGACATCGCCGCAGGTCGTGTGACCAAGGACACACACCGCCTGGATGACGGGGAGGTTAAGAGGTTGGGTTGCCTGAGTGAATTCTCAGGGGGAGATAACCCCAACCTCTGTCCAGGTCAGGGCGGTTTGGGCACTGTGGGTGACCTAATAACCGCTGGATGCGCGCGATTATCTCGGTTGCGCATCGAGAATATGGCGTTCCGCAACGTGGAATTAACAATCATTGAATCCGTTGCGCCCCTGAGAATCCTGAGGATATGCTCCGCGTGAACCGAAGGCCCGCGAAGGCCTGCGGGGAACCGATAGTGATTCCGGGCGCCACGCCCGGGATTCGGCGAGTGGCTGGGTGAGCCGCGATCACGCCGACCGCCCCCACCGGGGCGGCACACGATGATTCCTGGTGAGGGGAACGAATGAGCAAGATGAGTAAGGTCGCAGCGCGCACTGGCGTCGTCGCGGTCGCGGTGGCGGCAGCCGCTTCGATCGCTGCAGGCTCCGCCAACGCCGGCCCGCTGCCGAGTGGTGAGAAGATCGTCCCCGCTCCCGCGGGCTGGTCCGTGAAGCTGAAGTCGACGGGTAACTCCTTCGCCATTCAGGGGTCGCTGGCCACCGCGCAGTCGCGGAGCGCCTGGTACACCTCCAACGGCTCGGTCGAGGTCAAGGCTCCGGCGGACGCCAAGGACATCAAGGGCAAGCTGGGCGTCGGCGTGATCGTCGGTTGCCAGTTCCCCGGCCAGATCGGCGGCGAGATCGGCGTGACCGGTCCCGGTGCGTCGCTCGGCACCTCAGGTCCTAAGGCAACGTTGGGTGGAGCCACGGGTGGCATCTCGGTGCCGCTGACCCCGGGCGCCACCTCCAGCGTCTCCGGCTACGGCCGCCAGGATCAGCTGGGCTCCACCGACTCGATCAGCTTCTCCAAGTCCGGCACGTACAACGTGGCCATCAAGGACCAGAACATCGATATCAAGTTCTGCTCCGGTTACGCGCAGGCCCGCGTGGTGACCTGGGTGGAGATCAAGGGCAGCAACCGTGTGCAGGGCTTCCTGTACGGTGCCCCGTTCTCGCTGGGCTGATTCCGGCTTCCGACTGACCTGACTCTCTTGCCCGCCCTGCGGGGCGGCGAAACCTGAAGGAACTTCATGAAGAAGATCGCGATCCGCGGCGCCGCTGTGGCCGCCGCGGCCGGTGTTGCGCTCGGCGCCCTCTCCACGGGAGCGGCCAACGCCGATACGTTCATCCCGCTGCCCACCGACAGCACCACCAACAAGGTCGGTGACGCCACCGTGACCGTCACCGTGAGCAACCAGTCCGCGAAGCTCTCGCCGGGCATGGTGGCGCTGCCCACCACCCGCAACGCGTGGGTCTCCGGTGTGGTCACCGCCAAGATCGCCGGCGGCAAGCCGGACGGTGGCTCCATCTCGGCCGGCTACGCCGTGGGCTGCCAGATCGACGTGGGCTCGGCCGGTGTGAAGGCCGGTGTCGAGGCCAAGTCGGGTGCGTCGGTGACCTTCAACGGCCCGACCATCGAGCCGTCGGTGGAGGGCACCACCGGCGCCTCGATCAAGCTGGCGGCGGGCAGTGTGGGCACCCAGATGCTCACCTACGACCGCGCCACCTGGCCGGCCGCCGGTGACGAGGTCGCCCCCGACTGGGCCGATCCGTCCACCAGCTTCAAGTTCAAGGGCGCCTCGGGCTCGCTGGCCTACACCGAGCAGACCATCGGTGTGGACGGCTGCGCCGGTTACGCGCAGGCCCGCTTCTTCGCCAAGGTGAAGACGAAGGTCGGCAACACCCAGGGCACCACCATCCTGTGGAGCAAGCCCTTCACCCTGGGCTGATCCGGATGCCTCGCGAAGGCGGTGCCCGGCTTTCGGGCACCGCCTTCGGCGTCTTGATCGATTGGTACGAACGTACAACTGGACCCGGCGCCGGCCAGTTGTGAGCTAGATCAGGGCGCCACCTCCGAATGGCTCTACGAAAGCTGAAGAAATGAAGAACAAGGCCCTCTCGTTCACCGCGCTCGCCGCAACGGTGGCCATCGTCGCCGCTCCGGTCTCCGGTGCGGTCGCCGCCACCACCAACCCCGTCACCCCGGCGGTTGTCGTCCCGGGCGCCACCGCCGCCCCGGCCGAGGTCGTCAAGAACATCGCCCCCGCCACCGGCCCGGCCGCCGCACTCGGCGCCTTCACCGTGGTCACCGATGAGGTCATCGGCGCCGCCAAGTCCGCCACCGGCGTGGTCGAGCTGGCCGCTGTGCCGCAGCCGGTCACCGACATCCTCAACGCCGCGGGGCTGCCCGTGCAGGCCGTCTACCGGGTGCTGCAGACCGCCCAGGGCGTCTACACCATCTGGTACAAGATGCTCACCTCGGTGCCGCAGGCCATCTTCAAGGGCGAGTTCGGTTCCGTTCCCACCCTGTTCCAGAAGGCCATCGGCGACTCGCTGACCTGGATCACCACCGGCGCCGGCCCGAAGGCCCCCGCCGCCCCCAAGGCCGCGGCCGTCGATGCCGCCGCCGCGCCCACGGCCGTTGCTCCGGTGAACCCGTTCACCGCCGCGCTCGACGTGATCGGTATCCCGGTGGCCAGTGCCTATGCGGCCGGCCAGGTGGGCCTGACGATCTACAAGACCTTCTACGGGCTGCTCACCTCGGTGCCGCAGGCGCTGTTCAAGGGCCAGTTCGGCGACGCCGCCAACCTGGTGGTCGACGCCTTCACCAGCTCCGCCAAGGCGATCATCGAGTACCCGGGCAAGCAGCTCGCGGATGCCACCAAGAAGATCACCACCCTGATCACCTCGCTGACCCCGGCCACCGTCGCCCCCACGGTGACGGCGACCTCGCTCACCTCCGCCTCCGAGAACACCCTGCTGAGCGCGCGCACCCTCGGTGCCGACACCGTCTCGGACGTCACCGCCAAGCCGGGCGCCGAGAAGAAGTCGGTCCTCGACTCCGTCGATTCCGCCGATTCCGCGCCGGTGCTGGGCAAGAAGGACGAGAAGAAGGACGAGAAGAAGGTCGTCACGAGCAGCGTCCCGGCCACCGTTGAGCCGTCGGAGACCGCGAAGCCGGGCGCCCCGAAGACGGATGCCCCGAAGACGGACTCGCCTGAGGCCGCGCCCACCTCCGGCGCCTCCGAGGCGAAGCCGGGCAAGGTCGACAAGACCGAGACTCCGAAGACCGAGAAGGCCGAGACCCCGAAGGTCGAGAAGACCGAGACCGCGAAGGTCGAGAAGACCGAGACCGCGAAGGCCGAGAAGGCCGACAAGGCCGACAAGGCCGGCACCTCGTCCTCGACCGGCTCCACGTCGGGCGCCTCCGAGGAGTAGTTCCCCCCGGATCTCCATTCGGAGATATCTCACTGCGCAGCGCGCGTTCCCATTGCGGGAACGCGCGCTGTGCCGTTTCCCGCATCATTGATTGCCCATATGTGAATATGTAACCCGTTGTGCAGCAATGCGATTCGAGAACCTTGTGCAATCGCGGATTGGATGCATTGTGCATTCAATAGCGGTTCTTCAACTGTTTGTTTCTGTGGGCGTCAGGCCGTACGATCTCTTTCATTCAATGGCATTGCCAAGAGATCGCAAAGCTGCTAAGGTTTGCCTGCCCTTATGTGTTCGCGCCTGTGGTCAGACCATGACCGGAGCCGCACCGAAGGGTCTCGGATGCACAGGCTCCGAGTCGAACAGGTGAGGTGGAAACTTGGCAACAGGATGGAAGATCGGTGCCGCAGTGGCGGCCGCAGCGGCGATCGCAGCGGTCTCGGCACCGTCGGCGAGCGCAGGACCCCTGCCCTCCGGTGAGAAGATCGTTCCCGCTCCCGCGGGCTGGTCGGTGAAGTTGAAGTCGACGGGGAACTCCTACGCGATCCAGGGATCGCTGGCTACTCCGCAGTCGCGCAGCACGTGGTTCACCACCACCGGCTCGGTGGAGGTCAAGGCTCCGGCCGATGCCAAGGACATCGACGGCAAGCTGGGCGTGGGCCTGGTGGTCGGGTGCCAGTTCCCCGGCCAGATCGGCGGCGAGGTCGGCGTGACCGGACCGGGTGCCGGACTCGACAGCAAGGGCCCGTCGCTCTCCGTCGGCGGTGTGAAGGCGGGGATCGGTATCCCGCTGACCCCGGGCGCCACCTCCAGCGTCTCCGGCTACGGTCGCGCGGACGCGCTCGGTGCGATGGATTCGATCAAGTTCAAGAAGGCCGGCACGTACAACGTGGCCATCAAGGACCAGAACATCGATATCAAGCACTGCTCCGGTTACGCGCAGGCCCGCGTGGTGACCTGGGTGGAGATCAAGGGCGGCAACCGGATTCAGGGCTTCCTGTACGGCGCCCCGTTCTCGCTCGGCTGATCAGTCCGATTCCCCTGACCGCCCGTGAGGGCGGCCGATCCTTGAAGGACCTCCCATGAAGAAGATCGCGATCCGCGGCGCCGCCGCGGCCGCTGTGGCCGGCCTGGCCGTGAGTGCATTCACCGCAACGGCCGGCGCCGATACGTTCATTCCGCTGCCCAACGACAGCACCACCGCCAAGATCGGCGACGGTACCGTGACCGTCACCATCACCAACCAGTCCGCGAAGCTCTCGCCGGGCATGGTGGCGCTGCCCACCACCCGTAACGCGTGGGTCTCCGGTGTGGTCACCGCGAAGATCAAGGCCCCCAAGGCCGACGGTGGCTCCATCTCCGCCGGGTACGCCGTGGGCTGCCAGATCGACGTGGGCTCGGCCGGCGTCACCGCCGGTGTGGCCGGCGAGACCGGCGGTAGCGTCGACTTCAACGGCCCGAAGTTCGAGCCGTCGGTCAAGACCACCACCGGAGCCTCCATCAAGCTGGCCGCGGGCAGCGTGGGCACCCAGATGCTCACCTACGACCGCGCCACCTGGCCCAAGCCGGGCACCGAGGTCACGCCGAGCTTCGCCTCGCCCAGCTCGAGCTTCTCCTTCAAGGGATCGAGCGGCTCGCTGAGCTTCACCGAGCAGACCATCGGCGTGGACGGTTGTGCCGGCTACGCGCAGGCCCGCTTCTTCGCCAAGGTTCGCGCGAAGGTGGGTAACACCCAGGGCGCCACGATCCTGTGGAGCAAGCCCTTCACTCTCGGCTGATCAGTACCCCCAACGCGAAGGCGGCGCCCGGCGGGTGCCGCCTTCGTGCTTTCCGATCGCCGGAAATCTCCAAGGAGTAGACCGTTTTGAACCCGAAGACATCCATTGCGGCGGCCATCACCGCCGTCGCGGTGGCCCTGACCCCGCTCGCCGGCGTGAACGCCGGTATCGGCTCGGCGGCGATCGCCGCACCGGAGACCGCGCGCGAGATCCGCGCGACGGCAACCGGACTCGCGCCCATCCCCGGCGTGGTCATTCCCCGTCCGTGGGTATCGGCGAACTCGCTGATCGTCTTCGACGCCCTGCGTGATGTGGGCGTCACCGAGGCTCCGATCAGTGATTCCACGCGAGTGGGTATCAGCGTGCGCGAGGTGCTCCGCACCGTCTTCGCCGGTGTCGACGAGGACGTGCTGTTCTCCAGCTGGCCGAAGGATCTCCCGACGCTGCCGGCGTTGATCTCGACCGGCCACTACGGCACCGCCACGCTGATGATCGGCGCGGCGGCGGACCAGATCCGTCGGCTGACCCAGCCGGTGCAGGGGCCCACGGTGAAGGCGGCCTTCGCGTCTTTGCCGACGGCGTCCGAGGTTCTGCTCACCCGCGCCGGCCAGGTGTTCATCGCCGGCCTGAACCTGATCGGGCTGCCCTGGCAGGTGGTCACCGCGGCGGGCGGCGCAGGGGCGCGGATCCTGGCATCGCTGCCGGAGGTCTTCGCCGCCGAGTCCGCGGCCGCGCGCTGGGACGTTTTCAACGCCAAGGTGAACCAGGTGGGCGACGAACTGCGCACCACGATCGATCGGAGCGTGGCCGATTCGATCGGAGCCCTGCGGAACTCGGTGAATGCGCCGGACCCGTCGACCTTCGGTCGCGTGTCGCCCGTGCGTTCTGCGGCTGAGCCGTCTGCGCTGCCTGCGCTTGCTTCGGTGGCTGAGCTGCCCGCGCTGCCGCTGCCGCAGCCGCGTAGTGCCCGCGCTGCCGATACGGCCGGCACTGCTGATACCGGGTCCGCCGCTCCTGTCACCGGCGCTGCTGTCACCGGCGCTGTGGTCGCCGGTGGCGCTGCTGGGTCCGGTGGCGCAGCAGCACCGGGTGCTGCTGCTGGCGGTGGCGTTGTCGAGACGTCCGCGAGCTCGCCGGTTGTCGCCGCGAGCACCGCGGGTGAGGTGGTGGAAGCCGATTCGTCTGCCGGTCCGGCAGGCGCGAACGCTTCCGCCTCGGGCGGGAGTGAGGAGGTGTCCGGTGGATCCGGTGCACCTGCGTCCGACTCGGTCACCACGGCTCCGGCCGCCGAGTAAGACCCCTCGCACCTGTTCGGAGCACACATCGGCGCGGTGCACGTCCTCTCACCGGGAGGTGCGCCGCGCCGATGGAGTTACAGCTTGCGCCCTCGTGTGAACGCACGGTTAACCCGCGGGGCGGAAATGAACACGTGGTGGTACTTTGCTTTCTCAACCGAGACGACGAGGGTCGTGCGGTTGGCGAAAGGAATCTGCCTATGTCGAGAAGAACGCTCTGCGCTGCAGCAACGGCGACCGTGGTCACCGTCGGACTGCTGGTACCGGCCTCCGCTGGTGCCGACACCGTGATCCCGCTGCGGGACTCGGTCAAGAGTGTGAAGGCCGGTTCCGGCTCCATCACCGTCTCGGTGAAGGGGCATTCGGCGAAGCTCTCACCCGGGATGGTGGCGCTGCCCACCACCCGCAACGCGTGGGTGTCCGGCACGATCAGCGTCAAGGTCGACGGTGCCGAGGCCGACGGCGGTTCCATCGAGGCCGGGTACGCCGTGGGCTGCCAGATCGACGTGGGGGATGCCAGCCTCGATCTGGGCGCGGGAGTGGACTCCGGGGTGACGGTCGGTGCCGGTGGCGGTGTGGCTCCGTCGGTGACCGGAACGACCGGTGGCTCCCTGAAGTTGGCGGCCGGGTCGATCGGTACCCAGTCGCTGACGTACGACCGCGCCACCTGGCCCAAGCCCGGCGATGAGGTGACCCCGGATTGGGCGTCCCCGTCCACCAGCTTCGACTTCACCGGATCGGGCGGCGGTTTCAGCTACGCCGATCAGACCATCGGTGTGGACGGCTGCGCCGGCTACGCGCAGGCCCGGCTGTACGTGATCGCCGCGGCGCAGGTGGGCAACACCAAGGGGCGGGTGCTGCTCTGGGGTGATCCGTTCACCCTGGGCTGACCGGACGAGAAAGCCGGCCTCCCCGTGCGGGGAGGCCGGCTTCCTCTGTGGTGGTGTTGCGGTAGTCGGAGACTACGGATGGTGCGGTAGTCGGTGGCTACTGCTGCTGCGTGGGGAACTGCCCGGTCGGGGGCAGGGCGGCGTGCGCTCCACCGCGCGACGGGCCGGCCTGAGCGGCCAGCAGGTCGCGGATCTCGACGAGCACGTCCACCTCGTCCTCCGAGGCCAGATCCTCGGGTGCGAAACGCTCCTTCATGCGGGTGTACGGCATGATCAGCAGGAAGTACACGACTGCGGCGACCAGCACGAAGTTGATCGCAGCGGTGAGCACGGCGCCCAGGTCGACGATGGTCTTGTCATTGCCGTCGACGATCTGCCAGGCCAGGCCCTGCACGTCCTTGCCGCCGCCGATGGAGGCGATGAGCGGCTGAACCACGTGCTCGGTGAACGCGGTGACGATGGCGGTGAAGGCGGCGCCGATGACAACGGCGACGGCCAGGTCGAGAACGTTCCCCTTGAGGAGGAAGTCTTTGAAGCCCTTCAACATGTGTGGTCCTTCGGTCGCGTGTAACTAGAGTTACGGATGGGACATACCTCGCGATTATGCTAACTGGTATGCACCGCTTCCGTGTAGTGGACGTGGGCGTTTCGACCGTTGTGTTCCTACTCGTGTCCGGTCTTGCAGCCGGGTGGTACGGGCTCGAACGCGCTGTTCCCACGCCTGTCACCGATGTCTCCGGTTCGACGATCAGCGTGGGCCCCGGCGCGCGCGAGGTCGAATTCCGGGCGCCGCAGGGCTGGAGCCGGGTACCGACCGGCCGCGCCGAAGCCGTGCGCCTGGTACATCCGACCGGCAGCACCCTGCTGGTACAGCTGACCATCGGCCTGACCGATTTCGACACCGCAGCGCCGCGCCGCCTGCGGGAACTGTCCGCCGGTGGAGTGCACGCGAGCTTCACCGGTGACCTGCGGGCCGCCTCCTTCTCCGGCCGCGCCTGCACCGCCACCGCTCCCGGCCGCAGCGGGGAGTGCGCGGTGCTCGGCCGCGACGACCTGCTGGTCACCGTCCTCACCCTGCGCCGGCCCGACGGTGCCGTCCCCGACCTCGGGGTTCTGGCCGACTCCCTGCGGGAGGCGTGATGCGCGCCTGGTCCCGCACCGTCAGCTTCTGGATCCTGCTACTCGGCTTCCTCCTCGGTGGTTTCGTGCTGGTCCGCGATCTGGCGCCCCGGATCGGTGAGACCGCGGTCGCCGTCGCGGCCGCGCTGCCGATCATCGTGATAGCCGCGCTGCTGGTCGCGGCCCTGATCTGGCTGCTCGACCGATCACACGCACAGATCCGCTCGGCGTGGGTGCTGGCCTTCGGGTGGGGCGCGATCGGTGCCTGCGGGCTGGCGCTGGAGATCAACGGCTTCGCGCTCGACGCCCTGGGCGACACCCTCAACGATCCGACGGCCACGCTCTGGGGACCGGCCATGGCGGGGCCGCTCAACGAGGAGACGATCAAGGGTGCCGGGGTGGCGCTGCTGCTGGTGCTCTACCGCGACCGCCTGCGGCGGCCGATGCAGATCTTCGCCGTGGGCGCCTTCGCCGGGCTCGGATTCCAGGTGGTGGAGAACATCTCCTACGCCACGACCTTCGCCCTGCGTGATGCCCAATCGGACGTGCAGGGCGCGCTGATGGTCACCGCGATGCGCGCGCTGTTCGGCTTCCAATCGCACTGGGTGTACACCGGTTTCTTCGCTCTGGGACTGGCACTGCTGCGGTACCGGGCCGGCCTCGCCCCGGTGCCCCTGCTGCTGTCGTACCTGCTGCACTTCTGGTGGAACAGCCCGAGCGGTGAGCAGCCCGCGCTGATCCTGGTGCTGGTGCTGGCCAAGTGCACGGTGGTGGTTCTGGTACTCGGCCTGGCCTGGCTGTGGATGCTGCGTGAGCAGCGACGATGGCTGTACTACGCGATCAGCACCCCGGTGGCCGCCACGCTCGCCCCACCCGGTGAGCTGGCGACGCTGCCCACCCGTGCACAGCGCGTGGGCAGCCAGGCGTACATGCGCCACTACTACGGCCCCGCGTACGCGGAGGTGACGAAACAGCGCCAACGCTGGCTGCTGCGGGAACTGACCTACCGGGTGCGCTGAGCTCATCGGAAGACCACCGAGACCGGGGAACTGAGCGCCGCGGCCGCCACCGCGTGCGCCTCGGCCTCCGACATCGCCAGCATCACCGTCCGCGCCTGCTGCCGGGCCGCGGGCGCCGCCGCGGCCACCGCCACCGTCGCCGCACGGGCCAGCACCGCGGGGCCACCGTCGTCCCGGTCGCCGGGGCGGGGTTTGCGCTGCGCGACCACGTCCACCACGTCACCGGCGCGCAGCAGATCCATGGTCGCGGCGTCCTGCAGGGCCACCGGTACCAGCCGCGATCCCGGTCTGATCCGGTCCGCGGTGCGATCGGTGAGCACCCGCCCGGAAGTGAGGATCTCACCTGCACCCACCGGGCCGGTCACACTGCGGCCCACTGCCGCATCGGCGCCGGTCAGCGCCTCGCGCGGTGCCAGCTCCGCGGGCACCGTGCGCAGCGCGACATCGTCGTCGGTGAGTTTGCCGCCGGGGCCGAGCTCCCGGGCGGCCACCAGCACCTGCACCTGCGGACCGCTCGGGCGGCTGGTGACGGCGACGATCAGCGCGAGCACGGCCAGTGCGGCGGCGGCCGCCCGGCGCGCGGTCAGTGTGCGCGCCCACCCCGGCCGCAGCGCGGCGCGGATCCGTTCGATGCCCGTCGGCTGCAACGACTCCATGCCCGCACGCTACGACCGCCCACCGACAGGAACCGCCCGGCAGTGCCCGAGAACGGCGGTCAGAAGAGCAGCCTGTGGATAACCCGGTTCCTGTGGAGGAACCGGGTCGATCAGGCCTGCGGATCCTTGTAGTAGACGATCTGGTGGGAGGTCGCCAACAGGGTGCCGTTCCGGCCCCAGAGCTGCGCGTACTGGTCGAAATGGCCGTGTCCGAACCGGGCCCCGCGGGCGGTGCCGAGCAGGTGGTCGTCGGACTGTTGTGCGATCTCGTCCGGGCTGGCGTGGAAGTACGTGGTGAGGGAGATCGTCCCGGCCGGGAGGTACGCGCCCCGGCGCAGGAAGACCCGGGGGAAGAAGGCGTCCGCCACGCTCGCCAGGGCCGGGTAGTCCAGCGGGCGCGGCGGCTGATCGCGCACCCATAGCGTGCTCAGTGAGGATTCCTGCTCACCGTCGACGACCGGGCTGCCGGCGGCGAACCGGAACTCGTACTGCTTGGCCCACTCGATGAACTCCGGGAACGGCACCGCGGGATGCTCGTGCGGCGCCCCTGCCTGCGGGAACGGTGATTCGGTATGGCCCCAGGTCTCGCGGCGTGTGCCGAACACCGCGGTACCGGAGGCGACGGCACCGTCGCCCTGGTCGATCAGGAAGGTGAAGTGCTGATTGGTGCGGTTGGTGCGCAGCACGGTGACTGCGATGTCCCACGCGCCCTCGCGGATCGGGGCGGCGTAGTTCAGGGTCAGGCTCAGAGGGTGGCCCTGCGCCTGCGGATGCGCCTGCAGTGCGGCGACCACGGTGCCGGCGGTGATCCCCCCGAACGGTCCCACCATGTTGTTGTAGGCCGGGTGGGTGTGCGCGCGGAAGCCGCCGTCGATCGGCTCGACGGCGGTGGCCTCGTCGAAGACGTGAGTCATCGGCTAGGAACTGGTGGCCTTCTCGACCTTGGTCGCGGTATCCGACGAGGCCGGGGACTTCGCCGTGGTGTCGGACTTCGCGCTGGTGTCGGCCTTGCTGCGGGAATCGGTGCGGTAGAAACCGCTTCCCTTGAAGACCACGCCCACGGAGTTGAACAGCTTGCGCAGCGGTCCGCCGCACTCGGGGCACACGGTGAGGGGTTCGTCGGAGAACGACTGCGCGATGTCGAAGGCGTTGCCGCACTCCTTGCACGCGTATGAGTAGGTAGGCACCTGGCGATTCTACCTGGCACTCTGGTGATTCGAGTGCCAGGGCCGCGAGCCGATACGATGGGGCAATGACGGTCTCTGAGCGCACGCCGTCGCCTGCCCGCCGAATCGTCGACGCGGCCCGCGAGGTGATCGCCGAGAACGGTATCCCCGGGGTCAGCATGGACCAGGTCGCGAAGCAGGCGCGCGTGTCCCGCAGCACGCTGTATCGGATCTTCCCCAATCGTGATCAGTTGATCGCGCGGGTGGTCGCGATCGAGATCCGCACCCTGCGCCGCAAGCTGGACAAGGTCATTGTCGGGTACACGCCGCGGCAGACGCTGGTCGAGGTGTTCGTGCTCAGTGTGGAGCAGGCGGCGGCGAACCTGGCCGTGTCCAAGGTGCTCGCCGCCGAGCCGGAGTACTTCCTGCGCATCCCGCGCGGCGTGTGGGACCTGCTGATCCAGGGCATCGTGATCCGGCTGCGCAATTCCGGCGCCGAGCAGGATTACGCGGATCTGTGCTCGGTCACCGACCTGATGCTGCGGATCACCGGCTCGCTGCTGTCCAATCCGCCCACCGGCCTGGACATCGAGGATTCCGCCGCACTGCGCGCCTACGGCGAGAAGTACATCTCCCGCCTGCTCGTGTAGCTGTGAAATCAGCTGATTTCTTCGCTACGAGGCCAGATCCGGCTTCGTAGCCCAAGAATCCGCCGGTTTCACAGGCCGCACTCGCCCGGTGTGCCGATCGGAGCGCACGATCTCCAGGATCTCGGCGAAGATCGCATCCCAATCGGCCATGATCTCGCTGTAGTCGAAGCGCATCACCCGGTAGTCGCCGCGGACAGCGGCCCGGTCCCGTCGGTTGTCGGTGATCCGCTGCCGGTTGTTGTGGTGGCCGGCGCTGTCGCACTCGATGATCAGCTTGTCGCCCACCAGCAGGTCGACTCGGCCCACGCCGGGGATCACCACCTGGCTGCGGACCTTGATCCGGGCGCACTGCAGCCGGAACCGGGTGATCGACTCCGTCCCCGAACCCGACTGCGGATCGAGGTGGTCCAGCAGCCGGGTGACCCGGGCCGGCCCGGTGAACAGTTCCCGCAGCGCCCCGAGCGTGTACACCCGCAACCGCAGGGTGGAATCGAGGACCGCGACCAACTCGTCGGCGGCCAAGCAGTTCGCGGTGCACAGCAGTGCCTGCGGCAGCGGGTCGATCGCCCGCGTGGGGACCGGCAGCCCCCGCGCCCGGCAACCCACCGGGGGCTGAGCCCGCCGCATGTGCGTCCGGGTTCTCGGCGGGGTCCACAGTCCGTAGTGGGCCAGCGCGTCGACGCAGGTGATGACGGCGCCGCTGCGCACGGCCGCCACCACGGCCGGATCCGCACCGGGGAGGCGGTACCAACCGCGGCGGATGTTCCTCAGGTGGCCCTTGCTGCGCAGGCGCTCGATCTCCACCGGGTCCGCGCCGTGGGCCAGAGCCGCACGCCGCGAAACCACGCCACCATCGGCCGCTGCGATCCGTTCGAGCAGATCACGGGTATCCATACCGGCATCCTCACCCGTGGGGCCGCACGGCAGGACCGTTGCCGCGGTCACCTGTGGAGAGAAGAAGTTTCGTACGCGAAGTTGTGGACAGCGCGTGTGAATCCGCCGGATTCCTGCACTACGAAGCCGTTTTGGGCCTCATGGCGCGAAAATCCGCGAGATTCACAGCTCGACCAACCCCGACGGGGTCAGCGCCGCGTGAACCGGCACGTCCGTCGGCTCCGACGGCAGGTGATCGACCAGCTCGTGGTCGTAGACCACCGCGATCAACCGGGCGGTGCACCCGGTGAGCGAGCGGTCGTAATAGCCCGCGCCACGCCCGAGTCGAACACCATCTCGGGAAACTCCCAAAGCGGGCAATAACACCGTGTCAACGGAGTGCAGGGCGTCCGGTCCGAGCCGGTCTCCGGTGGGCTCGCGCAAGCCGAACGGACCGCTGCCCAGGGAGCCGGTGTAGAGCGCCCAGTCCAGGGGTCCGGGCTCCGGGGGAGTCACCGGCAACAGCACCCGCGGACCCAGAACGTCCAGCATCGCCGCCGAACCGGGCTCCGATCCCACCGGCACATAGGCCGCCACCGGCCCCAGCTCCAGCTCCGCGAGCACCGCCAGCAATGCATCCGCCGTGGTCGCGGGATCGACCTTCGCGCGCGCCGCTCGCAGGTGCCGCCGCCACTGCGCCTTGGTTCGCTCCACCATCACCTCTGCACGGTAGTCCCGGTACTCGCACCCGTGGCCGGGCGTGTCCTCACATATGGTGGAGCAATGACTGAAGAGCCGTCCATCCCGAAGACTGCTGTCGTCCCCGCCGCCGGATTGGGCACCCGTTTCCTGCCCGCGACCAAAACGGTCCCGAAGGAACTGCTCCCCGTCGTGGACACCCCCGGCATCGAACTCGTGGCCGAGGAGGCCGCGGCCGGTGGCGCCGAGCGTCTGTGCATCGTCACCAGCCCGGGCAAGGACGGTGTGGTCGCCCACTTCGTCGAGGACCTGGTGCTCGAGGGCACGCTGGAGAAGCGTGGCAAGCAGGCCATGCTGGACAAGGTCCGCCGCGCCCCGAACCTGATCCACGCCGAGGCCGTGGTGCAGGACAAGCCGCTGGGCCTGGGCCACGCGGTGGCCTGCGTCGAGTCCGCCCTCGACGACGACGAGGACGCCATCTCCGTCCTGCTGCCCGACGATCTGGTGCTCCCGATCGGGGTGCTCACCACCATGGCCAAGGTGCGGGCCAAGCGCGGCGGCTCGGTGCTCTGTGCGATCGCCGTCCCGGAGGAACAGATCAGTGCCTACGGCGTGTTCGACGTCGAGACCGTGCCCGATGCCGCCAATCCGGACGTGCTCAAGGTCAAGGGCATGGTGGAGAAGCCGAAGGCGGAGGACGCACCGTCGAACTACGCGGCGGCCGGACGGTACCTGCTGGACCGGGCCGTCTTCGACGCGATCCGCCGCACCGGTAAGGGCGCCGGCGGCGAGATCCAGCTGACCGACGCCATCGCGCTGATGATCAGTGAGGGGCATCCGGTGCACGTGGTGGTGCACCGCGGAACCCGACACGACCTCGGAAATCCCGGTGGCTACCTCAAGGCTGCGGTTGACTTGGCGTTGGACCGTGACGACTACGGCCCCGGCCTGCGCGACTGGTTGCAGGACCGTCTGAACCGATAGGGAGGCTGCGGACATGCGCTCCGTTGAGGACCATCTGGCTCGGGTCACGGCGGCGGCGGTGGCTCCGAGGCCGGTGCGCGTGGGCATTTCCGAGGCGCAGGGTCTGATGTGCGCGGAGGAGGTCGTCGTCGAAAGTGCCCTCCCCGCCTTCGATCAGGCCGCGATCGACGGTTACGCGGTGCGCTCGGTGGACGTCGCCGATGCCGGTGCCAGCGACGAGGAGACCGGCGAGCCGATCGTGGTGGGTCTGCCGGTGGTCGGCGAGGTGCGCGCGGGCAACCGCCAGCCGATCCGGCTGCAGCCCGGCCAGGCCGTCAAGGTCGAGACCGGTGCGCCGCTGCCGACCCTCGCCGACGCAGTGCTGCCGGACAAGTGGACCGACGGTGGCCTCTCGCGCGTGCGGGTGGGGCACTCGGTGCGCTCGGGCCAGTACGTGCGCCGCACCGGTGATGACGTGCAGCCCGGCGATGTGGCCGTCCGCCGCGGCACCGTCGTCGGATCGGCGCAGGTGGGCCTGCTCGCCGCGGTGGGCCGGGACAAGGTCTCGGTGCATCCGCGGCCGCGGGTCGCGGTGATCTCGGTGGGACGCGAACTGGTGGACATCGATCGTGACACCGGCGCCGGACAGGTCTACGACGTGGCCTCCTACGCGCTGGCTGCGGCCGCGCGGGACTGTGGTGCCGAGGTGCACCGGGTGGGCATCGTCGGGGCCGACGGTGTCCGCGAGGCGGTGGAGGCGCAGTTGCAACGCTCCGAGGTCGTGGTGATCACGTCCGCGCTGGGCGGTACCGCTTCCGACGAGATCACCTCTGCACTCAGCGAACTCGGCGATCTGGCGGTGGAGCGGATCGCCATGCACCCGGCCTCGGTGCAGGGGTTCGGCACCCTCGGCCAGGACGAGGTGCCCACCTTCCTGTTGCCCTCGAATCCGATGAGTGCGCTGGTGGCCTTCGAGGTGATGGTGCGCCCGCTGATTCGTATCGCTCTCGGGAAGCGGCAGCCGATGCGCCGATTGGTCACTGCGAAAATCGCTGCGGCACATCAGTCCCCGGCCGGCCGCCGGGAGTACGTGCGAGGCCAGTTGATGCGCGACGAGGAGACCGGCGAGTTCATGGTGGCGCCGATCCCGGACAACGGATCGCACCTGTTGGTGAGCCTGGCCGAGGCGAACTGCCTCATCGTGGTGGACCCGGAGATCACCGAGGTCCGCGCGGGTGACGACGTCGTCGTCGCCTTCCTCGCCCAGCGCGGCTGACGTGCTCGGCGGAAACTGGCGGGTCCGGCTCGGGCCGCTCACGACATCGGCCGGCGAGGTGGTCCTGCGCCCGATCCGTGCCCGCGACGGCGGGGCCTGGTCCCGGCTCCGGCAGGCGAATCAGGCCGAACTGGAGCCCTGGGAACCGTCGGGGGTGGTGGACTGGACTCGGCGGCACTCCCCGTCGTCCTGGCAACCGATGTGCGCTTCCCTTCGCGCGCAGGCGCGTTCGGGCACGGTGGTACCGATGGTGATCGAAGTCGACGGTGCCTACGCCGGGCAGATCACGCTGGGGAACATCACCCGGGGGCAGTTGCAGAGCGCGTGGGTGGGGTACTGGGTGGACCGCCGGGTGGCCGGGAACGGGGTGGCGACGGTGGCCGTGGCGCTGGCGGTCGATCACGCCTTCGGCCGCTTGGGGCTGCACCGGGTGGATGCCACGGTGCGGCCGGAGAACCTCGGCTCGCGGGCGGTGCTCGCGCACTCCGGGTTCCGGGAGGAGGGGCTGCTGCGCCGGTATCTGCACGTCGACGGTGCCTGGCGCGATCACCTGCTGATGGCGATCACGGCGGAGGAGATCGCCGATTCGATGGTGGCGCGAGTGGTGCGATCGGGACGCGCCCGCTTCTGAGTCTGTTACTGAAGTGACTGATTGAGATTTTTGGGGTTTCGCTTCGGCGCGTCGAGTGGGATCGTCTGCCCAGTTGAAATAGCCTTCAAGGCGACTTACACGGATGTGATCCGTGCTCGCTATGCCGGAGGGAGCCGACATGATCCCGCAGACACTGCTCTGGGTGGGGCTGATCGTCGCGTGGCTGGTGGTGCTCGTTCCGATGCTCGCCGCGCGGCACCCCAAGGTGAACCAGGTGTCCGATGCCACGCTCAAGACTCGACTGCTGCACCGCGGCGGTTCGGCGAAACTGGCGCTGCGCCGCAAGATCCGCCCGACCGGACAGTCGGCAGAGCGGGACGAGCCGGCGGAGTCGGAGTCCGGAACCGCCCTGGAGGCCGAACGCGCAGCCGAGCTGACCGAGGACGACGAGGTGCTGTTCACCTCGCGGGCCGATGATCCCGCCGAGCAGGCGGACGAGGAGGCCGAGGCGCACGCCTTCGTCGACTCCGATGTGGATGATCTGCACGCGGTGAGCCCGATGGACGGTGAGACCACCCCGATCCGCACGGTCCGGCGTGCCGATATGACCGTGCCCGTCGAATCTGCGGAGCCCGACGAGTCTGCCGAGCCCGTCGAGTCTGTGGAGCCCGTCCGGCGTGCGGAGCCCGCCGAGCTCGAGGTCCGGCCGGCCGACGCCGCTGACCTCCCGAGCGAGACCTCGGACGAGGTCGCTGACGAGTCGAGCGAGCTCGCGGACGAGGTCGATGAGGTCGATGAGGCGTCCGGCGAGATCCCCGCCGACGAGGCGCTCACCGAGGAAGTGACCCCGGTCGACCGCGCCGCAGTGGAGCGGATCGACGGTACCCGCAGTCGCCGTGGCGGCTTCGACCCGGAGAACGACGCACGGATCACGGAGGCGCGCTTCCGGTTCCGCCAACGCGTGACGCTGGTGCTCGGCGTGCTGGCCGTGGTCGCGCTGGGCGCCGGACTGATGAACGTGCCCTTCGCCTGGTACGGACTCGGTGCCGTGGTGCTCGCGCTCGCGCTGTACCTGACCTACCTGCGCCGCACGGTGCGGATCGAGGCCGAGATCCGCCGGCGCCGCACCGCCCGGCTCGAGCGGGCCCGCCGGGAGCGTGCCCGTGAGGCGGAGGAGTTCGACGGGGTGCCCGCGCACCGTCGGCGCGGCGGCTGCATCGTCATGGAGATCGACGACGAGGACCCCGCTTTCGACCACCTGCCGCGCTACCGGGCCGAGGAGTTCGAGTTCCTGCACCGACCTGAGCTGCGCGAACCGATGGAGCGCAAGGTCGGTTAACGGTTCGCCGGGCGGACTTGCTAGAGTGGTCGAGTTCCGCAAGGGGCTATAGCGCAGTTGGTAGCGCGCCTCGTTCGCATCGAGGAGGTCAGGGGTTCGATTCCCCTTAGCTCCACAGAGGAAACCGCAGGTCAGGCGGGGTTCTGAGTAATCAGAACCCCGCCTGATCCGTATTCGCACCGCTGACCGCCCCACGCGGGTCTCGCAACTGTGGTGTAAAGCAACTCCGGTTGATAGGTTTGCCCAGTTGGTATGTCAGTGACTGGAGGAGACCATGACGCAGCCGCCGAACTACCCCGGCGACAACCAGGGCCAGGGTCCGCAGGATCCGTATCAGGGGGGATACCCGCAGCAGCCCCAGCAGCCGGACTACCCGCAGGGCGGATTCCCGCCGCCCGCCGGTGGTTTCCCGCCGCCGCAGGGCGGTGAGCAGGGCCAGGGCGGATTCCCGCCTCCTCCCGCCGGTGGCTACGGGCAGGGCGGATTCCCGCCTCCGCCCGGCGATTACGGGCAGGGCGGATTCCCGCCTCCTCCCGGCGGTGGATACGGACAGCCGCAGTTCGGTGGTCCGGCCCCGTTCAGCATCGGTGACGCCTTCAACTGGGCGTGGAACAAGTTCACCAAGAACGCCGTCCCGCTGATCGTCGCGACGCTGCTGTACGGGCTCGCCATGGGTGCGCTGCTGGGAGCGTTCTACTTCCTGCTGTTCTCGTACCTGGTCAACACGGCGGAGACGGATCCCGACGCCATGGCTCAGTTCTCCACCACCGGGTCGGTGGGCATGATCGGCGCCTCGTTCGTGGCCGCGATCGTCTTCGCGGTGATCGGCTCCCTGATCAACGCGGCCTTCTTCACCGGCCTGCTGGACATCGCCGACGGGCGTGAGGTCTCGATCGGCTCGTTCTTCAAGCCGCGCAACGTCGGGCAAGTGGTCATCGCGGCGCTCATCGTGGGCCTCGTCACGGCGATCGTCACCCTCATCCCGCTCCTCGGAATGATCCTCGCGTTCGTGCTCGGCTTCCTGACGATGTTCCTCATCCCGGTGATCGTGGACCGCGGAGTCAACGCCATCGACGGGTTCAAGCAGGGCTTCGGCATCATCCAGGGCGATGCCGGAAACTCGATCCTCACCTACCTGCTCATGGTGGTGATCACCCTGATCGGCGCTTGCTTGTGCGGCGTCGGCCTGCTGGTCGCCGGACCGGTCGCCGGCCTGCTGCTGGCGTACACCTACCGCCGTCTCTCCGGTGGTCAGGTGGCTCCGCTCACGCCGTAACGGACCCCAGCGCCGAGGCCCGCTCCGTATCCGGAGCGGGCCTCGTCGTATCAGCCCAGCCAGTAGCTCAACGCCACGCACACCCCGGTGCCGGCCATGATGGACAGCACCGCGTTGCGCCGCCACAGGTGCGCGAGCACCGTCGCCGCCACCCCGGCCAGCTGCGGAACGCCGTGCCCGGGAGCGGAATAGTCCACCTGCGCCATGCAGTACACCGCCAGCACCATCACCGCACCGGCCGGCATCCAGCGCCCGAGATCGGTGAGCAGGGGCGAATCCCGCAGCACCGATGCCAGCGCGAAGGGCGCGAGCCGCAGGGCGAAGGTGATCGCCGCGGCCACCGCGACCCCCGCCAACAAGTACCCGGTACTAGCCATGAGCGGCCTCCCGTCGTGCCAGCAGGTGCCGCACCACCAGCACGCCCGCGAACGATCCCATCGCCACCAGGAGCATCGCGCCCGGCGCGATCGCCAGCGCGATCGCGGCAGCGCCCAGCGCCAGGGCCACCGTCGTCCGATCCGGGTACTCGCGATAGGCGTCCATCGACAGCACCACGAACAGCGCGGTCAGCACGAAATCGATGCCCGGCACATCACGCAGGAAGGCGCCGCCGGCCAGGCCGCCCACCAGTGAACCCGCGGCCCACGCCAGGTGCAGCCCCACCTGCGTGGTCAGGATCCGCCGGCTGGTCAGCGTGGCCGACGGTGCCGTCGCCACCAGGGCGTACGCCTCGTCGGTGAGCGCGTACACGCTGTAGGCCTTGGCGAAAGGGCCCTTGACCTTCCCTAGCGGGAAGGTCAGTCCGTAGAACAGGTGCCGTGCGTTCACCAGGAAGGTGGTGGCTGCGATCGCGGCCAGCGGCATGGTGGCCGCCAGCATTCCCGCCAGCAGGAACTCCACCGAACCGGCGAAGACCACCGTCGAGATCACCGGGGCGAGCCACCACGGCAGGCCGTTGCCGGTGACCACTACGCCGAGCCCGATGCCCAGGACGAACAGGCCCAGCCATACCACCGCGATCCTGGACGGAACTTTCACGCAACAATCCTATTTCAGATGTCACGCAATATGCTTGCGTAAAAGTGCTCATAGGAGACTGCTGTGGCAATATGTACCAGGTGGATTCGCTGGATAGAGCAATAATCGCCGAGTTGGTGCGCGACGGCAGGCTCACCAATCAGGAGCTCGCGCTCCGGGTCGGTCTCACCCCCGCACCGTGCCTGCGCCGCGTCCGCCGGCTCGAGGCCGACGGCGTGATCACCGGCTACACCGCCGTCCTCGACCCGGCGTCTCTGGGGCAGGGATTCGAGATCCTGATCAACGCCGACCTGTCCGCGAACGACCGCGCCTCGGTCGAGGCCTTCGAGGCCCGGGTGGCCTCCTTCGACGAGGTGATCGAGGTGCGCCGCATGTTCGGGCTTCCGGACTACCTGATCCGGGTGCGGGTGCCCGACGCCGACGCCTACGAGCGCTGGCTCACCACCCACCTGATGGGCGATCCCGCGATCGTGCGGGTGGATTCGCGGATGACGATGAAGGTGGTCAAGTGAGCAGCGATGTCGCCGCGGCCGCGCAGCGGATCGTCGACGATGCGTTCCCCGGCGCCCACGCCGAACCGCTCCTGGTCAGTGAGAACGCCACCTTCCGGGTGCGCGGCGCAGACACCCCGGCGGTGCTGCGCGTGCACCGTCCCGGCTACCAGGGCGACGCCGCGATCGACAGCGAACTGGCCTGGATCACCGCGCTCCGCCGCGACACCACCGTCGCCGTGGTGCGCCCGCTCAGCGGAGTGCTCATCGACCCGCCCACCGGCCGGCGCGCGGTCCTGTTCGAGTCGGTGCCCGGCGGCCCCGTGCCCGAGTCGGCGCTGGACAGCGCGCACTTCACCGCGCTCGGGGAGATCGCCGGAACCTTCCACGATCACGCCCGGACCTGGAAGCGCCCCACCGGGTTCCAGCGATTCGGCTGGGACCTGGCGGACATGATCGGCCGGCGGCCGCGGTGGGGCTCGTGGCGAGAGGGCCTCGCCGTGCAGGAGCGGCACTGTCGGGCGATCGAACCGGCGGCGCAGCGGGCGGCGCAGCGGATCGACGCCTTCGGCCGCGCAGCCGACCGGTTCGGCCTGATCCACGGCGACCTGCGCGCGGCCAATCTGATCACCACCGGCGCCGGGTTCACCGTGATCGATTTCGACGACTCCGGATTCGGCTGGCACCTGTTCGAATTCGCGGCCGCGGCCTCCTTCGTCGAGACCGATCCGCGGCTACCGGACTGGGCGCACGCCTGGGTCACCGCGTACCGCGACCACCGGTCTCTCCCCGAAGCGCACGCCGCGCTGCTCGCCGATTTCGTCCTGGTGCGCAGACTGCAACTGTTGGGCTGGCTCGGCACCCACGGGCACGCCCTGGAGGCCGACCCGGAGTTCGCGGACGGCACCGTCGAGGTGGCGGGGAAGTACCTGGCGGGCCGGCTGCTGTGACCCGGCGGCAGAAGTGCGGTCACCGGTGGCCACGATCGTCGGTCCAGATCACCGCACTCGAGGCAGGACGTCAGGGCAGGAAGCGGTAACCCATCCCCGGCTCGGTGACGAAGTACCGCGGATGCGCCGGATCCGGCTCCAGTTTGCGGCGCAATTGCGCCAGGTAGACCCGCAGGTAGTTGGTCTCCCGCGAGTACGACGGTCCCCACACCTCGTGCAGCAGCGTCTGCTGCGAGACCAGTCGGTCGGCGTTGCGGACCAGCACGTCCACGATCTTCCACTCGGTCGGCGTCAACCGCACCGGCGCACCGCCCCGGGTCACCGTCCGGGCCTCGAAGTTCACCTCGAAGGCGTCGGTGCGCACCGGCGCCGGAGCGTCCACCAGCCCGGTGCGCCGGACCTGCGCCCGCACCCGCGCCAGGAACTCGTCCATCCCGAAGGGCTTGGTCACGTAGTCGTCCGCACCGGCGTCCAGCGATTCCACCTTGTCGTCGCTGCCGTGCCGCGCCGACAGCACGATCACCGGTGAGGCGCAGTACTCACGCAGTTTCGTCAGTACCGTGACCCCGTCGATGTCCGGCAGACCCAGGTCCAGGATCACCACGTCCGGGGTGCGCTCGCGGGCGATCTGCAACGCCGAGCGTCCGTCCCCGGCGGTCTCCACCTCGTAGCCGCGGGCCTTGAGGTTGATCCGCAGGGTGCGGCAGATGGCCGGCTCGTCGTCCACCACCAGTACGAAGGTCACGAGATCACCTCATCACCCGTCACCGCGTGCGCCGCGGGCAGGTCCACGATCATGGTCAGTCCACCGCCCGGAGTGTCCTCCGCGGTCAGAGTGCCACCCATCGCCTCGGTGAGCCCGCGCGCCACCGCCAGCCCCAGCCCCACACCGTTACCGGCCGGCGCATCACCCATCCGCTGGAACGGCGCGAACATCGCATCGCGCTGCTCGAGCGGCACCCCCGGACCGTGATCGCGCACGTGCACCTGCAACCGGTCACCGGCCGGGGTGTGCACCCCGGAGACGCCGACGGTCACCGCGGCGCCGTCGCAGTGCCGCACCGCGTTCTCCACCAGATTCGCCAGCACCCGCTCCAGCAGACCGGGATCGGCCAGCGCGGTGGGCGCATCGTCGGCGAAGTCGAACGCCAGATCGGCGTCCGGGAGCGTGGTCCAGATCGCCGGCAGCACCTCCTCGATCCCCACCTCGCGGGTCAGCAGCGTCAGCGAATCCGACTGCAACCGCGACATGTCCAGCAGGTTCCCGACCAGCGAATCGAGCCGGTCCGCGCTCTCCTCGATGGTCGCCAGCAGCTCGGCCTCGTCCTCGTCGGACCACTCGACGTCGTCCAGGCGCAGCGAGGTCACCGCCGCCTTGATCCCGGCCAGCGGAGTGCGCAGATCGTGCGAGACCGCGCTGAGCAGCGCCGTCCGCGCCCGGTTGCCCTCGGCCAGCGAGCGGGCCTGACGCGCCTGCACCGACAGTTCCTCCCGGTCCAGGCGGGCCGCGGCGTGCGCCGCGAAAGCCACCAGCAGCCCGTGCTCGGACGCCGACAGCGGCGGACCGTCGACCACCAGGGCGACGGTGCCGGACACCAGCGCGGTGTCGGTGCCCGCGTCCGGTGTGAGCGGTGAATCACCGCGGCCGGCCACCAGTTTCCACTCGTCGTCGGGTGTCTCGCGGCGCAGCAGCGACGCGCCCCGCAGGCCGAAGGTGGACACCGCCTCGTCGAGCAGGGCCGGTAGTTCGTCGTCGGCGGCGAGCAGGGTGTCCGCCAGGCCGGCCAGGACATCGGCCTCGGCTCGGGCGCGCGCCGCGCGTGAGGTCTGCCGCGCCGCGAGGGAGACCACACTGGCCACCGCGATCGCGGTCAGCACGAACATCAGCACCGCGAACACGTTCTCGGCCGCGGCGATGGTGAACGTGTACAGCGGCGGCGCGAAGAAGAAGTTGAGCAGCACCGAGCCGAGCAGTGCCGCGGGGATCGCCGGACGCAGCCCGCCGACCAGTGCCACCGCCACCGTCAGCATCAGGAAGAGCATCATCTCGGTCGGTAGCGAATGCCACTGCCGGGTGTGCGCCAGCACCGTCGTCAGCAGCGGGGGACCGGCCAGTGCCAGCGCCCAGCCCAGCAGTGTCCGACGGCCACCGAGCAACTCGGCGTCGTTGCGTTCGACCCGCGGCAGCATCCGGCGGCCCGCCCCGGCGGCCCGCTCATGGGTCACCAGTTGCACGTCGATGTCCCCGGAACCCTCGATCACGGCATCGGAGACCGGCCTGCGCACGATCGAGGTCAGGGCCCGGTGCCGGGACGTGCCGAGCACGATCCGGGCCGCGTTCACCGACTTCGCGTACTGCAGGATCGCCGAGGCCACATCGTCACCGGTGACGATCTGGAAGGTCCCGCCGAGTGATTCGGTGAGCTGGCGCAACTGCGCCAGCGAGGCCGGCGACGCTCCGGAAAGGCCGTCGCTGCGGGCGACGTACACCGCCCGCAGTTCGCCGCCCGCACCCTTGGCCGCGATCCGCGCCCCCCGCCGCAGCAGCGTTCCGCTCTCCGGGCCGCCGGTCAGCGCGACGACGGTGCGGTCCCGAGTGGGCCACACCGCGGAGATGCCCTGCTCCGTGCGGTACTGCTCGAGTCGCTCGTCCACCCGGTCGGCGAGCCACAGCAGTGCCAGTTCCCGCAGCGCCGTGAGGTTCCCGATCCGGAAGAAGTGCGAGAGCGCGGCGTCCACCTTGGACGGGTGGTAGATGTTGCCGTGCGCCATCCGCCGGCGCAGTGCCTCGGGCGTCATGTCCACCAGTTGCACCTGTTCGGCGCGGCGCACCACGGTGTCCGGGATGGTCTCGCGCTGGCGCACTCCGGTGATCGACTCCACCACGTCGCCGAGCGATTCCAAGTGCTGGATGTTGACGGTGGTGACCACCGTGATGCCCGCCTCCAGCAGCTCGGCGACGTCCTGCCAGCGTTTCTCGTTGCGGGAGCCGGGGGCGTTGGTGTGCGCGAGTTCGTCGACCAGGGCGACGGTCGGATGCGCGGCGATCACCGCGTCGACGTCCATCTCCTCCAGGACCGCACCGCGGTACTCGAACCGGCGGCGGGGGATCACCGTCAGGGCCTGTCCGCCGGCGCGCAGTTGCGCCTCGGTCTGCGGGCGGCCGTGCGTCTCGACGTAGCCGACCACCACGGACGTCCCGCGAGAGGCGCGCCGCACCCCTTCGGTGAGCATGGCGTAGGTCTTGCCCACACCCGGCGCCGCGCCCAGGTAGATGCGCAGTTGCCCCTTCGGCATCGTCGCCTCCGTCCTGGTCCGTCCGCTACCTCGCGCCGGCGAGTGCGGCGAGCGCGCTGTTCAGCGTCACCACGTTAACCCGCTCCTCGCCGAGGAAACCCAGTTGGCGTCCGGCGGTGTGCGCGGCCACCAGCTCGGTGACCTTCTCCGCGGGGAGACTGCGCGCCTGCGCCACCCGGGCGATCTGCTGCCGCGCGTACGCGGGGGAGATGTGCGGGTCGAGCCCGGAGAAACTGGCCGTGACCGCGTCGGCGGGCACGTCCGACGGTGCCACCGCCGCCCCCGGCACCGAGTCCTGCGCGGCGACGGCGGTGCGCCGCTTGGCGATCTCCTCGGCCAGCTCGGCGCTGTCCGGGCCCAGGTTGGAGCCACCTGTGGCGAGCGGGTCGAAGTCACCGGCGGACGGACGCGGGTGGAACCACTGCGGTCCCTCGAACTTCGAGGCCAGCAGCTCGGACCCGACCACCGTGCCCCGCTCGTCGCGGATCTGGGAGCCGTTCGCCGCCGACGGGAAGGCGACCTGTCCGATACCCCAGATCAGTAGCGGGAACAGGGCCCCGACGATGACGGTCATGACGATCAGCATGCGCAGCCCGGCCAGGAGTTGGCGGGGCGCCGCGGCGATGGAACCGGAGAACATGTCAGTGCCTTTCAGGACAATCCGGGGAGCAGGGAGACCACGAGGTCGATCAGCTTGATCCCGATGAAGGGAGCCACGATGCCGCCGATGCCGTAGATCGTGAGGTTCCGCGCGAGCAGTTTGTCGGCGGACTTCGCGGTGTACTTGACCCCGCGCATGGCCAGCGGGATCAGCGCCACGATGATCAGCGCGTTGAAGATCACCGCGGACAGGATCGCCGATTTCGGGCTGTGCAGGTCCAGGATGTTGAGCACTCCCAGTTGCGGTGCGATCGCCAGGAACATCGCCGGGATGATCGCGAAGTACTTCGCGATGTCGTTGGCGATGGAGAAAGTGGTCAGCGCGCCGCGGGTGATCAGCAGCTGCTTGCCGATCTGCACCACGTCGATCAGCTTCGTCGGGTCGGAGTCCAGGTCGATCATGTTCCCGGCCTCCTTCGCGGCGGAGGTGCCGGTGTTCATCGCCACGCCCACATCGGCCTGGGCCAGTGCGGGTGCGTCGTTGGTGCCGTCACCGGTCATCGCGACCAGCCGGCCGCCCTCCTGCTGCTGCTTGATCAGCGCCAACTTGTCCTCCGGGGTGGCCTCGGCGAGGTAGTCGTCGACGCCGGCCTCCTCGGCGATGGCCTTGGCGGTGAGGGGATTGTCGCCGGTGATCATCACCGTGCGGATGCCCATCTCACGCAGCTGCTCGAAACGCTCGCGCATACCGGCCTTCACCACGTCCTTGAGGTGCACCACACCCTGGAGGACGGGTGCCGCCCCGGGCTGCGCGTGTGCCACCACCAGGGGAGTACCGCCGGAGGCGGAGATCTCGTCCACGGCCAGTCGCACGTCGACCGCGCCGAGGGCCTCGACCTCGTCGGCGTGCGGTGCCGCGTCCCCGCGGTGCTCGGCCGCCACCCACGCCAGGACCGCGGCGGAGGCGCCCTTGCGGATGCGGGTGCCGTCGGGCAGGTCCACCCCGGACATCCGGGTCTGCGCGGTGAACGGCACGAAGCCGCCCAACTGCACCGTCGGGCGCTCGTGCCCGCAGGTGGTGGCCAGATCGACGATGGAACGGCCCTCCGGGGTCTCGTCGGCGAGCGAGGCCAGCAGAGCACTCTCGGCCAGCGTGTGCTCATCGACGCCGGCCACCGGATGGAACGAGGTGGCGCGACGGTTGCCGTAGGTGATGGTGCCGGTCTTGTCCAGCAGCAGCGTCGAGACATCGCCCGCCGCCTCCACCGCGCGGCCGGATTTGGCGATCACATTGCGCTGCACCAGCCGGTCCATCCCGGCGATGCCGATCGCGGAGAGCAGCGCGCCGATCGTGGTGGGGATCAGGCACACCAGCAGCGCCACCAGGATCACCACGTCCACGGCCCCGCCGGAGTAGATCGCCATCGGCTGCAGGGTCGCCACCGCCAGCAGGAAGATGATGGTGAGCACGGTGAGCAGGATGTTCAGTGCGATCTCGTTCGGCGTCTTCTGCCGGTTCGCGCCCTCGACCAGACCGATCATCCGGTCGATGAAGCTCTTGCCCGGTTCGGTCTTGATCTCCACCACGATCCGGTCCGAGAGCACCCGCGTGCCGCCGGTCACCGCACACCGGTCACCACCGGATTCGCGGACCACCGGCGCGGATTCGCCGGTGATCGCGGACTCGTCGACGGTCGCCATGCCCTCGATCACGTCACCGTCACCGGGGATCACCTCGCCGGCGTCGACGATCACCACGTCACCGACCGTCAGCTGCGAGCCGGGGACCTGCTCCTCACCGCCGCCGGGCCGGCGACGCCGGGCCACGGTCTCGGTCTTGGCCCTGCGCAGCGAATCCGCCTGCGCCCGGCCGCGGCCCTCGGCGACCGCCTCCGCGAGGTTCGCGAACAGCACCGTCGCCCAGAGGAACAGAGCAACCGCCCAGGCGAACACCGAAGGGTCGGCGATGGCCAGCGCCGTGGTGAAGACCGAGGCGATCCACACCACGAAGACCACCGGCTGGCGGAACTGGGTGCGCGGGTCGAGCTTGGCCAGTGCCCGCGGCAGCGCCGATTTCAGCTCCGCGAGGGAGAAGGCGCCGTGGCGCGTGGGTTCCGGTGCGGCGGGGCCGGTCTCCGGAACGCGGGTGAGGGTGTCGCTCATCGGGTGACCTCCGAGATCGGTGCGAGCGCGAGGGCGGGAACGAAGGTGAGGCCGGCCACCAGGACCACCACACCCACCGTCAGGCCCACGAACAGCGGTCGGTGGGTGGGGATGGTGCCCGAGGTGGCGGGCACGGGATGCTGCCGGGCGAGCGCGCCGGCCAGGACCAGGATCGCGAGCATCGGTGCGAACCGGCCGAGCAGCATCGCCGCACCGAGCGTGTAGTTGAACCACGGGGTGTCCACGGCCAGGCCGGCGAAGGCACTGCCGTTGTTGTTGCCCGCGGAGGCGTAGGCGTACAGCACCTCCGACAGGCCGTGCGGCCCACTGTTGGTCATCGCGTCCACGCCCTGCTGCTGGATCACCGTCGCCGCGGTGCCCACCAGGACCAGTGCGGGCATCACCAGGATGTACAGCGCCGCCAGGGTGATCTCGGTGCGGCCGATCTTCTTGCCCAGGTACTCCGGGGTACGACCGACCATCAGCCCGCACAGGAAGACGGTGAGTACCGCCACCACGAGCATCCCGTACAGACCCGATCCCACACCGCCGGGGCTGATCTCACCGAGCAGCATGTTCGCCAGCGCCGCACCGCCCGCGCCGGGGGTGAGGCTGTCGTGCGAGGCGTTCACCGCACCCGTCGAGGTGTTGGTGGTGGCGGTCGCGAACAGCGCCGTGGCCCACTGCCCGAAGCGCATCTCCTGGCCCTCCAGCGGGGCGCCGGCTGCGCGGGCGGCAGTTCCCTGCCCGCCGAGCTGCGAGGCCACCGAGACGGCCAGGGAGATCGAGAAGATGGTGCCCATCGCGGCCAGGATCGCGTAGCCCTGACGGTGGTTGCCCACCAGATTGCCCAGCATCCGCGGCATGGCGACCGGGATCAGCAGGATCAGGAAGATCTCGAACAGGTTCGTCGCCGGTGTGGGGTTCTCGAAACCGTGCGCCGAGTTGGCGTTGAAGTATCCACCGCCATTGGTCCCGAGCAGCTTGATCGCCTCCTGCGAGGCGACCAGACCTCCGGTGATCAGTTGCTTCTGGCCGTCGAGTCCGGTGATCTCCTGCTGCTGCCACAGCGTCTGCACGGCGCCCTGCGCCATCAGGATCACCGCGGCGATCGCCGAGATGGGCAGCAGCACCCGCAGCGTGATCCGGGTCAGGTCCACCCAGAAATTGCCCAGGCGGTCGGTGCGCGAGCGCACGAAACCGCGGACCAGGGCCACCGCCACGGCGATGCCCACGGCGGCGGAGACGAAGTTCTGCACCGCGAGGCCGATCGCCTGCGCGATCAGGTTCATCGCCGACTCCCCGGAGTACCACTGCCAGTTGGTGTTGGTGACGAAGCTGATCGCGGTGTTCAGGGCCTCGTCGAGGCGCCACTGCTTCGGAGTCGTGCCGGGCAGCAGTCCCTGCGCGAGCAGGATCACCGTCAGCACCGCGATGCACACGGCGCTGAACGCGAGCGCCGCCACGGCGTAGGTGCGGTAGCCCTGTTCGGCATCCGGATCGGCGCCGACGGCCCGGTACACCAGCCGTTCCACCCGCCAGTGCTTCGGCGTACTCACCACGTGCGCGAGGTAATCGCCCAGCGGGCGGTAGCTGATCGCCAATGCGGCGAACAGCGTGGCGACGGTGAGCAGGCCCGAGGTCGTCCCACTCATCAGAACCGCTCCGGGCGGATCAGTGCGTACAGCAGGTACGCCAGGGTGGCGATGGTGGCGGCGAGTGCCAACGCGTTGGAGATGTCCATGTGACCACCAGATCACCCCGGAGGTGGCGAATCGCCGGTTGTTAACGGCCCCCATGCAGGTCTTGACGGCGTCTTAGCGGATGATGTGGGCCGTGACGAAGGACGCCGGAGGCGCACCGGCCCCGGCCCAGCGGGTGCCCGGTGAGGTGTGGGTGCTGGTCGCCGCCGCCTTCGTGATCGCCCTCGGGTACGGCGTGGTCGCGCCCGCGCTGCCGGCCTTCGCCCGCACCTTCGACGTGGGTGTCGGCGCGGCCTCGGCGGTGGTCAGCGCCTTCGCGATCATGCGGCTGGCCTTCGCGCCCGCTGCCGGGCCGCTGGTGAAGGCCTTCGGGGAGCGCTGGGTCTACATGGCCGGACTGCTGATCGTGGCGGCGTCGATGCTGGCGGTCGCGTTCGCCCAGACCTACTGGCAGTTGATGGTCTTCCGCGGTGTCGGCGGTATCGGATCGGTGATGTTCACCGTCTCGTCGATGAGCCTGATGATCCGCATCGCGCCGCCACCGATCCGCGGCCGGGTCAGCGGTGTGTACTCGTCGAGCTTCGTGCTCGGCGGAATCTGCGGGCCGCTGCTCGGCGGTGCCCTGGTCGGTTTCGGGTTGCGGGTGCCGTTCGTGGTGTACGCGATAGCCCTGGTCGTGGCCACCGCGGTGGTCGGGATCGCATTGCGCGGGAGCACGCCGGCCGGCCGGGGAGAGACGTCACCGGTCCCCGGTACCACCGTGCGGGAGGCGCTGCGCGACTCCGCCTACCGGGCCGCGTTGCTCACGTCGGTGGTCTTCGGCTGGGTGTTCTCCATGCGGGTGTCGTTGCTGCCACTGTTCTTCGCCGAGGTGCTGGGCCAGCCCGCCGCGATCGCCGGCTACGCGCTCGCCGCGTACGCCGCCGGTGACGTGCTGGCCATGTTCCCCGCCGGCCGGGCCTCCGACCGGTACGGACGCCGCCCGTTCATCGTGACCGGGATGCTGGTGATCGGCGTGGGCACCGTCGCTCTCGGGTTCACCGACTCGGTGCTGGTGGCGTTCGCGGTGACCGTGATCGCCGGTGTCGGCACCGGTCTGGTCGCGCCCGCGTCACAGGCCGCGCTCGCGGACGTCCTCGGCGGTAAGGGCCGCAGCAGGGGAGCGCTCTCGGCGTTCCAGATGGCGCAGGACGTGGGCACCATCTCCGGTCCGCTGCTCGCCGGGGCGATCGCCCAGTACTTCGGTTTCACCTGGGCGTTCGCGGTGACCGGCGGACTGTGCGTGCTGGCCGTGATCGCCTGGACGACGGCCCGTGAGACCCGACCGGTCGCAGCGGACACGGCGGGGTAGCCCGGATCGCCCGGCGGTCACTGCCAGCTGGGCAGCCACAGTTCGAGCCGCCACCACCACGACGGGATCGGGGTGGCGGTGAGGATCGGCCACAGCCAGGCGTAGTTCAGCACCACCACACCGGTGTAGATCACCACCAGCCAGCGGCCCAGCCGCAGGCGCTCGAAGCCGAAGAAGCGTGAGCGCCCGTCCAGGCCCAGGACCTCACGGCAGATCAACGCGATCATGATGCACAGGAAGGGCATCAGGGTCAGCGCGTAGAAGTAGTACATCTGCCGGTCCAGGTTCAGGAACCACGGCAGGTACGTCGCGAAGTACATGGTCACCGGCGCCGCGTAGGCCCAGTCCCGTTTGACGAACATCTTCCACAGCGCCCACAGCAGCACCGGGACCGCCAGCCACGCCAGGCTCGGGGTACCCACGGCCATCACCGCACGGACGCACGGACCGTCGCCGCACATCCCGTTCGACTGGTCCGAGGTGTAGTGGTAGAGCATCGGCCGCAGCCCCATCGGCCAGGTCCACGGTTTCGATTCCCACGGATGCCGGTTGCCCGCCGAATTGGTGAGGCCCTCGTGGAACCGCATGATCGAGCCCTCGTAGTAGAACAGCGAGCGCAGTGCCGCGGGCACCCACGCGAACGGGCCACCGGTTCCGATCTGATTGCCCTCCGCGTACCGGTACACCGAGGTCTCCGAGCCGAACCACGGCCAGAACGTGCCCAGGTACACCAGGACCGGCAGCGCCCCGAGCGACATCCCCGAGGGCACCAGGTCGCGCAGCAGCACCCCGCGCAGCGGCCTGCGCACCCCGTAGGCGCGGCGATTGGCGAGATCGAAGGCCACCGACAGCACCGCGATACCGACCAGGAAGTACAAGCCCGACCACTTCACCCCGCACGCCAGGCCCACCATGAGCCCCGCGGAGAACCGCCACCACCGGAAACCCAGCCGCGGACCGTACGGGGAATCGTCGATCCGGCCCTGCAGCGCGGCCAGGTGCAGCCGGCGCCGCATCTGGTCGCGGTCGACCAGGATCATCGAGAACGCGGCGAAGCCGAAGAACACCAGGAAGATGTCCAACAGCGCCACCCGGGACGAGACCATGGTCAGGCCGTCGCAGATCAGCAGCAGCCCCGCCAGCCCGCCGATCAGGGTGGAACGGGACAGCCGGCGCGCCGCCCGGATCACCAGGAACACCAGGAGGGTGCCGCAGACCGCGGACATGAACCGCCAGCCCATCGGGCTGTAGCCGAACATCGCCTCGCCGAGCGCGATCATCCACTTGCCCACCGGCGGGTGCACCACCAGCCCGAAGCCGGGATTGTCCTCGATCCAGCCGCCGCCGGTGAGCACCTGCCAGGCCTGCGGCGCGTAATGCTTCTCGTCGAACACCGGGGTCTGCACCGGGGTGCTGCCGACGAAACCGGTGTTGCTCGGGTAGCCCAGGGTGAAGAAGCGGGTGGCCGCCGCGACCGCGGTCAGTACCAGGGTCACCGTCCACCCGAAGGCGCGGTCGGTGGCCCCGAACACCGCGGGCGGAAGGGTCGGCCCCGGACTGACCAGGGTCCGCTCCTCGGGCGATGCCACAGTGCTCACGCGGCCCATCGTAAGGTGTGTGGCGTGGGATCCGAGGATACGAGCGGTGTGCTGATCGTCGCCGGGGTCCCCATGGGCAATCCCGGCGATGCCACCGCGCGGCTGACCACAGCACTGCGCGAGGCCGATGTGATCGCCGCCGAGGACACCCGCCGCGCCCGCTCCCTGGCCGCCTCCCTGCAGGTCGAGCCGCGCGGGCGGATCCTCAGCTTCTACGACCACAACGAGCAGGGCCGGATCCCCCAACTGCTGACCGCTCTCGAAGCCGGTGAGACAGTGCTCCTGATCACCGACGCCGGTATGCCCTCGGTCTCCGACCCGGGATATCGCCTGGTCGCGGCCTGCGTCGAGGCCGGACACCGGGTGACGTGCCTGCCCGGACCGTCGGCCGTCACCACCGCGCTGGCGCTGTCCGGCCTCCCCGTGGAGCGGTTCGCCTTCGACGGTTTCGCGCCCCGCAAGTCCGGTGCCCGGCGGTCCTGGCTGGCGGAACTGGTCGGCGAGCGGCGCGCGTGCGTGTTCTTCGAGTCCCCGCACCGTCTGGCCGAGACCCTGGCCGACGCCGCGGACGTGCTCGGCGCGGACCGCCGGGCGGCGGTCTGCCGGGAACTGACCAAGACCTACGAGGAGGTCCGGCGCGGCGGCCTCGGCGAACTCGCCCAGTGGGCCGCGGACGGGGTGCGCGGTGAGATCACCGTGGTGATCGCCGGCGCCGATCCGGCCTCCGCCGACCCGGAGGACCACGTGGCCGCGGTGTTGGCGCGGGTCGAGGCGGGGGAGCGGCTCAAGGACGCCTGCGCCGCCGTCGCCGCCGACACCGGCGCCTCCAAACGCGAGCTCTACGAGGCGGCGCTGGCCGCCCGGTAGCCCACGATCGTCGCGGCCTTGTCCAGGCATTCGCGCCACTCGGCGTCCGGCTGCGAGTCGATGGTGATACCGCCGCCCACCCCGAGCCGGAGGATGCCGCCGCGCGCCTCGACGGTGCGGATCGCCACGTTGAGGTCCAGGCCGGTCAGCGGATGGTCGATGCCGATCGCACCGCAGTAGGTGCCGCGGCTGTGCCGCTCCCAGGTGGTGATGCGTTCGCGGGCGGCGAGCTTCGGAGTGCCGGTCACCGAGGCCGGCGGGAAGGTCGCCTCCAGCAACTCGGCGCGGGTGGTGCCGGGCCGGGCGGTCGCGGTCACCGTCGACACCAGGTGCCATACGCCCGGCGCGGCGTGCACCCGCAGCAGCTCCGGGGTGCGGACGGTCCCGACCTCGGCGACCCGGCCCAGGTCGTTTCGGACCAGATCGACGATCATCACGTTCTCGGCGACGTCCTTACCGCTCGCCCGCAGGTCCTGCGGTGGTCGGCGCAGCGGCAGGGTGCCCTTGATCGGTCGTTCGGTGAGCGCGCCGTCGCGGTCGGTGAGGAAGGTCTCGGGGGAGAACGACGCCACCGCGCCCCAGTCGCCGTCGAGGTAGGCGGCCTTCGCCGGGCCGGTCGCCGCGGCGATGTCCGCGAACAGGTCGAGCGGGTCACCGGTGAGGGTGCCGTCGAACCGGGTGCAGATGTTCACCTGGTAGACGTCGCCGGCGCGGATCGCCTCCTGGCAGGCCAGCACCGCGGCGCGGTGATCGCCACGGTCCGGGGCGGTCCAGGCGGCGGTCCACGGCCGCGCTGCCGGCGCGGTGTCGGGGACGTCGAACTCCGGATCGGTGCAGGTCCAGCGTCCGTCGTCATCCAGGAGCAGCAGTGGTCCGGGGTCGCCGCCCACGACCTGCGGGACCAGGCGGGAGTCGCCGGTGGTGTCCGGGTAGCCGAGGAAACCGAGCCACGGGCCACCGTCGGGCAGTGCACCAGGACGCAGTTCGGGAGTCGGTGCGATCACCGCGCGGTAGCCGCCCCAGGAGCCGAGGAGTGCGGCGGGGCGCAGCCCGCGTTCCCGCAGCGCCCGCAGCAGCTCGACCGGTTGCACTGCGCCATCCTGTCACGCGACCGCACCCGGACTGGGGGAAGGATGGGGGATTCACCGGATGTGCCGGACCGGGTGCGCCCGGCAGGGTGAGAAGTGGCCGGCGGATCTCTCCCACTCACCCCGATCCGCCTGCCACCCATCTCCCTAGAACGTCCGAGCATCCACCTGAGGAGCTGTGATGAACGCGGTGATCGACGGCGGCGCCACCCTGGGTGGGCGTCTGACCTGGGTGCATGTGCGGCACGGTGCTCGCAGCCGGGTCCGCTTCTACGTGGCCGGGGAGTTCGCGGGCTCCGCGGCGACCGGTCCGACGCCGGACACCGAGGTGCTCGGTGTGGACGTCGATGTGGTCTACGTGCGTTACGGCCGCGAGATCGCGCGGTTCCAGCTCGAATCCGGATCCGTGCTGGCCCTGGACTCGGTGCCCGCGGTGCCGCCCTCAGCCGCTGTACCCGGAGAGCCCGCACGAATGTCGGTCTGAGCGGCGCACCCCCTCTGTTTTCCCAGGTCGCAGAACTCGAGCGCCGTATGCACCGACATTCGTGCGGCCACCGCCGGTATCACGGCCGGTAATCGGTCTCCCGCAGGTGATCGCCGGCCGCGACCTTCCTGGCGATCGCCGCCGCCACCGCAGGAAACCGGGTGAACACCTGCTGGTAGGTCACTCGCAGCACCTCGAATCCCAGCGTGGTCAGCACCAGATCCCGGTCCCGGTCGGTGTCGATCGCATCCCCGGCGTGATGCGCGCGGCTGTCGCACTCGATCACCAGACTGCGTCCGACCAACAGATCCACGTATCCGACACCAGGGATGAAGACCTGCGTGCGGTGGGGTAACCGCTCGCGCCGCAGATGCAGCCGCACCTGTGTCTCGGTGCCGGACTCGGCGGAGCCGTCCACCGCCAGCAGTGCCCGGTGCACCCGCCGCGAGCTGCCGCGCAGCAGTCCGGCCAGCTCGCCCGGTTGCAGGAGCCCGCGATTGCACACCGAATCGAGGACCGCGACCAGCGCATCGCCACGGACACAACCGGTGGCCGCGCGCACCGCCACCGGGACCTCGTCGACCGGTGCGATCGGTGCCACGATCGACGGCCCGCACACCCGTAGTCCCTTGTGCCCCCGCTGCCGGGACCGTTCACTGAGCCGCACGTGCAGTCCGCGCGCCGACTCCGGTACCCACACCCGGTGCCTGGCCAGCGCGGATACACAACTGACCCCGCCGCCCGCGGTGACCGCGCGCACCACCTCGGCATCGGCGCCGGTCTCGGCGTACCAGCCGCGGCGCAGCAGGGTCAGCCGCTCGCTGTGCAGGGCCCGCCGGATCTCCCGGGGTGAGTAGCCGCCCGCCAGCAATTCGGTCCGTGTGATCACCCCGTGTCCGGCCATGCGATCAGACTGCTCCGCCACGACCGGCGCACCCCCGCGCTCGGGCCCCACCTGTGGAGAGAACCGCTCCGTCCACAGGCGCCCCGGCGATTCCCGCCCGAGGCCGCCCGCGACACCGGCGATAAGCTGGGCGCATCATGGCTGCAGACAAGGCTTTCTACATCACCACGGCGATCGCCTACCCCAACGGTGTCCCGCACATCGGGCACGCCTACGAGTACATCGCCACCGACGCGATCGCGCGGTTCAAGCGCCTCGACGGCTTCGACGTGTTCTTCCTGACCGGCACCGACGAGCACGGCCTGAAGATGCAGCAGACCGCCGCGAAGGAGGGCATCGAGACCAAGGCCCTCGCCGATCGCAACGCCGCCGCCTTCGAGTCCCTTCAGCGTGCAGTGGGGTCGACGTTCGACCGGTTCATCCGCACCACCGATACCGATCACTACCAGGCGTCGAAGGCCATCTGGCAGCGGATGGTGGACGCGGGCGACATCTACCTGGGCAAGTACTCGGGCTGGTACTCCGTCCGCGACGAGGCCTACTACGCCGAGGACGAGACCACGGTCACCGAGAACGGTGTGCGGGTGTCCACCGATACCGGCACCGAGGTGGAGTGGACCGAGGAGGCCTCGTACTTCTTCAAGCTGTCCGCCTATCAGGACAAGCTGCTGCAGATGTTCGAGCGGACCCCCGGCTACCTGGAACCGGCCACCCGCCGCAACGAGATCGTCAGCTTCATCTCCGGCGGACTGAAGGACCTCTCGATCAGCCGCGACACCTTCGACTGGGGCGTCCCGGTACCGGGCGACCCCGAGCACGTCATGTACGTCTGGGTGGACGCGCTCACCAACTACCTCACCGGCGCCGGATACCCGGACACCGATTCCGAGCGGTTCCAGGCCTACTGGCCGCCGAAACTGCAGATCATCGGCAAGGACATCATCCGCTTCCACGCGGTGTACTGGCCGGCCTTCCTGATGAGCGCGGGCATCGAACTGCCTGAGCGGGTCTTCGCACACGGCTTCCTGTTCAACCGCGGCGAGAAGATGAGCAAGTCGGTCGGCAACGTCGTCGACCCGCACGCCCTGATCGCCGAGTACGGACTGGACGCGCTGCGCTTCTTCCTGCTCCGCGAGGTCAGCTTCGGCCAGGACGGCAGCTACAGCCACGAGGCCATCGTCGGGCGGATCAACGCCGACCTCGCGAACGAGCTGGGTAATCTCGCACAGCGGTCACTGTCGATGATCAACAAGAACTGCGCGGGCACGGTGCCCACGCCGGGCGCGTTGACTCCCGACGACGACGCCCTGCTCGCCAAGACCGACGCCCTGCTGGCGACGGTGCGCGGGCACGTCGACAACCAGGCCCTGCACCTGTACCTGGAGGCGGTCTGGGAGGTGCTCGCCGACACCAACCGGTACTTCTCCGCGCAGGAGCCGTGGAAGCTCAAGGCCAGTGATCCGGACCGGATGGCGACGGTGCTGTACGTGACCGCGGAGGTGGTGCGGCAGGTCTCGCTGCTGCTGCAGCCGGTGATGCCGGAGTCCTCGGCGGAACTGCTCGACCTGCTCGAGCAGCCGCGCGAGGAGCGCAGCTTCGCCGCGCTGACGGACCGGTTGCGCCCGGGGACCGCACTGCCCAAACCGCAGGGCGTCTTCCCTCGCTACGTCGAACCCGAGCCCGCCTGACGGCACCCGTCCCGGGCTGTTGCCCCCCCCGGGGCTACCTCGCGTTCGCCAGGATCACGTACTGCGCCGAGGCCTTGCGCTGCGCCTCGATCAGTGAGCTGCCGTTCGCCGTTCCCACCCAGCGGCCGACCACGACCACGCAGGCGAAGACCTTCGAGTCGGAGCGCTGGTAGCACGGCGACTGAGGCAGCTGGGCCGGTGACGGTGCCTTCGGCTGCGCCCGCGTCGGGGTGGACTTGGCCAGTTCGGCGGCCAGGGTCTGCGCCGCGGACTCATCCGAGGTCCGGTACACGACGGACCCGCGCTGGGCCGCACTGTCGACTCCCGCGGCGCGGTAGACGTCGGCCGACCGGATGTCGGAGATGCGGTGCAGGACCCCGTCGATCCCGAAGGCTCCGGTGGACAGTTCCTGCTTCTCCGTGTCGGAGTCCTGCGGCAGGGTGCGGCCCAGGGCGCCGTTGACGTCGGTCGCGAGCCGCCCGATCTCGGCGTCCGGGGTGGGGGTGAACTTCCGGAGCTGCGGCAGCTGCTGTTCGTACCCCTTGGCCACCAGCTGCGCCGCCGCGGCGGTGGTGGAGTCGGTGCCGCTGATGTTGATCACGAACGGGCCCTCGGCCCGGTACGAGTCGACGGTGCCCGGTTTGAACTCGGCGGCGCTGACCCCGTCGGTCCCGGTCACCGGGATCGGCCGCAGCCGGGCGGTCGCGACCTTGACCGCCTCGAAGGCCTTGGTGGCCGCCTCGGGTGTACCGAACCGGTACAGGCCGATCCGCATGGCGATCCGGGGTGACTCCAGGGTGTCGCCACGGGTGGTGGTCATGCCCACCCGCATTCCGCTGCGCTGGAAGACCTCGGCGGTCGCATCGGGGACGCGGGTGCGCAGCTGATTGCCGCTGAGCACCGGGAACGACCGCAGCGCGGCGCCGCCGATCACCATCCGCGGATCGACCTGGTTCACCTGGATCAGCGCGTCCGCCATCCGGTTGCCCTCCATCACCCACGCCGATTCGGGCGTCGGCGCGGGTACCGGCACGGCTGTGGTGGGGTACCCGCCGGTGTCCAGTCCGGCCGGGACGGCGTGAGTGGTTCCGGCCGGCGAGCCGCCCGACGGCGCCCCTGACGGGGTGTTGACCGGCTCACCGGCGGTGGTGCTGCACCCGGTGAGCAGTGCGGCGAGGCCGAGTGCGGCTGCGGACAGGATGGGCCTGTTCATATACGTCTTCTCCTCGTGTGTACTACCCGTCGAGCCCACCGGAGCGCGCTTCGCGGTCGCTTAACATCGGATTAAACATGGTCCGAAGGTCGGGCGCGCGAGCACGACGGCGACAATGGACGTCATGGGGAAGAAGAAGCCGCCGCCTCCGCTGCCCACACCGCTGCCCGGCCTGGTGGATGCGCACACCCACCTCGACGGATGCGGCGCCCGCAGCCCGGAGGCGGTGCGCGAGCTGCTCGACCGGGCCGGAGCCGCCGGCGTCGGCCGGGTGGTGACGGTGGCCTGCGATCTGGATCAGGCCCGGTTCGTGATCGACGCCTCCCGTTGGGACGAGCGGGTCTTCGCCGCAGTGGCACTGCACCCCACCGATGCGCACCAGCTCGAACTCGACGGTGCCGCGGCGGAACTCGAACGGCTCGCCGCGGACCCGCGGTGCGTGGCGATCGGTGAGACCGGTCTCGACTGGTACTGGCTGGGCAAGCGTGACTCGGTGGCCACACCGGAGCAGCAGCACACCGCCTTCGGCTGGCACATCGACCTGGCCAAGCGGCTCGGCAAGCCGCTGATGATCCACAACCGGGACGCCGACGCCGACATCCTGGCCGATCTGGACCGGTTCGGCGCCCCGGAGCAGGTGATCTTCCACTGCTTCTCCGGTGACGCCGCGATGGCCCGCGAGTGCGTGGACCGCGGGTACGTGCTCAGTTTCTCCGGCACCGTCACCTTCTCCAATGCGACGGAGCTGCAGCAGGCCGCCCGCCTGGTGCCCGGGGATCAACTGCTGGTCGAGACTGATGCGCCGTATCTCACCCCGCATCCGTACCGGGGCGCGCCGAACGAATCCTACTGTGTGCCCTACACCGCACAATTCCTCGCTGACCTGCGGGAAATGCCGGTTCAGGAGCTGGTGGCAGAGTCCACGGCGACGGCGGATCGTGTGTTCGGCGCCACATTCTCGGCGGATGTTTGACGCGGAAGTGGCATGAGTCCCGGTTCTCCGTTACCGTACTGTGATGTAACGGCGACCTAAACGACGCCGTATGAACAACATCGCATGAATCCACGGGAAGTCACCAGTGCCTGAACTCGACGCAGACGACAACGCCATCACCGACGATCAGCGGATCGCTCGGCAGCGCCGCGGCGCGTTCAGCCGGACCGGCGAGCGCACCGCGGAATTCGACGTCGACCAGGTGCTGGCGCGCAGCAGCGCCGCCGGCCCGGTCGACCAGGAGCTGGTCGATCTCGAGGTCGAGGTGTACGGCCACGAGACCGTGCAGGAGGCCGAGGCGCTGACCCACGTCGCCGACTCCGCGCCGCAGCCCGGCGCCCAGGAGCTCGATTCCCAGCAGGGTGAGGCTCAGGCAGCTCGTGCTCAGCAGGCCGAGGCGGAGCAGGGTGCTCCCAGGAGCGGTCTCGCGGCCCGTCTCGACGCGCTGCACACCCGCCCCGTGCAGGCCGTCACCGGCGCCATGCTGATCGCTCTCATGGCGACCGGCGGCACCGCCATCGCGATGTACGAGGACGTCACCGTCACCGTCGACGGACAGCCCCGCGAGGTCTCCACCATGAGCCGCTCGGTGGAGTCCATCCTCCGCTCGGCCGGTATCGAGGCCGGCGGCGCCGACAAGGTGACGCCCGCACTGAACCAGTCCCTCGGCGCCGACAGGACCATCTCTGTCCAGCGCGCCCGGGACATCGCGGTCAACGTCAACGGGCAGGTCCGCACGGTCAAGACCACCGACCTCACCATGGGGGCCGCGCTGGCCTCCGCGGGTCTCGGTGGCGCGAAGAACTTCGTCTCCGTCCCGCTTGACGGTGCCGTTCCGCTGACCGGCGGTGCGGTCTCGGTGGTCACGCCGGTCGCGGCCACCGTCGTCGACGCCGGGAAGACGGTCAAGGCCGACGCGGCCGGGCGCACCGTCGGCGAGTACCTCGCCAAGATGGGCGCGCCGCTGATCCAGAACGACAAGGTCACCCCGAGCGCGTCGTCGCCGATCACACCGGACATGACCATCACGGTCTCGCGTGACCGGGTCTCCGACGTCACCGTCACCGAGCCCTACACCGCGCCGCCGAAGAAGATCGACGACCCGAAGCTCACCAACGGCAAGACCCAGGTCGTGAACCCGGGGAAGCCCGGGACGCAGGAGGTCCAGTACCGCGAGCGCGTGGTCGACGGCAAGGTCGTCTCCCGCGACAAGATCACCTCGAAGGTCACCGACCCGGGCGTGGCCGGTGTGACGGCCACCGGCACCGCCCCGGGTGCGCCGTTCGTGGCTCCCGGCTCGGTCTGGGATCGCCTGGTGCAGTGCGAGGCCACCGGCAACTGGTCCATCAACACCGGTAACTCCTTCTACGGCGGCCTGCAGTTCACGCACTCGACCTGGCTGGCCTTCGGCGGCGGCAAGTACGCCCCGCGCGCCGATCTCGCCTCCCGCGAGGAGCAGATCGACATCGCCCGCAAGACCTTGGCCGAGCAGGGCTGGGGCGCCTGGCCGACCTGCTCGTCGAAGCTGGGTCTGTCCGGCCGGTCGGAGTAGCCCAGTACAGTCACATGCTGTGACCGGCGCCGAATTCAAGAACAAGGCACGACTGCTCGGCCCCGCGGAGATCCGCGCGCTGGCCGGGCAGTTGTCCGTTCGCCCCACCAAGACGCTGGGGCAGAACTTCGTGCACGATCCGAACACGGTCCGCAAGATCGTCGCCGCCGCCGATGTGCGCCCCGGCGACATCGCCCTCGAGGTCGGCCCGGGACTGGGTTCGCTGACCCTGGCACTGCTGGACGCCGCGGCCGCGGTCACCGCCATCGAGATCGATCCGGTGCTCGCGCAGCAGCTTCCGCAGACGGTGGCCGAGCGCGCCCCCGAGCTCGCCGCCGGCCTCACCGTGATCGGGCAGGACGCGCTCAAGGTGTCCGGTGCACAGGTCGCTGCCGCCGGCGCTCCGACGGTGCTGGTGGCGAACCTTCCGTACAACGTCTCGGTGCCGGTGCTGCTGCACCTGCTGGCCGAGGTCCCCACCCTGCGCACGGTGCTGGTGATGGTCCAATTGGAGGTGGCGGACCGGCTCGCCGCCGCCCCGGGGTCGCGGGTGTACGGCGTCCCGTCGGTCAAGGCCGCCTACTACGGCGCGGTCCGCAAGGCCGGCACCGTCGGCCGGGCGGTGTTCTGGCCGGAACCCAACGTCGAATCCGGGCTGGTGCGGATCGATCTGCTGAGCCCGGACCAGCGCCCCGACGTCGACCGCATCCAGCTCTGGGCGGCCGTGGACGCCGCGTTCGCGCAGCGTCGTAAGACTCTGCGGGCGGCGCTGGCCGGCTGGGCCGGTTCCCCCGCGGCGGCGGAGGAACTGCTCGTGGCGGCGGGGATCGATCCGCGCGAGCGGGGCGAGAAGCTCGGTATCGACGGTTTCGCCGCGCTGGCGCGCGCGAAGGCGTTGCGCGGTTGCGGGCCCGCTGCGCCGTAGGGTGGACCGCGTGCTGTCCGTCGTCCCCAGTTCCCTGACCGTGCGCGCCCCCGCCAAGGTGAATCTGCACCTGGGCGTCGGTGATGTGCGTCCGGACGGCTTCCACGAACTGGTGACCGTCTTCCAGGCCCTGTCGTTGCACGACGACGTCACCCTGACCCTCGCGGACGAGCTCAGTGTCGAGATCATCGGCGACGGTGCCGGCGAGGTACCCGGTGACCGGACGAATCTGGCGGCGCGCGCGGTGATCGCGCTGGCGCAGCGGTACCACCGGGATCCGGCGGTGCGGATCAGGATCGCCAAGGGCATCCCGGTCGCGGGTGGGATGGCCGGTGGGTCCGCCGACGCCGCCGCCGCGCTGCTCGGTGCCGCCACGCTGTGGGGGCTCGACGTCTCCCGCGACGAGCTCGACGACATCGGCACGACCCTGGGCTCGGACGTGCCGTTCTCGTTGCACGGGCACACCGCGCTGGGCACCGGCCGCGGCGAGAGCCTGGTGCCGGTGCTGGCCCGCGGCGAGTTCCACTGGGCGCTGGCGCTGGCTCGCGACGGACTCAGCACCCCGGCGGTGTACCGCGAACTGGACCGGTTGCGCGAGGCGGGTGATCCGCCCCGAGCGGGGGATCCGGACGAACTGCTCGCGGCTCTGGCATCCGGTGACCCGCATCGGCTGGCTCCGCTGCTGGTGAACGATCTGCAGGCTGCGGCGTTGTCGCTGCAGCCGGGTCTGCGGCGCACACTGCGAGCGGGCCTGGATGCCGGCGCGCTCGCCGCGATCGTCTCCGGCAGCGGTCCGACCTGCGCGTTCCTGTGCGCCGGACCGGAGCACGCGGTCGACGTGGGCAGTGAGCTCGCCGGTGCCGGAGTCAGCCGGACGGTGCGCGTGGCCTCCGGTCCGGTGCCCGGCGCCACCGTGGCTCCCTAGCGGGGCGGTCGGCGCTCCCTAGCGGGGCGGTCGGCGTCCCCTAGCGGGAGCGCGTGCGCTACTCCAGCGCCTCGGACAGTTCCAGCCAGCGCAGTTCCTGCTCGGCCAGCTCGTCCTCGAGTGCGGCGATCTTCTTCATCTCCTCGGCCAGCCCGGCGTAATCGTTCTGGTCGTGATCGGCGAGCGCGGTCTTGGCGGTGTCGATCTGCCCGGACAGCTTCGTCATCCGCCGTTCGACCGCACTCACCTCCTTCTGCGCCGCCCGCAGCTCCGCACCGCTGAGCCCGGTCTGCGTCCCGCTCTCGACCCCGACCCCGGTCCCGCTGTCGGCTCCCGGACCGGCACCGGCCTGAGTCCCGGCCCCGTGCTGTGCGCGGCGCAGCGCGAGGTACTCGTCGACACCGCCGGGCAGGTGCCGCAGCCGCCGCTCCAGGATGGCGTACTGCTGATCGGTGACCCGTTCCAGGAAGTAGCGGTCGTGGCTGACCACGATCAGCGTCCCCGGCCAGGAGTCGAGCAGATCCTCCATCGCGGCCAGCATGTCGGTGTCCAGATCGTTGGTCGGCTCGTCCAGGATCAGTACGTTCGGCGAATCCAGCAGGATCAGCAGCAGTTGCAGCCGCCGCTTCTGCCCGCCGGAGAGGTCCTTGACCGGCGTGGAGAGCTGCGCCGAGGCGAAGCCCAGCCGCTCCAGCAACTGCGAGGGGGTGAGCTCCTGCGCCTTCGAACCACTGCCCACGGTGAAGCTGGTCGCCAGGTCCGCCAGCACCACCCGCACCGGATCGTCCCAGTGCTGCTCCAATTCGTCGAGCCGCTGGGTCAGCGTGGCGACCTTCACCGTCTTGCCCCGCTTGACGGTGCCGGACGTGGGGGAGGTGCCACCGTCGATCAGTCCGAGCAGGGTGGACTTCCCGGCGCCGTTGACCCCGAGGACGCCGGTGCGCTCACCGGGTGCGATGCGCCACTCGATCTCGGAGAGCACCTGCTTGTCGCCGTAGGCCACCGAGACGTCGAGGATGTCGACGACGTCCTTCCCCAGGCGGGAGACCGCCAGTGACTGCAATTCGGTGCGGTTGCGGATCTCCGGGACGTCGGAGATGAGTGCGTTCGCCGCGTCGATCCGGAACTTCGGCTTGCTGGTGCGCGCTGGTGCGCCGCGCCGCAACCAGGCCAGTTCCTTGCGGGCGAGGTTCTGCCGCTTCTGTTCGATCGACGCCGCCTGGCGGTCCCGCTCCACGCGCTGCAGGATGTACGCCGCGTACCCGCCCTCGAACGGCTCGACGATCCGGTCGTGCACCTCCCAAGTGGTGGTGCACACCTCGTCCAGGATCCACCGGTCGTGGGTGACCATCAGCAGGCCGCCCTGGTTCGCCGGCCAGCGCTTCTTCAGGTGTCCGGCCAGCCACTCGATGGCCTCGACGTCGAGGTGGTTGGTGGGCTCGTCGAGGATCAGGACGTCGTGCTCACCGGCCAGCAACTGCGCGAGCTGCACCCGCCGCCGCTGCCCGCCGGACAGGGAGCCCAGCACTGCGTCCCAGGCGATCCCGCCGAGCAGCCCGGCGATGATGTCGCGCACCTTCGGATTGCCGGCCCACTCGTGTTCGGGGGTCTCGCCCACCACGGCGCGGCCGACGGTGGCAGTGTCGTCGTTGTCGTCGGTCTGGGTGAGTACGCCCACGCGGACGCCGCCGCGCCGGGTGACCCGGCCGGAGTCGGGTTCGCGGGTGCCGGCCAGCATCCCGATCAGCGACGATTTACCGTCACCGTTGCGGCCGACGATGCCGATCCGGTCCCCGTCGTTGACGCCCAGGGACACCGAATCGAAGACCGTTTTGGTCGGGTACTCGAGGTGCAGCGCGTCCGCGCCGAGAAGATTCGCCATCGCCGCTCCAGATTACGCGGGTGCCTGTCAGACTGAACTAGTTGGATATGCGACCAATCCTGGAAGGCGTGCAGTGAGCGAGACCGAGATCGTCACCACCGTGGCCGGCGGCACCGGGCACATCGAGCTGAATCGGCCCAAGGCGCTCAACGCGCTCACCATGGACATGGTGCGCGCCATCGACGAGGCCCTGCAGGCCTGGGAGTCCGACGAGGGGGTCACCCGCGTGCTGATCACCTCCGGCTCACCGAAGGCCTTCTGCGCCGGCGGCGATATCCGTGCGATCCGCGACCAGGTGGTCGCCGGGGAGGACTTCACCCCGTTCTTCCGCGCCGAGTACGAGATGAACCTGCGGCTCGCCGAGTTCGGCAAGCCGGTGATCGCCCTGATCGACGGGGTGGACATGGGCGGCGGCATCGGTGTCTCGGTGCACGGCTCGCACCGAGTGGTCTCGGAGAAGGCCCTGCTCGCCATGCCGGAGGTGGCGATCGGGTTCCTGCCGGACGTGGGCGCGACGTACATCCTCAGCCGGCTGCCGCAGGGGGTGGGCGAGTTGATGGGTATGACCGCCGCGCGGATCGGCGCCGGTGACGCGCTCGCCGTCGGGCTCGCCACGCACTTCGTCGCCTCGGAGTCGATGGAACAGGTGAAGGCGGCGCTGCTGGCCGGCCGCGACCTCGACGTGGTGCTCGCCGAGTTCGCCGCGCCCGCACCGGCGCCGGTGCTGCCGCTCGATCAGGTCGCCGAGGTCTTCGGCCGGGGATCGGTCCCGGAGATCCTCGCCGCGCTCGCGGTCACCGAGGGCGGATGGGCCGACACCGCCCGCGAGCAACTCGCGACCGCCTGCCCGACATCGGTGTTCGTCACCTTCGACCTGATCCAGCAGGCCCGCGAGCGCACCCTCGCGCAGTGCCTGGCGGAGGAGGCCGTGGTCGGTGCCCGCCTGATCCGCCGCCCCGACTTCGTCGAGGGCATCCGCGCGGTCCTCGTCGACAAGACCCGCGATCCGCACTTCGATCCGGCGACGGTCAACGATGTCGAGGAGTCCCGGATCGAGAAGATCATCGGCGATTCGTAACGGCTGTGAGGTAGACATCGATAGACGGGACACACGAGAGCGGCTGTTCTCGCGGCGGTGACCACGTTCGTGGGCGCCGCGGGCGGGGCTTCGAGACCACGGAGCGGCGAGCCGCCCGCGAACCGGGTGATCTGCGAACTCGCTGGAGGTGGCCGCATGCAGGTGTTGGGCCCGTGGACGGACCCGCAAACGCTCACGACGATCGGCGGCGGAAAGAGTCGGGGGCTGGCCATCCTGCACGCGCGCGGTCTCCCTGTTCCGGCCTGGTCGGTGCTCGGCACCGACGTCTTCGACGCCTACGCCGGCACTGCCCTCCCCGGACTGATCGATGCGCTCGCCGCCGCCGAGGACGAGGCCGCCGCGCAGCGCGGTGCCGCGGACATCCGTGCGGCGATCCTCGCCGGCGATCTGCCAGGCTCCCTGCGCGAGCTGATCGCCCGCGCCTATCGGGAGGCCGGTGGGGGCGCGATCGCGGTGCGCTCGTCGACCACCGCTGAGGACGGCGCGCAGGCCTCCTACGCCGGTCAGTTCGACACCTTCCTCAACGTCGACGGAATCGAGGAGGTGATCGCCGCGGTGCGTCGTTGCTGGGCGTCGGCGTTCTCCGAGCGGTCCATCACCTACGCCTTCGCCGGCGGGCACCCGCGAACCGGCGGGGTCGCAGTGGTCCTGCAGAAGCTGGTCGACGCCCGCACCAGCGGGGTGGTCTTCACCGCCGACCCGGTCACCGGAGCAGCGGACCGGATGGTGCTCAGCGCCGTGTACGGGCTCGGTGAGGGACTCGTCTCCGGCGCCGTCGACGCCGACACGATCACCGTCGGCGCCGGCGGTGCCACTGAGGTGGTGATCGGCGAGAAGGCCACCAGCTTCCACCCGCAGGACCGAGGCGGCGCGATCGAGCACCCGGTCGACGCCGCGGCCCGCGCGGCTGCGGCCCTGACACCCGAACACGTGCGGGAACTCTCCGCGACGGCACGCGAGCTCGCGGAATCCCTCGGTGCGCCACAGGACATCGAATGGGCGCACGACGGTGCCGGGTTCTGGTTCCTGCAGACCCGCCCGATCACCGCTCTCGCGGTGCCGGCAGTCGATACGCCGGTGCTGCGCGGAGCCGGTGAGCCGCTCACCCCGGGGGAGCAACGGATCTGGGACAACTCCAACATCATCGAGAGCTTCAGCGGCCTCACCTCCCCGCTGACCTTCACCACCGCCGCCGACATCTACAGTCGTGTCTACCGCGGTTACGCCCGGTCCCTGCGGGTGCCGCCGGCGCAACTGCGACAGGTCGAGGAGTGGACGCCCTACCTATTGGGCTGCTTCCACTCCCGGGTCTACTACAACCTGCTGCACTGGTACCGCATGGTGGGCATCGCGCCCGGCTACCCGCTCAACCGCAAGGTGCTCGAGACCGCGCTGGGCGTCAGTGAACCGCTCGACGGTGCTCGGGCCCGAGCCCTGCGCCCGTTCCACTTCGACGGGCCGCTGCAGCGGCTGCGATCCAGGGCCGTCACCACCGCCACCTACCTGCACCGGCTGCTGACCATCGACTCGATGGTCGAGCAGTTCCTGCGCGAGTTCTACCGTGTCTACGACGAATTCGAGGCTCTGGACCTCGATGCCATGACCGGTGCGGAGGCCTTCGCCGCGTACCAGCGGGTGGAGGGCGATCTGGTCCGGCGGTGGGGGCCGATGATGGTTCTGGACGCCGCGTTGCTGACTCTCACCGGCTCGATGTACCTGCTCACCAAGGCTCTGCTGCCGCGGGCCCCGGAGTGGTTCCTGTACGCGGTGATCGGGCCCGGCGCCGAGGTCCAATCCGCGGAACCGGCGCGCGCGATGACCGCACTCGCCCGAACGGCTGTCGCCGAACCGGCGCTGCGGGAGCTGATCGAGACCGCGGATCCCCAGGCCGTGCACTCCGTCGTGTCGTCCGGTGCGTACCCGGAGTTCGCCGCCGATCTCGCCGAGTACCTGCAGCGGTACGGCTACCGAAGTCTGGACGAGCTCAAGCTGGAGGTGCCGGACCTGCGGGAGGATCCTTCGTCGGTGTACCTGATGCTGCGCAGCGCACTGGCTCGCGTGGCGGAGGGCGCTGTGGCTGACTCCGCTGCGGGTACGCCGTCGGGTTCCACTCGCAGCGCGGACGAGTATCTCGATGCGCACCTCAGTGGGCTGCGATTGCGGCTCTACCAGCGGCTGCGAGGCAAGGTCTCCCGGTGCGCCGCACACCGCGAGCGCCTGCGGTTCTGCCGCACCCGAGCCTTCGGCATGGTCAAACGGCTGATCCGGGTGATGGGGCGGGATCTGGTTCGGCGCGGTGATCTCGACGCGTTCGGCGACGTCTTCGAGCTCACCGTCGACGAGCTGCGTGACAGATTCCGCGCCGACGATCCCGGGCCGGGATCGGACCTGCGGGCGGTGGTCACCGCGCGCCGCACCGCCCGAGCGCGCGACGCCGCACTGGTCGCACCGGAACGTTTCGAGACCACCGGGCCACAGCTCACCGAGGCCGAGCTCGCCGCGCAGGGCTGGGTTCCGGTCGCCGAGGTCGACGCGATCGGGGAGGGCGTGGTGCTGCAGGGCACGCCATCGGCCGCGGGAGTGGTGGAGGGCCGGGCGGTGGTGATGACCGAACCCGGTGACGTCGCCGGGGGCGTGCTGGTCGCCTACCGCACCGACCCGGGCTGGGTCGCTGCTCTGCCCTCGGCATCGGCGCTGGTGATCGAGCGGGGCAGCCCGTTGACCCACGTCGCGATCGTGGCCCGTGAACTCGGTGTTCCCACGGTGGTGCAACTTCGCGGCGCAGCGGGCGGTATCCGCACAGGTATGCGGGTGCGGGTGGACGGCACCGCCGGCACCGTCACCGTCCTGAAGGGGGGCGACGATGCGTGATTTGGCCCGGCTCGACCCGGTCGACGCGGTGCGCGGCTGGCTCACCGCTCCGCACCGGGAGCGCGGTATCCATCTCGCGCGCGACGGTGCGGGTGAGGACCTCCAGGACTACGGCGCCCTCGCTGACCGCAGCCTCGCCATCGCCGATCGGCTGCGACGGTGCGGCCTGCGTTCGGGTGACGTGGCCTGTGTGATCATGCCCACCGATTTCGAGTGCGCCGCAACCATCTACGCGGTGTGGGCGGCCGGCGGCGCGGTCACTCCGATCACGCCGCCCAGTTTCACCGACCTCGACCGCTACGGCGAGCACGTGGCCGCCATTGTCGATCAGGCGTCGCCTCGGTTGGTCGTCACCTGTTCGGCGCTGGCGCAGGTGGTCGACGATGCCCTGGCCCGCAGTAGGTCCGGTGCCCGCCGCATCACGCTCGACGATCCGGCCAGCGACCCGCAGGACGTGGCCGTGCCCGCTGGACGCACCGCCGGTGGGCTCAGCACACCGGGCCGGTATGCGCTGCTGCAGTTCACCTCCGGCTCCAGTGGCACCCCGCGCGGGGTGTTGATCACATGGTCGGCGCTCGCGGCGAACATCGACCTGATCGCGCAGACGCTCCACTGGCGCGACGGTGAGGCGATGGCTTCCTGGCTGCCGCTCTACCACGACATGGGGCTGATCGGCGGTTTCCTCACCCCGGTCACTCTGCAGGAGGACCTGCATCTGCTGCGTCCGGATCAATTCATCCGTGACCCCGCACGCTGGCTGCGCGCGATGACCGTCGCCGTGCACTCCCCGTCGCCGTCGTTCGCGCTCGGCTACACCGCTGCCCGGCTGCGAGCCGAGCACATCGAGGAGCTGGACCTGTCCGGCTGGAAGACCCTTGCCGTCGGTGCCGAGCCGGTCCAGACGGCTGATCTCCGGTCGTTCTGCCGGCTCACCGAGGATCGGGGCTTCGACCCCCGCGCGATCATTCCTGCCTACGGTCTGGCCGAGTCGACGTTGCTGGTCAGCGGCGCGGGCCCGGACACCCCTGCGGGGGCGGTGCGGCCTCGCTCGTCGAGCCTGCGGTTCGGCGAGCCGGTCCTGATCGACCGGCGCGGTCCGGCGGTCTCCGCGGACACCGGCGATGGGCGCTGGATCGTCGGCCTCGGTCGCCCGCGGCCGCAATCACCGGTGCGGATCGTCGACGCCGACGGTGGGCCGTTGCCCGACGGAACGCTCGGCGAGGTCGTGGTCGCCGGGACCTCGGTGGCCGCCGGATACGTCGACGACGCCCAGGTGGAGGGAGGGACTCGCATCACAGGCGGCGAGGTTCACACCGGTGACGCCGGATTCCTGCTCGACGGTGAGCTTTTCGTGCTCGGCCGGATGGCCACCAGTATCAAGGTCCGCGGTCGTTCGGTGTTCATGGAGGACATCGAATCCGCGGTCTCCGCCGAATGCGGGATGCACAAGGGGCGTCTCGCGGCGGTCGCGCTCACCGATGCCGGTTCCCAGGGAGTCGCCCTGTTCGCGGAGGAGGCGCCGGGTGAGTGGATCGCTCGGGCCCGCACCCTCATCCGCGGCGAACTCGGTCCCGCTCAGACGGTCACCGTCGTCACCGGGCCACGCGGACTGATCCACAGGACCTCCAGTGGGAAACCTCGGCGCAGGCACATGTGGCGGCTCTACTGCGACGGGGCGATGCCCGGTGCCGTCACCCATCACGCCGACGGCACCGCCGGAGCCGATGCGGTGGCGACCGCTGCCGGAGACCGGGACGTCCGCCGGCCGAGCCTGGACCCGCACCGAGTAGCCGAACTGCTGGACCGCGCACTGGAATCGGTGGTGGTTCCGGCCGACTGTGCGGTGCTCTTCGAGGGCTCCCTCGCCGAAGGGTTCGGCAATGAGGGGTCCGATGTGGACTTCCTGGTGGTCGCTTCCGGTGCGGAGGAGATGCCCACCCTGCCGTCGGTGCTGTTCGGGGACGGACGCCGCCTGGAGATCCGCACCCGCTCCGTGGCGCAGGTCCGCGCGCAACTCGACACCGTCGCCCGGGCCGCCGCGCAGGACCGCATCGCCGACCTGACCGAGGACGTACTCAACCGGTGCCAGCGATTCCTGCGATCGACCACCGTCCGCGGCTCCGAGAACGTCGATCCGGCGGCGCTCCGGGCGATCGTGCCGCACCGGGAGTTCGCGGGGATCGTCGCTCAGTGGTGGACGCTGCGCACCATCGCGGTCACCCGGCAGATCGTCGCGCTACGCCTATTGGGCGAACCGGAGGAGGCCCGCGGCTGGGCGGGCGACGCGCTGGTGCAGGCCGCGAAGGTGTGGTGCGCGCGGCACGGCGAGACCTACCTGGAGACCAAATGGCTCCCTCGCCAGCTCGATCGGGCGGGCGCCGAGAGCATCACCGCGGGCACGCAGAGCGATGTCCCGGTGGCCGCCCGGCTGCGCGGCGCCGAAGCGGAACTCGCTGGAGCGGACGAGGACTGGTGGGACGGTGTCCAGCACCTGCTGGCGGATCTGCTCGGCGACGCCGCAGACGGAGCGTGGCAGGACTGCGCTTCGGTGCGCCTGGCCCGCGTCCCCGGGGTCACCACCTGGGAAGTGGGCGGCCGGGTTCATGTGATCCGCGGCGGGGAGGATGTCTTCGCCCTGTCCGAGGACGCGGCCCGGAGCTGGCGCACCGTGGTCTTCCGGCGTCCACTCGCGCAGATCGCGGGTGCCGCGCCGAGCGGTGTCCAGGAGGGTGCACACCGGGCCGCACTGGCGGAGTTCGTCCGGCTCGGACTGATCGGGCTCGAGTGGGGGAGTGACGGGCCGATCCGTCCGGCACTGGCGATGTGCGAGGCTCAGAAACCGTACACGCCACCGCCTTTCACCGGTGATCCCGTGCTGTGCCTGGTCGGAGCGGTGACCACGGGAACCGGTGCGCCGGTGGTTCTGGCGCCGCTTCCCGCTCCGCGGTTCGCTTCCGCGGCTTTGGACCTCACCTGGGCGAACATCGTCGCCGAGAACGCCCGCGAGGATCTGGTCGGCGCGGTCAAGAGCGCCCAACCACAGGTCGCGGCAGTCGCCGCACACCGGTTGATCGCCATGTGCGTGCGGATGGTCGCCGCATCCCACGGCGTGCATCCGCTGCCCGCCGATATCGCCCCGGTCCGCACAGTCGCCCGCCTGGTGCCGCCGAACGCCGCCCAGCGGGACCGCCTGCTGGCCGACCTGGATGCTGCGATCGGCGTCGACTTCCCGGCCCTGTTCGATACCGGAACAGATCCCCTGGACGGGCTGCGCGCCGTCGACGCCCTGTTGACGACGGTCCGTGAGATCACCGGAGGCATCGAGTTCCCGCCGTCCTTCGACTCCCGCGAGCAGTGGCGACGCACCCTGGAGATCAGCTACGACTGGGTGCGGATGGGCACGCACCTCGGTGTGGAACTTCCGCTCGCCGAGGCCGGCGATCTGATGGATACCGGCGGTGGGCAACCGCACGCCGCCGGCGAATCGTGAAGGAGTGCAGATGAGCGCGACGGACTACATCGCCACCACCGCCCGCAAGGTGGTGGCCGCCATGGCGCCCGGTACCACCGGCAGCGAGGTCACGGCGGCGTCGCTGGGAGCTCAGGACCGGCTGCGCGAGGACCTCGGCTTCGACTCGGTACGCCTGATCGAATTGACGGTGGCCCTGGAGCAGGTCTTCGACCTGCCGCCCTTCCCGTCCGAGAGACTGGCGGCGGTCCTGCGGGTCGGTGATGTGGTCGACCTGGTCGTCGGCGCGGTGGCCGCACCATGACCGGCCGGGTACTGCTGACCGGAGCCAGCGGCCTGGTGGGCGTCGAGGTCGCCGATCGGCTCGAGTCCGCGGGCGTCCCGGTGACCGCGGTCCTGCACACCGCACGCGAGCTGGTCGGCAACGACGGTGCCCCGCGCACGGTCTCCGAGCGGGTGGACGGCGACATCCGCACCCCCGGATTCGGGCTCGCCGGCCGGACCGGGCTCGCCTCCGGCATCTCCGCGATCGTGCACTGCGCCGCGACCACCGATTTCGACGCCGATGAGCAGACCTACCAGCGACTCAACGTGGCCGGTGCGGAGCACGCCGTCGAACTCGCGCTGGCCTGGGATGTGCCGTTGGTGCACGTGAGTACCGCGTACGTGTGCGGGCTGCGTGGCGGCACGATCGCCGAGGGCGAGTTGGACGCGGGTCAGTCGTTCGGGAACGGCTACGAGCGCAGCAAGTTCAGGGCGGAACAGATCGTCCTCGCGGCCCGCGGGCGGGGTCTCCGGGCGGCCGTGGTCCGTCCGGGCATCGTCTCCGGCGCGAGCACCGACGGCACGATCCGCGATCACAAGAACCTCTACACCGTGGTCAAGCTGATGGTCGAGGGGAAGCTGCGGACCCTACCGGGACGGTACGACGCCACCCTCTCGCTGGCGCCGGTCGATCACGTCGCCGAGGTGATCGCAACCGTCACCACGCGATTCGTCGACGGTCGCGGCGGCGAGGTCGAGGGGGCGACCTTCCACGCGGTCGGAGCCGATGTGCTGACTCTGCGCCAACTCTCCGACGTCCTGGCCGAGTATCCGTCGTTCCAGGTGGCCACGTTCGTCCCCGAATCCAGCTTCGACACCGACGCCCTGGACCGGATCGAGCGTGAGTACTTCCGGCGAGTCGGATCGCTCTACACCAGCTACTTCGCCCGCAGACTGGCCTTCAGCACCGCCGCCACCGACGCACTGCTCGGTCAGGCGCCGCCGCCGTCCGGACCGGAGTACCTGCGGCTGTTGCTCGACCACTGCCTGGAGGTGGGATATCTCGGGGCGCCGCTGCCCGATATCGCGCAGGTCCTCGAATCGGTGCGGGGGTGACCGCCGTGCTCGACCGGCTCGATCGCCCCGCCGCCGACGTGGACACCTATGTGATCGAGTCGGTGCAGCAGTTGCGGCAGTTGGGGATCGACCCCGTCGATTTCGGACAGCGGCACTCGTTGCTGCTGCTCAAGCCGGATGCGATCGTCGCCCGGGCGGTCGAGCCCACCCTGCACTGGCTGGCCGGCAACGGGTACCGGGTCGACCGCGCCGAGCGGATCACCGCGGACCGGCACCTGGCGCGGGCGATGTGGCGCCGCTCCTGGATCGGGGCGTCCGTCGAGCGACGACGCCTGGCCGACCTCCTCGTGGGAGTGTGCGACGCCCTGGTCCTGCTGGTCTCCCGGCCCGGTGACGACGGGCGAAGGTCGGTTCCCGAGCGGCTGACCGCAGACAAGGGCGCCACCGACCCGCGCGGGCGCGGCCCCGGAGATCTGCGCTACGCGCTGGGCATCGACAGCCATTTGCTGAACCTGGTGCACACTCCGGACGACCCGTTCGACGTGCTCCGGGAGCTGTCGATCGTCTTCGACGAGTCGACTCGCCGCCGCGTGCTCACCTCACCGTCCGGCGACGGTGCGCGGAGGGCACGGGAACTCGCGGGCGATCTGTACGCGCAGGTTCCCGCGCTCAGTTTCGACCGAACCCGGGCGCAGCAGCGGATCCTGGCGGATCTGTCGGCCGCGCAGGTGGACCCGCCGGTCTCCACCGGCGATCGGGACACGGACGCGCAGAACCTGCTGCGGCTGGTCTTCGACGGTGCCGTGTCCGCCGACCGGTGGTCGGTGATCGTGCTCGGCTCGTACGTCCTCCCGTTGAGTGCACCGAACCCACTGTCAGGCAACACGAGCGGGGCGGTTGTCGCTGCGCCGCGGACCGGAGGACCCCATGACGCGCAGTAGCGCCTCACCGGGCGGCGATCGGCTCATCTGCCCCGGTGCCACCGCACACGATCGGACCGTGCCCCGGCAGTTGGTGCACCGGTGCGCGGTTTCCGAGGTCTTCCTGACCTCGCTGGCCGACCGGCCGCACCGTGACGACACCAGTGAGCAGGTGTACCTCCTGGGGGCGCAACTCCCGCGTTCGCACGCCTACTACGGTGACCACCGTGGTCCGCAGCGCGGCCACCACGATCCGTTGGCGGTGATGGAGGTCGCGAGACAGTCCGCGATCGCCGTTAGTCACCAGTTCTTCGACGTCCCCCTCGATCACGCCTTCCTGGTCCGGGTCTTCGACGGTGTCGCGGTCGCGGGCGCGCGCTGGCAGGTACGACCGGAACCGGCGAACCTCACCGTCGAACTGCGGGTGACCCGCGAGCACCGGACCGACGGTCGGCGCACCGGCCTGGACGTGGTACTCGACATCGCCGGTGAGGGCGAGCCGATGATGACGGTGCTGGGATCGTTGAGCTGGATGCCGCCTCGGGCCTGGGCGGCGATGCGCACCGCTACCCGTCGGCGGATGGACCTGGGGCCCCGGCCCACGGGCGTGGCCCCGGCGACAGCCGGACCGGCCGGGAGGGTCGGGCGGGAGGTGCAGCGCAATGTGGTCCTCGGCCCTCTGCGGCGCACGGCTGCCCAGATCGGCGCCGAGCTGGTGGTGGACCCCACGCATCCGTCGTTGTTCGACCATCCACTCGATCACGTCCCCGGCAGCCTACTGCTGGAGGCTGCGCGACAGTTCGCGGTCGCCCTCGCCGGCTCGCCGAACCGTCGCCCGGCCACCCTGCGCAGCAGGTTCGACGCCTTCGTGGAGCTCGACCTGCCCACCACCTGCCACACCGGGATCGGCGATCCGGCTGCCGGAACGCAGGCCGAGGACGACCCGGACTCGGTGGTGGTGCGGGTGGAGCAGGCCGGGCGGATCTGCGCCGAGATCGAAGTGGAGTTCGCCGCCGCCGGCTCGGACGGTCACGGTCCGCGGTGAAGACCGCAGGGGGTGCCGAAACGCTCCGGAGCTCCGGAGGCGGGGTCTCCGCGGCGCGGATCGCACGATTCACGGCGGTGATGTACAAGCCGCACTACGTGCTCTACGGCGTGCTGTGGGTACTGGCACTGGAGGCGATCGCGGCCGTCACCAGCGGGGCGCGGTGGGTTCCGTCGGCAGCCACCGCGGTGCGTGTGATCGTCGTGGTATTCGTCCTGCTGTACCTGCGGATGGTCGACGAGCAGAAGGATCTGGAATACGACCGCCGGTACAACCCGGACCGCCCGTTGGTCACCGGTGCCGTGACCGCGAACGACCTGCGGGCCGCCATGGCGGTGATCGCCGCTCTCTCCGTGGCCGGGTCCGCGATGTGCTCACTCGGCTCAGTGCCCGCGATCGCCGCGGTACTGCTGTACGGGCTGCTGCTGTGGGCGCTGGAAGCGCACTGGCCCGCGATGGGCGCGTCGGTGGTGCTGAACCTGGTGGTCACCTACCCGGTGCAACTGTTGGTCACCGGGTACGTGCTGGTCTCGGCGATGGACACCGGCCAGGTGCCGCGTTCGGTCGGTGTGGTGTGGGTGGCGGTGATCTTCGCCGGGGCGTTCCTGCAGTTCGAGTTCGCCCGAAAGACCTCCCGCGCCGAGCGTCACGGGCAGGCCTACTACTCCGGCGAAATCGGGGTGGCAGGCAGCTGCATCGTCGGTATCACCTGCGCTGCAGCGGCAGTGGCCACCGCGACGGCACTGATCCGGCCGTGGGAATACAGCGGCGCTGCCGCCGTTCTGGGCTGGATCCCCGCTGTGCTGCTGCTACTTCCAGCGGCCGGAACCATCCGGTTCTGGCGCTCCGGGGCGGACGAGCATCCTGTGGTTCCGGCGCTCGTATTCGTGCTCGCGCTCTACATCTGCCTGATCGCGGTCGCCGTGGTGGTGCCGCCCCGATGACGACGACCACTTCCGCCTCAGTCGTAGCGTCGGGGGCCGAGCAGCACCGGCAACCTCGACGGTGCCGGCACGAAGTCCGTGGTCGACGGACGAGGGGCACCGCCGACGGGACGGGGTTCGCGCTGCGCGTAGAGCGATGCGGTGGCCAGCAGGATGATCGTCATCGCGAAACTGCTTCCCGGACAGTGTCGCTCGCCGACTCCGAAGGGAAGGACGGCGCGCTTGTCGATCTCATGCGCGCGATCCTCACGCCACCGGTCCGGGTCGAAACGCTCAGGGTCGGGGAAGTGCCTCGGATCGTGGTGGATGAGATACGGGCTGAACACGATCATCGAATCCGGCGGCAGCGTCAGCGTGGTCCCGTCCGCGGTGGCGGCGTCGCCGCGGCCGAAGACCACTTCGCCGTCGGCGTTCTGCGAGCTGATCCACGGACCCCACATGCGCAGCGTCTCCTGCACCACCCGGCGCAAGTAGGCCAACCGGGGAAGGTGGTCGGGGGTCACCGGTCCGGTGCCCACGACCTCGGTGATCTCGGTGCGCACCTGAGCCGCCACGGTCTCGTCGGACATGATCTCGTGCCACACCCATGCCAGGATGGAGGCAGTCGAGCCCACGCCCGCCGCGATCATCAGGATCAGCTCGTCGACGATCTCGTCGTCGGACAGCCGGGCCCCGGTCTCCGGATCGATGTGGCCGACCAGCGCCGAGAGCACATCGTGGCGGTCCTGTCCGCCGACGCGGTAGGCGGCGACGACTGCGCCGATCTCGCGGCGCAGCGCTGCGGCACTGTCGGTGAACCGCCGGTTGGCGCGCACGCGCATCCGCTGCACCGATGTCGGCAGGGCGCCACGGATGATCACCTGCGACAGCAACCACGGCATGTCCTGCCGAATGCGTTCGGAGGCAGCCGCGCCCAGATCTGCGGTGAACAGTGTCGACGTCACGATCTGCAGGATCAGTCCGTGTGCCTGCGTACGGAGGTCGATGCGCCGCTCGAAGGGCAGCGAGGTACTCCACCGGTCCACGATCGCTGCTGCTGCGCCGGCGTACTCGGCGATCCGTCCGCTGCGCAGCGCGGGTGCGATCATCCGGCGGCGCAGATCGTGCTCCTGGCCGCAGAGTACGTTCGTCGCGCCCTGGACGGCCTCGCGCATGGACTCCTGGACGTCCCTGCGGTGGAACTGTCCGGCCGTCCGGAAACCGACCTCCCGAACCAGTTCGGGGGTGGTCAGCACGTACGCGCGCTTCGGCCCCAGGGTCAAGCGCACCACCGGGCCGGCGGTCCGCAGATCCCGGATGAAGTGCAGTCCGCGGGTCAGGGCGACGGCGCTGTGGCCCAGAAGCGGCAGCGCCCCTTCGGCCTGCGGGACCTCCGCGGCAGTCGCGGGAAGGGGGGTGGCCGTGCGCCGGTGATCGGTGATCACCGTGCGGTAGAGCCGTTCGATCTCGTCGGTGCGCGGGGCCTGCCGCAGATCGGTTCCGCGCAGTGCCGATCGCGCCGCGGCGAGCAACTGCGGGTCATCGTGTACTCGACGGAGCATCTCGGAGAGTGCTTCGACGCTCGCATCCCGCGACCGCAGGCCGGCGTCGCCGGGAAGGCTCTCCTCCAGGTTCGGATCGCAGTACAGCACCGGGGTCCCGACAGCGGCGGCTTCGAGTGCCACCAGGCCCTGCGTCTCGTAGCCGGAGGAGTTGAAGATCACCAGATCGTGCTCACGCATCGCGGTGAGCACTGCTGGCCGGTCGAGGCGCCCGTGCACCCGGATCCGGCGATCGCGAAGGGCGAGCAGCCGGGCTGCTTCTTCGAGTGGTCCGTCACCGAGCAGGTCCAGAGTGACCCCGGGGGTGGCCAGGACCGCCTCGATGGCCTCCAGCGGGCGCTTCTCCGGCGAGAGTCTTCCGCACCACAGCACGCGCAGCTCGCCCCCGCTGTAGACAGGACGCTCCGGGGAGAGGCCGCCGAGGGGCAGATCGTCCGCGTCGACACCCCCGGAGATCACCGTGACCTGGTTCGCCAGACCGTGTTCGCGCAGCGCAGCGGCGAAATGGGCGGTGGGGGCGATCACCGAGTCGGCGGCGCGGGCCTGATTGATCATCACCCGCCAGGCATCGCGGGCGGCAGGGGATTCGGGGACCTCGGCGATGGCGCGGTGCGGCACGAACGCCGAATGCAGCAGCCGAAGGGCCCGAGCGGACACCCCCGGAACCGCGGAGTTGGCCTCGATGAACACGTCGTCGCGGCTGTGCATCGTCTGCACCAACGGAACCCCCAGGAGGTTCGCGGTTCGCATCCCGATCGCAGCGACCCCGTAGGTGGTGTGCACGTGCACCACGTCCACGCGGGGCAATCGCGCGAGAGCGGCGTCGATGAGGCGGGCGTTCGTCCGGGTCGGCAGAGTCGCCGGGAATCCGTTGACCCGCACTCCCAGCACAGGGCGAAGTGTCACCACCTGATCGCCCGCACCGGAGCGCGCGAGCTCCGAGTCTCCGGCGGGCGGGGTGAACAGGGTTACCAGATGCCCGCGTCGCTCGAGCTCGCGCCGCTGATCGTTCACCGAATTCTGAATGCCGCCCAGGGAACTCGGGTGGAAGTCGGAGAACATCGCGACGTGCAGTTCGTCTCCAGCCATGACCCGACGATAGCCACTGACTACGAAAGGTGCGAGAAGTGAGAGTAGCGATTCCGCTGACGGGGACCCGTGGGGATGTGCAGCCGGCCGTCGCTCTGGGACTGGAACTGCAGCGCCGCGGCCACCGGGTGATCGTCGGTGCGCCACCGAATCTGGTCGACTTCACCCGGGCGGCGGGCCTGGAGGCGGTGCCGTGCGGTCCCGATGTGGCCCGACTCTATTCATCGGAGGAGGGACAGCGGGCACTCGCCGCGGGCAGCAGCCTGAAGCTGATGCGCATGGTGGGTCAGCAGATGGACGACTACGGCGAGCAGATGAACCGCGAGGTCGTCGACGTCTGCGAGGGCTCCGACGTGGTGGTCTCCACCCTCCTCACGGAGGACCGCGCCGCATCGGTCACCGAAGCGACCGATACCCCGCTGGTGACCATGCACGGATTCCCCGGCAGAGCCTGCCGCAGCTACCCGTTCCCGGGTGCACTCTCTCCCGACCGGACCTACCCGTCGCTGGTCAATGCCGCGACCTGGGGGCTCGCCGAGAACGTCCGCCGTGTGGTCTTCCTGAAATACCTCGCTGCGCTGCGTAAGAGTCTGGGGCTGCGGTTCTCCGCGGCGACACCGTCGGAGATGCTGGCGCACCGCGGTGTGCCGGAGGTGCAGATCTACGATCCTGCGTTCGTGCCCGGGCTCGATCAGGAGTGGGACGAGCGGCGGCCGCTGGTGGGCTTCCTGGAACTCGACCGAGGCGCTCGTGAGGCGATCGGCGAGGGCCGTGAGCGGCACGCCGACGTCCTGGAGTGGATCGACGCCGGTGAGCCGCCGCTGTACTGCGGCTTCGGCAGTATGCCGATCCGGGACGCGGCGTCGACCATGACGATGGTGGAACAGGTCGCGCGATCACTGGACCTGCGAGTACTGGTCAGTGCCGGCTGGAGTGACCTGGCTGCGGGGCGATCGCGAGCGGATGACCGTGTGTACTACACCGGCGCCCTCGCACACGATCTGATCTTCGACCGGTGCGTGGCGGCGGTGCACCACGGCGGCATCGGCACCACCTTCGAGAGCCTGCGGGCCGGCTTGCCGACTCTGGTGTGCTCGGTCTCGTTCGACCAGCCGATGTGGGGTGGCCAGCTCACCAGGATGGGGGTCGGCGCGCACGTGCCGTTCGTGAAGCTCGATCCCGAACGGCTCACCGAGGGAGTGCGGACGCTGTTGCGAGCCGACACCGTCCGGCGGGCCGGAGACATCGGAGCCCGGCTGCGCGCACGCACCGATGCCACCACGCGCACCGCGTCGATCGTGGAGCACGCCGCCCGCTGACCGGGCCAGTGCCCCGGGATTGGCTATGGACCGCGACATCGGCGCAGGGCAGGGTGTCCGTCATGATCGTGTCATGGACCGCCGCGACCGCGATGGCGGTGACAGCGCTGGCGATGGTGCTCACCCCGGGACCCAACATGGTCTACCTGGTGTCCCGGAGCATCGGCCAGGGCCGGACAGCCGGGCTGGTCTCGCTGTGCGGCACCGTGGCCGGGTTCATCGTGTACCTGAGCCTGGCGAACCTCGGTCAGGCGGTGGTCTTCGTGGCGGTGCCGTGGCTGTTCATCGGATTCAAGGCGGCGGGGGCGCTGTACCTGGCCTACCTGGCATGGCGGGCGCTGCGTCCCGGCGGCCACGGACTGTTCGAGACCAGCGAGCTGCCGCGGGATTCGACCGCGCGACTGTTCCGGCTGGGTCTGCTGACGAACCTGCTCAATCCCAAGACGGCGATCATGTACCTGGCCCTGATCCCGCAGTTCATCGACCCCGCACGCGGGCACACGACCGCGCAGGGGTTCCTGCTGGGCGGCGTCCAGATCACGGTGTCGGTACTGGTGAACGCGGTGATCGTGATCGGCGCCGGTGCGGTGGCGGCGGTGATCGCCCGGAGACCCTCCTGGGCGGTGTGGCAGCGCCGACGCGAAAACTCCGGTCACCGGCCCGCGGTATCGGTGGGTCGGTGACCGGAGATTTCGCAGCGGTCAGTCGGCGGCGGCGACCAACGGTTCGAGGGTGAGCGCGGGGTGCTCCTTCTCGATGTACTGCAGCCGCCACTTGTCCGAGAACAGGGCCAGTAGGGCGCCGTCGTTGCGTTCGAAGACCTCCACGCCACGCTGCCGATTCAGTTCGTCGGCGCTGGCGGCGTCGGTCCGGCGGGCCACCGAGTACCCCAGATGCTCGACCTGGACGTCCACGTTGAACTCGGTCTTCATCCGGGCGAGCACCACTTCGAACTGCATCGGCCCGACCGCTGCCATCACCGGTGAGGCGTCGCCGCGAACGTCGTTGCGCAGCAACTGCACCACGCCCTCGGTGCCGAGCTGCTCGATGCCCTTCCGGAACTGCTTGTACTTGCCCGCGGAATCGGCGCGGACCACCGCGAAGTGCTCCGGAGCGAACGAGGGGATCGGCGGGTACTGGACCTTCGCGCCGTCGTAGAGGGTGTCGCCGGGGGCGAGGGCATTGGCGTTCACCAGGCCCACCACATCACCGGGATAGGCCGTCTCGACGGTCTCTCGGTCACGGCCGACCACCGTCATCGCGTACTTGGTGGCGAAGGGCTTTCCGGTCTGCGCGTGCTGGACCACCATGCCACGCTCGAACTCACCGGAGACGATGCGCATGAACGCCAGGCGGTCCCGGTGTGCGGCATCCATACCCGCCTGCACCTTGAAGACCACGGCGCTGAACGGATCGGTCACCTCGCGCTCGGACTCATCGATCGCGGTCCGCGAGTGCGGCGCGGGTGCCAGCTCGACCAGGGCCTCCAGCAGTTGCCGCACACCGAAATTGAGGATCGCCGAGGTGAAGATCACCGGCGAGGTCTGCCCGGCCAGGAACATCTCCTGATCGTGGCTCTGCCCCATCTCCGTCATGAGGTCGGTCTCCTCGACCGCCTCGGCCCAGACGTCCCCCTCGCGGTCGAGTGCGATATCGGTCGAGAGGTGATCCTCAGGTGCGATCTTGGCGCCGCCGGCGGTGCGCGTGAAGTGCACGTACTCGTCGCGGCGCACATCCCGCAGGCCGCGGAAGTCACCGGCGATCCCGACCGGCCAGAACAGCGGGGTGGGGGTCAGTCCGATGCGCTCGGAGATCTCGTCGAGCAGCTCCAGCGGCGTGCGGCCGGGCCGGTCCCACTTGTTGATCACGGTGATCACCGGGATACCGCGGTGACGGCACACCTGGAAGAGTTTCAGGGTCTGCGGCTCCAGCCCCTTCGCGGCGTCGATCAGCATGACGGCGGCGTCGACGGCCGTCAGCACGCGGTAGGTGTCCTCGGAGAAATCGGCGTGACCGGGGGTGTCCACTAGGTTGATCACCGACGGCTGCGCGTCCTCGGCGGCGCTCGACGACGTGTAGTTGAACTGCAGTGCGGTGGAGCTGACCGAGATGCCGCGAGCCTTCTCCATCTCCATCCAGTCGGAGACGGTCGACTTGCGGCCCGCCTTGCCGTGGATGGCGCCGGCCTCGTTGATGACGCGCGCGTGCAGGGCCAGGGCCTCGGTCATCGTCGACTTACCCGCGTCGGGGTGCGAGATGATGGCGAAGGTGCGGCGGCGGGAGACCTCGTCGGCAATGGAACTCACGAGGGGCCAGTCTACCCGTCGGCGCAGGTCGGCCCGGTCACGGCCGTTCCGGTCACCAGGCGTGGACGGTGTTCTGCGCGGCCTCGAGGTCCAGGTCGCGGGTGATCAGCAGTTCCACCGCGTCGGCGGCGTTGGTCACCAGCAGCGGAACCTCCTTGCGCTCGGCGGAGGAGAAGGGTTTGAGTACGTAGTCCGCGGGATCCTGGCGGCCGGGCGGCCGACCAATCCCGGCGCGCACCCGCAGGTAGTCCTTGGTGCCCAGGTGCTGGGACATCGAGCGCAGGCCGTTGTGTCCGCCCTCGCCGCCTCCGCGCTTGAGCCGCACCAGACCGAAGTCGATGTCCAGCTCGTCGTGCACGGCGATCACGTCGGTCGGTTCGACCGAGTAGAACCTGGCCAGAGCGGACACCGGCTGGCCCGACAGGTTCATGAACGACTGCGGCTTCGCCAGGTACACCGCCCGACCCGCGAGCCGCGCGCCCGCGACCTCCGCCCCCGACTTCTTGTGCCGGGAGAAGGAGGTGCGGGCGCGCGATGCGAGCTCGTCGACCACGTCGAAGCCGATGTTGTGGCGGGTCGCGGCGTACTTGTCGCCGGGGTTACCCAGTCCCACCACGATCAGCGGCCGGTCCGTCATGGTCGTTACTCGGCGGCCTCGGCGGCGGGAGCCTCGCCCTCACCCTCGGCGGCGGCCTCGGTGCCGTCGGCGTCGGACTCGGTCTCGGCGGCCGCGATCTCGGTGATGTTGACGATCAGCGCCTCGGGATCGGTCAGCACGGTCACGCCGGCCGGGACCTTGAGGTCGCCCGCGGTGATCTGGCTGCCCAGCTCCAGGCCGTCGACCGAGACCACGATGTTCTCGGGGATGTGCAGCGCCTCGGCCTCGATCTCGACCTCGTTGAGGTCCTGCGCGAGCTGGGTGCCGGGGGCGGAGTCACCCTCGACGATGACGGCGACCGACACGGCGACCTTCTCGCCCTTCTTGATCACCAGCAGGTCGGCGTGCTCGATGTAGTTGCGCAGCGGGTGCACCACGACCTGCTTGGTCAGCGCGAGCTGCTCCTCGCCGTCGATCTGCAGGTTCAGCACCGCGTTGGTGCCGTCCTTACGCAGGATGGTGGCGAAGTCGCGGGAGTTGACGGTGAAGTGCTGCGGCTCGGTGCCGTGGCCGTACAGCACGGCGGGGACGAGGCCCTCGCGGCGGACGCGGCGGGCGGCGCCCTTGCCGAACTCGGTGCGGACGGTGGCGGCCAACTTGTTGGTCTCGGACATGGTGCTCCTACGTGCGATTCTGCGGCCTCGGCGTGACGAGGCGGCCCGCACCTGCACCGGCGGGGATCCGCGGGACGAAGTGCCGTTCGCGTCGATCACGGCGGCCGGAGCCGCCCTCGCCGAGAAGGTCGCCGCAGAGTCTACCGAATTCCCCGCTCAGCAGTGAAATCGAACCTTCGCCAACGCGTCATATCGAGTTCGTGCGGACGCCACGCCGCGTCGGGACCATCGATCCCGTGAACAACTCCCCGCTGTGGTCCCCGCAGGACGTCGCCGAGCGCTTCGTCGAGGCGCTGGGCAGCGGTGACATCGACATCGCCGAGCACCTGCTGGCGAAGAACGTGGTGTACACCCGTTCGTCGTGGCGGACCCTGCGCGGCCGCGGGGCGGTGGCGCGACACCTGCGCCACCGCGCCAATTCGCACGTGGTGCTCGAAGCGATCCTGCTCTCGGCGACCGGGGACGACGGGATCGCACTCACCGAGCGGGTGACGGCGCTGACGTACGGGCCGCTCCGGCTGCAGTTCTGGGTGTGCGCCCGGTTCGAGGTGCGCGAGGGCCGGATCGTGGCCTGGCGCGACTACGTCGACACCGTCGACGTGCTCAAGGCGGCGGCCCGGGCACTGGCCGGAGCGGTGTACGCCCCGGCCCGGCCCACACCGCCGCGGCCGGCGATCTGATCGCCGCGAGCTCTACGAGCTGCCCTCCTCGGTTTCCGGAGCGGCGTGCTTACCGCCCTGGGTCTCATCGGAGCCGTCGGTGCTCTCCGCCGTCTCCGCCGGCTCGGCGGCCGGATCGGGCTCGGCGGCACGCACAGCGAGTGTGAGGCCGTCATCCTGTGCATCCACCCGCACCGTGTCGCCCGGCACCACATCTCCCTTGAGCAGCATCGACGACAACCGGTTGTCGATCTCCTTCTGCACCGTGCGCCGCAGCGGCCGGGCGCCGAACTCGGGCTGGAAGCCCTCGTCCGCGAGCCAGTCCTGCGCCGCGGTGCTCACCTCCAGTTCCACGTCCTGCGCGCGCAGCAGGTGACGGGTGTCGTCGAGGATCAGCTCGACGATGTTACGGATCTGCTCCTTGTTCAGCCGGTGGAAGACCACCGTGTCGTCGATCCGGTTGAGGAACTCGGGCCGGAAGTGCCCGTGCAACCGCTCCTTGACCTGGTCTATCACCGCGCCCGTGAGGTCACCGTCGGGTGCGGTGAGGATGATGTCCGAGCCGATGTTGCTGGTCAGGATCACGATGGTGTTCTTGAAGTCCACGGTGCGCCCCTGCGCATCGGTCACCCGCCCGTCGTCGAGCAGTTGCAGCAGGATGTTGAACACATCCGGGTGTGCCTTCTCGATCTCGTCGAACAGGATCACCGAGTACGGCTGCCGGCGCACCTTGTCGGTGAGCTGCCCGGCCTCCTCGTAGCCCACGTACCCCGGAGGTGCGCCGACCAGCCGGGAGACGGTGTGCTTCTCCTGGAACTCGCTCATGTCGAACCGGATCAGCCGGTCCTCGTCGCCGAACACCGACGCCGCGAGCGACTTCGCCAGCTCGGTCTTGCCCACACCGGTCGGTCCGAGGAACAGGAACGAGCCGATCGGCCGGCTCGGGTCCTTGAGTCCGGCACGAGCGCGTCGCACCGCTTCGGCGACGGCGAGCACGGCCTCGTCCTGGCCGATCACTCGCGCGTGCAGATCGTCCTCGAGCCGCAGCAGCTTCTCCTTCTCCTCGGAGGTCAGGTCGGCGACCGGGATGCCGGTGCGGCGGGAGATCACCTCGGCGATGTCGACGACGGTGACCTCCGGCTCGGTCTCGGTGCCGCCGGCGCCGGCCAGGCGTTCCTCGGCGGTACTGATCTTCAGCTTCAGCTCGTCGGCGCTCTTGTAGTCCTCGGCCTCGACGGCGCTGTCCTTCTCCCGCTTGAGCGCCGCGATCTCGTCCTCGATCGAACGCGTATCGGCGCTGGGGGTCTTGGTGCGCAGCCGCACCCGTGAACCCGCCTGATCGATCACGTCGATCGCCTTGTCCGGCATGAACCGGTCGGTGATGTACCGGTCCGACAGCTCCGCAGCGGCGACCAGTGCGGCGTCCTCGTAGCGGACCTGGTGGTGCTCCTCGTAGACGTCGATCAGGCCGCGCAGGATCTCGATGGTGTCGTCCACCGACGGCTCACTGATCATCACCGGCTGGAAGCGCCGTTCGAGTGCGGCGTCCTTCTCGATGTACTTGCGGTACTCGTCGATGGTGGTGGCGCCGATCGCGTGCAGTTCACCGCGGGCCAGTGCGGGTTTGAGCATGTTGCCGGCGTCCATCGAGCCCTCACCGCCGCCGCCCGCGCCGATGATGGTGTGCAGCTCGTCGATGAACACCACCAGTTCGTCGGAGTTCTCCCGGACCTCGTCGAGCACCTTGGTCAGCCGCTCCTCGAACTCGCCGCGGTACTTGCTGCCGGCCACCATGGAGCTGAGGTCGAGCGCGATCACCCGCCTGCCGGCGAGGGTCTTGGGCACGTCGTCGTTGACGATCCGCTGCGCCAGGCCCTCGACGATGGCCGTCTTACCGACACCGGGATCGCCGATCAGTACCGGGTTGTTCTTGCGCCGCCGGGACAGGATCTCGATGGTCTGCTCGATCTCGTCGGCGCGGCCGACCACCGGATCGACCTTGCCCGCCCGGGCCTCGGCGGTGAGATCGCGGCCGTACTCGTCGAGCGTCGGAGTGGTGCTGTCCGGCTGCGCGCCCGCAGCCGCGCCGCTCTGTTTCCCGGCCTTGCCGGGCTTTCCGGCGACGGTCTGGCCCGCACCGATACCGCCGCCGGAGAGAGCTTGCGCCGCTACCGTATCCGGGTTGTCGGCGATACCGAGCAGGATGTGCTCCGGACCCACGTACGACTGGCCGTTCTGCGCGGCCTGCTGCTGCGCCACTCGCAATGCGCGGCGTGAGGCCGGACTCAGCGACGGCGGTCCGTCCATCGCCTCCGGGTTCGAACCGGCCTGCGCGGCGGTCCGCATCGCCGTGGCCACCGTGTCCGGATCGAGCTTGAGCCGGGTGATCACGTCGCGGGTGGGTTCGTTCATCGACGCGGCGTACAGCAGGTGCTCCGGCGTGATCTCCGCGTTGTCCCAGTCCGATGCCGCGATCTGGGCCTCGGCCAGCAGGTTCTTGGCCTGATCGTTGAGCAACCGGTTGAGGTCGACCCGCTGCACCGAGGGGCGTGGTACGGAGTTGCCGAAGAACCGCTGGAAGATGTCGTCGAACATGCCGTCGAGTTCACTCATCTGGGGTCCCTTCGTCGGAGTATCGGTGGGGAGGATTTCCTGTGGCGGAAGTGGATTCAGGCAGAGAGAGTGACCGCGGCCTCGGGGGTGTAGGCGAGGAAGGTGAACGTCTCCTGCAGATACAGTTCGACGGTGTCGGCGTCGTGGCTGAGGTAGCCGATCTCGACGTCACTACCGAGTCGCAGATCGAAATCGCCGCCGCGGGTGGTGAGTACGAAGGCTCCGTCGATCGCCGGGGCCCAGATGATCTCACCGTCCACCAGCCGGTTCAGGTGTTCACGCACCGGATAGCCGTGGTCGGAGGTCTCGCTGACCTTGGTGTAGACGTCCGCCGACAGCAGCACCGAGTACGGGCCGTCCACACCTGCCAGCCTCAGGTCCGACAGCGCCTGCGAGAGCACGTCGGGAAGCTCCCGCGGGTCGTCGGGCACCTTGAGGTCACCGGCCGAGGAGGTGTTGCGGATCCCGGGGATCGACGCGGCTGGGTAACCCTCGAAGACGGCGCGGTCCTCGGCGAAGGCGAGCTTCTGCGCGGCGTCCTTGACCGGATCCCAGTCGGCGTCCTGCGCGCCCCGCTCGACCGAGTCGATCGCCTTGCGGCTCACCGTGAACGGAACCCGCAGTCGCACCATCGGCCGGCTGTCGCGCAGGTGCGCCTGCACTCCGTCCTCGGGACCGGAGATCCCCATCAGGTGACCGGTCCCGACCGCGGCCGTGGCCGGTCCCGAGGGCTCGCTGACGTCCACCACCCGGCGACCGGCGATGTTGCGCTTGAAGGTGCGGGTGGCCTCCTCCTCGATCTCGGTCCACGCCGCACCGGTGACCGGGGCGAGATCGCGATACAGGTTGTTCATCGTGTACGTCCTTTCAAGCTGCCGATGTTCAGTGACCCGTCCGCAGCCCCGACAGCGCCGACGGCGTCTTCGCCGCCGACGGAGCCGGATCCGGGGGAGCCGGTGCCGGCGAAGGCCGGCGGATCGTCGAGCATGTCCACCGGTGGGGTGAAGAAGAGGCACCCGGTGTGTGCGGTGGAGAAGTCCAGGATCCGGTCGGTGTTCCCCGGCGGATCGCCGAGGAACATGTTGCGCAACAGGCGTTCGGTGACCCCGGGATCGCGCGAATAGCCGATGAAGAAGGTTCCGAACTCGCCCTTGCCCACTTCACCGAAGGGCATGTTCTGCCGCAGGATCTTCAGTTCGTCGCCGTGCTCGTCGGTGATCACGTTCAGCGCGATGTGCGCGTTCGGAGGTTTGCTCTCGTCGCTGAGCTCGATGTCCTCGAGCTTGGTCCGCCCGATCACCCGCTCCTGCTCCTGCACCGAGAGCGATCGCCAGGAGGGCATGTCGTGCAGGTACTTCTGGATGTGCACGTAACTGCCGCCGGCGAAGGCCGGGTCCTCGTCACCGATGGTGGTGGACCGCCGCGCCAGCTCGCCCGAGGGGTTCTCGGTGCCGTCGGCGAAACCCAGCAGGTCCCGGTTGTCGAAGAACTGGAAGCCGTGCACCTCGTCGACCACCTGCACCGAGTCTCCGAAGGCGTCGACGATCCGGGAGGACAGTTCGAAGCACATGTCCAGCGACTCCGCCTTGATGTGCAGCAGCAGGTCTCCCGGCGTCGACGGTGCCGTGTGCCGCGGGCCGTCGAGTTCGACGAACGGATGCAGGCCCTGTGGCTTGGGCCCGGAGAAGAGCCGGTCCCAGGCGTCCGACCCGATCGAGGCGATCAGGGTCAGGTGCCGCTCAGGGTACCGGAATCCGACGGAGCGGACCAGCGCGGACAGCTCACCGAGAGTGTCGTGGACGCGTTGCTCACCCCCCGCGGAGACCGTGGCGACGAGGAACATCGCCGCCCGTGACAGTGGTGTGAGAACTCCCTGGGGTTGTGCCACGATCCCCACATTAATCGCGCCCATGACATGATGCGAGGGAATCGTCGGCGCCTCGCGAAGCCCTGCGGGACGCCCGCCGGTCAGCCCGAGGGGAGCCGAGGAGAATGAGCTGGATCATCGTCGCCGTGCTCGCGATCGGATCGCTGGCGGGCCTGCTCGCCGCCTGCCTGATGTCCACTCCGCGCCGCCCCGAGACCGACGCCACCTACGCCGGTCGAGCGATGCTCGCCGCGGGTGCGGTCTCCGGCGCTGCGGTGTGCGCGATCGCCGCCGCGGTGCTCGCCGCGTCCGCGTGAGCCGATCGGGCGCGCTGTCGATACCGCCGTCCCTGCGACCGGACCTCGCCGACGGTAGCCACGCACTGCGGGTCGCGCTCGCACTCGTCGTACCCGGTGTGCTGCTGATCGCGTGGGGGCGAGCGGAACTGCTGGTGTACGCCGAGTTCGGTGCGTTCGCCGGGATGTACGGCCGCAGCCGGCACGGGCGCTCGCGGATCACCGAGCAGGTCCAGGCCGCCGGACTGCTGATCGCCGGGGTGTCGCTCGGTGTCACCCTCGCGGTCAACCACGCTCCGCCGTGGGTACTGGTCGCGGTCGGTATCGCGCTGGCGACGGTCGGCTCGGTGCTGGCCGACGCGGTACGGCTGCGACCGGCCGGCCCGTTCTTCTTCGTCTTCGCGATGGGTGCGACGGCGACCCTGCCCGCCGATCTCGCTCCGCCGGCGCTGGCGCTGGCGGTCTGCGCCGTCACCGCTGTCTTCGCGGTCGTCGTCGGTACCGTCGGGCGGCCCGATCCGCTGCACGGGCGGCCCTGGTGGACGGGACTGGCGCTGGTACTGCGCCGCCCGGCACCGGCGGTGGGTCTGCACGCGGTGCGGTACGCGCTGGCCGTCGGGACCGCCGGTGCACTGGGCGTGGGGCTCGGAGTGGATCACGCGAACTGGGCGATGTCCGCCGCGGCGGTCCCGCTCGCCGTGATCGACACCGCGCGGACGTCGAGGATCGTGCCGTCGACGGTGCTCACCCGGGCCGCGCACCGCACCGTCGGGACGCTGCTGGGGATGGCGCTGACCGCGGCACTGCTGGCGATCGATCCGGGGCCCGCGGCACTGGCACTGATCGCGATCGTGCTGCTGTTCCCGACGGAACTGTTCATGGCCCGGCACTACGCCGTCGCCATCGGCTTCTTCACTCCACTGATCCTGCTGCTCACCGAGCTCGCGGCACCGTCGGATCCGCTGCAGATGCTGATCTTCCGCGGCGTGGACACCGTGCTCGGGGTGACCGTGGGGCTGGCGGTGGCGCTGTCGATCGGCGGCCCGCGCGGCTAGAGGATCTCGTCGATCGCCTCAGTGGGCCGGGCCATGCGGGTGCCCTTGCTAGTGACCACGAAAGGCCGCTCGATCAGTTTCGGATGCGCGACCATCGCCTCCAGCAACTGATCGTCGGAGGCATCGGCGAGGCCGAGCTCCTTGTACTGCGGCTCCCGGGTGCGCACCGCCTGCCGGACGGTGAGCCCGGCATCGTCGATCAGCGTGCGCAGCTGCGCCTTCGTGGGCGGGTCATCGAGGTAGTTCACCACGGTGACCTCGGCGCCCGCCTCGTTCAGGCGGGCGAGCGCCTGCCGGGACTTGCTGCACCGGCTGTTGTGGTAGATCGTCGCGTCCATGCCGGGCTCCCGTTGGTCGGTCAGGCGTTGCCGTTGAACAGGCTGGTCACCGAGCCGTTCTCGAAGACCTCGCGGATGGTGCGCGCGAGCAGTGGGGCGATCGAGAGAACCGTGAGCGTGTCGAAGTGCTTCTCCGGCGGGATCGGCAGGGTGTTGGTGGCGATCACCTCGCGGGCACCGCAGTTGGCCAGGCGTTCGGTGGCCGGCTCGGAGAACACGCCGTGCGTGGTCGCGATGATCACGTCCTTCGCGCCGGCTTCCTTGAGCACGCCCACCGCGCCGGCGATGGTGCCGCCGGTGTCGATCATGTCGTCGATCAGCACGCAGGTGCGGCCGGCCACGTCGCCGACCACGCGGTTGCTCTTGACCTGGTTCGGGACGTTCGGGTCGCGGGTCTTGTGCACGAAGGCGAGCGGGGCACCGTCGAGCGCATCGGCCCACTTCTCACCCACCTTGACGCGTCCGGCGTCGGGGGAGACGACCACCATGTTCTCGGTGCCGTAGTTCTCGCGTACGTAATCGGCGAGCATGGTCTGGGCGTGCATGTGGTCGACGGGGCCGTCGAAGAAGCCCTGGATCTGATCGGTGTGCAGGTCGACGGTGATGATCCGGTCGGCACCTGCGGTCTTGAACAGGTCGGCCACCAGGCGCGCGGAGATCGGCTCGCGGCCGCGGTGCTTCTTGTCCTGGCGGGCGTACGGGTAGAACGGCAGGATCGCGGTGATCCGCTTCGCCGAGCCGCGCTTGAGCGCGTCGATCATGATCAGCTGCTCCATGAGCCACTGGTTGACCGGGTACGGGTCGCTCTGCAGCACGAAGGCGTCGCTACCGCGCACCGACTCCTCGAACCGGACGAAGATCTCGCCGTTGGCGAAGTCGCGTGCCGTCTGCGGGGTGACCTCGATGCCGAGCTCGTCCGCGACCTGCTGCGCCAGCTCGGGGTGGGCGCGCCCCGAGAACAGCATCAGGTTCTTCTGGTTATCGATCCAGTTGTTCACTGCTCGTCAATCCTCGCGATAGCCTTGCGGGCCGCCTCGGCCGAACTCGTGCCCGGACGCTTGCGCTGTACCCATTCCTCGATGTTTCGCTGATCCGCGGCGGAGACCGCCAGGGCTCCGGGCGGCACGTCGCGCTTGATAACGGTACCCGCTCCGCTGTAGGCCCCGTCGCCGACCTCGACCGGCGCGATCAGCATGGTGTCCGATCCGATGCGCACGTGGTCGCCGATCACCGTTCGATGCTTGTTCACCCCGTCGTAATTCACCGTCACCGAACCGCAGCCGATGTTGCTGCCGGTGCCGATCACGGCATCGCCCACGTAGCTCAGGTGCGGGATCTTGCTGCCGGCGCCGATCTGCGAGTTCTTGGTCTCGGCGAACGCCCCGATCTTGCCCTTGGCGCCGAGTTCGGTGTTCGGCCGCAGGTAGCTGAACGGGCCGACCTTCGCGTGCTCGGCGATCACCGACGAGTGCACCTCACTGCGGGTGACCACGGCGCCGTCGCCGACGCGGGTGTCGATCAGCGTGGTGTCCGGTCCGATCACCGCGTCCTCACCGATCGACGTGGCGCCGCGCAGATGCGTGCCGGGTTCGACGGTGACATCGGCCGCGATGCGCACGCCCACGTCGATGTACGTGCTCTCCGGGTCGATCACGGTGACCCCGCCGAGCTGGTGCTGCTCGACGATGCGCCGGTTGAGTTCGCGGGCCAGGCGGGAGAGCTGGATCCGGTCGTTGCAGCCGGCGATCAGCATCTCGTCCTCCACGTGCCCGCCGCGTACCTGCAGCCCGGCGGCACGGGCGATGCCGATCACATCGGTCAGGTACAGCTCGCCCTGCGCGTTGTCCGGCCGCAGCTGCTCCAGCGCCGCGGACAGGTGCGCGTGGTCGAAGGCGTACACCCCGGAGTTGATCTCGGTGATCGCCAGCTGCTCCGGGCTGGCGTCCTTCTGCTCAACGATCTCGGTCACTTGGCCGTCCTGGGTGCGCAGCACCCGGCCGTACCCGGTGGGATCATCGACGGTGCTGGTCAGGACCGTGACCGCAGCGCCCTCCCCGGCGGTGTGCTCGGACACCAGCTCGGTGAGCGTGGCCGAGTCCAGCAGCGGGACGTCCGCGGCGGTGACCACGACGGTGCCGGTGAACCCGGCGGGCAGGGCCGCGAGTCCGGCCTGGACGGCGTCGCCGGTGCCGCGCTGCTGCTCCTGGACGGCCACCAGGATCTCGTGATCGAGTTCGGCCGCGGTCGCCAGAGCGGCCTCGGAGACCCGCTCACGGTCGTGGCCGACCACCACCACCAGGTGAGCGGGATCGGTGCCGGCGGCCGCGTGCAGCGCATGCCCGAGCAGAGTGCGGCCCGCGAGCGAATGCAGCACCTTCGGGGTCTTCGACCGCATCCTGGTGCCCGCTCCCGCGGCGAGGATCACCACCGCCGTGCCGTTCGTCATCGACTGCTCCTCCGGGGTACTTCTGGGGTTCGCCATCGAGCTGAATCCTACGAGAGCGACCCGTGACCGCGTGCCGTGGCACAATGCTTGGCGACGGTTCCGGGCGGCGTCCGGACCCGGTCTCCCGTGGTGTAATCGGCAACACTTCTGATTTTGGTTCAGACATTTCAGGTTCGAGTCCTGGCGGGAGAGCAGAAACGCGGGGGTGGGTATGAGCCGCACACCCCTTTTTTTTTTGCGTCCCGGCCCTGCTTGTTCCCGCCGTGCTTGTTCCTGCCCTGCTCACAGGCGGCTGCGGACCGCGCGTTCCCAATGCTCGACCTCGCCCGGCACCACAGTGAAACTGGGATGCGGGTCGGGGCGCTCGACCTCACGCCAGCGCATCGCGAGGTCCGGGGAGCGGGCGCGCAGTTTGGTCATCAGGTGATCGAATTCCAGGTCCAACTGCCCGGCCGTGACGGTGATCGGTACGGATCCGGGAGCCGGTGAATCGATCCGGGAGCGGTCGAACCGGTAACCCCGGGCGTCGGCCTCGTCGGCGACCGAGTGCAGGTACCCGCCGATCGCCGAGGAGGGATCGGCGCAGCTGCGGAACCGTTCCAATTGCGGATGTCGCGTGTACCCCCGGGTGCGTCCGGCGATCACTGCCTGCGCCAGCAGGGATTCCCGCCAGCACGCCACGAGGGCCTGTCGGTCGAGGTAGCGCGGGTGCACCGACCAGATCCGCATGTTCCCCACTCTAAGCGGTTGACAGGAATGCGTATCACCCATAACGTGAAATCTGCTCGGAACGATATAGATTTTCGGATGGGAGCAACGATGATCGAGACATGCGCGGACCCGAGGGTCGGCGACGCGGAAGCACCTGTCAGGGCTGCCGAGCCCCTGGTGCTCCACCCGCGGAGCGGACTCGTGATCGGAGCGCTGCTGCTGATCATCCTCATCACCGTGATCGCCATCGGGGTGCAGTAACACGTGCGGCAACACGTCCAGGGGACGGCACGGACACCAGCTGTGACTCCACCGGCCACCGAGCGATCGACCACCACCGAACAAGGAGAGTGACATGGGTTTCACCGACGACGCGAAGAACAAGGCGCAGGATCTCACCGGACGCGCCAAGGAGGCCGCGGGCTCCGCGCTCAACGACGACGAGCTCCGCACCGAGGGCCGTGCCGACCAGGCCGAGGCGTCGATCAAGGACAAGATCACCGACGCCGCGGACCGCGTCAAGGAAGGCGTCGACGACCTCAAGGACAAGCTCACCGGGCGCTGACCGGCCACCCTGCCGGTCTCGCCGGGCCGGCCATCACACACAGATCGGAGCTGCACATGATTCGTCGTATCGCACGTCCACTACTCGGATCGATCTTCATCTACAACGGCTACACCGGCCTCACAGGTGATCCCCGGGCGAGGGCCGAGGCGGTCGCCCCGCTGGTGAACAAGGCCACCGATTCCCTCCCGGAATCGTCGATGGTGCCCACCGATCCCGGTACCTGGGTGCGCATCAACTCCGGTGTCCAGCTCGGCGGCGGCCTGCTGCTGGCGGTCGGGCGGGTGCCGCGGGTGGCCTCCCTGGCGCTGGCCGGCACGCTGGTGCCGGGCACCGTCATGGACCACGCGTTCTGGAACGAGACCGATCCGGTCCGCCGCCGGGAACAGCAGGTGGAGTTCGTCAAGAACCTCTCGCTGCTGGGCGGACTGCTCATCGCCGGATTCGACACCGAGGGCAAGCCGGGTGTCGCCTGGCGTGCCCGCAAGGCCGCCGAGCAGGCCTCGACGAAGGTCTCCGGTGCAGTCGCCGCCATCGCGCCGGGCGATCAGGACCAGACCGGCTGGCGCGATCGCGCCCACGCCGCCCAGGAGGCCGCTCAGGAGTACGGCCACCAGGCGATCGACAAGGTCCGTCCCGCCGTGACCGACGCGGTGGACAAGGCCAAGCCGGTGGTCAGCGACGCCGTCGACAAGGTCCGTCCCGCCGTGACCGACGCGGTCGAGAAGGCCAAGCCGGTACTCAGCGACGCCGTCGACCGGGCCCGGCCCGTCCTCGCGGACGCCGCCGATACCGCATCCGGTCTGCTCAGCGCCGCCGGCGAGAAGCTGCAGGATCTCCGTGACGAGGCCTCCGGGGAGGCGGCCGGCGCCGCCCGCTCGGTACGCCGCAAGGCTCCCGTCGTCGCCGAGCGCGCGCGGGCGCTGGGGCACGCAGCCGTCGCGGAGGGCAAGCGCGTGGGCATCGCGTAACGTGGGCGTCCGGTCGGACAATCGGCCGCTGGCGGGCCGAGCAGAATCGAGTGACACGTGTCCCACAGGCCGGAGCTGACCGGACGGTACACGGACGCCCTGCGGGCGCTGGAGGTTTCGACGCAGCGCGAAGCGCGAGTGGAGAAGGTGGGCGAGCACTTCGCGCTGCGCGTCGATTTCGAACTGGGCCGCTACCTCCTGGCCACCACCACGGAGCAGTTCGCCGGCAACGGTGACGGCGACGCCGGCACGCCCTGGCGGGTGCGGTTCTTCGACGGTGCCCTCGACGACGGTGACGACGTGCTTATAGCGGACCGGTCCGGGGCCTGGCTGATCGACGCCTACGACGCCGCGCTCGCGGACCTGCCGCCGCTGACCGACCTTCCCCGCAGCTGAACCGATCTATACTCATCGAATCAGATTTTCGCCGTCCGGGCGTGCCGGTGTGCGTCCGGGCGGAGTGAACCCGAAGGAGGAGTGCGATGACCGAACCGTCGCACCTACGCTCCGACCTCGGCGTGTACAGCATCTCCGTGGCCTCCGAGCTCTCGCAGGTCGGCCTGCAGACGCTCAGGCTCTATGAGCGGCGGCACTTGATCACCCCGCAGCGCACCGCGGGCGGAACCCGCCGGTACAGCGAGAACGACATCGCGCGGGTGCGGCGGATCACCGAGTTGGTCTCCACCGGCGTCAACCTGCAGGGCGTCGATCGCATTCTGACGCTGGAGGACGAGTGCGCCGATCTGCGTGCGCAACTCGACTCGTGCCGCGCCGCGGACTGACCGGCGCTCGCGAACCGGGCAGCCGCGCAGCAGCGATCAGGGCTGGACGTTGATCGAGTACGCGGCGGCCGCGTCCCGCACGTCGAGGACGTACTTGCGGGACTGGTTGTAGACCATCACGCCCTTCTCCCAGCCCTTCGCGGTGGTGAGGTCCTTACCGGAGACGCACAGGTACCGCGCCGCGGTCATGGCGGCGTCGTCGATGTTGTCCGGATCGGCCTTGCCGTCACCGTTGGCGTCCACTCCGAACCGCTGCCAGGTCTCGGGGATGAACTGGAACGGCCCCATCGCGGCGTCGAACTTCGCATTCGGCCGCAGCGGATCGGTGCCGGTGGCGAGGATTTCCCGGTTGCCGTTCGTCCCGTCCAGAGGCACGCCGCGGATCGGCGGCGAGACCTTGCCGTCCGCGGCCACCGTCGCCCCGTGATAGGTGCCGTGCTTGCTCTCGATGAAGGCGATCCCGGCGAGAGTGGTCCACGTGATACCGCACTCCGGGGTGCGCTGGCGCAGCGCCTCCGCAGCGTTGCCGTAGGCCTGCAGGGAGATCACCGGAATGCCGGTGGCCACGCTGATCGGGGTCGCCCAGTTGCGCAGCAGTTCGGCGGTGCGGCCGGGTCCGTTGACGTTGATGTAGGGCACCGGAACGCCCGGCCCGGGCGGGATGCCCTGCGGGATGTCCGGGCCGGCCAGCCTGCCGCAGGAGGCGAGCACGGTCGACGCGAGGCCGATCGCGACCGCCGCGCGGATACGGGAACTGACCATTGCTCTGCGTGAACTCTCTCGAACTTGCTGTGTGCTGACGTGATCTCAACGTCCGGGCTGAGCCTGAGGGTTCCCGGTGTGATCCGCATCCCAGGCGTCGGCCCACGAGTCTACCCGCCCGGACGCCCTCGACGCCGCCATGACGGCCTCCGCGGCACGCACCCGATCCATGAAGGCGAGAACCCGGCGCCGGTAGTCCAGCTCGAACGCCGCGTCCTGCTGCGCCGGGTCGACGGTGACGGTGCGCAGCTCCGCCGGCACCAGCGAGCTGGGGAAATCCACGGACCGCAGTCGCTCGAAGACCTTCGCGACCAGTGCCAGTGCGGGCTGGCCGAGGGAGATCGAGTCGAGAACCGAGGTGCTGTGCTCGCCGCGTTCGAGCTGCTTCTGCCGCTCCCAGTTCCGCGCCTGGGTCGCCACGTCCACCTCGCCGCCGTCGGACAGGTGCGGCGTGCGCCGGCGCACCTTCGCCGACAGGGTGCGGGCGACGTCGTCGATGTCGAAGGGCTCCGGATGGTCCTGCGCGATCCGCGAATGAAAGACGACCTGGAGGAGGAGGTCACCCAGTTCGCTGCGCAGTTCGTCCCGGGCACCCGGTTCGGGGCCGTCGAGCGCCGCCACCGCATCGGCCACCTCGTAGGTCTCCTCCACCAGGTAGCGCAGCAGGCTCGCGTGGGTCTGCTCGGCCTCCCACGGGCCCTCCGTACGCAGTCGGTCGATCAGGGCGACGGTGTCGAGCACCTCCAGCCCGGTGGGGTTGGGAGCCGTGATCACCTCGGCGCCCGCCTCGCGCAGCGCGAGCACCGCGGGGTGGCCGGGATCGGAGGAGAGCAGAACCGCGCCGTCGGGAATGCTGTCGCCGCGCAGCGGCCGGCCGTTCGGCAGGTTCGAGGTGAGCGTTCGCGGCAGTTCCCCGGTGTAGTAGACCGTCCCGGTCAGGGCGGTGATCGCGGCCGCCGGGACCAGCGCGGGCAGCGCCGGGCCGACCAGGACGACGGTGCTCACCCGGCCGCCGCCGGGGTGGTGCGCGGCGGCTGGTCGAGGCGCCAGTAGCCGGCGCCCTTGCCGTCCATCGCGGCCAGGAAATCGGCCACCGCCTGCAACACCTCGATGTCGCGGACGCGTTCACTGCCCACACCGCCGCCGCCGACTCGAGGCAGCGGGAAGGTGACGGTGCGGGTGGCCGCCCGGAAGGAACCGCCGGGGTACAGGCGCTTGAGTCGCATCTGCTGCGAGTCCCGCAGCTCCAGTGGTGCGACGCGCAGGTTCGTGCCGGTGAGGGTGATCTCGGTGACGCCCATCGCGCGGGCCAGCGACCTCAGCCGTGCGATCGCGGCCAGTCGCTGCACCTCCACCGGCGGGGGACCGTACCGGTCGTCGAGTTCGGTGAACACCTCGGCAACGGCGGCATCGTCGTGCGCCGCTGCCAGCTTGCGGTAGGCCTCCAGGCGGAGCCGGTCACTGGTGACGTAGTCGGGAGGGATGTGCGCGTCCACCGGTAGGTCGATCCGCACCTCCTTCTGCTCCTCGGGTGCGGCGACCGGCCGGCCGTCGGCGGCGGCCCGGTAGGCCTGCACCGCCTCACCCACCAACCGCACGTACAAATCGAATCCGACACCGGCGACGTGCCCGGACTGTTCGGCGCCGAGCACGTTACCGGCGCCGCGGATCTCCAGATCCTTCATCGCCACCGCCATGCCGGCGCCGAGGTCGTTGTTCTGCGCGATGGTCGCGAGCCGGTCGTAGGCGGTCTCGGTGAGCGGCTTCTCCGACGGATACAGGAAGTAGGCGTAGCCGCGCTCGCGGGAACGGCCGACGCGCCCGCGCAGCTGGTGCAGCTGTGACAGACCCAGGTTCTCCGCCCGCTCCACGATCAGCGTGTTGGCATTGGAGATGTCCAGCCCGGTCTCGACGATCGTGGTGCACACCAGGACGTCGAACTCCCGGTTCCAGAAGCCCTGCACCGTGCTCTCCAGAGCCTCCTCGCCCATCTGGCCGTGCGCCACCACCACCCGGGCCTCGGGCACCATGTCCCGGATCTGCTTGGCGGCCTTGTCGATCGAGCTGACCCGGTTGTGCACGTAGAAGACCTGACCGTCGCGCAGCAGCTCACGCCGGATGGCGGCGGCCACCTGCTTGGCGTCGTACGCGCCCACGTACGTCAGCACCGGGTGCCGTTCCTCCGGCGGCGTGAGGATCGTCGACATCTCCCGGATGCCGGCCATCGACATCTCCAGCGTGCGGGGGATCGGGGTGGCGCTCATGGTGAGCACGTCCACGTTGGTGCGCAGCGCCTTGATGTGCTCCTTGTGCTCGACGCCGAAGCGCTGTTCCTCGTCGACCACGACCAGGCCCAGGTCCTTCCAGCGGACTCCGGTCTGCAGCAGCCGGTGCGTTCCCACCACCACGTCGACGCTGCCGTCCGCGAGGCCCTCGAGGACCTGCTGCGTCTCGAGTTTGTCGGTGAACCGGGACAGGCCCTTGACGGTGACCGGGAAGCCCTGCATCCGGTCCTCGAAGGTCTTGAGGTGCTGTTGCGCGAGCAGCGTGGTCGGTACCAGCACCGCCACCTGTTTGCCGTCCTGGACGGCCTTGAACGCCGCGCGCACCGCGATCTCGGTCTTGCCGTAGCCCACGTCGCCGATCACCACGCGGTCCATCGGGACGGGCTTCTCCATATCGGCCTTGACGTCGCCGATCACCGTCATCTGGTCCACGGTCTCGGTGAACGGGAAGGCGTCCTCCATCTCGCGCTGCCACGGTGAATCGGCGGCGAAGGCGTGTCCCGGTGCGGCATTGCGGGCCGCGTACAGCTGCACCAGCTCGCCGGCGATCTCGCGGACGGCCTTGCGTGCCTTACGTTTGGTGTTCTGCCAGTCGCTGCCGCCCATCTTCGACAGTGCCGGCATCTCGCCGCCGACGTACCGGGAGAGCTGGTCCAGCGATTCCATCGGGACGAACAGTTTGTCGCCGGGCTGGCCCCGCTTGCTGGGCGCGTACTCGATCACCAGGTACTCGCGGCGCGCTCCGGCCACGGTCCGTTCGATCATCTCCACGAACTTGCCGATGCCGTGCTCGTCGTGCACCACCAGGTCCCCGGCGGTCAGGGCCAGTGGATCGACCTGGTTGCGTCGCTTGGCCGGCAGTCGCCGGCCGTCGCCCACACCGGCGACCCGGTTGCCGGTGAGATCGGGTTCGGCGAGGACGACCAGCTTCTGTGAGGGCAGGGTCAGGCCGGTCTGCAGGCTGCCGCGCAGCACGCCCACGGTGCCGGGCTGCGGCGGTGCACCGGTTCCGAGTTCACCGGCGGGGACCTCGGCGTCCCGCAGCCGCTCCAGGATCCGGGTGCGGGTGCCCTGGCCGGCGACCACGATCACCGCGGAGCCACCGGACGCGGTATGCGCACGCAGGTTCGCGAACAGCTTCTCCGCCTCGGCCTCCGAGCCGCGGGGCGACGGTGCCTGCTCGGCCCGGATGCTCAGGTGGCCGTCGCCGGTCTCCGGTCCGGCGGCCAGCGGCGAGACGGTCCACCAGGGGATCCCGAGGGCGACGGTGCTCGCGCGAACGTCGTCGAGGTCGCGGTAGGCGCTGGCTCCGAGGTTCATGCCACTCGGGTCCAGGGGCGCGGCCGAACCCAGCGCCGCGGCGGTCCAGGAGGCTTCCAGGAACTCCTGTCCGGTGCGGGCGAGGTCGGCGGCCCGGGTGCGTACCTTCTCCGGATCGAGCAGCACGGTGTGGGTGCCTGCGGGCACGACATCGGTGAGCAGTTGCAGTTCGCCCGGAGACAGTGCGGGGATCAGCGCTTCCATACCCTCGACCGGGATGCCCTGGGCGAGCTTCTCCAGCATCTCCACCAGCGCGGCGTCGGACTCGTTCTCGGCTTTGAGCGTCTGCGCACGGTCACGGACCTCTGCGGTCAGCAGGAGTTCGCGGCACGGATACACGTGCACGGTGCCGACCTCGACCTCGGGCTGTGAGCGCTGATCTGCGACCGAGAAGGCCCGCAGATCGGTGATCTCATCGCCCCAGAACTCCACCCGGACCGGTAGGTCGGTGGTGGTGGGGAAGACGTCCAGGATGCCGCCGCGCACCGCGAACTCACCACGCTTACCGACCATGTCGACGCGGGTGTAGGCGAGCTCGACGAGGGTCTCGATGAGGGTGTCGAAGTCGTACTCGACGCCCTCGCGCAGGGTGACCGCAGGGGCGTCCCCGAGACCGGGCGCCATCGGCTGCACCAGGGAGCGCACCGTCGCCACGACGGCCCGCAGCGGCGCCCCGTACTGTGCGTCGGCCGGGTGCGCCAGGCGCCGCAGCACCTGTAACCGCCGCCCGACGGTGTCCGCGCCGGGGGACAGCCGCTCATGCGGGAGGGTCTCCCAGCTGGGGAACTGGGCCACCGCATCCGCACCGAGGCTCTCCCGCAACTCGGAGGTCAGATCGTCGGCCTCACGGCCGGTGGCGGTGACCACCAGTACCGGGGCGCGGCTCGCCAGCGCTGAGATCAGGAACGGACGGGCACCGTCGACCGCGGTGACGGTCAGCTCACTCCGGCCCGCTGCCTCGGTGAACGCGGTGACGTCCGGATCGGCGGCGACCGCCCCGGTCAGTCCGGACAGGGCTGGGACATCAGTGGGGGCGGGGTTGGACACGGCACCAGTCTATGGGCGTGGTCCGACACATCGGGACCGGCCCGCAGGGTTGCGAGACGGTCGCGATTCAGTCGGCGGCCACGCCATCCGGAGCGCCGTCGGCGACCTTGAGGTGACTGGGTGCGATGGCGCCGGGGTTCTCCTTGAGGCCGATCAGGCCGTACCAGGACAGGTTCACGATGTGCGCGGCCACCGCCTCCTTCGGCGGAACACGCACCTCCAGCCACCACTGGGCGGTCATCGCGACCATCCCGACCAGGGCCTGTGCGTACAGCGGCGCCAGGCCGGGGTCCAGGTTCTTGGCCGCGAACTCACCTTCCAGGTGACTCTCCACCTGCCCCACCAGGTCATTGAGCAGCGTCGAATAGCCGCCGGAGTGCTCGACGGAACTGTTGCGCGTGAGGATGCGGAAACCGTCGGCGCGATCCTCGACGTAGGTCAACAGCGCGAGTGCGATCTGCTCGATCCGGGTCTTGGAGCGGTCTTCGAGCATCGCCCGGGAGAAGACCTGCAGCACGATCTCCATCTCGCGGTCCACCACCACCGCGTACAGGCCCTCCTTGCCGCCGAAGTGCTCGTACACCACCGGCTTGGAGACGCCGGCCTTCGCCGCGATCTCCTCGATGGTGGCCGCCTCGTACCCGCGGTCGGCGAACACCGAACGGGCGATGTCCACCAACTGATTGCGGCGCTCGGCCGCAGGCATCCGCTTACGTGCGGGCTTGGGAGTACTCACTGCTGGTCCGGCTGCTGCTTCTGCGCCTCGACCTGCGCGGCGATCTGCGCCCGGTACGCGGCCTCCGCCCGGTCGTGCTGGCGTTTGATCAACTTGCTGGCGTAGATCAGACCCACGAAGAAGAGGATCTCGAAGATGATCGCGGCGACGATCAGCACCCGGGCGCCGGTGGTCGTGGCGTCGGTGAGCCGCCAGATCAGCACGCCGAGTACCAGCAGCAGGACGGCACCCATCGACTTCAACTGCAGGCCGTTGCTGAACGGAAGCGGCTTCTCACTCATGACCTACGATTCTACGTGCCGCCGCTCACCGCAGCCCCAACACCGTGAGCTCACCGAACAGATCGAGCGCCGGCTGTGGGAAGACCCCCAGCGCCACCACCACGACGACGCCGAGCCCGATCGTGAGACCGGTCAACGGATCCACCGGCGGCACATCCGGCTCGAACTCCGGCGCGGGCGCGAAGTACATCACGGCCAGCACCCGGAAGTAGAACGCCGCAGCCACCGCACTGGCGAGCACACCGACCACCACCAGCCACCCACCGCCGCGCTCCGCCGCCGCCGAGAACACCGCGAACTTCCCGGTGAAACCGGCGGTCAGCGGAATGCCCGCCAGCGACAACAGGAACAGTGCCATCGCCGCCGCCAGCACCGGACGGCTCCGGCCGAGCCCCGCCCACTGAGCCAGATCCCCGGCCTCCACCGAGCCGCCGTCGGGCCGGGTATCGCGGACCGCACCCGCGAGCGCGAACGCGCCGACGGTGCTCAACCCGTAGACGGCGAGGTAGAAGCACACCGCCCCCACTCCGCGGACGGTGCCCGCGAACACCCCGATCAGTAGGAAACCGGTGTGCGCGATCGCCGAGTACGCCAACAACCGCTTCACGTCGGACTGGGTGAGCGCCATGACCGATCCGGCCACCACACTCAGCACCGCCACCGTCGCCACCACCGGACGCCACGGGACCTCGCCGAAACCCACCAGCACCAGCCGCAGCAGCACCCCGACCGCCGCGATTTTCGTGGCCGCGGCCATGAATGCGGTCACCGGTGTGGGCGCTCCCTGGTACACGTCCGGCACCCACGAATGAAACGGCACCGCACCCACTTTGAACAGCAGCCCCACCCCGATCAACGCCGCACCCGCGGTCCCGAGCACCATGTCCTGCGGCACACCGTCCAGTGCCACCACGCCGGTGGAGGCGAATCGCAGAGCTATCCCGAAGAGCAGGATCGCCGAGCTGAAGGCGCCCAGCAGGAAGTACTTCAGCGCCGCTTCCAACGGCAACAGTCCGCGGCGGCGCGCCAGCGCGCACATCAGGTACAGCGGTAGCGAGAACACCTCCAACGCCACGAACAGCGTCAACAGGTCCTGCGCGGAGACGAAGGCCATCATCCCGCCGAGTGCGAACAGTGTCAGCGGCACCGCCTCGGTGTGCGTCAGAGCCTCATTGCGGGCCACCATCAGCGCGATCGCCGGGATCGCCGACGCCAGCAGCAGCCCCTGGAGGGCCAGCGCCAGACCGTCCACCGCGACCGAGCCCGCGAGCACGGCCCGGGCGGCACCGTCGGAGCGTGCCAGCACGATCACGCAGACCAGCGCCGCCACCACCGCGCCGCCGCCCAGCACCCCGTGGACGACGGTACGCATGCGCGCCGGAGCGAACGCCTCCACCAGGACACCGGCGACCGCGGCACCGAACACGATCAGCGTCGGCGCGACCTGCGCGTACTCGATCGAGGGGTTCATCGCGTCACCTCCGTGGTGGTCGGTGCCACCGCGGGGCCGATCACATCGAGCGCCGGACCGGGGAACACGCCCAGGCCCAGCAGTGCGACGATCAGCGGTACCAGCACCACCAGCTCTCGCCCCCGGGCGTCGTCGACGGTGCGCTCGACGGGCTCGGACACCGGACCGGTGAACATCCGCTGGTAGGTCCACAGCACGTACAGCGCCGAGAGCACCAGCGCGGTCACCGCGACGATCGCGGCCACCGCCCACCGCGGGTAGGTGCCCACCACCACCAGTAATTCGGACACGAACGGTCCGAGACCGGGCAGCGACAACGTCGCCAGCCCGGCGATCAGGAAGACCGCCCCGAAACGCGGTGCCCGCGACCACACTCCGCCGAAGTCCTCGATCCGCCGGCTGCCGCGTCGCGCGACCAGGTACCCGGCGGTGAGGAACAGGGCGGCGGTGGCCACCCCGTGATTGACCATGTACAGCACCGAACCCGCCTGGGAATCCGGTGTCCGCGCGAAGATCCCCAGGATGATGAAACCGAAATGACTGATCGAGGTGTACGCGATCAGGGCCATCACATCGCTCTGCCCGATCGCCAGGATCGCCCCGTAGACGATGCCCACCACCGCCAGGCCCGCCACCCACGGCGCGAATCGCGCTGCGGCATCCGGGAACAGGGTCAGGCAGTAGCGCAGCATGGCGAACGTTCCCACCTTGTCCACCACCGCCATCATCAGCACCGCCGTCGGCGGTGTGGTCTGCACCGCCGCGCCGGGCAGCCAGGTGTGCAGTGGCCACAGCGGCGCTTTCACCGCGAAGGCCACCATGAAGCCCAGGAAGATCAGGTCCTGTGCGGTGCCCGGACCGGGCCGGGCACCGTCGAGCAGCACGCGCAGGTCGAAGGTGCCGGCCACCCGGTACAGCGCGATCACCGCCGAGAGCATCACCAGACCACCGGCGAGGTTGTACAGCAGGAACTTCACCGCCGCCCTGGTCCGGACCCGGCGCTCGCTGCCGGTGCCGCCGAAACCGTTCAGCAAGAGGTACAGCGGGATCAGCATGGCCTCGAAGACCAGGTAGAACAGCAGGACGTCGGTGGTGACGAAGCTCAACAGCACCAGTGACTGCACGGCGAGCGTGAGCGCGGTGTACCCGGCCGACCGCTCCCGCTGGGCGAGCAGCAGCACCGGCACCAGCGCGGTGGTGAGCAGCACCAGCACCAGCGCCGTGCCGTCGAGCCCGAGCCGATAGCCGGCGCCGAACGACGGTATCCACTGCCGGGATTCGACGAACTGGAAGCCGCTTGCCGGATCGAAGGCCACCGCCAATCCGACACTGATCGCCAGCGCGCCCAGTGCGGTGACGGATCCGGTCCACCGGGCCATCCGCGGCAGCGCCGCCGCGACGACGGCGCCGGCCGCCGGCAGCAGCCACAGCAGGGTCAGCCATGCGACGGTCATGACAGCCACACCGCCGCGGCGCCGATCAACACGGCGGTACCCGCCAACATGGTCAGCGCGTAGCTGCGTGCGTAACCGCTCTGCCAGCGGCGCAGTAGCACCGACGCGCCGCCGACACCCGGACCGAGCGCGTCGACGGCGCCGTCGACGCCCCGAGTCTCGACGGCCACCAGTGCCGAGGTGAGCCGCTGTCCGGGACGCATGAACACCGCCTCGTTGACCGCGTCGCCGTACAGGTCGCGCCGCGCCGCTCGGGTCACCGCACTGACTGTCGACGGTGCGGTGCGCGGCACGACCGCGGTGGTGCGCACCGCCACCACGACACCGATCGCCACCGCCCCGACGACCAGCGCCGTCACCGCCCACACGGGGAGCAGGTGGTGCGCCGGCGGCGCGGACCCGACTGCGGGCGCGAGGAACTCGGCGAGACGTCCACCGAGCACGAGCAGCGCACCCGCGCCGATGCTGCCGATCGCGAGCACGACCATCGGGGCCGTCATGACCGCGGGAGACTCGTGCGGATGCGTGCCCTCCTGCCAGCGAGGCTCGCCGAAGAAGGTCATCACCATCACCCGGGTCATGTAGTAGCCGGTGATCGCCGCACCGAGCACGCCGACGGCGCCGAGCACGATCCCCGTCGGACCGCCGCGGCCGAGGGCCGCCTCGATGATCCCGTCCTTGGTGAAGAAGCCCGACAGTGGCGGGACCCCGATGATCGCCAGATATCCCAGGCCGAAGGTGACCGCGGTGACCGGCATCGCCGAGCGCAGGCCCCCGTAGCGGCGCATGTCGGTCTCGTCGTCCATGCCGTGCATCACCGATCCGGCGCCCAGGAACAGCCCCGCCTTGAAGCAGCCGTGCGCCAGCAGGTGCGCGATCGCCAGCGCGTACCCGGCCGGCCCCAGTCCGGCGGCCAGCACCATGTACCCGATCTGGCTCATGGTCGACGCCGCGAGCGCCTTCTTGATGTCGTCCTTCGCACAACCGATGACGGCACCGAACAGTATCGTCACCGTACCCACCCCGAGCACGAAGGCCTGCGCCACCGGGGCGGCTTCGAACACCGGGCCGGTGCGCACCAGCAGGTACACCCCGGCGGTCACCATGGTCGCGGCGTGGATCAGCGCGGACACCGGCGTCGGCCCCTCCATGGCGTCGCCGAGCCAGCTCTGCAACGGCACCTGCGCCGACTTCGCGCACGCCGCCAGCAGGAGCAACAGGCCCAGCCAGGTGAGCGTGCCCTCGCCGGCCGCGCCGGCCCGGGGGAGGAACTCGGTGAACGTGGTGGTGCCGAACGTGGTGACGGTGACCGCGACCGCCAGTGCCAGCCCGATATCGCCGACCCGGTTGACCACGAACGCCTTCCGCGCAGCAGTCGCCGCAGAGCGCTTGTGCTGCCAGAAGCCGATCAGCAGGTACGAGGCCAGGCCCACGCCCTCCCAGCCCAGGTAGAGCACCACCAGATCGCCGGCGAGCACCAGTATCAGCATCGCGCCGAGGAACAGGTTCAGGTAGCCGAAGAATCTGCGCCGGGCGGGATCGCCTGCCATGTAACCGATCGAGTAGACGTGGATCAGCGTGCCCACGCCGGTGATCAGCAGTGCGAAGCACACCGACAACTGGTCCAGCCGCAGTGCCAGATCCACCGACCACCCACCGCCGGTGAACCAGTGGCGGAGAACCACATCCACGGACCTGTCAGCGGGATCCCGCGCGGTGAGCGCGAGGAAGGACGCTGCCGCGACCACGAACGACGCAGCCGCGGCGACGGTGCCCAGCAGCGGGCCGACCCGGTCGATCCGTCGGCCGCCGAGCAGGAGCAGCGCCGCTCCGGCGAGGGGGATCAGCGGCAGAGCCGCGAGCAGTCCGGTCACCGTCACCGCCTCAGCAGATGAGGCTCGTCGACGGACACCGACCGTCGCACCCGGAAGATGGCGATGATGATCGCCAGCCCCACCACCACCTCGGCGGCCGCGACCACCATGGTGAAGAACGCGAGCACCTGTCCCTGTGGGACGGCGTGCATCCGGCCCGCGGTGACCAGCGCGAGGTTCGCCGCGTTGAGCATCAGCTCCACGCACATGAACACCACGATGGCGTTGCGGCGCAGCAGCACACCGGCCGCACCGATGGAGAACAGCAGGGCGGCCAGGTACAGGTACAGGTGCGGATTCACGCCGGACCTCCGCCCCGTCGCACCGCCGACGGTGCCTCGTCGTCGAGCGTCGGCGGACGGTCGGGCAGTGCCCGTCGCTGCCCGGGCACCCGCGGCGCGAGAGTGTGGTTCACCGAGTCAGGGGCGGGAGAACCGTCCGGCAGCAGAGCGGGCAGGTCGACGGCGTTGCCGAGCGCGTACACCCCGGGGTTCGGCAGAGGTGTGGCGCGCCGTCCCTCCCGGAACCGCAGGATCGACCGTTCCCGCTGGGACAGTGCCGCCTCCAGCCGCTCGCGATGAGCGAGGATCATCGCGCCGAGCGTGGCCGTGATCAGCAGTGCCGCGGTCAGCTCGAAGGTCCACAGGAACCTGACGAAGACGGTCTCCGCCAGGGCTTCGACGGAGTTCGGTGGGTACCCGTCATGGGACGGGAAGGGGGCCGAACCGGTCGACGGGCCCGCCTGCAACGGCCGGCCGGGCAGTGACGCACGGGCGATCAGTCCGACCATCAGCATCCCGAATCCGAGGCCGGCCACTGCCGCCGCGATGCGGTGCCCGCGCAGTGTCTCCACCAGGGAGTCCGAGGCGTCCACGCCCACCAGCATCACCACGAACAGGAACAGCATCATGACGGCGCCGGTGTACACCACCACCTGCACCACACCCAGGAACATCGCGCCCTGAGCCAGGTAGGCGACGGCCAACAGGATCATGGTGGCCGCCAGGCACAGTGCGGAGTAGACCGCCTTCGACGCCAGTACCACGCCGAGTGCGAACAGCACCGCCGGAACCGCCACCACCGCGAACGTGATCTGCTCCCCGGTCACGAATCCACCTCCCCCCGGTAGTAGTCCGCGGCGGTGAGCCCCTCGCGCAGCGGGTGCGGTGGCGGCTCCTCGCCCTCGTGTAAGGGGGCCAGCAGGTCGTCCTTGTCGTAGATCAGGGCGGCGCGGTCACCGTCGGCCATCTCGTAGTCGTTGGTCATCGTCAGTGCCCGGGTGGGACACGCCTCCACGCACAGGCCGCATCCGATGCACCGCAGGTAGTTGATCTGGTACACCCGTCCGTAGCGTTCGCCGGGCGAATAGCGCCGTTGCTCGGTGTTATCGGCGCCCTCGACGTAGATCGCGTCCGCGGGGCAGCTCCACGCGCACAGCTCGCACCCGATGCACTTCTCCAGGCCGTCGGCGTACCGGTTGAGCTGGTGCCGGCCGTGGTAACGCGGCGCCGTGGGCTCCTTCTGCTCCGGGTACTGCTCCGTCACCGGTTTGCTGAACATGGTGCGCAGGGTCACGCCGAAACCGGCGAGCCCGAGCGGATCAGCCATGAGTGGCCTCCTTCTTCGTTCCGCGCGGCAGGGGCGCCCGCGTGGACTCCGGTAGGTACTGCCCCGGAAGCGGTGGCACCGGGAACCCCCCGGCCATCGGGTCGAAGGGCACGGAGTAGGACTGCGGATCCGGGTCGCGGCTCGGGCCGCTCGCTCGCTGCCGGCGGTGCCGCAGCACCAGCACCGCCAGCACCGCGGTGGTGAACGCGGCCGAGACCGCCGGGGCGAGAAGCGTCGTCGAATGCCCGGCCAGCGCCCACGCCCGAACCGCACCCACGACCAGGACCCACGCCAGCGCAGTGGGGATCAGCACCTGCCATCCGAACCGCATGAACTGGTCGTACCGCAGCCGTGGCAAGGTGGTGCGCAGCCAGATGAAACCGAACAGCAGCACCCACACCTTCGCGGTGAACCACAGCACCGGCCACCATCCGGTGTTCGCGCCGCTGATCACGCCGACCGGCCACGGCGCGTGCCATCCACCCAGGAACAGAGTGACGGCCAGTGCCGAGACAGTGGTCATGTTCACGTATTCGGCGAGCATGAACATGGCGAACTTCAATGAGCTGTACTCGGTGTGGAAGCCGCCCACCAGTTCCCCTTCGGCCTCGGGGAGGTCGAACGGGGCCCGGTTGGTCTCACCGACCATCGACACCAGGTACACCACGAACGAGGGCAACAGCAGGAAGACGTACCATGTGTTCTGCTGCGCGGCGACGATCCCCGACGTGGCCATGGTGCCCGCGTACAGGAAGACCGCGGCCAGGGAAAGACCCATCGCCACCTCGTAACTGATCACCTGCGCCGTCGAGCGCAGACCGCCGAGCAGGGGATACGTCGACCCGGACGACCAGCCGGCCAGGACGATGCCGTACACCCCGATGCTGGTGACCGCCAGAAGATAGAGCACGGCCACCGGAAGATCGGTCAGTTGCAACGGGGTTCGGGTGCCGAACACCGAGACCTGCGGACCGAACGGGATCACCGCGAACGCCAGGAACGCCGGGACGGTGGCGACGACCGGCGCCAACAGGTACACCGGCTTGTCGACCCCGGACGGGGTGATGCCCTCCTTGAGCGCCAGCTTGATCCCGTCGGCGAGGGACTGCAGAATACCGAACGGCCCCAGCCGGTTCGGACCGTAGCGGTGCTGCATCCGGGCCATGACCTTGCGTTCGATCAGGATCGCGGAGAGCACCGTCAGCACCAGGAAGGCGAACACCGCCACCGCTTTCGCCAGGATCAGCCACCACGGATCGTGACCGAACGCGGACAGGTCCACCGGCAGACGGGGCGCGGCCGGCGCGTTCATCGGTGGGCCTCGATCCGCACCAGCGCGCCCCATCCGGCGCCGAGGCTCTCGGACACCGTGCTCCCCGGCGAGTTCCGTGGCAGCCACACCACCCGGTGCGGCATGTCGGTCACCACGAGTGGCAGCGTGATCGCACCGCGGTCAGTGCGGACGGTGACCGGTTCGCCGTCGGTCGCGGCGATCTCGTCCGCGGTCGCCGCCGACATCCGGGCCACCGGCGGCCGTGCGGTGGCCGCGAGGTTCGGCTCACCGTCCTGCCCCCGGCCCAGGTCCAGCAGGTGCCGCCAGGTGGCCAACAGTGCTTCACCGGGCCCGGGTGCGAGTCCCGGTTCCCGCTCCGCCGGGTCCGTCACCGGGTCCGGTGGCCCGGCAGGTGCAGCGGCGGCGGCGCACGCAGGTCCGCCCAGTCCCTCCAGGGCGCGGGCGGCACCGTCGGAGTCGGTGAAACCGAGATCGGCGTGCATGGCCCTGGCGAGCATCGCGAGCACCCGTGCATCGGCTGCGGCGCCCGGCGAGGGCAGTGCCGCCCGGAACCGGCGGGGCCGCCCCTCCCAGTCGAGAAAGGTGCCGGCGCGCTGCGCGACGGTGGCCACCGGGAGCACCACATCGGCGCGGTCGGTCACCTCGGACGCGCGCTGTTCCAGGCTCACCACGAAGGCGGTGTCGAGGGCACGGCGAGCGTCCCGGGGATCCGGCAGGTCGCCGATATCGACGGCCCCGCACACCAGTGCGGTCAGCTCACCCGACACAGCGGCCGCGAGGATCGCCGAGGTCTCACGTCCCGGCACGGCGGGTACCGCAGCGCCCCAGTGCCGCTCCACCTCCCGGCGGTGCCCGGCGTCGCCCACCGACCGGCCGCCGGGCAGCAGCGCCGGTAGCGCACCGGCGAGTACCGCCCCCGGTTCCCCGGCGCGCCGGGGGATCCACGCCAGCCGCGCACCGGTACCGCGGGCGAGCCGAGCCGCGGCGGCCAGCGCCCCCGGCGCCTCAGCCAGCCGTTCCCCGGCCAGGATCACTGCGCCGTCTGTGAGCTGTGCGGCCAGCTCCGGATCGGCGAGGGCATGCGCCTCCGAGCCGGGAGGGCAGGGCAGCAGGGTGCCGCTCAGCCGGGACAGACCGCGGGAGCGCAGCGGCGCGATCGAGAGCACCCGCGTACCCCCCGAGCGCACCGCCTTCCGCAGCCGCAGGTGGACGATCGGTGATTCCTCCTCCGGCTCGAAGCCGGCGAGCAGAACCGTCCTCGCCCGATCCAGATCGGCGTAGGTCACCCCGCCCGCCGCGCCGGATGCCAGGAACCTCTGCTCCTCGGCGCTGTGCGCGCGGATGCGGAAGTCGACGTCGTTGCTGCCCAGGGCCACCCGCGCGAAGGCCGAGTAGGCGTACAGGTCCTCGACGGTGCCGCGGCCCCCGGCCAGTACCGCTGCCGGCCCACCCGCGAGTCCTTTCGCGGCGGCCGCGACGGCCTCCGGCCACGACGCCGGGGTCAGCGCACCGTCGGCGCTGCGGATCAGCGGACCGGTCAGCCGGTCCGCTGCGGTGGCGTAGGTGAACGCCCACCGCCCCTTGTCGCAGTTCCACTCCTCATTGACGTCCGGGTCGTCCCCGGCCAGGCGACGCAGTACCGTGCCTCGACGGTGATCGACCCGCAGGCTGCAACCGCTCGCGCAGTGCTCACACGCCGACGGGGTGGACGTCAGATCGAAGGGCCTGGCCCGGAATCGGTACGCGGTGCCGGTGAGGGCGCCCACCGGACAGATCTGCACCGTGTTGCCGGAGAAGTAGGAGTCGAGCGGCTGGTCACCGGCGGTGCCCACCTGCTGTGCCGCGCCTCGGTCGAGCAACTCGATGAAATCGTCCCCGGCGATCTCGTCGGCGAACCGGGTGCAGCGGGCGCACAGCACGCACCGCTCCCGGTCCAGCACCACTTCCGCCGAGATCGGGATCGGCTTCGGATAGGTGCGCTTATCGGCCGCCGGGAAACGGGACTGCGGCCGGCCGGCTGACATCGCCTGGTTCTGCAGCGGGCACTCACCGCCCTTGTCGCACACCGGGCAATCCAGTGGATGGTTCACCAACAGCAGCTCCATCACGCTGCGCTGCGCGCCGGCGGCGATCGCGGAGGTGGCCTGGGTGCGCACCACCATGCCTTCGGTGACCGTGGTTGTGCAGGATGCCAGCGGCTTGCGCTGGCCCTCGACGTCCACCAGGCACTGCCGGCACGCGCCCGCCGGGGCGAGCAGCGGATGATCACAGAACCGGGGTATGGCGATGCCCAGCTGCTCCGCGGCGCGGATCACCAGAGTTCCCGGTGGGACCTCGATCTCGATCCCATCGATGCTGGCGTGGACCGGTTCCGGCGTCATCGCGGACCTCCCGAGGATGCCACCGGTGCCTCCCGCATCGACGCGACCGGATCGAACGGGCAGCCGGCTTCGGTGATGTGCCGGATGTACTCGTCCCGGAAGTGCTCGAGCGAACTCATGATCGGACTCGCCGCGCCGTCGCCGAGCGCACAGAAGGCCTTTCCGAGAACGCCGTCGGCCACGTCCGTCAGGGTGCTCAGATCCTCCGCTCGGCCCTCGCCCTGTTCCAGCCGGCGCAGCAGCCGCACCAGCCAGTACGTCCCTTCCCGGCACGGGGTGCACTTGCCGCACGATTCGTGCGCGTAGAACTCCAGCCAGCGCAGTACCGCACGCACCACGCAGGTGGTCTCGTCGAAGACCTGGAGGGCCTTGGTGCCCAGCATCGAACCCGCGGCGGCCACCGAGTCGTAATCCAGGGGCAGGTCCAGGTGCTCCGGTGTGAGCAGCGGGGTCGACGAGCCGCCCGGTGTCCAGAACTTGAGCCGGTGGCCGGGCCGCACCCCACCGGCGAGCTCCAGCAGTTCCCGCAGCGTGATCCCCAGAGCGGCCTCGTACTGTCCGGGACGGGCCACGTGCCCGGACAGCGAGTACAGCGTGAAGCCGGGGGACTTCTCGGTGCCCATCGAACGGAACCACTGCGGACCGTTGTCCAGGATCGCCGGGACACTGGCGATGGACTCGACGTTGTTCACACAGGTCGGGCACGCGTACAGGCCCGCCACCGCGGGGAACGGCGGACGCAGACGGGGCTGCCCGCGCCGGCCCTCCAGTGAGTCGAGCAGCGCCGTCTCCTCACCGCAGATGTACGCTCCGGCGCCGCCGTGCACCACCAGATCCAGCCGGAAGCCGTTCGGCCCCAACGGTGCGCCCAGGTAGCCGGCGGCGCGCGCCTCGGCGACGGCGGCCCGCAACCTGCGCTGCACGCCCAGCACCTCGCCGCGGACGTAGATGAAGGCGCGCTCCGCCCGGATGGCGTAGCCCGCGATGATCGCGCCCTCGATCAGCGTGTGCGGGCTCGCGAACATCAGCGGCATGTCCTTGCAGGTGCCGGGCTCGGACTCGTCCGCGTTCACCACCAGGTAGTGCGGCTTGTCGGCGCCCGGCTTGGGCTCCTCGCCGGCCCGCAACTGCGGGATGAAACTCCATTTCAGGCCGGTGGGGAAGCCGGCGCCTCCGCGACCGCGCAGACCGGAGTCCTTGACCACCTCGATCACCTCGTCGGGCGTCATGGACAGTGCGCGTTCGAGACCGGTGTAGCCGCCCGCAGCCAGGTACCCGGTCAGCGTCCACGGCTCGGGGTCGCCCCAGTGCGCCGACAGGACCGGGGTCAGCTGCCCGCTCACGGCCGCACCTGCGGTGGATGCGGGGCGGCCCGCAGGCCGGCCGTCGTCGGCGCCCCGCCGGCACCGGACGCCGAGACCGCACCGGGGCGTTCGTCGTCGAATCCGGCTAGCAGCCGGGACGTCTCGCGGAAAGTACCCAGCGGCGCGCCGCGGGAGGGCGACGGTGGCCGTCCGGCGCGCAAGGCATCGACCAGGTCGCGGGCACCGGCGACGGTCTGATCGTCGAAGAACTCCCAGTTCACCATGACCACCGGTGCGTAATCACAGGCCGCGTTGCACTCGATCCGCTCGACGGTGACGGTGCCGTCGGCGGTGGTGCCCCCCGGCTGCACATCGAGGTGCTCGCACAGCGAATCCAGGATCGCATCGCCGCCGAGGACCGCACACAGCGTGTTGGTGCACACACCCACCAGGTAGTCGCCGGTGGGACCACGCCGGTACATCGAGTAGAAGGTGGCCACCGAGATGACATCTGCTGTGGTGAGGTCCAGTGTGCGGGCGCAGAACTCGATTCCGGCGGGGGTGATGTAGCCGTCCTCGGACTGCACCAGGTGAAGCAGTGGTAGCAGCGCGGAACGGGCCTGGGGATACCGGGCGATCAGCACTGCGGCATCGTCCTCCAATCGCTGCACCACCTGCGGCGGGTACTCGGTGCGGGCGCCCGGCCGGTACAGCTGTACCGACTCCTGTGCCCGGGCGCCGAACATCGGACCCAGCTCCAGATCGGTCGGATCACTCATCGGTCGACGCCTCCCATCACCGGGTCGATGCTGGCGACGGCGGCGATCACGTCCGAGACCATGCCGCCCTCGCACATCGCTGCCACTGCCTGCAGATTCGTGAACGACGGGTCGCGGAAGTGCACCCGGTACGGACGGGTGCCGCCGTCGCTGACCGCGTGCACCAGCAACTCGCCCCGCGGAGCCTCCACCGACACCGCCACCTGCCCGGGCGGCACCGCGAAGCCCTCGGTGACCAGCTTGAAGTGATGGATGAGTGATTCCATCGAATCGCCCATGATCTCGGCGATGTGTTCGCGCGAGTTGCCCAGCCCGTCCGGCCCCACGGACAGGTCGGCCGGCCAGCCGAGCCCGGCGTCGTCCACCATCACCGGTCCCGGCCGCAGGCGCTCCAGGCACTGCTCCACGATCCGCAGTGACTGCGTCATCTCCAGTACCCGGATGAGATACCGGCCGTAGCAGTCGCATCCGGTGTCGGTGATCACGTCGAACTCGTAGTCCTGGTAGCCGCAGTACGGATCGTCGCGGCGCAGGTCGTGCGGCAGGCCGGTGCTGCGCAGCACCGGTCCGGTGATGCCGAGAGCCATGGCGCCGGTCAGGTCCAGGTAACCGACGTCCTTGGTGCGGGAGATCCAGATCGGGTTCGAGGTCAGCATCGACGCCATCGCGTCGAGCTGTGGCGGTAGCAACGTCAGCAGTGCTCGGATCTGCGGCACTGCCTCGTCCGGCAGGTCCGCAGCGAGACCGCCGGGCCGGATGAAGGCGTGGTTCATCCGCAGGCCGGTGATGGTCTCGAAGACGTCCAGGATCTGCTCGCGGATCTCGAATCCCCTGAGCATCGGGGAGACCGCGCCCAACTCCATTCCGCCGGTGGCCAGTGCCACCAGATGACTGGTGATCCGGTTGAGCTCCATCATCAGTACCCGGATCACGGTGGCGCGTTCGGGGATCCGCTCGGTGATCCCCAACAGCTTCTCGACCGCCAGGCAGTAGGCGGTTTCGTTGAACAGCGGCGCCAGGTAGTCCATGCGGGTGACGAAGGTGGTGCCCTGCGTCCAGTTCCGGTGTTCGAGGTTCTTCTCGATGCCGGTGTGCAGGAAGCCGATTCCGCACCGCGCCTCGGTGACCGTCTCACCGTCGAGCTCCAGGATCAGGCGCAGCACCCCGTGCGTGGACGGATGCTGCGGGCCCATGTTCACCACGATCCGCTCACGTCCGAGCGCCTCGGCGGCGATCTCGTCCCAATCCGCTCCCATCGCGGTGAACTCGGTGAATCCGGTGGTCACGGGTACGACCTCCGAGTGTCGGGTGCGGCGACCTCGGCGCCGTGGAACTGCACCCCGATACCGCCGAGCGGGTAATCCTTGCGCTGCGGGTGACCGTCCCAGTCGTCGGGCATCTCGATCCGGGTGAGTGAGGGGTGATCGTCGAAGACGATCCCGAAGAAGTCGAAGGTCTCCCGCTCGTGCCAATCCACCGTCGGGTACACCGAGAACAGGGACGGCACATGCGGATCGGTGTCCGGGCACGAGGTCTCGAGCCGCAGCGTGCGGGAGTGGGTGATCGACCGCAGGTGCGTCACCGCCCGCAACTCGGCGTCCGGATCCTCCGGGAAATGCACCCCGGAGGTACCCAGGCACATCTCGAACCGCAACGCGGGCTCGTCCCGCAGCGCTCGTGCGACCGCGACCAGGTGCTCGCGCGCCACCCGCAGGGTCACCTCGCCGCGATAGCAGGTCACCGACCGCACCATCGTGGTGAACGGCGGCCCATCGCCGGGCCGTTCGAGGGCCGAGCGCAGGTCCTCCAGCACGCCCCGGTACCCCTCGGGCACGGGCTCGGCGCCCGGGCCGGGCATCACGACGGATCGGCGGATCCGCCCGTACCCGGAGGTGTCGCCGGTGCCCGCACCGAACATGCCGGTGCGGGTGCGGACCACCTCCGGCGGCGACACCGGTTCCACGGCCGCCCCCGGCTCGGGGAGATCGGGTGAGTCCGTCATCGCAGCAGGCCTTTGAGTTCGATGGTGGGCCGGGCGGCCATCGCCGCCTCCTCCGCGGCCCGGCGGGCCTGTTCGCGGTTGACCCCCATCGGGGTCTGCGCGACCTTCTCGTGCAGGGCGATGAGCGCGTTGAGCAGCATCTCCGGCCGGGGTGGGCAGCCGGGCAGGTAGATGTCCACCGGGACCACGTGGTCAACGCCCTGAACGATGGCGTAGTTGTTGAACATGCCGCCCGAGCTGGCGCAGACGCCCATAGCCAGAACCCATTTCGGTTCCGCCATCTGGTCGTAGACCTGCCGCAGGACCGGTGCCATCTTCTGGCTGACCCGACCGGCCACGATCATCAGATCGGCCTGGCGCGGTGAGGCGCGGAAGGCCTCCATCCCGAACCGGGCGATGTCGAACCGCGGGCCGGTGGTGGCCATCATCTCGATCGCGCAGCACGCCAGCCCGAACGTGGCCGGCCACAGCGAGCCCTTGCGCGCGTATCCGGCGACGACCTCGAGCGTCGACAGTAGGAAGCCGCCGGGAACCTTGTCCTCTAGCCCCATGCCAGCCCGCCTCGCCGCCACTCGTAGACGTAGGCGACCGTGACGTTCAGCAGGAACAGGGCCATCACGAGCAGCCCGTAGGTGCCCAGGACGTCGAAATGCACGGCCCACGGATAGAGGAAGACGATCTCGATGTCGAAGATGATGAACAACATGGCGGTCAGGTAGAACTTGACCGGGAACCGTCCGCCACCGGAGGCGGGAGCGGGGGACGGGTCGATACCGCACTCGTAGGCCTCGAGCTTGGCGCGACCCGGCCGGCGGGGACCGACGAACCGGGCGACACCCACCGAGAACACGGCGAAAGCGGCGGCGATCGCACCCAGTACCAGGATGGGTACGTACAGGTTCACGGCGACGCTCCTTCCGCGGGGTGTCCGAAAACCCAGCCGGGAGAGCCGGTTAGATTCCCCGAATCACGTTGTGAGCTACACCACAACTATAGGTGTGCGGTGGGGGTGCGGGTCCGGATCGTGGCAAATTCCGGGGAGCGTGTCGGTCAGGGTGCGGGTGTGAGCAACCGGGCCGCTGCGGCGGCCAGCTCGAACGGGTCCAGGGGGTGACTCACCGACGCGTCGGCATGGGACCACCGTGCCAACCAGGCGTCGGCGCTGCGCGCAGTGATCACCAGCAGGGGCGGGCACGGATCCACCTCGTCCCGGACTTGACGGGCCAGGCCGAGCCCGCCGACCGGGGACGATTCGCCGTCGAGCACCGCCAGCGCGAACGGATCGGCGGCGAGCAGCGCCAGGACCGACGGTGCGGTGGCCGCCTGCACGATCTCGATCACGGGTCCGCCGGCAGCCGGGCGCGAGCCCAGGGCGGCGACGATCTCCGCGCGGTGCCGCGCGTTCGAGCTGTACACCAGGACGAGCGGTGCTGCGCCGGTCATGTCCCCACCATAAGGAGGAGGGCGCTCGAAGTCAGGCGGTTCGTGCGGCCGGTCCGCGCGCCGGGCTTCGCGCCCCGGCGGGCGGGCACTAGGCTGGCGGGTGAGTTGCCCCCGAGCTCGGCCAGTGCATAAGGAGAGACCGTGTCCGAAATCATCCAGGTAGGCGCCCGCGAGATCCTCGACTCCCGCGGTAACCCCACGGTGGAGGTGGAGATCGTTCTCGCCGACGGCAGCTTCGCCCGCGCGGCCGTTCCCTCGGGTGCATCGACCGGTGAGCACGAGGCGGTGGAGCTGCGCGACGGCGGCGACCGCTACCTGGGCAAGGGCGTGGAGAAGGCGGTTGAGGGCGTTCTCGACGTCATCGCCCCCGAGGTGATCGGCATCCCCGCCGACGAACAGCGGATCATCGACCAGACCCTGCTCGACCTGGACGGCACCCCCGACAAGAGCCGGCTCGGCGCCAACGCACTGCTCGGAGTCTCGCTGGCCGCCTCGAAGGCCGCTGCCGAGTCGGCGGCGCTGCCGCTGTTCCGCTACCTGGGCGGACCGAACGCGCACATCCTCCCGGTGCCGATGATGAACATCCTCAACGGTGGCGCCCACGCGGACAGCGGCGTCGACGTGCAGGAGTTCATGGTCGCGCCGATCGGCGCCGAGACCTTCAAGGAGTCGCTGCGCTGGGGCGCGGAGGTCTATCACGCGCTGAAGTCGGTGCTCAAGAGCAAGGGCCTGGGCACCGGCCTGGGCGACGAGGGCGGCTTCGCGCCGTCGGTCGCCGGAACCCGCGAGGCGCTCGACCTGATCTCCGAGGCCGTCGGAAAGACCGGCCTCAAGCTGGGCTCCGACGTCGCGCTCGCGCTCGACGTGGCCGCCACCGAGTTCTACGGTGAGCAGGGCTACGCCTTCGAGGGCAAGGTGCTCAGCGCCGCCGAGATGGCCGAGTTCTACCGCGGACTGGTCGGCGAGTTCCCGCTGGTCTCGATCGAGGACCCGCTCTCGGAGGACGACTGGGAGGGTTGGGTCGACCTCACCGACGCCATCGGCGACAAGGTTCAGCTGGTCGGCGACGACCTGTTCGTCACCAACCCGGAGCGTCTCGAGGACGGCATCGCCCGCGGTGCCGCGAACGCGCTGCTGGTGAAGGTCAACCAGATCGGCACCCTGACCGAGACTCTCGACGCCGTGGCGCTGGCCCACAACAACGGCTACAAGACCATGATGAGCCACCGCTCGGGTGAGACCGAGGACACCACCATCGCCGACCTCGCCGTCGCGGTGGGCAGCGGCCAGATCAAGACCGGTGCGCCCGCCCGCAGCGAGCGCGTCGCCAAGTACAACCAGCTGCTGCGTATCGAGGAGGAGCTCGGTGATGCCGCGCGTTACGCCGGCGACACCGCGTTCCCGCGCTTCGAGTTCAACAGCTGAACCGGGTTCGAGAGGAGCAGAGCGTGAGTAGCAGGTCCCGCCTCGTGCGCACCCTGTCCGGCGGCGACGGCCGCTCGGACGGGAGGGGAGCCGGGCGTACCGTCGTCCTGCTGCTGGTGCTGTGCGTACTGGCGCTGACCCTGGCGGTCCCGGTTCGGACCTACCTCTCCGAGCAGGCCCGGGAGGAGAAGGTGGTGGCCGAGAACGCCCGGCTGCAGGCCGACATCGCGCGCCTGGAGGAACAGCGCCGGCTGCAGGAGGATCCGGAGTACATCAAGGCACAGGCCCGGATCCGGTTGCAGTACGTGATGCCCGGTGAGACCGCCTACCGGGTGCAGGTGCCGGGGGCTCCGGCACCGACCCCGGAGCAGGTGCAGGCCGAGCAGGCCAAGCAGAACCCCTGGTACACCAATGTCTGGCGCACGATCGCGGTCCCGCACTGATGAGCGCGAACTCGGAGAATGCAGTGGCCGCCGCCGACCTCGACCGGGTCGCGCAGCAGCTCGGCCGTGAACCGCGCGGTGTCCTGGCCGTGGCCTACCGCACGCCGGACGGCGAACCGGCGGTGGTGAAGACCGCGCCGCGCCTGCCCGACGGCACCCCTTTCCCGACGCTGTACTACCTCACCGATCCGCGGCTGACCGCGGAGGCCAGCCGGCAGGAGAGTGCCGGAGTGATGCGCGCGATGGAGGCCCTGCTGGCCTCCGACGAGACGGTGGCGCAGAACTACCGAGATGCGCATCAGCGGTACCTGCGCGAGCGGAACGCCCTGGAGGACTTGGGCACCGACTTCACCGGTGGCGGAATGCCGGACCGGGTCAAGTGCCTGCACGTGCTGATCGCCTATGCCCTGGCCGAGGGCCCCGGTGTGGTGACGCTCGGCGACGAGGCGGTCGCGCTCGCTGCGGAGGCCGGGCTGCGGGGCACTGCCATCCCGGCCGAATGGCCCCGTGCGCAGTTCCCCTGGGGCGGCGAGTGAGCGCACCCGACCGGGTGGTCGTCGCCGCGATCGACTGCGGCACCAACAGTATTCGCCTACTGGTCTCCCGGGTGGAGGCGGACGGGCTGGTCGAACTACACCGTCAGATGCGGATCGTCCGGCTGGGGCAGGGCGTCGACGCGACCGGCGAGTTCGCCGCCGAGGCCCTCGACCGGGTCCGGGTGGCATTGCACGACTACGTCGATCTCGCCCTCGAACTCGGCGTGACCGCGGTGCGGATGGTCGCCACCTCGGCGGCCCGCGACGCCGCCAACCGCGACGAGTTCTTCGCCCTCACGGCAACCGAACTGGGCCGGATCACCCCGGGCGCGCAGGCCGAGGTGATCGAGGGGACCGAGGAGGCTGCGCTGTCGTACCGCGGAGCCACCGCGGGCCTGGCGGCCACCGATCCGGTCCTCGTGGTGGACCTCGGCGGCGGTTCGACGGAGCTCGTCGTGGGATCCGGCGGCACCGTCGAGCGCGCCTTCTCCGCGGACATCGGCTGTGTGCGGATCACCGAGCGCGCCCTGCACTCCGACCCGCCGACCGATGCCGAAGTGGCCGTGGCACAGGCGGCGATCACCGCCGGCATCGACGAGGCGATCAGGCGGGTTCCGCTCGACGGGGTGCGCACCTGGATCGGGGTGGCGGGCACCTTCACCACGCTCGCTGCGCTCGCGCACGGGTTGAGCGACTACGACCCGGCGCTGATCCACGGTTCACGGGTGTCGCTGGGGGAATTGACCGATCTGTGTCGGCGACTGGTGGCCATGAGTGCGGCGCAACGGCTGGAACTGGGGCCGATGCACCCCGGTCGTGCGGACGTGATCGGCGGGGGAGCCCTGGTGGTGATCGCCCTCGCGCAGGCCCTGACCGCGGTGGGGGTCACTGAACTGGTGGTCTCCGAGCACGACATTCTCGACGGTGTGGCCCTTGAGCTCGCTGGGCCGACACTCGCCGAATCCGACGGCGGGCCCGTCGCGGAGAATTAACGCACTGTTGACGAACTCACCGCCTCCTGACACTGCAGCAGAAGGTTTCGTATCCTAATGTCTACCGCAGTCGGCGAAGGGAGTTCCGCAATGGAGAACACGACTGCATCGAGCGCCATCGTGGTGCTGGACGGAACGGACGCCACCGCGCGGCTCGTCGGTGAACTCACGCAGGCGGGAACCGCGGTGACGGCAGTGGGAGCGACATTCCGCGACGTGGTCGCGGTGCTCTCGGGCGACGTGTACGTGATGGTCGCCGATGTGACCGATCCGGAGCAGTGGGACGCAGCGGTGGCACGCGCGCAGGCGCGGCACGGCGTGGTCGGCCAGGTGGTGGATCCGTCCGGCAAGGTGGCTGCGCGCGCGGCCTGACCCGGCTGGGCCGGTCAGTGGGCCAGTTTCAGCCCGATCACGCCGCCCACGATGGCCAGGATGCACAGGATCTTGACCAGCGATGCGCTCTCCTGGCCGGTGGCCATGGCGTAGACGACGGTGAGCGTGGCCCCGATCCCCACCCAGATGGCGTAGGACGTGCCCACGGGCAGTTCGCGCATCGCATACGCGAGACCGGCCATGCTGGCGACCAGGGCCACCAGGAAGACCATCGACGGAGCCAGTTTGGTGAATCCCGCTGATCTGCCGAGCGCGGTGGCCCACACCGCCTCCAAGATGCCGGAGACGACCAGAACGATCCATGCCATGACGCGAACCTCCTTGGTTCACACCGTCTTTGCAGGCCGGGTACGGTGAGCCTCGTCCGGATGTCGTGGTACGCCCCGAGGATACCCGACCCCGCCGGCGGTGGCCTCGCGCGTGGCTACCAGCTGCGCTGTGCGCCCGATGCGTCGATCAGATCGGCCATGTCACCGAGCAGTTCGAAGACGCAGTCCTCGCAGTACAGGGAGGTCGGACAGGCCCCTGGCCGCGGGGTGCCGGGGGTGTCGCGGTCGCGTCCCCACTGCTCGGCGTAGTACTCGGCCAGTTCCGCCGCGAGAGCGTTGAGCCGGGTCAGATCGGGTGTGCCGGTAGCGGAACTGGCCGCGGTGTACTCGGCGTGCGCCTGTTCCAGGAGGCCCTGGTAGTGCTGCGCCCGTTGTGCGGTGCTCATCGTTGCTTCCTCCGTGCGTCGGGTTCGTGCGTTCTCAGGTGACTCGATGGGGGACGGTGAGTGCGACGCGGAAGCCACCCGTGCCGGTGGGCCCGGCCTCCAGCGAACCGCCGAGGTTCTCGGCGCGTTCACGCAGTCCCAGCAGCCCCACTTTCGATCCGGGCAGGTCCAGAGCCACGCGCTGGGAGGCGTCGTTCTCGATGCTCACCGTCAGCTCGCGTGCCGAGGGGCTGATCCGCACCGTCGCCGCTGCCCCGGGGGCGTGCTTGCGGACGTTGGTCAGCGCCTCCTGGACCGTGCGGTAGACCGCGCGGGCGATCGCGGCACTGGTGTCCTCGGGGAGGTGGCCGTGCAATCGCACCCGGACGCCGCTGTCCCTCAGCAGGGCCGGGATGTCCCGTGCGGTGGGCTGCGGGGACAGGCCGTTCGGGTGGCTGCCGGAGGCGCGCAGCACACCGACCATCTGGCGCAGTTCCTCCAGGGTGCTCACCGCCAGGCCGCGAATGGAACGAGCCGATGCCTCAGCCGCGGAATCGGCCGTGGTGACCTGCAGGGCGCCGGCTTCGACGGCGATCAGGCTCACCTGGTGCGAGACCACATCGTGCATCTCACGCGCCAACTGGGCCCGTTCACGGGCCAGCACCGTGGTCTCGTGCAGCCGGCGCTGTTCGTCGTGCGACTGCTCGAGCTCGGTGAGCTGGGCAGCGATCTCCCGGCGGGCGCGCACCAACCTCCCGAGCGCGAACGGGGCGCCTGCGGCAGCCAGGCTGTACCCGATCACGAAGACCGCCTCGCGCGGCGACGGAACGGCACCGTCGGCGATCAGGGTGGCGGCCGACGAATACCAGAACGCCACGATCATCACCGCTGCGGACGCTGCGGGGACGGCCAGCCGGCGGAAGTGCAGGGCCACGGTGTACACCGCGAGCACCGGTGCGGCGATCAGGTTCGCGAACGCCGCGACGACGGCGATCGCGCACACCGGTAGCGGCAGCCGGTTCCGCAGCGGGATCGAGATCAGCACGATCACCGCCAGGACGTCGAACTCGACGCCGGCTCCTTCCCGAAGGATCCAGACGTCGGCGAGTACCGCTAGGAGCACCAGGACCTCGGGCCCGATTCGGCGGAGCCAGGGGACGAGCCGGGGGACGAGGCTGTTCATCGCTCGTCCAGCAGCCCGGCCCGCTGCGCGATGAGCGCGGCCTGCACCCGGTTCGCCACTCCCAGCTTGGCCAGCACGGTGCTGACGTGGTCCTTGACGGTGCCCACGCTCAGGTGCACGGTGCGGCCGATCTCCACGTTGGTCAGGCCCTCCGCCAGCAGCACCAGGATCTCGCGTTCCCGGGCGGAGAGCTGATCGGTGCCCAGGGGCTCGACCACCCGGCCGCCGAGGAACCCGCTGACCACCTGTGCGGCGATGTCGGCGGAGAACACGGTGCTCCGTTCGGCCAGAGCGCGGACCATCTGCACCAATTGCTCGGGGTCGGTGTCCTTGACCAGGAAGCCCTGCGCACCGCGGCGCAGGGCCTGGGCAACGTACTCGTCGGAGTCGAAGGTGGTGAGCATGGCGACCACCGGCGGCTCGGGCATGGCGGTGAACCGGTCCAGCAGGGTCAGGCCGTCGACATCGGGCATCCGGATGTCGAGCAGCACCAGGTCGGGCCGCTCGCGCTCGACCACCTGCTCGGCCTGACCCCCGGAAACCGCGGCCACCACGTCGATGTCCGGGGCGTGGCCGAGCATCAACTCGAATCCGCGGCGGACCAGCGCCTCATCGTCGACCACGACGACCCGTACCATCACTACCTCCGGTTGTACGGCGCTGCGCGCCGGTGCCTGCTGCCCATCTTCCTATCGCACGGTCGCCGGGGTCTTCTCCCGCGCCAGGAAGGCGTACATGCGCTGCCACAGCATCTCAGCCGGCCCGCGGTCGAAGCGGCGCAGCCACAGCCACGAGAACACGATCAGGATGGCCGAGATCGACACCATGGCCACTGTGGTGGCGGTGAGGTAGCTCATCTGCGTGAACCAGGTCTGGTTGAAGATCAACCGCGAGCCGATCACGCCGAGGATGTTCTGCAACAGGTAGCAGCTCAGCGCCATCCGCCCGACCAGCGAGACGGTGCGCCCCATCCACCCGAACTCCCGGCGCAGTGCGTACTCGGCGACCAGGGCCAGCAGCGCGAAGGACACGCCCCAGGCGAAGAAGTAACGCGCCCAATGGCTGTGGTCTCCGCCCAGGAACTGCGAGGCCACGAAGTCGAGCGGGAGTGCGATGCCGAATCCCACGGCCATCAGGATGTAGCGGAGCTTGCGCCGGTGCGCCTCGAACAGCCCGTGCCGGTAGAGCAGGCCGCCCACCAGGAACAGTGCGGCGGCCATGAACACCACCGTGGTGAACTCGGCGTTCACCTTCAGTGCGTCGGGGAAGTTCCGGAGATTGACCAGCACGGACTCCCACCAGCCCACCTGCGCCGGGTCGGCCTGGTCGACGATGCCCGCCACCTGGTCCTCCGGTCCGGCCGGGGGCCTGGGGCGATCACCTCGCGTGTCGCCGAAGGTCGGCGGGCGGAAGCTCAGCATGGCCATGTAGCCGATGTGCACCGCCATGAACAGCGCGGCGAACCAGATCTGGAAGCGGTCCGCGAACAGCACCAGGAAGGCCACCACGAACGCGACCACGGCGTAGGCCCGCAGGACGTCGAACTGCACGACCAGGATGTAGTTCAGGATCCCGTCGAGGAACAGCAACAGGCAGCGGATGGGGTACTTCCCCGGCCAGCGCTTGCCCCGGCGCACCGCGGAACCGTGCTGGATCGCCAGCCCGATGCCGAACATGATGGTCAACAGGCCCAGGAACTTCCCGTTGGGGAACCACTGGGCGAACCCGGAGAGATCGCGACCGCGATCCGCGGGATCCTGGGCGGCGGCGGTGAAGATCCAGATGTTCGACGCCAAGGTGCCCAGGATTGCGATGCCGCGCAGCACATCGAGCGCGGCCAATCGGCGACCGGGACCCGGCGGTGCCGACTCGGAGACGGGAAAGAGTGGAGTTACGTGACTCATGCTCTCGATCCTTCGGCGTCCCGCCCCGATGCGGTACCGGTGACCCGGCCGTAAACCACCCGCCAAGTGGCTGGAATCCGCGTGTGGTGCCCCCAGTCGGACTCGAACCGACACTGCGCGGATTTTAAGTCCGCTGCCTCTGCCAATTGGGCTATAGGGGCGCGGGTGCAGCGTAGCGCGCGACCCGTAACCGAAAACTGTCAACGAAGGTTGACAGGCTCAGAGTGTCAACGTAGATTGACGGATGTGAGCTCACCACCCACCCTCGTCGGATCGGCGGCGTCGGAGGACCCGTCCCAGGGACTCCGGGCCGTCGTGGCACTGCGCAAACTGGCCGACCAACTCGAGGCCGTTCAAGTGGCCAACGCCAGGAACCTCGGATGGTCCTGGCAGGAGATCGCCGAACACCTCGCGGTCAGCCGGCAGGCGGTGCACAAGAAATACGGCAGATAGCCGGAAAGCTGAAAGGAAGGTCACCATGTTCGATCGTTTCACCAAACGCGCCCGCATGGCGGTGGTCGCCTCGCAGGAGGAGGCCCGCGACACCGGCGCCGACCGGATCAACCCCGTCCACCTGTTGCTCGGTGTCCTGGAAACCGCGGACGGCGCCCTCGCGGCGGAACTGGCCGAGGTCGGGCTCACCGGTGACGCCGTCCGGGACCGCGCCGAGCGTGTGATCACCGATCAGGACGCCGAAGACCTCAAAGGGATCGGCATCGACATCGTGGCGATCGCCGATTCGGTCTCGCAGCGATTCGGCTTCGACATCCTGCGACCCGTTCGCAAGCGGCTGCGCACCGGCAACATCGCCTTCGGGCCCGGCGCCAAGACCTCCCTGAAACTGGCGCTGCGCGAGGCCGCCGACCGTAAGGACCGCACCATCGACGGAACGCACGTCCTGCTCGGTGTGCTCGCTGCCGGCGACGACGAATCGCTCGCCGCCGTCGAGGCGGTGATCCCCCGCGACGAACTGCGCCGTCGCCTCCACGGCCTGCTGGACCGGCCGGCCGCCTGAACGGTTCTGCACGCTCGCCGGTGATTGTTTAAGCTGTTCCTAAAGGACGGGTCCTTCCGGGAACTCCGGGACGGTCGCGTTCGTTGTACGGCTAGTAGGTGCACGACCAGGGAAAGGACCCCACTGTGCGCGAGAGCAGCAACCCGATCTTCCGCGGGCTGTCCAAGGAGACCCGCCAGTCCGGCGCGCCTGCCGGCCAACCGGGCTTCGGGCAGCAGGGCGGCTTCAACCAGGCGACCACCATGGGCATGGGTGCAGCCGGCGCCGCCCAGGGCATGCAGTTCAACCAGTTCCAGCAGCCGCAAGCCCCCTACCAGCAGGGCACCGGCTCGCGGGCCATGACCATCGACGACGTGGTCACCAAGACCGCCTCCACGCTGGGGCTGCTCATCGTCTTCGCGATCGGTGCCTACGCGCTGGTCTCGATGAACCCGGGCCTGGCGACCCCGCTGATGCTGGTCGGCGGAATCGGCGGTTTCGCGCTGGTCATGATCGCCAGCTTCGGCCGCAAGCAGGACAACCCCGCCATCGTGCTCGCGTACGCGGCGTTGGAAGGCCTGTTCGTCGGCTCGATCTCGTTCGTCTTCGCCAACTTCATGGTGCAGGGCGTCAGCGCCGGCGCGCTGATCGGGCAGGCCGTGCTGGCCTCGATCGGCGTGTTCATCGGCATGCTGGTGGTCTACAAGACCGGCGCGATCCGCGTCACCCCGCGCTTCACCCGCATGCTCTTCGCCGCCATGATCGGCGTCGTGGTGCTGGCACTGGGCAACATGGTGATCGCACTGCTGACCGGCGGCTCGACCAACCCGCTGCGCGACGGCGGCACCATCGCGATCATCTTCTCGCTGGTCTCCATCGCGATCGCGGCGTTCAGCTTCCTGCTGGACTTCGACCAGGCCGATCAGCTGATCCGCGCCGGTGCACCGTCCAAGGCCGCGTGGGGCGTGGCCCTGGGCCTGACCGTCACCCTGGTGTGGCTGTACGTCGAGATCCTGCGTCTGCTGAGCTACTTCTACAGCAACGACTAACACGATCCACACCGAACGCCCCGCTGCACCAGCGGGGCGTTCGGCGTATACGGAGGCGGTAGCACCGAACGCGGTGCCCGCGGCGCTCAGCGTCGGCGCAACGTCCGCAGCACCCGCGCCGTGATCCCGTGGGAGTCCGCGGCCTCGGAGATCTCCGGCGGCGAGGGGAGTGGACCGTGCCATTCACCGAGTGCCGCCAGGACCTCCGGCAGCAGCAGCTTCGCGGCGAGCTCGTACCCCGCTGCCGAAGGATGGAAGTTGTCCGGGGAGAACATCGTCTCCGGCGCCTCCAGGAACTCCGGGGCCAGCGTGTCGGCGAAGGGCACCGGATGCCCGCCCGCAGCGCTCACGTGCGCCCGCTGGCGCGCCGCCAACCGCAGGCCGTAACTGCGGATCACCGACCGCAAGGGCTGCGGGATCGCGTGGACCACACCGATGTCCGGGCAGGTGCCCACGATCACCTCGGCGCCCGCGCCCCGCAACTGAGCGACTGCGGCCCCCAGCCGGCGCGCCGAGGTCTCGATGCCGTTGAGCGCCGTCACATCGTTCGCGCCCACGATGATCACTCCCACATCGGGGATCTGACCCGCGACGATCGCCGCCTCGATCTGGCCGGCGAGTCCCTTCGACGTCGCCCCCACTATCGCCTTCACCGCAAGCCGCACCGACTTCCCTGTCTCGGCCACCAGCCCGCGCGCGAGCAGCACGCCCGGGGTGTGCTCGGCATCGTCGACCCCGAGGCCCGCCGCAGTGGAATCGCCGAAGACCATCAAGCTCACGTCCGCCGGATGCGACGGCCCGGGCCGGCGTACATCCGCGCTGCCGGGCAGGTAGACGCCGTCCTTCGACGGGGCCTTGTCGGTGCGGTGCGGGATGACGGTGCGCGCGGTCCGCGCCTGCCGGTTGAGGAAGGCGTAGGCGCCCCACGTGGCCCCCGCGCCACCTGCGGCGGCAGCCGATGTGTACAGGGCGTCACGGGCGATGCGGCGTCGGGAGAACCCCATGACTACCAATCTAGCCGGGTCCGCACGGACCGGCCGTGAGGTCACGCGGACGGTTCTGCAACGATGGAGGTATGCGCATCGCAGGACACGTGAGCGAACTGATCGGCGACACCCCACTGGTGCGACTGAACTCGGTGGTCACACCCGGATCCGGCCTGGTCGCGGCCAAGATCGAATACCTCAACCCGGGTGGGTCCAGCAAGGACCGGATCGCGGTGAAGATGATCGACGCCGCCGAGCGGTCCGGTGAACTCAAGCCCGGCGGAACGATCGTCGAGCCGACCTCCGGCAACACCGGTGTGGGCCTGGCCATCGTGGCCCAGCAACGCGGCTACAAGTGCGTCTTCGTGTGCCCGGACAAGGTCAGCGAGGACAAGCGCAACGTGCTCAAGGCGTACGGCGCCGAGGTCGTGGTGTGCCCCACGGCCGTGCCGCCGGAACACCCGGACTCGTACTACAACGTCTCCGACCGGCTCACCCGGGAGATCCCCGGCGCGTGGAAGCCGAACCAGTACTCCAACCCGAACGGGCCCGCCAGCCACTACGAGACCACCGGACCGGAGATCTGGCGCGACACCGAGGGGGCGATCACCCACTTCGTCGCCGGTGTGGGTACCGGCGGCACCATCACCGGAACCGGCCGCTACCTCAAGGAGGTCTCCGGCGGGAAGGTCAAGGTGATCGGCGCCGACCCCGAGGGCTCCGTGTACTCCGGCGGCACCGGCCGGCCGTACCTGGTCGAGGGCGTCGGCGAGGACTTCTGGCCCACCGCCTACGACCCCGACATCCCGGACGAGATCATCGCCGTCTCCGACGCCGACTCCTTCGAGATGACCCGCCGCCTCGCCCGCGAGGAGGGACTGCTGGTGGGCGGCTCCTGCGGGATGGCGGTGGTCGCCGCGCTGCGCGTCGCCGAGCGCGACCCGGACGCTGTGGTCGTCGTCCTGCTGCCCGACGGTGGCCGCGGCTACCTGTCGAAGATCTTCAACGACAAGTGGATGTCCAGTTACGGCTTCCTGCGCGCACCGCTCGACCCGAACGAGCGGGAGGCCCTCGTCGGCGACATCCTGCGCGGCAAGTCGGGTGAGCTGCCCGACCTCGTGCACACCCACCCCTCGGAGACGGTGCGCGACGCCATCGAGATCCTCGCCGAGTACAGCGTCTCGCAGATGCCCGTGGTCGGTGCCGAGCCGCCGGTCATGGCCGGCGAGGTGGCCGGTGCGGTCACCGAACGCGAGCTGCTCTCCGCGGTCTTCGAGGGCCGGGCCGAGCTGGCGGACCCGGTGAGCAAGCACATGGGACCGGCGTTCCCGCTGATCGGAGCCGGTGAGCCGATCTCGGCGGCGAACACCGCACTGCGCGACTCGGATGCGCTGATGGTGATCGACGACGGCAAGCCGGTCGGCGTCATCACCCGGCACGACGTGCTGAACTTCCTCTCCCACGGCAAGTAGAAGGACGCGATCGACATGAGTGAGCGCAAGAGCGCGGCCGACCAGAGCGCGGCCCAGGGATTCTCGACCCGGGCCATCCACGCCGGATATCAGCCCGACCCGCTGACCGGCGCGGTGAACGTGCCGATCTACGCCAGCTCGACCTTCGCCCAGGACGGCGTGGGCGGTATGCGCGGTGGCTTCGAGTACGCCCGTACCGGCAACCCCACCCGGCGCGCCTACGAGGCGAATCTCGCCGCGATCGAGGAGGGCACCTACGGCCGTGGTTTCGCGTCCGGCATGGCCGCCACCGATACGCTGCTGCGCGCCACCCTGCGCCCCGGTGATCACCTGGTGATCCCCGACGACGCCTACGGCGGCACCTTCCGGCTGATCGACAAGGTGTTCTCGCAGTGGGGGATCGAGCACACCCCGGCGCCGATCACCGACGTCGACGCGGTACGCGCGGCGATCCGTCCCACCACGAAGCTGGTGTGGATCGAGACCCCGACCAACCCGCTGCTCAACATCGGTGACATCGCCGCTCTCTCCGACGTCGCGCACGCCGCCGGGGCGAAGCTGGTGGTCGACAACACCTTCGCCAGCCCCTACCTGCAGACCCCGCTCACGCTCGGCGCCGACGTGGTGCTGCATTCGGTGACCAAGTACCTCGGCGGGCACAGCGACACCGTCGGCGGCGCGCTGATCACCGACGACGAGCAGCTCGACACCGATTTCGCGTTCCTGCAGAACGGTGCGGGTGCGGTACCCGGGCCGTTCGACGTGTACCTGGCGCTGCGCGGGATCAAGACCCTCGGAGTGCGGATGGACCGGCACTGCGACAACGCCGAGCGGATCGTCGACTCCCTCAGCGGGCGCCCCGAGGTCTCGACGGTGCTCTACCCGGGCCTGGCCGAGCACCCCAACCACGAGGTCGCCCGGAAGCAGATGAAGCGCTTCGGCGGCATGATCTCGCTGCGGCTGGCCGGTGGCCGTGAGGCCGCGCAGCAGTTCTGTGCACGCACCGAGATCTTCACTCTGGCCGAGTCGCTGGGCGGAATCGAATCGCTCATCGAGCACCCCGCGGCCATGACGCACGCCTCCACCGCCGGCTCGCAGCTGGAGGTCCCGGACGATCTGGTGCGCCTGTCCGTGGGCATCGAGGACATCGGCGATCTGATCGCCGATCTGGAGAACGCCTTCGGCTGACGCCGCGTAGGCACCATCGACCGAATCCCCCGTGCGGCCTGCTCGCACGGGGGATTCGGCGTTCGCCGGTAACGACTCGGTCACCATCCGATCCCTCGACTTCCACTTCAGACTTTCTGAGACTAAAGTGGCGCATGTTGTAGAACGTGACACAAGTGGCTGGAGTGAGTTCGTGAGGCCGAAACAGAGCCGAAGGGTCCGCAATTACGCGGTTGCCGGGAGTGCGCTGGTGATCGCCGGCGCCCTCGCGGCGGCCTGCGGTGTGACCGGTATCGATTCCAGCCGCGCCGGGTCGAGCCTCACCTTCGACCCGTTGCCGTCGTCGGCACCGTCGGGTGCCTCCGCCGCACCCGGCCCCGGCGGTTACCCCGGTGCACTGCCCTCCGGGCAGACGGCGGCGTCGCCCGCCCCGCCCGCACCGGCCACGATGACCGTTCTGGTCCCGCCGCCGAACGCCCCGGCGGCACCTCCGGCCGACGCCGCCCGCGTTCCGGTGGCACCGGCCGCACCTCCCACCGGGCCGGGCAACGCCTCAGGGTCCGGCGATTCCGGTAACAGCGCCACCGGGAACACAGCGAGCGGGAACACTCCCGGCGGGAACACTGCCGGGTCCGGGAACGGCGCGCAGCCGGCCCCTGGTGGGGATGCGGGCCGCCCCGCAGCACCGTCGTCCGGCCGCCAGGCGCCTGCACAGCCCAAACCCGCACTGCTGCCCGACGGCAGCGTGGACTGCGCCCGGAGCAAGTGCGTGGCGCTCACCTTCTCCGGCGGCCCAGGACCGGTGACCAGGCAGTTCCTCCAGGCACTGGACAGCTACGGAGGCAAGGGCACGTTCTTCGTCACCGGCGCGCAGGTCAGCCTGAACCCGGACATCATGACCGCGATCGCCGGGACCGGGAACGAGGTCGCCAACGGCACCTGGACCCAGCCCGATATGACCACCCTCTCCGACGCCGAGGGCAGCTCGCAGTTGCAGCAGACCAACGACGCGATCCGCAGCTCCGTCGGCATCACGCCCACACTGTTCCGGCCGATGGGCGGGCACACCAACGCGGCGGTGGTGGACGCCGGCAAACGACTCGGCCTGACCCAGGTGCTGTGGGACCTCGACAGCCGCGACTACAACTACCAGGCCGATCCGGACGGTCTGACGAAGGTGCTGATGCAGGTCAAGCCCGGTCAGATCGTGATGTTGCACGACACCTTCGTGGCCTCGGCGCAGGCCCTGGAACGCACGATGGCCGCGCTGACCGAGCAGGGCTACGCCTTCGTCACCGTCAGCCAGCTGCTGCGCACCCGCGCCGGCTGATCCGAGACCGATATGGAAAGCGGGCCCGTCCCCGGAAAGGGGGCGGGCCCGCTGTTCGCTGTGCGGCGGGAGCCGATCAGGAGTGGTACGGCTCCGCGCTGACCAGCGTGACCTTGACCGTCGCGCCGCTGGGGATCGTGTACTCGCGGGTGTCGCCGACCTTCGCATCGATCAGGGCGGAACCGAGCGGCGAGCTGGGCGAGTAGACCTCGAGCCCACCGTCCTGTGCGCCCTCCTCGCGGGTCGCGATCAGGAACGTCTCGGTATCGGAATCGTCACCGTCGTAGTAGACCTTGACCACCGAACCGGGCAGCGCCACGCCCGACTGGGTGGGGGCCTCGCCGACCTTCGCGTTGTTCAGCAGTTCCTGCAGCTGGCGGATACGCGCCTCCTGCTGGCCCTGCTCCTCACGCGCGGCGTGGTAGCCGCCGTTCTCCTTGAGGTCGCCCTCTTCGCGGCGCTCGTTGATCTCGGCGGCGATGACGGGCCGGTTGGCGATCAACGTGTCCAACTCGTTCTTGAGCCGCTCGTGCGACTCCGGGGTCAGCCACGTCACCTGCGTGTCCGTCATGTCATCCATCCTTCGTCGATTGTCGGCAGGGCCCGGTTGCAGGCCCTACACCTGCCGCCGAACCGGTCCCGGGGCACTGCCCGGGGCCCGAAATGCAGCAATACACGGCTCCGCTCGGAACCGTGCATCCGCCGATTCTAGCACGGAACCGGCTATTGTGTGCGGCCGTCACGCAGTCTGCAGGGCGGCCTGATACGTGGGTTCGCGGCGTTTGAGGAAACCGCACAGCGCGTAACTCAGCGGCATGATCGCGATCTCGACCAGCGTCTTCCAGACGAACCCCAGGATCAGGTAGTTGAGGAACTGCCCGGCGCTGGTGAAGCCGAGTGCCGGGGCCGCGATCGAGCAGAAGACCAGCGTGTCGAAGAACTCGCCGACCACGGTCGAACCGAGCAGCCGGGACCACAGGTGCCGCTCCCCGGTGATCTCCTTCATCCGTACCAGCACGAACGAGTTCATCAGCTCGCCGACCAGGTAACCGGCCAGGCCCGCGATCAGGAAGCGGGGGACCACCCCGGCGACGGTGCGGAAGGCCTCGTCGTTCGGCCAGCCGGGAGCCGGCGGCAGGGCGGTGGTGATCCAGAAGCAGAGGGCGGCGAGCGCGAGGATGGCGAAACCGGTGAAGATCACCCGGCGCATCGCGCGGAAGCCGTAGACCTCGGAGATCACGTCACCGAGGACGTAGGCGAGGGGGAAGAGGTAGAAGGCGCCGTCGGTGGCGATCCCGTCGATCTGCAGGCCCAGGATGTTCAGCTGCAACGACGGTGCGAACAGCACGGCCTTCGTGCCGGTGATGTTGCTGATGATCATGACGCCGACGAACAGGCCGACGAGCATGGGGAAGTAGTGACTGCTGACTCGCGCGTACGCCGGCCTCACACGGTTGCGGGCCGGCCGCCCAGACTCGGGTTCTCTCTCGATGCTCACGGACGGTCAAGATACGCGGGCACATCCGTTCCGCAACCGAAGACATCACCCACAGCGGCGGGCTCCGTGGTACGGACCTCGCTGGTCACCACCACGATCGGCTCGGTCGACGGGGGCACGTAGAACTCCCGTCGGCCGATCTCGTTCGCCGCCCGATCCTTGGCGTAGATGATGCAGCTGACCGGCTGCGACGGGTCGGTGCGGGTCACCGAGACCTGCACCTCCACGGTCGAATCGGAGACCACCTCGTAACCCGCCGCGGTACCGGTGACCGGCTTGCGGGCGAATTTCTGGTATCCGAGCCAGGCGATGCCCACACCCGCGACGACGACCACGATCAGACCGATGATCGCCCAGCGCCGCGCTTTCGCGGGATCCCGCTCATCCGGGTACCGGTCGGCGGGGCGGGCGGGGACGGTCGACATGCGTCCATCGAAACACGCCGCACCCCGCCCGCGCCAAGCGCACCCGGCGCGGCGCGGAGTCGGCCGATCGTGGAACACTGGACGCCATGACCGGTTATCGCCTACTGGCCGTCCACGCGCACCCGGACGACGAGTCGAGCAAGGGCGCCGCCACCATGGCGCGATACGCATCCGAGGGCAACGACGTACTGGTCGCGACGTTCACCGGCGGAGAGCGCGGCGACATCCTCAATCCCGCGATGGACGTGGCCGGGGTCAAGGACCGCATGGTCGACGTCCGGCGTGAGGAGATGGCCAAGGCCGCTGCGATCCTCGGCGTCGATCACCGCTGGCTGGGCTACGTGGACTCGGGACTGCCCGAGGGCGACCCGCTGCCCCCACTGCCCGAGGGCAGCTTCGCGACGCTGCCGCTGGAGGTCCCCGTCGAGGCCCTGGTGCGCCTGATCCGCGAGTTCCGTCCGCACGTGATGCTCACATACGACGAGAACGGCGGCTACCCGCACCCGGACCACATCATGACGCACAAGGTGTCGATGGCGGCCTACGAGGCCGCAGCGGATCCGGAGCGGTTCCCGGACGCCGGAGCGCCCTGGCAGATCTCGAAGGTCTACTACAGCCACGGTTTCCTGCGCGGGAAGTTCCAGGCCTTCGCCGACGAGTTCGCCGAGCACGGCATGGAGAACCCGTACACCGAGTGGCTGGCCAAATGGAAGGACGAGAAGAACGACATGATGGCCCGGGTCACCACGCAGGTCACGTGTGGGGAGTTCTTCCCGGTCCGCGACGACGCGCTGCGCGCCCACGCCACCCAGATCGACCCCAACGGACCGTTCTTCGTGGTGCCGATGGAGTGGCAGCAACGACTGTGGCCCACTGAGGAGTACGAATTGGCGAAGACGACAGTGAGCAGCAGGATGCCCGAGACGGACCTGTTCAGCGGAATCGAGCTGTGATGGGACCGTTGCTGCAACTCGCCACCGACGTGGTGATCCTCGCCGACCCGCAGAAGCCCAAGGGGCCCGAGTTCGGTAAGTCGGGCCCGCTCGGCCTGGCCGTCACCGTCGCCCTGCTGGCCGTGACGTTCTTCCTCATCCGGTCGATGAACAAGCACGTCAAGAACCTGCCCGAGTCGTTCGAGGACGAGGCTCCCGGAGTGGGCGACGAGGCCGGCGGGACCGACCACGCCGGCATCGAGACCGCCGACGGCTCGCCGGCGAAGGCCGACGGCGCACCGTCCACCGCGACCGAGGGCACTGAACCGAAGCCCTAGCCGTGATGCCCGGGGACGTCGTCCTGATCGGCCGCTGATCGCGGAAACGCTGTCAGTGCCCTGAGGCAGGATGGGTACATGAACCGTCTCGGCCAGTCGACCAGCCCGTACCTGCGGCAACACGCCGACAATCCGGTGCACTGGGTGCAGTGGTCCGAGCAGGCGCTCGCCGAGGCGGCTGAGCGGGACGTACCGATCCTGCTGTCCATCGGCTACGCCGCCTGCCACTGGTGTCACGTGATGGCGCACGAGTCCTTCGAGGACGAGGCCATCGCGGAGCAGATGAACGCCGGTTTCGTGTGCATCAAGGTCGACCGCGAGGAACGCCCCGACCTGGATGCGATCTACATGAACGCCACCGTCGCCATGACCGGGCAGGGCGGCTGGCCGATGACCTGCTTCCTCACTCCGGCGGGGGAGCCCTTCTACTGCGGCACCTACTTCCCGCCGGAGCCGCGCAACGGACAGCCGGGCTTTCCGCAACTGCTCGACGCGATCAGCGACACCTGGCGCGAGCGCCGTGCCGAGGTCACCCGGGTCTGCGAGCAGGTCACCGAGCACCTGTGCCGGGCCGGCGCAGGCCTGCCCGACGGTGCCGCGCCCACCGCGCCGGAGCTCGCAGACGCGGTGGCCGCGCTGTGTGCCGATGAAGACCGTTCCGGCGGCTTCGGTCGCGCTCCGAAGTTCCCACCCTCGGCGACGGTCGAAGCGCTGCTGCGGCACCACGAACGCACCGGTGATCCGGCCGCCTATGCGGTCGCCCTACGGTGCGCGGAGGCGATGGCGCGCGGAGGCATCTACGACCAGCTCGGCGGCGGCTTCGCCCGGTACGCCGTGGACGCCGACTGGGTGGTGCCGCACTTCGAGAAGATGCTCTACGACAATGCCCTGCTCCTGCGCTTCTACGCCCACCTCGGCCGGCGCACCGGCTCGCCCCTGGCGCTGCGCGTGGCCGGCGAGACCGCCGACTTCCTGCTCCGCGACCTCCGGGTCGACGGCGGCGCGTTCGCCTCCTCCCTGGACGCGGACACCGACATCGACGGACACGGGGTGGAGGGTGCGACGTACGTGTGGACGCCCGCGCAGCTGGCGGAGGTCCTCGGCGAGTCCGACGGTGCCTGGGCCGCCGAGGTCTTCGCAGTCACGGAGGCGGGCACCTTCGAGCACGGCACGTCCACGCTGCAACTGCACGGCGAGCCCGACCCGGTGCGGCTCGCCGATGTGCGGCGGCGACTGTTCGACGCCCGCTCCCGCCGCCCGCAGCCCGGCCGCGACGACAAAGTGGTCACCGTCTGGAACGCTCTCGCGATCACCGCGCTCGCCGAAGCGGGCCGGGTCGGCGATGCCGCCGCCTGCGCGCACTACCTGCTCGATACCCACTGGGACGGCGACCGGCTGTACCGCAGCTCATTGGGCGGGCTGGTCGGCGCTGCCGACGGGATGGCCGAGGACTACGCGGCGTTGGTCACCGGCCTGCTCGCGCTGGCCCAGCACACCGGAGATCCCGCCTGGTCACAGTCGGCGACCGTGATCCTGGACGCGGCGATCGACCGATTCGCCGACCCGTCGTCCGTCGGGAACTGGTACGACGCACCGTCGGACGGTCAGCCGCTGCTGACCCGGCCGCGCGACCCCGCCGACGGCGCGACACCGTCGGGCGCGAGCCTGATCGCCGAGGCACTGACTTACGCCGAGGTCCAGCTCGGTGAGCGCTACGCGGCGCTCGCCGCCGCCACCCGGGCCCGTGCGGGCGAGCTGATCCGCCGGCTCCCGCGCGGCGCTGGGCACCATCTCGCGGTCGCGGAGCAGGCCCGGGCCGGGCTCGCCGTCGCTGTCGCCGACGGTGCCGGAGCCGCCGCCCTCCTCGCCGAGGCGCGTCGCCTGGCACCCGGCGGCGCCGTCGTCGTCGCAGGTGAGCGGGACTCACAGCCGCTGCTCGAAGGTCGCGGCCCGGTGGACGGCAAGGCCGCGGCCTACGTCTGCCACGGGCAGGTGTGCGCACTGCCGGTCACCGATGGTCAGGCACTGGCCGCGCTCCTGCGCCGATAGCGTGTGCTAGTTTCTCCGGCGTGGGTATGAACGCGTATTGGCGCTTTACGTCGGGCTCCGGGTGGGCCGGCGGTGATGCGCGTATGCGCGGATAACCCGTCCGAACAACCCCGGAGCCCAGGCAGCGAGATCACTCGCTGCCTTTTTCTATGGCGCCGGAGGGGATCTGGTGCCGTCCACCAGAGAGGTACCCCATGACCATCGAACTCGACGTACCGGCATCGACATCGAACCGCCGTGTCCGCGCCTTCCACGCCATTCCGTCACCGGCGCAATTGCGTGAGGAACTGCCGCTGGAATCCGCTCTGGCCGCGCAGGTCGAAGCGGACCGCGCCGCGGTCGCCGATGTGATCGCCGGACGCGACCAGCGGCTGCTCGTGGTGGTGGGGCCGTGCTCGGTGCACGACCCGCAGGCCGCTCTCGATTACGCTCGCCGGCTCAAGCCGATCGCCGATCAGCTCGCCGACGAGCTGCTGATCGTGATGCGCGTGTACTTCGAGAAGCCGCGCACCACCGTCGGCTGGAAGGGCCTGATCAACGACCCCGGCATGGACGAGAGCTACGACGTGCCCCGCGGCCTGCGTATCGCGCGGCAACTGCTGCTGCAGATCCTCGAGATCGGGCTGCCGGTGGGGTGCGAGTTCCTGGAACCGACCAGCCCGCAGTACATCGCCGACACTGTGGCCTGGGGCGCGATCGGTGCCCGCACCACCGAATCGCAGGTGCACCGTCAGCTCGCCTCCGGACTGTCCATGCCGATCGGTTTCAAGAACGCCACCGACGGCAACGTCTCCGTCGCGATCGACGGGGTGCAGGCGGCGGCGGCCGGCCACGTCTTCTTCGGCACCGACGACGACGGTGCCGCCGCCGTGGTCGAGACCGTGGGCAACGACAACTGCCACGTGATCCTGCGCGGCGGCCGGGGCGGGCCCAACTTCGACGCCGGATCCGTCTCGTCGGCGGTCGCGGCGCTGGTGCAGGCGGGCCTGTCCCCGTCGCTGATGGTCGACTGCTCGCACGCGAACTCGGGTAAGGACCATGTACGCCAGGCGGAGGTGGCGCGGGAGATCGCCGGCCGGATCGCCGCGGGGGAGCAGGGAATCTCCGGGATCATGCTGGAGTCCTTCCTGGTCGCCGGTGCGCAGCAGCCCGGTCCGGGGCCGCTGGTCTACGGACAGTCGGTGACCGACAAGTGCATGGACTTCACCGTCACCGATTCGGTGCTGCACGATCTGGCCGCCGCACTGCGGCACGATCCCCGCGATACGGTGGTCGCCACCAGGTCCCACTCAACATTTCAGGAGTAGTCATGGCCGAAGTCGCTGTCGTCACCGGAGCCAGCAGCGGGATCGGGGCCGCCACGGCGCGGCAACTGGTGCTCGCCGGATACGACGTGGTGATCGGTGCCCGCCGGATCGAGCGGCTCGAGGATCTCAAGGCCCGGCTCGAAGCCGAGTTCCCCGAGCGGATCGTCACCGCACTGGCGCTCGATGTCTCCGATGCCGCCTCGGTGCGTGCCTTCACCGACGCCATCGACACCGTGGACGTGCTGGTCAACAACGCCGGTGGCGCGATCGGTGTGGACCGCTTCGAGAGCGCCGACGAGGCCGATTGGGCCCGCATGTACGACATCAACGTGCTGTCCATTCTGCGCGTGACCCAGGCGCTGCTGCCGAAACTGCGCAACTCCCCGGCGGCCAGCGTGGTGACCATCGGCTCGGTGGCCGCGCTGGAGCCGTACGAGACCGGCGCCGGCTACAACGCCGCCAAGTTCGGTGCCCGCGCAGTGACCCGTGTACTTCGCCTCGAGCTCAAGGGCGAGCCGATCCGGGTGATCGAGATCGACCCGGGCATGGTCGAGACCGAGTTCTCACTGGTCCGGCTCGGCGGCGATGCCGAAGCCGCGAGCAAGATCTACGAGGGCGTCGACAACCTCACCGCCGACGACGTCGCCGATGCCGTGACCTGGGCGGTCACCCGGCCTCCGCACGTGAACATCGACCAGATCCAGATCATGCCCCGCGATCAGGTCGCCGCCCGCAATGTGCACCGCCGGTAGCGCGCGGCCGAAACCCGGAAACGGTGCCGCAGCGGCGTAGTGTGTTCCGCGTGGTGAGTGCTCCCAGACTGCCCTTGTCGATTCCCACCGGCTCGGCCCGCAAACTCGTCGCACCCGTGTACGCGCTGTACGAGCGTCGCCTGGTGAGCGAGCTCACCTCGTCGTACCGCGACGGTGCGCAGCGCCCCCGGCATGTGGCCGTGCTGTGCGACGGGAACCGGCGCTGGGCCCGGGCCGCCGGATTCACCGATGTCAGCCACGGCTACCGGATGGGCGCGAAGAAGATCGCCGAGATGCTCGACTGGTGTGATGAGGCGGGCATCGAACTGGCCACCATCTACCTGCTGTCCACCGAGAATCTGAGGCGTGATCCGGACGAGCTCGCCGCACTGCTGGAGATCATCACCGACGTGGTCGAGGAGATCGCCGGCGCCGACAAGAACTGGTCCGTGCAGATCGTGGGCGCGATGAACCTGCTGCCCGCCGAAGCCGCCCGCCGGCTCACCGCGGCCGCCGAGGGGACCCGGGGACGCACCGGCACACACGTCAACGTCGCCGTCGGGTACGGCGGGCGCAAGGAGATCGTGGACGCGGTGCAATCGCTCCTGCGGGAGAAGGCGTCCGACGGTGCCTCACCGGCCGAGCTGGTGGACGCGGTGACCGTCGACGGGATCGACCAGCACCTCTACACGAAGGGGCAGCCCGACCCGGATCTGGTTATCCGCACCTCCGGTGAGCAGCGCCTGTCCGGATTCCTGTTGTGGCAGAGCGCGTACAGCGAGATCTGGTTCACCGAGGCGTACTGGCCCGAGTTCCGGCGGGTCGATTTCCTGCGCGCACTGCGCGACTACGCCGCGCGGCACCGCCGGTTCGGGAGCTGAGACCTACAGCTTGCGCAGCCGCACCCGGTTGATCGAGTGGTCGGAGTCCTTGCGCAGCACCAGCGTCGCGCGCGGGCGCGTCGGCAGGATGTTCTGCACCAGGTTCGGCCGGTTGATACCCGCCCAGATGTCTTCGGCGCGGTCCCGCGCCTCGGTGTCCGAGAGCTCGGCGTAGTGGTGGAAGTGCGACGACGGATCCGCGAACGACGTGGTCCGCATGGACAGGAACCGGTCGACGTACCACCGCTCGATGTCCTCGATCCGCGCGTCCACGTACACCGAGAAATCGAACAGGTCCGAGACCATCAGCCGCGAGCCCGTCTGCAGTACGTTCAGCCCCTCGACGATCAGTACGTCCGGGCGTCGAACATGGATGAACTCCCCGGGCACGATGTCGTAGAGGCGGTGCGAGTAGACCGGGGCGGTGACGTCCTCGGCGCCGGACTTCACCGCGGTCACGAACCGCAACAGGGCGCGCCGGTCGTAGGCCTCGGGGAAACCCTTGCGGTGCATGATGCCGCGGCGTTCCAGCTCGGCGGTGGGGTAGAGGAAACCGTCGGTGGTCACCAGATCGACCCGCGGGTGCGAGTCCCAGCGGGAGAGCAGTGCCTGCAGCACACGGGCCGTCGTCGACTTGCCGACAGCGACCGATCCGGCCACCCCGATCACGAACGGGACCTGGGCGTCGTGGCGCTGTTCGCCGAGGAAGGTCGCGGTCGCCGCGTACAGCCGTTGCCGGGCGGCGACCTGCAGGTGGATCAGACGTGAGACCGGTAGGTAGACCTCGGCGACCTCGGCCAGGTCGATCTGCTCGCCGAGACCGCGCAGGTGGGAGAGGTCCTCCTCGGTCAATGACAGCGGGGTCGACTGCCGGAGCTCACGCCACTGAGCACGGTCGAGCTCGATGTACGGGCTCGGTTCGCTCACCGGGCTCCGCTCCCCGCGTCAGACATGCCCCTTAGTCTGGCACGCATGGGCGACATCAGCGTCACTGACCGTTACCTGCGGCTCGGCCTGCGGTTCGACCGCATCGAATCCGGTTTCGTCGACGCCTACTTCGGTGACCCGGAGCACCGTCGGGCGGTGGCGGCCGAGGACGCGCCCGTTCCGTCGGAGCTCGCCGCCCAGGCGCGCGCCCTGCTGCGCGAGATCGACGCCGATACCTCGCTCAGCGCGCAGCGCCGCGAGTTCCTGGCCGGTCACGTCGCGGCCCTGGAGTGCTCCGCCCGCAGGTTCGACGGTGCGCCCATCGGTTTCGTGGACGAGGTGAAGGCCTACTTCGACGTGGACATCGCCCTGGGGGAGACCGCCGACTACGAGGCCGCGCACGCCCGGCTCGACGAACTGCTGCCCGGCACCGGCCCCGTGCAGCCTCGGATGCAGGCGCAGCGCGAACGCTTCGCCGTTCCCGCCGAGCGGGTGCCCGAGGTGGTGGACGCGCTCGCCGGGGCGCTGCGGGAGGTGGTGCGCGAGCGTTACCGGTTGCCGGAGGCGGAGACGGTGGCGTTCGAGATCGAGCGCGATAAGCCCTGGTCCGGGTTCAACTACTACCTGGGCGGCTACCGATCGCGGGTGGCGATCAACGGCGACCTGCCGCAGTACCTGTCGACGCTGCCGCACCTGATCGCACACGAGGCCTACCCGGGGCACCACACCGAGCACTGCCGCAAGGAGCAGCTGCTGGTGGCGGGGGAGCCCGGCGGGAGGCAGCCCGAGCAGACCATCTTCCTGGTCAACACCCCGCAGTGCCTGATGGCCGAAGGACTCGCCGATCACGCACTGCACGCGGCGATCGGGCCGGGCTGGGGTGCCTGGGCCCGCGAGATCTACGCCGATCTGGGCTTCGGTTTCGACGGGGAACTCGCGGAGGCGATCGCCGTGGCATCGTCGCCGCTGCAGCGGGTGCGACAGGACGCCGCGCTACTGCTGCACGATCGCCACGCCGGCGAGGACGAGGTGGCCGCGTACCTGCAGCGCTGGGGGCTGATGGCCGAGCGGAGCGCGCGGCAGTCGCTGCGCTTCGTCGGCTCGCCGCTGTGGAGGGCGTACATCAGCACCTACGTGGAGGGGTACGCCCTGCTCGGCCGGTGGCTGGACGCCGCACCGGGTGTCCCGGGGGCTCGGGAGGAGCGCTTCGGCCGTCTGCTCGACGAGCCGCTCACCCCGTCTGCGCTGCGGCGGGAACTCGCCGCTTAGGATGGGCACATGAGCGAAAACAGCGTGAACTCCGCGTCCCTCGCCGAACTCGATCCCGAAGTGGCCGCCGCCATGAACGGTGAGCTCGCCCGGCAGCGCGACACGCTGGAGATGATCGCGTCGGAGAACTTCGTGCCCCGCGCGGTGCTGCAGGCGCAGGGCTCGGTGCTCACCAACAAGTACGCCGAGGGCTACCCGGGGCGCCGTTACTACGGCGGCTGCGAGTACGTCGACGTGGTCGAGGACCTCGCGCGCGATCGCGCCAAGGAGCTCTTCGGCGCCGAGTTCGCCAACGTCCAGCCGCATTCCGGCGCGCAGGCCAACGCCGCGGTGCTGCAGGCGCTGATGGAACCCGGCGAGACGCTGATGGGCCTGGACCTCGCGCACGGCGGGCACCTCACCCACGGCATGCGGCTGAACTTCTCCGGCAAGCTCTACGAGAACGTCTTCTACGGCGTGTCCAAGGAGGACCACCGGGTGGACATGGACGAGGTGCGCAAGATCGCCCTCGATTCCAAGCCGAAGGTGATCGTGGCCGGCTGGTCGGCGTACCCGCGTCACCTCGACTTCGCGGCCTTCCGCTCCATCGCCGACGAGGTGGGCGCACACCTGTGGGTCGACATGGCGCACTTCGCCGGCCTGGTGGCCGCCGGCCTGCACCCGAGCCCGGTCCCGCACGCCGACGTGGTCTCCTCGACGGTGCACAAGACGCTGGGCGGCCCCCGGTCGGGCATCATCCTGGCCAAGCAGGAGTGGGCGAAGAAGCTGAACTCCGCGGTCTTCCCCGGCCAGCAGGGCGGCCCGCTGATGCACGTGATCGCCGCCAAGGCCGTCGCGCTCAAGGTCGCGGCGACCGACGAGTTCCGGCAGAAGCAGCAGCGCACCCTCGACGGTGCCCGGATCCTCGCCGAGCGCCTCGGCGCGAAGGACGTCGCCGATGCGGGTGTCACCGTCCTCACCGGTGGCACCGATGTGCACCTGGTGCTGGTGGACCTGCGCAACAGCGACCTCGACGGCCAGCAGGCCGAGGATCTGCTGCACGAGGTCGGAATCACCGTCAACCGCAACGCCGTGCCCTTCGACCCGCGCCCGCCGATGGTGACCTCCGGCCTGCGGATCGGCACCGCCGCGCTGGCCAGCCGCGGTTTCGGCGACCAGGAGTTCACCGAGGTGGCCGACATCATCGGCACCGCGCTGGCGCAGGGCAAGGCCGCTGACACCGCCGCGCTGCGTGCCCGGGTGTCGGCGCTGGCGCTGCAGATCCCGCTGTACGAGGGTCTCGAGGACTGGGGCCTGCTCTCGCGCTGACCTCGACCGGTCCGCAACGTCCTGGGACGTGGGTCCCGGGTCCGTCACCTGGGATTTGAAGGCCGGGCGGCGGCTGGCCTACAGTGGGCGAGTGACTTCCAGCACCTCCGAGGACCTGACTCTCGCCATCGACAAGGCGCTGCCGGACATCCGCGCCGCCTACGTCGAGGCCGGCGACGCGTGGCAGCCCCACGACTACGTGCCGTGGGACGACGGCCGCAACTACGCCTTCCTCGGCGGCGAGGACTTCGTCCCCGCTGACGTGAAGGTGCATCCGGTCGTGGCGCACGGCCTGGTCCTGGGCCTGCTCACCAAGGACCACCTGCCGTCCTTCCACCGTCTGCTCGCGCAGCACCACCTCATCGAGTCGGACTGGGGCCGCTTCGTCGGCCACTGGACCGCCGAGGAGAACCGCCACGCCATCGCCCTGCGCGATCACGTGGTGGTCAGCCGCACCTTCGACGTCGAACAGCTCGAGGCGTGGCGTCTGGAGGCCGTGACCCGCGGCTACCGTCAGTACGAGAAGACTCGCGAGGAGATCCAGGTCGCCGACCAGATCGCCCTGGTCGTGGCGCATGAGGCGCTGTCCGCCGACTACTTCGACCGCCTCGCCGATTTCGCCGAGAAGTCCGAGGGCACCCCGGCCGGCCTGGTCACCACGCTGCGCAAGATCGCGGCCGACGATCGCACCCAGCAGCAGTACTGGACCGAGTTGCTCACCGTGGCGCTGGACGTCAACGAGGGGCAGGTCAAGGACGCCCTGCTGCGTCAGGCACGCGCCACTTCGCCGATGGGGGCCGAGACCGCCGACGGTTTGGACGAGTCGCGCAGCATCGTCACCGAGGCCGGGATCAGCTCGCCCGAGCGGGACCGTGAGGTGCTCAACGTGCTGCTCTCCCGGTGGGGTTTGGAGCTCTGAAACAAGGCGAGCACAGCTCGTAACGCACTGTTCACGAACGCGCCGCGTGTGGTCCCTGACCCGCGGCGCGTTCGGCGTTAGTTTGGCGGTGATGGATTGCGGGGAAGCAGTTCATCCCGGGAGGTTCCAACCGTGACTGGACAACCAGTTCTCACGAGAGGGCCGGCCCCGGTCCTCGCCGTACGGGCGTAGAACACGCACCGTCGGTGTTTGGAACCGGCCGGCCGCAGCTACACGCTTGCGTGGGCGCCGCGCAGGCTAGGAGCGTCACCGTGTCCTTCCAGGCCAACCGCACGTACGTGCTCGACACCTCCGTCCTGCTGTCCGATCCCTGGGCCGTCACCCGATTCGTCGAGCACGATGTGGTGCTCCCGCTCGTGGTGATCAGTGAGCTCGAAGCGAAGCGTCACCACGCCGAACTCGGCTGGTTCGCCCGCGAGTCGCTGCGCCTGCTCGACGACATGCGGCTCGAGCACGGCCGACTCGACCAGCCGATCCCCACTCCTGGGGGCGGCACGGTGCAGGTCGAGCTGAACCACATCGACCCGACGGTGCTGCCGGTCGGGTTCCGCACCGAGACCAATGACTCCCGGATCCTGGCGTGCGCGCTGAACCTGCGCGCCGAGGGGAAAGACGTCGTGCTGGTCTCGAAGGACATCCCGCTGCGCGTCAAGGCCGGCGCGGTGGGCCTGCCCGCCGACGAGTACCGCGCGCAGGATGTGGTGACCAGCGGTTTCACTGGAATGGAGGAGCTGGAAGTGGCTCCGGGGTCGATCGACTCGCTGTTCGCGGACGGTGTGGTCGATCTCGACGACGCCCGGGACCTGCCCTGTCACACCGGGGTGCGGCTGCTGGGGGGTACCTCCAGTGCGCTCGGCCGCGTGACCGCCGACAAGCAGGTCCAACTGGTCCGCGGTGATCGCGAGGCCTTCGGTCTGCACGGACGCAGCGCGGAGCAGCGGGTGGCGCTGGATCTGCTGCTGGACGAGTCGGTGGGCATCGTCTCCCTCGGTGGTAAGGCCGGAACCGGCAAGTCGGCGCTGGCGCTGTGCGCGGGCCTGGAAGCGGTGCTGGAGAAGCGGACGCAGCGCAAGGTGGTCGTGTTCCGGCCGCTGTACGCGGTCGGCGGTCAGGAACTGGGCTACCTGCCCGGGACTGAGAACGAGAAGATGGGCCCGTGGGCGCAGGCGGTCTTCGACACCCTCGACGGGCTCGCGTCGACCGAGGTGATCGAGGAGGTGCTCTCGCGCGGCATGCTGGAGGTACTGCCGCTGACCCACATCCGCGGCCGGTCGCTGCACGATTCCTTCGTGATCGTCGATGAGGCTCAGTCGCTGGAGCGGAACGTGCTGCTCACGGTGCTCTCGCGGCTCGGTAGCGGCTCGCGGGTGGTGCTGACCCACGATGTGGCGCAGCGCGACAACCTGCGGGTCGGCCGGCACGACGGTGTGGCCGCGGTGATCGAGAAGCTCAAGGGTCACCCGCTCTTCGCGCACATCACGCTGACTCGTTCCGAGCGTTCTCCGATCGCCGCGCTGGTGACCGAGATGCTGGAGGAGTTCGCACCCGGCGCCTGATCAGCTGTGAAAACTGCGGTTCTCGCGGCTATGAAGCCGGATTCGGCTTCATCCGGCAGAAAACCGCGATTCTCACGACCGCCTTGGCATACCTAGATCCGTTAGGTATATGTATACCTAACGGATCTAGGTACGGAGGTTGTGTCGTGCACATCGACAAGGATCTGGTCGCGGCATCGGCGACCCCGCTGGTGCTGAGCATCCTCAGCCGCGGCGACAGCTACGGTTACGCGATCCTCACGCGGGTCCGGGAGCTCTCGGACGGGCGGCTCGAGTGGTCCGACGGGATGCTCTATCCACTGCTGCACCGGCTCGAACGCCTCGGTCAGGTGGAATCGCGGTGGGAGGTCGCGGACACCGGCCGTCGGCGCAAGCACTACGCCATCACCCCCGCCGGCCAGGAGGCGCTCGCGGATCGCCGGGATCAGTGGCGGGTCGTCAGCGCCGCCCTCGACGGGCTCTGGTCCGACCACGCACCGCTTCCGGGGCAGGCATGAGCGGCGACGCCCAGATCCGGCAGTGGCGCGGCTACCTGGAGGGTCGCCGGATGCGTTCCGAGGAGGTCGACGAGCTCGAATCGCATCTGCGTGATCAGATCGCCGATCTGCAGGCTCGCGGCCTCGACGGTGACGAGTCGTTCCTCGTCGCGGTCAAGCGCATGGGCGCCGCCGACGCGGTTGCCCACGAGTTCGCCCGCGAGCATTCCGACCGGCTCTGGAAGCAACTCGTACTCGGCAAGGCCGAAGACCGGACCGGTCGGCGTGGTGAACTGCAGGTGGTGCTGACACTCGGTGCCGCCGCCGGGCTGTCACTGCTCGCGGTGCTGCACCTGCTCGGCGGGGTCGCACCCCGGTTCGCCGCCTTCGCGATCGCGCCGTTCCTCGTCGGCTACTTCACCTGGAAGCGGTCCTCGCCCGCTCGCACTGCGGCGATCCTGATCGGTGGCTTCGCGGTGATGGCAGCGCTGCTCGCCGCCTACCCGTTCGCATCCGGCGGTTCCACGGAGGCTCTCGCGGTGGTCGCCGCGCCGATCGTCCTGTGGTTCGGTGTGGGCATCGCCTACACCGGCGGCGCTTGGCGCTCGGCTCCGCGACGGATGGATTTCGTGCGGTTCACCGGCGAGTTCGTCATCTATTTCGTACTCATCGCGCTCGGGGGCGGAGCGATCACGGGGCTGACGATCGCGGCGCTGAGCACCGTCGGACTGGATGCGGAGTCGCCGGTCACCGAGTGGGCCCTGCCGGCCTGCGCGGGCGGCGCGGTCCTGGTCGCCGCGTGGCTGGTGGAGGCCAAGCAGGAGGTCATCGAGAACATCGCCCCCGTGCTCACGCGTATCTTCACCCCGATCACGCTGGTCATGCTGGTCGTGGTGCTCGGTGCGTTCGTCTCGCGGCCCGGCCTCATCGGCGCCGACCGCAATCTGCTGTTGCTGATGACCGTGGTTCTGGTGCTCGTCGTGGGGCTGCTGCTGTACGCGGTATCGGCACGCGATCCGCGGCGGCGCCCCGATGTCTTCGACCGCCTCCAGGTGGCACTGGTGGCAGTCGCGATCGTGGTCGACCTCGTCGTGCTGGTGGCGATGGTCACCCGTACCGCCGAGTTCGGGACCTCGCCGAACAAGGTGGCGGTACTGGGCCTGAACCTGGTGCTGTTGGTGATCCTCGCGGGTGCGGCGGTGCTGGGCGTCGGGTTCACCCGTGGGCGCCGGGACTTCACCGCTGTCGAGCGCTGGCAGACGACCACGCTGCCCGCGTACGGCGTGTGGGCTACGGTGGTGGCACTCGCCCTTCCGCCCGTCTTCGGGTTCGGCTGACCTGGCCTCTCGCGGGAGTGAGGGGATCGAGGGGGATCATCGAACCATGTCTGATGAACTCGTTCTCGGATCCGCGGCCCTGCTCAGCGGAGTGCTGGCCGGCTTCTACTTCGCCTACGCCACGGTCGTCTCCGCTCAGCGTGCAGCGGCCGACGGTGCCGACTCCATGCGCCGGATGAACGACGCGGTCGAGCGGCCACCGTTCCTCGCGATCTTCCTGCTCGCCCCGGTGCTCGCCGTCGTCGCGGTGATCGGGAGGATCGTCACGGACGGGTTCGACCCGAGGACCGCCGCTGCTGCGCTGGGCGCGGTGTGCGTCGTCGCCGCGCTGGTGCTGACCATCGCGGTCAACGTGCCGCTCAATCGACGACTCACCGCGGGCACAGTCGAATGGGCGCGGTTCGTCCGCGTTTGGGGAGCGTGGAACCTCGCCCGCACGTGGTTGTGCGCCGCGGGCGCCGTTGGCCTGGCGGTTGCCGGCGTCTGATCGGCTGCGAAAGCGGGCGGTTTTTCCGCTATGAAGCCGAATTCGGCCTCGTACGCCAGAAAACCACCAGTTTCCCAGTGTGCGACACCTGATAAGCAGGTAGGGCAGCCTAAGCCGAGAGGCGGAAGTGCTGGGGAATACCCTCGGGACGTGACTTCGAACAGCCCCGAATTCATCTACTCCGACCTGCTGCCCATCGGCCCGGACACCACGCCGTACCGCTTGCTCACCACCGAGGGCGTGCAGACCTTCGAGGTCGACGGCCGGAAGTTCCTCAAGGTGGAGCCGGAGGCCATCGAGAAGCTGACCGCGGAGGCGATGCACGACATCAGCCATTTCCTGCGGCCCGCACACCTGCAGCAATTGCGCAGGATCATCGACGATCCCGAGGCCTCGGGAAACGACCGATTCGTGGCGCTGGACCTGCTCAAGAACGTCAACATCTCGGCCGGTGGCGTGCTGCCGATGTGCCAGGACACCGGCACCGCGATCGTGATGGGCAAGAAGGCCGAGGGTGTTCTGACCGGCGCCGACGATGCCGAATGGGTCTCCCGCGGTGTCTACGACGCCTACACGAAGCTGAACCTGCGGTACTCGCAGAACGCCCCGATGACCATGTACGAGGAGCGGAACACCGGCACGAATCTGCCCGCCCAGGTGGAGATCTACGCCACCGAGCAGGGGGAGAAGGGGCCCGAGTACAAGTTCCTGTTCATGGCCAAGGGCGGTGGCAGCGCCAACAAGTCGTTCCTGTTCCAGGAGACGAAGGCGATCCTCAACCCGGACCGCATCCTGAAGTTCCTGGACGAGAAGATCCGCTCGCTCGGTACCGCGGCCTGCCCGCCGTACCACCTGGCCATCGTGATCGGTGGCACGTCCGCCGAGTTCGCGCTCAAGACCGCCAAATACGCCTCGGCGCACTACCTCGACGAGCTTCCCGAGTCCGGCTCGATGGCCGCTCACGGCTTCCGGGACAAGGAGCTCGAGGAGAAGGTCTTCGAGCTCACCCAGTCGTTCGGGATCGGTGCGCAGTTCGGCGGCAAGTACTTCTGCCACGACGTGCGGGTGGTTCGCCTTCCCCGGCACGGCGCCTCGCTGCCGGTCGCGATCGCGGTCTCCTGCTCGGCGGACCGCCAGGCCCTCGGCAAGATCACGGCCGACGGTGTCTTCCTGGAGCAGCTCGAAACCGATCCGGCGCAGTACATGCCGGACGCGGGTGTCGCCGAGGACATTGAGGGCGGTGCGGTCGTGGAGATCGACCTGAACCGGCCGATGCCTCAGATCCTGGCAGAACTGTCGAAGCACCCGGTGAAGACGCGACTGTCGCTGACCGGTCCGCTGGTGGTGGCCCGTGACATCGCGCACGCCAAGATCAAGGACCTGCTCGACTCCGGGCAGCCCATGCCGCAGTACCTCAAGGATCATCCGGTCTACTACGCCGGACCGGCCAAGACCCCCGAGGGTATGGCGTCGGGCTCCTTCGGCCCCACCACCGCAGGCCGGATGGACAGCTACGTCGATCAGTTCCAGGCCGCGGGTGGATCGATGATCATGCTGGCCAAGGGGAATCGGTCCAAGCAGGTCACCACCGCGTGCGAGAGCTACGGCGGCTTCTACCTGGGCTCGATCGGCGGTCCGGCGGCGCGGCTGGCACTGGACTGCATCAAGAGCCAGGAGGTCATCGAGTACCCCGAGCTCGGCATGGAGGCGGTGTGGAAGATCGAGGTCGAGAACTTCCCGGCGTTCATCGTGGTCGACGACAAGGGTAATGACTTCTTCACTGATCCCTCGGGTGAGGTGTCGGTCCCGCTCAGCGGCATCCGGGTTCGCTCGAAGGAGCGGTGATCAGGCCGGACGGAGGACGGTGACCGCGAAATCGGCACCGTCGTACCAGGGCTTGACGTCCCACGTGGCCAGACGCAGATCGGTGCGCAGGCCGGCTTCGGCGGCGTAGCCGTCGAACCGCTCCGGGCTCAGACCGCGGTCGGTGTGGAAGCCGACGATCACGAAACCGTCGTCGGCCAGGTGCCGGCGGAAGTTGCGCAGCACGGTGGTCTCGGTGCCCTCCGCGACGAACACCATCACGTTCCCGGCGCACACGATTGCGTCGAAGGCACCGTCGAGGTCCAGGTCGGTCAGGTCCTGCACCAACCAGCGTGGGCCGGGGTGGTCGGCTTCGGCGGCGGCGATCAACGCGGGATCGACGTCCACACCGACCACGTCGTGGCCCACCGAATGCAGGTGACCGCCGAGCCTGCCGGGACCGCAGCCTGCGTCCAGGATCCGCGAGCGGCGGCCGACCATCGCATCCACCAGCCGCGCCTCACCGGCCAGGTCCGCTCCCTCGCGTGCCATGGTCCGGAACCGCTCGATGTACCACTGGCTGTGGCCTTCCTTGGTCTCGGTGAACCACCTCGGTGTGCTCATGATGCCAAGCTACTCGCAAGGGTTCGTGCCGACGGCAACGCCGTTGCGAAGCGTGCGCACATACGAACCGCCCCGGTGTTGTAGCGCGTAGCAAGCGGCTTTCAGATCGGGGCCGTAATCGACGTACGGCGTGTAGAAGCGTTCGCCGTTCGCGTTGACAGCATTGATCGAGTTGCAGTTGAGTGCGCCGCTGTAGAAGTACTGCGAACGGGGCTCGGCGCTCAAGCGGGAGGTGATCAGTGCACGCAGAGACGGGTTGGATTCCTCGATCGATTCGAGAACGACGATGAACCGCCCGTCGCAGGCCGGTGTGCTGACCGGTTTCACGAGTCCCAGATCGTATGGCCGGACAGCCGGAACGGTGACGATCGGCGTGGGGGCGACGATCGTGACGGTCGACGGTTCCACGGACACCGGGGGCGGGGGCAGGGTGGACGATGTGGCGGTGCTGGATCCCGGAACCGCGGCGGCCGCGGTCGAGCCCGGTTCAGACTTGTGACGCAGAACGAGGGCTCCGGCGGCACCGGCCCCGATGAGGAGCACTGCAACGGCGGCCGCCGGGAGCGCCCATCGTCGTCGGGCGGGTGCCGATGGTGTCGGTCTCGTTCGATCCGGAGGTATGGCCGCGTGAGTTCGAGCCGGTGCGAGCAATGTGGCCTCGGCACCACTCGCTGGGCTTCGCCTGAGCGTCGTCGTATCACTGCTGTCGCGCGCTGCGTTCAGCTCGGAGACGAATCCACCCGCGGTCGAGGGGCGGTCGCCGGGGGCACGCGACATACCGTGTGCGAGAGCGATATCCACTGCAGGTGGAAGGTCACTCCGCACACTGACAGCCGACGGAGCCGTTCCCTCGAGTGCGGCGGCGATGACTGCCGACGGGCTACTGCGGTCGAACGGCCGGAGACCAGTGAGGAGGGCGTACGCAGTGGCGGCGAGCGAGTACACGTCCGCGGCGGGCCCGACCTGCTCGCCGCGCAATTGCTCCGGTGAAGCGTAGGCGACTGAGCCGATCGTCGTGCCCGTCGCCGTCAGATCCGACGTGTCGTTCGCTGCTCGGGCGATCCCGAAATCCGTCAAGAGAGCACGGGACCCGTCGAGCAGAATGTTGGCGGGCTTGACGTCACGGTGAAGGACCCCACGCTGGTGAGCGAAGTCCAGCGCAGCGGCGGTATCGGAGACGATCGACACGACTTCGTCGAGGGACAGTCCGCGAGGAGAACCGCGCAGGCGTTCGGCGGCGTCGATCCCGTCGATGTAGGGCATCGTGAGCCACAGGCGGCCACCGTCTTCACCGCGGTCGAGGATACCGACGACGTTCGGATGATTGAGAGTTGCGGCGAGGTCCGCTTCACGCAGAAATCGTTGGCGGAAAGCACCGTCGGACGCGAGGTGGGGAGGCAGGACCTTGATCGCATCCTGCCTCGGCAGCCGGGGGTGCTGAGCGAGGTAGACCTCTCCCATTCCGCCTGCACCGAGTCGTCGGATGATCGTATAGCCGGCGAAGACTTCGCCCTGCTCCAGTGCCATGGTGACCTCCCGCGACGAACCTACCGCGGTGCTCGCACCTGCGCTGCTGATCTCCCTAGCGGGACGTTCACCTCCCCAGCGCCATGGACCGGGGGAATGGAGCCGGCGCTGGGGAGACGGCGGCCCTATAGGGAGGACCGCGACGGTGCCCCCCCGGCGAGAACCCGGGTCAGCGGCGGCGGTCGAGGTTGGCCATGGCCAGCACATCCAGCCGGCGATCGAGCTCCTCGACGGTCAGCGAGTCACCGATGAGGCCGCGGTCGATCACCGTCTGCCGGATGGTCTTGCCCTCCCGCAGCGCCTGCTTGGCGACTGCGGCGGCCTCTTCGTAGCCGATCAGCGAGTTCAGCGGGGTCACGATCGACGGCGAGCTCTCGGCGAGGGTCCGCAGCCGCTCCTCGTGGGCGGTCAGACCGTCGATGCACCGGTCCGCGAACAGCCGGGAGACGTTCGCCAGCAGGGTGATCGATTCGAGGACGTTGCGCGCCATCATGGGGATGTACACGTTCAGCTCGAAGGCGCCGTTGCCGCCGCCCCAGGCCACCGCTGCGTCGTTGCCGATCACCTGGGCGGCGACCTGTGTCACCGCCTCGGGCAGCACCGGATTCACCTTGCCGGGCATGATCGAACTGCCCGGCTGCAGATCGGGGAGCGTGATCTCACCGAGACCGGTCAGCGGACCCGAGCCCATCCACCGCACGTCGCCGGCGATCTTGGTCAGCGAGATCGCGACGGTCCGCAGCGCGCCGGACAGTTCCACCAGCCCGTCGCGGGCCGCCTGCGCCTCGAAGTTGTCCTTCGCCAGCGTGATCTCGTCGACGCCGGTGAGCCGGACCAGTTCCGCCACCACGAGCGAGCCGAAACCGTCGGGGGCGTTCAGGCCGGTTCCGACGGCGGTGCCGCCGATCGGGACCTCACCGACCCGTGGCAGCGTCGCCCGAAGCCGCTCGACTCCGGCCTCCACCTGCCGGGCGTACCCACCGAACTCCTGGCCGAGCGTCACCGGGACCGCGTCCATCAGGTGTGTACGGCCGGATTTCACCACTTCCCGCCACTGCTCGGCCTTCGCCGCCAACGCGCTGTGTAGGTGCTGCAGAGCCGGGATCAGGACGGTGACCACGGCTTCGGTCGCGGCGACATGGGTAGCGGTGGGGAAGGTGTCGTTGGAGCTCTGCGACATGTTCACGTCGTCGTTCGGGTGCACCTGCACCCCGGCGCGGGCGGCGATCGAGGCGATGACCTCATTCGCGTTCATGTTCGAGCTGGTCCCGGACCCGGTCTGGAAGACGTCGATCGGGAACTGGTCGTCGTGCGCGCCGTCGGCGACCTCCTGCGCCGCGGCCACGATCGCATCCGCGCGCTGCGGGTCCAGCAACCCCAGGTCCCGGTTCACCTGTGCGGCAGCCGCCTTGAGCAGACCCATGGCCCGGATCTGGGCGCGTTCGAGAGGCCGGAAACTGATCGGGAAGTTCTCCACCGCGCGCTGCGTCTGCGCCCGCCACAGGGCCTGCGCCGGCACCCGGACCTCGCCCATGGTGTCGTGCTCGATGCGGTACTCGGCCGGGGTGTCAGCGTTATTAGCCATACCTTAGAAACGTACTCGGGCCCCGGGGAACTTCCCAGGGCCCGAGAACAAGATCACGTTCAGTCGAAGATCTGCGCGTACGTCTTGAGCTTGTTCAGGCGGTGCGTGGCATCGACCATCCGGACGGTGCCGGACTTGCTGCGCATCACGATCGACTGCGTGGTGGCACCGTCGGCCCGGTACTTCACCCCGCGCAGCAGATCACCGTCGGTCACGCCGGTCGCGGCGAAGTAGACGTGCTCACCCTTGACCAGGTCGGTGGTGCCGAGCACCTCGTTCGGGTCGATGCCCAGGTCCTTCAGGCGCGCCCGCTCGACGTCGGTCGACGGTGCCAGAGTGCCCTGGAACTCGCCGCCCATACACCGCATGGCTGCGGCGGCGATGATGCCCTCCGGGGTACCGCCGATGCCGACCAGGATGTCGGTCTTGGCCTCGGGGCGGGCGGCGGCGATCGCACCGGCCACGTCACCGTCGGAGATCAACCGCACGATCGCGCCGGTGGCGCGGATGTCGGCGATCAGCTGCTCGTGCCGGGGACGGTCGAGCACCGTCAGCGTCACGTCGGAGACCTTGATGCCCTTGGCCTTGGCGACCTTGGCGATGTTGTCGGCGATCGGGGCCTGGATGTCGATCACACCGGCCGCCTCCGGGCCCACGGCGATCTTGTTCATGTAGAACACCGCCGACGGGTCGTACATGGCGCCGCGCTCGGAGACCGCGAGTACCGCGATCGAGCCGGGCATACCCTTGGCCATCAGGGTGGTGCCGTCCACCGGATCCACGGCGACGTCGGTCGGCGGGCCGAAGCCGTTGCCCACCTCCTCGCCGTTGTAGAGCATCGGGGCCTCGTCCTTCTCGCCCTCACCGATCACCACGACACCCTGCATGGAGACCGTGGAGACCAGCTGCCGCATCGCGTCCACGGCGGCTCCGTCGCCGGACTCCTTCTGCCCGCGGCCCACCCAGCGTCCGGCGGCCAGCGCGCCGGCCTCGGTCACGCGCACCAGCTCCATCGCGAGGTTCCGGTCGGGCGCGATGGGGTTCGCTGTGGGCGTATCGGACATTGGTGCCTCCATGGAGTTCGACGGTGCTCACGCCGGTCGAGCCCGATCGGCGCCAGTGCACATGGATTCTTCCATGCCGGGTTCACACCGGTGCGGATGCCGCGTGCCGCGTCGCCGGGGCGCTTCGGGATACTGGTCACGTGGCTGATAAACCCCGGATCCTGCAGAACCGACGCGACATGGTGCTCACCCTGGTACCGCTGCTCGCGCTGTGCCTCCTCGCCCTGTTCGCCTCGGGGAACTTCCGGCTCGGGTTCGGCGGTGACCCGAAGGACGAGACGGTCGCGGCGATCGATGCCAAGTCGGTCTTCGAGATCACCGCCGGGCGGCTGGACTTCCCGGTTCGCATGCCCTCCGGGCCGGGCGTGGCCGACGGTGTCCCGGAGGGCTGGAAGGCCACCGCCACCCGCGACGAGGCGGTCACCGGCGGAGTGGTGTTCTCGGTCAACTACCTGACCCCGGAGAAGAACGCGATCGAACTCGCGCAGTCCGGCGGGCAGCTCGCGGAGGTGGTGCAGTCGGTCTTCGGTACCCGTAGCCGGCCCTCCGGCGAGATCGAAGTCGACGGGCGGACCTGGCAGGTCTACGGCCCGAACGACAAGAACCGCAGCGCCTGGGCCCTGCAACTCGACCGTGAGGTCATCGTGATCTACGGCAGTGCGACGGTGCCGCGGTTCACCGAACTGGCCACCGCGGTGCAGTCGCAGCAGCCGCTGCCGCGCGCCGCCGGCGACCTGCCCACGCCCGCGTCGGCGGCCCCGTCGGAAACCGGCGCGCCGCGGTAGTTCACTGCTGCGCGGAGATAGCCTTCTCGATCCGTTCCTTGGCGCCCGCGAGATGTTCCTCGCAGCGCTTGGCCAGCGCCTCACCGCGCTCCCACAGGTTCAGTGACTCGTCGAGGTCGAGTCCGCCCTGTTCGAGGAGCCGGACCACCTCGGTCAACTCGTCGCGGGCCTGCTCGTAGCCCAGCTCGGCCACCGGCGTCACATCGTCACTCACTGTTGGTCCACCCCTTCCGGTGCGGGTTCGGTCAGTTTCTTCACACCCATCACCGCCGCGTGCGCAGCACCGTCGGGAACCCGCACCCGAAGCTGTGCGCCCGGCGCGAGATCGTCGATGCTGCGGACCACCGGGTTGACGCCGTCCGGAGTCACCTTCTGCACCACCGCGTAGCCGCGGGCCATGGTGGCGGCCGGGCCCAGTGCGGTGAGCCGCGCGGCGAGGTGGCGCACCCCGTCGGATTCGCGTTCGACGGTGCGCCGGATGTCGCGTCGTCCGTCGCGCAGCAGCCGCTGAACCTGCTCGGCGCGTTCGTCCACCAGGCGCTGAGGATGCGCGAACACCGGCCGCGAGCGCAGCGACATCACCGTGTGCGCCTCCCGCGCCACCCAGCCGCGGAGCGCTGTCGCGGCTCGTTCGCGCAGCTCAGCGACTCGCGCCAGTTCGGACACCACATCCGGGACCACCCGTTTCGCGGCGTCGGTGGGGGTGGCGGCTCGGACGTCGGCGGCGAAATCGCACAGCGGATTGTCCGGCTCGTGGCCGATCGCCGAGACGATCGGCGTGCGGGCGGCGTGCACGGCTCGGCACAGTGTCTCGTCGGAGAAGGGCAGCAGGTCCTCCACGCTGCCGCCGCCGCGGGCCAGGATGATCACGTCCACTTCGGGTGCGGCGTCGAGCGTGCGCAGCGCCTCGACCAGCTGCGGGACCGCGGTTGGCCCCTGCACCGTGGCGTACTCCGCCCGGATCCGGACCCCGGGCCAGCGTTGCTCGGCGATCGAACGGACATCACGTTCGGCTGCGCTGGCCCGCGCGGTGACCAGGCCGACGGTGCCCGGGAGGAAGGGCAGCGGGCGTTTGAGGCGCTGGTCGAACAGGCCCTCGGCGTGCAGCAATTGCCGCAGCCGTTCGATTCGCGCCAGCAGCTCACCCACGCCCACGGCGCGGATCTCGGTGATCCGCAGAGACAGACTGCCGCGGCCGGCCCAGTAGGTGAACTTGCCGCGCACGATCACCTGGGTGCCCTCGGTGAGCGGGACCTCGGAGCGGTCCAGTACCGCAGGCAGGCAGGTGACCTGCAATGACACGTTCGCCGACGGGTCACGCAGGGTGAGGAAGGCGGTGCCGGTGCCGCGCCGGTTGAGCTGGGTGATCTGACCCTCGACCCAGACTTCGCCGAGCCGGTCGATCCACTGCGCGATCTTCATCGAGACCACACGCACCGGCCACGGCTGCTCCGCAGTGGAGGGACCGGCGCCGCTGGGCGGGCCGCTCGTCGCAGGTCCGGTCACCGGGTGATGCGGTTCTCGAGCATCGTGAGGAAGGGGGGCCGCGCGCCGTTGCCGCGCTCGTACTCCACCAGCGACTCGACCTCGGCGGTGGTCAGCCCGGACAGCCGCCCGCGCAGCTGCGCGAGCGTCAGCTCGGGGTAGTCGATGCGCTGTGCCACGGCGGGCAGGTCCGCCGCGGGCGCGTGGGAGTTCGACGACGGTGCCGGGACCGGCGAACTGTAGAGCGCGTAGCGTCCGGTGCCCGACGGTGCCGGAGCGGACTCGGCGGATTCGGCGGATTCGGCGGGCCCGGTCGCGGGGCGGACCTCACCGAAACCGGGCCGGGCCTCGGGAAGATCGACGTCGACGTCCTCGTCGTCGTCGAAGGTGGCCCAGGCGGCCTGTTCGTCGTCCTTGGCGGGGAAGACCGTTTCCAGAGCCCGGTCGCCGCGGACGGCGAGTTCGGCCAGATCCTGCTGGACCGCGATGAAGGCCTGCGCGGACTTGCTGCCCAGCGTGAGCGGGGCGCTGACGGCGCCGGAGACGATCTCCTGGCCCTTCTCGGCGGCCACTGCGACGGCCCCGACGGCGACGCGGACCACGAACGGTAAACGGCTCATACCTCCAGGGTGCCTCATCGAGCCCGCGAGCACACCGTCAGGTGCCGTAGCCTGGAGGCATGAGTTCTGGCAAGCGTGTCCTGCTGGCCGAGCCGCGTGGCTACTGCGCGGGTGTCGACCGCGCGGTGGAGACGGTCGAGAAGGCCCTGGAGAAGCACGGCGCGCCGGTGTACGTGCGCAAGGAGATCGTGCACAACCGGCACGTCGTGGAGACCTTGCAGGACAAGGGCGTGATCTTCGTGGACGAGACCGATGAGGTGCCCGAGGGTGCACTGCTGGTGTTCTCGGCACACGGTGTCTCGCCCGCGGTGCACGAGGGTGCCGCGCAGCGCAGCCTGCGCACCATCGACGCGACCTGCCCGCTGGTGACGAAGGTCCACCAGGAGGCCAAGCGTTTCGCCCGCGACGATTACGACATCCTGCTGATCGGCCACGAGGGCCACGAGGAGGTCGAGGGCACCGCCGGTGAGGCGCCGCAGCACGTGCAGCTGGTGGACGGCCCGGATGCGGTGGATGCGGTCACGGTCCGCGACGAGGACAAGATCGTCTGGCTCTCGCAGACCACGCTCTCGGTGGACGAGACGATGGAGACGGTGCGCCGGCTCCGCGAGAAGTTCCCCAAGCTGCAGGATCCGCCCAGCGACGACATCTGCTACGCCACCCAGAACCGCCAGGTCGCGGTCAAGGCGATGGCGCCCGAATGTGATCTGGTGATCGTGGTGGGGTCGCGGAACTCGTCGAACTCGGTACGGCTGGTGGAGGTGGCTCTGCAGGCCGGTGCCCGCGCCGCGCACCTGATCGACTTCGCCCGCGAGATCGACCCGTCCTGGCTGGACGGGGTGCAGACCGTGGGCATCACGTCCGGTGCCTCGGTGCCCGAGATCCTGGTCAAGGGCGTGGTGGAGTACCTCGACGGCGAGGGCTTCAAGGACGTGAAGGCGGTCACCACCGCCAATGAGACGTTGGTCTTCGCCCTGCCACGAGAGCTACGCCCCCGCGCCAAGGCCTGACCGCCGTCACCGGCCTGCGGACGGCCCGCGGTCGATCTCGCTGTCCGGTACGCACGTCACCGAATCTTCGATACGGTGACCTTCATGAAGTTCTTGAGTCCCAGCGACGTCCGCAACGTCACCTTCTCCAAACCGCCGTTCGGCCGCCGCGGGTACAGCGAGGACGAGGTCGACTCGTTCCTCGAGGACGTCGAGGCGACCCTGCGTGATCTGTACGCCCGGCTCGAACGCTACGAGGGCCGGCCTCCGGTGCAGGGACCCTCGTAGCGCCGGTCTCGTCGGCGTCAGTCCTTGTAGCGGTGCCGGCGGATCTGCCGCGGCGGCTCGTCGGGTTCGGCGAAGTCGTCGCGGAAATCCGTCTCCACCGCGGACTCCTCGCTGGCCGGACGGTAGCGCGGCGGCCGGTAGTGCTCGTACCGGCTGGGATTGTTGCGCGCCTCGGAGCGGCGTGCGGCACGGTCCGGGTCCCGCTGCAGGCTGGGGAGATCGGGCTGTGCTGCGCGGCTACCCGAGATCCGGGGCAGGGAGCCGTAATCGTCGCGCGGGATGGCCGAGCGGTCCCGCGCGGGCCGCGCCCGGGGGTCGTCGACACCTCGAGCCCGGTCGATCTCCCGCGCCTCACGCCGGTAATCCCGCGCAGCAGGCCGCGGGACCGCTGCCCTTGGGCCCGACGCACCGGGCCCCGATGCACCCTGCCGCGGATCGAGCTCGCGTCCGCCGCGTGCCCGAGGATCCCGGCGGTCGGGGTCTCGGCGGGGATCGCGGGGCTCACCCGGGAACGGCCGGGGCCGGTCGCCGTAGGCCACCGGCGGACGTGGCCGGGCGCCGTGCGGCATACCCGCGGCGCGCTCGTCGTCGGCGGGGCGCCGCGGCGGCTGCCCCCGGCGGATCCGGCCGGAATCCGGGCGGACCACCCGGTTGACGGCGGTCGCGGGCGCACCCTCGTCCCGGCGTGCCACCTCATCCCGGGTCAGGGCACGCCGTGGGGCGCCCTCACTCGATGGCGTGCGGCGGGTCTCGCCGCGGTCTGGGCGGGACCGGTGCGCGGTGCCCTGGTGCCGCTCCGAGCGCTTCTCGGCCGAGACGCGCGTCCCGGCTGCTCCGCCTGCGGTGGCCGCAGCGGCGGCGGGCGCAGGGCGCATGCGCGCCGCAGCGGCGCGCAACCGCTCACCGAGTGGCAGCCCGGCCGATTCCGGGGCCTTCTTCGCACCGGCCTTGGCCGGTTTCGCCGGCGCCGATCCACTGCGCTGCGCACTTCGAGCCGTCGCGGTGAGCCGGTGGTACAGGAACATCCGAGCGCCGCCGATCAGCAGCACGATCACCGTGATCCAGAACATCCACGGGAACAGCGAGATCAGCGGGAACAGCACGTCGGTGAGGATCTTGCTGGTGCTACGCGGGCTCGGTAGCGCGAACCACCGGTACACCGGGATCGCGGTGGCGATCACCAGTGGCGGCTGGACCATTGCGGTGAACAGGGCGCGGTTGCGCACGGCGAGGACGGCAACGATCGCGCCGACCGTGATCGCCAGCATCCCGGCGTTCGCGCCGGCGAACTCGCCCGCGGCGACGGCGCCGACCGCAGCGAACGCCAGCAGCGTCAGGACGGCGCCCCACCACGGCAGACCGGGCACCGTTGCGAGCACGGAGCGCTCGTCCACCGGCACCTGGGAGCGTGAGGGTTGGAACTTCGACACAGGTGAACCGTACCGGTTAACACTGTGAGAACCGAGAACGCGCAGGCGACGGGACCGCACGTGGCGCGGTGTTCAGTTCCAGGTGATCCTCGCGGGAACCGTCGGGCATGGATGCCAACTCGGACAGTCGGCGCGCCGTGACCCCGACCCGCGCGTTGTACGAACCGACGGTGCTGTTGAACGCCTCGACCGTCTTACCCAGGGCGGCACCGAGCGACGTGAAATGACTGTTGAGGATGTCGAATCGATCGCTGAGCTCGCGGCCGAGGGCGTGGATCCGGGCCGCATCCTCCCCGAGCGCGTGCTGCCGCCACGCCAGAGCCACCGCCCGGAGCATCGCGACCAGGGTCGTAGGAGTGGCGAGAACCACGTTCTTGTCGAGTGCGAACTCCAGCAGATCCGGGTCGGCCTGCAGCGCCGCGTCCAGAAAGGCCTCGGCGGGCACGAACATCACCACCAGTTCGGGGGAGCCGACGGCGTCCCAGTACCGCTTGCCGGACAACTGCACAACGTGTGAGCGGAATCGCCGGGCATGATCGGCGAGGAGAGCCGGATGTTCTGCCGGGGGAGCCTCCAGCAGGTTCAGGTAGGCGTCGAGCGGCACCTTCGCATCCACCGCAAGATCCCGGCCACCGGCCAGGTGCACCACCAGATCGGGCCGCACCCGGGCGTCGCCGAGCCGTGCTCCCACCTGGGTGGAGAAGTCGCAGTGCCGGCTCAGCCCGGCCAGCTCGACCACCCGCTCGAGCTGCAGCTCACCCCAGCGGCCGCGCACCGTGGACGACTTCATCGCCGAGCGCAGCGTCGCGGTCTCGGCGCGTAGCGCCTCACTGGTGCGCGCGACGGTGCCGATCTGCTCACGCAGGCCGGCGAACGCCGCCACCCGACTGCGCTCGGCGACCGCGAACTCGTGCCCGAGGGTTTCGACCGTCTGCCGGAGGGGTGCCAGCAGGGCGTTGACCGGGCCGGCGACCGCGTCGTGGCCAGGGGCTCCGCCGCTCGGCGCGGGGGACCGGTCGGGAACCACTCGGGCGAGGATCACCCCGAGGGCGGCGCCGACCAGCAGTGCCAGCAATGCCACGAGCAGGTGTGAGAGGTCCATGCCGCAAGCATGGGCCGGGGCACTGACAAGTTCGTCAGGCGTCCGCGGCGGGTCCGGCCGCCCTCGCCTGTCCGGCCTCCTGCTCCGCCGCACCGCCACCGCTGTCGCCGTTGCCGGTGGCGGATCGGATCCGGGTTCTCAGCTTGTCCAGCAGGTTCGGACCGGAGGGCTCGTCCGGGTCCGGTTCGGAGCTCTCGCCGGTGCGCTCGTCGACGAGTTCGCCCAGGTAGCGGAAGAGCACCGCGATCGCCGCGGCGGACGGAACAGCGAGGAAGGCGCCGATGATCCCGAACTGGGTGCCCCCGAAGGCGATGGCCAGCAGCACCACCACCGGGTGCAGGTTCATCGAGCGGGATTGCAGCATCGGCGACAGCACGTTGCCCTCGAGCTGCTGCACCGCGATCACCACTGCCAGGACCAGCAACGCGGTGGTGAAACCGTTGGTCACCAGGGCGACGACGACGGCCAATGCGCCGGCGACGAAGGCACCGACGATCGGGATGAACCCGCCGAGGAAGGTGATCACCGCCAGGGCGTAGGCCAGCGGAACGTCCAGGATCACCAGGCCGAGGCCGATGAACACCGCGTCGATCAGGCTGACCAGCGCCTGGGTGCGGATGAAGCCGCCGAGAGTGGTCCAGATCCGGCCCAGCAGCTCGACCAGGTGCGAGGCCACCGGGGAGCCGGACTGGCGGCGGATCCACGGGAGGAACTTGTCGCCGTCCTTGAGGAAGAAGAAGGTCAGCATGGCGACCATCACCACCGTGACGACCGCCGATCCGGCGGCGCTGACCCCGGTGAACACGCCGGTGGCGATGGATTCGGCGCTGGACTGCAGCTTCTGCGTGATGGAGGTGACGAACCGGTTGATCTGCTCGTCCTGCAGGTTCAGCGGCGGGCCCTGCGCCCACAACTGGATCTGGCGCACACCGGCCACGGCGCTGTCGGCGATCTGCTGGGACTGGCTGCCGATCGACGGTGCGATAGCGCCGATGATCCCGCCCAGGACGCCCACGCCGAGCAGCAGCACCGTCGCCGTCGCCAGTGCGGGCGGGAACCGGTGCTCGCGCAGCCACCGCACCGGAGGCCACAGCACCGTGCTCACCAGCACGGCGAGCATCACCGGGAGCAGGATCGACCAGAACTCGCCGATCAGCCAGACCAGCACGAAGAGCATCGCGGCGATGGCCACCACGCGGATGCTCCACTCGGCCAGCCAACGTCCCGCCCGGCCGTACACATCGCCGCGGGTGGGCCTGGCCGCAGGTGTTGTCACCTCATCGCTCACAGTGTGATCGTATGTCTCTCATGCCTCAGTAGCCACTTCTTCGTCGGTAATCCCCACCGGAATCCGCCCAGTGATCCGTCGGTGCGCAGCACGCGATGGCAGGGGACGAACAGGGCGGCCGGGTTGCGGGCGCAGGCCATCGCCGCGGCCCGGACCGCGGCCGGTCGACCGGACAGTTCGGCGTAGCGGGTGTAGGTGACCGGCGCTCCGGGTTCGACGGTGCGCAGTACCCGCCAGGCGTGTTCGATGAACTCGCCGGAACGTTGCCGGACCGCGACCGTGTCGATCGCGGTCAGGTCGCCGGCGTGGAAGGCGTTCACCGCCGCCGTCACGTCCCCGAGGTCGGAGCGGTGTTCCACGGTCCGGGGCCGCAGCGAGGAGTGGATCAGCGGCACCAGTGATTCGGCGTCGGCGGTCCAGCCGGAGGCGAGCACGGCACCGTCGGCATCGACGACGGCGGTGAACGGCCCGGCGGGGGTCTCGGTGGTGGAGTGGAAGGCGGTCACGGACTACTCCTCTGCGAGGTGGACTGGACGGTGTTCCGGGCGGTGGTCAGCGCATGGTTCCACAGGTGCAGGCACAGGTAGCTGGCCCACGGACTCCAGCGGTTGGCGGTGATGTCGAGGTCGAGCAGCGCAGCGCCCTTGGCCACCACCAGATCGGCGGCGAGCAGGGTGTCCGGGTCTGCGAGCAGTCGCATGGCCACGTAGTCGGCGGTCCACGGTCCGACGCCGGGCAGGCTCAACAGTTCGGTGCGGACCTGCTCGCGCGGCATTCCCGGGTGCAGGATCAGCGTGCCGTCGGCGAGGGCGCGCGCGGCGCCGACGATCGCGGTGATCCTCGCTCTCGGTCCGGTGAGGATCTCTGCTCCGTGTTCGGCGATGGAGGCGGCGGTCGGGAAGGCCCGGCTGACGACGGCGCCGGAGCCGATGGTGTCGGCGAGCGGGGTGCCCAGCGCTGCGACCAGTCGGGCCTGGTGGGTGGCGGCCGCGGCGATCGAGATCTGCTGACCGATCATGGTGCGCAGCAGCAGTTCCTGCGGGTCGATGCAGCCGATCAACCGGATGCCGGGGGTCGACCGGATCAGCGGCGTCAGTCGTGGATCGGCGGCCAGAGCCTGATCCACGGCGATCGGATCGGCGTCGAGGTCCAGCAGGTGCCGCAGCCGTGCGACCGCGGCCGGGAGGTCGCTCAGCGCGGTCAGGCGCAGCTCGGCACGCACGTACCCCTCGGGTGCGGCGGAGAGGTCGACGGTGACGACGCCGCTGCCGCCCGGCAGGTTCAGCACCCGGGTGAAGCGGTCACCGTCGGCGTGTTCGAGGCCGGGGACGGCGTGCGCGGTGAGGAACCAGCGCACCCAGCCCACGTCGTAGGGCGGCCGCAGGGCCAGGCGCAGCGTCAGCGCCCCGGTGGTCGGCGGTGCGCCGCGTCCGCGGGCCCGCAGCGCCGACGGGGTGGCGGCGAAGACTTCCCGAACGGTGTCGTTGAACTGCCGGATCGAGGTGAATCCGGCGGCGAAGGCGACGTCGGTGAAGGGCATCGCGGTGCCGACGATCAGGGTGCGCGCGGTGTTCGCGCGGTGCGCGCGGGCCAGGGCCAGCGGGCCCGCGCCCAGCTCGGCGGTGAGTACCCGGGTGAGTTGCCGCTCGCTGTAGCCCAGGCGTTGCGCGAGCCCGGTCACCCCGTCGCGGTCGACCACGCCGTCGGCGATCAGCCGCATGGCCCGGGCGGCCAGGTCCGATTCCAGATTCCACCGCGGTGATCCGGGGACGGCGTCGGGCAGGCACCGCCGGCAGGCACGGTATCCGGCGGCCTGGGCCGCCGCCGCGGTGAGGTGGAAGGAGACGTTCTCCGGTTTCGGGGTGGTGGCCGGGCACGAGGGACGGCAGTAGATGCCGGTGGTGGCGACCGCGGTGTAGAACTGCCCGTCGAACCGGGCGTCGCGTCCGGCGATCGCCCGGTAGCACCGGTCGAAGTCGAGGGTCGCGCTTTCGGTCACGATGTCGACTCTGGCACCGTCACCGTGCCCGCGCTAGCGGGTTTCGGACAGGGCGGCGTCGTCAGCAACAGCGGGCGGAGACGGCGGCTCCGTCGTGCCGCGCCTTCCAGTACTCCCGTTCGGTCATCACCGGTTCGCCAGGGTGCGTCGCCCGACGGTGCTCGACGTACCGCTGGTAGTGGTTGTCGCCCATGATGGACCCGACGTACCAGCGGACCGCCTTCAGTGCCCGGAGCGCTGCAGTGCCGGGTTGCCCACCGCGTCCCATTGGTTCTGCACCTCCCGTTCGGCGGGGGTGGCGATCAGGCCGCGCGGGGCGAACCGCCGGCTCGGTACCGGTTCCTCCTCGGTGAGGGGCCGGCCCCGGCCGGTGACGGTGCGGAAGATCGTCCACAGCCCGGTCGCGACCACCACCAGCACCATGACGGCGAAGACGATCGACAGGGTGCCCTGGATGAAGGTGTTGCGGACCACCGCGTCGATGGCCTCGGGAGTCTTGGCCGAGCCGTAGCTCTGCAGCCCGGCGTCTGCGGCGTTCCGGAAGTTGCTGTGCTGCTTCCAGTAGCCCACGGCCGGATCGGAGCTGAAGATCTTCTGCCAGGACGCGGTCATAGTGACCGTGAGATCCCACACCAGTGGGATCGCCGGTATCCACACCCACTTGTAGTAGCCCTTCTTGACCACCACCACGACCACCAGGGTCAGGGCCATCGCGGCGAGCAACTGGTTGGCGATGCCGAACAGCGGGAACAGGGTGTTGATCCCGCCGAGCGGGTCGGTGACGCCCATCAGCAGGATGCTGCCCCAGGCCGCGACCACCAGCAGGGAGGCGCCCCAGGCGCCGACCCGCCAGCTCGGGTCCTTGAGCCGACGGAACGGGCCCCCCAGATTGCTGAACGCGTCCGAGACCAGGAACCGAGCCACGCGGGTGCCGGCGTCGACGGTGGTGAGGATGAACAGGGCCTCGAACATGATCGCGAAGTGGTACCAGAACGATTTCATCGCCGAGCCGCCGAAGACCTGGTGCAGCACCTCGGACATGCCGAAGGCCAGTGTCGGGGCGCCGCCGGTGCGGGAGACGATGGACTGCTCACCGACGTCCTTGGCGGCCTGGCTGATCTGCTCGCCGGTCACGGGATCGCCGCTCAATCCGAGCGAGTTGACGTAGGCCGCCGCTGATTCGGCGGTACCGCCGGTCTTGGCCAGCGGGGCGTTCATGGCGAAGTAGAAGTGCTGGTTGATGATCGACGCGGTGATCAGCGCCATGATCGCCACGAACGATTCGGTGAGCATGCCACCGTAGCCGATCAACCGCATCTGGCCCTCCTTCTCCAGCAGCTTCGGGGTGGTGCCGGAGCTGATCAGGGAGTGGAAGCCGGACAGCGCGCCGCAGGCGATGGTGATGAACAGGAACGGGAACAGGGAGCCGGCGAAGACGGGGCCGTCGCCGCGGGTGGCGAAGTCGGAGACGGCGGGGGCCTCCATCATCGGGCGGGCGATCAGGATTCCGACGGCGAGCAGCACGATCGTGCCGACCTTCATGAAGGTCGAGAGGTAGTCGCGCGGGGCCAACAGCAGCCACACCGGCAGCACCGATGCGGCGAAGCCGTAGATGATGATCGCCCAGCTCAACTGGACCGGGGTGAGGGTGAACAGCTCCTTGCCCCAGGAGGTCTCGGCGACGGGTCGTCCACCGATCACCGCGGCGAGCAGCAGTACGACGCCGATCAGGGACACCTCGGAGACCCGGCCGGGGCGCAGGTACCGCAGGTAGATGCCCATGAACAGGGCGATCGGGATGGTGCAGGCGATGGAGAACACGCCCCACGGGCTGTGGCCGAGGGCCTGCACCACGACCAGTGCGAGCACCGCGATGAGGATCATCATGATGGTGGCGATGCCGATGATCGCGGCGGTGCCGCCGACCGGGCCCAGCTCGTCGCGGATCATCTGGCCGAGTGAGCGGCCGCGGCGACGGGTCGCGATCCACAGCACGAGGTAGTCCTGCACGCAGCCGGCCACCAGCGCACCGACGATGATCCAGATGGTGCCGGGCAGGTAGCCCATCTGCGCGGCGAGGACGGGGCCGACCAGCGGGCCGGCGCCGGCGATCGCGGCGAAGTGGTGGCCGAACAGCACGCGCCGGTCGGTCGGCATGTAGTCGGTGCCGTTGTCCTCGATCTCGGCCGGGGTGGCGCGATCGTCGCGGGGGCGCACCACTTTCAGCTCGATCAGGCGCGCGTAGAACCGGTATCCGACCACGTACGTGCAGACCGCGGCGAGGACGAACCAGACGGCGTTCACGGTCTCGCCGCGGGCCAGCGCGATCATCGCCCAGGCGACGGCGCCGAGGATCGCGATGACGCCGAAGATCAGTTTGTGCCGGGTGGTGATGGGGGAGCGGTCGATGATCGCTATCGGCGGCTTCGTGGGGTCGGTGCGCACGTAGGTGAGGTCACCGTCGGTCTCCCGGATCGGTTCGGCCGTCGGAGCGGACATGGGTCCTCCTGGTCGGAGTGCAGAGCGGGTTGCTGGTTCGCAGGGGACATCGTTGCACCCGGCGGGCGTTCGGCGCGGGCGAATCGGCACGTAGAATCAGGTCCCGTGAGTCTTACCCTCGGAATCGTCGGACTGCCCAACGTCGGCAAGTCAACTCTGTTCAACGCCCTCACCAACAGTGAGGTGGAGGCGGCGAACTATCCGTTCGCCACCATCGAGCCGAACGTGGGCGTGGTGAACCTGCCGGATCCGCGCCTGACGCGGCTGGCGGAGATCTTCGGTTCCGAGCGGATCCTCCCGGCGCCGGTGTCGTTCGTGGACATCGCCGGCATCGTCAAGGGCGCGTCCGAGGGTGAGGGGATGGGCAACCAGTTCCTGTCGAACATCCGCGAGGCCGATGCGATCTGCCAGGTGGTGCGGGTGTTCGCCGATGAGGATGTGGTGCACGTCGCGGGCAAGGTCGATCCGCTGGCCGATATCGACACCGTCGCGACCGAGCTGATCCTGGCGGATCTGCAGACCCTGGAGAAGGCGCTGCCGCGGCTCGAGAAGGAAGCACGGAAGAACAAGGAACTGGCGCAGACGCTGGAGGCGGCGAAGTCTGCGCAGCTGGTGCTCGAGGACGGCAAGACGTTGTTCGCGGCCGGTTTCGACACCGCGCCGATCCGTGAGCTGCACCTGATGACGGCCAAGCCCTTCCTGTACGTGTTCAACTCCGACGAGGGCGTGCTCACCGATTCGGCGCGGCGGGCCGAGTTGCAGGCGGCGGTGGCGCCGGCCGATGCGGTGTTCCTGGACGCGAAGATCGAGTCCGAGCTGCTGGAGCTCGATCCGGAGGACCAGGCCGAGATGCTGGAGTCGATCGGTCAGGACGAGCCGGGCCTCGATTCGCTGGCCAAGGCCGGTTTCCACACCCTGGGCCTGCAGACCTACTTGACCGCCGGCCCCAAGGAGTCGCGCGCCTGGACCATTCGCAAGGGCGACACCGCCCCCAAGGCGGCCGGCGTGATCCACACCGATTTCGAGAAGGGCTTCATCAAAGCCGAGATCGTCTCCTTCGCCGACCTCGACGCTGCCGGCTCGATGGCTTCGGCCAAGGCCGCCGGCAAGGTCCGCATGGAGGGCAAGGACTACGTGATGGTCGACGGCGACGTGGTGGAATTCCGCTTCAACGTCTGACGACCACTGCGCGATGCGTTGTCTCAAGCCCCGGGACGACGCTCGGGCGCTGAGTGCGGTCCGACCCGCTCGACTCTCCTGTGAGGGGAGACCGGATGCTGGAACGGTGCTCCCGGGCTGAGAGTAGTGTTCCGTGCGATGTCTGATCAATTGCCTCCGTGCCCCGAGTGCTCCAGCGAGTACACCTACGAACAGGGTGCGCTGCTGGTGTGCCCGATGTGCGCCCACGAGTGGTCGGCCGACGCATCGGCCGCCGAGTCCGGCGACACCGCTGCTGGCGACGTGATTCGGGATGCCGTCGGCAACGAGCTCGCCGACGGTGACTCGGTCTCCCTGGTCAAGAGCCTCAAGGTCAAGGGCGCGGGCGGCGCCGTCATCAAGGCGGGCACGCGGGTGCGCGGGATCCGCCTGCTCGACGAGCCCGTCGACGGCCACGACATCGAGGCCAAGGTGCCCGGGCTCGGTCAGATGCGGTTGAAGTCGAGCATCGTCAAGAAGGCCTGACCGGCGACACATCGGCCGGCCCGGTCGTGCGCGCGACGCATGGCTTTCGTGGAGCGAAGACCTCACCCCTCCGCCACGGAATAGCTACCGTCATGCCCATGACCGCCAGGCAGTTCCAAGTCACCTTCGATTGCGCCGATCCCAGGCGCGTCGCACTGTTCTGGTGCGAGGCGCTCGGCTACGAGGTGCCCCCGCCACCGCCGGGCTTCACCGACTGGGACGCGTTCGAGAAGATCCTCCCGCCCGAGGCACAGGGCTCGCGGTTCGCCTGCGTCGATCCGAGTGGTGCGGGCCCACGCCTGTTCTTCCAGCGGGTCCCCGAGGGCAAGGAGGTGAAGAACCGCGTTCACCTCGATGTCCGCGTGGGAACCGGGCTGACGGGCGCAGAGCGCCTCGCCGCCCTGGAAACGGAATGTGCTCGCCTGATCGGTGTGGGTGCCACACGCCTGCGACTACTGGAAGCCGACGGCGTCTCCGAATCCTGCATCGTCATGCAGGACGTCGAAGGCAACGAGTTCTGCCTCGACTGATCCGCGCATCGCGATCGTCAGAACACGTGGTGGCAGGCGGACCCGAGGATGTGGACACTGGAAGGAAGGAACACTTCTCAGCCCGAGGGAGCAGCAGATGGCAGGTAACGAGAATCCGTTCGGGTTCGGCCCGGGTGAGTTCGACGATCTCGCGCGCGAAGCCCGGGACATGCTCGGCAAACTCGTCGGCGGCGCCGCCACCGGACGGTACGCCTTCTCGGGGCTGTTCGACGATCCGGGTCAGCGCACCCGTCGCGAACCGGAGACCACAGGGGAGACGGGTGACGGGGTCTGGGCCGTGATCGTCACCGGCGACGACGATGCCGCCCGAGTCGAGCAGGTCTTCGCCACCGAGATCGACGCGCTGCGCGCCAATCAGCACAACACCGAACCGAACCGCAAGGTGCGATTCCTGCCGTACGGGATCGCGGTCAGCGCCCTGGACTGATCCCGTCACAGTGCTCGACCAGCCAATCGAGCAGGGGTGCGGTCTGCCGCCAGTGCTTGCGGATCTGCGGTACCAGCTTCGGTGAGCCGATGATCGCCCCGAAACCGTAGTCCCGCATCACCGTGAGTGACCGGTGGCGCAGCAAGTCGATCCGCGGATGGCCGGCGTCCCACCCGCGCGGGGATGTCTTGAGCGTGTCACCACCGATCTCCCAGCCACCCCGCCGCAACGCCGCGACGATCTGTTCCAACGCCGGCCCGGACAGGTCGTTGTCGATGGCCTGCCGGAACGCGGCGAGCCGTGTTGAACTCGCCTCGTAGAAGCCCGCGCCCACCCGCACACCGGCGGCTCCGATCTGCACGTAGTAGCCGGTCGCCGGGCCGACTGCGACGAACGCGCCCTGATGCGTCTTGTACGGCGTCTTGTCCTTCGAGAAGCGCACGTCACGGTACGGACGGAAGATCTTCGCCGTCCCGAACTCCGCCGCCAGTTCCTCGGTGAGTGCCGTCATCGGGCCGGCCACGGCAGACGCATAGGTCGCCTTGTTCGCCTCCCAGAACACCTTCGAGTTGTCCGCCTCGAGGTCGTCGTAGAAGTCGAGCGCGGCTTCGGGGAAACCGGTGAAGCTCATGAGGGCCAGGCTAGCCTTGAACCATGGAACCCGGTGACAAGGCGCCCGACTTCGAACTCCTCGACCAGGACGGCGCGCCGCGCCGACTCTCCGACCTGCTGGCCGCAGGCCCGGTCGTGCTGTTCTTCTACCCGGCCGCGTTCACCCCTGGCTGCACCAAGGAGGCCTGCCACTTCCGTGACCTCGCGGCCGAGTTCACCGAGGCCGGTGTACAGCGTGTCGGCATCAGCCGCGACGCCGTCGCCAAGCAGCAGGACTGGACCACCGAACACTCGTTGGACTACCCGCTACTCTCCGATGCCGACGGTGCCGTCGCCGCCGCGTACGGGGTCCGCCGCGACGGCCTGCTCAAGCTCGCCGGCATGCCCACCAAACGCACCACCTTCGCGATCCGCGCCGATGGCACCGTCGCCGAGGTGATCGCCTCCGAGGTGAACATGCAGGTCCACGCGGACCGCGCTCTGGCGGCGCTGCGCACCTGACTCGTGCGATAGTGTCGGGACATGGCGGACTTCGACCGAATTCGAGTGGGGGATCCGGAGCGTCAACGCGCGGTGGAACTACTCGGTGAGGCGATGGCCGCCGGGTATCTCACGGTGGACGAGTTCGACACGCGAACGCATGCGGCTTACGCCGCATCGAACCGCGGTGAGCTGCGTGAGCTACTCAGCGACCTACCGATCCGCGACCGCCTGTTTCCGGTCACCGCGCTCGAGTCATCTTCGGAGCTACCGGTCGAGGTGCTCGAAATCGACTGGACGAGCGAGGCGCGTAAAGGCGTTTGGACGGTCCCGGCGCGGATGCGCATCACCGGATCAGCGGGCGGCGCGAAGCTCGATTTCCGCAGAGCGGACTTCCCCTACGGCGGGCTCGACCTCGAGCTGCAGGTCTCGTGGAGCACGATCAAACTGCACCTGGGCCCGACGATGCGGGTCGACGACAGTGCTATGGAGTACACCGGCTGGAGCTCGATGAAGGACAAAGCCGGAGCCACCGACAGCACCTCCGGACCGTTGCTCGTCTTGCGCGGCTACGCCTCGGCCGGATCAGGGATCGTTGTCCTTCGATGACGCCCATCGCGATCCGGTCGAGTGGCGGCGTCGCCGAGTATTCGCAGTTGGTCCGGATCTGGCGCAGCGCCGTCGACGCGACCCACACGTTCCTGAGTGCTGCTCACCGAGACGAGATCGAGCGCGAATTGCCCGGCGTGTACTTCCCACAAGCACGGCTGAGGGTCGCCGAGGTCAACGGACGACCGGCCGGTTTCGCGGGCACCTCGAACGGTGACCTGGCGATGCTGTTCGTCGACGCGAGCCATCATGGTAGCGGCGTCGGCTCAGCCCTGCTCGCCCACGTGATCGCCGAACACGGCGTGCGCACCGTCGATGTCAACGAACAGAACGTGACGGCCACCGACTTCTATCTGCGGAGAGGATTCCGTGTCGCTGGGCGCAGCGAGACCGATGGTGACGGCAGGCCGTATCCGGTCCTGCACCTGCACTTGGTGCCGTAGCTGCTACCCGGAGAACAACTGCAGCGCGGCCCTCCCCGCGTAGAACAGTCCGTACGCCAGTGGCACGGTGACAACCGTCCAGGTGGCGATGATCGCCGGCCGGTACCGGCCCGCCGTCGGCGCCGACGGTCCCTCCGGCGCCGGTCTCTCCGGCGCCGCCGGCGTCGCGACGGTGCTCGCACCGGCGGAATCGGCCGCATCGGTGACCGGACCGCCCTCGTGCCACTTCGCGGCCACCGGCCGGATCAACAGGTTCGCCACGAAACCGATCACCAACACCGCGGTCATGATCAGCAGAGCCGGCCGATAGTCCCCGGCCCGCAGTTCACCCGGTGAGCCCTGCGCATCCAGTACCCCGTTGACGATCAGCGGCCCCAGCACGCCCGCGGTCGACCACGCCGTCAACAACCGGCCGTGGATCGCGCCCACCTGGAAGGTGCCGAACAGATCCCGGAGGTACGCCGGCACCGTCGCGAAACCACCGCCGTAGAACGAGATGATCACCGCGCAGAACAGCACGAACAATGCCGTCGATGACGACCCGATGGTGGCCAACGCCAGATACAGAGCCACGCCCACACCGAGGTACAGCATGTACGTACGCTTGCGGCCGAGGTAGTCCGAGGTGGTCGACCACCCGAACCGGCCGGCCATGTTCGCCACCGAGAGCAGGCCCACGAAACCCGCCGCCACGGTCGCCGTCACCGTCGAGGCACCGTCGCCCCCGCGGAAGAAGTCCTCGATCATGTCTGCCGCGTTCTCCAGGATCCCGATACCGGCGGTCACGTTGCACAACAGCACCACCCACAGCAGCCAGAACTGCGGTGTCCTGATCGCGTTCGCCGCCGAGACGTGCGCGGTGGTCACCATCGCCGACGCCGGCCGGTTCGCCGGATCGAAACCGGCGGGGTGCCAACCCGGGGCGGGTACCCGCACGGTGAACACGCCCAGCATCATCACCGCGAAGTAGGCGATGCCCAGGGTGAGGAACAGTTTCATCACCGCGGTACCGCCCGCCGCTCCGCCGCCGTAGAACGTGAGCAATTGCTTCGACAGCGGCGCGGCCACCATCGCTCCGCCGCCGAAACCCATGATCGCCATCCCGGTCGCCAAGCCGGGTCGGTCCGGGAACCATTTGATGAGGGTCGACACGGGGGAGATGTACCCCAGGCCGAGGCCGATCCCGCCGACCACGCCGTAGCCCAGGTACACCAGCCACAGCTGCCCGGTGGCGATCCCGCCTGCGGCGATCAGGAAGCCCGCCGACCAGCAGCACGCGGAGGTGAACATGGTGCGCCGCGGTCCCACCCGGTCGACCCAGGTGCCGAACAGTGCCGCGGAAACACCCAGCAGAACGATCGCGACCGAGAACACCACACCGATCGCGGTCAGGCTGGTGTCGAAGTGCTTGACCAGCGCGTCCTTGTAGACGCTCGTGGCGTACGCCTGGCCGATGCACAGGTGGATCGCGAGGGCGGCGGGCGGGATCAGCCACCGGCTGTAGCCGGGAGGTGCGATCGAACGGCTACGGTCCAGGAACGACAAAGCGGACACGTCTTCTCCTCGTGGGGCTGCGGCGCCGAGTGCCCCAGTCATACCGCGCCGGAGAACCCGGCGAGAGGGTTTTCGTTCGCGGCGGTACCGGTCCGCCCGCTCGGGGGAGGGGGAGAGAGATCTGAAGCCGTCCTCAGCAGTCGGCGCCCGCCGCCACGATGCGAGGGCTATGGTGGCAGACATGACGAGGTTCAGCCCCCTCGAATGGCCGGTTCTGCGACAGCTGCGCTCGGGAGACGTCCTCGGCCGGGGGCCGGCCGTGGAGTCCGCACGCACCCGCGCGATGTCGCCGCGCACCAGGACCGCGGACCGCGTGGTGCAGACCGTGTGTCCGTTCTGCGCCGTCGGCTGCGGGCAGAAGGTGTACGTCAAGGACGAGAGGGTCGTCGCGATCGAGGGTGACGCCGACTCGCCGATCTCCCGTGGCCGGCTCTGCCCGAAGGGCTCGTCCAGTGAGCAGCTGGTCAATAATCCGCTGCGGCAGACCAAGATCCGCTACCGCGCCCCGCACGCCACGCAGTGGCAGGACCTGGACCGGGACACCGCGATCGACATGATCGCCGACCGCTTCATCGAGTCCCGCCGGAACGGGTGGCAGGACGTCGACGATCAGGGGCGCAGCCTGCGGCGCACCATGGGCATCGCGTCACTGGGCGGCGCCACTCTCGACAACGAAGAGAACTACCTGATCAAGAAACTGTTCACCGCGGCCGGTGCCATCCAGATCGAGAACCAGGCCCGGATATGACACAGCGCCACGGTTCCCAGTCTGGGAGCCTCGTTCGGTCGCGGAGGGGCGACGCAATCCCTTCAGGACATGGCCAATTCCGACTGCATCGTGCTGATGGGCGGGAACATGGCCGAGGCGCACCCCGTCGGATTCCAGTGGGTCAGTGAAGCCAGGGCTCGCGGTGCGCGGGTCATCCACGTCGACCCGCGGTTCACCCGCACCTCGGCGGTGGCCGACCGGCACATCGCCATCCGGGCCGGTTCGGATGTGGTTCTGCTGGGCGCGTTGATCAACCACGTGCTCACCGAGGAGAAGTACTTCCGCGAGTACGTGGTGGCCTACACCAACGCCGCCACCCTGATCGTGGACGAGTACGGCGACACCGAGGACCTCGGCGGGCTGTTCTCCGGATTCGACCCGCAGACCGGACGGTACGACCCGTCCACCTGGGCCTACCAGCACGCCGGCGGTGCCTCCGGCGCACCGCACGAGGACGCGAGGGTGGTGCGTGACGAGACCCTGCAGGACCCGCGCAGCGTCTTCCAGATCCTCAAACGCCACTTCGCGCGCTACACCCCGGACATGGTGGAGCAGATGTGTGGAATCCCCCGAGCCGATTTCGAGTACCTGGCGCGGTCGATCACCGACAACTCCGGTCGTGAGCGCACCACCTGCTTCGGCTACGCCACCGGCTGGACCCAGCACACGCTCGGCGCGCAGTTCATCCGGACCGCGGCGATCCTGCAACTGCTGCTGGGCAACGTGGGCCGTCCGGGTGGCGGGATCATGGCGCTGCGCGGGCACGCCAGCATCCAGGGGTCGACCGACATCCCGACGCTGTTCAACCTGCTTCCGGGCTACCTGCCGATGCCCTCGGTGGGCAAGCACGACACCTTCGCCCAGTACATCGAGGCGATCGGATCGAAGCAGCAGAAGGGGTACTGGGCGTACGCCGATGCGTACACCGTGAGTCTGCTCAAGGCCTGGTTCGGTGACGCCGCGACCGCCGAGAACGACTGGTGCTACGACTATCTGCCCCGGCTCAACGGCCCCGCCGGCACGTATCAGACCACGGTGGACATGCTGGCCGGCAAGGTGGAGGGCTACTTCGTTCTGGGCCAGAACCCTGCGGTCGGTTCGGCCAACGGTCGCCAGCAGCGGTTGGCGATGTCGCACCTGAAATGGCTCGTCGTGCGTGATCTGAACATGATCGAATCCGCCACGTGGTGGAAGGAGGGCCCCGAGATCGAATCGGGGGAACTGCGCACTGAGGACATCGGCACCGAGGTGTTCTTCATGCCGGCTGCCACCCACGTGGAGAAGGCGGGCAGCTTCACCCAGACCCAGCGGATGCTGCAATGGCGGCACCAGGCGGTGGCACCGCCGGGGCAGGCGGAGAGCGAATTGGATTTCTTCCATGAGCTCGGTGTGCGGATCCGCCGGCGTCTGGCCGGGTCCACCGATGAGCGGGACCGCCCGCTGACCGACATGACCTGGGACTATCCGCCGGATGCGCACGGCAATCCCGATCCGGAGGCGGTGCTGGGGGAGATCAACGGATTCCACACCAGCGGCCCGGACCGCGGCAAGCACCTGAACTCGTACACCGAGATGCGGGCCGACGGTTCCACGGCCGGCGGCTGCTGGATCTACACCGGTGTGTACGCAGACGGCACCAACCACGCCGCGCGCCGCACCCCGCACGGCGGCGACGGACTCACCCAATCCGAGTGGGGGTGGGTGTGGCCGTCGGATCGCCGGATGCTCTACAACCGGGCATCGGCCGATCCGCAGGGCGAGCCGTGGAGCGAGCGCAAGCGGTACATGTGGTGGGACGAGCAGGCCCAGCGCTGGGTGGGTCCGGACGTCCCCGACTTCCCCGTCGACCGGGCGCCCGGTGCCCGCCCGGATCCGGGACTCGGCGGCGCGCAGGCACTCTGCGGCGACGATCCGTTCATCATGCAGGCCGACGGCAAGGGCTGGCTGTTCGCCCCGTCGGGTCTGGTCGACGGTCCGCTCCCGGCGCACTACGAGGCGCAGGAATCTCCGGTGCGCAATGCGCTGTACCCGCAGCAGCAGGCGCCCGCCCGGGTGATGTTCCCCCGTGAGGACAATCTCGACGCGCCGAGTGCGGGTGAGGCCGGAGTCGAGGTGTACCCGTGTGTGTTCACCACCTACCGGCTCACCGAGCACCACACCGCGGGTGGCATGAGCCGCTGGTCGCCGTACCTGTCGGAGCTGCAACCGGAGATGTTCTGCGAGATCTCGCCCGAACTGGCCGCCGCACGCGGGCTGGTCAACGGCGGCTGGGCCACGATCATCTCCCCGCGCGCCGCGATCGAGGCCAGGGTGCTGGTCACCGACCGGGTCAAGACGCTCACCATCAACGGCCGTGAGGTGCAGCAGGTGGGACTGCCGTACCACTGGGGCGTGGGCTCCGACGCGGTGGTCTCCGGTGACGCCGCGAACGACCTGATCGGCGTGACTCTCGACCCGAACACCCAGATCCAGGAGTCGAAAGTGGGCTCGTGCGAGGTGATCGCGGGGCGCCGGCCGCAGGGCGCCGCCCTGCTCGATCTGGTGCGTGAGTACCAACAGCGGGCGGGTGTGACCACCTCGACCGACAACGTCCGGCTGACCGATCCGTTGCGAGAGGACAGGAGGAACCGATGGGACAGTTGACCGGACCCACCGATCCGAGCGCCGACGCGCACTGGGCGGTGCACCAGCAGCGGCGCGGATTCTTCACCGACACCTCCATCTGCATCGGCTGCAAGGCCTGCGAGGTGGCGTGCAAGGAATGGAACCAGAACCCGCGCGACGGTGACCTCGACCTGACCGGCATGTCCTACGACAACACCGTGAGCCTGGGGGCGAGCACCTGGCGGCACGTGGCCTTCATCGAGCAGGATCGCACCGAGATCACCCGCGCCCGGGAAGCCGGGCGGAGACTGGTGACCCTGGGAATGCCGTCCCTGCCCCCGAAGCAGTCCGCCGAGACGGACACCGCCCCACCGGACACCGCCCCACCGGACACCCCGGAGTTCCGGTGGCTGATGTCCTCCGATGTGTGCAAGCACTGCACCCACGCCGGATGCCTGGACGTGTGCCCGACGGGGGCCATGATGCGCACCGAGTTCGGCACCGTCGTGGTGCAGGCCGACGTGTGCAACGGCTGCGGAACGTGTGTAGCGGGTTGCCCGTTCGGTGTCGTCGAGCGGCGCAGCGACGGTACCGCCGCGCCCACTCACCGTGAGGGCCACCGCAAGGGTGAGCAGCCCCCGGTCGCCAAACGCGGTGTGGCACAGAAGTGCACGCTCTGCTACGACCGGCTGATCGACGACGAGACACCGGCCTGCGCGAAGACCTGCCCCACCACCTCGATCAAGTACGGCCACCACGACGATCTGGTGGACACCGCCAAGGCGCGGGTGGCGCAGTTGCACGCCCAGGGCATGACCGAGGCACGCCTGTACGGCGCCAACGGAGACGACGGCGTCGGCGGCACCGGCTCGGTGTTCCTGCTGCTCGACGAACCCGAGGTCTATGGACTGCCACCGGATCCGCGGGTGTGCACCGCCGATCTGATGACCATGTACAAGCGTGCCGGAGTCGCGGCGGCGGGAATGGTCGCCGCCGCGGCCGCGTCGTTCGTGCTCGGGTCTGTGGGGAAGGGGCGACGGTGACGCATTCCGGCTTCGACGAGGTCCGTCCGCCCGAGCCGCCCCGTCAACGCAAGTGGCGCAAGAATCCGCCGCAGCGCAGGCCGGGTGGACGCGATGACGTGGTGGTACCCGACATCGAGTTCGAGTCGTACTACGGCAGATCCATCGTCAAACCTCCACCGTGGGAGTGGCCGGTCGGTGCCTACCTGGTGCTCGGCGGTATCGCCGGCGGCTCCAGCCTGCTCGGTGCCGGTGCACAGCTCACCGGACGGACGGCGCTGCGCCGCAACGCCCGGCTCGGCGCGCTCGGCGCGGCCGGTGTCGGTGCTCTGTGCCTGGTGGCCGATCTGGGCAAACCCATGCGGTTCATCAACATGATGCGAGTGGTCAAGGTGACCTCGCCGATGAGCCTCGGCTCCTGGATCCTCTCCGGTTTCATGGGTGGTATCGGCGTTGCCGGTGCCGCCGAAATCGACCGGCTGCTCGGAGAGCGGCTACCGCTCGGACCGCTGCGCACGGTGCTGCACGCGATGCAGGGACCCGCAGGACTGGCGGGAGCCGCCTTCGGTTCCCCGCTGGCGGTGTACACGGCGGTCCTCCTCGCCGATACCGCGGTGCCCACGTGGAACGGCACGCACCGGGATCTTCCCTTCGTCTTCGTCAGTTCCGCCGCCCTGGCCTCCGGCGGCCTGGCGATGGTCACCACACCCACCACCGAGACCGGTCCGGCGCGCGCCTTCGCCGTCGCCGGGGTGGCCGGCGACGTCGCCGCGATGAAGATCATGGAATCCAGGATGGACCCCACCCTGGTCGAGCCGTTGCACCACGGCAGACCCGGCACGATGCTCCGCTGGAGCGAACGGCTCGCCATCGCCGGCGGCCTCGGCGCACTGTTCGGCGGCGGCCGCAGGCCCGTCGCTGTCGTCTCAGGGCTCGCGCTGATCGGCGCCTCTGCGCTGACCCGGTTCGGGGTCTTCGAAGCCGGCCTGGAGTCCACACGCGACCCGAGATACGTGATCGAGCCGCAGAAACGGCGGCTGGCGGCCCGCCGTGCGGCGGGGATCACCGGGGACTCGATCGTCACCGGCCCCGAACAGGGCGAACGCTGATCGAGCCGGCCGGGGCGGCGACGGTCCGGCCGATCACCGGGTACCCGGGGACCTCACCGGCCACCAGCAGGCCACCGGAGGTCTGCGCGTCCGCGAGCAGCAGCAACTGATCCTCGGGCACCCCGTCGGTGGTGAGCAGGCCCGACGATGCCACCCAGTCCAGATTGCGGCGGGTGCCGCCGGAGACGAAGCCGTCCCGGAGGGCCTCTCGGGCATCGTCGACCAGCGGGACCGCGGCCGGGTCGATCTCCGCGCCGACGCCGGAGGCCCGGCACATCTTGAACAGGTGTCCGAGCAGTCCGAAGCCGGTGACATCGGTCGCCGCCCGGGCACCGGCGGAGAGCGCGGCCGCAGCGGCATCCCGATTGAGCGTGGTCATGGCAGCGATCGCCGACTCGAAGACCTCCCCGGTGCGCTTGTGCCGGTTGTTCAGCAGCCCCACTCCGATCGGCTTGGTCAACGTCAAGGGAAGCCCGGCCTTGGCGGAGTCGTTGCGCAGCAACCTGTCCGGGTGTGCGATCCCGGTCACGGCCATCCCGTACTTCGGCTCGGGATCGTCGATGCTGTGCCCGCCGATCACCGGACACCCGGCCTCCTGGGCCACCGCGAGACCGCCGCGCAGCACCTCGGTCAGCAGCTCCATCGGCAGCGTCTCCCGCGGCCAGCCGACCAGGTTGATCGCCATCACCGGGCGGCCACCCATCGCGTACACGTCGGAGAGCGCATTCGCGGCGGCGATCCGGCCCCAGTCGTACGCGGAGTCCACCACCGGGGTGAAGAAGTCCGCGGTGGAGAGCACCGCCAGATCGCCGGAGACCCGCACCGCAGCCGCATCGTCACCGTCGTCGAGGCCGACCAGGACGTCCGGCGCCACCTGCCCGGTGAGTGAGCGCACCGCTTCCTCCAGCTCGCCGGGCGGGATCTTGCAGGCACAGCCACCGCCGTGCGCGAAGGAGGTGAGCCGGGCGAGCTGTTCGGTCATGGCGCCACGGTATCGCGGAGCGGGCCGGACGGGTGTCTCGATCGTCGGTCGAGCCCGGGAACCACGCCGGCCCTGAGAACTACGGGAGAGGTGAACTCTCGAAGCGGTTTCCCGCCGGGTGAGCGCTACCGAAGGTCACCTCGGAGAATCGCCGTTCGGTGTCGGTGCCCACCGGTGAGTACACGTGGATACCCACTGTTCGAGCGTTTCCCGTTCCGCCAAGACGGTTCCCGGGCTCGGGCTCGCCGATCAGCGTTCCTTGGCCGATGGCATTGTCACGGTTCCATTCACTCCACGTCACCGAGATCAGGGTCCGCTTCGTACCGACGCAGTCGAGGACGATGGTTCGGGGCATCACGGTCGCGGTGCCGGAGCAATCCCGGATCGCGGTCTTGGGTGCAGGTAGTGGCGCAGCGCCCGCAGCGAACGGCGCGGCACCGGCGATCACTCCCGCCATGAGCACTGATGCAGCGGCTTTCCACGAGGTCCGTCCGGTGACCATCATCCCTCACTCCTGCCCTGTCGAGCGGTTCGCGGCGATATGCCGATATCCGATCGTGGCACGCGCGGAAGGACCGATCCAACCCGCCACATGGCTGGAATTCAGCGGGAGAGCACCGTCGTGCACCGCTAGGGTGGCCGGTGGAGGTGTCCGAGTTCCTGGTGGGCTCCCCGGTCTTCAAAACCGGTGAGGTCGAGCATCTCGGCCTGGCGGGTTCGATTCCCGTCCACCTCCGCCATCTTCGAGGCGAGAGACGAGGAGCGAGCGTGAGCGATCCCCGCAGGCGGATTCCCCGCACCGACCACCTGCTCGCCGATGCCGACATCGCCGCTGCCGCCGCCCGACTCGGCCAGCGTCGGGTGAAGACGGCGATCGTCGCCGCCCAGGATGCCGCTCGCAGCGGCCGGATCGCACCGGAGGACGTCGCAGCGATGGTGCGGTGCGAACTCGGCGATGCCGCCGCCTCATCGCTGCGGCCGGTGCTCAACGCGACCGGAGTGGTGGTGCACACCAATCTGGGGCGGGCTCCACTCTCGGCCGCAGCCGTCGCCGCCGTGGTCGACGCGGCCGGTTACGTGGACGTGGAACTCGACCTGGCCGCCGGCACCCGCAGTCGGCGCGGAACCGCGGCCCGCGAGGCCCTGATCGCCGCCTGTCCCGCCGCGCAGGACGCGCTGATTGTCAACAACGGGGCGGCGGCGCTGGTGCTCGCCACCACCGCACTCGCCGCGGGCGGCGAGGTGATCGTCAGCCGAGGCGAACTCATCGAGATCGGCGCCGGTTTCCGGTTACCGGATCTGATCACGTCCACCGGTGCTCGCCTGCGCGAAGTGGGTACCACCAACCGCACCCATGCCCGCGACTACGCCGAGGCCATCGGCCCCGACACCGGCGCCATCCTCAAGGTGCACCCCAGCAACTTCCGCGTCGACGGCTTCACGGCCGGAGTGCACCTGACCGAACTGCGCCGGCTCAGCGGGAACATCCCGGTGATCATGGACATCGGCAGTGGTCTGCTCGCCGCCGACCCGGCGCTCCCGGACGAACCCGACGCCGCGACCGCGCTCAGGTCCGGCGCCGATCTGGTCACCGCCAGCGCCGACAAGCTGCTCGGCGGCCCACAGGGCGGGATCCTGCTCGGCAGTGCAGAACTCATCGGGCGACTGGCCGGTCATCCGCTGGCCCGCGCGGTCCGCGCCGACAAGCTGGCACTCGCCGCACTGGAGGCCACCGTCGGCGGACCGGACGCACCGGTGAGCCGGTACGTCCGCGCCGACCCCGAGCACCTGCGTCGGCGGGCCGAGCGGCTCGCCGCACAGGTCGGTGGCACCGTCGTCGCACACGACGGGCGAGTCGGGGGTGGGGGCGCGCCCGGTGTTCCGCTGCCGGGCTGGGCGGTGCGCCTGCCGCAGTCACTGGCCGAGCCGCTGCGCACCGGATCACCGGCGGTACTGCCACGGGTGACCGACGGTGCCTGCCTGATCGACCTGCGTTGCGTCCCCGAGGAGTCCGACGATGCCGTGGCTGCAGCCGTCCGGGCGGTGACCGCGTGCACGTCGTAGCCACCGCGGGGCACGTCGATCACGGCAAGTCCACCCTGGTGCGGGCGCTCACCGGAATCGAACCCGACCGGTGGGCCGAGGAGCGACGACGGGGCCTGACCATCGACCTCGGATTCGCCTGGACCGCACTACCGTCCGGCCGGGAGATCGCCTTCGTGGACGTCCCCGGCCACGAGCGGTTCCTCGGCAACATGCTGGCCGGCCTCGGTCCGGTGCCGGTGGTCTGCTTCGTCGTCGCCGCCGACGAGGGGTGGCGGGCGCAATCCGACGATCACCGCGACGCCGTCGAGGCCCTGGGGATCGAACACGGCGTGGTGGTGATCTCGCGTGCCGATCGCGCCCCGAACCGGATCGATCAGGTGAGCGCGCAGGTGCGCCGCGAGCTCGGCGGAACCGGCCTCGCCGAGGCGCCGGTGGTCGCCGCCTCCGCGCTCACCGGCCACGGACTCGATCAAGTGCGTTCCGTGTTCGACCACGTGCTGGCGCGACTACCGGAACCGGATGCTGCTGCACACAAGCGGATCTGGATCGACCGGGCGTTCAGCGTCGTCGGTGCGGGCACGGTGGTCACCGGAACCCTACCCGCGGGCACCGTCACCGTCGGTGATGAACTGGAACTACACGGCGCGCGGTCCACCCGGCGGGTCGTCGTGCGCGGACTGCACCGCCACGGCTGCGCCACCGATCGGGTCGGTCCGGTCTCGCGGATCGCGGTGAATCTGCGCGGCATCGCCGCTGACGACATCCGCCGAGGGGACGCTCTGCTCACGCCCGGTGCGTGGACGAGGACGGCACTCGCCGACGTCCGGACCCGGACCGAACAGCGGCTCCCCGAGTGGGTCACCGTGCACGCCGGGACCGCTGCGGTTCCGGCGCGGGTGCGGCCCTTGGGGGCCGGACACGCGCGGCTCACCCTGGCCCGAGCACTGCCCCTGGCGCTCGGAGACCCCGTGGTGCTGCGTGATCCGGGTGCCAAGCGGATCCTCGGCGGCGCGCGGATTCTCGATCCGGACCCGCCGCCCCTGCGGCGCCGCGGCGACGGTGTCCGCCGCGCCGGTGTACTCGCCGACCGGCGCACCGGCGGTGACATTGGCCGGGACACCGGCGGTGCCATTGGCCGGGACACCGGCGGTGACCTGCTCGCCGAGGTCGCCCGAGCGGGAGCGGTGCACCGCAGCCGCCTCGACCAGCTCGGATTCGGCGACCACGTGCCGGAATCGGTCGTGGTGGTGCGGCAGTGGTGGATCCACCGCGACCGGATCGACGCCTGGCAGGCGCGCCTGCGGGGCGCGGTCACCGATCTGCACGAGCGCGACCCGCTCGCAGCCGGCCTGTCCCTCGGTGCGGCCCGCGACCTGCTCGGCCTGCCCGATCCCGCGCTGCTGCCGACGGTGCTCGACGGTTGCGGCTTGGAGGTAGGTGGGGGAGTGCTCGCGGAGCCGGGACACCGCACCGTCCTCGGACCGGCGGAGAGCGCCGTCGCCGAGGTGGAGCGCCGGCTCACCGCCGATCCGTTCGCCGCCCCTGACGCCGATGATCTGCACGAACTGGGTCTCGGTGGGCGTGAACTCGCCGCAGCCGAGCGGGCCGGACGGCTGCTGCGGATCGCCGACGGCGTGGTGCTCGCGCCCGGTGCCCCGGCGCTGGCGATGCGCTCGCTGGCGGCTCTGCCGCAGCCGTTCACCACCTCCCAGGCGCGTGCGGCCCTCGGCACCACCCGGCGCGTGGCGATCCCGCTGCTGGAACACCTGGACGCGAAGGGATGGACCCGGCGGCTCGACGCCGGGCACCGCGAGGTCGTCCGCTGACGCCGTTCAGGTGCGAGTCACGTCGTACTGGATCCGGTCCGGATACCGTTGCAGTCGCCCGACCGCTGCGCGGCCGAGCCACCACCACCCGCCCGCGCCGACGGCCAGAGCCACCGGCACAGCGAGCCAGCTCGCGGGACCGGGCAGCAGTGCCGCCAGTAGCGCGCACGGCCCGGCGGTGACCAGTAGCAGACCCATCGAGCCGAAAGCCATGCCGATGGCGGCTCCGCTGGAGGAGTTGCGGGTGGAGAAGGACATCATCTTGCGCGCCTCGGGCACCGGATACGGCGCCGCCGCGGAGGCGTACGCCATGAGGCCGGACCCGACACCGAGCATGCAGACCGTGACCGTCACCGGAACGGCCAGGCGCTCCAGTGGTGAATCCCCGAAGGCCCGGACCAGCAGCACCGGCAGAACCGCGATCGGAATCGTCACGATCACCCAGGCGAGTTGGCGCCCGCGCACGTCGGCAGCAGCGGCGCCGGGAACCATCGCCAGGTGCCAGAAGGACTTCCCATCCAGTCCGTAGAGGTTCAGCGCGGCCATGACCGCCATGAGCAGCGCTATCCACGCACCCCAGCGGGCGTTGAACGGGAAGCCCTCGAGCAACAGCGGAAGGAGGCCGCTCATCACCGCGAACGCGATCGGCGAGAGCAACTGGTAGCGGCGGCGGATGTCGCCGCGCCACAGTGAGAGCTCACGGGCGACCACGGCCCCCGTCGGACGGGCCCGCCATCCGCGCCGCAGGTATCCGCGGCGCTCGCGGCGCCGCTGAGATCCGCTCGGGACGGCTCCCTTCCCGGAGAACTGCCGCCGGATGAGCAGCTGCCACGCGCCGATCAGGGCGGCATCGAGTGCGGCGAGAGCGGCCACCGCTCCCACTGCGAGCAGCCAATCGCCCTGGGCAGCACGCTCGACCGCACCGACCCCCCAGGCGAAGGGCACCGCCAGGGCCGGGCCCAGAGCGCCCCGCTCGGCGGCGGAGACCAGTCGGTTGAGCATGAACTGGCCGGCGTACAGGGCGCAGAACCCGGTCACGAACAGCAACAGCACCGCTTCCCGGGCGCGGCGCGACTGAGCGGCCTGGGAGAGACCGAGCGAGATCACCCGGGACAGCGCGACCATCAGCAGCGCGGTCAGCGGAACCGCCGGTACGGCGAGCAGTAGCGTGACCGGTGACCGGAAGGCCGAGTAGCCCACGATCGAGGTGCAGGCGAGCAGCGTCAGCGGAACCGGCATGCCGATCAGCGAGGCGGTGAACAGCGCCCGCGCCAGCGGCGCGGGCCGGACTGGCAACAGGGTGAACTGGCGCGGATGCAGGGCGTTGTCGGAGAAGCCCGACAACGCCGGGAGGTACGCCCACATCAGCCCGATCCCGATGAGAGCGGTGGCGATGACCGCTCCCGCGGACGAACTCCGTTGCAGGCCCGCCGCGATCGCACCTGCGACCAGTCCGGCCGCGGCGAGCGCGCCGAGCAGGCCGAACAGGATGTTCACCAGGAGCCGCCCGCCGGTGGAGCGCCGTTTGTACAGCGTCCAGTGCATCGCCGCGACGACGCGGCGCAGATCCTGGTGCGATCCGGTCACGACTGCAACCAGGACAGACCGCCGGTGTGCGCGGGACCACCGACCAGAGCCACGAAGGCCTCGTCGAGGGTGCCACCGTTGCGGACCGCCTCGACGGTGCCCGCAGCCGCCACGCGTCCGGCGTTGATCACCGCGACGTGCGTGCACAGTTCCCCGACCGTCGCCATCACGTGGCTGGACAGGATCACCGTGCCACCCCCGCGGACGTACTCGATCAGGATCGAGCGGATGGTCGCACTGGAGACCGGATCGACGGACTCGAAGGGCTCGTCGAGGACGAGCAGCCGGGGGCTGTGCAGCAGTGCGGCCGCGAGGCCGATCTTCTTCGTCATCCCCGCCGAGTAGTCGGCGATCACGGTCGCGCCGGCATCCGCCAGCCCCAGAACGCCGAGCAGCTCGTCCCGCCGGGCGGCGATCGTCGCCTCGTCCATCGCCCGTAGGCGCCCGAGGTAGGTCAGCAACTCGGGGCCGGTGAACTGGTCGGGCAGCGCCAAGCCGTCGGGCAGCACCCCGATCAGCTGCTTGGCGGTGATTGGGTCGCCCCAGACGTCCACTCCGAAGACCAGGCTGCGCCCATGTCCGGGGCGCAGCAGCCCCACCGCCATCGACAACGAGGTGGTCTTACCCGCGCCGTTCGGGCCGACGAGTCCGAACATCGATGCCTGCGGCACCCGGAGTGAGACCCCGGCGACTGCGGGTTTGCCATTGAACGACAGGTGGAGATCCTCCAGGAGCAGGGCCGGCGGCGCTGACGCTGTCATGGCCACACGGTACGTCAGGATTCGTGGAACTCGCCGGACGTACGACCCTGTTCCTCCGCTCTCCGCAGCTCCACCCGGCGGATCTTCCCGCTGATCGTCTTCGGCAGATCGGCGAAGGCGATGCGGCGGACCCGCTTGTACGGTGCGAGGTGTTCGCGGCTGTGGTCGAAGATCGCCTGCGCGGTGGCCTCATCGGCGGTGTGGCCCTCGGCGAGCACGATGTACGCCTTCGGTACCGACAGTCGCAGCTCGTCCGGGGCCGGGACGACGGCGGCCTCGGCCACCGCCTCATGCTCGAGCAGTACCGATTCCAGCTCGAACGGGCTGATCTTGTAATCACTGGATTTGAACACGTCGTCGGTTCGACCGACGTAGGTCAGGTAGCCGTCCGCATCCGCCGAGGCGACGTCGCCGGTGTGGTAGACGCCGCCTGCCATCACCTTCGCCGTCCTCTCGGCGTCGCCGTGGTAGCCCACCATCAGGCCCAGCGGGGGTGGGTCCAGGCGCAGGCAGATCTCACCCTCGCCGACGCCCTGCTCACCGGTCGCCGGATCCACCAGTACCACCTGGTAGCCCGGGCACGGACGGCCCATCGAACCGTCCTTGAGCGGTTGTCCGGGGGTGTTCGCCACTTGCACGGTGGTCTCGGTCTGCCCGAATCCGTCGCGGATCGTCACACCCCAGGCCTCGCGCACCCGGGCGATCACCTCGGGGTTGAGCGGCTCACCGGCGCCGACGGCCACCCGCGGCGGCGACTGCAGCGCCGTCAGATCGGCCTGGATCAGCATGCGCCACACCGTGGGCGGGGCGCAGAAGCTGGTGACCGCACAGCGGTCCATCTGCTGCATCAGCGCCGCGGCGTCGAATCGCGTGTAGTTGTAGACGAACACACAGGCCTGCGCGATCCATGGGGTGAAGACATTGCTCCACGCGTGCTTCGCCCAGCCCGGCGAACTGACGTTCAGGTGCACGTCGCCCGGGCGCAGCCCGATCCAGTACATGGTGGACAGGTGCCCGACGGGGTAGCTGGCGTGGGTGTGCTCCACCAACTTCGGAGCGCTGGTGGTACCGGAGGTGAAGTACAGCAGCAGCGTGTCGCCGGCGCGGGTGGTGTGCGTCGGCTCGAAGTGCTCGGATTCGGTGTACGCGGGCGCGAAGGCCTCCCACCCCGGAACCGGGGCACCGACACTGATCCGGGTGACCCGCGCGTCGGCGGGAACCCGGCCGGCCAGCTCGCTGCGGACGATCACGTGCCCGGCGCCGCCGCGTTCGATGCGATCGGCGATGTCCGCTTCGGCGAGCAGTGTGGTCGCGGGGATCACCACCGCGCCGATCTTGATCGCGGCGAGCATCACATCCCACAGCTCCACCTGGTTCGAGAGCATGAGCAGGATCCGGTCACCGGGGTGCACCCCGCGCTGGCGCAGCCAGTTGGCGACCCGGTTGCTCCGCGCACTCATCTGCGCGTAACTGAACTTCGACTCACTGCCGTCCTCCTCGACGATCCACAGCGCGGGGGAGTCGTTGTCCTGAGCCACCCGGTCGAACCAGTCGAGCGCGAAGTTCCATTCGTCGAGTTGCGGCCAGGCGAAGCGTTCGCGGGCCGCGTCGTAGTCGTCGGCGAGCTCGACCAACAGGTCTCGCGCGGCGAGGAAATCTCGATACCCCTGTGTGGTAGCCACTTTCAGAACCTCCGGTTGATTACTTGGATATCCAAGTATAGAGTGACCGTAGACACATCGCGGCGGATTCGCGATGGCTCGATCGAGAAAGAAGGACCACCATGACTGCACCGCGGACCGTGCCGCACTTCATCGACGGTCGCCGCGTCGAGGGCGCACCCGGCGGGCGCACCGCAGACGTCTTCGACCCGAGCACCGGTCAGGTGCAGGCGACGGTGCCACTGGCCTCCGCGGCCGAGGTCGACGACGTGGTGACCCGCGCGAAGCAGGCGCAGCAGCAGTGGGCCGCGTTCAACCCGCAGCGCCGCGCCCGGGTGTTCATGAAGTTCATCGACCTGGTGCACCAGAACATCGACGAACTGGCCTCGTTGCTCTCCAGCGAGCACGGCAAGACCCTCGCCGACGCCAAGGGCGACATCCAGCGCGGCATCGAGGTGATCGAGTTCTCCATCGGCATCCCGCACCTGCTCAAGGGCGAGTACACCGAGGGTGCCGGTGCCGGGATCGACGTCTACTCGATGCGCCAGCCTCTGGGTGTGGTCGCCGGGATCACCCCGTTCAACTTCCCCGCCATGATCCCGCTGTGGAAGGCCGGACCGGCCCTGGCCTGCGGAAACGCCTTCGTTCTCAAGCCCTCTGAGCGGGACCCCTCGGTCCCCGTGCGCCTGGCCGAGCTGTTCATCGAGGCCGGCCTGCCGGAGGGCGTCTTCCAGGTGGTGCACGGCGACAAGGAGGCCGTGGACGCCCTGCTGGAGAACCCGGACGTCAAGGCCGTCGGTTTCGTCGGCAGCTCCGACATCGCCCAGTACATCTACGAGGGCTGCGCCCGCAACGGCAAGCGCAGCCAGGCCTTCGGCGGCGCGAAGAACCACATGGTGATCCTCCCCGACGCCGATCTCGACCAGGCCGTGGACGCCCTCATCGGGGCGGGCTACGGTTCGGCCGGCGAGCGGTGCATGGCCATCTCGGTGGCCGTCCCAGTCGGTGAGGAGACCGCCAACCGGCTGCGCGAGCGCCTGGTGGACCGGATCAGCGAGCTGCGGGTCGGCCACAGTCACGACCCGAAGGCCGACTACGGGCCGCTGATCACACCGGCCGCGGTCGAGCGGGTGCGCGGATACATCCAGCAGGGTGTCGACGCCGGCGCCGATCTCGTCGTGGACGGGCGCGAGCGCTCCACCGACGAGCTGACCTTCGGCGATGCCGACCTCTCCGGCGGCAACTACCTCGGCCCCACCCTGTTCGACCACGTCACCGAGGACATGTCGATCTACACCGACGAGATCTTCGGCCCGGTGCTGTGCATCGTCCGGGCCAAGGACTACGAGCAGGCCCTCGCCCTGCCGACCGAGCACGAGTACGGCAACGGCGTGGCGATCTTCACCCGCGACGGTGACGCCGCCCGCGACTTCACCGCCCGCGTCGAGGTGGGCATGGTGGGCGTCAACGTCCCGATCCCGGTGCCGGTGGCGTACCACACCTTCGGCGGGTGGAAGCGCTCCGGATTCGGCGACCTCAACCAGCACGGACCGCACTCGATCCTGTTCTACACCAAGACCAAGACGGTCACCTCGCGCTGGCCCTCGGGCATCAAGGACGGTGCCGAGTTCTCCATCCCGACGATGCACTAGGAGACCGTCGTGCCCTACCCCAGCCTGGCCGGGGACGACCTCGCCATCGTCGAGATGGCGAGGGAGTTCTCCCGCAAACGTCTCGCGCCCCACGCGCTCACCTGGGACGCCGACAAGCACTTCCCGGTGGCGGAGATGAAGGAGGCGGCCGGCCTCGGCATGGCCGCCATCTACACCCGCGAGGACGCCGGCGGCTCCGGTCTGCGCCGGATCGACGGCGTGCGGATCTTCGAGGAGCTCGCCAAGGGAGATCCGGTGACCGCGGCCTTCCTCTCGATCCACAACATGTGCACCTGGATGGTCGACACCTACGGCACCGAGCAGCAGCGGCAGGAGTGGATCGGAAGGCTCGCCCCGATGGACGTGATGGCCAGCTACTGCCTCACCGAGCCCGGCGCCGGATCCGACGCGGCCTCGCTGACCACCAGGGCCGAGAGCGACGGCGACCACTTCGTGCTCACCGGCACCAAGCAGTTCATCTCCGGCGGCGGCGCGTCCGACCTCTACGTGGTGATGGCGCGCAGCGGGGGAGCCGGAGCGCGCGGCATCTCCACTTTCCTGGTGGACAAGGGCACGCCGGGACTGTCGTTCGGTCCGGCCGAGGCCAAGATGGGCTGGCACAGCCAACCCACCACCCAGGTGATCTTCGAGAACGTGCGGGTCCCGGCGTCACGGATGCTGGGCGGCGCAGACGGTGCCGGTCAGGGCTTCGGCATCGCCATGAACGGACTCAACGGTGGCCGGCTCAACATCGCCGCCTGTTCGCTCGGTGGCGCCCAGGCCGCCTACGACCTCGCACTGCGATACACCACCGAGCGGGAGACCTTCGGCCGCAAGCTGATCGACGAGCCGACCATCCGGTTCACGCTCGCCGACATGGCCACCTCGCTGGAAGCCTCACGGCTCATGCTCTGGCGCGCCGCCACCGCGCTCGACGAGGGCGACCCGGACAAGGTGGAGCTGTGCGCCATGGCCAAGAAGTTCGTCACCGAGACCTGTTTCCAGGTCGCGGACCAGGCCCTGCAGTTGCACGGCGGCTACGGCTACCTGCACGAGACCGGTGTCGAGAAGATCGTCCGCGACCTGCGGGTGAACCGGATCCTCGAGGGCACCAACGAGATCATGCGGATGGTGATCGGCCGCGCCGAGGCCGCCCGCGTCCAGGGTAAGTAGGAGAGGCAGTTCCATGAGCACGATCGCATTCCTCGGACTCGGCCACATGGGCGGTCCGATGGCGAAGAACCTGGTGGCGGCCGGACACACCGTCCGGGGATTCGACCTGGTCCCCGAGGCGCAGGAAACCGCCCGGGCGGCGGGCGTCACCGTGGTCGGTACCGCCGCGGAGGCGGTGACCGGCGCCGAGGCCGTGATCACCATGCTGCCCAACGGCGCAATCGTGAAATCGGTCTACGACGAGGTGCTACCGCACGCCGCCCGGGGGGCACTGTTCATCGACAGTTCCACCATCTCGGTCGACGACGCCCGGCAGGTGCACGCCGTGGCGGAGGCCGCCGGTATGCAGCAGGTCGATGCGCCCGTCTCCGGCGGAGTCAAGGGTGCCGACGCCGGAACCCTCGCGTTCATGGTCGGCGGCGACACCGCCGCCTTCGCCGCGGCGCAGACGGTGCTCGAACCGATGGCGGGCAAGGTGATCCACTGCGGCGGGTCCGGGAACGGGCAGGCCGCGAAGGTGTGCAACAACATGATCCTCGCGGTCCAGCAGATCGCCGTCGGGGAGGCCTTCGTCCTCGCCGAGAAACTCGGACTGGCGGACCAGGCGCTCTACGACGTCGTCACCGGCGCCACCGGCAACTGCTGGTCACTGCACACCAACTGCCCGGTCCCCGGACCGGTGCCGGCCGCACCGTCGGCGAACGAGTACCGGCCCGGATTCGCGACCGCGCTGATGAACAAGGATCTGGGCCTGGCGATGGACGCGGTCGCGTCCACCGGTGCGAACGCCCCGCTGGGTACCCACGCCGCCGCGTTGTACGCGGCGTTCGCCCAGGACAACGGGGGTCTAGACTTCAGCGCGATCATCCAGACGCTGAGGTAGGACGACAGGGAGGCGGGTGCAGTGGCCGAACCGGACCCACGGGACCCGATCGCGCTGGCACGGCGCAACTGGGAGGACGCCGGCTGGGGTGGCCCGGTCGCGTCCGGAATGGAGGCCGTGACCTCGGTCATGCGTGCCCACCAGATCCTGCTGGCGCGGATCGAGGCGGCGCTCAAACCCTTCCGATTGTCGTTCTCCCGCTTCGAGCTGCTGCGGCTGCTGGCCTTCAGCCGTCGCGGCGAGCTGCCGATATCGAAGGCCAGCGCCCGTCTGCAGGTGCACGTGTCCTCGGTGACGCATGCGATCGACCGGCTCGGTGAGGCCGGACTGGTCGAACGCCGGCCGCACCCCACCGACGGGCGGACCACCCTGGTCGCGATCACACCCGAGGGACGTGCACTGGTGGAGCGGGCCACCGAGGTACTCAACGGCGTGTTCTCCGACATCGGGATGCCCGACGACGAATCGGCGGCGCTGGTGGGGGCGATCCGGTCGCTGCGCCGCTTCCACGGCGACTTCTGAACCGCGCCGGGCACCCGGGCCGGAACGGACCCGTACTCGCCGACCAGCGCCGGACGCCGACAGCGCCGGGAACGCGCGAGGTGACCGGCCGGTAACCTCGCGGCGGGGGCGAGCAGGCAATAGGCTCGGCGCGTGCACGCAGAAGGAACCTTCACCGTAGAGCCGGCGTACCCGCAGGCACTGGAACCGCTCGTGGAGCTCGCGCACAACCTGCGCTGGGTATGGCACGGGCCCACTCAGGATCTCTTCGCATCCCTCGACCAGCAGGTGTGGACCGCCACCGGCGACCCGCTTGCGACGCTGCGCCGCGCGCAGCAGCAGCGAGTGAGCGAACTCGGCGCCGACGAGGAGTACGTGGCGCGCGTGCGTGCCGTGCACGCCGACCTCCGCGACTACCTCACTCGCCCCGCCTGGGCGGACGAGCTCAAGGACTCCGCCAAGGCGATCGCCTACTTCTCCATGGAGTTCGGCGTCAGCCAGACCCTGCCCAACTATTCCGGTGGGCTCGGAGTTCTGGCCGGCGATCACCTCAAAGCCGCCTCCGATCTGGGGCTGCCGCTGGTGGCGCTGGGCCTGCTGTACCGGCAGGGGTACTTCCAACAATCGCTCTCCGCCGACGGCTGGCAGCTCGAGCAGTATCCCGACCTCGACCCCGCTCGCCTGCCGCTGCGACCGGTGAACCTGTCCACCGGTCAGCAACTGGTGATCTCGGTGCCGCTTCAGGGGCGAGTGCTCAGCGCCGCCGTGTGGCGCGCAGACGTCGGCCGGATCCCGCTGCTCCTGCTGGACACCGACATCGAGAGCAACGCCCCGGACCTGCGCGCCATCACCGACCGCCTCTACGGAGGCGACACCGAGCACCGTCTGCGCCAGGAGATCCTGCTGGGCATCGGCGGTGTCCGCGCCGCCCGCGCCTACTGCGACCTCACCGGCCACCCCGGTATCGAGGTCTTCCACGCCAACGAGGGCCACGCCGGCTTCCTCGGTCTCGAACGCATCCGCGAACTGATGGCCACCGACGGCCTGAGCTACCCGCAGGCGAAGGCGCTCGCGCGCACCGCCACCGTCTTCACCACCCACACGCCCGTCCCGGCCGGTATCGACCGCTTCCCGGTCGATCTGGTCCGCCGCTACTTCGGCGACGCCGGACAGATGTGCTCGCTGCTGCCGCAGGTCCCACTCGACGAGGTGATCGCCCTCGGCGCCGAGGCCGACCCGGGGGTGTTCAACATGGCCCATATGGGCTTTCGGCTCGCCCAGCGCGCCAACGGCGTCTCCGCGCTGCACGGCGAGGTCAGCCGCGAGATGTTCGCGGACCTGTGGCCCGGCTTCGAACCTGCCGAGGTGCCGATCGGATCGGTCACCAACGGTGTGCACCACGGGACCTGGGCACACCGTCTGATCTCCGAGCGGGTGAGCGACCCCGCCACGGTCCCCGACGAGGTGCTGTGGCGGCTGCGAACCACGCTGCGGGCCCGCCTGGTCGACGAGGTACGTGCCCGCACCCGTGCCGCTTGGCGCGAGCGTGGCGCAGTCGACGCCGAACTCGGCTGGACGGACCGGATGTTCGATCCCGAGGTACTGACCATCGGCTTCGCCCGACGGGTGTCGACCTACAAGCGGCTGACCCTGATGCTGCGCGACCCGGACCGGCTGCGCGCCCTCCTGCTCGATGACGAGCGGCCCGTGCAGGTGGTGATCGCCGGCAAGAGCCACCCCGCCGACGACGAGGGCAAACGCCTGCTGCAGCAACTGCTGCACTTCACCGACGATCCCGCGTTGCGGCACCGGATCGCCTTCCTGCCGAACTACTCGATGGGTATGGCGGGGTACCTGTACCACGGCTGCGACGTGTGGCTGAACAACCCGCTGCGGCCGCTGGAGGCCTGCGGTACGTCCGGCATGAAGAACGCCATGAACGGTGGCCTCAACCTGTCCGTCCTCGACGGATGGTGGGACGAGCTGTACGACGGCGACAACGGATGGGCCATCGCCTCGGCGATCGGCACCGATCCGCAGCGCCGCGACGACATCGAAGCCGACTCCCTGTACGACCTGCTCGAACACGAGGTGGTTCCGGCGTTCTACGACCGCGAGGGCGCAGCACCGTCGGACCCGCCGCCGAACTGGCTGCCCAGACTGCGGCACACTCTGGCCGTGACCGCCCCGCAGGTCTCCGCCGAACGGATGGTGCGCGAGTACGCCACGCAGTACTACCGGCCCGCCGCCCGCTCGGCCCGGGCCACCCGACCGGCGATCGGTGAGCTGGTCGACTACATCGACCGGGTTCGCGCCGGCTGGGACCAGGTGCGGGTGGGCGCATCCAGCGCCGAGGTGGTGCCGGACGGTGTCGCCCTGGCCGCGGACATCGACCTCGGTGGTCTCGAGGACGACGACGTCCGGGTCGAAGCGGTGGTCGGCACCGTCGACGACGCCGGCGAGATCCACGACGCAGCGCCGGTCCGGCTGCACTCCGACGGCGAGCGGTACCGTGCGGTGCTCCCGTCCCGCTCCGGACGGTTCGGTTACGCGGTGCGGGTACTGCCGCGGCACCGGCTGCTGGCCGGTCCCACAGAACTGGGCCTGGTGCGGTACGCACGATGACGGTCCTGGCGGTGGACCTCGGCGGCACCAAGGTCGCCGCCGCTCTGGTCGATCAGAGCGGCGATGTCCTCGACCGGACCCGGCGGCGTGAGCCCACCGGGCCCCGGGCGAGCACCGCCGACCTGGAACAGCGGATCGTCGCCGTGGTCCGGGACGCAGTGGCGGCGGCGCCGGACGTGCCGGTCAGCGGGGTGGGGCTGGCCGCTGCCGGGCCGGTCGACGAGGCGGCCGGAACCGCAGCCCCGATCAACCTGCCCGCGCTGCACGGATTCCCGCTGCGTGACACGGTGGCCCGCGCCGCGGGCGGCGTCCCGGTGGAGTTCCGGCGCGACGGCGTGGCGATCGCCGTCGGCGAGCACTGGCTCGGCGCCGCTCGCGGCCACGAGGACGCCCTCGTGGTGGTGGTTTCCACCGGGGTGGGCGCCGGTTTCGTGGTCGGTGGACGGGCGCTCGGCGGCAACGCCGGCCACATCGGGCAGGTCGAACTGTCCGGGTACACCGGAAGTCAGACCCCGGACCGCATCACCACGGTCGAATCCGTCGCCTCCGGCCCGAACACCGTCCAATGGGCTCGCGCTCGGGGATTCACCGGCAGTACCGGCGAGGAACTCGGCGCCGCATACAGATCCGGTGACCCGGTGGCCGCCGCAGCGGTACAGCGGTGCGCCACCGCGATCGCCCACGGGATCGGCAGCGCGATCGCTCTGGTCCCTGTCTCGGTGGTCGTACTCGGCGGTGGATTCGCCTCGGTCGCCGATGATTTCGTGGATCAGGTGCAGGTGGCACTGGCGCGGCACCCGTTGCCGTACGTCGCAGCCGCACGCGTGGTTCCCGCGGGGCTCGGCGCCGATGCGCCGCTGATCGGTGCCGCCGCACTGGTCCTGCGGAGGGACCTGCTGCCATGACCGGCGGGCTCCTGGCACCGCGTGACGCCCGGATGTTCTGGGCCTCCGCAGTGATGCCCAGCGATCAATTCCTGCTCTACTGCTTCGACCACGGTGCGGCGCGATCACCGTCGGCGAACGAGGTCGCCGAGGTGGTCTTCACCCGGGCCCCGTCGATCCCGGACCTGCGGCTGCGGGTGGCGCCGGCGCCGGGCAACCTCGAGCATCCGGCGTGGGCGCCGGGCGCGGTGATCGACGTGCGCGAGGGTGTGGCCCGCACCTGGGACGCGATCTCCAGTGGTGTTCCCCGGCTGTTCGCCGCGCAGGTCGACGCGACCGTCGCCCCGTGGCGGCTGCACGTCTTCCCGCACGTGCGCGGCGCACCGCGCTGCGCGGGGACGGCAACGGTGGTGGTCCTGCAGATCGCGCACGTGCTGGCCGACGGCCGCCGCGCCGCGGACATCGCCCGCGCCCTGTTCACGCCGGGGGAGGGCGGTCCGGCGCCGGTCTTCGAACCGCTACCGGCCCGGCTGCGCGCCCTGCGCGGCGCGGCCGGTCTGCCACTGGCGCTGGCGAAGACGATCGCCCTGGGTACCAGGGTGCAGCGCGCCCGGGCCGAGATCGACCGTCTCACCGCCGGCGGCGGCCTGCCGCCTCCGGTACCCGGCTGTCCGCCGACCCCGCTCAACGCGCGGCCCGATGCGACCCGGGACGTGCGGATGACGGTGCGCGATCACCAGGATCTGGCGCGCGGCGTCACGGTGACCGTCGGCGCGTTGACCGCGGTCTCCCTGGCGGTGGAGCGGTACCTGCGCGGGTGCGGAGCGCCGGTGCCTGAACAGCTGAGCGCGGAGGCGATGGTCGGCCGGCCCCGGCGCGGCACCGAACGCAATGCTTTCGGCAACGTCTCCGTTCCGCTGTTCCCCGGAACGCCCACTGCGGAGCGCCCCGCGCTGATCACCGAGGCGTTCGCGGCGGCCCGGAAGCGGGCCGCCTGCGGCCTGTGGCGCACCGTCGCCGCGGCCGATGACGCCGCGCCGTCGGTCCTGGCGGAGTGGGGGGTGCGCTCCTTCGATCCGGACGCCCGGCCCGAGACGATGGCCGGTGCGACGGTGGTGTCGAGCGTGAACCGCGGGTCGGCGGATCTGCAGTTGCTCGGCGGGAAGTCAGTGCTGACCGCCGGGTTCCCGGCGCTGTCCCCGGCGATGGGGCTCACCCACGGGGTGCACGGGTTGGGCACGACGGTCACGCTGTCGACGACCAGTAGCCGTACCGCGGTGCCGGACCCCGACGAGTACGCGGCGCTGCTCGGCGAGGCGCTCGACGAGGTCGCTCAGCTCTGACCGGCTCGCGCAACTGCGGTGGTCTCGCCGGGAACGAATTCGACGTCGAGGGCGAGAGTGGGCAGCGGAGCACCGTCACCGGCGGCGAGCACCGCCTCCGCTGCGAGACGGCCCATTTCGGCGGCGGGTTCGGCGATGGTGGTCAACACGCGGGTGAATCCGTCCACTCGGACACCGTCGAACCCGACCACCGACAGGTCCTGCGGTACGCGGAGGCCGCGGGCCTCGGCCGCGCGGATCGCCCCGACCGCGAGCAGATCGGACTGCGCGATGATCGCGGTGGGTCGACCCCGGAGCAGTTCGGCGGCGGCACGTGCACCCTCGTCGATGGTGCTGTCGGAGGTCGCGGCGATCACGGCGCCGGGGAAGGCCGCCAGTGCCGCCGCAGTGCGGGCCTGCTCGACCGCGCCCTCGCGCAGCCGGATCACGCCCACCTCCCGGTGTCCGAGGCCGATCAGATGATCGGTGAGAAGTCTTGTCGCCGAATAGTTCTCCACACCCACGCTGCCGATGTCGTCGACCTGATTCCCCGCCGTGACGACGGGGATGTTCCGCAGCGCCATCGCCGCGCGCACCTGCGGCAGAGTGGGGGAGCAGCCGGCGACGATCACCCCGTCGACCGGAAGGGTGCGCAGCCGCTCCTCCGGGATGGAGTCCGGGATGAGCAACACCGACGTGGGGCTCGCGGCGAGAGCGGCGGACACCCCGCCGAGGATTCCGGTGATGACCGGGTCGCGGAAGGCGCGACCGGCCTCGTCGTCGACCTGGACACCGATGATGTCGGTGCGGCCGCTGCGCAGCGAGCGCGCCCGCGGGTCCGGACCCTGATAGCCCAAGCGAGCCGCCGCGCTGAGGACGCGTTCGCGGGTGGCATCGCTGATCGGCTTACCGACGCCGAAGGCGTGTGAGGCCGTCGACAGCGAGACACCCGCCGCCTCGGCGACGTGGACCAGTGTTATCCGGTTTGACCCGCGTGTCATGGGCGCATAGCCTAGCAACCACGAATCGAAACGTTTCGAAAGGGTGGATCGTGGGAGTGATCGCGCAGGGGCGGGCACCGTCGGAGCCGGGCTCGGTGACCGCATGGCGCAATGCGGTCTTCGTGATCTTCACCCTCAACGGACTCAGCTTCGCCAGTTACCTGGGACGACTCCCGCAGGTCCGCGACGATCTGAGCGCGAGCACCCTGCAGGTGGCCATGCTGACCTTCGGGCTGGCCATCGGCTCGGTCGTCGGACTCGTCGGTTCGGGCTCGCTGGCGGCACGCTTCGGGCCGCGCCGGGTTCTCGCGGTGACCCTCCCCGCGCTCGGTGTGACGATGATCGCCGCCGCGGCCGGCGCCGAATCCGGGATCTACCTGCTGACCCTGGTCCCGCTGGTGGGAGTGGGCCTGTCCAACGGGATCACCGACGTCTGCATGAACCTCTCCGGCGCCGACAACGAACGCGCACTCGGGCGATCGGTGATGCCGGCCTTCCACGGCGGCTTCTCGCTCGGCACCATGGCCGGTGCGCTCACCGGTGCGTTCGCGCAGGCGATGCACGTGGGACTCCTGCCGCACCTGCTGGTGGTCAACGGGGTGCTGCTGGTGGCCGGATTCTTCGCGCTGCGGCACGTGCCGTTCGTCGCGCACGACGCCGACGATCACCATCCGCTCACCCGCGGCGAGCGGATCGCGGTCTGGCGCGAGCCCCGCACCCTGCTGGTGGGGCTGATGGTGCTCGGGATGGCGCTCACCGAGGGCAGCGCCAACGACTGGCTCGCACTGGCGATGGTCGACGACCACGGGGTGTCCAAGACCGTCGGTACCGCGACCTTCGCAGTATTCGTCACCTTCATGACCATCGGCCGGTTCGCCGGTACCCGGGTACTGGACACCTTCGGCCGAGTGCACACCCTGCGCGGATGCGGCGCGCTTGCGTTCATCGGTCTGGCGCTGGTGATCTTCGGCTCCACCTGGGCGGCCTTCATCGGCACCGCGCTGTGGGGGCTCGGCGCCTCCCTGGGATTCCCGGTGGGGATGTCCGCCGCCGCCGACGATCCCCGGATGGCCGCCGCCCGGGTATCGGTGGTCTCGACAGTCGGCTACCTGTCGTTCCTCGGCGGCCCGCCGCTGATCGGTGCACTCGGTGAGTACGTGACGCTGCTCGGCGCGCTGATGGTGGTGCTGGTCGCGATCGCCGTCGCCGTCGTCGTGGCGCCAGCGGCACGTGAACCCGAGCGTCCGGCACCGTCGGCACCGTCGGCCTCCCGCTAGGGCCGTTCGCTCCCCAGCTCGGGGTGCGTTCCCCATGTCCATGGACCGGGGGAGAGCGACGCCCCGCTAGGGATGGCCACCGCAGCACGACGGGGCGGATCGCGCAAGCCCCCTGTGGAGAACGCCGGATCTGTGGATGACGGGGGCCGGGCGGGGCCGCGGCGCCCACTGCGGCGGTGCCTTCGGAGCAGGATCGCAGCCATGGGGGAACTTCTGACACGCGAACTGCTGTTCGCGCAGGGATGGACGCGCAATCGGATTCGGCAGGCGCTGCGGAACAAGACGCTGCGACCACTGTGGCGGACCGTCTACACGGACCGGCCGGTCGAGCAGCCATGGATCGAGTACGAACGGATGGTTCGCGCGGCCGGCACCGTCGGCGGCTGGGGCGTGCTCAGTCACCAGAGCGCGGCGATCCTGTGGGGCCTGCCGATGCTCGCTCCCGACTACAGCCACGTGCACAGCACGATCGACCACCGCCATCGAGGCGGCTTCGTCAGCGCCAGGCGGCACGTGCACCCGCGGCCGCTGCCGCCGCAGGACGTGGTGCTGCTCGAAGGTCTGAAGGTGACATCTGCGGCCAGGACCGCCGTCGACATCGCGATGTCCGGCGATTACGAGCAGGCCCTCGCGGTTCTCGACGCTGCCAGACTGGTCCCGCGGACCCCGGTCGGCCGGCCGAGCGTGCCGAGGGCCGATCTGGTCCGGGTGATCGACGAGCTCGGTCCGCGGACCGGCCGCGAGGTGGCGCTGCGCGCGCTCGCGGACTCGGTCACCTGCAGTGAATCGGTGGGGGAGTCGTGGTCGCGGGCGCGGATGATCGAGTGGAAGTTGCCGATGCCCGAGCTGCAATGCAAGTTCGTGGTGTCCGGCCGGACGTACTACGCCGACTTCCGGTGGGGCCCGCTCGTCGGCGAGTTCGACGGTGACGGCAAGTACGAGTCGGACGCGGACCGTCGGCGCTACGAGAAGCGGCGGGACAGCGATTTCGCTTCCCTCGGCATGATCGTCTGCCACTGGTCGTGGGAGGACCTGCGCAATCGTGAGCGGTTCTACCGGATTCTGACGACGGCGCTGTTCCGCGCGGGTGTCCTGGCATCTGTGCCGCGTTTCCCCGGCTGATGCCCTGCTGACAACCCCGCCGTTCCCCGCTGATTCCCGACTGCGTGACCCGGGTGTCGTCCCTAGCGGGACGCCGCGACCCCAGGGCTACGTGCATTCCCCATGTCCATGGACCTAGGGACGCTCACGTCCCGCTAGGGACGGCCCCGAGCGGAGCGAGGCGGGGCGAGGCCGAGCGGGGCGGGGCGAGGGGAGCGGGGGACGAGGTCAGCGGAGGAGTTGCCAGGCGAAGGCGGCGGCGAGGGCGCCGGCGCCGTTGAGACACCAGTGCAGCGCGATGGGGGCGATCAGGGAGCCGCTACGCGAACGGAGCCAGGTGAAGACGTAGCCCGCCGCGGCCGTCGCCAACACCGCACCCGCGATCCCCAGGAACTGCGCCAGCGGGCCGACGCCGAGGATCCGCGTGAGCCCCGCGTTCGAGCTGGTCAACCCCAGTGACGAGGCGATGTGCCAGAAACCGAACAACAGCGAGCCGGTGGCCGCGACCCAACGCAGCCGCATCGCGCGCGACAGCGTGCCGTGCAGAGCGCCGCGGAAGGCCAGTTCCTCCGGGATCACCGTCTGCAGCGGGATGATCACCATCGACGCGATCAGCGCCGTCGAGAACGTCGCGTACCGGTCGTTGAGGAACAGTCCGCGAGTCGCCGGCAGCAGCGCACCGACGGCGATCACCGTCGCCACGATCAGCACCGCGACAGCCGCGTACTTCGCCCCCGACCGCCAATGCGCGCGCCCCAGGCCCAGCTCGTGCCAGTGGAGCCCACGATGGCGGGCGATACCGATCAGGAGCACCGCGGACACCGGAACCGCGAGCAGCGCGGTCCAGCTGCCGGTGAAATGCGCGATCAGATTCGTCGCGACCAGTACCGCCACCACCACGCCCACATCGACGAGAGCGCGGGTGCCCGAGACCACCGCCCGGGTGCCGGACGGTGCACTCGGGCCGGTCGGTGCTGCGTTCACCCGCTCCATGGTCCCCATCGGCGGTGGTTCGCGCAACGAGTGTGACCGTGGCTAAGGTGTGAGCCCGTGACGAGTGTGGGGTCGGGGTTGCGCCGCGTGGCACTTCCGGTGTTCCTGCTGGCCGTCGGCGCACGCATCGTCTGGATCCTCGCGGGGAAGCACAACTTCAACTTCGTGGACCTGCGGGTCTATTACGAGGCCGCGAGCCGGGTCGCCGACGGTGGCCTCTACGACTTCGCGCTCTCGGACTACACCCCGAACCAGCCGTTGCCGTTCACCTACCCGCCGTTCGCGGGCCTGTTCTTCTTCCCGCTCAAGTTCCTGCCGTTCCCGGTGGTGGCGATCGGCTGGGTGTTCCTCACCGCGGCGCTGCTGTTCCTGGTGGTGCGGATGTGCCTGGCGATCCTGGCCGCCGGGCGTGGCGCACCGTCGCGCCTGGGCGACGTCCCGCCCGAACTCGCCCTGGTCTGGACCGCGGCCGCGCTGTGGATCGACCCGGTCCGCACCAACCTGGACTACGGCCAGATCAACGTGGTGCTGATGACCTTCGGGGTCTGGGCGGCGTATCTGCTGGCGCGCACCGGAGCGCCCGCGCTCGCACTGCGCCCGGCCAGGGTGGACGGCGCCACCGGACTGCTGATCGGCATCGCCGCCGGGATCAAGCTCACCCCGGCCGTTGGCGGGCTGTTCCTGCTGGCCCGGGGCCGGATCTGGGCGGCCGCGGGTTCGGCGCTGACCTTCGGCGCGACGGTGGCGGTCAGCTACCTGCTGCTACCGGCCGAGACCCGCCGCTACTTCACCGTGCTGCTCGGTGACACCGGTCCGATCGGCGACCCGGCGAAGCCCGACAATCAGGCCCTGCGCGGTGCGATCTCACGACTGGCCGGTCAGGACGTGGGTACCGGCGCCGCGTGGATCGTCGCGGTCGCCGTCGCCGCCGCACTGCTGCTGGCCGCCTGGTGGGTGGTGCGCCGCGGAGACGCGCTGATCGCACTGGTCCTGGTGCAACTCCTGGGCCTGCTCGGATCGCCGATCTCCTGGATCCACCACTTCGTGTGGATCCTGCCGCTGCTGATCTGGGTGGTGCACGGCCCGCTCGGACGCTGCGGCGGTGCCGACCTGCGCAGTCCTGGACCGGCCTACACGCGCTGGTCGACCGTGCTCGCGGGGTTCGTCGCCGGGTTCGGGTACGTGGGTGTGCACTTCATGCTCAAGGGCCTGGGGGCGATCGGCATCCACGACGGTTTCCTCTGGTCGATCCTGATGGCACACGGCGCGCTCGCGGCCGCCGGGCTGGTCGCACTGATACTGGCGCGCCGTCGACAGCTGAGGACCGTAGTCTGAGCCGATGATCAGAATCGGACGTCTGGGTATCGCGTTCGTCGCAGCGGCGACCCTGGCCACCAGCGCCTGCGCCACCGGCACCGCACCGTCGCGCGGGGGCGAACAGAGCGCCGCCGCCGGAACCGTGACCCTGGTGACGCACTCGAGCTTCCAGCTCCCGGAGAACCTGCTCGCCGACTTCACCCGGCAGACCTCCCTGAAGATCCGCACCGTCGAACTCGGCGACGGCGGTGAGCTGGCCACCAAACTGTCCCTGACCCCGGGCAACCCGCCCGGTGACGTCGCCTTCGGCGTGGACAACACCTACGCCGCGCGGCCGGTGCGGTCCGGCGTCTTCGACGAGTACCTCTCCCCGGCGGCGGCCGAGGGGGCCGCGGCCTACGCCGTGCCCGGAATGCCACAACTGACCGCCGTCGACTTCGGCGACGTGTGCGTCAACATCGACACTCGCTACTTCCGGGACAAGAACCTGCCCGAGCCCCGCACCTATCAGGATCTCGCCGCACCCGAGTACCGCGGGCTGACCGTGGTGCAGAACCCCGAGACCGCCTCTCCCGGGATGGCCTTCCTGGCCGGCACCGTGGGCGCGCTCGGCGAGGGCTGGCAGGACTTCTGGCGCGCACTGCGCGCCAACGACGTCACCGTCGCCCCGAACTGGTCGACCGCGTACTCCACCGACTTCTCCGGATCGTCCGGCAAGGGACCCAAGCCGATCGTGGTGTCCTACGCCAGCTCGCCCGCGGCCGAGGTCGGCAAGGACGGCTCCGCCCCGGCCACCAAGGCGCTGCTGGACACCTGCTTCCGGCAGGTCGAGTACGCCGGGGTACTGCGCGGCACCAAGAACCCCGACGGTGCCCGCAAGCTCATCGACTTCCTGCTCTCACCCGCCGTGCAGGCCGCGGTACCGGAACAGATGTACGTCTACCCCGTGACCCGGGACGTGCCGCTGCCGAAGACCTGGGCGCAGTTCGCCCCGGTCCCACCGAAGCCGGCGATCCTGCCGGCCGAGCGCCTGGCCGACGAGCGGGACGGCTGGGTGCGCACCTGGCGCCAGCTCATGGGCCGGTGAGCGCGGGCCGGTGAGCGCGGGCAGCGGGGTGCGATCGAGCGGCGGGCGGCTGGCGCTGCTCGCCGCGCCGCTGGTGTTCGTCGCCGTCTTCTTCCTCTGGCCCGTGGCCGCGATCATCGCCCGCGGGCTGACCTCCGACGGTGTCTCCCTGATGGAGGGCTTCACCGGCGCCGGGGGGCTGGGCCTGGTGTGGTTCACGCTCTGGCAGGCGGCGGCATCGACACTGCTCACCGTGGCCCTGGGACTGCCGCTGGCGTGGCTGACCGCGCGTGCCGGATTCCGCGGTCAAGGGCTGATCCGGGTACTGGCGACGGTGCCCTTCGTGCTGCCGACGGTGGTGGTCGGCGTGGCCTTCCGCACGCTGTTCGCGCCCGGCGGCACGCTCGGCGTTCTCGGCCTGTCCGAAACCGTATGGGCGGTGCTGATCGCTCACGCCTACTTCAACGTCTCGGTGGTCGCCCGGATCGTCGGCGGCGTGTGGTCGGGGGTGGACCCGCGGGCCGAGCAGGCGGCCCGTACCCTCGGCGCCGGACCGGTACGGGCGTTCTGCACGGCCACCGCCCCCGCACTGCTGCCCGCCGTCGCGTCCGCCGCATCGGTGGTCTTCCTGTTCTGCGCCACCAGCTTCGGTGTGGTGCTGGTGGTGGGCGGGAGCCGGCTGCGAACCCTGGAAACGGCCGTCTACCAGGAGGTCGTCGGCGCTTTCGATCTGCGCACCGCGGCGCTGCTCGCGTTGGTGCAGATCGCGGTGGTGATCGTCGCGGTCGCACTCAGCGGTCTCCTGCGCGCGCGGGCCGCACGGCCGATCTCCGCGGCTCGGGTGCCGCGCACCCGCACCGGAATCCGGGCGCGGGTGGCGATCGTGCTGGGTGTCCCGGTGGCGACGGTGCTCTTGCTGTTCCCCCTCGCGGCGCTCCTCATGCGGTCACTGCACCCCGATCCGTCGGGTGCGATCAGCCTGGACGCCTATCGCCGGATCACCGCGGACTTCGGCGGTGTCGTCCCGGCGAAGGCTCTGCTCATGTCGTTGGTCACGGCCGCGCAGGCGGGCGGCATCGCACTGGTCCTCGGCGCCCTCGCGGCACTGGCGATATCCCGGTCCCGGGGGCCGCTGAGCCGGTTCGCCGACGCGGTGGTGATGCTCCCGCTCGGCGTGAGCGCGGTGACCCTGGGCTTCGGCTACCTGCTGGCACTGCAGTCCCTGCCGGGCGTCCGCGAATCCCCGGCGGTGCTGCCCTTCGTGCAGGCGATGGTCGCGTTGCCGCTGGTGGTGCGAGTGCTGGTGCCCGCGCTGGCGGCCATCGACCCGCGGCAACGGCACGCCGCGGCGGTCCTCGGCGCTTCCCCGCTGCGGGTCCTGGCCTCGGTGGATCTGCCACTGGCCGGCCGCTCGGTGGCCGTCGCCGCCGGTTTCGCCTACGTGGTCACGCTCGGCGAGTTCGGTGCAGCCAGCTTCCTGGTCCGGCCCGACCGGATGACCCTGCCCGTGCTCATCGGCCGGATCTCCGGCCGCCCCGGGTTCGAGGACGCCGCCCTCGCCGCCGCCTGCTCGGTCCTGCTCATCGCGGCGACGGTGCTGGTGATCGGCCTGGTCGAGGTCCTGCGCCGGGATCAGCGCGCCACGGCGGAATTCTAAAAGAGCTCGAGAGGTGCGAGAACAAGGAGGAGGCCAGCCGTGCTGACCATCGACGAGGTCACTGTCCGATACGGCCGCGAGACCGCGGTCCGGCGCGCGAGCCTGACCGTCGGCGGTCCCAGTGATCCCAGCGATACCGGGGAGTCCGGCGGGGTGCATCCGGCGGGCGGCGCCTCGGTGACCGCCTTGCTGGGACCGTCCGGTTGCGGGAAGTCGACCCTGCTGCGCGCCGTCGCCGGACTCGAACCGCTGGCCGGCGGCCGGATCCTGTTCGACGGTGTCGACCTCGCGGCGGTCCCGACTCATCAGCGCGGATTCGGCATGGTCTTCCAGGACGGGCAACTGTTCGGGCACCGCGATGTGGCCGGCAACATCCGCTACGGCATGGCGCGGCAGGGCTTCTCCCGCGCCGACGCCGACGCCCGGGTCACCGAACTGCTGGAACTGGTGGGGCTGCCCGGTATGGGCGCACGGCCGGTGGGGGAGCTCTCCGGCGGGCAGCAGCAGCGCGTCGCCCTGGCCCGCGCCCTCGCCCCGCGGCCCCGGCTGCTACTGCTGGACGAGCCGCTCTCGGCGCTGGACCGGCAGTTGCGCGACCGGCTCGCCGGTGACCTGCGGCGGATCCTGCATCAGGCACGGACTCCCGCGCTGATCGTGACCCACGACCACGACGAGGCGGTGGAGCTGGCGGACACCGTCGCAGTCCTGGCCGCCGGCGAGATCGCCCAGGTGGACCTGCCGCAGCGGCTCTGGCGCCGGCCGCGCACCGCGGAGGTGGCGCGATTCCTCGGCTACTCCGTGCTGCTGGACGCGCAGGTCACCGATCAGCAGGCGCGGTCGGCGCTGGGACCGGTGCTGGTGGACTGCCCGGACGGGAGGTTCCAGCTGGGCCTGCGCCGGGGTTCGGTGGTGATCCAGACGCGGGGCGTGCCGGCCCGGGTGATCTCCTCGATGCCCACCCTCGACGGGGTCCGGATCACCGTCGAGGTGCAGACCGGCGACGGGCCACTGCGGGTGGACGCGCTCGGTGACACCGCGCCCGCCGACGGTGACGCCGTGCAGGTCGCGCTGAACCCGCGTCGGGTCGCCGTCATCGGCTGAGCGGCGTGCCTGCGGGATCCACCACCGGTTACCGCCGCGCGGTGGTCGTCGCGGGGTGGTCATGGGAGGTCAGGCGACGCGGGTGCGTGCGGGATTCGCCCGGACGGTCTTGAGTGACTTCTGCATGTCCTTCTTGGAGGCGCCGTCGGCGGCCATCCGGTTGAGCCGGTGGATCACCACCGGGCACTTCATGCACCGGGTCTTCTTGCGGCAGCACTTCTTCTTGGGCTTGCTGCCCACGAGTTCGTGTGCCTTCTTCTTCCCCACGGTTGTAGGTTAGCGCAACCTAATGCGAACTTGTGAATCGTCACATCCGACGTGGGTGATTCGGGCGGGGCACCCACTTCCGCCTAAGCTGGTATCGACCAGGCGTGTTCACACGCCCCTTCTTCGTGTCCGCACAGCCCCGCGCCGGCGCGGACGCCAACCCCAGGAGAACCCTTGTGAGTCAGTCCAGCTTCCGCAACGTCGCCATCGTCGCGCACGTCGATCACGGGAAGACCACCCTGGTCGACGCCATGCTGCGACAGTCCGGCGCGTTCGGCGAGCGCGCCGAGCTGGTGGACCGCGTGATGGACTCCGGTGACCTGGAGAAGGAGAAGGGCATCACCATCCTGGCGAAGAACACGGCGGTGCACCGTGTGAACGCCGACGGCACCACCACCGTCATCAACGTGATCGACACCCCCGGCCACGCCGACTTCGGCGGTGAGGTCGAGCGCGGCCTGTCCATGGTCGACGGTGTCGTCCTGCTGGTGGACGCCTCCGAGGGCCCGCTCCCGCAGACCCGTTTCGTGCTCCGCAAGGCGCTCGCCGCCTCGCTGCCGGTGATCCTGGTGGTCAACAAGACTGACCGCCCCGACGCTCGCATCGAGGAGGTCGTCACCGAGGCGCAGGACCTGCTGCTCGACCTCGCCTCGGACCTGTCCGACGAGGCCGCGGAGGCCGCCGAGCTCGCACTGGAACTGCCGGTCGTCTACGCCTCCGGCCGTGAGGGCAAGGCCAGCACCACCGCGCCCGCGAACGGTGAGGTCCCGGCCGCCGACAACCTCGACGAGTTGTTCGCGATCCTGCACGATCACATCCCCGCACCCAAGGGTGATCCCGAGGCCCCGCTACAGGCCCACGTGACCAACCTCGACGCCTCGGCCTTCCTGGGCCGGCTCGCACTGGTCCGGATCCACAACGGCACGCTGCGCAAGGGCCAGACCGTGGCCTGGATGCGCGAGGTCGACGGCGAGCCCGTGGTCACCAATGCCAAGGTCACCGAGCTGCTGGCCACCGAGGGCGTCGAGCGCAAGCCCGCCGAGGAGTCCGTCGCCGGTGACATCGTCGCGGTCGCGGGCTTCCCGGAGATCATGATCGGCGACACCCTCGCCGATCTGGAGAACCCGGTCGCGCTGCCGCGGATCACCGTCGACCAGCCCGCCATCTCGGTCACCATCGGCACCAACACCAGCCCGCTGGTCGGCAAGGTCTCCGGCCACAAGCTGACCGCCCGGATGGTCAAGTCGCGCCTGGACTCGGAGCTGATCGGCAACGTCTCGCTCAAGGTGATGGACATCGGCAAGCCCGACCAGTGGGAGGTGCAGGGCCGCGGTGAGCTGGCGCTGGCCATCCTGGTCGAGCAGATGCGCCGCGAGGGCTTCGAGCTGACCGTCGGCAAGCCGCAGGTGGTCACGCAGAAGATCGACGGCAAGGTGCACGAGCCCTACGAGCACCTGACTGTCGACGTGCCCGAGGAGTACCTCGGCTCGGTCACCCAGCTGTTGGCGAACCGCCGCGGCCGCATGGAGACCATGGCCAACCAGGGCACCGGCTGGGTCCGCATGGAGTTCGTCGTCCCCTCCCGCGGCCTGATCGGCTTCCGCACCGACTTCCTCACCGAGACCCGCGGCACCGGTATCGCCAACGCCGTCTTCCACGAGTACGCCCCGTGGGCCGGCGAGATCCGCGCCCGCCACACCGGCTCGCTGGTCTCCGACCGCCAGGGCAGCGTGACCCCGTTCGCGATGATCCAGCTCGCCGATCGCGGCACCTTCTTCGTCGAGCCCGGCGCCGACACCTACGAGGGCATGGTCGTGGGCATCAACCCGCGCGCCGAGGACCTCGACATCAACGTCACCAAGGAGAAGAAGCTGACCAACATGCGTCAGTCCTCCGCCGACGTGATGGAGACCCTGGCCAAGCCGATCAAGCTCGAGCTCGAGGCGGCGATGGAGTTCTGCGCCGCCGACGAGTGCGTCGAGGTCACCCCCGAGGTGGTCCGGGTGCGCAAGGTGCACCTCAACGCCACCGAGCGGGCCCGCGAGCGTTCCCGCGCGAAGTCCCGGGACCAGGCCGCCGGCTGACCTGAGGTAGAAATCGATAGGGCGCCGGACGGCGGTCGACACCAGAGGTAACACGAAGCGGGCAAGACGAAGCGGGCAGGAGGCGACGGCAGGTGCGACGAAGGTCGGTGGGCCCGACGGCGGCGTCCGCTCTACTTGCTCTCACTCTGGCCGCGTGCGTCGCCGATCCTCCGCCGGCGGTGCCCGGCTCCGAGACCTCGGCGCCGCAGCAGATCCCGACGGCCACCGGGACCACCGTCCAGGTGGCGATCGACGGCCTCGGTGCGGGCTTCAACCCGCACCTGGCGTCGAACTCCTCGGCCGCCGCGCGGGCGCTCGCGGCGATGACCCTGCCGAGTGTGTTCCGCGAGGTCAAGGGGCCCGACGGGCGTACGGTGCAGGTACAGAACACCGACCTGGTGCCCACCGTCGAGCAGCAGGGACCGCTGCGCATCGTCTACACCATCCGGCAGGACGCCCAGTGGTCCGACGGTGCCCCGATCGCCGCCGAGGACTTCGTCTACCTGTGGGAGTCGATGATCTCCGCCCCGGACACCGTCGGATCGGCCGCCTACCGGCGGATCGAATCGGTGGCGTCGGGGGCCGGCGGTAAGCAGGTGATCGTCACCCTCAAGTCGGAGCTCCCCGGTTGGCGCGGCCTGTTCCAGAACCTGCTGCCCAGTCACCTGGTGAAGGGCTCCCCGGGCGGCTTCAACGGCGCGCTCCGGGAGAAGATCCCCGCCTCCGGCGCCGGCTACCTGGTCAAGAAGGTCGACATCGCACGGGACGAGGTCACCCTCGAACGTAACGACCGGTACTGGATGAAACCCGCGCTGGTGGACCGGATCGTGCTGCGCAAGGGTGGCAGCGATGCGCAGCTCGCGAACTCGGTGCGCACCGGTGACGTGCAGGTCGTGGCCATGCACGGCGGACCGTCGCTGCTCGCGCAACTGACCTCGATCTACCAGGTCCGCGCGGTCGAGCAGGTCGACCCGCGGGTGCTGTCGATGACCCTGAACACCCGCTCGAAGTTCCTCGCCGACACCGCGGTGCGCCGTGCCCTGCTCAATGCCGTCAACGTCGACCTGCTGACCACCGTCGGCTCCGGCGGCGACTCGGTGCGTCCGGCCCGGGCGCAGGTGCTGGCACCGTCGGACCCGGGATACGCACCGACGATGCCCGCCCGGCCCACACCGGCCGAGGCGAAGTCCCGGCTCGAGATGGCCCTCGCCGCGGCCGGTTACACCGTCCAGGACGCGCCGATCCCGCCCAGCCAGAGCGTTCCGCCGCCCCCACCCGCCGGAGCGCCCGCCGGTGGCGCGGCCGACCCCGATGCCGACCCCTCGGCGCTGCCGGTCCCGCCGTCGCCCGCGCCGGGGGAGAACGTGCGGCAGTACGTGCGCGACGGGGTGCCGATGTTCCTGCGGATCGGTGTCCCGCAGGGCGATGTCGCCTCGTTCGCGGTGGCCAGCAATGCCACCGACCAGTTGCGCGCGATGGGGGTCTTCGCCTCCGTGGTGGCGCTGGAACCGCAGGTGCTCACCGGAACCGCACTGCTCGACGGTGGCGTGGACGCCGTCGTCGGCTGGTCCGGTACCGGTCCGGCGCCGGTGGAGCGGTTCGCCGGTCGGGTCGAGTGCCCGCCCCTGCCCGCGGCCTCCGGCAACGGCGGGCGCCCGGCGGTGTCGACCACACCCGCCGCACCGAACATCACCAACGACCCGTCGGCGACGACCGTCGGCGGGAACCTCTCCGGACTGTGTGATCCGCAATTGCAGGGCCTGGCCCGCGACGGCCTGCAGGGCGGGCCGATCGACCTGGCCACCATCGACTCCGACCTGTGGCAGCGCGCCACGGTCCTGCCGATCCTGCAGGACGTGACGCTGACCGCGATCGGCCCGACGGTGCGCGGGGTGACCCTCGACGGTCCGCTGCGCGACGGCGTGTTCAGCGGTGTGGAGAACTGGGGCCGCAAATGAGTTCGCGCCGGCTGCTGCTGGTGCACGCCCACCCCGACGACGAGAGCATCACCACCGGCGGGACCATCGCGAGATACCTGAGCGAGGGCGCCGAGGTGACCGTGGTGACCTGCACTCTCGGCGAGGAGGGGGAGGTGATGACCCCGGAGCACGCGCAGCTGACCTCCGAGCACGCCGACCAGCTGGGCGGGTACCGGATCGGTGAGCTCAGCGCGGCGCTGGCAGCGCTCTCCGACCCCGCAGGGCCGGTGCTCGAACCGCTCTTCCTCGGCGGAGCCGGCCGCTGGCGCGACTCCGGTATGGCCGGGACGCCCGCCGCCGGGCACCCCCGGGCGTTCGCCACCGCCGCCGAAGCAGCGACCGGCGGGGGACCGGTGGCGGCGCTGGCGGCGATCATCCGCGAGCGCCGGCCGCACGTGGTGATCAGCTACGACGAGGTCGGCGGCTACGGCCACCCGGACCACATCGCCGCGCACGCCGTCACCGCGGCCGCAGTGGACGCCGCCGCAGTCCCCGGTGCGGGACCGTCGAACCGGCCCTGGCGAGTGGCGAAGCTGTACTGGACCGTCACCGGCCGCGGCCGGCTCGACGCCGAACTGGCCGCGCTCACCGGTCTCCCCCCAGCTTGGCGATCGCCCCGCCCACAGGAACTGCCCGCGCACGAGGACACCGAACTGACCGCGCTGATCGACGTCGCGGCGGTCGCCGACCGCAAGGTCGCGGCACTGCGGGCGCACCGCACCCAGCTCGCCGTCGACGACGCCGGTACCGCCTTCGCGCTGACCAACCTGATCGCCCAGCCGGTGCTCCGGGAGGAGCAGTACATCCTGGCCCGCGGCGAGGCCGCCCCCGGGCCGGACGGTGTGGAACGCGACCTGTTCGCAGGAGTGCACTGATGGACACCGTCGACCGCCTGCTCCTGGCCCTGTGCGCGCTCAGCGGGGCGTTCTGCGCCATCGGCGCGGTGATGTACCTGTACCTGTACGCCGGGCCGATCCCACTGCCGGTCTCGGCGGTCGTGTTCGGCGGTGCCCTGGCCTGGATCTCGGTGTCGGCGCGGCGGCTGGCGGGTGAGCCCGCGCATGCGGCGATCCCGGTGATCGCCTTCCTGGTGGTGGTCGCCGCGATCCTGCTCGGTGTGGCCGGGAGCATCGTCGTCCTCGCGGACTGGCGCCTGTTGATCCTGGTGCTGTGCGCGATCGGGATGCCCATCGCCGCGGGGTACCTGGCATCATCGGAGAAGTGACCGACCCCTCAGCGTCCGAACCCGCACCGCTGCCGATGCCGTCGGTACCGAAGCCGGTGCAGCCGTACCGGCCGACGGCCTCGGCGATGCGCCGGGCACTGCGCCGCGCGCGTGACGGAGCGGTCCTCAACGTCGACGAGGCCCAGGTCCTGCTCGCCGCCCGCGACGACGACCTCGACGATCTGTGTCGCTCGGCGGCGCGGGTGCGCGATGCCGGACTGCGGGAGGCCGGGCTGATCGGCGCCGACGGCACTCCGCAGGTCACCTATTCGAAGAAGGTGTTCATCCCGATCACCCGGCTGTGCCGCGACCGGTGCCACTACTGCACCTTCGTCACGGTGCCCGGCAAGCTCGCCGCGCAGGGGCACGGTGCCTACCTCGAACCCGACGAGATCGTCGAGATCGCGCGGCGCGGCGCCGAACTCGGCTGCCAGGAGGCCCTGTTCACGTTGGGCGACCGCCCCGAGGACCGCTGGGAGGCGGCCCGCACCTGGCTCGACGAGCGCGGTTACGACTCCACCCTGGACTACGTGCGTGCCATGGCGATCCGGGTGCTGGAGGAGACCGGCCTGCTGCCGCACCTGAACCCGGGCGTGATGAGCTGGGAGGAGATCTCCCGGCTCAAGCCGGTGGCGCCGTCGATGGGCATGATGCTCGAGACCGTCTCCGAGCGACTGTTCACCGACAAGGGCGGGCCGCACTACGGCTCGCCCGACAAGGATCCGGCGGTGCGGCTGCGCACGCTCACCGACGCGGGCCGGCTGTCGGTGCCGTTCACCACCGGGCTGCTGATCGGCATCGGAGAGGACGAGCGGGAACGCGCCGAGTCGATCATGGCCATCCGCAAGGTGCACAAGGCGTTCGGGCACGTGCAGGAGGTGATCATCCAGAACTTCCGCGCCAAGCCCGACACCGCCATGCGTGGCGTCGCCGACGCCGATCTGCAGGTGTACCGGGCGGCGATCGCCGTCACCCGGCTGATCCTGGGTCCGTCGATGCGAGTGCAGGCCCCGCCGAACCTGGTCTCCGCACAGGAGTGCCGATCGCTGCTCGAAGCCGGTGTCGACGACTGGGGCGGTGTCTCGCCGCTCACCCCGGACCACGTGAACCCCGAGCGTCCGTGGCCGGATCTGGACGCCCTTGCCGAGATCACCGCGGAGGCCGGTTTCCAGCTGCGGCAACGGCTCACCGCGCAGCCGCGGTACGTGCGCGCCGGAAGCCCGTGGATCGACCCGCGGGTCGCGCCGCACGTGGCGGCCCTCGCCGATGCCGCGACCGGGCTGGCCGATCCGCAGGCCAGGCCCACCGGACTGCCCTGGCAGGAGCCCGACGAGGACTGGGCATCGTCGGGCCGGGTGGACCTGCACACCGCCATCGACACCGACGGCCGTCACACCGACAGCCGCTCCGACCTGGGTTCGGCCTTCGGTGACTGGGAATCGGTGCGTGAGCAGGTGCTCTCGCTCTCGGCGCCGGAGAAGGTCGAATCGGATGTGCTGTCCGCGCTGCGTGCGGCGGAGAAGAACCCGGGCGGTCTCTCCGACGACCAGTACCGGGCACTGGCCCACGCCGACGGCGACGGCCTGGAGGCGCTGGTCGCCCTGGCCGATCAGCTGCGCCGCCAGAGCGTCGGCGAGGACGTGACCTACGTGGTCAACCGGAACATCAACTTCACCAACATCTGCTACACCGGCTGCCGGTTCTGCGCCTTCGCGCAACGCAAGGGCGATGCGGACGCCTTCACCCTGTCGCTGAGCGAGGTCGCCGACCGGGCCGAGGAGGCGTGGCGGGTCGGCGCCACCGAGGTGTGCATGCAGGGTGGTATCGACCCCGACCTGCCCGCCACCGGTTACGCCGACCTGGTGCGCGCGGTCAAGGAGCGGGTACCCGGCATGCACGTGCACGCCTTCAGCCCGATGGAGATCGTCAACGGCGCCGCCCGGTCCGGTCAGTCGGTGCGGGAGTGGCTGACCGGATTGCGTGAGGCGGGCCTGGACACCATTCCGGGTACCGCCGCGGAGATCCTCGACGACGAGGTCCGGTGGGTACTGACCAAGGGGAAACTGCCCACCTCGGCCTGGGTCGACGTGGTGACCACCGCCCACGAGCTGGGGATCCGCTCCAGCTCGACGATGATGTACGGGCACGTCGACGCGCCGTCGCACTGGGTGACGCACCTGAACGTGATCAAATCGATCCAGGACCGCACCGGCGGGTTCACCGAGTTCGTGCCGCTGCCCTTCGTGCACCAGAGCGCGCCGCTGTACCTGGCCGGCGCGGCTCGTCCGGGGCCGAGCAGACGGGACAACCGGGCGGTGCACGCGCTGGCCCGGGTGATGTTGCACGGCAGAATCGACCATGTGCAGACCTCATGGGTGAAACTGGGAACCGCCGGAACCCAGGCCATGTTGCAGGGCGGCGCGAACGACCTGGGCGGAACGCTCATGGAGGAGACCATCTCGCGGATGGCGGGATCGGCACACGGATCGGAGAAGACGGTGGCGCAGTTGCACGAGATCGCCAATGGCATCGGTAGGCCAGCGCGTGAGCGCACCACCACACACGCTCAGCGCGGTGCCGCGTGAACGCCCTGTCGCCGCGCGGCGGCGCGGTCTCGGCGGAGGTCACCGACCTCGAACTGGCCCGCACGGTGGGGGTCTTCGTCTCGGTGGCCCGGCCCGCCGTCGCCGGGGCCCGGCTGGTCTCCACACTCGCCGGGATGACCCCGATCCCGGTGGTCAACGGCTACCTCCGGCGAGACGCCGACGGCCGTTCCCGCTGGTGGGTGATCCCGGTGGGGGCCGTCACCACCATCGCGGTGGCTTGGCCGAGCGCCCTCGGTTTCGTCGCCCGGGTGCTGCCGGTGCAGCCCTACCTCGGCTTCGCGAACCAGACCGTGGTGATCGTCGGCGTCGCCGGTGAGCACGGGATCACCGATAAGCCCGAGCAGATCGACCTGGTCGCGCGGGTGCTCGCCCGCCGGGACATCGACGCCCGCGAGCTGCTGGGGCCGGCGCCCGGCTTCGGTGACTTCGTGCCGGTGCGGGAGACCGCGGACAAGCTCCGCGGCGGTCTGCGTTCGGCCTTCGGAGCGGCGCGCGAGGTGGTGCACACGGTGCGTTCGGCGCGGTCCGCGCTGGCCGGGCGGCCGCGTCCGGCGACGGCCTTCGACTTCCTCGGCAAACTGCCCGTGGTGGGAGTGGTCGCCGGATACGCCGGTGAGTTCGCGACCCTGCGCATCGTCGAGTCCCATGCCTCCGACGGGGCCAAGATCCTCGGCCTGGAGGCCTCCCTGGCGGCCGACTCCTGAAACCGGGTCTCAGCTCCGTCGCGCCGGAATGATCCGGCGCGGCCGAACAGGAGCCCGGTTTCTGAACGGGTCAGGAGATCAGGCCCACCACGGTGGCGGAGATGAACGAGACCAGGGTGGCGCCGTAGAGCAGCTTGAGCCCGAACTTGGCGATCTGATCACCCTGGTCCGGGGCCAGCGACTTCGCGGCGCCGGCGATGATGCCGATCGAGCTGAAGTTCGCGAACGAGACCAGGAAGGTCTGCACGATCGCGGTGGCGCGCTCACTCATCTGCACCGCACCACCCGGGTTCTGCGAGGTGAACGAGAGCATGGCCACGAACTCGTTGGTGACCACCTTGGTGGCCATGATCTGTCCGGCCTGCACGCACTCGGCCCACGGCACACCGGTCAGCCAGGCCAGCGGTGCGAACACGTGCCCGAGCACCACCTGGAAGGTGGTGCCGTTGAAGATCGCCGCGAAGATCCCGTTGACCAGCGCGATCAACGCGACGAAGCCGATCAGCATGGCCGCCACCGTCAGGGCGACCTTCGCACCGTCCATGATGTACTCGCCGAGCATCTCGAAGAAGGACTGCTTCTTCTGCTCCGGCGCGGCGAAGACGTCGTCCTCCGGTGCGATCTCGTACGGGGTGAGCAGCGAGACCACGATGAACGCGCCGAACAGGTTCAGCACGATCGCCGCCACCACGTACTTCGGCTGGATCATCACCATGTACGAGCCGACGATCGACATCGACACCGTGGACATCGCCGAGGCGGAGAGCGTGTACAGCCGGTTCGGCGGCAGCGTCGGCAGGATCTTCTTGATCGCGATGAAGTTCTCCGACTGCCCGATGATCGCCGAGCTCACCGAGTTGAACGACTCCAGCTTCGGCATGCCGGTGACCTTCGAGAGCACCAGGCCCAGGTACTTGATGATCAGCGGCAGCACCTTGAGGAACTGCAGGATGCCGATCAGCGAGGACACCACGATGATCGGCAGCAGTACGTTCATGAAGAACGGGCCGATACCATCGGGGTTGGTCTTGAAGTCGACGAGGCCGCCGAAGACGAACGACGAGCCCTCGTGGGCGTATCCGAGCAGTGTCTTGAACGCCGCCGCCAGCTTGTCGATCACGAACTTGCCGACCGGTGTCTTGAGCATCACCAGGCCCAGCACGAACTGGATCGCGAGCATGCCCAGGATGTACGGCGCCTTCTTCTTGAGCAGGCCGAAGTTCCGCGTGGGCAGGAACGCGAGAAGCAGGAATACCAGCAGACCGAACACACCGACGATTACGTGCACCGGTGAATGAAAGCACATGATTGCGGGTTAGGCGACACTTCTTAGCGGGAGCCGGTGCCCGCGCGGAATAATGACCGGTGGAATCCGTCGGTGCGAAGGAGATGACAGGTGACGTACACCATCGCAGAGCCCTGTGTGGATGTGCTCGACAAGGCGTGTATCGAGGAGTGCCCTGTCGACTGTATCTACGAGGGCAACCGGATGCTGTACATCCAGCCCGATGAATGCGTCGACTGCGGCGCGTGCGAGCCGGTGTGCCCGGTCGAGGCCATCTTCTACGAGGACGACGTCCCCGACGAGTGGGCCGAGTACGTGAGCGCGAACATCGACTTCTTCGACGAGATCGGCTCGCCCGGCGGCGCCGCGAAGCAGGGGAAGATCGATCACGATCACCCGTTCGTCAAGGCACTGCCCCCGATGAACACCGAGCACTGACGGCGGCGTGGACCGCATGAGTCGCATCTCGCCGGCCTCCCGGTTGCCGGATTTCCCCTGGGACACCCTGGCCGGTGCGAAGGAACGCGCCGCGGCGCATCTCGACGGGATCGTCGACCTCTCGGTCGGTACTCCGGTGGATCCGGTGGCCGAGCCGATCCGTCAGGCGCTGTACGACGGTTCCCGGTTCCCCGGCTACCCGGCGACCATCGGCACCGCCGAACTGCGTGCGGCGGCGGCAGCCGCACTGCACCGGCGCTACGGCACCGTCGCACTCGGTCCGGACGCGATCCTGCCGGTGATCGGTACCAAGGAGGTCATCGCGCAGCTGCCGTCGACCCTCGGCCTGGGACCGTCCGACGTGGTGGTGATCCCCGAGGTCGCCTACCCCACGTACGAGGTGGGTGCACTGCTGGCCGGGGCGCAGCCGGTACGCGCCGACGGTACCGCCCAGCTCGGTCCGCAGCGGCCGGCGCTCATCTTCGTGAACTCGCCGTCCAATCCCACGGGCAAGGTGCTCGGTGTCGATCACCTGCGCAAGGTGGTGCAGTGGGCCCGCGAGCGCGGCACCATCGTCGCCTCCGACGAGTGCTACCTGGGACTGGCCTGGGAGGCCGAGCCGGTGTCCGTGCTGGACCCGCGGGTGTGCGACGGTGACCCGACGGGGCTGCTGGCGATCCACTCGCTGTCGAAGACCTCCAACCTGGCCTCCTATCGCGCCGGTTTCCTCGCCGGTGATCCGGCGCTGATCGCCGAGCTCGCGGCGGTCCGCAAGCACGCCGGTGCGATCGTCCCGTTCCCGGTGCAGGCGGCGATGACGTACGCGCTGTCGGTGGACGAGCACGAGGCGGAGCAACGCGAGCGTTACGCCACCCGCAGGGCGGCGCTGCTGGACGCGGTCCGCGGTGCCGGTTTCACCGTGGACCATTCCGAGGCCGGGCTGTACCTGTGGTCCACCCGCGGCGAGCCGTGCCGGGACACCGTGGACTGGTTCGCCGACCGCGGCATCCTGGTCGCGCCCGGCGAGTTCTACGGCCCGCACGGGGCCCGGCACGTGCGGATCGCCATGACCGCCACGGACGAGCGGATCGCGGCCGCGGCGCAGCGGCTGGCCGGCTGATCCGCCCGTCCGGGCGGGTCAGTTCTTGTGCAGGGCGGCGTTGAGCTCGACGCCCTCACTCTTGAAGGGCACCACCTCGACGGCGCCGCTCACCGAGTTCCGGCGGAAGAGCATGTTGCTGCGGCCGGCCAGCTCGCGGGCCTTGACCTGGGTGCCGTCCGGCCCGGTGACCTTGGTGCCCGCGGTCAGGTACAGCCCGGCCTCCAGGACGCAGTCATCGCCGAGGGGGATGCCCAGGCCGGAGTTCGCGCCCAGCAGGCAGCGCTGACCGAGGGAGATGATCTCCTTGCCGCCGCCCGAGAGCGTGCCCATGGTGGACGCCCCGCCGCCCACATCGGAGTGATCGCCCACGACGACACCGGCGGAGATCCGGCCCTCGACCATCGCGGTGCCGAGCGTGCCGGCGTTGAAGTTCACGAAGCCCTCGTGCATCACGGTGGTGCCCTCGGCGAGATGCGCGCCCAGGCGAACCCGGTCGGCGTCACCGATCCGCACCCCGGTGGGCAGTACGTAGTCCACCATGCGCGGGAATTTGTCCAGCGAGTACACGGTGACGGTGCCGCGCTTGCGCAGGGCGGCCCGGACCAACTCGAAACCGACGGGGGAGCAGGGGCCGAAGTTGGTCCACACCACGTTCGCGAGCAGCCCGAACTGGCCCTCGAGGCTCAGGCCGTGCGGCTGCACCAGACGGTGGCTGAGCAGGTGCAGGCGCAGGTACACGTCGTGCGCGTCGACGGGGGCCTGCGACAGATCGGCGATCGTGGTCCGCACCACGACGGTGCGCACCTTGCGGTCCGCGTCGGTCCCGGCGAGCGCCGTCAGCTCGGCCGGTGCGTCCGCCGGATCCGCTTCCGAGCCGGCGGATGCGCCGCCCTCGGTCAGCTCCGGCGCGGGGTACCAGGTGTCGAGCACCGTCCCGTCGTCGGTGATGGTGGCCAGTCCGTACGCCTTCGCTCCACGATTCGTCACGCCGATCAGGGTACCGACCGCGGGCGATACCCTGCAGGGGTGACTCTGAACATCGCTGCGGACCCGATCGAGTTGACCGCCGCGCTGGTGGACATCCCCAGCGTGAGCCACGACGAGCAGCACCTCGCCGACGAGGTCGAAGCCGCCCTCCGCGGGCTCGGCCGGTTCGAGGTGCTGCGGGTGGGCAACAACGTCCTCGCCCGCACCGACCGCGGCCTGTCGCGGCGGGTGATCCTCGCCGGTCATCTCGACACCGTCCCGATCGCCGACAACGTTCCCAGCCGCCTGGAGGGGGGAATCCTGCACGGCTGCGGCACCGTCGACATGAAGAGCGGCGATGCGGTCTTCCTGCACCTGGCCGCCACCCTGGCCGAGCCGGCGTACGACCTGACACTGATCTTCTACGAGTGCGAGGAGATCGCCTCGCAGTTCAACGGCCTCGGCCGGATCGAGCGCGAGCTGCCGCAGTGGCTCCGCGGCGACGTCGCGATCCTCGGAGAGCCGTCCGGCGGCTTGATCGAGGCGGGCTGCCAGGGCACCATCCGGGTGCGGATCACCGCCGGCGGCACCCGGGCGCACAGCGCCCGATCCTGGCTGGGCGACAATGCGATCCACAAACTCGGTCCGGTGCTCACCGCACTGCAGGACTACCGCCCGCGCACCGTGGACATCGACGGATGCCAGTACCGGGAGGGCCTGTCCGCGGTGCGGATCGAGGGTGGAGTTGCCGGGAACGTCATCCCGGACGAGGCCTTCGTGGACATCAACTTCCGGTTCGCACCGGATCGCAGTGTCGAGCAGGCCGTCGATCACGTGCGCACCACCCTCGCCGGACCGATCGCCGACGGCGAGCTCCAACTGGAAGTCACCGACGCCGCCCCCGGAGCACTGCCCGGGCTGCAAGCGCCCGCGGCGGCGGAACTGGTGCGGGCGGCCGGTGGACGGTTCCGCGCCAAGTACGGCTGGACCGACGTCTCCCGTTTCGCGGCGCTGGGGATACCTGCGGTGAACTTCGGTCCGGGGGACCCGAATTTCGCCCACAAACGGGATGAACAGGTGGAAATCAGGCAGATCACCGAAGTGGCCGACGTTCTGCGACTGTTCCTCGCAGGCTAGGTTGAGCGGCATGCCAGCGGAGAACAGCGAACGGGACCAGCACCTGCGCTACCGCGGACCGGTCCGGGTACAGGGTGCGGTCGCCGCGGAATCGTCGACCACCGATCAACGCCTGCTGGCGAACGCCGATTCGGCGGACTGGCTGCACCGCGACCCGTGGCGGGTGATGCGGATCCAGGCCGAGTTCGTCGAGGGCTTCGGCACGCTCGCCGAGTTGCCGAACGCGGTGACCGTCTTCGGTTCGGCACGGCTGCAGCGCGACTCACCGGAGTACGCCATCGGGCGAGAACTCGGTGCCGCGCTCGCCGATGCCGGGTACGCGGTGATCACCGGCGGCGGGCCGGGCGCGATGGAGGCCGCGAACCGCGGTGCCAAGGACGCCGGCGGTCTCTCGGTGGGGCTGGGCATCGAACTGCCCTTCGAGCAGGGTCTCAACGACTGGGTGGACCTGGGAATCAACTTCCGGTACTTCTTCGTCCGCAAGACCATGTTCGTCAAGTACGCGCAGGCCTTCGTGTGCCTGCCCGGCGGATTCGGCACCCTGGACGAGCTGTTCGAGGCGCTGACGCTGGTGCAGACCGGCAAGGTGACCCGGTTCCCGATCGTGCTGCTCGGCTCGCAGTACTGGGGCGGCCTGGTGGACTGGATCGAGTCGACGCTGGTCGCGCGGGGCATGGCGGCACCCGCCGACGCCGCGCTGCTGACGGTGACCGATTCGGTGAGCGAGGCCGTCGAGATCATCCGCAGCGCCGACGCCCAGCGGGAGGCCGACGCCTCCCCGGTGGATCCGACATGACCGCCATCGCGGTGTTCTGCGCCTCCCGCCCCGTCGCCGCCGAGTTCTCCGAGCTCGCCGCGGAGGTGGGCCGGGGGATCGCGGCCGGCGGTGACTCGCTGGTCTGGGGCGGCGGGCACGTATCGATGATGGGCGCGGTCGCCGAGGCGGCGCGCGCCGGCGGGGCGCGCACCCTCGGGGTGATCCCGGTGTCCCTGGTGGACCGGGAGATCGCCGATCACGGCGCCGACGAGCTGCTGGTGGTGGACACCATGCGCGAGCGCAAGCAACTGATGGACGACAACGCCGAGGCCTTCCTGGTGCTGCCCGGTGGGGTCGGCACGCTGGAGGAGTTCTTCGAGGCGTGGACCGCCGGTTATCTGTCCATGCACGACAAACCGGTGGTCGTGCTGGACCACGACGGCTTCTATGCCCCGCTGCTGAACTGGATCGACGACCTCAAGGCCCGCGGCTTCGTCGGTGACGCCGCGCTGGCCACGTTGCACCGCGCGAGCACGGTCGCCGATGCCCTCGACGCCTGCCGGGCCGGCGCGGCCTCACGGTAGGCTCGCCGCTGTGAGCGCATCCGAGAAGAACAGCACCATCGGCGTCGGTGACCTGGCCAAGGGTCTCGGCAAGATCGTTCCGGACCTGCCACTGTTGATCAAGGAAGGGCCCTCGGTCCTGCTGCGCACGCAGAAGACCAAGGAGACGGTCGGCACCGTCTTCCAGAAGCGCGCCGCCCAGCACCCCTCTCGTGACTTCCTCCGCTTCCAGGGCGAGAGCATCAGCTACGGCGAGGCCAATGCCACCGTCAACACCTACGCCCGGGTGCTGTTGCAGCGCGGCGTGAAGGTGGGCGATGTGGTGGGTGTGGTGATGCACAACCATCCGCAGATGGTGCTGGTGATGCTGGCCATCGTGAAGGTCGGCGCCACGGCCGGACTGGTGAACTACAACCAGCGCGGAGCCGTGCTCGCGCACAGCCTCAAGATCCTCGACACCGGCACCATCGTCACCGACCAGGAGAACCTCGAGGCCTTCGACTCGGTCGATCGGGCCGACCGTCCGGCCGACGGCGTACTGCTGACGCTCGACGCGCTCGCCGAGCAGGCCCGGGCGATCCGCGCAGAGGATCCCGCGGCCACCGAGAACCCGGAGGTGACCGCCACCCTGCCGGCGAGCACCCGGGCGTTCTACGTGTTCACCTCCGGCACCACCGGCATGCCGAAGGCGTCGATCATGACCCACTACCGGTGGCTCAAGGGCATGTCCGGGTTCGGGGCCACCGCCGTGCGGATGCGTTCCGACGACGTCATGTACTGCCCACTTCCGCTGTACCACAACAACGCTGCACTGGTGGCGCTCGGCTCGGTGCTGGTCTCCGGTGCCACGCTCGCGATCGGCCGGAAGTTCTCCGCGTCGAGGTTCTGGGAGGAGGCGAACCAGAACTCGGCCACCATGTTCATCTACATCGGTGAGATCTGCCGGTACCTGATGGGCCGTCCCGCCTCTCCGGACGATCGCTCGAACACCATTCGGGTGGCCGTGGGCAACGGAATGCGCCCGGAGATCTGGCGGGACTTCCAGCAGCGCTTCGGGGTCGAGCGGATCATGGAGTTCTACGCCGCCAGCGAGACCAACATCGCCTTCGTCAACGTCTTCAACGTGGAGGCGACCGTGGGCATGTGCCCGTTGCCGCACGCGGTGGTGGAGTACGACCTGGACACCGCCGGGCCGCTGCGGGACGAACGCGGCAAGATCAAGAAGGTGGGGCGCGGCGAGAACGGCCTGCTGCTGTCGAAGGTCACCCGATCGGCGCCGTTCGACGGTTACACCGACGGAAAGGCCAACGACGCCAAGCTGATCCGCGACGCCTTCAAAGCCGGCGATGTGTGGCTCAACACCGGTGACGTGGTCACCAATCAGGGCTGGTGGCACATCGCCTTCGTCGACCGCCTCGGCGACACCTTCCGCTGGAAGGGGGAGAACGTCGCGACCACCGAGGTGGAGGGCGCCATCGGTTCCAGCGAGCTGGTCGAGTCCTCGATCGTCTACGGCGTCGCGGTACCCGGCGCGGACGGCAAGGCCGGCATGGCCGCCGTCACCCTCGCCGAGGGCGCCTCGTTCGACGGTGCGGCACTGGCGAAGACGCTGCGCGAGCACCTGCCCGGCTACGCGATCCCGCTGTACGTGCGGGTGGTCCCCGGTCTGGAGCTGACCTCGACCTTCAAGAGTCTCAAGGGCGAGCTGCGGGACCAGGGATTCGAGGAGACCGGTGACGATCCGCTGTACGTCTTCGTCGGTGGCTCCGAGGGTTACATCCCGGCGTACTCCGAGTACCCGGCCGATGTCGCGGCCGCCAAGGTCCCGGACCTGCGGAATTAGCGTGAACGCGGGATCCGCCGGTCCCGGTCCGGTGCGGCCCACCCTGTGCGGACGCCCGGTACCGGTGGACCGGGCGCTGGTGATGGCGATCATCAACCGCACACCCGACTCGTTCTACGACCGCGGAGAGCATTTCGCCGTCGAGGCGGCGCTGGCACGGGTGCACGCCGCGGTCGCAGAGGGCGCCGACATCGTGGACGTGGGCGGCGTGAAGGCGGGCCCCGGCCAGACGGTGGACACCGGTGAGGAGATCGCCCGGACGGTACCGTTCATCGCGGAACTGCGGGAGGCGTATCCGCAGCTGCTGATCAGCGTGGACACCTGGCGCGCCGCGGTCGCCGAAGCCGCCGTCGATGCCGGAGCCGACCTGATCAACGACACCTGGGCCGGTGCGGACCCGGACCTGCCGCTGGTGGCCGCCGCGACCGGTGCGGGGCTGGTCTGCTCGCACACCGGCGGAGCGGTACCGCGCACCCGCCCGTTCCGGGTGCGCTACCCGGACCTGGTCACCCAGGTGCGGGAGAGCCTGACCGCCGCTGCGGAAGCCGCCTACGCCGCGGGAGTGCGCGAGGACGGAATCCTGATCGACCCGACCCACGACTTCGGGAAGAACACCCACCACGGGCTGGCGCTCCTGCGGCACCTGGACGAACTGGTCGGGACCGGCTGGCCGGTGCTGATGGCACTGTCCAACAAGGACTTCATCGGTGAGACCCTGGACGCGGGTCTGCAGGAGCGGGTCGCGGGGACGCTCGCCGCGACGGCTCTGGCCGCGCACACCGGCGCCCGGGTGTTCCGGGTGCACCAGGTGGCCGACACCCGCCGGGTGGTGGAGATGGTGGCCTCGATCGACGGGGGCCGCCCGCCGGCGCGGTCGGTGCGAGGGCTGGCGTGAGTACCGCGCACAGGTTCTTCGAGGAACCCGGCTGGACCGTCGATGAGCTGGTGGCGGCCAAGAACGGCCGCACGGTGTCGGTGGTGCTACCGGCACTGAACGAGCAGGACACCGTCGGCGCCGTGGTCGAGACGATCGCGCCGTTGCTGGGGACACTCGTGGACGAGCTGATCGTGCTGGACTCAGGATCCACCGACGCCACCGCCGAGCGGGCCCGCGCAGCGGGCGCGACCGTGATCTCCCGCGAGGAGGCGATCCCGCACCTGCCGCCGGTCCCCGGGAAGGGGGAGGCGCTCTGGCGTGGGGTGGCGGCATCGTCGGGCGACCTGATCGCCTTCGTCGATTCCGACCTGATCGATCCGGACCCGCGCTACGTACCGCGGTTGCTCGGTCCGATGCTGCTGCACCCCGGTGTGCACCTGGTGAAGGCCTACTACCGGCGTCCGCTGCGGGTGTTCCGGGCGGGGGAGGATCCGACCGGCGGCGGGCGGGTGACCGAGCTGGTGGCGCGACCGCTGCTGGCGGCACTGCGGCCGTCGCTGCGCGCGGTACTGCAGCCGCTGGGCGGGGAGTACGCGGGTACCCGGGAGTTCCTGGCGTCGGTGCCCTTCGCGCCGGGTTACGGTGTGGAGATCGGCCTGTTGCTGGACGCCGAGTCCCGGTACGGGATGGGCGGTATCGCTCAGGTGAACCTGTCCGTGCGCAAGCACCGCAACCGCGATCTGCGGGACCTGGGGGTGATGAGCCGGCAGATCATGGCAACCGCGCTGCGGCGCTGCGGCGTCGCCGATTCCGGTGCCGGTATCACCCAGTACCTGGTGGAGCCGGGGCCCGAGGACCGGTTCACCGAGGTCACGACGGATCTGTACGTCGCGGACCGGCCGCCGGTGGATTCCCTCCGGCGGTGACGGCGGGTATTCGGCGGAGGCGCCCGGGCGCGCGCCCCCGCCGGACGCGGCTTTCGGGCATGATGGGTTCATGGTGATCGTGCTGTACGTCCTGGGTCTGCTGGCCGTCGCCGCGGTCCTGTACGGCGTGGCCGCACTGGTCTTCGGCCGGGGCGAGGACACCCCACCGCTGGAGACCGGCGCCACCCCCACCGTGCTCCCCGCCGAGGACGTCACCGGAGCGGATGTGCGCGGCTTGCGATTCCAGCAGGTGGTACGCGGGTACAAGCCCGCGGAGGTCGACTGGGCGCTGGAACGGCTCGCCCGCGAAATCGATGTGCTGCGCACACGTCTGGCCACCGAGCAGGAGCCCGCCCCGGCCCGCGCCGACGGCTCGACCGCGACGGACTAGCCGGACGGGCCGTTCGTTGCCGGTAGTCCGCGGTGATCGTTGCAGCGCACAAGCTAGAATGAACAGCGGACTCGGTTCGGGCACGCCCGGTTCGAGTGACGTATCTGAAGGGAGCAGCGGATGGCGGCGATGAAGCCACGTACGGGGGACGGCCCCTTGGAAGCGACCAAGGAGGGGCGCGGCATCGTGATGCGGGTACCCCTGGAGGGTGGTGGGCGTCTCGTGGTCGAGCTCACGCCGGACGAGGCCGCCGCACTCGGGGAGGAACTGCGCGGCGTCACCGCCTGACGCTCGTCGCTTCGTCCGTCGAGGTCCCGTGTGGCGCGGCGCCGCACGGGACCTCCGCTGTTCGGGGGTGATCCATGGCCGGCATCCCGCCCGGTTTGACCGCGGTGCTCCCCGCGCTCGCCTGTCCGCACTGCGGTAGTGGATTCGACGCCGACACCGATACCGACACCGCCGCCCTGCTCTGCGCGCGCGGCCACGGCTTCGACGTCGCCCGGCAGGGCTACGTCTCCCTGCTCTCCGGTGACGGCCGTGGCCTGATCGCCGACGACGCCCCGATGATCGCCGCCCGCGAACGGTTCTTCGCGACCGGCCACTTCGAACGCTTCCACGCCGCCGTCGCCGCGGCCACCGCCGACCTCACCGCACCCGGACCGATCCTGGACTGCGGAGCCGGTGAGGGCACCTACCTCGCGCGCGCCGTCGACGCCCGAGGCGGCACCGGGGTGGGGCTCGATCTGTCGAAACCCGCCGCCCGGCGCACCGCCCGTCGAGGACCGTCCATCGGCTCGGTGGTCGCGAACGGCTGGGGCCGGCTCCCCGTCGCGGACGGGGCGGTGGCTGCCGTGCTGTCGGTGTTCGCGCCCCGCAATGCCGCCGAGTTCGCGCGGATCCTGCCGCCCGGCGGGCTGCTGGTGGTGCTCACTCCCGGGCCGCGGCACCTGCGCGAGTTGGTGCAGCCGCTGGGCATGATCTCGGTGGAGGAGGGCAAGGTGGCCCGGCTCGACGGTGCGCTGCGCAACTTCCAGCTGCTCGCCCGCGATCAGCACGAATGGCTGATGGACCTGAGCGCGGACGCGGTCTCCGACCTCGTCGCGATGGGGCCGAGCGCCCACCACGGCTCCGCCGAGCAGCGGGCGGCGCAGATCGAGCGGCTCACCGGCGACGGCACCGTCGCGGTGACGGCCTCGGGCACTGTCAGCGTGTACCGCGTGCGGTGATCGCCTCCCGGTACACCTGCACCGTCTGCGCGGCCACGCTCTCCCAGCTGAATTCGGAGATCGCCCGCTCCCGCCCGGCCCGGCCGTAGTCGGCGGCCAGGTCCGGGTTCGCGCACAACGCGTTCACCGCCGCGGCCAGGGCCGCCTCGAATCCGGCGGCGTCGGACCGGTCGTAGTGCACCAGCGTTCCGGTGCCCTCGACCACCACCTCAGGGATACCGCCGACGTTTGAGGCGACCACCGCGGTGCCGCAGGCCATCGCCTCCAGATTGACGATCCCCAACGGCTCGTACACCGACGGGCAGACGAACACCGTGGCCGCGCTGAGGATCTCGCGGACCATCGCGGTGGGCAGCATCTCCTGTATCCAGTGCACGCCCTCGCGCGCCTGCGCGAGTGCGGCCACGGCGTCCGCGGTCTCGGCGGCGATCTCCGGGGTGTCCGGGGCGCCGGCGCAGAGCACGAGCTGCACACCGGGGGAGAACCGGTGCGCCGCCGCCACCAGGTGCCGCACCCCCTTCTGCCGCGTGATCCGGCCGACGAAGGCGACGATCGGCCGATCCGGGTCGACGCCGAGGCGAGCCAGCGGCGAATCCTCACCGAAGGTGGCCGACGGATACCACACCTCGGTGTCTATCCCGTTGCGTACCACGTGGACCCGGTTCGGATCGAGACGCGGGTAGGCGTCGAGAACGTCGTCGGCCATGCCCCGGCTCACGGCGATCACCGCGTCGGCGTACTCGACCGCATTGCGTTCGGCCCAACTGGAGAGCCGGTAGCCGCCGCCGAGTTGTTCGGCCTTCCACGGACGGCGGGGTTCGAGCGAGTGCGCGGTCAGCACGTGCGGGACCCCGTGCAACTGCCCCGCCAGGTGCCCGGCGAGACCGGTGTACCAGGTGTGGCTGTGCACCACGTCGGCCCCGCCGGTCAGGGCCGCCATGCGCAGGTCGGTGGAGAACATCTGCAGGGCCGTGTTCGCGCCCGCCAATCCGGGGTCCGGCGCCGAGACGGTGACGCCAGCGGCGTCCGGGCGGGGAGCGCCCATGCAGTGCACGTCCACCTCGCACAGGGTGCGCAGCCGCGGCACGAGTTCGCCGACGTGCACACCGGCGCCACCGTAGATCTCCGGTGGGTACTCCCGTGTCATCATCGCGACCCGCATGGCACAACGCTAGAACGTCGGCCGGTGCTGCGCAGGCAGAACGCTGCACGGGTGCCCGCACCGGGGTTAGCGTGGAGCCGTGAGCAACCAGCCCCGTGTTCTGGGAATCGTCCTCGCCGGCGGTGAGGGCAAGCGCCTGTACCCGCTGACCGTCGATCGGGCGAAACCGGCGGTGCCCTTCGCCGGCTCGTACCGGCTCATCGACTTCGTGCTCTCGAACCTGGTGAACGCTGGTTTTCAACGCCTGTGCGTGCTCACCCAGTACAAGTCGCACTCCCTGGACCGGCACATCAGCCAGACCTGGCGCATGTTCGGCTTCCGCGGTGAGTACATCACCCCGGTGCCCGCACAGCAGCGGGTGGGCAAGCGCTGGTTCACCGGCAGCGCCGATGCGATCTACCAGTCCATGAACCTGATCGAGGACGACGATCCCGACTACATCGTGGTCTTCGGTGCCGATCACGTGTACCGGATGGACCCCGCGCAGATGGTGCAGGCGCACATCGAATCCGGGGCGGGGGTGACGGTGGCGGGCATCCGGGTACCGCGCGAGGAGGCGAAGGCCTTCGGCTGCATCGACGCCGACGACGCCGGGCGGATCACCCGGTTCCTGGAGAAGCCCGCCGATCCGCCGGGCACCCCGGACGACCCGGACGTGACCTTCGCGTCGATGGGCAACTACGTGTTCAGTCGCAAGGCGCTGGTCGAGGCGATCATCGCCGACGCGGAGAACCCCGACTCCGATCACGACATGGGCGGTGACATCATTCCGGCGTTCGTCGGCGCGGGCGACGCGGCGGTCTACGACTTCAGCGACAACCGGGTGCCGGGACAGACCGAACGTGATGCCGGGTACTGGCGTGACGTGGGCACCATCGACGCCTTCTACGACGCCCACATGGACCTGGTCTCGGTGTACCCGATCTTCAACCTCTACAACCGGCAGTGGCCGATCCGCTGCGAGAACGAGAACCTCCCGCCGGCGAAGTTCGCCCGCGGCGGCCTGGCACAGGAGTCCATGGTGGGGGCGGGCAGCATCATCTCCGGAGCGACCGTGCGCAACTCGGTGATCGGCGCCAATGTGACCATCGGCGACGGTGCCACGGTCGAGGGTTCGGTGCTCATGCCCGGGGTGAGGATCGAGGCCGGCGCCGTGGTGCGGCGGGCCATCCTGGACAAGAACGTGGTGGTCGGGCGCGGGGAGATCCTCGGGGTGAACCTCGAACGCGAGCGGGAGCGGTTCGACGTCTCCTCCGGTGGGGTGGTCACCGTCGGCAAGGGCGTCCGGATCGGCTGAGGCCGACTTCTGCTTCCGGTGGACCGGCTCCGCCGCGTCAGCCGCGGGCCAGGGCCGCGCGCACCTGGTGCGCGACGGTGGTGCGCTCCGCGGACTCGGGGAGCGCGTCGACCGGCCACCAACGCAGATCGTTCGACTCGTCGCTGATCGCCAGTTCCGGTGTCCCGGCGCCCACCGCGAAGGCCCGGAACCGCAGGTCCAGATGCCGGGTGGGCACGCCCAGTGAACAGGTGATCGGGTGGGTGTGCAGGGTCAGCAGATCGGCGTCGAGCACCAGGCCGGCCAGGCCGGACTCCTCGTGACCCTCCCGCATCGCGGCGGCGGCCACCGTCGGATCGGAGTCCTCGCAGTGCCCGCCGAGCTGTAGCCATTCACCCACCCGCGGATGGTGGGTGAGCACCACGTGGCTGCGCGTCTCGTTCAGGATCACCACCGATGCGGTGATGTGCCCGGGGACGTTGGCGCGGGCGCAGGCGTCGGGCTGGGCGTCCAGGAAGGCCAGCACGGTGTGGCGCAATGCGTCGTCGGCGTCGGTGCGGGCGTCGAACCTCACCAACAGGTCCACAGCGGAAGCGTGCAGGGAGGCGAAGGTCACGGGCCGGACTACCTTTCCAGGAGCATCTCACCCGGCGCGAGGGGCGGCCGGGGAACGGACAGTGCGGTCGGGTCCGCCGGGAATCCGACGGCGATCGCTCCCGCGGGGCGGAACTCGTCCGGCAGGTCCAGGACGTCGCGGACGGTGCCGGCCGCGAAGATCGTCGAGCCCACCCAGCAACTGCCGATGCCCCGCACCGCCAGCGCCACCAGCAGCGACTGCACCGCTGCACCGACCGCCACGGTGAACATGGTCTCCTCGGCTGCGGTGCGCCGGGCGTCCGGGTAGGGATGGGCACCGTCGGGAACCATGAACGGCAGGATCAGTTCCGGAGCGTCGTAGAGCAACTGCCCGCGCCGGACCCGCCCGGCCACCGATTCGGGACTGCGCCCGTCCCCGGCGAGGTCCTGCGCCCAGCGGTCCTTCATCGCGTCCAGCAGGTCGTGCCGGCGCTGCGGATCACGCACCCACACGAACCGCACCGGATGGGTGTGGTGCGGAGCGGGCGCGGTCAGCGCTTCGGCGACCGATTCCTCCACCGCCTCGGCGGGCACCGGCTCGGCGGAGAACTCCCGCACCGAGCGCCGCAGCAGCAGCGCCTGCCGGCGCGCGAGCTCCACGCCGGTGTGGAACAGATCGTCCTCGCCCGGACGGACCAGGGCCCGCGCGGTACCCAGCGCGGAATCGGGCGCCGGTCGCCGGACGCCGAAGCCGCGCACCACCGCCACCGGGACGCCACCCAGTTTGCCCTTGACCAGGTCGGCCGCTGCCGCCAGCTCATCGGCGACGGCGATCTCCGTGACCACCAGGTCGTTGCCGTAGGCGTCCACCGCGCCGCCGTAACCGTGCAGCACCTCGATACCGGCGGCGCCGATCGCGGCATCGGTCTGGCCGGTGCGCCAGGCCCGGCCCATGGTGTCGGTGACCAGCACCGCGACATCGGTGCCGAGTCGCTCCCGGAGGCCCGCCCGGACCGACTCGGCACTGCCGTCCGGATCCTCCGGGAGCAGGGCGACGGTATCGGCGGCCACGTTCGAGGCGTCCACCCCGGACGCCGCCTGCACGATGCCCAGTGGGTTCTCGGTGATCCAGGTACGGCCCTTGGTGGCCAGTACCCGCACCGACTCCTGCGCGATCAAGCGGCGACGGAAGGCGTCGCGCTGCTCGGGGTCCGCGGGAGCGGGCAGGACCCGGCCCTGAGCCTTGGAGAAGATCTTCGAGGTGATCACCACGACGTCACCGTCGGCCAGCCAGGGCGCCGCCGCGGCGATCAGGGCGGCGACGTCATCGCCGGCGCGCACCTCGGGAACCCCGAGAACGGGCAGGATCTGCAGCGACGCCGCGCCGTGGTCACGGTCGGGACGGGCCCCGGTCGCGGGCTCGCTCACAGGCCCACCAGCTCCAGTCCGGCGTCGATCATCGTGGCGGTCGCCGACGGGGAACTCATCACCAGCGGCACCGAGGCCACCGCCAGGCCGTCGATCGCCACGCCCTCGTCCTCGGAGGCCACCAGCCAGCCGTCCAGGATGCCGTTGCCGCTGCGGGCGCCGAAGTGCTCACCGATCGCCTGCGCGCTGGTCTCGATGCCGAGCACGTCCAGGCAGCGGTCCGCCATACCGCGCAACGGAGCTCCGCCGATCACCGGCGAGACACCCACCACCTTCGCGGTGGTGTTCCGCAGCGCCGCGCGCACCCCGCCCACGGACAGGATCGCGCCGATCGAGACCACCGGGTTCGACGGTGCCAGGAAGACCACGTCGGCGTCCTCGATCGCGGCGATCGCAGCCCGCGAGGCCTGCGCCCGGCCGGAGCCGCCGTCGCCTCCCCCGACCTGCGCGAAACCGAAGGTCTCGATCTCGGCGCGGTGACGCACCCACCACTCCTGGAAGTGGATCGCCCGCCGGCCGCCGTCGGCGGAATCGGGATCCGCCACCACCACGTGCGTCTCGTGCCGGGTGTCGGTCACCGGCAGCAGCCGCACACCGGGGCGCCACCGGTTGCACAGGGCGGCGGTGACCTCGGTCAGCGGGTACCCGGAGGAGAGCATCTGGGTGCGGATCAGGTGGGTGGCCAGATCACGGTCGCCGAGCCCGAACCAGTCCGGGCTCGCGCCGTACTTCGCCAGTTCCTCCTTGGCGTTCCAGGTCTCCCCGCGGTGCCCCCAGCCGCGTTCGAGGTCGATACCCCCGCCCAGGGTGTACATGCAGGTGTCGAGGTCCGGGCAGATCCGCACACCGTGCATCCAGGCGTCGTCGCCGACGTTGACCACCGCCGTCACGGCGTTCGGACCCGACGGCGAACCGTCCGCGTCCGGGAACGGGGTGATTCCGAAACGTTCCCGAGCGCCCTCCAGGAATCGGGCCCCGCCGACCCCGCCCACCAGCACCGTCACCTTCACCGGGACGAGACTACCGGCGCGGTGGGTGTGACGGGGATTACATCTCAACCACGTGTCGAGGTCTGATTTTCGGACAGTGGGGTGGTATTAGGAGATTTGCCCATTCGGCTTGACGTAGCGCTCGTTCACGTGTGTAATCACAACCGTGTCATTCAGTGCAGCGCGATTGAGCGCGGCGGGGCGCATCTCCAATCAGAAGACCATCTTGATGACCATCGAACACCACGAAAGCAACGAGGGAGGCGGGCCGATGACGATCGACGCTCATCGTGAACCGTTCGGAAGCTTCTCCGGTGGACCCCGTCGTACGCACCTGAGCCTGGTGCCCACGGGTTTCGAGGAACTCTACGAGGCCACCGAGGATCAGTGGCAGGACCGGGCCCTGTGCTCGCAGACCGACCCCGAGGCGTTCTTCCCCGAGAAGGGCGGCTCGACTCGCGAGGCGAAGCGCATCTGCCTGGGCTGCGAGGTGCGCAACGAGTGCCTCGAGTACGCCCTGGCCAAGGATGAGCGGTTCGGCATCTGGGGCGGGCTCTCCGAGCGCGAGCGCCGCAAGCTCAAGCGCGGCATCGTCTGAGCCACCGCGAGAAACGGTGTCAGGCCGTTGAATCCGGGCCGGCCAGCAGGATCTCCTCGGTCACTCCGAGGTACTCGCTGATCTGGTGCACCAGGATCGCGAGGATCTCCTCGAGTAGATCGGCCTGAGACTTCGCCCGCCGCTGCAAAGGCCGCCGGAACAGGATCAACCGGGCCCGAGTGCGATCGCCGCGGCGATCGATCCCCGCCGGAACCAGGCGTGCCAGTGGGATCGGACCGTCGGCCTCCACCTCCTCGGGCCACGACACCGAATCCGGATCGCGGGGGAGGATCCCCGGAACGTCGTCGACGGCGATGTCCAGATCCGTCAGCCGGTCGTGCCAGAGCGAATCGATCTCGGCGAACGCGTCCAGCACCACCTCGTCGAAATCCTGCGTCCGCGTGCGATGCGCGGGCAGGCCCCGCGGCACCAGCGGACCACGCAGACCCCGTTCGCGGCGGTCCCTGGCCACCCGCCGCCGCAATCGCATACCGCGATCGAGCGGTCCCGTCCTGCCTCTCATGATCGCCCCATGCTAGACCCGTCACCCCGCCGTCGTCCGGCGGTGCAGCGCCGGCCGGTGTGTCGGCGGCGAAGCCTCCCGTGCCACGGGTTACCCTTCTTCACGTGAATCCCGTCCGTCAGTGCTGCCGTCCCGGTTGCCGCAACCACGCCGTGGCGACGCTGACGTACGACTACCACCAGTCGATCGCGGTACTCGGGCCGCTGGGCACCACCAGTGAGCCGCACTCGTGGGACCTGTGCGAATTCCACGCCGGCCGCATGACCGCGCCCCGCGGCTGGGAGATGCTGCGCAACCTCCCCGCGTACAGCGCCGCCGCGGTCGGCAACACCGCCCTCGAGGACGACCTGACCGCGCTCGCCGACACCGTCCGCGAGCGCAGCGCGCACGCCGTCGACCGCGCGCGCCGCGAGCCCGTCGGTGACACCCCGGTGCGCTCCCTGCCCCCGGTCGGGGCCATGCGGCCGATCCTGGACGGTCAGGCGGGCCCCGCGCTGCCGCCGTCACCCGCAACCGGTCCCAAGCACGCCGCACGGCCGGGCCGCCGCGGGCACCTGAGGGTGCTCCCCGACCCCGTCGACTAGGCTGGGGCGTCCGCAGCGCAACCCCTGCGGTATTCGAGTGTGCGCATACCAGGAGGTCATCGGCGTGGTTCGAGCGCTGGAATCGGTACAGGCCGTGATCAAGGCGTACGACGTGCGCGGTCTCGTGGGCGAGCAGATCGACGAGGACTTCGTCCGTGACGTCGGCGCCGCCTTCGGTCACCTGATCGCCGCGGAGGGCTCCACCGCCGCCGTGGTCGGGCACGACATGCGGGACTCGTCACCGTCGCTGTCGGCGGCCTTCGCCGAAGGGCTGACCGCGCAGGGCGTGAACGTGACCCTGATCGGGCTGGCGTCCACCGACGAGTTGTACTTCGCGTCCGGCCTGCTGGACTGCCCCGGCGCGATGTTCACCGCCTCGCACAACCCCGCGGCCTACAACGGCATCAAACTCTGCCGCGCGGGCGCCAAGCCGGTCGGACAGGAGAGCGGCCTGCAGCAGATCACCGAGCAGGTCGCGGGCGGCGTCCCGGAGCACCACGGCCCGGCCGGACGGATCGACGAACGCGATGTGCTCGACGAGTACAGCCAGTACCTGCGCGGCCTGGTGGACCTGTCCGGATCGCGGCCGCTGCGCGTGGCCGTCGACGCCGGCAACGGCATGGGCGGGTTCACCGTCCCCTCGGTCCTCGGCCCGGTCGACGTGCTCGACGTACGCGCGCTGTACTTCGAGCTCGACGGCACCTTCCCGAACCACGAGGCCAACCCGCTGGACCCGAAGAACCTCGTCGACCTGCAGCGTTTCGTCGTCGAACAGGGCGCCGACATCGGACTGGCCTTCGACGGCGACGCCGACCGGTGCTTCGTCGTCGACGAGAAGGGTGCTCCGGTGTCGCCGTCGGCGGTCACCGCACTGGTCGCCGAGCGGGAGCTGGCCAAGAACCCCGGCGCGACCGTGATCCACAACCTCATCACCAGTCGGACCGTGCCGGAGATCATCGCCGAGAACGGTGGCACCGCGGTCCGGACCCGGGTGGGGCACTCGTTCATCAAGGCCACCATGGCCGAGACCGGGGCGGTGTTCGGCGGCGAGCACTCCGCGCACTACTACTTCCGTGAGTTCTGGGGCGCCGATTCCGGCATGCTCGCCGCGATGCACGTGCTGGCCGCCCTGGGGGAGCAGTCCGCGCCGCTGTCCGAGCTCATGGCCGCCTACGACCGGTACGCGGCCTCCGGCGAGATCAACTCGACGGTGGCCGACCAGGCCGAGCGCACCGCCGCGGTACTCGCCGGGTTCGAAGGCGAAATCCGGAGCACCGATGAACTGGACGGCGTGACGGTACAGTTGGATTCGGGCGCCTGGTTCAACCTTCGCGCTTCCAACACGGAGCCGCTGCTCCGGTTGAACGTCGAGGCCGCGACGCAGGAAGAGGTGCGGGCACTCTCCGAGCGGATCCTGGCGATCGTACGTGCCTGAACGCGCGATTCGCGCAGGACAGCAGGACAGGAGGGAACCGTGGCAGAGGTCGCCGATCTCGACGATCCCGAGGGCCTGATCACCGCCGACGTGGGCGGACACCTGCGCGCCGCCGCACTCGCCGGAGCCCAGGTCCGGGCCGTGGCCACCGCGGTGGACGAGGGCGCGCTGGACCGGCTCGACGGCCTGACCCCGCGCGCCGTCGTCGTGATGTGCGGTGCCGGACCCGCTGCGGCCGCCGCCGGATTCGTCGAAGCCCTCACCGCCGGCCGGCTCGCCGTGCCGCTGGTCCGCTCGACCGAACTGCCGCCCTGGGTGGGCGCGCTCGACGTGGTCCTGGTCTGTGGTTTCGACGCCGGCGACCTCGCCCTCGCCCGGGCGATCGCGGTGGCCGCGCAGCGCGGAGCGACGGTGGTGGTGGCGGTGCCGATGGAGGGCCCCGTCGCCGAGGCCGCGGCCGGACGCACCGTCGACCTCTCACCCCGGCTGCGCGTGCCGGAACGGTTCGGCTTCGTCGGCGTGACCGCCGCGGTCCTGGCCGTACTGGGCCGCCTGGCCGGCACCGACCGATCCGCAGCGCCCGGTGAGGGCTTCCTGTTCACCCTCGCCCAGGCGCTCGACGACGAGGCCGAACGCGGGGCACCGGACCGGGACGTCGATTCGAACCCGGCGAAACGGCTCGCCGCCCGGATGAGCGGCCGCCGGATCGCGCTCACCGCCGACACCGCCGCCGGCCTGGCCATCGCCGAACACGCGGCCGCTCAGGCGCTGACGGTGGGCGGGCAGGTGGTGGCCGCGGTCGGCCTGGCCGACGTGGAACTGGCCACCCCCGAGCTGGCACCGGCACCGTCGGGCGGTGCACTGGAGACCGACGGTGCCTCGCCCGCGGTCGACCCGCTGTTCCACGATCCGTTCCTCGACGGCCCCGCGGCCCAGGCCCCGCTCCGGGTGCTGGCGCTGACCACGCAGGCGCGCGCCCCGATGGTAGGCGCCCGATTGCGGGCACTGCCGGATGTGGAACCACTGCCGGTGGACGAGGGAGCGGCACCGGTGGAGGCCGGCCCGCGTGCCGACGCACTCGCCCTGCTCGCGCTGGCGGTACGGTTCGATCTCGCGTCGGTCTACCGGCGATTGACGGGGGACGAGTGATGCAGCGGATCGAAGGAGTCATCCGTCCGTACGCGTGGGGCTCACGCACCGTACTGGCGACGATGCGGGGACGTCCCGTGCCGTCGAACCATCCCGAGGCCGAGCTGTGGTTCGGAGCGCATCCGGCCGACCCGGCCCGCTTGAGCCGGCCGGACCTCCCCGGCCAGGACCTGCTCACGGCGATCGGGGCCGACCTCGACGGCCAACTCGGCCCGGTGTGCCGTGCGGAGTTCGGTGACCGGCTGCCGTACCTGGTGAAGGTGCTCGCCGCGGACGAGCCGCTCTCGCTGCAGGCGCACCCCTCGCGGGAGCAGGCGCAGGAGGGGTTCGAGCGGGAGAACGCCGCCGGCATTCCGCTGGACGCCCCCGAACGCAACTACCGCGATGCCGCGCACAAGCCGGAGGTGGTGATCGCGCTGAGCCGGTTCGAGGCCCTCGCGGGCTTCCGGGACCCGGAGGTCACCGTCGAACTGCTGCGGGTGCTGGCGGTGCCGGAGCTCGACAGCTACCTCGGTCTGCTCGCCGGCCAACCCGATTCGCAGGGCCTGCGTGCGTTGGTGACCACCTGGATCACGCTGCCGCAGGCCGCGCTCGCCGAACTGGTGCCGGCGGTGCTGGTGGGCTGCGTCAAGTACCTGGAGACCGGTGACGGCCGGTTCCGCGGTGAAGCGGAGCTCGCGCTCACGCTGGGGGAGCGGTACCCCGACGACGCCGGGGTGCTGGCGGCGCTGCTGCTCAACCGGGTGGTGCTCGAACCGGGGCAGGCGCTGTACCTCTCGGCGGGCAACCTGCACGCCTACATCAGCGGCGCGGCGGTCGAGGTGATGGCGAACTCGGACAACGTGCTGCGCGGCGGGCTCACCCCCAAGCACGTCGACGTCCCGGAGTTGCTGCGGGTGCTCGATTTCGCGCCGCGGGCACCGTCGGAGCTGGCGCCGCGGACGTCCACCATCGGTCCGGAGGTGGTCTTCTCGACACCCGCACCGGAGTTCCGGGTCTCCCGGATCCGGCTGGACGGGACCGCGCTGCGGCGCGCGGCATCGGTGGAGCTGGACGCACGCGGCCCGCAACTGCTGGTGGTGACCGAGGGCACCGTGACGGTGCGGGTCCCGGGCAGTGCGGGCCGTTCGATCGACGTGCCGGCAGGCAGCGGCCTGTGGATGGCGGCGTCGGATCCGGGGGCGGTGGTCAGCGCCCACTCACCGGCGGCGGAGTTCTTCCGGACGCTGGTGGGCGGGCACTGAGCCGATCGGTCAGACGCCGCCGAGGTTCTCGTAGAACGTCTCGGGGATGTCGAAGGTCTGCATGTTCTCCACGGCGACGGCCTCCGGCTGGGCCTTGCTGAGCACGGCGAGCGGCTTGCCGTCCCGGGTGAGCAGCACGTCGTCGCCGCCCTCGACGATGCTGAGCAACTGAGCGACGGTCTGATCGGTGGTGTACGCGAGAGTCTTGGTCATAGCCCGACGCTAGGGGTTACTTGCCGGTACGCCAACAGTTTTCGCGTACCGATCGGTAACAAAAAGTGGCGGCGGCCGCACGGTCGACTCGGAAACCCGGCCGCCGGTACGCGTGCGGCCGGCACGGATCTCGCGCGGGATCGTGTCGGCTGGTGTTTGATTGAGCGTCACACCACGAAGCACCCGAGGAGCACCGGATGGCGAATCCACTGCTGCGCACGAAATCGGTGGAGCAATCCATCGCCGACACCGAGGTCGTCGGAACCCGGCTCAAGAAGCAACTCACCGCATGGGACCTGACGATCTTCGGCGTCGCCGTGGTGGTCGGAGCGGGCATCTTCACCATCGGCGCGAAGACCGCGGGCGACCTCTCCGGTCCGGCGGTCTCCGTCTCCTTCGTCATCGCCGCGATCGCCTGCGGTCTGGCGGCACTGTGCTACGCGGAGTTCGCGTCGACGGTGCCGGTCGCGGGCTCGGCGTACACCTTCTCCTACGCCACCTTCGGTGAGTTCGCCGCCTGGATCATCGGCTGGGACCTGGTGCTGGAGTTCTCCATCGCCGCCGCCGCGGTCGCCAGCGGATGGTCGAGCTACGTGGGTACCGTGCTCGGAACCTCCGCCCCGGTCGTCGAGATCGGCGGGGTCAAGGTCGACTGGGGGGCGATGCTCATCGTCGGCGTGCTCACGGTGCTGCTCACCTTCGGTGCCAAGGTCTCATCCCGGGTGTCCGCAGTGATCACCGCGATCAAGGTGGCGGTGGTGCTGCTGGTGATCGTGGTCGGCGCGTTCTACATCAAGGCCGCCAACTACACCCCGTTCATCCCGCCCTCGGAGAGCGGCGAGGGGGAGACCGGCTGGAAGCAGAGCCTGTTCCAGTTCCTCACCGACGGCGGCGGGCTCTCCTACGGCTGGTACGGCGTGCTGGCCGGCGCATCGTTGGTGTTCTTCTCGTTCATCGGCTTCGACATCGTCGCGACCTCCGCCGAGGAGACCCGCGACCCGCAGCGCGATGTGCCGCGCGGCATCCTGGGTTCGCTGGCGATCGTCACGGTTCTCTACATCGCGGTGACCGTGGTGGTCACCGGTATGGCGAGCTATAAGGACCTGGCCACCTCCGCCGGAAACGGCAAGCCCAAGAACCTGGCCTCGGCGTTCGCCATGAACGGCGTCGACTGGGCCGCGACCATCATCTCCATCGGTGCTCTCGCCGGCCTGACCACCGTGGTGATGGTGCTGCTCATGGGGCAGAACCGGGTGTTCTTCGCGATGGCCCGGGACGGGCTGCTCCCGCGGCAGCTGGCCAAGACGTCCGACCGGGGAGTCCCGGTGCGGATCTCCGTCGGCGTCGGCGTGGTGGTGGCACTGTTCGCCGGCCTGGTGCCCCTGGACGAGCTGGCGGAGCTGATCAACATCGGCACCCTGTTCGCGTTCGTGCTGGTCTCGGTGGGTGTGGTGGTGCTGCGCAAGCAGCGGCCCGATCTGCAGCGCGGGTTCCGTACCCCGATGGTCCCGCTGGTGCCGATCCTCTCGGTGATCGCCTGCGGGTGGCTGATGGTGAATCTGCCACTGGAGACCTGGGGCCGGTTCCTGGTGTGGATGGGGCTCGGCGTGCTCGTCTACTTCGTCTACTCCAAGAACCACTCGGTGGCCGGTAAACGCGAGCGGGGCGAGACGATCAGCACGGTGTGAACGCAGCGGAAGTGGCGGTTTTCTGCGGCATGAGGCCGAATCCGGCTTCGAACCGGAGAAAACCGCCACTTTCACAGCCGATCGCCCGGGGAGGTCCCGGTCTGCGCCGCTACCGGTACAGATAGCCTGGAGTGCGTGACTGATGCGCTGACCGCCGATACGGCGAACGGAATCGATTTCAAGGTCGCGGACCTCTCGCTCGCCGAGGCCGGCCGCAAGCAGCTGCGCCTGGCCGAGCACGAGATGCCCGGACTGATGGCGCTGCGCCGTGAGTACGCCGATGTGCAGCCGCTCAAGGGCGCACGGATCTCGGGCTCGCTGCACATGACGGTGCAGACCGCCGTGCTGATCGAGACACTGGTCGACCTCGGTGCTGAGGTCCGGTGGGCGTCGTGCAACATCTTCTCCACCCAGGACGAGGCGGCGGCCGCGGTGGTCGTGGGACCGCACGGCACCGTCGAGGCGCCGCAGGGTGTGCCGGTCTTCGCGTGGAAGGGCGAAACGCTCGAGGAGTACTGGTGGGCCGCCGAGCAGATGCTCACCTGGCCCGCGGAGAACGCCGAGCCGCGCCACGCGAACATGATCCTCGACGACGGCGGCGACGCCACCATGCTGGTGCTGCGCGGCGCCCAGTTCGAGGCCGCCGGTGTGGTCCCGCCCACCGACGAGGACGCCGACAGCGCCGAGTACCAGGTCTTCCTGGCGCTGCTGCGCCGGTCGCTGGCCGCCGACCCCACCAAGTGGACCACGATCGCCGAGTCGGTCAAGGGTGTCACCGAGGAGACCACCACCGGTGTGCTGCGGCTGTACCAGTTCGCCGCCGCGGGGGAGCTGAGCTTCCCGGCGATCAACGTCAACGACTCGGTCACCAAGAGCAAGTTCGACAACAAGTACGGCACCCGCCACTCCCTGATCGACGGCATCAACCGCGGCACCGACGTGCTGATCGGCGGCAAGAAGGTGCTGATCTGCGGTTACGGCGATGTGGGCAAGGGATGCGCGGAGTCGCTCGCCGGGCAGGGCGCACGCGTGCAGGTCACCGAGATCGACCCGATCAACGCGCTGCAGGCCCTGATGGACGGCTTCGACGTGGTCACCGTGGAGGACGCGATCGGCGACGCCGACATCGTGATCACCTCCACCGGCAACAAGGACATCATCACCCTCGACCACATGCGGGCGATGAAGGACAACTCGATCCTGGGCAACATCGGCCACTTCGACAACGAGATCGACATGGCCGGCCTGGAGCGTTCCGGCGCGGTGCGCACCGTCATCAAGCCGCAGGTGGACCTGTGGAGCTTCGGTGAGACGGGCCGTTCGATCATCGTGCTCTCCGAAGGGCGCCTGCTGAACCTGGGCAATGCGACCGGCCACCCGTCGTTCGTGATGAGCAACAGCTTCAGCAACCAGGTGATCGCGCAGATCGAACTGTGGACCAAGCCGGACGAGTACGACAACGAGGTCTACCGCCTGCCCAAGCACCTCGACGAGAAGGTCGCCAGGATCCACGTCGAAGCGCTCGGCGGCACCATGACCAAGCTGACCAAGGAGCAGGCGGAGTACATCGGCGTCGACGTCGAGGGCCCGTACAAGCCCGAGCACTACCGCTACTGATCGGTGTGCGCCGGCTGGTCAGCGCACCGACGACGAGCTGACGCACACCTTCCAGGCCCCGGACTCCTTGCGCAACGCGGCGGTGTCGGTCACGGTCTGCGGGATGATCGCCCCGGACCCGACCGGCACCGTCGTCTGTTCCGCGACGGCGGTCCCGGCGGCCGCATCGACCCGCACCGACCCCACGGTGACCTCCCACCGGCCTCCTGGACCGATCATCGAATCGACCTCGGCGGCGAATGTGGCGGAGGTGAACTGGCGTTGCAGCGCACGGACATCCGCCTCGCACCGGTTCGCGATCACACCGTCGAGATCGCGGGCGTTCAGGGCCCGGGTCTCGGCGGCGATCGCGTCGCGGACCTGCTGCTCGTCGTCGGGCCCGAGTGAGGCCAGGATGATCGCGGTGGCGGTCACGATGATCGCGATGATGGCCGCGGTGGCGCCCGCCACGATCCACAGCGTGCGGTCCTTACGCGCGGGACCTCCCGCCCCGGGGGCCAGGTGAGCAGGCCCGGGGAAGTGCGGCGGCGGTAACGGATTCGGCCGCACGGAACCGGCGGGGATGCCGGGCGGCGCACCGGTCACCGCCGACCCGGTGAGGTACGGCGTACCGGCCGCCGAGACCGGGCCACCCGCATACGGTCTCAGCGGACGCGGCGGGGTGATCCCGAGCCTGCGGTAGGTCTCCGCCGGCAGCACCGGGTACAGGTTCTCCCGGGGGTCAGTCGGACGCATCGGCGGTTTCCCGGTCCGGGGCGGGGTGCTGCATCTGCTGCAGCAGGGCCGTCAGCGCGTCGAGCTTGTCGTGCACCTCGTCGAGTTCGCGGCGCATGTAATCGCGGCTCGCCGCGTCGCCCACCGCGATCCGGACCGCGGCCAGTTCGCGCGCCAGGAACTCGGTGTCGGCCTTGGTCTGCGCGGCACGGGCACGGTCCTCGTCGAGCGAGATCCGGTCCCGGCTCTCCTGGCGGTTCTGCGCCAGCAGGATCAGCGGTGCGGCGTAGGCGGCCTGGGTCGAGAAGGCCAGGTTGAGCAGGATGAACGGGTACGGATCGAACTCCAGGCTCACCCACACCACGTTGACGATGATCCATACCACCACGATGATCGTCTGGATCGCCAGGTAGCGACCGGTGCCCAGGAACCGCGCCACCCGTTCGGCGCCCTGGCCGATCATGTCGTCGCCGAGGTTCAAGCCGAAACTGCGGCCCAGGCGCGGAGTATCCAGACGGTCCTTCATCGAACCTCCTCCACGGTGTCGGCGAGGTCCTCGTCGCGCCAGTCCTCGGGCAGGAGATGGTCGAGCAGGTCGTCCACCGAGACCGCGCCGAGCAGGTGGTTCTCGGCGTCGATGACCGGTCCGCTGACCAGGTTGTACGCGGCGAAGTACCGGGTGACGGCGCCGAGCGGATCGTCCGGGCCGAGCTTGGGCAGTTCGGTGTCGACGATGCCGCCCACCAGATCGGCCGGCGGCTCCCGCAGCAACTGCTGCAGATGCACCGCGCCGAGGTAGCGGCCGGTCGGCGTGGCGGTCGGCGGGCGGACCACGAAGACCATGCTGGCCAGGGCCGGGGTGATGTCCGGATTGCGGGCGCGGGCGAGGGCCTCGGCCACCGTGGTCGACGGGGTGACCACGATCGGCTCGGGCGTCATCATGCCGCCCGCGGTGTACGGGGAGAAGGTGAGCAGCCGCCGGACCGTGCCCGAGTCCTCCGGGTCCATCACCGCGAGCAGTTCCTCCCGCTGCCGTACCGGTAGGTCACCGAGCAGGTCGGCCGCGTCGTCGGGGTCCATCGCCTCGAGCACGTCCGCGGCCCGGGCCTTGGACAGGTGCGCGATCACCTCCGCCTGATCGTCGGAGCCGAGCTCCTGGAGCACGTCGGCGAGCCGTTCGTCGTCGAAGGCCGCGGCCACCGCCAGTCGGCGCGGCGCGGGCAGCTCACGCAGCGCCTGCGCGACGTCGGTGGCGCGCATGTCGTCGAACATGGTCAGTGCCTCGGCGACGTCGTTGTCGGCGCCGGTGAGCGCGGTGGTGGTCAGGCCGGTGATGTGCGGGAGATCCACCACCTGCACCCCGCCGCGGCGGCTCCATCCGGCACTGCGGATCCGCACCGCCAATCGGTGCACCACCCAGTCGCGGGTGCGGGTCTGCTCGATACCCACGTCGGCGATGGTGGCGCCGGCGCCGCTGTACGGCTGACCCGGCTCGTCGATCTGCACCCGGGTGCCCACCACTTGAGCGAGCACCAGTGCCTCACCGGGGCGCAGGTGCAGCCGCCGCAGGCTCACCGATCCGGTGTTGAGCGTCACCGCGGCCGCTTCGATGCTGGTCACGCGCAGCATCGGTACGAAGATCCGGCGGCGGTTGGCCAGCTCGATGGCCAAACCCAGTACCCGCGGAGCCTTCCGGTCGGCCCGCAGGCCGATGACCGCGTCGCGCACCCGGCCGATCGATTCACCGTCCGGACCCACGACGGGGAGACCGGACAGTCGCGCGACGAATACTCTGGAGACGGCCGACATGATGTTCAGAGTAGTTTTCGTTTTCGTTCGCCGTACGTAGGGAGGGGCAGAATGTCGAATCCGATGCAGGGGCCCGGGTCGCAGAACCGACCGGGAGGAGTCGGACGGGGCCTCCCCACGCCGCCGAAGGGATGGCCGATCGGCTCGTACAGCACGTACGCCGAGGCGCAGCGCGCCGTCGACCACCTCTCCGACCAGGAGTTCCCGGTCCAGAACGTGACCATCGTGGGAGTGGACCTGATGCAGGTCGAGCGGATCACCGGACGGCTCACCTGGGGCCGGGTGCTCAGTGCCGGCGCGGCTTCCGGTGCCTGGCTGGGCCTGTTCCTGGGTCTGCTGGTGGGCCTGTTCGTCAGCGGCGGAAGTGCGCTGCTGTCCACCGTGATCGCCGGTGTGATCGGCGGTGTGGTCTTCGGCCTGATCTCCGCGGCGGTGCCGTACTGGGCCTCCCGCGGCACCCGCGATTTCTCCTCGACCATGCAGCTGGTGGCCGGCCGCTACGACGTGCTCTGCGATCCGCAGGTCGCCGAGCGCGCCCGCGACATGCTCGCCCGCTTGAACATCCAGTAGCGGTTCCGAGAGACCGGTCTGGCACGATAATGCCGAATGTGGTTCACCTCACCGGTCGAGTCGGCTAACTTTGCGCGGAAGCCTCTCGGTCGAGGGCGGCGAAGGAGGCGGCGTGAGGATGCGACGGAGAACGCGGATCGGCACGGCTGGAAGCGTGCGCCGCGGCGCCGCACTGGGTCTGACGGCCACCATGGCGGCGACGGTGCTCGCCGGTTGCGGCACCGACTCCGGCGGCACCACGCTCAACGTGCACACCCCGGCCGACGGTGCCACCGTGGTCAAGGAGGTCGCGCAGCAGTGCTCGACCGACCGGTACAAGGTGGTCGGGCACGCCCTGCCCAAGCAGGCCGACGACCAGCGCCTGCAGATCGCGCGCCGCGCCAACGGCAACGACCGCACCATGGACATCGTCGGACTGGATGTGAACTGGACCGCGGAGTTCGCCGAGGCCGGGTGGATCCTGCCGCTACCGGCCGCGTTGTCCGACGGTGCCAAGAAGACGGTGCTGGCCGGTCCGCTCAAGACCGCGATGTGGAAGGACGTCCAGTACGCGGCACCGGCGTGGACCAACACCCAGTTGCTCTGGTACCGCAAGGACGCGCTGTCGAAGGTGCTCGGCCGGCCGATCGGTAACACCCCGCCGAGGCTCACCTGGGACCAGGTGGTGCAGTACGCGGTGAAGTCCGGTGAACTCGGCGGACCCACCCAGATCGAAGCGCAGGCCGCGCAGTACGAGGGTCTGGTGGTGTGGTTCAACACTCTGCTCGAGAGCGCCGGCGGTGCGATGGTCGCCGAGGACGGCAAGACCGTCACGCTCACCGACACCCCCGAGCACCGGGCGGCCACGGTCAAGGCGCTGTCGGTGATCAAGTCCGTCGCCACCGCACCGGGACGGGACCCGTCGTTCACCCAGCTCGATGAGGGCGCCTCCCGCCTGGGGATGGAGAAGGGCGATGCGATCTTCCAGGTCAATTGGCCCTTCGTGTTCGCCAGTGCGCAGAAGAACGGCGCCGCCGGCGACGTGCCGTACCTGACCGATCTCACCAAGTTCAAGGATCTGCTCAATCCGCCGAAGGACGCCGAGAACCCACCGGAGCCGACGGTCGGGCAGCTCAACGAGATCAACATGCTCACCCGGCAGAAGTTCGACTTCGCGCCGTATCCGTCGATCGTGCCCGGTAAGCCCGCCAAGACCACCGTCGGCGGAGTGAACTTCGCGGTCGCCAAGACCACTCGGTACGAGAAGCAGGCCTTCGAGGTACTGGCGTGCCTGACCAGTGAGTCCGCGGAACGCAAGTACGCGACCAAGGGTGGAACGCCACCGGTGCTGCCCAAGCTCTACGACGATCCCGAGTTCCGCAAGGCCTACCCGATGGCGTCGCTGATCCGGGATCAGTTGCAGGAGAACACCGCTGCGGTGCGTCCGATCACTCCGCAGTACCAGGCGATGTCGACACTGCTCGCGGCCACGCTCTCACCCGCCGGTTCGTGGGATCCGGAGAAGCTGGCCGACGATCTCACCGCGGCCGCGCAGAAGGCCATGGATGGAAAGGGGCTGGTGCCATGACGTCCACGGCCACGGTCGCCGTACCGGAGCCGCACACCGGAGGGGAGAGCGCGGGCCGGCGCGCCGAGCGCAAGCTGGGCCTGCTGCTGATCGCTCCGGCGGCGCTGGTGATGTTCGCCGTCACCGCGTACCCGATCCTGTACGCCTTCTGGCTGAGCCTGCACAAGTCGTCGCTGGCCGCCCCCGGTCAGGAGCAGTTCATCGGCCTGTCGAACTACGTGACCGTGCTCAAGGACGGTTACTGGTGGCAGTCGCTCGGCATGACCTCACTGATCACCGTGATCTCGGTGGCGATCGAATTCGTGCTGGGCCTGGCCATCGCGCTGGTCATGCACCGCACCCTGGTGGGGCGCGGCGTGGTGCGCACCCTGGTGCTGATCCCGTACGGCATCGTCACCGTGGTGGCCGCGTTCTCCTGGTACTACGCCTGGACTCCGAAGACCGGTTACCTGGTGGGGCTGCTGCCCGAGGGCAGTGCGCCGCTCACCGAGCAGTGGCCGTCGGTGGCGATCATCATCCTGGCCGAGGTGTGGAAGACGACGCCGTTCATGGCGCTGCTGCTGCTCTCCGGCCTGGCCCTGGTACCGGACGATCTGCTCAAGGCCGCCGCGCTCGACGGCGCCGGACCGTGGACCCGGCTGACCCGCATCATCATTCCGCTGATGAAGCCGGCGATCCTGGTGGCGCTGCTCTTCCGCACCCTGGACGCGTTCCGGATCTTCGACAACATCTACATCCTGACCAAGGGCAGCAACGGGACCGGGTCGGTGTCGATCCTCGGTTACGACAACCTGTTCAAGGCGTTCAACCTGGGGGTCGGTTCGGCGATCTCGGTGCTGATCTTCCTGTGCGTCGCGGTCATCGCGTTCATCTTCGTCAAAGCCTTCGGCACCTCCGTGCCCGGCTCCGACTCGACTGATCGACGGTAGGGGGACGGCATGGCTCAGGGTACTGCCGGTAAGAAGCTCGGCTGGAGCATCATCGATCTGCTGGTGATCTGCTACGCACTGATCCCGGTGCTGTGGATCGTCTCGCTCTCGCTCAAACCGGTCTCGTCGATCACCGACGGTAACTTCATCCCGCGCAGCTTCACGCTGGACAACTACACCGCGATCTTCGAGGGCGCAGGCTTCGTCCGCCCGCTGATCAACTCGATCGGCATCGCCCTGATCTCCACCGCGATCGCCGTGGTGATCGGCATGTTCGCGGCCTACGCGGTGGCCCGGCTGGACTTCCCGGGTAAGAAGCTGTTCGTGGGTGCGGCACTGCTGATCGCGATGTTCCCGCAGGTCTCGCTGATCACCCCGCTGTTCAACATCGAGCGCAAGGTGGGACTGTTCGACACCTGGCCCGGACTGATCCTGCCGTACATCACGTTCGCGCTGCCGCTGACGGTGTACACGCTCTCGGCGTTCTTCCGCGAGATCCCGTGGGAGCTGGAGAAGGCCGCCAAGATGGACGGTGCCACCCCGGCGCAGGCCTTCCGGCGGGTGATCGCTCCGCTGGCCGCGCCCGGTGTGGTGACCGCCGCGATCCTGGTGTTCATCTTCTGCTGGAACGACCTGTTGTTCGCGCTCACCCTCACCGCGACCGACGCCTCCACCACCGCACCGGTGGCGATCACCAACTTCACCGGCAGCTCCGAGTTCGAGGAGCCCACCGGATCGATCGCGGCGGCCGCCGTGATCGTGACCATTCCCATCATCGTGTTCGTGCTGATCTTCCAGCGACGGATCGTGGCCGGACTCACCTCCGGCGCGGTCAAGGGCTGACGCCGGAAAGTACTCGAGGAGCAATCACATGGCCGACATCGTCCTGGACCACGTACGCAAGACCTACCCCGACGGTTCCACCGCCGTCAGCGACATCGACCTCGAGATCGCCGACGGTGAATTCGTCATCCTGGTGGGGCCGTCGGGCTGCGGGAAGTCCACCACCTTGAACATGATCGCGGGGCTGGAGGACATCTCCGACGGTGAGCTGCGGATCGGCGGCGAGCGCGTCAACGAGAAGGCCCCCAAGGACCGCGACATCGCGATGGTCTTCCAGTCGTACGCGCTGTACCCGCACATGACGGTGCGCGAGAACATCGCCTTCCCGCTCAAGCTGGCGAAGATGTCCAAGTCCGACATCACCACCAAGGTCGAGGACGCCGCGCGCACCCTGGACCTCACTGCGCACCTGGACCGCCGGCCGAGCCAGCTCTCCGGTGGCCAGCGTCAGCGCGTCGCGATGGGCCGCGCCATCGTGCGTAGTCCCAAGGCATTCCTGATGGACGAGCCGCTGTCGAACCTCGACGCCAAACTACGGGTGCAGATGCGCACCGAGGTGAGCCGGCTGCAGAAGCGCCTGGGCACCACCATGGTGTACGTGACACACGATCAGACCGAGGCCATGACCCTCGGGGACCGGGTGGTGGTGCTCAAGAGCGGTGACGTGCAGCAGATCGGCGCCCCGCAGGACCTCTACGACCGGCCGTCGAACCTGTTCGTGGCGGGTTTCATCGGCTCGCCGGCGATGAACTTCGTACCCGGTCGCCTCACCTCCGTCGGAATCGCCACCGCGCTCGGTGAGATCCTGCTGCTGGATGCGCCGCAGCTGGCGGAGAAGGCCTCGGCCGCCGGTAACCGCAGCGGCGACGTGGTCGTGGGCATCCGCCCCGAGCACTTCGAGGACGCCCGGCTGCTCGACCCGAACCAGCGGCTGGGCGGACTGACCTTCACCGCCACCGTCGACGTGCTGGAGTCGATGGGCTCGGACAAGTTCGTGCACTTCTCGATCCCCGAGGAGGGGCCGCGCAGCGACGCCTTGGCCGATCTGGCGCCGGGGGAGCAGCAGGCACCGCTGGCCGGGGCCGACGAGATCGTGGCGCGACTGTCGGCCGACTCCACCGCCGCCCGCGGATCGAAGGTCGATCTCTACTACGACCCGGCGAAGATCGCCGTCTTCGACGCCTCCTCCGGCGTGAACCTGGCGCTCTGATCCCGCTGTCGTGCGGGTGCTCGCGGTCAGCGACGAACCGGTGCCGGGGCTGGCCCTGGCATCGTCGACGCTGGCACCGGAGCTGATCCTCGGTGCCGGTGATCTCCCCGGCGACTACCTGGAGGAACTGGTGGACCGGTACGGCGCACCCTGCGTCTTCGTGCCGGGCAATCACGATCCGGACTACTCGGGATACCGCCGCACCCGCGGCGGCTACGTGCGCGGCGGACTGCCCTGCGAGCCACCACGCCCGCGCGGTGGGGTCAACGCCGACGGCCGGGTGGTCACCGTCGCCGGACTGACGGTGGCCGGACTCGGCGGCAGCATCCGGTATCGGGGCGGCCCGAACCAGTGGACCCAGGCGCAGGCCGCGCGGCGCGGCTGGCGGGTCGCGCTGGCGGCCCGCAGCCGGGCGGTCGACATCGTGCTCGCGCACTCCCCGGCGGCCGGGGTCGGTGATCATGAGACGGGGCCGCACCGCGGCCTGCGGGCGGTGGGAACCCTGGTGCGGCAGGTTCGGCCGCAGGTCCTGGTGCACGGGCACGTCCATCCGTACGGGCGGCCCGGCCCCGATCTGGAACTCGCCGGGGTGCCGGTACTCAACACCGTGGGGTACACCTATTTCGAGATCAGTCCGCGTGGCTCCGGTACCGACGGGGCCCTGAGCATCCTGGAGCGACGACGTGGCGCGTGACACCGGCTTCCCCGACGAGGACGCCCGCTCGGACTTCGAGCGTTCGCGTCGCCGCGCGAACATCGCCCGACTCGCGTCCTGGGTGAGCCGCCGTCCCGACGACGTCAACGACGTGCTGCCCTACGACGAGGTGGTGGCCGCGCTCGGCCTGGTCCGGGAGCGGAACCTGGGGCTGCAGGTGATCGAGGTGAACCGGATCGTGGGCAGCGTCGACCGAACCCGCGATTTCGACCGGTACTTCCGGCCCCGCTCGCCGGCGCTCCGAGCCCGCTGGCAGCGGCTCGCAGCGGCGCAGCGGCGCGGTGAGGCGATGCCGCCGATCGAGGTCAAGCAGGTCGGCGACATGTACTTCGTGGTGGACGGGCATCACCGTGTGTCGATCGCCTTCGCCCGCGGCTTCGCCACCATCGACGCCTACGTCACCGAGGTGATCACCCGGGTCGGGGCGGGCGGTATCACGGTGCGCTCGGACCTGCTGATGAAGGATCACCGGCGATTGCTGCTGGAACGGGTACCGCTGACCGGGCGCGCCCGCGAGCGGATCTCCTTCGCCAACCCCTGGGACTACTCCCGTCTTGCGGAATCGGTGGAGGCCTGGGGTTTCCGGCTGGTACAGGACCTGGGGGAGTTCCTCTCGCGCGAACAGGTCGCGCAGCGCTGGTACCGCGACGAGTTCACGCCGGTGGTGGCGATGGCCCGCGACGCCGGGATCATGCAGAGCTCCTCCGATGCCGAGGTGTACCTGTTCGTCGCGTGCGAGCGGTACCGGTTGATCCGCCGGCACGACTGGAGCCCCGAGATCATCGGCGAGGTCTCCGAGCAGAACAAGCCCTGGCAGCCCGGCCGGTTCTTCTGAGTACCATCGATTCTCGTGGGTCCCGCGGTTGACGTTGTCCAGGCTGTCCAGGCGCACCTCGCCGAGCACTACGCCGGGCGTGGTTTCGCCCCTCCGGTGTCGGCGTCGGTCACCTTCCTGGGGCTGGAACCGATGACGGTGCAGCGCTGGGTGACCGACGAACTGGTGGTCTTCGCCTCCCTCGGTTGCTCGCGGCACCCGATGACCGACCCGAACGCTCTGGTCACCGTCGACGACGGGCCACGGGCCGAGGTCCTGATGGAACTCCGGCACGGCGCCGGCGGTCCCGGCGGGGCGCTCGACGGGGTGCACCGGTCGCTGGCGATCCTGGCCGCCACGCCCGCGGTCGAGGGCCTGGTGCTGGCGCCGGACGCCCTGGTCGATCTGGGGGCGCCGCTGTGGACCGGGGCGCCGTTCTCGGCGGTCCTGCTCGGGGCGTCGACGGTGCCGGACCTCGCGCGCGGCGCGGACGGTGGACCGTCCGAACCGGTGCGGTTCCTGCGAGCCGATCCGATCACCGCGAACGAGGCGGCGTGGGTGCGGCTCAAGGGTGCCGCAGCGTTGCGGGATGCCTGGTCCGAGGCCGGTATCGACCCCGCCGATCCGGCCCGCCCGGCCGCCCGAGAGGTCTAGCGGCTCACAGCCACTTGATCCTGCGGAAGGCGATGAACAGGCCGAAACAGACCCCCACCATGATCGCCAGCACCGCGTAGTAGCCGTACTTCCAGTGCAGTTCGGGCATGTTGTCGAAGTTCATGCCGTAGATCCCGGCGATCATGGTGGGCACCGCCACGAGGCCGATGATCGCGGACATCTTGCGCATGTCCTCGTTCTGCTGCATCCCGATCTTGGCGACGGCCGCGTCGATCAGCGAGCTCAGCACGTCGTTGTAGGTCTCCACGTGGTCGGCGACCATCGCCTGGTGGTCGAGCACGTCGGAGAAGTAGCGCTGGATCTCGTGCGGAATGATGTCCGCGAAATCGCAGGTCAGCCGCTTGAGTGCGTGTGAGAGCGGGTGGATGCCGCGGCGCAGCTCCACGATGTCGCGCTTGAGCTGGTAGATCTCGTCGACCTGGGTGCGGGTGCCGGCCCGGAAGACGTCCTCCTCGACCCGGTCGATGTCGTCCTCGAGCAGGTCCGAGACCGCCACGTAGGTGTCCACCACGTGGTCGGCCACCGCGTGCATCACCGCCGACGGGCCCAGCGTGAGCAGTGCCGGGTTCGACTCCAGGTTGCGCCGCACCCGCCGGAGGCTGCCGTGATCGCCGTGTCGCACCGTGATCACATGGTCCGGTCCGACCAGCACCATCACCTCTCCGGTCTCGACGATGCGGGCCATCGGATCGGTGCGGTCGTGGCCGACGTAATTGACCGTCTTGAGGATCAGGAACAGGGTGTCGTCGAACCGGTCGACCTTGGGCCGGGTGTGGGTGACCAGGGTGTCCTCGACGGTGAGCGGGTGCAGTCCGAAGACCCGTGCCACCTCGTCCATCTGGTGCTGGTCCGGGTCCAGCAGGCCCACCCAGACGTAGCCCTCGCCGCGCGAACGCACCTCCTCGATCGCCTCGGCGTAGCCGAACCGACCGGGCAGCCGCTCCCCGTCGACGTACACACCGCAGTCCACGACGGCCCGCGCCACCGGGACGGGGACGCGCGGGACCGCGGCGTCCTTCCCGTCGCGACGGATGGCACCGGGCCGGGGCATGGACGGCATCGACGGCATGGGGAAATGATATGTCGCCCGCGCCGGCGGGGCAGTGACCCGCGCCGTGCGCGGCCCGGGGACTGCGGCAGGGTAGAAAGTAGACGTGAGTCCGACCTTCTTCCGTGTGAGCGCGGCCGTGCTGGTGGCGGGCGCCGTGGCCGGCTGCTCGGGTCCCGGTGACGGTGCCGACACCGGTCCGCGCACCTCGCCGGGCACCGTCACCGTCGGGTCCTCCGACGATGCGGCCTCCCGGATCGAGGCGTTGATCTACGCGAACGCCCTGAGCGCAGCGGGGACGCCGGTGCGGACCCGGCTCGGGCTCGGGCCGGGGGATGCCGCGGTCGCCGCGGTCGAACGCGGCGACATCACGGTGGTGCCCGCGCTGACCGGCGCACTGTGGGAGCGGTACCGGCCCGGTGCCGCGCAGCCGTCCTCGGCGCGGCAGTCCACCTCGGCTCAGGGGTCCGCCGCGGCGCGGGCCGATCCACGCGAGCAGTGGGATGCACAGTTCGTCGCGCTCAGCGCGGTACTGCCGGAGGGGCTGGGCCTGGGGGATCCGACGCCGGCACTCGATCAGCCGATGCTCTTCGTGTCCAAGGACGCACCCCCGGCCACCCTGCGCGGCTGCGAGGGGGTCTCGGGCAGTGTCGCGGTTACAGCGGACTCGCAGCGCTCAGCGGGCGCGCCGCCCTCTCCGGCGGAACTGACGGCCCGCTACGGCTGCCCGGTCGGACCGGTGATCGTGGTGACCGATGAGGCTGCGGCCGCCGCCGCCGTGCAGGACGGACGCGCGCGGATCGCCCAGCTGGGCACGCTGTCGCCGGCGTCCCGCGATCTGACGCAGGTGGCCGACCCGGAGGAGACGGTGCCCGCCCGCGCGGTGGTGCCGCTGGTGCGACGGGACGGTTTGACGGTGGCGCAGACCCGCCGGCTCTCGGCGATCGCCGGTGAACTCACCACCACCGATCTGGCGGCGATGGTGGCGAAGGTCGCCGCCGGGGAGCGCACGCCCGAGCAGGTGACCGCGGACTGGGCCGCGGAGCACCCGCTGCGCTGATCGCTCAGCCCAGGCGCTTGGCCACCTGGGTGTCGATGATCGCGTTGACCCGCTGGTAGGCGGAGCCGCCGAGGCGCACCAGCACGTCGATGATCTTGGCGTCGGCGCCGATCAGCACTCGGCCGCGGTTGCGCTTGACCCCGCCCAGGATGGTGCGCGCAGCATCGTCTGCCTCGGTGCGCGCGAGGTGCTTGTCGAACAGGGTCGCGAAGCCGGCCTGGTCCTTGCCGTCGGCGACGGTGGCGTTGCGGGCGATCGCGGTCTTGATCCCGCCGGGGTGCACGCAGGTCACGCCCACGTTGTGGCCGCTGGAGAGCATCTCGATGCGCAGCGCCTCGGTGAAGCCGCGGACCCCGAACTTCGAGGCGTTGTACGCGCTCTGGCCGCCGATGCCGAGCAGACCGAACAGCGAGCTGGTGTTGACGATGTGCGCATCGCCGGAGGCGATCAGGTGCGGCAGGAAGACCTTGGTGCCGTTGATGACGCCCCAGAAGTTGACGTCCATGATCCGGTCGTAGTCCTTGAAGGACGTGGTCTCCACCGGCTCGTGGTGCGCGATACCGGCATTGTTGAACAGCAGATTGACGGTGCCGTAGTGCTCGACGACGTCCTCGGCGTAGGCGATCAGCTGCTCGCGCTCACCGACGTTGACCACCTTGGTGTGCACCTGCGCACCGGCCGCGCGGGCGGCCTCGGCGGTCTGCTCCAGGCCGGCCGGATCGTAATCGCACAGGGACAGTTTGGCGCCCTCCTGCGCGAGTTGCAGGGCCAGTTCACGGCCCATGCCGGAGGCGGCTCCGGTGACGACGGCGACCTTTCCGCGGAAACTCTTCATCGATGTCAATCCTCACGCTGCGATTGCGGGAAACCGGACGCCGAACCGGCGCACTGCTTCCGACAGTAGGTTCGCGATGTGACCTATGTCAACGACGTATTGAGTAAGATTCAGTAGGTGACCAGAAAGTCCATGGCCGCTGCTGTGGGGCGCAAGCGCACCCGGCTCAGTCCCCAGGCGCGGCGCCAACAGTTCATCGATCTCGGCCTACAGAGCCTGCGACACCAGGCGCTCGAACAGGTGTCCATCGAGGAGATCGCCGGTCTCGCAGGCGTGTCCGCGGGACTGCTGTTCCACTACTTCGACTCCAAACTCGACTTCCAGGTGGCGCTGGTGGAGGAGCAGGCCCGCTTGGTCGGTGAAGTCGCGACGCCGGCGCGGACCCCGGAGGACATCACCGACGTGATGCCGATCCTGGTCGAGACGCTCGGCGGCTACGTCGACCACATCGTCGATCACCAGCATTCGTTGCTGCCCATGCTGGCCGGTGTCAGCTGGTCCGAGCCGCGGATCCGTGCGGCGGTCAAGTCGGTACGTGAGCAGATCGTCGACCGGTTCGTCGAACAGGCAGGACTCCTCGGCATCGAGCGGTCGCCGCAGTTCGTGTTGTCCGTGCACGGGTGGATCGCGGTGGTCGAGGAGACCCTGGTGCAGTGGCTCGACCAGAACGCCGGCTTCGCCGAGATGAGCCGGGATCAGATCGTCGATCACCTGGCCACCATGTTCGTCGCGATCGCTGCGGCCGTCGGCCTGGACCTGAGCTGACACGACAGCGGGCCGGCTCCGCAGAGCCGGCCCGCTGTCGTGTCGAGCGGTTACTGGACGAAGGCCTCGTCGATGATCTGAGCCTGTTCGACGGCGTGCACCTTCGACGAGCCCGAGCACGGCGCGGACATCGCACGCCGGGAGACGCGCTTGATCCCGACCAGACGCTCGTCCAGCTCGGGCAGTGCCAGACCGAAGAACGGCCATGCGCCCTGGTTGGCCGGCTCCTCCTGGACCCACCGCACGTCGGTCGCGTTCGGGTACTTGTCCAGCGTGGCCGGCAGCCGCCGCGAGGGGAGCGGGTAGAGCTGCTCGAGGCGGATGATGGCGATGTCGTCCCGGCCGTCCTTCTTGCGGCGCGCCTCGAGCTCGTAGTAGAGCTTGCCCGAGACCAGCAGCAGCTTGGTCACCCGATCGCGGTCACCGCCGTCGACCTCGAAGGCCGGATCGTCGATCACCGAGCGGAACTTGCCCGAGGTGAAGTCCTCCAGCGGGCTCACCGCGGCCTTGTTGCGCAGCATCGACTTCGGTGTCGCGACCACCATCGGGCGGCGCACGCCGTCGAGTGCGTGGCGGCGCAGCAGGTGGAAGTACGACGCCGGGGTCGACGGCATGGCGACCGTCATCGAGCCCTCCGCGCACAGCTGCAGGAAGCGCTCGATCCGGGCCGAGGTGTGGTCCGGTCCCTGACCCTCGTGGCCGTGCGGCAGCAGTAGCGTCACGCCCGAGGTCTGGCCCCACTTGGCCTCACCGGAGCTGATGAACTCGTCGATGATCGACTGCGCGCCGTTGACGAAGTCGCCGAACTGCGCCTCCCAGCACACCAGCGCGGACTCGTCGGCCACCGAGTAGCCGTACTCGAAGCCCAGGCCGGCGAACTCGGTGAGTGCCGAGTCGTAGACCATGAACCGGCCGGGCGAAGCGGCCCCGTCCTCACCGAGGTGATCGAGCGGGGTGTACTCGGCCCCGGTCTGCCGGTCGATCAGCACCGCGTGGCGCTGGGTGAAGGTACCGCGGCGACTGTCCTGGCCGGCCAGGCGGACGGTGCGGCCCTCCTCCAGCAGGGTGCCGAAGGCGAGTAGCTCGCCGAAGGCCCAGTCGATGCCGCCCTCACGCGACATCTCGAAGCGGCGCTTGACCACGGGGGCCACCCGCGGGTGCACGGTGAATCCCTCCGGAACGTTGGCGTAGGCGTCGCCGACGCGCTGCAGCTGCTCCAGTGGAACAGCGGTGACCAGCGAGCTGGGCAGCGGCTGATCGGCGATGATCGACGGCGCAGGCTCGGCCTGGAACTTCTCGAGTTCCTTGACCTCGTTGAACACCCGCTCCAACTGGCCCTGGTAGTCGCGCAGGGCGTCCTCGGCCTCCTTGGTGGAGATGTCACCACGACCGATCAGGGCCTCGGTGTACGACTTGCGGACACCGCGCTTGGTGTCGATCACGTCGTACATGCCGGGCTGCGTCATCGACGGGTCGTCGCCCTCGTTGTGGCCGCGGCGGCGGTAGCAGACCAGGTCGATCACGACGTCCTTGTCGAACTGCTCGCGGAAGTCGACGGCCAGCTTGGCCACCCACACGCAGGCCTCCGGGTCGTCGCCGTTGACGTGGAAGATCGGCGCGCCGATCATCTTCGCGACGTCGGTGCTGTACTGCGAGCTGCGCGAGTGCTCCGGCGAGGTGGTGAAGCCCACCTGGTTGTTGACCACGATGTGCACCGTGCCGCCGTTGGAGAAACCCTTGAGGTTCGCCATGTTCAGCGTCTCGGCCACCACGCCCTGGCCGGCGAAGGCCGCATCGCCGTGCAGCATCAGCGGCAGCACCGGGTGTTCGCCCTCGGGCGGATTGAGCATGTCCTGCTTGGCGTGCACGATGCCCTCGAGCACCGGGTCCACCGCCTCCAGGTGCGAGGGGTTCGCCACCAGCGAGACGGTGATCTCGTTCTCACCGAACATCTGGTAGTACTTGCCCTCTGCGCCGAGGTGGTACTTCACATCGCCCGAGCCGTGCGCCTGCGCCGGGTTCAGGTTGCCCTCGAACTCGGTGAAGATCTTGCTGTAGGGCTTGCCGACGATGTTCGCCAGCACGTTGAGCCGGCCGCGGTGCGGCATACCGATGACGACCTCGTCGAGGCTGTGCTCGGCGGCCTGGTCCAGGACGGCGTCCATCATCGGGATGACCGACTCGGCGCCCTCCAGCGAGAACCGCTTCTGGCCGACGTACTTGGTCTGCAGGAAGGTCTCGAAGGCCTCGGCGGCGTTGAGCTTGGAGAGGATGTACTTCTGCTCGGCGACGCTCGGCTTGATGTCCTTGGTCTCGACCCGCTCCTGCAGCCACTTCTGCTGCTCCGGTTCGAGGATGTGGGTGTACTCGATGCCCACGTGCCGGCAGTAGGCGTCGCGCAGCACCGAGAGCACCTTGCGCAGCTTGAGCCGGTCCGCGCCGTGGAAGCCGCCGACGTTGAAGGTGCGGTCCAGATCCCACAGCGTCAGCTCGTAGGTGAGCACGTTGAGGTCGGGGTGCGATTCGAGGCTGTCGTTGTTGTAGCGCAGCGGATCGATGTCGGCCATCAGGTGTCCGCGAGCCCGGTACGCCGCGATCAACTCCAGGACGCGTGCGTCCTTGTCGATACCGTGCGGCGGGATGTCCTGCCGCCAGCGGATCGGCTCGTAGGGCACGTGCATCGTGCGGAAGATGTCGTCCCAGAAGGCGTCGCTGAGGGTCAGCTCGTGCACGTAGCGCAGGAAATCGCCGGACTCGGCGCCCTGGATGATCCGGTGGTCGTAGGTCGAGGTCAGCGTGGTCAGCTTGCCGACCGCGAGCTCGGCGATCTTCTCGTCGCTGGCGCCCTGGAACTCGGCCGGGTACTCCATCGCGCCGACGCCGATGATCGCTCCCTGGCCGGTCATCAGGCGGGGCACCGAGTGCACCGTGCCGATGCCGCCCGGGTTGGTCAGCGAGATGGTGACGCCGGCGAAGTCCTCGGCGGTCAGTTTGCCCTGCCGGGCGCGGCGGACGATGTCCTCGTAGGCGGCCACGAACTGGCCGAAGTCCATGGTCTCGGTGTTCTTGACCGCCGCCACCACCAGGCTGCGGCTGCCGTTCTTACCGACCAGGTCGATCGCGATGCCGAGATTGATGTGCGGCGGGGTGACGGCATTGGGCTTGCCGTCGACCTCGGCGAAGTGCCGGTTCATGTTCGGGAACGCCTTGACGCCCTGAACCAGGGCGTAACCCAGGATGTGGGTGAAGCTGATCTTGCCGCCGCGGGTGCGCGCGAGGTGGTTGTTGATCACCACGCGGTTGTCGAACATGACCTTCACCGGCATCGAGCGCACCGACGTCGCGGTCGGGACCTCCAGGCTGGCGTTCATGTTCTTGACCACGGCGTTCGCGGCGCCACGCAGTACCGTGCGCTCCTCCTCGGCCGGGAACTCGGCGGAGGCGGGTGCCTTGGGGGCGGGCGCCGGCTTCGCGGGCGACGACGGTGCCGGGGTCACCGGCGACGTCGGAGCGGGCGTGAGCGTGGTGTCGGCGATCTTCGAGGTGCCGGGCTTGACCGTTTGCGCGGAGGCGGGCTTGGCAGCAGCGGGCTTCGGAGCAGCGGGCTGTGCGGCGGTCGGGGCGGGGGCCTTCGCCGCGGGCTGGGCGGAGGAACCGCCCGCGGGAGCGGACTCGGCCGCCGTACCGTTACTCGCCGCAGCTCCCGGGGTGTAGTTCGTGAGGAGTTCGTGCCAGCTCGGGTCGACCGACGCGGGGTCGGCCTTGAACCGCTCGTACATCTCCTCGACCAGCCACTCGTTTTGGCCGAAATCCGATACAGAACTGCTGCTCACGGCAGGTCCTCGCCTCGCTTCATCTTCGTCGTATCATGCGCGCGCCGCACTGGGTCACAGACGGCGCAGGTCCGCGCGGTCCAGGGTAGTCCACTGCCCGAACCGTGCGCCGCCTTACTCGGGTAACGCGCTCGGCGGGGTACCGGGCTGCGATCCGTCGATCACCCGCAGCGCCGGCGCCGGCCAGGTGGCCGGGATCGGCCCGAAGGCCTCGCGCGCGTTCTTGATCACGCCGCGGCCCAGTGCCCGGTTGCCGCCGGCGCCCACTACCAGCCCGATCCCGGCGGGCAGCAGTTTGCCCAGCAGCAGCGGTGCCCGCTTCGCCAGGAACCGGCGGGTGAACATCTTCATCAGCTGCTTGTTCAACCCGCCGAGACCCGGAATCATGCTCGGGTTCTTCTTCAGGTTCAGCAGCGTCGCGTTCTTCGCGCCGAAGGTCGCGCGCAGTGCGCCCAGTCCGGAATCACCGAGCACCGCGGTGAGCACCAGCGCGCGGCGCAGCTCCCGGTTCTCGATCGGGATGCCGTAGACCTCGGCCACAGCCAATGTGTACAGCGCGGAGGCCTCCATGAAGACCACGGTCTCGGCGCCGACCGCGCCGAGCGCCGCGATGGTGCCCAGGCCCGGAACCGCCGCGGTCGCACCGACGGCGCCGCCGCTGCCGGTCACGGCGAGCAGGTAGCGCTTCTCGAGTCGTTCGATGATCTGGGCCGGGGTGGCGGCGGGGTCGTCGGCGCGCAGTCCGGCGACGTACTTGGCCACGGCGGGTGCCTGCACCCGTGCGGCGCGATCGATGACGGCGCCGATGCCGCCGCCACCGTCGTGCTTGAGCACCGGTGCGGCGGGCTGATCGGGTGGAATCGGTGCGGGCTGTTTCGCCATGGTGCAGACCTCCGAGCTCGTAGTCCCTGCGGGACGTGTCATTTCCTTGTTACCACCGCCGGGTGACATTCATTCCCGGTCCGTCCGCGCAGCGCGCTCCCGCGGGGCACCGCCCGGCGTAGTGTCAGCGGCGTGCCGACGATCGACGAACAGCCGTACGCCCTGGTCATCCCCACTCGGTGGAAGGACAACGATGTCTACGGACACGTCAACAACGTCGAGTACTACAGCTACTTCGACACCGTCATCAACACCTATCTGATCCGCGAGGGCGGCCTGGACATCCACAACGGATCCGAGATCGGCCTGTGTGTGGAATCTCACTGTCGGTACGACGCACCGCTGGCCTTCCCGGAGACCGTCACCGCCGGTCTCGCCGTCACCGTCCTGGGTAATTCCAGCGTCAAGTACGCAGTCACGCTGTTCGACGGTGCCGGTGCCCCGGCCGCACAGGGTGGTTTCGTGCACGTCTTCGTCGACCGGGCCACCCGACGGCCCACGCCGATCCCGGGCCACCTGCGCAGTGCGCTCGAGAAGCTACTTGTCACCCCTGCCGCGTAGCCTGCGCGCATGGCGTTCCTGACACCGCCCGGCCCGGTCACGCTGGCCGGTCACCTGGTCACCCTCGAGCCGCTGCGGCCCGAGCACCACGACGGCTTGATCGACGCGCTCGGCGACGGCCGGATGTGGGACCGCTGGTACACCTCGGTACCCAGCCCGCAGACCCTGCGCGCCGAGATCGACCGTCGCCTCGAACTGCAGGACCGCGGCGAGATGATCCCGTTCACCGCGGTCGACGCCCACGGCCGGGTCCTGGGCATGACCACGTACTACGACCTCGACCCGTCGGTTCCCCGGCTGGAGATCGGATACACCTGGAACCGGGTGTCGGCGCACGGCACCGGAACCAACCCCGAGTCCAAACTGCTTCTGCTCGATCACGCTTTCGGGACCCTCGGATGCGAATGCGTGGGCCTGCGCACCCAGTGGGCGAACGCGCAGTCCCGGGAGGCCATCGCGCGGCTCGGGGCCAAGCAGGACGGCGTGCTGCGCAGTTTCCGCCGCTACACCAACGGTGCCCTGCAGGACGTGGTCATGTTCTCCGTCCTCGCGCACGAGTGGCCGGCGGTCCGGGCCACGCTGCGGCACCGCTTACGGTACCGGCATCGGGCGTACCGGCCCGAGTCGGAGTAGGGGGAGCGCACATGCCACGCCCTCAGGCCGCGGCGCACGGGTTGTGGCGGCCCGGTCTCGGTCTCGCGCTGTGGTTCACCGACGAGGCCGGTGCGCCGACCGCTGACCCGGCCCCGCGCACTGTCGCGGCGCCGATCGCGGAGATCCTCGCCGGCCGGCGGCCGCGCCGGAGCATCACCATCGCCGGTCCGCAGGGCCGTCAGGTGGTGCCGGCGCTCACCCTGGGGCCGGAGCGGGCGGCCACCGTCCTGGATGCGCTGACCCCGTCCGACGGCGCCGGTGACCTGCGCTTCCTGCGGTGGGTCGCGGAGTCGGTGCAGCGCTTCGTCGCCGCCGGTGCGATCGGCCCGGTGCTGCGCGACGACGACGGTGACTGGTCGGTGCGGTGGGCCCCGATCGAATCGGTGCAGTGGCGTACCTGGGTGCAATCCGCTGCCGCGGCGATGCCGCCGGTGCTGCGCGGCACCGGCGATCTGGCCGCCGTGCTGGACATGAGTGCCGAGTTCACCGACCGGTACGCCCGCCGACGCCTGGGTGAGGGGCCCTGGACGTGGGTGGCGGCTCCGGTGCTGCGTTCGCTGGTGGAGGGGGAGCCGTTGCCGGAGCGGGCCGTCGCGGACGCCGGGGCGCCGGCGGCGTGGACCGAATGGGCGGGCAGCATCCGCTCGGCCGAGACCCTGCTGGTGCTGCGCCTGATCGAGCCGGACGGCCGTGGCCCGAAGGGCGGCCCGCCGGACCGGTCGCCGCTGTGGCGGGTCGAGGTGTGCCGGCGCGTCCCGGGGGCCGCGCCGGAGCGGGTGGACCCGGTCCGGATGAACCCGGTCGACCTCGACGATCTCGCCGGAGAACTGGCACGCGCGCTGGCGGTCTACCCGCCGCTCAAACGGGTCCGCCAGGATCAGAGCTCGCTGGACTTCCTGTTGACCACCACGGAGGCCGAGGCACTGTTCGTGGAGGGCGCGCCGGGACTGACGAAGGCCGGGTACGAGGTCCTGCTGCCCGCGTCGATCGCCACGGTGCGCCCCGCACTGCGGTTGCACGGACGCGAGCAGCCCGGCGGCACCGCGCTGACGGTGCAGGCCGGACTCGCGGAGATCACCGACTTCGTCTGGCAACTCGCGATCGGCGACACCGTGCTCACCGCCAGTGAACTCGCCGGTCTGGCGAACTCGGTGTCCGGTCTGGTCGAGGTGCGCGGACGCTGGGTACGCGCCGATCGTCGCACTCTCGCGCAGGCGGCCCGGTTCGTCGCCGAGCAGCGGACCGCTGCACAGTCGGGAACCGATCTCGGTGACCTGCTGGGCATGATCGCAGATCCGGCGGCACTGCCGGTGCCGATCGCCGCGGTGCACGGGCTCGGCTGGCTCGATGCGGTGTACCGGGGCGGGACCATCGAACCGGTGACGGTGCCGCCACCGTCGACCTTGACCGCGCAGCTGCGTGATTATCAGCAGCGGGGACTGTCCTGGCTCGCGACGCTCTCGGGGTCGGGGATCGGCGCGGTGCTGGCCGACGACATGGGACTGGGCAAGACGATCCAGGTGCTGGCCCTGCTGTGCCACGAACGCGAGAACGCCGAACCCGAGAACGCCGAGCGGGGGACCGCCCCGACGCTGCTGGTGTGCCCGATGTCGGTGGTCGGCAACTGGGTCGCGGAGGCGCGCCGGTTCGCCCCGGGCCTGCGGGTGCACGTGCACCACGGCTCCGACCGGCCCACCGGAGACGAGTTCGGCCGCGCGGCCGCGGCCTCCGATCTGGTGGTCACCACCTTCGCCCTGGCCGCGCGGGACCGTGAGTTGCTGGCCGGGCACGACTGGGGCCGGATCGTGGTCGACGAGGCCCAGCACGTCAAGAACGTCAACACCGCCGCCGCGAAGGCCCTGCGGGCGATACCGGCCGGGCACCGGGTGGCACTGACCGGAACCCCGGTGGAGAACCGGCTCGAAGACCTGCGCGCGGTGATCGATCTGGTCAACCCGGGGCTCCTGGGATCGGCCCGGACCTTCCGCAATCGTTACGCGCTGCCCATCGAGCGAGAGCAGGACAGCGCGGCGGTGCGCCGGCTCACCACGCTCACCTCGCCGTTCATCCTCCGCCGGGAGAAGACCGATCCGACGATCGCGCCCGAGCTGCCCGAGAAGGCCGAGTTCACGGTGCGCGCCTGTCTGACCCCCGAGCAGGCAGGTCTGTACCAGGCGGTGCTCAACCGTTTGGTCGAGGAACTCCACGAGGCCAAGGGGTCCGGTCGTCAGGTGCGCAACGGCCTGGTGCTCGCCTCGCTGACCAGGCTCAAACAGGTCTGTAACCACCCTGGGCACTACCTCGGCGACGGTTCTCCGCTTTTGCGCCGCGGCGAACACCGGTCCGGGAAGGTGGAACTGCTGGCCGACATCCTCACCACCGTCTCGGACGAGGGCGAACGCGCCCTGGTCTTCACCCAGTACGCCGAGTTCGCGCGGATGCTGCAGCCCTACCTCAGTGGGCTGCTCGGTGCGGACGTTCCGGTACTCGACGGTGAGGTGGATCGCCGGGACCGGGACGCGATGGTCGCGCGATTCCAGTCCGGCGACGGCCCTCCCGCCCTGGTGGCGACGGTGCAGTCCGGCGGAACCGGTCTGAACCTGACGGCGGCGAACCACGTGATCCACGTGGACCGCTGGTGGAATCCGGCGGTGGAGAACCAGGCCACCGACCGGGCCTTCAGGATCGGCCAGACCCGGGCGGTGCAGGTCCGCAAGTTCGTCTGTGCGGGCACCCTGGAGGAGCGGATCGACGCGGTGATCGCCGCCAAGAAGGAGCTGTCCGCGATGACGGTGCAGGTCGGCGAGACATGGCTGGGTGAACTCGACAACGACGAGCTCTACGAGCTGGTGCGGTTGCGTGAGGATTCGGTGGTCTAGGTGGCGCGCAGAACCCGGGACACCGCCCGTCCTATGGGACGCACCTGGTTCACCCGACGGCTGATCGCGCAGCGCGAGGATCTCACCGAGCGGCGCAAGGTGCAGTACGCGCGACGCCTGTACGCCGAGCATCAGGTCTACGCGATGGCCGTGGTGCCGGCCTCGGTCACGGCGACCGTCCAGGGCAGCCAACTCGATCCGTTCGGCGTCGCTCTCGCGCGGGTCCCAGCGGATCCGGCGGTGGTGGTCTCGCTGCTGGTGGGGCAGGGGGCGGCCGCGGAGCTGATGGCGGTGACGCGCGGTGATCTGGGGCGCACACTGGGAGAGCTGGTGCTACCCGAGACCGGTTCCGATGTGCTGGTGGACTGCGCCTGTCCGGACGAATCAGGTGCGTGCGTGCATGCTTTGGCGCTGACCTACGAGTTCTGCGCGGCAGCCGACACCGATCCGTCGCTGGTCCTCGACTTCGCCGGCGTGCCGCTGGCCGGTCTGCTGGCCAGGGTGACCAGCGCGGAGCACACGCAGACGGGGGCCGCCGGCGGTGGCGGTGCCGGCGTTGAGGATGCGGGGGCGAGCGTCCAGTCGGAGCAGGCGGGGGAGGCCGAACGGGCCGGCTTCTACGGCGATGGACTGGAGCTGCCTCCGCTGCCGGAACCGCAGCCCGTGGATCCGTTGACCCTGCTCGATCCGGCCTTGTTGCGGATGGCGCTGCGCCGCACGGGTACCAAGGCGGCCGATGTCGCTGAGGCCACCGACGAGCTCGCCGAGTTGTACGACAGGCTGCGCCAGCCGCGCTGATCTCGGCGGGATCGCGGCGCGCCGCAGCGCTGAGCGAACCTGTCGGTGGGAGTCATTACCCTGAGTGCGACGGCTCGGACCGACCGGCGAACAGGGGGTGGACATGCGATTCCTACACACGGCGGACTGGCAGCTGGGCATGACCCGCCACTTCCTCGACGCCGACGCCCAGGCCCGGTTCACCGACGCTCGGCTGGACTCGATCTCCCGGCTCGGCACCGTAGCCGCCGAGCACGAGGCTGAATTCGTGGTGGTCTGCGGTGATGTCTTCGAGGACAACCGGCTCGCGCCCGCTGTGATCGCCCGCAGCCTGGACCGGCTCGCCGCGATCGACCGCCCCGTCTACCTGCTTCCCGGCAACCACGACCCGCTCGACGCCGCCTCGGTGTACACCTCCGAGGTCTTCGCGCGGCACCGTCCGGAGAACGTCACGGTTCTCGGCGTGCCGGGGGTGCATCAGGTCCGCCCGGGGGTCGAACTGCTCGCCGCGCCCTGGTTCTCCAAGCACCCGTCCGCCGATCCGCTCACCGAAGCGGTCGCCGCGGTCGGGCCGCCGGATGCGGGTACCGTCCGGATCGCGGTCGGTCACGGCGGCACCCTGCCGGTCGGGGCGCAGGACCAGCGGTTGATCGATGTGGCCGCACTGTCCGAGCGGATCGCCGCCGGGCAGTTGCACTACGTGGCACTGGGCGATCGCCATTCGGTCACCGAGGTGGCGCCCGGCATCTGGTACTCGGGGGCACCCGAGGTCACCAACTTCGACCACAAGGAGTCCGGTTCCGGATCGGTGCTGGTGGTCGAGGTCTCACCGGATGCGCCGGCCGCGGTCTCCCCGGTCCGGGTGGGCAGCTGGCGGTTCGCGGCACGGGAGTTCCCGCTGTCTTCCGAGGCGGACGTGTCCGCTGCGGTCTCCGCGTTGTCGGCCCTACCGGAGAAAGACCGGACGGTGGTCAAGGTCGGCTTCACCGGAACCCTCGGTCTCGGCGCGAAGGCACAGCTCGACGACGAGATCGAGGCTCTGCGCGCCCGGTTCGCCGGGCTGGAACCGTGGCCGCGGAAGACCGATCTGGCCGTGCTCCCGGGGGAGGCGGAACTGGATTCGCTCGAACTGACCGGCCCCGCCGCCGACGCCGCGCAGGAACTGCTCGGGATCGCTCGCAGCGCAGGGGAGCGTGCAGCCGAGGCGTCGGGTGCGCTGGCACTGCTGTACCGGCTCACCCGGCAGGAGGCGTCACGATGAGGCTGCATCGCCTGGCCGTACGTGACTTCCGCGGCGTGCGCTCGCGGGAGATCGAATTCGCCGACACCGGCGTCACACTGCTGCACGGGCCGAACGAGGCCGGCAAGTCGTCGATGGTCGAAGCCCTGCAACTGCTCCTCGAAGTCAAGGCCACCTCGAAGGCGCAGCGGGTCGAGTCGGTCTGCCCGGCGGACCGGGACGCCGGCCCGTACGTCGAGGCGGAGCTCACCGTCGGCCCCTACCGGTTCGTCTACGCCAAGCAGTACCAGCGCCGCCCTGCGACCACCCTCACCGTCCTCTCCCCGGCGCCGCAACAGCTCACCGGGGGTAGCGCCGAATCGTGGGTGGCCGAACAGATGCGCGCCCATGTCGACGGTGACCTGCTCAGAGCGCTGACGGTCCTGCAGGGACCGGGCCCGGAGCAGCCATCGCTGCGCGACAGCGCAGCCTTCGCCAAGGCCTTGGACGCCGCCTCCGGCGGAGCCGGTGACGACGAGCCCGGTGCGGAGCGTCTGGCCGACGCGGTGCTCACCGAGCGGGCACGCTATTTCACCCCTACCGGGCGCCCGACCGGTGAACTGTCTGCCGCCCGTGCCCGGGAGGCTCATGCCCGTACCGCGCTCGACGGCGCCCGGGCTGCGCTGCACGAGGTCGACGAAGTGCTGGACCAACACGAACGCGCATCGGTGCGGCTGGCCGCGGCGTCGCAGCGGTGGCAGCGCGCCGCGGCTGACCTGGAAACGATCAGCGCCGATCAGCAGCGGATCACCCGCCTGCGGGACCGATTGGCGCAGGCCCGGTCGGCTGCGGAATCCGCGTCGCTGCGGGAGCAGAACGCCGGTGAGGCGGCCAACCGCCGCCGCCGCCTGGTGCAGCAGCACGCGGTGGCCACCGAGCGGGTCGCCCAGGTGCGGGTACTGCGCGACAAGGCACTCGCGGACCGCGATGCGCTCACCGCCGAGGCGTCTTGGCTGGAGACCACGGTGCACGAGCTGTCGGCGGTGGCCGCGGATCGGCGTGAGCGCAAGGCGCAGGCGCAGTACGCCGTCGATTACGCGCGCGAGTCCGTGGCACACCAACGGTTACTGGCCCGGATCGAGCAGGCGCAGTTGCTCGGTAAGGACGTCGAGGACGCCCGCAATCGGCTGGCGACCAATCCGGTCGATCGCCGCGCTCTGCAGAGCATCTCCATGGCGGAGCAGCGGCATCAGCGGGCAGAGGCCCGGTTCTCGGCGCTGGCGGCCACGCTGCGTCTGGAGCGGCTGGGTTTCTCGGACGTGGTGATCGATGGCCGCAACCTGGGCGCTGAGCCGGAGGAGATCGTGGCCGGTCACGGCACGGTGATCGAGGTTCCAGGGGCGGTGCGGATCGAGGTCGCGCAGCGGGGCGAGAGCGCCGATGCCGCGGCCGAGGTCAAGGCCGCGTACTCGGCTCTATTGGCCGCGTGCCGGGACGCGGGCGCGTCCGGGGTGGAAGAGGCCAAGGAGTTGCACGAGCAGCGTGAGGCCGTGGAGATCGAATTGCAGGAGGCGCGGATCGCGCTGGCGCGCGCACTCGGTGAGCACACCGTCGAGCAGTTGCGTGGGCTCGCGGACGAGGCCGCCGAGCGGATCGTCGCCCTGGAGGCGGCGGTGGATCCGGAGCTGCTCGCCGCGGATCCGGAGTCGGCGAAGCAGAACCTGATGGAGGCGACCGCCGCTGAGGTCGCCTCCCGCGGGGAGGAGAAACTGACCCGCGAGCAATTGGGGCAGAAGCAGCAGGAACTCCACCGCGCTGCCACGGATGCGCAGGTCGCGGCGGATCGGCTGCAGCATTTCGACCATGCCGCCACCGAGCTCGCGGGCGAGCTGGAACGTGCCCGTGCCGCCGCCCTCGACGACGCCCTGGACGCCGCAGCTGATGCCGCAGCGGCGGCGCGGGAGGCCGCGACCGGTGAGTTGGCCGCTCGGGAGCAGGCCGCTCGCGACGCCGACGTCGAAGGATTCGCGGCTCGGCTCGCGGCCGCGCAACAGGTCGCCGAGCAGGCTCGATCGACTGAGGCAGCGGCGCGGGAGGAAGTGGCCGAGCTGACCGGCAAACTGCAGCTGTTCCAGGCGGATGGTCGCCGTGACCGGCTGGACGTCGCCGAGGCCGAGCACCTGCATGCCGAGCGGGCATTGGCCTCGGTGGAGGAACGCGCGAGCGCGGCCTCGCTGCTGCACGAGACTCTCACCGCGCACCGTGATGCGCGCCGGGCTCGCGTGCAGGCGCCGTATCAGCGTGCCCTGGAGGAGCTGGGGCGCACTGTTTTCGGTGACCCACTGACCATCACCGTCGGTGACGATCTGACCATCGCTTCGCGAACCGCAGGCGGTGTCACCGTGCCCTTCGAGTCGTTGTCCGGCGGGGCGCAGGAGCAGTTGGGGGTCTTGAGCCGGCTTGCCTGCGCCCGTCTGGTCGACGGTGCCGACGGCGCCCCGGTGATCTTCGACGATGCCCTCGGGCACAGTGATCCGGCTCGGCTCGATGCGATGGCGGACGCCCTGGTCGCGGCGGGGCGAAATGCGCAGGTGATCGTGTTCAGCTGTGTGCCGGGCCGTTTCGAGGGTCTCCGTGGGCGGGACGGCGTCACCGAGGTCGCATTCGGTTAGTCGTGTTCATGGGTGCTTGCGAGGCTCAGGGGGCCTTCGTCGTGGCGAGCGTGGCGAAGGCGACCGCCATCTCGCACTCGGTCTTGAAGTCCGGTTCCGGAGTCCGCTTCGTCGACGACATTGTTGTTGTTACGACGATTCCTTGATCGGACATGAAAGCGGCGAAACACCCGAGTGGGGGATCGAGCGCGACTCCGACCGTGCGCTCGTTGACCGTCTGGTCGGGAAGCCAGACTCGGTCGCGCTGTTTCGTCTTGTAGGTCCTCAGGGACTCCTCATTTCCAACTATCTGGCTGAATCGCCATGAGTTGTCCGTGCCGGACCAGTGGCAGCCTCGGAAGTTGGGGGAATCCGTCTGGGCGGCATCGCTGACGGTCTCGGACTTCACTCGGACAGCCGACAGCTCTGCCGGTGAATAGGCTGTGCATGGTTCGAAGGTGCTTCCGTTGTTGCGTTCGTTGGTTCGCTGCCTGATACCGGGAGTAAAGGGCAGTGGTGGAGTGGGCAGGGCTTGCGAGGTGTCAGCGACCGGAACTCCACCGATGTGTACTGTGCACCCTGCGAGCCCTGCGACAATTAGCCACACGGTGAATGCTCGTCTTGTTCTTCTCACTGGGCAGCCTGCTTGATCGCAGCTTCGCTGCTGCTTTCAGCAGCTTTAAGAGCGGAGTCGATTTCTCGTAGTGCGGCCGCGATCGCCCGTGCTTGGTCGGCTTGGTGCTTGAGGGTGTTCACAACCGACTGGTCGTGGGTGTGCACTGCAACGCCGATGTTGTGGGTGGCCGCCAAACCCTCTGAGGTATTGCCGAGATGGTTGATCTTTCCGACGTCAGCGAGCTCCAGGCTGATCGAGTCCAGCCTTTCCGCGTGGCGTTCGTGGGCACGGGCCAACTCCTCGATGGGGTCACCGTCGAGCACCATGCTGGGGCGACCGGCGATGCGTCCGCGCGCTTCGTGCCGGATGCGGTCCTCGTCGGGGCTGCCCATATCGTCCTCCGCTCCTCACACATTGGACGCACCAGCCCACCGAACGGTTCCCACTCGGTACGGCCGACGGCTACTTGTTCTCCGAGCGGGCCTTGAGCGCGGCGAGCCCCTCCTCGAAGTTCTTGCCGAGGAACTTGTCCATAGGAATGACTTTGCCGATCAGCGCGAAGAATCCGGTGGTCACGCCGGTCATGGTCCAGGAGACCCGCACGTTCTCACCGCTGGGGACGATCTCGAACCGGACGTGATTGGTCGCGGGCATGGGCTTCTTGAATTCCAGATCGACATCGACCGATTCTCCTGGCACCGCGTGCGAAATGGTCATGCGGCCGGCCCCGGCCCTGCGGTTTCCGCTCCACGTGTACGTGGCACCCGGTCCGTCAGCGGGGCCCGTGTACTCCCGCTTCAGGTTCGGGTCGATGCCCTCCCACGGCGACCAGTGCCGCCATTCGTGGAAATTGTTGATCAACCCGAAAACGGTCTCGGCAGGCGCGGCGATCTCGATCGACCGGACGACGGTGAAGGCTCCCATGCGCAGAGCGTACGGCTAACGCAGTCGTAGCGCCGCGAACGCGACCACGACGGACACCGCCGCGAGACCGGCCAGCCCTGCGGTGAGTCCCGCGGTCGCCGCCACGGCGCCCACCAGCAGCGGGCCGCCCGCGTCACCGACCTCACGACCGATCTCCGCAGACCCCATGGTCTGCCCGAGGCGTTCCTTCGGAGCGTTCTGCGCCAGGTGCGCGAAGCCGATCGGGGTGACCACGCCGACACCGGTGCCGATCGCGATCGCCGCGATCACGACGCCGGTCGGCCCGGGTACTGCGACGGCGGCGAGTCCGAACGCCGCCACCCCGAGACCGGAGGCCAGGCCGGCCCGGTCGGACAGGCGTCCGGCGTCCCGGGCGCGTCCGGCGCGCGGCTGAACCACGGACGAGGTCAACGCCAGGACCGATACCACCGCACCGGTCAGCAGCGGCCCCATCCCGTGCTGCGCGCCGGCCACCGGCAGGAAGCCGACGCCGACGGCGAGGACAGCGGTGGCGGCGGCGAGCGCGGCGGTCGGAGTGAGGAACGAGCGCGATCGCAGGCGCCGGGCCAGGTCGAGCACGGTCTGGCGGGCGCGTGGCAGGGGCTCGAGAGCCGGCACGGCGACGGTGGCCCAGGCCGCGACGAGCGCCGCGACCAGACCGAGCACCAGGAACAGCAGGTTGTAGCCGCCGACCCAGATGAGCATCCCGCCGAGGACGGGGCCGAGGGTGTAACCGAGGCCCTTCCACGCACCGTACCCGCCGAATGCGCGACCCTGAGCGGACTCGGGGGTCAGCCGGGAGACCATGGCGCTGGCCGCGGGCGAGAAGGCAGCGGCGGCGGCGCCCTGAGCGAAGCGTGCCAGCGCGAGCCAGCCGGGGTCGCCCGCGAGCACGAACGCGGCGGACGCGCCGGCGAAGGCGGCCAGGCCACCCAGGAGTACCGGTCGTGGCCCGATCCGGTCGGCGAGGGTGCCGAAGACCGGCTTGAGTAGTACCTCGGCACCGTCGTACAGGGCCAGGAGGACGCCGAGCGCGAGGAGCTGGGACCCGATGGAACCGGTGAGCCCGCCTAGGCTCGCAGCGATACTGTGCGCACCGAACGCGGTGACGAAACCTGCTGCGTAGAGGGGGCGCAGCGCTCGGTTCGACGAGGCCTTCACAGTGTCGGAGCGTAGAGGAACACAGAGCGACGGCCCAGGGTGGCGGGCGACATTAGACTCTCCGGCATGACTGCGGCTCCCGACACCACGTCCGATCTGCCCGCGTCCGGTCTCACCGCCGCGCAGGTCGCGCAGCGGGTCGCGGACGGGAGGGTGAACAGGCTGCCGGACCGCTCCGGACGCAGCTCCTGGGACATCATCCGCGCCAACGTCTTCACTCGCATCAATGCGATGCTCGGTGTGCTTTTCGTTCTGGTCCTGTTCACCGGTTCGCTGATCAACGGAGCATTCGGCCTGTTGATCGTGTTCAACTCGGCGATCGGCATCATCCAGGAGCTTCGCGCGAAGAAGACGCTCGATTCCCTCGCGATCGTCGGGCAGGCGCATCCGGTGGTCCGGCGCGACGGTGTCGCCACCAAGGTCAGCCAGTCCGAGGTCGTGCTCGATGATGTCATCGAGGTCGGACCGGGCGATCAGATCGTGGTCGACGGTGCTGCGCTCGAGTCCGAAGCGCTGGAGATCGACGAGTCACTGCTCACCGGTGAGGCCGACCCCGTCGACAAGCAGCCCGGTGACGAGATCTTCTCCGGAAGTTTCGTGGTGGCGGGAGCGGGCGCCTACCGCGCGACGAAGGTCGGAGCGGACGCCTATGCCGCTCAACTCGCCGATCAGGCCAGCAAGTTCACCCTGGTCGATTCCGAGCTGCGCTCGGGTATCAACCGGATCCTGCAGGTGATCACCTGGCTCCTGGTTCCCGCTGGAATCCTCACCGTGTTCAACCAGTTGGTGATATCCAAACAGGCTCTGGACCAGGCGATCCTGGGAATGGTCGCGGCGCTGGTCCCGATGATCCCCGAGGGCCTGGTGCTGATGACCTCGATCGCGTTCGCGGTGGGTGTGGTGCGTCTGGGCAAGCGCAAATGCCTCGTCCAGGAGCTCCCGGCGATCGAGGGGCTGGCGCGGGTGAACGTGGTCTGCGCGGATAAGACCGGCACGCTCACCGAGAACGGGATGCGACTGTCCGAGCTCGACGTGCTCAGCGGCGACCGCGGCGAGATCGAACGTGCGCTCGCCGCCATCGCGGCGCTCGACCCGCGACCGAACGCCAGCGTGCAGGCGATCGCCGAGGCGTACCCCGTGTCCCCGGGGTGGCGTTCGACCGCGGTGGCGCCGTTCAGCTCGGCGAAGAAGTGGTCGGGAATATCTCTGGCCGAGGGGGATTCGGGATGCGGTAACTGGATCATCGGTGCCGCCGATGTTTTGCTCGATCCCGCGTCCGACGGTGCCCGTCGAGCCACCGAGCTCGGCTCGACGGGACTGCGGGTGCTGCTGGTCGCCACCACCGACGTTCCTGTCGACACCGAGGTCGAAGGGCTCGCCGCTCCGGGGAACCTCCTGCCGAGGGCTCTCATCGCGATCGAACAGCGGGTGCGCCCCGACGCGAAGACCACCTTGGACTACTTCGAGGAGCAGGGCGTCGCGGTGAAGGTGATCTCCGGTGATAACGCGGTCTCCGTCGGGGCGGTGGCTCACTCGCTCGGACTCGGTACCCCGGACTCGTCCGTGGACGCGCGGAAGTTGCCCACCGACAACGACGAACTGGGTGTCGTGGTGAGCGAGAACGTCACCTTCGGGCGGGTGCGACCGGACCAGAAGCGGGCGATGGTCAAGGCGCTGCAGTCGCGCAGCGACACCGTCGCCATGACCGGTGACGGCGTGAACGACGTGCTCGCACTCAAGGACGCCGACATCGGCGTCGCGATGGGCTCGGGTAGCTCCGCGGCGCGGTCCGTCGCTCAGATCGTGCTGCTGGACAACAAGTTCGCCACTCTACCGTACGTGGTGGGGGAGGGGCGGCGGGTGATCGGCAACATCGAGCGGGTCGCGAATCTGTTCCTCACCAAGACGGTGTACTCGGTGCTGCTCGCGTGGCTGGTCGGTCTGGCCGGGGTGGGGGCTGAGATCTTCGGCGCGACGCCGATCTCGTATCCCTTCCAGCCGATCCACGTGACCATCGCCGCATGGTTCACCATCGGCCTGCCCGCGTTCGTGATGTCCTTGGCGCCCAACAACGAACGGGCCAGGACCGGTTTCGTGGGTCGGGTGCTCAGGCTGGCGCTGCCCTCCGGCGTCGCGGTGGGATCGGCGACCTTCGTCTGCTACCTGGTGGTCAATCCGGGCGGATCGGGTGCGGCGCTCGGCGGTAAGGCGGCTGCGCTGAGCGCCGAGCAGATTCAGGCATCCACCGCGGCGCTGATCACCATGCTGGTGGGGTCGCTGTGGGTGCTCGGGCTGGTGGCGCGACCGTACACCTGGTGGAAGGTGGCGCTGGTCGGATTCTCGGTGCTGTTCTACGTGGTGCTGTTCTGCATTCCGCTGGCGCAGGAGAAGTTCTTCCTCGACATCAGTGATCCGGCGATGGTGGGCACCGGCTTCGCCTTCGGTGGGGGCGCGATCGTTCTGGTGGAGTTGCTGAGGAGGGTGGCGCCGCCGGTGTTCCGGGCGTTCGGTCACCACGGGGAGTGACGAGGCCCGATCAATCTCGAAGAAAGATTCGAATTGGTGGCATTTGTTCGAATCTGCGAGTAGGATGAAGGTGAGCCGCAGGAGGTGGTCACCGTGGATTCGTGCAGCGCACAGCAGTATCTCGAAGCGCTGGATCGGTTCGAACGTGCCGCTGAAGCGCTCGCCGATGCTGATCCGGTGATGCTGTCCTCCCAGCAGGTTCTTGAGAGTCTGCGCAGGCTCGAAACGGCGGCACGGAAGGTGCCGTACGGGCAGAATCTGCTCACCCAGGTCGCTGTCGAGCAGTACCTGCCCGGCGAGCTCGGCTATACCGGCGCCAAGGAACTCCTGGTCGATCAGCTGCGCCTGTCCGGTGTGGAAGCGCGGGACAGGATCCGTGGTGCACGGTCGAGGGTGCCGCGGCATCTGCGCGGCGTCGCCCCGGAACCTTCGTACCGCCTGATCTCCGCCGCGCAACGCGAGGGCCGGATCTCCGATCGTCACGCCGTCGTCATGGAACTGGTGCTCGACAAGTGTCGTCGACTCAGCACCACGCGGTTCGACGATCTCGAAGCCGTGCTGGTCCAGGCCGCGGCGGACGTTCCACCGGAAGACATCGCACTGATCGGCAAGCGCGCCCTCGCCCTCCTCGATCCCGACGGCTGCGAGCCCGATGCCGACCGGATCTCCCGGGCTCGCGAGCTCGTCGTGGCGGGTCAGGGTGACGATCTGATGTCCGGGTTCGGGGGAGCGTTGACGCCCGAGGGGCGCGCTCTACTCGACGTGGTGCTGGAGAAGTTCGCACGCCCCGGCGTCGGCAATCCCGACGATGCCGAGGCCCCGGTCGACCCGTCCGACGCAGATGCGGTGCGCCGCGCTGCGGAGCGGGACCAGCGCACCGCTGCGCAGCGCAACCATGACGCTTTACTGCACGCTCTGCGGGTGGCGATCGGTGCCGGGCTGGGAAGTCATCGAGGGTTGCCGTGCGTGCCGATCGTCACGCTGAACATCGATCAGCTCGAGTCGGAGACCGGAATCGCGACCACGGCCACCGGTGGCCGCCTACCCGTGGCAGATGCACTGCGCATGATGGGTGCGAATCCGCGGTACGTCCTACTACTCGATCTGCAGTCGCGGCCGTTGTTCCTCGGCCGGGAGAAGCGCCTTGCCGCCGCGGATCAGCGGATCGCGTTGTACGGCGCGGAGCAGGGATGCAGTGCGCCCGGCTGCGATGCGCCCGCGACCAGGTGCCAGGTCCATCATGTGACCGAGTGGGTCGACGGCGGTGCGACCGATGTCACGGCGCTCACCCTCGCGTGCGACGCGCACCACGGGAAAGTGGTCCCGGATCTGGCGGAGAATCCGCGAGGGTGGGAGACGATCACAGTGCCGGCCGAGCAGCGGTACGCGGGGCGGACGGCTTGGCGGCGGGGCGCCGATCCATCCGGTCGGTACCGCGTCAACCACCGTCATCACGCCGATGAGCTGTACCGCGAGGCCCTTGAGCTCTGGCGGCAGCGGCACGAGCGATTCCGCAGGCAATGGCTGCAGGAAGATCTGCGTCGTGAGTACGCGCAGGTCATCGGCGACACCTATGCCGAGATCGCGCGGATCCTCGACGGCCCGCACGGCCCTCCGCAGCTGGAGAGCCTGCTCGCCGAACACGACGCCGAGACCGGATGGTGTGAACCTCCGGGCGTGAGTACGGCTGCGTGAACAACACCTCCTGTGATCTTGGCGACGAGGGCGCGTGCATCTACGTGGTCGAATGGGCGGCATGAAAAGCGCACATGAGTCGGATTCATCGCAGACCCTCGATAACTTGGTCGTCGGGATGTTCCTGCTCTGCGGCCCGGTCTTGACGGCTGTGTTCCTCGCGGCGACGGCGCTCGATTCCCGGTATCTCTACAGTACACGCGACGTAGTCAATGGTGTGGCGGCGGTAGGAGCGGCAGTGGCCTTGGCGATACTTGCGCTGCTGGTGGCTCGGCAGCGGGTGCGTGGGAGCGGCTCCTATGTCGTCAACAGCGGTTCCGGTGTAATCCTCTTGCTTTCGGCCCTGTACTGCGGATTCTTCGGCTGGGGTTACCTAGGTGCCGGAGTGATCTGTACGCAAGGCGCGTGCATGTACGAACTGATGGTCGTTCCGTGGTGGGTGCTCTGGGGTGTGCACGCGATCGCGGTCCTCGTGATGTTCTTGCGCCGCGAGGTCCGGCGGTAGACAGGACGTTGTCCGAATGGAAGTGCCCCCGGCAGGATTCGAACCTGCGGCCTTTCGCTCCGGAGGCGAACGCTCTATCCCCTGAGCTACGGGGGCGCAGGGCGCTGCCAAGGTTAGCGTATGAGGCGCCCCCGGCGGAAACCGGGCGGTCAGGCGCACCTTACGATGGACCAGTGACTCCCGCTGACCTCTCGGAACTCCTGCACGCCACCGCGACGACGGTGCTCGTCGAGCGCGGTCTCGACGCCGCGGTGCTGCCCGAACGTGTCATCGTCGAGCGGCCCCGCAATCCCGAGCACGGCGATTACGCCACCAACCTGGCCATGCAGGTCGCCAAGAAGGCCGGCGCCAACCCTCGCGACCTCGCGACCTGGCTCGCTGACGCCCTCACCTCCGCCGACGGCATCGACGAGGCCACCGTCGCCGGCCCCGGCTTCCTCAACATCCGGCTCGCCGCCGACGCCCAGAACCGGCTCATCGCCTCCATCCTGGAAACCGGGACCGGCTTCGGACACGGCACCGACCTCGCTGACCAGGTGATCAACCTCGAGTTCGTTTCGGCCAACCCCACCGGTCCCGTGCACCTGGGCGGGGCGCGCTGGGCCGCAGTCGGAGACAGCTTGGGCCGTGTCCTCGAAGCCGCCGGTGCGAAGGTCACGCGCGAGTACTACTTCAACGATCACGGCGCACAGATCGACCGCTTCGCGCGTTCCCTCGCTGCGGCCGCGCAGGGGGAGCCCACGCCCGAGGACGGGTACGCCGGCGACTACATCGGCGAGATCGCCGCCACCGTGGTCAGCGGTCGCCCCGGTATTGTCGAGCTCCCCGATCCCGAACGCGTCGAGGCCTTCCGCGCCGACGGCGTGGCTCTGATGTTCGAGCACATCAAGCGGACCCTGCACGAGTTCGGCACCGACTTCGACGTCTTCACGCACGAGGACGAGATGTTCACCTCGGGCCTGGTGAGCAGCAGCATCGAGCAGCTCAAGGCGAACGGCAACCTCTACGAGAACGACGGCGCCTGGTGGCTCAAGGCCACCGACTACGGCGACGACAAGGACCGCGTCGTCATCAAGTCCGACGGTGAGAGTGCCTACATCGCCGGCGACATCGCCTACATCAAGCACAAGTTCGACCGCGGCTTCACTCTCGCGATCTACATGCTCGGAGCCGACCACCACGGCTACATCGGCCGGCTGCGCGCATCCGCCGCCGCTCTCGGCTACGACCCCGACCGGATCGAGGTGCTGATCGGCCAGCTGGTGAACCTGGTGCGCGAGGGCAAGCCGGTGCGCATGAGCAAGCGAGCCGGCACCGTCATCACCCTCGACGACCTGGTCGACGCGGTCGGAGTGGATGCCGCCCGGTACTCGCTGGTGCGCAGCTCCGTGGACACCTCGATCGACCTCGACCTCGACCTGCTCGCCCAGGCCAGCAACGAGAATCCGGTGTACTACGTGCAGTACGCGCACGCCCGGCTGGCCGCGATCGCCCGCTCGGCCGCCGACCAGGGTATCGAGCCGTCCACCGAGCACCTGGGTCTGCTCGACAACCCCCGTGAGGGTGATCTGGTGCGCACCCTGGGCGAGTTCCCCGCGGTCGCCGCCGGTGCTGCGAAGCTGCGCGAGCCGCACCGCATCGCTCGCTACCTCGAGGAACTCGCGGGCGCCTACCACCGGTTCTACGGCGAATGTCGAGTACTGCCGCTCGGTGACGAGCAACCCACCGACCTGCACCGGGCGCGCATCGCCCTGTGCGCCGCCACCCGCCAGGTGCTCGCCAACGGCCTGACCCTCGTCGGCGTCTCGGCGCCGGACCGGATGTGAAAGGCCTTCGACGGTGAGTGAACTTCATGCGGCCGTGTGGCCGGCGCACGCCTCCCGGCGGGCCGACGGTGCGATGGACCTCGCGGGTGTCCCGATCGCCGATCTGGCCGCCGAGTACGGCACCCCGTTGCTGGTGATCGACGAGGACGATTTCCGTTCCCGCTGCCGCGGTATGCGGGAGGCCTTCGGCGACGGTGCCGCGGTGCATTACGCCTCCAAGGCCTTCCTGTCCATGGAGATCGCACGCTGGGTCCGTGACGAGGGTCTGAGCCTGGACGTGTGCAGCGGCGGTGAGCTCGCGGTGGCGCTGCGCGCGGACTTCCCGGCCGAACGGATCGCACTGCACGGCAACAACAAGTCGGTCGCCGAACTGGAGTTCGCGGTGGACTCCGGCATCGGTCACGTGGTGGTGGACTCGCTCTCGGAGATCGCCCGCCTGGACCGCATCGCCGGCCAGCGCAACACCGTGCAGGAGGTGCTGATCCGGCTCACCCCGGGTGTCGAGGCGCACACCCACGAGTTCATCTCCACCGCCCACGAGGATCAGAAGTTCGGCTTCTCCCTCGCCGGTGCTGGTGCCGATTCTCCTGCTATGCAGGCGGTCTCAGCGGTCTTCGCAGCCGACAACATCCGCCTGGTGGGTCTGCACAGCCACATCGGCTCACAGATCTTCGACGTCGACGGGTTCGAGGTCGCTGCCCGCCGCGTGCTGGAACTGTTGCGCGACATCGTCGCCCGGTTCGGCGCCGAGCGCACCGCACAGCTGCGCACGATCGACCTCGGCGGCGGCCTGGGGATCGCGTACACCGCGCACGACGATCCGCCGCCGGTCGGCGAACTCGCCGCCAAACTGCGGCACATCGTCGAGACCGAATCCGCCGCACTGGGACTGGCTGCGCCGCACATCGCGGTGGAGCCCGGGCGCGCCATCGCAGGCCCACCCGGAATCACTGTGTACCAGGTGGGCACCATCAAGGACGTCACCGTGGACGCCGCTGACACCGGCGATCAGGGCTTCCGCCGCTACGTCTCGGTGGACGGTGGCATGAGCGACAACATCCGCACCGCGCTCTACGGGGCGGAGTACACCGCCGTGGTCGCCGATCGTGATCCGCAGGGCGAGCCGGTGCTCTCCCGCATCGTCGGTAAGCACTGCGAGACCGGCGATATCGTGGTCCGCGACACCCACACCCCGGACGATCTGGCGGAAGGTGATCTGATCGCCGTGGCCGCCACCGGGGCGTACTGCTATTGCATGTCCAGCCGCTACAACATGCAGCCGCGACCGGCTGTGGTGGCGGTCAAGGACGGTGCGGCGCGGTTGATCCTGCGCCGGGAGACCGTGGACGATCTGGTGAGCCTGGAGGTGCTCTGATGACTGAGAACACAAGCGAGCAGAGGGAACTGGGTATCGCCCTGCTCGGCATGGGCACCGTGGGCACCGAGGTGGCGCGGATCCTCACCGAGAACGCCGACGATCTCGCCGCGCGGGTCGGGGCGAAGCTGGTGATCCGCGGTATCACCGTGCGCGACACCACCAAGCCCCGCACGCTCGGACCGGGCGGTCCGGAGATCGAACCGGCGCTGCTGACCACCGATGCCGAGGCGCTGATCGACCGTGACGATGTGGACATCGTCGTGGAGGTGATGGGCGGGATCGAACCCACCCGCAGCCACATGCTGCGCGCTCTGCAGGCCGGGAAGTCCGTGGTCACCGCGAACAAGGCGCTCCTGGCCGAGTACACCGGCGAACTGGCCGATGCCGCCAACCGCGCCCGCGCCGACCTCTACTTCGAGGCCGCCGTGGCCGGAGCGATCCCGGTGATCCGCCCGTTGCAGCAGTCCCTAGCCGGTGACTCGGTGCAACTCGTGGCGGGAATCGTCAACGGCACCACCAACTTCATCCTCTCCAACATGGCCGAGAAGGGACAGGAGTACGAGACCGTCCTGGCCGAGGCCGGCCGGCTCGGATACGCCGAGGCCGATCCGACCGCCGACGTCGAGGGCTACGACGCCGCGGCCAAGGCCGCGATCCTCGCCTCCATCGCCTTCCACACCCGGGTCAAGGCCGACGACGTCCACCGGGAGGGGATCACCGCGGTCACCCCCGACGACATCGCCGCCGCGAAGGCCTTCGACTGCACCATCAAACTGCTCGCGATCTGCGAGCGGTTCACCGATGCCGGCGGCGCGCAGCGGGTTTCGGCCCGCGTCTACCCGGCGCTGGTGCCGCTCAAGCACCCGTTGGCCAGCGTCGACGATGCCTACAACGCCGTCTTCGTCGAGGCCGAGAACGCCGGCCGGCTGATGTTCTACGGCGCCGGCGCGGGCGGCGCTCCCACCGCCTCGGCAGTCATGGGTGATCTGGTCGCGGCCGCCCGCAACAAGGTCTTCTCCGGCCGAGGTCCCTTGGACTCGGTGTACGCGAACCTGTCCGTGGCGCCGATCGGGGAGGTGCTCACCCGGTACTACGTGGCGATGGATGTCACCGACCGGCCCGGTGTGCTCAGCGCGGTGGCCAACGAGTTCTCCGCCCGTAAGGTCTCCATCAGCACCGTCCGGCAGCAGGCCGACCTGCCCGGCAGCGGTGCCCGCCTGGTGATCCTGACCCACAAGGCGCCGGATGCGGCGCTCTCGGCCACCGTCGAGGCCTTGAAGAACCTGGACGTGGTGACCGCCGTGTCCTCCGTGCTCCGTCTGGAGGGAACCAGTGACTGAATCCGCTGCCGCCGTGTATGACCCGTGGCCCGGTCTGATCGAGGCGTACCGGCACCGGCTGCCGGTGTGCGATACCTGGGAGCCGGGCTGGAAGCCGGTGACGCTGCGCGAGGGCGCCACCCCGCTGCTCCCGGCCCGCGCCCTGTCCGAGCGCACCGGCTGCGAGGTGCATCTGAAGGTGGAGGGGCTCAACCCCACTGGCTCGTTCAAGGACCGCGGTATGACGATGGCCGTCACCGAGGCCAAGGCCACCGGCAAGAAGGGCGTGCTGTGCGCGTCCACCGGTAACACCTCCGCTTCGGCCGCCGCGTACGCCGCGATCGCCGGCATCGAGTGCGCGGTCCTGGTGCCCGCCGGGAAGATCGCCATGGGCAAGCTCGCTCAAGCGGTCATGTACGGCGCCAAGATCATCGAGGTCGACGGCAACTTCGACGACTGCCTCGAACTGGCCCGCAAGACCACCGCCACCTTCGACACCATCGCGCTGGTGAACTCGGTGAACCCGGTGCGGATCGAGGGCCAGAAGACCGCCGCCTTCGAGATCGTCGACGCGCTCGGCAAGGCGCCCGATGTGCATGCGCTGCCCGTGGGCAACGCCGGCAACATCACCGCCTATTGGAAGGGTTACGGCGAGTACTTCGCCGACGGTGTGATCGGCTCGCGCCCGCGGATGCTCGGCGTGCAGGCCGCCGGCGCCGCACCGCTGGTCGACGGGGCCCCGGTGAAGAACCCGGAGACCATCGCCACCGCGATCCGAATCGGAAGTCCCGCTTCGTGGAATCAGGCCGTCGCCGCCAAGGAGGAGTCGAACGGCCAGTTCCGCGCGGCCACCGATGAGAAGCTGCTCGAGGCGTACCGGCTGATCGCCCGCAGCGAGGGTGTCTTCGTCGAGCCCGCCTCCGCGGCCTCGGTGGCCGGGTTGCTCGCCGCTGTCGAGGACGGCTGGATCGAGAAGGGCTCCACCGTGGTGTGCACGGTGACCGGCAACGGCCTCAAGGATCCGGACACCGCCCTCAAGGGCGTGCCCGAGATCGCGCGGGTGGGTATCGATCCCGTCGCCGTGGCCGCCGCCATGGGCCTGACGGAGTAATCGCACTCGTGACTGCCGCGTCCAAGCCCCCGTTCCTGCTGCCCGTCGGCGTCAAGACGACGGTGACGGTGCCCGCCTCCAGCGCCAACCTCGGTCCCGGTTTCGACACCCTGGGCCTGGCCCTGGGGCTCTACGACGAGGTCACCGCCGAGACCATCGCCGACGGCGGGCTGGAGATCGTGGTCTCCGGGGAAGGGGAGGGCGAGGTGCCCACCGACGACCGGCATCTGGTTGTCGTCGCCCTGCGCCGCACGCTCGCGCACCTCGACGTCGCTGCTCCCGGGCTACGTCTGACCTGCGTGAACAGGATTCCGCACTCGCGCGGTCTGGGTTCGTCGTCGGCCGCCGCCGTGGCCGGGATCGCCGCCGCCGCAGCGCTGGCCGCCGCGGCCGATGCGCCGCGGGCGCTCACCACCGCCGAGATGGTGCAGCTGTCGTCGGAGTTCGAGGGGCACCCGGATAACGCGTCGGCCTGCGTGCTCGGTGGCGGCGTCGTGTCCTGGACGGTGCCCGCCGTTCCGGCACCCGATGTGGCCGGATACCGCGATCATGCGGCCGCAAGCGGGGCCCCGACGGCTCCGGTGCGCTACGGCGCCCGGCGGATGGATGTGCACCGCGACATCCGTGCGTACGTCTTCGTGCCGTCCGTGCAGTCATCGACCTCGGTCACCCGGGGGCTGCTGCCGCGCCTGGTGCCGCACGCCGACGCTGCGTTCAACGCCTCCCGGGCGGCACTGATGGTGCTCGCCCTGACCGAGCATCCCGACCTGCTGCTGGAGGCCACCGAGGACCGGCTGCACCAGCGGTACCGTGCGGCATCGATGAAGGAGTCGTCCGAGTTGGTCGATGCGCTGCGTGGCGCAGGTGTGGCCGCGGCGATCTCCGGTGCGGGTCCCACCGTGCTGGCGCTGACCACCGAACCGCTTCCGGTCAGGCTCTCCGACGCCGCAGTGGACGCCGGTTTCACCGTGCGGGAGCTGCCGATCGCCGACGGCGTGTCGCTGGCCTGACCGGCGCGACCAGGCGGTGACCGGGGTGGTGATTGCCCGGGGTCGACTCGGGCGCTATCATGACAAAGTGTCCGATGAATACCCGGACGCTACTTCGGCACCCGCCATTCCACGCCCAGCAATCCAGCCTCGGACGGGTCGGCGCGCCGGTCTCCACATCAGGCCGAGACATCTTCGCCCCCGCCGGACCGCGGGGCCCGGCAGCCGAAGCGCAACGCACCTCGTCATTCGTGTGTCGCTGATGAAAACTCCTGTGTGACAACGGGAGAAGTGGCGAACGATAGACCCCGTCCCCGCGTGATGCGGGGAATTGAAAGGAACTCCGTGACCGAAACGGACGTGACCACCACCTCGGAGGCGACCACCGCCTCGGCCGGCCGCAGGCGCGCAGACGAGCGCCGCCGCCCCGGCCTCAACGGCATGGTGCTGGCAGAACTGCGCGGTATCGCGAGCGAACTGGGGATCAAGGGGATCTCCGGTATGCGCAAGGGCGATCTGATCGCCGCGATCAATGCGCAGCAGGGCGGCGGCTCGCCGTCCGCCCCCAAGAGCGAGGCCCCCAAGAGCGAGGCGCCCGCGACGCGGGCACCGAAGCAGGCTCCGAAGGGCGATGCTCCCAGGAGCGACACGCCTAAGGCCGATGCGCCCAAGGCTGAGGTGCCCAAGACTGAGGCGCCCAAGGCTGATGCGCCCAAGGCTGAGGCGCCCAAGGCTGAGGCGCCCAAGGCTGAGGCGCCCAAGGGTGACGCTGCGCAGGCCCCGAAAGCGGAGGCGCCGAAGGGCGACAAGGCCGACGGTGAGCAGAACCAGCAGCAGAGCGGCGGTCGTCGCGAGCGCAACCAGCGCCGCGGCAACCAGAATCAGAACCAGGACGGCGACAGCCGCCAGGACCGCCAGCAGGGCCAGCGCGGTAACCAGAACAACCAGAACAACGGCCCGGACGAGGGCGAGGGCCAGGGGCGGCGCGGACGGCGATTCCGGGAGCGCCGCCGTGGACGTGACCGCGGCGGTAACGATGCCGAACCGCAGGTCAGCGAGGACGACGTCCTGCAGCCGGTGGCCGGCATCCTGGACGTACTGGACAACTACGCCTTCGTGCGGACCTCCGGTTACATCGCAGGCCCGAACGACGTCTACGTCTCGATGAACATGATCCGCCGCAACGGCCTGCGCCGCGGCGACGCGATCACCGGTGCGGTGAAGATGCCCCGTGACGGCGAGAACAACTCCGGTGGCGGACAGGGCGGCGGCAACCGCCAGAAGTTCAACCCGCTGGTGCGCCTGGACACCGTCAACGGCCAGGACGTGGAATCGGCCAAGGGACGCCCCGAGTTCAACAAGCTCACGCCGCTCTACCCGAATCAGCGGCTGCGCCTGGAGACCGCGCAGAACATCCTCACCACTCGTGTGATCGACCTGATCATGCCGATCGGCAAGGGCCAGCGCGCGCTGATCTCCGCCCCGCCGAAGGCCGGTAAGACCACCGTCCTGCAGGACATCGCCAACGCGATCGCCACCAACAACCCGGAGTGCTACCTGATGGTGGTGCTGGTGGACGAGCGGCCCGAGGAGGTCACCGACATGCAGCGCAGCGTGCGCGGCGAGGTGATCAGCTCCACCTTCGATCGGCCCCCGTCGGATCACACCTCGGTCGCCGAACTCGCCATCGAGCGGGCCAAGCGCCTGGTCGAGGGCGGTAAGGACGTCGTGGTGCTGCTCGACTCGATCACCCGCCTGGGTCGTGCCTACAACAACTCCAGCCCGGCATCGGGCCGCATCCTCTCCGGCGGTATCGACTCGACGGCGCTGTACCCGCCCAAGCGCTTCCTCGGCGCCGCCCGCAACATCGAGAACGGCGGCTCGCTGACGATCATCGCCACCGCGCTGGTCGAGACCGGCTCCACCGGCGACACCGTGATCTTCGAGGAGTTCAAGGGCACCGGTAACGCCGAATTGAAGCTGGACCGCAAGATCTCCGAGCGGCGGGTCTTCCCGGCCGTGGACGTCGCGGCGTCCAACACCCGCAAGGACGAGCTGATCATGGCTCCCGACGAGGCGGCCGTGGTGAACAAGCTCCGCCGGCTGCTCGCGGCGCTGGACAGCCAGCAGGCCATCGACCTGCTGATCAGCCAGCTCAAGAAGACGCAGAACAACATCGAGTTCCTGATGACGGTGCAGAAGAACAGCGGTTTCGGCGACAACGACTGAATCGCTACTGCGGCAGGGAGGCGTTGATCGCCGCGGCGATCTCCGCGCCCCTGCCGCAGTCTCTACCGCCCACCTTCTGCATGCCGATGTACAGCACTCCGTTCGTCAGTGACTTGTACGCGGTGACGCAGAAGTCCGGAGCGTTGGCGGTGGTGCTGGGCACGGTGAAACTGCGCCACCGGTCCGAGCCCGGAACACTCACCGGGGTTCCGGTGTCCCAGGCCGAGGATGAGACGAAGGTCGCGAACTTCACGCTCGCGTTGGCCGCCCGGGCATCGACGCCCTTGCAGGCGAATCTCACGCCGGCGGTATTGCGTTGAGTCGGATCGTCGACCAGAGGGCTGATCCCGAGCGAGGCGATGACCGGAGCCGGCAACAGGCACGGATCGATGAAGCCGTCCCGCAGCGTGGAGGTGTTGTTCACCGGCGCCGCTGAGGTGGCGGCCGGGGAACTGCTCGCCGCACCGGGAGCGCCGGCGCTGCTGGAGGCGGCGCCGTCGGCCGGTGCGGCGTCCGCAGAGCTGCCCGCCCCGGAGGCCAGCACCAGCGCCGCGACCGCCGAGACCGCCACCACCGTGACCGCCGCGACGGCGCCGATGAGCACGCCCCGGCGCGGCCCGGAACCCGATCCCTGCGCCGCGACCGGCATCACCGCCGCCATCACCGACGGGTCCGTCGGCGGATACACCGGAGCGCAGGCAGTGCGCAGCGCCTGCGCGAACTCGCGGCAGGACGCGAACCGGTGCTGCGGCGACTTGGCCATCGCCCGGGCGATCACCGAGTCGATCGCGGGCGGCAGATCCGGCCGCAGCCGGGACGGGGCCGGTGGGGGAGCGAGCAGGTGGTCGCGGATCACCGCGGTTCCGCTGCTCGCGCCGTAGGGCTTGCTGCCGGTGAGCAATTGCACCGTCGTTCCGGCAAGACTGTACTGGTCGCTGCGGCCGTCCACCGGATTGCCGCTGAGCTGTTCCGGTGAGGCGTAGTCGACTGTGCCCACCACCATCCCCACCGAGGTCAGGTCACTGCGCTCATGCTGTTCGCGGGCGATACCGAAGTCGCTGAGCATCACCCGCGGGATGATCCCGGTGGTGTCGATCAGGATGTTCCCGGGTTTGACGTCGCGGTGCAGCAGCCCCGCGCCGTGAGCATGATCGAGCGCTGCGGCCACCGCGTCGACGATGCCCAGCACCTGATCGAGCGGCAGCCCGCGCGGGCGCCCGGTGAGCACCTGCGCCGCGTCCGGACCGGGGACCAGCTTCATCGACATCCACAGCCGACCGTCGTCGGTGCCGCGGTCGTACACCGGGACGATGTTCTGATGATCGAGGCGAGCCGCCAGCGCGGCCTCCCGTTCGAAACGGGCCCGGTAGGCCGGATCGTCGGAGACCGCCGTCGGGAGCACCTTCACCGCGTCCACCCGCGGCAGCCGCGGATGCCGCGCCGCGTACACCGCGCCCATCCCGCCCGCGCCGAGCAGCCGCTCGATCACGTATCCGCCGATCACACTGCCGGGAGCCTCGGTTCCCGCCGGTCCTCCACCTGACTCACTCACCTTCGACCACTCCCGACTCGTCCCGACTACGCCATCGAGCCAATACCGGCCCGCTTGCGGTGCGCCTGCCGATCGCTAAAGACGGAATTTCTCCGGAGCAGGTGCGTTCTGGCATACTGGAACGTCGGTATGGGTTCCGGTTCACGGTCCTGGCGTCGGCCAGGGTCGACCCGGCGACCACGAACGAGAAGGACGGCAGAGATGAAGCAGGGGATCCACCCCGATTACGTGGCCACCACCGTCGTGTGCGGTTGCGGTAACACGTTCGAGACGCACAGCACCAAGGCCGACGGCCGGATCAACGTCGAGGTGTGCTCGCAGTGCCACCCGTTCTACACGGGCAAGCAGAAGATCCTCGACACCGGCGGCCGCGTGGCCCGGTTCGAGAAGCGCTACGGCAAGCGCGCCGGCAAGGCCTCCGAGGCCGCAGCCGACTCGAAGTAGCTTTCCCACCGACGCCCGTCCTGCCCTGCAGGGCGGGCGTCGGTGCTTTCCCGGGCCCCTCCTCACACGTGCGAAAGGCATCCTCACCATGAGCGCCTCGTCCCCGTCCGCGATCGACGACATCCTGGCCGAGTACTCCGGCCTGGAACAACAGATGTCCGATCCGGCGCTGCACAACGACGCCTCCGCCGCACGCAAGGTGGGTAAGCGCTTCGCCGAGCTCGCTCCGATCATGGCCACGCACCGCAAGCTCGAGGCCGCCAAGGACGATCTGGCCGCTGCCCGCGAGCTCGCCGACGACGACTCCTCGTTCGCCGACGAGGTCACCGTGCTCACCGAGCAGGTGCAGACCCTCGAACAACACCTGACCGACCTGCTGGCCCCGCGCGATCCGCACGACGGCGACGACGTGGTGCTCGAGGTCAAGTCCGGTGAGGGCGGTGAGGAATCGGCCCTGTTCGCCGGTGACCTGGCCCGCATGTACCTGCGCTACGCCGAACAGCGCGGCTGGAAGGTCGAGACGCTCGGCGCCACCTACTCCGACCTCGGCGGCCTCAAGGACGCCACGTTCGCGATCAAGTCGAGGGGCCCCGGTGCGGACGGCACCATCGACGGGGTCTGGGCCCGGCTGAAGTTCGAGGGCGGCGTACACCGCGTGCAGCGCGTGCCCGCCACCGAGAGTCAGGGCCGCATCCACACCTCCGCCGCGGGCGTACTGGTCTACCCCGAACCGGACGAGGTCGAAGAGGTACAGATCGACGAGTCCGATCTGCGCATCGACGTCTACCGCAGCTCCGGTAAGGGCGGGCAGGGCGTCAACACCACCGACTCCGCGGTGCGTATCACGCACCTGCCCACCAATATCGTCGTCACCTGCCAGAACGAGCGCTCGCAGCTGCAGAACAAGGCTCGTGCCATGCAGGTGCTCGCCGCGCGGCTGCAGGCCCTGCTGGAGGAACAGGCGCTGGAGGCGGCGTCCGACTCGCGGGCCGCGCAGATCCGCACCGTCGACCGGTCCGAGCGGATCCGGACCTACAACTTCCCGGAGAACCGGATCGCCGACCACCGGATCGGTTTCAAATCGCACAACCTGGATCAGGTGCTCGACGGTGACCTCGACGCCGTCCTCGACGCGTTGCAGGCGGCGGACCGTCAGGCCCGGCTGGAGGCCGAGTAGGCGTGCAGCGCCCGTCGGCCCTGCTCGCCGCGGCGTCGATCACGCTCGCCGAGGCCGGCGTACCGTCGCCGCGGGTGGACGCCGAGCTGCTGCTCGCCGCGGTCCTGGGCGTCGACCGCGGCCGCCTGCCGATCGCCGACGCCGCCACCGCGGAGCAGATCACGCAGTACCGCACCCTGATCACCCGCCGCAGCGCCCGGGAGCCGCTGCAGCACATCCTCGGTACCGCCGACTTCGGCCCGCTGACGCTCGCCGTCGGACCAGGGGTCTTCGTGCCCCGCCCGGAGACCGAACTGCTCGCCGACTGGGCAGCGACCACCGCCGGGCCGGGCGCCGCGATCGTCGACCTGTGCGCCGGATCCGGCGCACTCGGGCTCTACCTCGCGGCCACGGTGCCCGGCGCCCGGGTGGTCCTGGTGGAGCGGGATCCGGCGGCCCTGGTGTACCTGCGCCGCAACGCCGCCGGCAGCGTAGCGACGGTCCTGGCCGCCGACGTACGGGAACCGGATCTGCCGCAGCGGATCGAGGACGTCTTGAGCGGTGTCGACGTGGTGGTGTGCAATCCGCCCTACGTGCCCACCGGTGCCGTACTCGATCGTGAGGCCGCCGCCGACCCCGAACTCGCGCTGTTCTCCGGTGCCGACGGACTGGACCTGATCCGCGACCTGGCTCCGCTCACCGCGCGACTGCTGCGCCGCGGGGGAGCAGCCGGGATCGAACACGACGACGGCAACGGCGCCGGCACCGCGCAGCTCCTGCGCGAGGCGGGCCTGACCGAGGTGCGAGAGCACCGCGACCTCGCGGACCGGCCCCGGTTCGTCACTGGCAGGATGGAACCGTGAGCATCGCCTACGACTGCACCGACCCCGAATCCCGCGCCGCGGGCATCACCGCCGCGCGGTCCGCGCTCAAGGGCGGTCGCCTCGTGGTCATGCCCACCGACACCGTGTACGGCATCGGCTGCGACGCCTTCGACAACCGGGCGGTCGAGGCCCTGCTGGCGGCCAAGCATCGCGGGCCGGACATGCCGGTCGGTGTCCTGGTCGGATCGTGGAACACCATCGACGGGCTGGTCGGGCGGGTCAGCGACGCCGCCCGCGAGCTGACCCGTGCGTTCTGGCCCGGTGCGGTGTCCCTGGTCGTGGAGCAGGCGCCGAGCCTGGCGTGGAACCTCGGTGACACCCGGGGCACCGTGATGCTGCGGATGCCGCTGCACCCGATCGCCATCGAACTGCTGCGCGAGGTCGGCCCGATGGCCGTGTCCAGCGCGAACGTCTCCGGCAAGCCGCCCGCGGCCACCATGGACGAGGCCCGCGACCAACTCGGTGACAGCGTCGAGGTGTACCTCGACGGCGGCCCGTCCGAGCACGCCGCACCGTCGAGCATCGTCGACCTGTCCGGACCGGCGCCGCGGGTGTTGCGCGCGGGCGCGGTGAGCGCTGCGCGGATCGCCGAAGTGCTCGGGGTGAGCGAGGAATCACTGTCCTGACGGTCGGCCGGCAGCGAAGCCGGCCGTGCCGTCAGGAGCGTGTGGTCAGTTACCGGGGGCCGGGACCGGCGCCGCCGGGTTCTCCGTGGGGGCCGGGGCCACCGGAGCCGCAGGGCTCTCCGCAGGGGCCGAAGCCGCCGGAGCAGGGGCCGCAGGCACCTGACCGGACGACGCGGGATCGCCGACCGGCCCGCCGACGTCGGTGATCTGCCAGTCCTTGTCCTTGTCCAGGGTCACGTTGTAGACGGTGACCACCTCGCGGCCGCTGGCCGCCTGGACGTTGGTGGTCTGCACCCGCACGTAGGCGTTGACCTTGTAGACCGACCCCGACTCCGAGTTCACCACCGCGTCCATTGCGGTGGCCTTGGACACCCACTGCAGCGGCTGCAACAGCTGGTTCAGGGCCCCGGCGGTGGCGTCGAGACGGTTCTTCAGGTCCGGGGAGACCCCCTTGACCAGGTTCGCGCGCCACGGCGCGAGATCGCGGTAGTCGAAGGTCGCGGCTCCCGAGGCGTAGTCCAAGGCCACCTTCTCGGCCTTGGCCTTATCCGCGGCGGCGTCGCGGACGTCGCTGAGCTCACTCTTCTTCATCGACCAGAGCACGCCGAACAGGATCGCCGTGGCGAGCAGTGCGATGATCACCACGGTGATCACCACCGTGGTCAGCGTGGCCTTCGCGGTCGCGGCCTGCGCCCCGGCGCGCTCGGCGGCGGGCCGACGGGGCCGCGGCGCGCGGCCGGTGGCGGCCGCAGGTTCATCGACGGCGTCCTGCGCGGTCTCCTCGGTCGTCGCGTCCTCGGTGAGGTTCTTGTCGTCCGGGGTGGAATCAGTCACTTGTCGCGTAGCCAATCGTTTCGTGGTGAGTCGGTGTCCTGCTCGTGTGCACTACTTCTTCGGCGGGATGACCACCGTGAGGTTCGCGGCACCGTCGGAACCGACCGTGTTCAACGCCTGCGAGAGTAGCGCGCCCATGTCGATCTGTGGCATGACATCGGTCAGTGCCTGTACGACGGGGACCAGCGGCTCGTTGATCGGACCCAGGTTGGCCAGCAGCTTGCTGGTGTCCGGGGCGATCTTGAGCAGGTTCGGATTGATCGTCTTGGTCAGCGAGTCCGGGGCGTTCGAACCCGCCATCAGGATCTCCAGTGCCCGGATCACCTCCACGTCTTTGCGTATGAAATCACGATTCGCCGAACCGAAGTCGGCGATCGCCCCGGGCAGCCAGTTCATATCGGCCTGGTACTTCTGGGTGTTCTCCATCATCCGGCGGATGTTCGGCATCCGGGAGGTGACGGTGCGGGCCAGTAGGTCACCGGCTTGCGACAGGTTGGGCAGCGAGGCCTGGGTGTTGCTGGTCGCATCCGCCAGGGTCTCGGTGATCCCACCGAGGTCGGTGGCGGTGATGCTACTGGTCAGCCGGGAGATCAGCTTGAAGGTCTCCGGTAGCGACAGCGGCTCCTTGACCTTCGCGGTGTCGATGGTGGAACCGTCGGCGAGGTACGGGCCGTTCATCGAATCGGGCCGGAAGTCGATGTACGGCTCGCCAACCGCGGAGAGCTGCTCGATCCGCAGACCGGTGTTCTGCGGGATCTTGTACTTGCCGTCGTAGCGGAACTTCACCACGACCTTGCCGCTCTCGCGGTGGATCGTCTCGACGTTGCCCACCTTGACGCCGCGCAGCAGCACCGAGGAATCGGGCAGCAGCTGGTTCGCGTTGTCGAGTTTCATGGTCACGCTGCGGTAGTCCGCGAAGGGCTTCCAGTTGAGGATTCCCAGTGCGATGTAGCCGATGCCGAAGACCAGCACCACCGCGAACGTCAGGAGACTGAAGAAGGTGCTCTTTTTCACGGAACCGCTCCCAACATGCGCAGATTGTTGACCACCTGGCGGGCGGCCTCGGCGTTGGGCACACCACCGTTGGTGCCCAGTTCCTTGACGTTGACCTTGGCCCCGCTCGCCAGGAACGGGAGCACCTTGTTCTTGAGCAGGTCCTCCAGGTTCGCCAGGTTCGCCTGCCGGCCGTTCATGTTCGGCCAGCCGGGGAACATCAGCGGCTTGATCACCGTCGCCACGGTCGCCGTCGAGGCGTCCAGCAGGGGAGCGGTGAAGACCAGCGGTGCCAGCGCATCGGAGACCCGGCTGAGCACCTGGACCGAGCCGGCGGTGATCTCCAGCGAGTCCGGGAACCAGTTTCCTGTCGGCTCGAGCAGGGCTAGCAGGATCGCGTCGTTCTGATTGACCGTGGTGACCAGGCTGCCCACCGAGGTGATCGCCTGGCTCACGTTGTTGTTCTGCGCGCCCAGATCGATCACGGTCTGCGACATCGTCTTCACCAGGCCGGAGAGCTTCTGCGGATCCGCAGGAAGGTTGCCGTTGATCCGGGAGAAGGTGTCCTGCAGCTGCATCAGCGAGCCGCTGCCGAGGAAGTTCGCCAGATCGGCGAGGATGTCCTCGATCTGCGTGGGCGGCTTGGTCTGCGAGGTGGGCACGGTGTCACCCGCCTTGAGCGGTGTCCCCGACTTGCCCGGCGTCGACTTCAGCGCCACGTAGGTATCACCGAGGATGGTGTCCTGTTGCAGCGTCGCGGTCACGGTGTTCGGGACCTTCACCCCGTCGTTGATCTTGACGTCGACGACGGCCTTGCCGTCGGCCAGGGTGACCTTCTGCAGCCGGCCCGAGACCACACCGTCGAAGACGACCCGCGCGCGGTCCGGCAGGTTCAGCACGTTGGTGAAGTCCAGGTGGACCACGTACCCCGATCCGCCACCGGGCTGGCCCGGCGCGGGGATCGAGGACGGGTTGAATCCGAGGGAGGAGCAACCCGCAAGCAGGCTGGTCGCCGCGACCGCGGCCGCAGCGGCCTTGAGCACTCGTCTGATCAGTGGATTGCGCATCAGTACGCCGCTCCCGTCGCGCGCAGGACGGTGGAGATCAGCTCCACGTTGACGTGACCCGCGTCGGCGACCTTGCACTGCCCCGGCGCGAACCGGTTCAGGTTGTTGCAGGTCTGTGCGGGGTTCTTCGAGGGCACCAGGGCCGACGGGGGCCGGTAGGTGATCTTGGTGGCCAGCGTCCGCTGGTCGACGCTCACCTGGAAGGCCCGGATCAGCGGCGGCAGGATGTTGAGCAGGTCGCCGAACTGCTTGGTGGTTGCCGCCATCAGCGTGGTCGCCGGCACCGTCACCTGCAGCAGCGGGGCGATGAACGCACCGTACTTGTCGAACACCGTCGCCAGGGTCTTCAGCAGCGGCACCATCTGCGGGAAGGCACCGATACCGGTGTCCATCAGCGGCTCGGCCACGTTCTTGATCCGGAAGGCGTAGGTGGTGAGGAAGGCGCGCATCTCGTCCCAGTTCTGCACCAGACCGTCCGAGGCGGGGGCGAACGAGTCCAGGATCGCCGCGACGTCGCCCATGCCCGGGCCGGGATTGCGCATCAGCTCACCGAGCCGGTTGGTGATCTGCGAGACCTCGGGGCCGGTTCCGCGGGTGGCGCGGTTGAGTGCCGGGATCGAGGCCATCGCCCGGCGGAACTCGTCCTCACCGCCGGCCGCGGCCAGATCGTCGACCACCTTCGAGACCGCCTGCAGCGACTCGGTGATCGACAGCGGCGTCTTGGCGTTGGTGATGCACTTGCCGGGATCCCAGGTCGGGCCGCCCTTGTACGGCTGGAGCAATTCGATCCGGCGCTGCGCGACCAGGGAGTCCGCTACCGCCACCGCACCGACGTTCGTCGGCAGCTTGCGGTCCGAGGGGATCTTGAAGTCGACCCGGGTGGTCGCCCCGTTCGGGGTGATCTCGGTGATCTCGCCGATCGGATAGCCGAACTGCGCCACCTTGCTGCCGGTGAACAGGCCGACCGAGTTGTCCAACTGCACGCAGTACGAGGTCATCTTCTCGGTCAGTCCCTTGAACGCCACACCGCCGAGGACCAGACCGACCGCGACGATCACCACGAACGCGGACATCGCGCCACGGGAAGCGAGGAATCTACGCATCAGCAGGTCACCCCCGGGCTAGGAATGCAGACATTGGTGGCGAGGAAGGTCTTCTCGGACTGGTTCAGCTGGATCGTGCCGTCGGGTGCGATCGTCTTCTGCAGCCCCGCCAGCATCTCCTTGGCGGAGGCGATGGCCGGCTCGGCCTGCTTGACCAGCTCGCGCGCCTTCACCAGCAGCGCATCGAAGCGACTGGTCAACGGATCGATGTTGTTGAGGTACACGTTCAGTAGGGGAGCGACGCGCTGCACGATCTGGGTGGTGTTGCTCAGGTAGCTCTTGAACCCCGCGAGGTTGACCTCGGCGGCGGAGAAGAACGTGCTCATGTTGCGCATCAGTGACAGCAGTAGCTCACCGTTGTTGTTGACGGTGGTCGAGTACTCGGACATCACCTTGACGAAGTCGCCCGCCTGATCCTGCTGCCGCAGGATGTTCTCGAGCATCTTGTTGAAGGTGGTCACCGTGTTGCGGATCGACTCCGGCTGGCTCTCCAGGGCGTCGTTGAGTTGCGCCATGGACTGCCGGATCGGCGTCGCCTGGACCTTCTCGACCTTCGGCGTCGCCTGCTGGAAGGTCTCCATCAGGCTGTACGGCATGGAGACCCGCTCCGGCGGGATCGGCTTGTCACCGAGGTCGGTCGATCCCATCGGGGTCAGTGCCATGTAGTAGCCGCCGACGGTGGTGAGCATCTTCATCGTCACCGTCGTCGCATCGCCGACGAAGACGTCGTTCTCGACCCGGAACTTCACCCGGACCCGGTCGTCGAGCAGCTCGACGCCGGAGACCGAGCCCACGCTGATCCCGGCGACCCGGACATCGATGCCGGACTGCACGGCCTGCGCCTCGCGGAAGTCGGCCGAGTACTCCTTGGTACCCGGTTTGAAGACGAACAGGTAACCGCAGACGGCGAGGACGATCACACCGATCAGGGCACCGAAGATGCCCCAGTTGAGTTGGCTCCGGCGATCCTGTGCGGCCGTGGGCATCGGCCGGTTGAACAGCTTCACTTTGGATTGCATATCGTCACCTTCTGCCCTGCCACGAACAGGTTCATCATCCCGGGGAGCTTCGCCTCGCCCCTGCTGCAGTTCAGCGCGACGTCGTTGCCGGCCTGGGGCTTGGTGCCCTCGTTGAGCAGTTGCACGATGCCGGGCAGCGTCGACAGTGCGCCGACCAGTTGCTCGGCGATCGGCATGGCGTTGGCGACGATCGCATCCAGCGGAGGGTTCTCGTTCGGAGTCAGGCCCAGCGCCGCGAGCAGCGCGTTCGTCCGGCTGACCACGCCCGAGGTCTTGTCGGACCATTCACGGATCGAGTCGACGTTGCTCGCGAGTGAGCGGGCGAAGACGTCGAGCTGCTTGAGCACCGTGGTCAGCCCGGGGGAGGCGCCACCGATCGATTGGGAGACCGAGCCCAGGTTCGTGATCAGCTGGGTCAGTACCCGCTGCCGGTCGTCGCTCACCGCCATCAGCTTGTCCAGGGACTCGAGCAGGGGACCGAGTCCCTGGCCGTTGCCCTGGATCACCGCGAGCACCGACTGGCTCAGGTGATTGATGTCGTCGGCGTTGAGCGTCGAGAGCACCGGCTTGAGCCCGACGAAGACGGTGGTGATGTCGAACGAGGACTGGGTGCGGTTCTCCTCGATCGTGCTACCGGGTTTGACCTGCGGTGCGGACCCTCGCTGAGGGTTCGGCTGCACCTCGAGGAACCGGGTGCCGGTCAGGTTCTGGTACCGGATGGCCACGGTGTCGTCGGTGCGGAACTTGCGCTCGCGCTGCAGGGTGAAGGTCACCGCCGCGTTGGACAGGCGGTGGTCCGAGGACTGTTGCACCTCGATGTTGCGGACCTTGCCCACCTGCACACCGAGCATGCGTACGTCGTCGCCGACCTTCAGGCCCGAGACGTCCTTGAACTTGGCATGGAAGGTATCGACGTCACCCTGCGTCGGCCGAGTGAGCGCCTGCATCACCAGCACCAGCAGCAGGACCATCACCGCCGCGAAGACCACGATCTTGACCGCGGTCATCTTCATTGACTTCATCGTGGCTTCAGCTCCCAGGCTTCGGGGTCGGGGTGCTCGTCGGAACGGTACCGGTGCCCGCGGTGGCCGGCTTGGACGCCGCTGCCGGGCCCGGTGAGACCGGGACGCCCGCGGACGGTGCGGCCACGGCCGGGGGCGCCGAGGGAGTGCCCGCGGGCCGCTCGCCCGGCTTGGGCGGTACGTACTCGAAGGTGGGCAGTGGCGGCAGCGCAGCGGCGACCGCCGGGAAGTCCACCGACAGGCGCACGTTCAGCATCGGGCCGTTCGGAGTGTTCGGCATGGCCTTGCGCACGTTGTCGATCAGTTGGCCGATCTGGATGCCGACGGTGCCCGCACTGCCGTTCGGGAAGGCCGTCAACAGCGGCTTCATCAGGTTCACCAGCATGGGGGTGCTCACCTGAAGTCCCTGGAGCGCCTCCGGGGTGAGGATCTTCTGGAGGGCGGCGGTGAGGCTGTCGTTGTTGTTGGTCAGCGCGTCCAGGGACGCCTTGGCCCGGTCCGTCCACTGCTTGTCCTGCAGCGGCTGGTAGGCGTAGAGCGCCTTGATCGCCGGAATGACGGCGGTGGCCGCCGAATCGGCTCGCTGTATCGCCTGCGTGACCTGCGGGAAGGTCTGTGCGGTCGAGAGCTTCTGGGTGTCCTGGACCGCTTGGGCGATGCTGCCGAGCGTGGTGAACAGCGGCAGCATGGCCTTCGAGGAGGCGTCGAAGTTCAGCAGGATCTGGCTCATGTGCGGGCGCAGCGCCTCGCTGTTGACGTCACCGATGGTGGCGATCATGTTCGAGACGGTGTTGTCGGTGATCGGCTTGGTCGGTGCGATCTCGGCCCCGTCGCGCAGCTCACCGCCGCCCTCGTGCGGAGTGAGGATGACTTCCGTGACGCCGAACAGGTTGCCCGCCGAGTACGCGGCTTCGAGGTTGTTGGTCAGCGACCGGCCGTCGGCGGACTTCATCGTCAGGGTGACGCCCTGTTGCCCGTTGCCGAGCGCGCGGATGCCGGTCACGGTGCCCACCTGGACGCCCTGGATCCGCACCGGGGCACCGTCGACCACGCCGGCCGCCACCGAGGGGGAGCGCAGCGTGAACGAGAACTCGTCCTTGGGCCAGATGCTCTTGACCAGCCAACCCACCAGGATCAGCACCAGGATCACCGCGACGGTGATCAGGCCCCGCCGGCGCAGTACCGAGCGTTCGAGTGAGAGACCGGGTACGGATACGACTCCCATTGGTTACCCCTTGAAGTAGACCGGGGAGGTGAAGCCCCACAGCGTGACGGTCATGATCAGGTCGAGGACGATCACGGCGACCAGGCTGGCGCGGATCGCGCGCCCCGATGCCGTGCCCACGCCCTCCGGGCCGCCGGAGGCGAAGAAACCCTGGTAGCAGTGGATGACGATGACCGCGGTGAGGAACACCGCGACCTTGATCACGGAGAAGAATATGTCTGTGCCGCTGACGAATTGACTGAAGTAGTGCTCGTAGGTGCCCGACGGCATCCCGTACACGGATTTGACCACCCAGGCGCAGGCCAGCCAGGACAGGATCAGGGTGATCAGGTACACCGGGACCACCGCGATCAGGCCGGCGAGCACGCGGGTGGTGACCACGAACGAGACCGAACGCAGACCCAGGGACTCCAGGGCGTCGATCTCCTCGTTGATCCGCATGGAGCCGATCTCGGCGGTCATGCGGCATCCGGCCTGCGCGGCGAAGCCGACACCGGCCAGGATCGGGGCGAACTCACGGGTGTTGGCGAAACTCGCCACCACCGCGGTCAGCGGGCCCATGCCGAGCATGTTGAGGATCGCGAAACCCTGCACCGCGACGATGCCGCCGACGGTGATACCGAGGACCGCGAGCACCGGGGCGGTACCGCCGCCGACGATCAGGGCGCCGCGGCCCCAGGTGATGTCGGTGAGGATGTACATGATCTGCGACCGGTAGTGCTTGATCGCGTGCGGCACGGTGCGGATCACCTCGGCCACGAACGAGACGACGTGCCCCAGGGTGTCGAAGACGCCCCAGGCCGAGCCCGAGCCGCCGAAGATCCGGAAGAACCAGCGTGTGCCCCGAGGGCGGTAGACGGTTGCCATGTTTCCTAACCCACCTGCATCGGGAAGAACATCGTCGTGACCTGCGTGATCAGCAGGTTCAGCGCGAAGATGACCACGAACGCCAGGACTACGGTGGCATTGACCGCGTCGGCCACGCCGCGTGAGCCGCCGCGGGCCTCCAGGCCGCGCTGGCACCCGATGATCGCGATGACGGTGCCGAAGATCAGGGACTTGATCAGGGAGATCCACACGTCGACGGGCTTGGCGAAGGAACCGAACGAGAGCCAGTACGCACCGGGCGTGACGCCCTGCCCACCGACCGCGACCAGGTAACCGGCGATGGTGCCGACCGCGATGATCAGGATGTTCAGCAGTGGGGAGACGATCCACGCGGCCAGCAGGCGGGGAACGACCAGGCGGTTGAGCGGGTTGATGCCCATCACCCGCATGGCGTCGGTCTCCTCGCGGATGGTGCGCGCCCCGAGGTCGGCGGCGATGGCCGAAGCGCCGGCGCCGGCGAGCAGCAGGCCGGTGGCGATCGGCGCGCCCTGGGTGATCACGGCCAGGCCGCCCGCGGCACCGGACAGTGAGGCCGCGCCGAGCTGACTGATGATGTTCCCCACCTGGATGGAGATGACGATGCCGAACGGGATCGCGATCAGGATTCCGGGAACGGTGGTGACACCGATCATGTACCAGACCTGGTTGAGCGCTTCCTTCCACTGCAGGCGCCCGCGCACGGTGTCGGTGACCATGGCGACCAGCGTCATGATCAGCATCCGGACGCTGCGGCCGATGGTGCGGAACGAGTCAACGACGGTCGACGAGAAGTTCTTGCTGATGATCGACCAGTAAGACGGTCGTTTGGCTGTTCTCGCGCCCTGTGCAACGGTCTCCGTCACCCGAACGCCTCCTCTCGACAGTGGCTACACCGATCCGCACGCCTGCGTTTTCCGGGGTATGACCGAGGACACTATAACGGTCCCGAGTGTGATGTGCGCCATTGGCCCGCTTCGCTGAGGCGGGTGAGCGACTCGTCAGTAACATTCCTGCAGTTCGGTGGCGGCGTGGGTATCGCCTCAGTTCAGAACGGGTGGGCTCGAACCGATTCCGGTCGTCGTCGGCCTGCCGTACCAGGCTGCCGTGGGTGGGCGAGTACATTCGCACGCGTGCACATTCAGGCGTCGGGCGGCGCGGTCATCGGGGCCGGTGCCGCAGGTGTACCGATGCGAGAATTGCTGGTAGTAGGACTGACAGCTGCAGTTGTCGCATTTTTTGCGACCTCACTCGTCCGGGTGGTCGCCACCCGGTTCGGCGCGGTCGCCGTGCCGCGCGCCCGGGACGTGCACGAGGTCCCCACGCCGCGCCTCGGTGGCGTGGGCATCTATGCGGGCATGGTCGGCGGCATCTTCCTCGCCGCCCAATTGCCGGCGCTGACCCGCGGGTTCACCTATTCCAACGATGCGATCGCGGTCCTCATCGCGGGCGGGGTGATCGTCACCGTAGGGATGATCGACGACCGGTGGGGGATCGACGCGCTCACCAAACTGGTCGGTCAGATCTTCGCCTCCGCCCTGCTGGTGGTGATGGGGGTGGCCTGGAACGTGGTCTACGTGCCGGGCATCAACACCACCGTCGTGCTCGACCAGCTGCAGGCCGGGCTGCTGACGGTGCTGGTGGCGGTCGCCACGGTGAACGCCATGAACTTCATCGACGGGCTCGACGGTCTGCTCGCCGGTGTCGCCGCGCTGGCGGCGCTGGCGATCCTGATCTTCTCCATGGGGCTGATGTTCGACTCCGGGGGCGATGCCCCCTCGTACCCCCCGGCGCTGATCGCCGCGGCCCTGTTCGGCGCCTGCGTGGGCTTCCTGCCGCACAACTTCCAGCCCGCACGCATCTTCATGGGGGACTCCGGCTCCATGCTGCTGGGCCTGACCCTGGCCGCTGCGTCCACCTCGGCGTCCGGACGGATCTCGCAGAACGCCTACGGCGCCACCGACATCTTCGCGCTGCTGCTGCCGCTCCTGCTCGCGGTGGCGGTGATGTTCGTGCCCATGCTGGACCTGCTGCTCGCGGTGGTGCGGCGCACCCGGGCCGGGGTGCACCCGTTCACCGCCGACAAGATGCACCTGCACCACCGCCTGCTCGGGCTCGGGCACAGTCAGCGCCGGGTGGTGCTGGTGATCTATCTGTGGGTGGGTGTGCTGAGCCTGAGCGCGGCCGCGTCCACGATGCTCCCGCCGACGCTGATCGCGCCGCTCTTCGGCGCCGGGCTGTTGTGTGCTCTCGTGGTCACCGTGGTCCCGCGGATCGTGCCGCGGCTGCGCGAACGTTACGGCGAAAAGCCGAGGTCGCGGGCGGCGAGCGGGTCGCGGTCACGGTGACCGTGGGCGGCCGTCGCGGTTGTACTATCGTGTGTAGTCGATCGGTGAGATCACGACGGAAGTCGGGCCGAACCCCGATGTGGGGAGCGTCCTGACTTCTTGGTAGAGTCTCAGCCAATCACAAAGAATCCGCGATGTGACCCATGTCCCGGATTCGGCAGACGCCGCCCAGTCGCTACGGAGCGCAATCCGTACGCGGCCCCGACCCCGAAGGAGGGGACATGACGACGCCGGCCCCCTCAGTCGATGGTGCGCTCACCCGCGGTGTTGTGACTTTCACCAATCCCTTCGTGATCCTGGCCGGACTGTCCGTCGTCGTCGCCGGAGTCTCCGTCGCGTTCGGTCACACCTTCCTCGGTATCTGGTTCTTCGTCGGCGGGCTGCTCGCTCTGCTGAACGCGAAGCTCGCCGTCATCAAGGTCGCCACCGTCACCGCGGAGGACGAGCCCCGTAAGGCCCCCGTCGCGGTGAACTCGATGGTCCGGCTGGGTGCGGTCTCGGTGATCGCGATCGTCATCGCCTACTTCTTCCGGCCCGATGGCCTGGGTGTGATCTTCGGTCTTGCGGCCGGCCAGGTCATCCTCGTCCTCAACACCGTCATTCCCGTTCTGAAAGGGCTTCGCCAGCAGCCATGAACACGACTCTGTACGCCGCCGAGGCCTCGATCAAGGTCGCCCATTACAAGTCTTTCGAGTTGTGGGGCCTGACCTTCCACTGGGACACGATCCTGGCCACGTCCATCGCCGCGGTGATCGTGCTGACGCTGGCGTTCATCCTGCGGGCCAAGGTCACCTCGACCGGTGTGCCCAGCGGTGTGCAGTTGTTCTGGGAGGCCCTGACCATCCAGATGCGTCAGCAGATCGAGTCCGCCATCGGGATGCGGGTGGCGCCCTTCGTGCTGCCGCTCGCCGTCGGGCTGTTCGTGTTCATCCTGTCCGCGAACTGGCTGGCCGTGCTGCCCCTGCAGTACGGGACCAGCGAGGGGCCCGCTGAGATCTTCATGCCGCCGGCCGCCGACGTCAGCTTCGTCTTCGCGATGACGCTCGTGGTGTTCATCTGGTACCACGCCGCCGGCATCAAGACCCACGGTGTGCTGGGCTACCCGGTCAAGCTCGTCAAGGGCCACGCCGTGGGACTGGCGCCGATCAACATCATCGAGGAGCTGGCCAAGCCGGTCTCGCTCTCGCTGCGACTGTTCGGCAACCTGTTCGCGGGCACCGTCATGGTGGCCCTGATCGCGCTGCTGCCGGCCTACGTGCTGTGGCTGCCGAACTCGCTGTGGAAGATGTTCGACCTGTTCGTCGGTCTGATCCAGGCGTTCATCTACTCACTGCTCACGATCCTGTACTTCTCCATGTCCATGGAGAAGACGGACCACTGACCGCCACGGCCCGAACGGGCCGCGGACTGTAGACCCTGGTAGGCCGACTACCAGAAACCGAAAGGGAAAAGATAAATGGATCCGAACATCGCTCAGGGTGCCCTCATCGGCGGCGGCCTGATCATGGGTGGCGGCGCCATCGGCGCCGGTATCGGCAACGGTCTCGCCGGTTCCCAGCTCGTCGCCGGCATCGCGCGGCAGCCGGAGGCCCAGGGCCGCCTGATGACCCCGTTCTTCATCACCGTCGGTCTGGTCGAGGCCGCGTACTTCATCAACCTGGCCTTCATGGCCCTGTTCGTGTTCGCGAACCCGCTCGGCTGATCCACCTCCTGAACAGAAACGGGAACTGACGTCATGCAGCTCGCTGAGGGGAACTTCCTCCTTCCCACCGCTGGAACCTTCATCACGTGCCTGATCATCTTCTTGATCGTGCTCTCGGTGATCTGGTTCTTCGTGGTGCCGCCGATCCGCAAGGTCCTGGACGAACGCGAAGCGATGCTCGCCCAGACCGCAACGGACGGCCGCGAGGCCGCCAAGGGGTTCGAGGACGCCGAGTCCGAGTACCGCGACGGCGTGACCTCCGCTCGTGCCGAGGCGGGCTCCATCCGCGACGAGGCGCGCGCCAGCGGCCGTGCCTCGATGGAGGAGCAGAAGCAGCGGGCCAGCGCCGAGGCGGACGCGGTCACGCGGGAGAAGACCGAGCAGCTGCAGGTCGCGGGTGAGGCCGCGACCAGCGCAGCTCGTGGTGACCTCGCTCCGCTCTCGGCGTCGTTGGCCAGCCGCGTGCTGGGCTTCGACGTGACGCAGGACCCGGCACTGAAGTCGAAGCTGGACGAACTCGCAAGCAATTCGGTGGTGAAGAACTAGATGGGTATTTTTCTCGGAAACCTAGTCGGCTTCGCGGTCGTCCTCTTCGTCCTGTGGAAGTACGTGGTTCCGCTGGTCAAGAAGCTCATGAAGGAGCGTCAGGAGACGGTGCGGGCACAGCTCGAGGCCGCCGCGACGGCGCGCCAGAAGCTGGCCGAGGCCGGCGCCGCCGGTGAGCGGGCCCGTGAGGACGCCGCCCGCGAGGGCAGCCGCATCCGCGACGAGGCACGCGGCGACGCCGATGCCATCCGTGACGAGATGCGCCTGCAGACCGACCGTGAGGTCGCTCGGATCGGGGAGCACGGGGAGGGGCAGATCGCCCTCAACCGCAGCAACCTGATCCGTGGCTACCGCTCGGCGCTGGGCCTGGAGGCGGTCGACGTCGCGGGCAAGCTGGTGCGCGGCTACCTGGCCGATCCGGCGAACCAGTCCTCCTCGGTCGATCGCGCGCTCGACGAGCTCGAGCAGATGACCCAGGGCGCGGACGAGGTGCGGGTCACCGAGTCCGATCGCATCGGCACCCGCTCCATGCGGGCTTCGAGCCGTGAGTCGGTCCGGGCCCTGTCCGCCGGCTTCGATCAGCGGATCGCCGCCGGTGACGACGCCGCTCTGGCCCGTACCGCGGACGACCTGGCCGATGTGGTCAACGTTCTCAACCAGCAGCCGGTGCTGCGTAAGCACCTCACGGAGTCCTCGGACGCCCCCGAGGGCAAGCGCACCTTCGTCTCGACGCTGTTCGGCGGCAAGATCTCCGACGACGCCGTCGCCTTCGTCCAGGACGCGGCGGCCTCGAAGTGGTCGGATCCGGCGGACTTCGCCACCGCGGTCGAGCGTCAGGCCCGGGTCGCGGTGCTGCTCGGCGCAGAGCGCGCCGGCCGTCTCGACGACACCGAGGACGAGCTCTTCCGCGCCGGCCGCGCGCTCGAGGCGGAGCCGAAGCTCACCGCGATGCTCTCGGACACCCGCGTGCCCGCCGAACAGCGCATCGCACTGCTGGACAAGGTCTTCGGCGGCAAGGTCAACGACCACACCGCCGCGCTGCTGCGCCAGACGGTGCGGCTGCTGCGCAGCGGCCGTATCGACGCCTCGGTCGCCTCGATCGCCGAGCTGGCCGCCGCCCGCCGCGGTGAGTCGGTCGCGATCGTCGAGTCCGCCGTGGCGCTCACCGAGCCTCAGCAGGCCCGTACCTCGGATCTGCTGGCCCGCATCTACCAGCGCAAGATCGCGGTGCAGACCGAGGTCGTGCCCGAACTGCTGGGTGGCCTGCGGATCACCGTCGGCAACGAGGTCATCGACGGCGACATCGCCTCGCGCCTCGACCGTGCCGCCGAGCAGCTGCCCCGCTAACCAAACCGAACTTTCACCGAACCACACAGAGGGAAACGAGTACTCATGGCTGAGTTGACGATCTCAACCGACGACGTCAAGGGCGCGATCGAACAGTACGTATCGACGTTCGAGGCCGACGCCTCGCGCGAGGAGATCGGCGTCGTCTCCGACACCGCCGACGGCATCGCGCACGTCTCGGGCCTGCCCGGCGCGATGGCGAACGAGCTGCTCGAGTTCCCCGGTGGGGTGCTCGGTGTGGCGCTGAACCTGGATGAGGACGAGATCGGCGCCGTCATCCTCGGCAACTACGAGGAGCTCGAGGAGGGCCAGCAGGTCCGCCGTACCGGCGATGTGCTCTCGGTGCCGGTGGGCGACAAGTTCCTCGGCCGCGTGGTCAACCCGCTCGGCCAGCCGATCGACGGCCTGGGCGACATCGAGGCGGACGAGCAGCGCGTGCTGGAGCTGCAGGCCGCCACCGTGCTCGAGCGTCAGCCGGTCGAGGAGTCGCTGGCCACCGGCATCAAGGCGATCGACGCGATGACCGCCATCGGCCGCGGTCAGCGTCAGCTGGTGATCGGTGACCGCAAGACCGGTAAGACCGCGGTCTGCGTCGACACCATCCTCAACCAGAAGGCGAACTGGGAGACCGGCGACCCGACCAAGCAGGTCCGCTGCATCTACGTCGCCATCGGCCAGAAGGGCTCGACGATCGCCGGCGTGAAGGCCGCCCTCGACGAGGCCGGCGCGATGGAGTACACCACCATCGTCGCGGCCCCCGCATCCGACTCGGCCGGCTTCAAGTGGCTGGCGCCGTACACCGGCTCCGCTCTCGGCCAGCACTGGATGTACCAGGGCAAGCACGTCCTGATCGTCTTCGACGACCTCTCCAAGCAGGCCGAGGCCTACCGCGCGATCTCGCTGCTGCTGCGCCGCCCGCCGGGCCGCGAGGCCTACCCGGGTGACGTCTTCTACCTGCACTCGCGTCTGCTGGAGCGTTCGGCGAAGCTGTCCGACGCCCTCGGCGGCGGTTCGATGACCGCGCTGCCGATCATCGAGACCAAGGCCAACGACGTCTCGGCGTTCATCCCGACCAACGTCATCTCGATCACCGACGGTCAGGTCTTCCTCGAGTCCGACCTGTTCAACAAGGGTGTCCGCCCGGCGATCAACGTCGGTACCTCGGTCTCCCGCGTCGGTGGCGCCGCGCAGACGAAGGGCCTGAAGAAGGTCTCCGGTTCGCTGCGTCTGGAGCTGGCCCAGTTCCGTGAGCTCGAGGCCTTCTCGGCCTTCGCCTCGGACCTCGACGACGCCTCGAAGGCGCAGCTGGCCCGTGGCGCCCGCTGGGTCGAGCTGCTCAAGCAGGACCAGTACAGCCCGGTCTCGGTCGAGGACGAGATCGTCTCGATCTACCTGTGCGGTGAGGGCTACTACGACTCGGTGCCGGTCGAGGACGTCCGCCGGTTCGACGCCGAGCTGCTCAGCCACCTGCACCACGCCGCCTCCGGTGTCTACGACTCGATCGCCGGCGGCGCGGTCCTGGAGAAGGACCAGGCGAAGATCCTCGAGGCCGAGACCGACAAGTTCAAGCAGAGCTTCCTCGCCTCCGACGGCTCGCGCGTGGTCAACGAGGCCGAGAGCGACGCTCTGCCCGCCGAGGACGTCGAGCACGAGACGATCAAGGTCAAGCGCAATGGCTAGTATTCGTGAGCTGCGCTCGCGGATCCGGTCGGTGAACTCGACCAAGAAGATCACCAAGGCGCAGGAACTGATCGCGACCTCGCGGATCACCAAGGCGCAGGCTCGGGTCGCGGCTGCCAAGCCGTACGCCGAGGAGATGACCTCGGTCCTCTCGGAGCTGGCCAGCAAATCGGGATCGCTCGACCACCCGCTGCTGACCGAGCGTCCGGAGCCGAAGCGGGCGGCGATCCTCGTCGTCACCTCGGACCGCGGTATGTGCGGCGGCTACAACTCGAACGTGCTGCGCGAGACCCGTGAGCTGATCCAGTTGCTCAAGGACGAGGGCAAGGAGCCCGTCCTGTACGCGATGGGGCAGAAGGGTGTCGACTACTTCACCTTCCGCGGCCAGAAGGTCGCGGGATCGTGGACCGGTTTCTCCCAGCAGCCGCACCATACGGACGCGGTCGCCGCGACCGAGACCCTGGTGAAGCTGTTCGAGGCCGGCTCGCAGGAGTACGTGACCATCGACGGTGTGGAGACCCACGGCGTCGACGAGCTGCACATCGTGTACACCCGCTTCGTCTCGATGCTCTCCCAGAACCCCGAGGTGCGGCGGATGGCGCCGCTCGTGGTGCAGGAGGCCGAGGAGGACACCGCGGGCGAGGGCCCGGAGCGCAACTTCACCTTCGAGCCCAGTGCCGACACGCTGCTGTCGGCGCTACTCCCGAAGTACATCGCGACCCGCGTCTTCGCGGCCCTGCTGGACTCGGCGGCCTCGGAGAACGCGGCGCGCCGTACGGCCATGAAGGCGGCCACCGACAACGCCAACGAGCTGGCGATCTCGCTCTCCCGTGAGGCCAACCAGCTCCGTCAGGCTCAGATCACCCAGGAAATCAGCGAAATCGTCGGTGGCGCCGGCGCCCTCGCAAACTAAGAAACGGGATAAGAAAGTATGACTACAGCTACCCAGCCCGCGTCGGCGGGCACCGCTGCGGCCACCGGTCGCGTGACGCGGGTCATCGGCCCGGTCGTCGACATCGAGTTCCCGCGCGGCGCCGTTCCCGACCTGTTCAACGCACTGCACGCGGAGATCACCCTCCCGTCCGTGGCCAAGACGCTGACCCTCGAGGTCGCGCAGCACCTCGGTGACAACCTGGTGCGCGCCATCTCGATGCAGCCCACCGACGGCCTGGTCCGCGGCACCGACGTGACCGACTCCGGTCACCCGATCCGCGTTCCCGTCGGCGACGTCGTCAAGGGACACGTCTTCAACGCTCTCGGTGACTGCCTGGACACCCCGGGACTCGGCCGCGACGGCGAGCAGTGGGGCATCCACCGCAAGCCTCCGGCCTTCGATCAGCTCGAGGGCAAGACCGAGATCCTCGAGACCGGCATCAAGGTCATCGACCTGCTGACCCCGTACGTCAAGGGTGGCAAGATCGGTCTGTTCGGTGGTGCCGGCGTCGGCAAGACCGTTCTGATCCAGGAGATGATCACCCGTATCGCCCGCGAGTTCTCCGGCACCTCGGTGTTCGCCGGCGTCGGTGAGCGCACCCGTGAGGGCACCGACCTCCACCTCGAGATGGAGGAGATGGGCGTTCTGCAGGACACCGCCCTGGTGTTCGGTCAGATGGACGAGCCGCCGGGCACGCGTATGCGCGTCGCCCTCTCGGCCCTCACCATGGCCGAGTACTTCCGCGATGTCCAGCACCAGGACGTGCTGCTGTTCATCGACAACATCTTCCGCTTCACCCAGGCCGGTTCCGAGGTCTCGACCCTGCTCGGTCGTATGCCCTCGGCCGTGGGTTACCAGCCCACCCTGGCGGACGAGATGGGTGAGCTCCAGGAGCGCATCACCTCGACCAAGGGCCGGTCGATCACCTCGCTGCAGGCCATCTACGTGCCCGCTGACGACTACACCGACCCGGCTCCGGCCACCACCTTCGCGCACCTCGACGCGACCACCGAGCTCTCACGCCCGATCTCGCAGCTGGGTATCTACCCGGCCGTGGATCCGCTGACCTCGACCTCGCGCATCCTCGAGGCCTCGATCGTCGGCGACGAGCACTTCCGCGTCGCCAACGAGGTCAAGCGCATCCTGCAGAAGTACAAGGAGCTGCAGGACATCATCGCGATCCTCGGTATGGACGAGCTCTCCGAGGAGGACAAGGTCACGGTGCAGCGCGCTCGCCGTATCCAGAAGTTCCTCGGCCAGAACTTCCTCGTCGCCGAGAAGTTCACCGGCGAGAAGGGCTCGGTCGTGCCGCTGGCCGACACCATCGAGGCCTTCGACCGGGTCGCCAAGGGCGAGTTCGATCACCTGCCCGAGCAGGCGTTCAACAGCTGTGGTGGTCTCGACGACGTCGAGGCGGCCGCGAAGAAGATCGCCGGGAAGTGACCTCCAATTGGCTGACACGGCGTTTCAGGTAGAGGTCGTATCCGTCGAGGAGCGGCTGTGGTCGGGCGAGGCGACCTTCGTCATCGCCCAGACCACGGAGGGTGAGCTGGGTCTGCTGGCTCACCACGAGCCGCTGTTCGGCCAGCTCGTGGGCGGTGGCGCGGTCGCCATCGATACCACCAGCGGCGAGCGGCTGGCCGCGGCGATCCGCGGCGGCTTCCTCTCGGTGACCGGTGAGAAGGTGACCGTGCTCGCGGACGGTGCCCAGTGGGCGTCGTCGCTCGTGGAGGCCGATGTGCGTCGTGCCCTCGAGACCGCGGCAGACGGTTCCGACGAGCAGGCGGTGGCGCAGGGACAATTGCGCGCCCTCGAACTGCTCGCCGGCAAGTAATATAGGTACAGCAGCGTGAAAGCCGGTGGCCCGGCGATAACGGGCCACCGGCTTTCGGCCATCTCGGGCCGTCGACAAGGGAGCGGATCGGCATGGGCGTCATCGTCTTCGGCGTAGTGGTCGCCGTGCTGGTGGTGCTCGTCGCCGGCGTGGTGGTCGTGCTGCGTCTGTACAGCCTGCGGGTGGCGGGAGTGCCGATCATCCTGAGGTATCTACCGGCCGAGCCGGAGCAGGGCTGGCGGCACGGCACTCTGCGCTACGGCGATCACGAACTGCGCTACTTCCGCCTCTCCAGCGTGCGGCTCGGTCCCAGCTGGACGATCCCCCGCGCACAGACCGAGATCGTCGGCCGGCGTTCCCCGCACGGCACGGAACTCGATGTGATCGACCCGGACATGGTGATCGTTCATGCGGTCACCCCGCACGGCGACACCGAGCTCGCCTTCGCCCGGGACGGCCTGACCGCGTTCCAGTCCTGGCTGGAGTCCCGGCCGGATCCGCGCCGGCAGCGCGTGGACTAGTCCCGCGCTCCGCCCGGGCGCCACAGCACGTCACCCTCGGGGTTGGCCACCCTGGACAGGATGAACAGCAGGTCCGAGAGCCGATTGAGGTACTTCGCCGGCAGCTCGGAGACCGAGTCCCCGTATTCACCCCGGGCCTCCCACGCCGCTCGCTCGGCCCGCCGCACGACGGTGCGCGCCACGTGCAGGTACGCCGCGAGTGGAGTTCCGCCGGGGAGAACGAACGAGTCCAGCTTCGGTAGATCCGCGTTGTACTCATCGCACCAGGCCTCGAGCCGGTCGATGTACTCCGGGCCCACCCGCAGTGGGGGATGCTCCGGTTCGTCCTCGATCGGGGTGGACAGGTCCGCTCCGACGTCGAACAGTTCGTTCTGGATGCGCAGCAGGATCTCCCCGAGCCGTGGTTCAGGCTGTCCGACGGTGACCGCCACGCCGAGCGCGGCGTTCGCCTCGTCACAGTCGGCGTACGCGCGAAGGCGTGAATCGGACTTCGAGACCCGGGAGAAATCGCCCAGTCCGGTGGTCCCGTCGTCGCCGGTACGGGTGTAGATGCGGGTGAGGTGGACGGCCATGCTCACAGGCTGTCACGGCGAGAGCCGCAGTGCCATAGGCTGAGCGACGTGGGTGAGAAGTTTCTGGTGCACGGCGGAGCGCGACTGGCCGGCGAGGTCTCGGTCGGCGGCGCGAAGAACAGCGTGCTGAAGTTGATGGCGGCCACTCTGCTGGCCGAGGGCACCTCGGTGCTCACGAACTGTCCCGAGATCCTGGACGTGCCGCTGATGGCGGATGTCCTGCGCGGACTCGGCGCCGAGGTGGAGCTCGACGGGGACACCGCGCGGATCACCACGCCGGCCACCCTCAATCACCGCGCCGACTTCGATGCGGTCAAGCAGTTCCGCGCGTCGGTCTGCGTTCTGGGGCCGTTGATGGCCCGCGAGCGACGTGCCGTGGTCGCGCTTCCCGGTGGTGACGCGATCGGCTCGCGGCCGCTGGACATGCACCAGTCCGGTCTGCGCGCGCTCGGAGCGACCAGCTCCATCGAACACGGATGTGTTGTCGCCCAGGCCGATTCGTTGACCGGCGCGGAGATCACGCTGGAGTTCCCGTCGGTGGGCGCCACCGAGAACATCCTGATGGCCGCAGTGCTGGCCGCGGGCCTGACGGTGATCAGCAATGTCGCCAGGGAGCCGGAGATCATCGATCTGTGCGAGATGTTGGTGCAGATGGGTGCCGACATCTCCGGGATCGGCACCGACACCCTGATGGTGCGCGGGGTCGAGCGCCTGCATCCCACCGAGCACCGCGTCATCGGTGACCGCATCGTCGCCGCCACCTGGGGTTTCGCAGCGGTGATGACGCGCGGTGACATCACCGTCAACGGTGTGGCTCCGGAGACGCTCGGGGTGGTTCTGCAGAAGCTCCAGGATGCGGGGGCGACGGTGACCGAACGGGCGGACGGTTTCCGGATCGCCTGTCCGGAGCGGCCTCATGCGGTCAACGTGGCGACGCTGCCGTTCCCCGGATTCCCCACCGATCTGCAGCCGATGGCGATCGGCATGGCCTGTGTCGCCGACGGCATGTCCATCATCACCGAGAACGTCTTCGAGGCACGCTTCCGATTCGTCGAGGAGATGGTGCGACTCGGAGCGGATGCCCGCACGGACGGTCACCACGCCGTGATCAGGGGAGTGGAGCAGCTCTCCAGCGCACCGGTCTGGTCCACCGATATCCGGGCCGGCGTCGGACTGGTCCTGGCCGGGTTGTGCGCCGACGGTGTCACCGAGGTTCACGACGTCTTCCACATCGATCGCGGATATCCGCACTTCGTGGACAACGTGAAGGCCCTCGGAGGCTGGCTCGAGCGGGTTCCCTGAGCACTCTCGCGGACCGTCGGAACCGGTGGATGACCTGCCGATTTGTATTCCGAGTTCGACCTGTGTAACTTATATCGAGTCAGCGCGCCACGGCGCCGCCCGGCAAGGCCCACCGAGACCGCATCATGCGGAATCTCGAAGCGCCGCCGGATGCCGGAAACCGGGACGATTCGCAAGAATCATCGTGCTGACCACCACGGAAGTAGAACCGACTAGCTCGGTCGCGCTCGTAGCGATCGTGTGGTTGCACCATGTGGTGGGCGGATCAGATGTCGGCGCGGCCCGCGAGAGCGAGTTGCACACCGAAATCCGGTCTGCTAAGCTAGACCGGTTGCTTCGAGCAGCCAGTCAATCGGAAGTCATACTTCCGCCGCAGCGAGCGGTAGGGAGCGATTCGCCATGGCTGGATGTCGATGCCGGCGCGGCCCGCGAGAGCGAGTTGCGTACGGAAATCGGTTCTGCTAAGCTACATCGGTTGCTTCGAGCGGGTCGCCTTGACAGGCGGGTTGTGAGAATGTAACCTGGAACGGTTGCCTGCGAGGGTGCGGTTCACATGAGTGAGGGGCCTTTGGGTTTCTGGTGTGGACGGCCGCGTTTGGCGTGTTCTTTGAGAACTCAACAGTGTGTCGATGAAATTGTCAGTGCCAAGTTTTTTGGCACGCATGGACAATCATTATTTTGGTTGTTTGTGTTGTGGCTTTTCTCGTTTATTT